>CAVWPL010000006.1:0-127522 GCA_963756925.1 uncultured Actinomycetes bacterium | reverse complement strand
TGTTCTCGGAGAAAGTGGGCCTGAGCGAGTTCTTCGTGGCAGCAGTCATCGTCGCGATCGTCGGCAACGCCGCGGAGCACGGCGGAGCCGTCGTCGTCGCCCATCGAGGGAAGATCGCGCTCGCAGCGGAGATTGCGCTCGCCTGGCGGCGCAGGTCGCGGTTTTCCTGATTCCGGCAGTCGTGCTGCTCTCGTGGTTCATCGACCCGCTTGCCCTCTCGTTCCGTCCCGTGGAGATCGCGGCGCTCGGTGGCGCGACCGTGTTCGCCGCAGTCGTCCTCTGGGGAGGCCAGTCGAGTCGCTACCGCGGTGGACTGCTTCTGGCCGGCTACGCGGTGGTCGTCGTCGCTTTCTACGTCGCCGGGGACCGGGCGGTCTGACCGCACCGGTCAGGCAACCCGAAAGGGACTTGTAAGGATCCGGTCGAAACCACGTTCGAGTCGGGTGCCAGCGGGTACATCTGACAGATGAGAGTTGGTCATGTCGCTCTTGTCGCCGCGAGCGCGCTCACCCTGTCGCTCACACTGTTCGCTCGTGGTGCCGAGTCCGCCGAGGGCGTTAGGTTCGGGATCCAGGACGATGCCTGGCTCGAATTCGGTCCGGGCACCCTCTGGACCGCACCGCCGAGCTGCGCCGCCTCGGCCTCGACGTCGTACGCGTGACCGTGAACTGGCACCGAACCGAGACCGCGCCCGGCCGGTACGACTGGCGACGCTCCGACAGGCTGCTGCGTGCGCTCCACGCCCGAGGCCTCGATCCAGTGGTGACGCTTTGGGGGACGCCGACCTGGGCAGGCTCGGGCACTCCGAACTCGCTGCCGTCGTGGCCCGCGGACTTCTCGCGCTTCGCCCGCCTCGCCGCGGCTCGCTATCCCTTCGTTCGCCACTGGACGATGTGGAACGAGCCGAACAAGCCGATCTGGCTCAACCCGGTCTCGCCGCGCGGGTACGTGACCCGCATCCTGAACCCCGGCTACGCCGGCATCAAAGCCGCGAGCCCGGGCTCGCAGGTGGCCGGCGGCGTGACCGCGCCTCGGGGAGGGCAAGGGGGCATGGCCCCGGTCGACTTCATCCGAGCGATGGACAGGGCCGGAGCGCGACTCGACGCCTACGCACATCACCCGTATCCCGACTACCCGGGCGACACACCGTTCCTGGGTGGATGCAAGAACTGCAAGACGATCTCGATGTCCACGCTCGAACGCCTGCTGCGAGAAGTTGGGAGGGCATTCCCCAGGGCGTCGGTTTGGCTCACCGAGTACGGCTACCAGTCGTCACCCGACCCGTTCGGGGTGTCCCTGGCCGACCAGGCGCGATTCGTCGCACAAGCCGCCCGGCGCGTGTACGCCGCCCCGAAGGTCGAGATGCTCATCCATTACCTCTACCGGGACGAACCCGATCTGGCGCGCTGGCAGAGCGGTCTGGAGACCGTCGGCGGCCAGCGCAAGCCGGCCCTGCTCGCGACGATGTTCCCTCTGACGCAGGTTTCGCGAAACGGGACCGACCACGCTCTGGGGCCAGGTGCGCCCGGGTGAGGGAGCGCAGCGCTATGTCCTCCAGATCGCGAACGGCGGGCGCTGGGCCGCTCTCGGTGGGGCCCGCCTGACGTCACCTCGCGGGTACCTAAGGCGCACGGTTCAAGCCGCGCGGGGATCGAAGATTCGGCTCTGGTACCCGGCTCGCGGCCTCGCGAGCCCTACGCTCTCCGTGCAGTAGCCTCGGAGCCCGCGAACGTTGCGGCGACGATCTCGATCGCGTCTTCGATGTCCGGGTCACCGATCTCCAGATGGGTGACCGCGCGGATGACAGTCGGATGGATCGTCGCCGATAGCCCCACTCCCCGCTCCGGAGCAGGGCCAGCACATCGGGTCGTGACATTCCGAGCGGTGCGATGTCGACCTGGACGAAGTTCGTCTCGACCTGCTCGTGTCGAGCGGGAAACCAGCAGACGCGAGGCCTTCGGCGAGACGCGGGCCCGCGCATGGTCTTCGGCAAGCCGCTCGACGTGGTTGTCGAGGGCGTAGACGCCGGCGGATGCGACGATCCCTGCCTGGCGCATCGCTCCGCCGAAGAGGTGCTTCACGCGCCACGCCCGCCCGATCAGGTCCGTCGAGCCGGCGAGCACCGCGCCCGAGCGGGCAACCTAGCCCTTTCGAGAGGCAGAGCGTCACGGTGTCGAAGCGCCCGGCGATCACAGTCGGTGGGACTCGCTGGGCAGTCGCGGCGTTGAGCAGCCGCGCACCATCGAGATGCACCGCGAGTCCCAGCTCGTGCGCCGTCTCGACGACCTAGTCGAGCTCGTCGAGCGGCCAGACGCGCCCACCCGCGTTGTTATGAGTGTCCTCCAGTGAGAGGACGCTGACTCGCTGGTCCGCGACCTTCGTGCTCGGGATCGCAGCTTCGCGTACCTGCTCGGCCGTGATCCGGCCCGCGACCCCGGGGAGACCGCGGGTCATGAGCCCGGCGAGCGCCGCAGCACCTCCGTACTCGTAGACGAGGACATGCGACGTCTCCTCTGCGAGAAGGACGTCCCCAGGACTGCCGTGGAGCTTCAATGCGATCTGGTTCGCCATCGTCGCCGTCGGCAGGAAGACGGCGGCCTCCTGGCCGGTGAGCGCGGCCACCCGCTCCTGGAGGTCCGTCACCGTCGGGTCCTCCCGCTTCTGCTCGTCGCCGACGACAGCGTCGGCGATCGCCTTGCGCATTCCCTGCGTCGGCGGCGTGACGGTGTCCGAGCGCAGGTCGATCACCCGCGAGACGCTACCGTCCGTGCATGGATCTCGCGCTCCTCGAACGCGTCCTCTCGATCGAGGCGAGCCCGCGTACCGCGCCCGTCAGGCGTGGGAGTGGGCCGCGCGCGGCGCCGCCTCCTACGAGGAGATGACGACGCTGCCTAAGTCCCTGCGCTCCGCTCTCGCGAAGCACGTGCCGTTCTCGACGCTGGAGGTCGAGACCGAGCGCGAGGCACGCGACGGCACCGTCAAGACGCTCTTCCGCACGCATGACGGTCACGCGGTCGAGGCCGTGCTCATGCGCTATCGGGACGGCCGCCGCTCGGTGTGCCTGTCCTCGCAGTCCGGATGCCCGCTGACCTGCACGTTCTGCGCCACCGGGACGATGAAGTTCGGACGCAACCTGACCGCATACGAGATCCTCGATCAGGCGCTGCACTTCCGCCGCTCGAGGCCGTGAACCACGTCGTGTACATGGGCATGGGCGAGCCGTTCCTCAACGACGACGCTGTCGTCGAGTCCGCACGTCTCCTCCCCGATCTCGGCATCACTCCTCGGCGTACGACGATCTCGACCGTCGGGTGGATGCCCGGGCTCAGGCGCTTCGTCGACGAGGTCGACTGCCCGATCCGGCTCGCGCTCTCCATCCACGCGGCCGATCCCCGTCTTCGCTCGGAGCTCATGCCGGTCAACGACCGCTACCCGCTGCCCGACGTCCTCGCCGAGTGCCGCCGCTACTTCGAGCTCCGCCGCAGGAAGGTCTTCGTGGAGTACGTGCTGCTCGCCGGCGTCAACGATTCGCTCGCTGCCGCCCACGCGCTCGCCGGGATCATCGACGGCCGAACGTTCAAGGTCAACCTCATCCCGTACAACCCGACCGGCATGTTCGACGGCTCCTCGCGTGGCAGCATCGAGGCGTTCAAGTCCGTCCTGCAACGGGCGCGGATTCCCACGACCGTCCGGCTCACCCGCGGGCGCGACATCGAGGCCGCGTGCGGACAGCTTGCGGCGGCCCGCTCCTACTAGGGGCGACGCTCGAGCGCGACCACGCGCCGCTCGAGCGCCGCCACACGCGCAGCGAGGCGGACCTCGGCGTCGAGGTCGTGGAGCGGCTGCGTGTCGTGGGCGTACGCGGCGCTCGCGGAGACGTGGTCGGGCGGGAACTCGAGCGACGGAGCGGCGGGCGGGAGCGCGTAGTCGCGCGCTGCGGGATCGAGCACGTCGACCCCGGCGAGGCGCCTCAGCGCGTCGCGAAAGCGCGTGTCGACGGCGAGCGTGCCCGCTTCGAGCCCTCGCTCGGAGCCCATCGTCGTCGACCAGCCAGCGACGATACGCGTCCTCCCACCCCCCGGCCGCGATCTCTCCGTGCGCTCGCTCGACGTGGCGCGAGACATCGAGCCCGGCCGCGGACAGACCGGCGTGAAGTTGCTCGTACTTCGCGCGTCCCTGAGCGAGGCTGCGGAGCGGGAAGTGCAGGACCTCGAACGGGAACCAGCCCCGCAGCGTCGCGAGGCCCGGCGCCTCGGCGTCGTGGCAGCCTTGCGTGACCGTCACCGCCGGATGAGCGCGGTGCGCGACCTTCACCTGCGGGTGGAACGGGTCGACCTGTGCGGTGTTCGGGGCGCGAGGCGAGATGCGCACCGTCATCCGCTCGGCGAAGTGGCGCCCGTCGTCGGGACGCGGAGCGAAGTGCTGCCACGCGGCGCGCACGATCCCGTACCGCGCAGGAACCGTCTCGAGGATCTCCGGGATCGAGCCGCCGCGCGGCCACCAGAGCTCGTCCCCGTCGGCGTGCAGCACCCAGTCGGCGCCGTGCTCGGTCGCGGCCAGTCGCGCCATCTCCGAGCGACGCGGCGTGATCCGCTCGCCGGTGTCGCGGAGGAGACGCACGTAGCCCTGCCGCTCGTAGCTCTCGAGGATCTCGGCCGTTCCGTCGACCGAGAGGTGATCGGTCGCTATGACGAAGTCGACGCCCGCGTTCAGGTGGAACGCGACGAAGGCATCGACGAGATCGGCCTGGTCGCGCGTGCGGGTGACCAGGACGACGCGCATCGACCGCCACGCTAGCCCACGCCGAGCCGTAGAATCGCGCTTCCCGTGGCCCGAGCGATCCCGATCCATCGCCCGAGCGTCGGAGACAGGGAGCTCGAGGCCGTGCGGCGCGTGCTCGAGTCGCGCTGGCTGGGATCGGGGCCCGTCACGGAGCAGCTTCGAAGCCGGAATCCGCGAGGTCACGGGCGCCGCGCACGCAGTCGCGGTGTCCAGCGGCAGCGCCGCGCTGCACGTCGCGCTCGTCGCGGCCGGCGTCGACGGCCACGAGGTCGTCCTCCCGTCGCTCGCGCACCTGTCGGCGCCCCAGGCCGTGCTCGCCGCCGGAGGAACGCCGGTCTTCTGCGACGTCGAGCTCGAGACGGGCAACCTCGACCCGGGCCGCGCGGCCGAGCTCGTCGGGCCGCGGACACGGGCTCTCCTGCCCGTGCACTACGCCGGCTTCGCGTGCCGGATGGACGACGTGCTCGAGCTCGCACGCGGCGCACGACCTCGTCGTCGTCGAGGACGGCGCGCACGCTTTCGGGTCGACGTACGGCGGACGACCGGTCGGGCTCGCTCGGCGACCTGACCTGCTTCAGCTTCGACGCGGTGAAGAACGTCACCTGCGGCGAGGGCGGCGCGGTCACGACGAATGATGCCGAGCTCGCCGGCCAGCGTGCGGCGAGTCGCGAATCACGGCGTCGTGAACGGCTCCTGGGGCCGCCGCGACGACAGCCGGCCGTGGGCATACGCGGCGGAAGGGCTCGGCTTCCGCTACCACCTGAGTGACGTCAACGCCGCTCTCGGCCTGGCTCAGCTCGAGGGGCTCGACGAGCGGCGCGAGCGCAAGCGCGAGCTCCTGCGTCGCTATCGAGACGGGTTCGCCGGGATCGACGGCGTCGATCCCGCTCGGAGGGGACGTCGAGTCGGCATTTCCGCTCCTCTGTGTCGTCCGGGTGACAGACGGACGGAGGGACGAGCTCGCAGCGCACCTGGCCGCCGACGGGATCCAGGCCTGGATGCACTTCGTGCCGTGCCATCGCCAGCCGGCTTTCGCAGACGGGCGCGCGGCGGGCTCTGCCCGTGACGGAGCAGCTCGAGCAGCGAGCTGCTGACGCTCCCCCTGCACCTCGGGCTCACCGACGACGACGTCGACCGCGTCACCGCGTCCATGGGCGAGCTCCTCGGCTCGTGAGCGAACGGCCCGTCCTCGTCCTCGGCACGACCGACTTCTCCGAGGCCGTCGCTGACACCGGCCGGCGCTCGCCGGTTTCCAGTGTTGCCGGCTTCGTCGAGAACCTGTCGCCGGATACGCTGCCGCGAGCACGATGTCGCGAGCTTCCCGATCCACTGGATCGACGACGTCGCGCCGCTGGCCGACGACACACGATGCGATCTGCGGCCTCGGGCACGACGCGCCGCAGCATCTTCGTCGAGCAGGTCAGCGGCGCTCGGCTTCGCGTTCGTGACGGTCGTGCACCCGACCGCGTACGTCTCGCCTGTCTGACGACGCTCGGCACGGGCGTCCTACGTCGGCGCCCACGCCGCGATCACCGGTGCGACGACGGCGATCGGCGACCACGTCGATCGTCCTCGCGGGCAGCCTCGTCGGCCACCACGTCGAGATCGGCGACGTACGCCTCCCTGATGATGGGCGCCAACGTGGCCGGCTCGTGCCGGATCGGCGAGCGCGACGTGGATCGCGACCGGCGCGATCGTCATCGACCATGTCAGTATCGGCTCGCGCGCCGTGGTCGGCGGCCGGCGCGGTCGTCGTCGAGGACGTGCCCGACCGCGTCCAGGTGCGTCGGCGTGCCGGCCCGAATCGTCAAGGAGGGAATCGATGGCAGATGAGTCACGGGAGCGCGTGACGGGGATCGGCGGCGTCTTCTTCCGCGCGCGCGATCCGGAGGCGCTCGTCGCGTGGTACGAGGAGCACCTCGGCGTGCCCGTCCGCGACGACTACGTCGTGTTCCCGAGAGCCGGGACACGCACTGGGTCCCGTTCCCCGAGAACACCGACTACTGGCCGGCCGAGAAGCAGTCGATGGTCAACTTCACCGTTCGCGACCTCGACGCGATGCTCGCGCAGCTCCGCACGGCGGGAGTTGCCGTCGACGACAAGATCGAGGAGCACGAGTTCGGGCGCTTCGGCTGGGCGTCGACCCGGAAGGAAACCGCATCGAGCTCTGGCAGCCGACACCGCCGGTACGACGACGGGCTAACGCTCGGTGGTCGCGTGACGGCGGACGATCTGCCAGCGTCCGTCACGTCGCGTCCAGACGTCCGTGATGCGAAGGTCGCCGCTCGCGTCACGATCTCCGATCCGCGCGGTCTGGTGGTAGCGCGAGACCACGACCGCCGTGTTTCCATAGACCTCGGGGTCGATCTCGTGGTACGCGAACTCGTCGATCGCGTAGGTGCCTCCGGCGGCCTCGAGCAGCTCGTCGCGACTCAGCGTGCCTGCGGCGCCGTCCAGCGTGAACTCCTCGGCGAGCAAAGCCTCGAGCCTCTGAGTGTCGCGAGCCTGCACGGCACGTACGAGCTCGTGCGACAGCGCGACGAGCTCCTCAGCGACGACAGCGGTCGCCGCGGTCACTCTGCCTCCACGAGCGCCGGATGCTCGTCGAAGAGGTAGCGGAGGACCGGCTGCTTCACCGCTCGCACCTCGTCCAGCCGCCGCACCGGCCGACCGTGCGGAGCCTCGCGGAGGAGCTCCGGGCTTGCAGCCGCCTCGTTGGCGATGCGGGTCATCGCGTCGACGAAGCCGTCGAGTCGCTCCTTGGGCTCCGTCTCGGTCGGCTCGATCATGAGCGCCTCGGCGACGACGAGGGGGAAGTAGACCGTCGGCGGATGGATCCCGTAGTCCATGAGCCGCTTCGCGACGTCGAGGGCCGTGATCCCGTGCTCGCGCTTGAGATTCCTTGCCGAGAGAACGAACTCGTGCATGCAGTGGCGATCGTACGGAAGGTCGTAGACGTCCTTGAGCTGCGACAGGAGGTAGTTCGCGTTGATGACCGCGGTTTCCGACATGCCGCGAAGCTCCGGTCCATACGCGCGAATGTACGCGTACGAGCGCACGAACACGCCGAACGGTCCGCGCAAAGCCACGCACACGGCCGATCGACTTCGGCTCGTCGGAGTCGAGGCGGTAGGCATCGCCCGTCGCGGACGACACGAGGAACCGGGAGATACGGCGCGAGCTTGTCGCGCACGGCGACGGGACCCCCACCCGGTCCTCCCCCTCCGTGAGGCTGCGAGAAGGTCTTGTGCAGGTTGTAGTGGACGATGTCGAAGCCCATGTCGCCTGGCCGTGAGATACCGACAACGGCATTCAGGTTCGCGCCGTCGTAGTAGAGGAGTGCACCGGCGTCGTGGAAGATCCTCGCGACCTCTTCGATGCCCTCGTCGAACAGGCCCAGCGTCGACGGGTTGGTCAACATGAGCCCGGCGGTCCGCTCGTTGACCTTCCCGCGCAGGTCGTCGAGGTCGAGGTTCCCACGGGCGTCGGTCTCGACCTTCTCGAGCGAGTAGCCGGCCATCGTCACGCTGGCAGGGTTCGTCCCGTGTGCCGTGTCCGCGGTGATGATCGTGTCGCGCGCCTCGCCGCGATCCGCGAAGTAGGCGCGCATGAGCATGAGCCCGGTCAGCTCTCCCTGTGACCCGGCCGCCGGCTGGAGCGTGACCGCTGGCAGTCCGGCGATCTCCGCGAGCATCTCCTGCAGCCGCCACATGAGCTCGAGCGCGCCCTGTGCGCCGTCGTCCTCCTGGTACGGGTGCAGGTCGCGAAAACCCGGAAGCGCGGCCAGGCGCTCGTGCACGCGTGGGTTGTGCTTCATCGTGCACGAGCCGAGCGGATAGAAGCCGGTATCGACCCCGAAGGTGCGGTCGGCGAGCGCGGTGAAGTGCCGAACGAGCTCGGGCTCCGAGATCTCGGGCAGCCGAGGAGGACGCGTGCGGCCAAGCCCTTCGGGAAGGTCCGGAACCGGAAGGTCGGGAAGAGGCGGCCGACCTGCGCGACGTCCCGGACGCGAACGCTCGAAGAGGAGCGGCGCATCGGGCCAGGCGCCGTCCCGGCTCGACGCTCACCGACACACCTCCTCGAGCACCAGCGCAAGGCGATCGATGTCCTCTGTGGTTCGCTTCTCGGTGAGCGCGACGAGCAAGACGTCGTCGAGGCCCTCGTAGTCGCGGCCGAGCGCGTATCCCGGATGGACGCCCAGCTCGCGCGCGCGCCGGATCACCTCTCGAGCCGGCACCGGGGTGCGAAACGCGACTTCCTTGAACGAGGGCGCATCGAATGCGGGCTCGAGCGGGACGCGGTCGCGCGCGTAGCGGGCAAGGGCCATGCAGGTCTCTCCCACCTCGCGCAACCCGTCCGGCCCGAGCCACGAGAGCGTCGCGAGGCCAGCGAGCGCAAGCAGCGTCTGGTTCGTCGTGATGTTCGAGGTCGCCTTCTCGCGCCGAATGTGCTGCTCGCGGGTCTGCAGCGTGAGCACGAACGCGCGCCTGCCGTCCGCGTCCAGTGTCTCGCCCACGATGCGCCCTGGCATCCGGCGAACGAACGTCATTGCGCGCCGCCAGGAACCCGTAGTGCGGGCCTCCGTACGACGGCCAGTTGCCGGCGGACTGTCCCTCGCCGATGGCAATCGCGCAGCCGTAAGCCCCTGGGGCCTCGAGCACTCCGAGTGACATGAGGTCGACGTGGGCGATCGCAAGAGCGCCAGCCTCGTTCGCGGCCTCGGCCAGGTCCGGGGCGGGCTCGAGACAACCGAGGAAGTTCGGCTGCTGGAAGATCACGGCGGCCGCGTCCTTGCGCGGCCGACCCGAGCTCGTCCGCATCCGTGACGCCTCCCCGCGCCGGCACCTCTACGACGTCGAGGCCGAAGCCCGGCGCGTACGTCTTCACCACCTGCCGGACCTGCGGGTTGAGCGTCTCGGCGAGGACCACCTTCGTTCGTCCGGTGACGTGGCGCGCGACGAAGCAGGCGTCGGCCGCGACGGTCGAGCCGTCGTATCCGGACGCGTTCGAGACGTCCATCCCGGTGAGCTCGCAGACAACGGTCTGGTACTCGAAGATCGCCTGCAGCACACCCTGGCTCATCTCGGGTTGGTACGGCGTGTAGGCGGTCAGAAACTCGCCTCGGGACAGCACGACGTCGGCCACCGCCGGGACGTAGTGGTCGTAGATCCCCGCGCCGAGGAACGAAAGCTCTGCGCCCGAGTGGACGTTCCGCGCGGCAAGCTCCTCGAGGTGACGCACGAGCTCCGGCTCACCGAGCGCGGGCGGCAGGTCGAGCTGACGGTCGAATCGGACGCCAGGTGGAATCTGCTCGAAGAGCTCGTCGACCGACGAGACCCCGATCGCCGCGAGCATCTCCTCGCGATCGGCGTCGGTAAGCGACAGGTAGCTCACTGCTCGGCTACGAGCGCGCGGTAGGCGTCGGCGTCCATGAGTGATTCGAGCTCGTTCGAATCCGACATGCGGATGCGGAGGAGCCACCCTTCGCCATAGGGGTCGTCGTTCACGATCTCGGGCTCGTCGACGGCTCTCGGGTTCACCTCCAGCACCTCACCCGAGAGCGGGGAGATGACATCGGAGACGGCCTTCACGGACTCCACCTCTCCGTACGAGGCGTCCTTCGAGACCCTTGCTCCGACCTCGGGCGCCTCGAAGTGCACGAGCTCCCCGAGCGAGTCCTGCGCGAACCAGGTGATTCCGAGCACGGCTTCATCGCCGTCGACCCGAGCCCAGTCGTGCTCGGGGTGGTACTTCAGGTCGTCCGGATAGCTTTCGACGGCGGCCACGTGGTCTCAGGTCTCCTTCCGGTAGATCGGCTTCTTCACGATGAGCGCCCGCTTCGGCTTCCCACGGACATCGATGACGATCTCGGTGTCCGAGGCAGCGCGAGCGCTCGGAACGTAGGCCATGCCGATACCCCGGTCGAGCATGGGAGAGTGGGTACCCGAGGTCACTTCCCCGCCTCCGTCGATCGGCATGCCCTGTCTCGGCACCGACTTCTCCTGCATCACGAATGGAACGAGTCGCTGCTGCGGGCCATCGTCCCGGATCGCACGAAGCACATCCACTCCCGTGAACTCCTTGCCCAACTCGCACGCCCAGGCAAGGCCGGCGGCAATCGGGTCCGTTTCCGTCGTGATGTCGTTTCCGTGGAGCGGGTAGCAGACCTCGAGCCGAAGGGTGTCGCGCGCGCCGAGCCCACACGGAACGGCGCCGCGCGCGAGGACGGCGTCCCAGAGCTCGGCCGCGTCCTCTGCTGCACAACAGAGCTCGACGCCGGCCTCACCCGTGTAGCCGGTCCGGCAGATCATGACCTCGATGCCGTCGAGCTCGCCCATGGCGTGGGTAAACGGAGGCGCCGCGGAGAGCCCGAGCCGTTCGAGCGCATGCGGCCCTTGCACCGCGACGAGCCCGTAGTCGTCGGAGGCGTCGCGAACCTCGGTGCCGGGCGGCTCACGATCCTTCAGCCACTCGAAAACCGGCTCGCGATTCGACGCATTGACGACCAGCAAGTACTGGCCGTGGCCGAGTCGGTATGCGATTAGATCGTCGACGATCCCACCGCGCTCGTTCGTCAGAAGCGTGTACTGAGCCTCGCCGTCGCCGACCTTCGCGAGGTCGTTCGAGAGCATCTGCTGAAGAAACGCCTGTGCGGTCGGCCCGTCGACGTGCAGCTCGCCCATATGAGAGACGTCGAACGCACCGCAATCCGTACGAACCGCACGATGCTCCGGGATGACGCCGTCGTACTGCACCGGCATCTCCCACCCGGCGAAGGGGACGAGCCGCGCACCAAGCTCGACGTGCCGCGCATAGAGCGGTGTGCGCCTCAACGTGGCTTCCACGCTTGCGACTCTATCCACTCGCCGGCGCCACTCGCGGCGGCGCAGCTCGGTCGGGCTGCTACTCCGTTCCCGGAGTCGTCCGGGCATCGCTCGCCGGACAGGCGAGCGGCTCGAGCTCAGTCGTCCTTGAGGAAGGACGGGATGTCGATCTCGACGTCCGTTACGCTCGGGCCGGTCATCGCAGGACGGCTGGAGCGCGCGGTATCCGCGCCCGCCTCGACGCGTCGGCGCCTCGGGCGCCCTCCGAAACCGGTCGCGATCGCCGTGACGCGCACGTCGTCGCCCATCGCCTCGTCGATGACGGCGCCGAAGATCACGTTCGCGTTCGAGTCTGCGGCGCTCGTGACCACCTCCGCGGCCTCGTTGACCTCGAAGAGACCGAGATCAGGCCCGCCCGTGATGTTCAGGAGCACACCGGTGGCTCCGTCGAGCGACGTCTCGAGCAGCGGCGACGAGATCGCCGCCCGTGCAGCTTCGACCGCGCGGTTCTCGCCGTGTGCGACGCCGATCCCCATGAGGGCCGACCCCGCGTCGCGCATGATCGTGCGCACGTCGGCGAAGTCGAGGTTGACGAGCCCCGGCACGGTGATGAGATCAGTGATGCCCTGGACGCCCTGTCGGAGGATGTCGTCGACCATGCGAAATGCGTCCGTGACGGGCGTCGTACGCTCGACGACCTGCAGCAGGCGGTCGTTCTCGATGACGATCAGCGTGTCGACGTTGTCGCGGAGGTTCTGGATGCCGACTTCTGCCTGCTCGGCCCGGAGTCGACCTTCGAATCCGAACGGGCGTGTGACCACGCCGACCGTCAACGCGCCGAGCTCCCGTCCGATCTCCGCGACGACGGGCGCGCCGCCCGTTCCCGTCCCGCCACCTTCACCGGCGGTGACGAACACCATGTCCGCGCCCTTCAGGGCCTCCTTCAGCTCGTCGCGGCTCTCGTGCGCGGCCTCCATCCCGAGCTTCGGGTCGGCGCCGGCTCCGAGGCCTCGCGTCGCTTTCGACCCGATATGGATCTTCACATCCGAGTCGACCATGAGCAGTGCCTGCGCGTCGGTGTTGACCGCGACGAACTCGACGCCCGGACATCCCGGCCTCGACCATGCGGCTGACGGCGTTCGATCCGCCTCCGCCGATGCCGACGACCTTGATGACCGCCAGGTAGCTACCTAGGTGATTGCTCATATCTCGATGTGTCTGAAGTTGAAGCTCGCGTTGAACGTACGACTTGGCCGAATCTTTCGCCCCCGAGGGTAGGGCTCCTTCTTCGTTGTGTCAATGGGACATCTATGGAAGCGCTCCGGGCAAAGACTCAACCTCAACCTGAGAGTTGAGGTACGCGCTTGCAACCGGTCGCTCCGGAACGCTGACGTCGAGATACAGCATCCCTTCGTCCAGGAGCGGCGCCACTCGCGCTGCGACCGCAAGCTTGACGAGGATGTCGGTTGAGCCGCCGAGCAGGATCTCGAGCCCGTCGTGCAGTACGACGGTGAGCTCTCCGCGCGTCGCGCGGACGGCCTTGACCCGACCGGGAATCCGGATCTCCCGCAGCCCCGCGAGCGTGCGGGTGACCGGCTCGTACGCTGTCGGCAGCGATCTTCCGATCTCGACTGCCTGCTTTCGTGGCAGCCAGAGCCGCGGAAGCCCGCGCTCGGCCTTCGGGTCGATCGTGCGGATGACGCGGTTGGAAGCGCTGACGACCCAAGCCTCCTCCCCACGCCGCGCGACGCCGACTGCACGAACGGGAGCGACCCGTACGACCAGCGTGTGGGGGAACGCACGGTCGACGGACGCGGCCGCAACAGACGGCAGGCTCCGCACGGCTCCTTCGATCGCCACCGCGTCGACCGACAGCAGACTCACTCCGACAACACCGCGGGTCGCGCGCTCTACCTCCCGTGCGACCTCCGGCGGCGCGCCTCGAACCTCGACGCGCTCGACCGCGAAGACCGACGATGCCCGCGCACCCCAGTACGCAGCGAAGACCGCGGCCACCAGGCCGAAAGCGAACAGCAACGAGCGACCGGAGGGGACGAGTCGAGCGAGGTCGAGGCGATCGTCGGCGGTCGGTCGCGGGAGCGGGACGACGGCGCTCACCGCTCGTGCACGCCGGCGCGATCCCGGCTCGGGTCGTCCCCCACCGGCCATACCCAACGATTCGCCGTCGTCGGCCCCGCTCCTACGTCGTCGTCGAGGACTCGGAAAGTGCGAGACCGCCGATGAGAGCGACCTCGTGCTCGAGCTCGACGCCGAACTGCTCACGGGCGCGTCGACGGGCCTCGCTCATCAGCGCCAGACAGTCCGCGCTCGTAGCGTCCCCGGTGTTCTCGATGAAGTTCGCATGCTTCGGAGAGATGACTGCACCGCCTACGCGATGTCCTTTCAGCCCGCACAGCTCGAGCATGCGCCCGGCTCCGATGTCGCCCTGAGGATTCTTGAAGACGCTTCCAAACGTCCGCTTGTTCGTCGGTTGCGTCGCCTTTCGACGGTTGACGAGCTCCGAGACGGTCGCTTTGATCTCCTCGGCCGGTCGCCGAGCAAGGTGGTACTCGACGTGCGCGACGACATCTCCCGGGCGAAGCTCCGAATGCCGGTACGTGAGACCGAGCTCGGCTGCGGTGAGCCAGTCGCAACCGCCTGCGCGAGCGACCAAGGCACGGACGAGAATGTCCGCCCAGTCTCGCCCGTACGCACCTGCGTTCATCCGCACCCCGCCACCTGCTGTTCCCGGAATCGCGCAGGCGAACTCGAATCCGCCGAGGTCTGCCGCCCGTGCCCTGTGGAGGCACACCGCGTTCGTCGCACCCCCACCCGCCGTCAGAAGATCGCCCTTCGTCTCGACCTCCGCGAGCTCGCCGTCGAGCCGCAAGACGAGAGCCTCGACTCCGGCATCGGATGCGAGCACGTTGGAGCCGAGCCCGATCGCGACGACGGGTAGTCCCTCTGAGGTGGCGTAGTCGAGGAGCTCCTGGAGCTCGGCCAGAGTCTGCGGTCGACCGAACGCACGCGCAGGCCCGCCTGTTCCGATGGTCGTCACCCGCGCGAGCGGGACCTCGCGCTCGAGGTTCAACGAGCCTCGAGGCCTTCGACGACGGCCCGCGCGATGCGCCACGGCTCACCGACACCGAATGTCACGACCACGTCCCCCGGCCGAGCCCACGCGAGAGCGAGCTCGGCCGCATCGTCGAGAGCGGGTGCCCAACCGCGCCGCACACCGGTCGTGACGTTGTCGAGCACGAGCTTTCCGGTCACATCCGGTCGAGGGGCATCGCGACCGCCGATCACGTCGGTGACGATGGCCGTGTCCGCGAGACCGAGCGCCGCACCGAGCTCACGTGCCAGCTGGCGCGTCCGCTCGTACACGTGGGGTTGATACACGGCGATCAGCTTGCGATCCGTGTTGTCTCGCGCGGTCTGGAGCGTTGCCTCGATCTCTGTCGGATTGTGGCCGTAGTCGTCGAAAACGCGCACCCCTGCCCGATCGCCGACGAGCTGAAAGCGGCGGTCGACGCCCGAGAACGTCACGAGCGCGCGCTCTGCAGCCGCACGATCCACGCCGGCCAGCACGAGCGTCGCAAGCGCCGCGGCGGCATTCCGGCGATTGTGCTCGCCCGGAACCGCAAGCTCGAGATCTGCCGGATCGAGATCCCACCCTCGGACAACCGACGGAACTGCGTCCAGCCAATCGTCGAAGAACTCCGCGAGCTCTGCTTCCGACGCGAAGGTCGCATGGTGATCGACCTCGACGTTCGTGACGACGGCGATCTCCGGCCGGAGCAGCGCGATCGACCGGTCGGACTCGTCCCCTTCGACAACCAGCCAGCCCGAGCCGACTCCGGCGTTCCCTCCCAGCTGCGGAACGACCCCGCCGACGATCCACGCCGGGTCCTCGCCGAGCTCGCGGAGGACGTACGCGATCATCGCAGCCGTCGTCGTCTTGCCATGCGCGCCTCCGACCACGATCGCTCGCCTCAGGGCGACGAGCTCTGCGAGAAACTCGGCGCGAGGCCGACCCTCGACCCGACCGAGATGCGCCGTCGAGACCACGGTCTCGAAGCCGGAGGTGGTACGGGCTCGCTGCCCACGTCGACGTCGATTCCATCGAGGGTCTCCATGAAGATCGTCTTCCGGACGTCCCAGCCGCGCACCTCGGCACCCCACGCGCGCGCGATGTTCGCGTAGGCAGAGAGACCCGCTCCGCCGATTCCGACGAAGTAAATCCGCCTGCCCTCGAGTGGCCCGCCGGTCACGACTCGATGTCCTCCTCCGCCGAGCGCCCATCAGCACGAGCTCGTCGGCGATCTCCGCGGCGGCGGCCGGTCGCGCCAGAGCCCGCATGGCATTCCCCATCCGGCGGAGACGCTCCGGGTCGGCGAGCAACTCGTCGACAAGAGCCGGGACTCGATCCAGCTCGTCCTCGGACACGAGGATCGCACCTCCACCCCTCTCGAAGTGGCGCGCGTTCAGAGCCTGATGATCCGCTGTCGCAAACGGGTACGGCACGAGAATCGCGGGCACACCTGCTGCGGCAAGCTCCCAGACCGTGCCGCCCGCGCGAGAGATGGCGAGGTTCGGCGCGGCGAGCGCAGCCCCGAAGTGATCTGTCGTCGCCAGCAGGACGTAGTCGGCGCGGGCGACCTTCGACCGCACCGCCGGATAGTCCCGCTCGCCGGCGATGTGCAAGACAGCCGGCCCGTGCGCGCCGAAGGCGGAAGCAGCGAACTCGTTCAGCGTCTGTGCGCCGGCGAGGCCACCGAAGACTGCGATGACCGGATCGTCCATCCCGAATCCGAACTGCGATCGACCGTCCTCGCAGGTCACACCGAGATGAGCCTGCGGAATGGGTCGCCCCACCACCCGGTACTTCGCACCATCTCGACCCCGTATCGCATACGAGAGAAAGACGCGTCGGGCAAGGGGCGCGGCGAGGCGGTTCGCAAGACCGAGATGAGCGTCGGCTTCTGTGATCGCAGTCGGAATCCCTCGGATCCGCGCAGCGAGCACCATCGGTCCCGCGACGTACCCGCCGCCGCCGAGGACGATGTCGGGCTTCCGTCGTCCGAGGATGCGGAGGCACGCGAACGGCGCGCGGGCGGCCTGTAGCAACGCGCGGATGAGCCCGACGCCAAGTCGGCGAGGAAATCCGGAGACGGGGAATGTGTCGAGCTCGAAGCCGGCTTCAGGAACCAGACGCGACTCGACGCGGTCGGGCGACCCGGCGAACGTCACCGCTACTCCGCGGTCGCGCAGAGCCTCCGCGACGGCGAGCGCCGGCCGAACGTGCCCTGCGGTTCCGCCCGCTGCGATCAGACACACGAGCTTCGACGACTCGTTCATTCACGGCGATGTTAAGGAGAATGCCCACCGCCGCGAGGAGCACGATGAGACTCGAGCCGCCGTAGGAGACGAATGGCAACGGAATCCCCGTGAGAGGCGCGATCCCGAGGACGGCGGCGAGATTGATCGCGGCCTGGCCGCAGACGAGCGCGGTCAGCCCCGCTGCGAGCAGTTTTCCGAACGGATCCTTGCAGCGAAGCGCGATCCGGAACCCTGCGTAGCCGAAGGCGGCGAACGCCGCGATCACGAGAACGGAGCCGATGAGCCCGAGCTCCTCGCCCACGACCGCGAAGATCATGTCGGTGTGCGCCTCGGGCAGGTAGAGAGTCTTCTGCGGCCCCTCGCCCAGACCGACTCCCGTGATCCCTCCCGAGCCGATGCCGATGGTCGCCTGCACGATCTGGAAGCCCGACCCCTGCGCATCGCTCCAGGGATCGAGAAAGCTGAAGAAGCGGGCGCGGCGATACGGCTCCGCCCAGATCGCGACGAGCCCGACGGCAGCGACGAGGAGCGAGGCTGTCGCCAACAGTCGCATGGGCACCCCGGCAACGAGCAGCACCGCGAGAACCATCACGCAGAGAGTGATCGTCGTCCCGAGATCGGGCTCGAGCAAGATCAGCCCACAGAAGAGCGCGGTCACGATTCCCAGCGGACGCGCCAGCTCGCCCAGAGTCCGAGGTGGCGTCCGCCGCGCCAGATAGACGGCTGCGAACAGACAGAGCGCAAGCTTTGCCAGCTCCGACGGCTGGAAGCTCGCCGGCCCGAGGAAGAACCAGCGATGCGCGCCGTTCACGGCGGGGGACGCGACGAGCACCGCGGCACAGAGGCCGAGCGCCACCACGAGCGTCGCGGGTGCGAGGTAGCGCAGCCGGTGGTAGTCGAAACGTGACGCAGCGGCCATCAGCACGATTCCGAGCAGTGCGTAGATCGCTTGCCGCTCGAGGAACGCCATCGAGTCGCCGTTCCCCAGAGCCGCGGCAGCCGACGTCGAGCTGTAGACCATCACCAACCCGAACGCGACGAGACCCAGCGTGACCAGGGTCAGGAGCTTCTGGTCGAATCGGCCTTCGCTCGCGCTCATAGGCCAACCTCTGTTGGCCTATGAGCGTGGAGGGGTGTGGGGAACCGGGAGGTTCCCCACGTTCTCCGGAAGAAGGGGGCAGGCTCAGTCTTCGCAAGACCAGAGTTCGCTCGCGCGAACTCTGGTCGCGGAAAGGCAGGGGGAAACATGGTTTCCCCCATGATCGAGAGCCAAGGGCGAGCGATGGTCATCCCAGCTCCTCGACGAGCCTGCGGAACGCATCGCCGCGATCCTCGAAGCTCTCGAACTGATCGAAGCTCGCGCAGGCAGGCGACAGCAGCACGACGTCCGACGGAGCCGCGGTGGATGCCGCGGCGCCAATCGCAGTCGCCAGATCGCCCGCACGAACGTACGGCACGCCCGCGTCGTCGAGCGCTTCGGCGATCTCGCCCGACGACTCTCCGATCAGATAGGCGAGGTCTCCGGACTTGAATCCTGCTGCCAGAGGGGCGTACGGCTCGGCTTTCCCGCGGCCACCGAGAATCACGTGCAAGCGCGCGTCCGGAAATGAAGCGAGAGCGCGTAGCGCCGCTGCCGCGTTCGTCGCCTTCGAGTCGTTGACGTACCGAACGCCGGCGACCTCGCGCACCAGCTCGATCCGGTGCGGGACACCGGGGAAGGTTCGAAGGGCTGCGGCGATCGCGTCCTCGCCGATCCCGACGGCACGCGCCGCAACCGCGGCGGCGGTGGCGTTCTCCCGGTTGTGCGGGCCTGGAATGAACGGCTCCGCAGGTAAAGGGTCGTCTTGGCGGAACTCAACGCGGCGCGCGGCCCCGGGGACGGGACCGAATCCGTGGGGCAAGACTGCGGTGTCGTCCTCCGTCTGTTGCTCGAAGATGCGGAGCTTCGCGTCCGCGTACCACTCGAAGGTGCCGTGGCGATCGAGATGATCGGGCTCGAGGTTGAGCAGGACCGCGACGCGCGGACGCAGCGTCTCGACATCCTCGAGCTGAAACGAGGAGAGCTCGCACACGATCCACGTGTCGGGCGCGACGGCACCCACCAGGGACGTGAGCGGCCGCCCGACATTCCCGGCAACCTCGACCGGACGGCCATCTGCTCGGAACACCTCTCCGAGGAGCTCCGACGTCGTCGTTTTCCCGTTGGTTCCGGTGACGCCGAGAATCGGGTTCTGAAGAAGCCTGGCGCCGAGCTCGATCTCGCTCCACACAGGGAGCCGACTCGAACGCCCGCGTGCGACCAGCAACGTCTCTCCCGGGACACCCGGGCTCTTGACGATCAGATCGACCCCCTTCAGCAACGTCTCCTCCTCGGGTCCGAGATGAACTTCGACGCCCAGCTCGCGGAGCCTTCCCACGTCGAGCTGCTCGCTGCGGTCGTAGCCGATCACGTGCGCTCCGAGCCCGACGAGGGCTTGGGCAGCGGCTCGACCGGAGCGCGCGAGCCCGATGACGAGAATGCGCCTGCCGCGGAGCGCTGGCACGGCGCTCATCGCTCGACGAACTGGAGGAAGTCGCGGTAGAAGAGCGCGAAGCCCGACGCGCAGAAGATTGCGCAAACGATCCAGAAACGCACCATGATCTTCGTCTCCGACCAGGCCTTCATCTCGAAGTGGTGGTGGATCGGCGCCATGAGGAACACGCGCTTCCCCGTCCGCTTGAAGCTGATGACCTGGATGATCAGCGAGAGCACCTCGATCACGAAGATCGCGCCGATCAGGAGCAGCAGAATCTCGGTGTCCGTCACGATCGCGAAACCCGCGATCGCGCCGCCGAGTGCGAACGAGCCGGTGTCTCCCATCATCACCTCGGCCGGGAACGCGTTGTACCAGAGGAACCCGATCGTCCCGCCGATCAGCCCAGCTGCGAGCGTGGCGAGGTCGAGGTAGTCGTCGCTGCGCGCCCCCGGGTCGCCCGAGCGCAGCCACGAGATGCCGACGACGGCGAGGAAGGTCAGCAGCGCGATCGTGGCAACACCTGCGAGCAGTCCGTCGACGCCGTCGGTGAGGTTCGCCCCGTTGACGGTGCCTGCGATGACGAGGAAGAGGAAGGGGTAGTAGAAGACGCCGAGCTCGAGGTTCCAGCCCACGACCGGGATGTAGAGCGACGTGTCGAATCCGGCTGTCTCGCGGAGGAGCAGAGCCGCCCCGACGGTGATGGCTGCCAGGAAGAGCATCTTCCAGCGACCGGGGAGCCCGAGCGAGTGCTCCCGGCGGAGCTTCAGATAGTCGTCGGTGAAGCCGATCGCGGCGCAGCCGACGGTGATGAAGAGCACTGTCGCTGCCTCCGTCGTGTACTGGGACAAGGCGAGGAACGGAAGGACGGCCGACCCCACGATCAGCAGCCCGCCCATCGTCGGCGTTCCCTGCTTCACCGCGTGCGACGCCGGCCCCTCGGCGCGGATCTGCTGCCCGAGGTTCCGCGCCCGCAGCCTCTCGATGAACTTCGGCCCGATCACGACGGCAGCGACCATCGCGAGCAGGCCCGCTATGAGGACGGGGACCATGCCTCGGCGATGTTCGTGATCTCCTCGGCGATGCCTTCGAGCCCGACCGCGCGCGAAGCCTTCACCAGCACCGCGTCGCCCGGGCGGAGGAACGCCCGCGCGACCTCTGCCACCTCGTCGGCGGATGCCACCCAGGCCACCGGCCCGTACGCACGCGCGGGCTCACCGACTCCGATTACCTCGATGTCGAGGTCCCTCGCGAGCTCACCGATGCCGCGATGGAAGTCACCCGAAGCCCGTCCGAGCTCGGCCATCTCTCCCAGGATCGCGACACGACGCCTGTGCCTGCACGCTCGGCGAGATGCTCCAGCCCGGCGCGCATCGAGTCGGGGTTCGCGTTATATGCGTCGTTGACGACGAGCCCGCCACCGGGAAGCTGCAGCTCGTCGCCCCTCCAGGGCGAGAGCACGATGTCTCGCGCCCCGAGCGCGGCAAGCTTCAAAGGGAGACCGAGAGCGACGTATGCATTGAGCGCCGCCAGCGTGTTCACCGCCTGGTGGCGCTGGGTGAACGGCAGCTCCAGCTCGACGCTCTCCCCGTTGACCCGGAATCGAGCTCGTCCGGCGTCGAACTCGACGTCGCGTGGATCGAAGCGACGCACCTCGATGTCATCCCGTGTGAGGTGAGGATCGAGCGCGAGTGCAGCGGAGGGAACGACCGCGACCCCACCCGGCGGCAAGGACGCGATCGCCTCGGCGTTTGCGTCCGCGACCCGTTCGACGGTTCCGAGAAGCTCGAGGTGCTCGGGGCCGATGTGCGTGACGACGACGATCGCAGGTTTGGCGATAGCGCAGAGCGCGGCTATCTGGCCGAGTCCTCGCATGCCCATCTCGGAGACGACGATCTTCGTCTCCGGTTCGAGCCGAAGGAGCGTCAAAGGCAAGCCGATCTCGTTGTTTAGACTTCGCTCCGACCAGATCGTGTCCACGTGCGGCGCGCAGAGCGCGCCGAGGATGTCCTTCGTCGATGTCTTGCCCGTCGACCCGACGATCGCGACGACCGTCGCATCGCTCCGCGACCGGACGAGACCGGCAAGCGCCGCGAGAGCAGCTTCCTGGTCGTCGCGGAACGAGAGTTGCCGCGCCTCGATTCCGTGCTTCGCCGACGTACCTGACCCCGCTGTTCAGCGCGACGAAGAGATCGCCCGGGCCGACCTCGCGAGAGTCCGCACCTATGCCGGTCACGATCCCGCCCGGCATCCCACCCTCGAGCTCTCCGAGACGCAGATCGGCGATCTCGTCCAGGCTGACCGGGATCACGACGCCCCCGCTTCGCGTAGACGGGCCGCGAGTGCCGTACGCGCGACCTCCCGGTCGTCGAACGGCTGGATGTCGCCGGCGATCTCCTGTCCCTGCTCGTGGCCCTTGCCGGCGATCACGACGACGTCACCGGGCTGCGCGATGCCTATCGCGCGCTCGATCGCTGATCGACGGTCCGGATCGATCTCCACGTCCAGGCCGGTTCCCTGGAGCACTCCTTCGATGATCGCGATCGGATCTTCAGAGCGCGGGTTGTCCGAGGTCACGATTGTGACGTCGGCGCGATCCACAGCGACCTTCCCCATCAGCGGCCGCTTGCCTCGATCACGGTCTCCGCCGGCGCCGAAGACGACGATCACCCGCCCTTCTCCGAGCCCCCTGGCAGCGCGGAGTACCGTGTCGAGCGAATCAGGAGTGTGCGCGTAGTCGACGACCACCGCGAATGACTGACCCTCGTCGACGGTCTCGAACCGGCCAGGGACCGCCTCAACATCCGCGATGCCTGCGGCGATCGCGCCTTCGTCGAGATCGAGGAGGAGGCCCGCGGCGACGGCTCCCAGGACGTTCTCGACGTTGAACGCGCCCCGAAGCCGAGTCTCGATCTCGATCCCCGCGGCAACGAATCGACTCCCGGAGACCGTCATCTCGAGATTGTCCGGACGAACCTCCGCCCCCTCGACGAACCCGAAGGTCACGAGCGGCGAGCGGTGCAGATCGTGAAGATCCTGCGCGAGGCGGCGACCCCAGCCGTCGCCCACGTTGACGGCAGCCGGCGGAGGTTGGACACCGGCGAAGAGAGCCCGCTTCGCGCCGAAGTAGCCCTCCATCGACCCGTGGAGGTCGAGGTGGTCCTGACTGAGGTTTGTAAACACGAGGGCATCGAACCGCACGCGCTCGAGCCGCTTGAGAGCAGCCCCATGGGACGACGCCTCGAGCGCAACACTGAGGTCTCCGGCGTCGAGCATCTCCCTGAAGAGTCGCTGGAGATCGATCGCTTCGGGAGTCGTGAAGGGTGCCGGACGCGCCTCGCCACCGACCCTCCACTCGACCGTGCCGACCGCCCCGGGCCTGCGACCCGCCGCGTCCAGGATCGAACGGAGAAGGAATGCCGTCGTGGTCTTTCCGTTCGTCCCGGTGACGCCCGCGACGTCGAGCTCCTTCGTCGGCTCGCCGAAGAATGCGTCAGCCGCAACCGCCATCGCAGATCGGGAGTTGGCGACGACGAGCTGTGGAACCGCGACCTCGAGCGTGCGTTCGACCACGAGTGCCACCGCACCGCGCTCGATCGCCTCCCAGGCGAGGTCGTGACCGTCCGACTGCTCGCCCGGAACGCAGAAGAAGAGCGCTCCCTCGTCACGCGTCGCGTGTCGTACGCAAGGTCGCTGATCTCGACCGGCCGGCCTCCAGTCACCTCGCTCGGGGCGAGCGCCCGGATTAGGGCCTCGAGCTTCACCGCTCACGAAGGCTAGCCCAGACGCACGACCGCGCCCGGAGCGTGCGTTGCCGCCGACTCTCAGCGCCGCGGGTCGACGGGCGTCGCGTCTGGCGGAATCTCGAGGTGCTGGAGATTGAAGCGGGCGATTTCCTTGAACACAGGAGCGGCAACGACGCCGCCGTAGATCGAGCCGCGTGGCTCGTCGACCATGACCATCACCACGAGCCGGGGCTTCGTCGCGGGCACGAGACCGACGAACGACGCGACGTACCGTGTCGTCGAATAGCTGCCGTCGGGCTCGATCTTCGCCGCCGTCCCTGTCTTGCCCGCCACCGTGTACCCGGGCACGGCGGCCTCGGTGCCCGTCCCCTCGAGCACAACTCCACGAAGCAGCGAGAGCATCTGCTTCGACACGTCCCGGGAGACGATCCGACGTCCTCTCGGGTGCACGATCTGCACACCGTCGATCCGCTCGACGAGATGCGGCTCGACGAGTCGACCACCGTTCGCAATCGCGGCATACGCGCGGGCCATCTGGATCGGCGTGACTGCGATCCCGTGTCCGATGGGCACCGTGCCGATCGTCGAGCCCGACCACTGGTCGAGCGGGAGCGCGAAGCCGGAGGACTCGCCAGGAAAGTCGATCCCGGTCGGCACACCGAAGCCGAAGCGCTCGATCCACGACGCAGCCGCCCCTCCCCCAGTCTCTGGGCAACGGTGATCGTCCCGATGTTGGACGAGTACTCGACGATCTCGCGAACGCTGTACGTGACCCTCCCACGGGTGTGGGCCTCGCGGATCACGCGATCGGCGACGTGCATCGTCGGCGCGAGCCTGAACGACGTCGCAGGCGTGACGACCTTCTCCTGAAGAGCCGCCGCAACCGTCACCAACTTGAACGTCGACCCGGGCTCGTACGTGTCGGTGATCGCGCGGTTCCGGCGCCGATCCGCGCGCGTCGTCGGAAACCGGTTCGCGTTGTAGCCGGGCGCGACCGCCATGGCGAGCACGGCGCCCGTTTGGGGGTCCATCACGATCGCGGTCGCCGCCTTGGCGCCATAGCGGCGCACGGTCTCGGCGAGGATGTCCTCTGCGTTCGCCTGGATCTGGTGGTCGATCGTGAGCCGGACGTTCTTACCCGGGATCTCCGTACGCGTGCTGACGACGTCGAGCGCGCGGCCCATGGGATCCTTGACGACGGTCTGGCTACCGGGACGGCCGGCGAGTTCCTTGTCGAGCAGTCGCTCGAGCCCCTCGAGGCCGCGGTTGTCCATGCCTGCGAAGCCGAGCACCTGCGAGGCGACGCGGCGTTGCGGGTAGGTCCGCAGCTCCTCGGGGTAGAAGCCGAGCCCAGGAAGCTCCAGCTTCTGGAGCTTCGCCACCGCCAGTGGATCCGCCTTGCGCGCCAGATAGACGAATCCCTTCGACTTGTCGGTCAGAAGCGGGTAAATCGCCCCCGGCTCGAGGCGAAGCGCCTTCGCCACCGCGAGCGTGACTTCCTGTGCCCGGGTGACCTGCCGTGGGTTTGCGTACACCGTCATCGTGCGCTCGCCGATGGCCAGCGGGTCTCCGTTTCGGTCGGAGATCGTCCCGCGCGCCGCGGGCACGATGACCGTCTCTCGGTGCTGCCGCACGGCCATTGCCGCGTACTCGGCTCCCATGACTGCTTGGAGCCAGAACGCGCGAACGAGAGCGACCGCCATGAGCGCCGCGAAGACGAGCGCGAGAACGCGGATGCGGCGGTTCGCGGAGGGTGCTCTCACTTCGCTGGCAGGGTCACGTAGACCATGCTGTCGGGATCGGCCTGAACGAGCCCGAGCTCGTCACGGGCCGCCCGTTCGATCCGCGCCGTGGCTGCTGCGCTCGAAAGCCCCGCGCGGATGCCCGCTATATCGGCCTTGAGCTGCGCCCGCTCCTGGCTCGCGCCGTCGAGCGAGAGGTTGAGGCGAAGAACCGCGACGTTTACCGCGACGACGCCGGCAAGCAGTGCGGCGAACATGACGATCCAGAGCACGCCACCACCGAGAAGCCGGGGTCGGCTGGAAGTGCGCGCGCGACTCTGCGTGCGGCCGGCGCGACCACGAAGCCCGATGCGCTCTCGCTGGGCAACGGACGACATCAGACCTTGACCGCCGCACGGAGTCGAGCCGACGCTGCTCGCGGATTCAGCTCTGTCTCACGCGCCGACGGCCGCAAGGGCTTCGGCGTGAGCACGCGCGCCTCGGGCTCGCGTCCGCAGACACAGATCGGGAACTCGGGCGGGCACGTGCAGCCTCGCGCCCGATCGCGCAGGAACCGCTTCGTGATGCGGTCCTCGAGCGAATGGAAGCTGATCACCGCCAGACGGCCGCCGGGGCGCAGCATCTCGAAGGCAGCAGGCAACCCGGCTTCGAGAGACTCGAGCTCGTGGTTGACCTCGATCCGGAGCGCCTGGAACACGCGCTTGGCCGGATGTCCTTCGCCGAAGCGTGCCGGGGCGGGGATCGAGGCCCTGACCACGTCGACGAGCTGGCCCGTGCGTTCGATCGGGCTCTCGTCCCGGCGGCGCACGATTCCGCGCGCAATCTGGCGCGCGTACCGCTCTTCCCCGTACGTCCGGAACATCGCCGCCAGCTCTTGCTCGCTCCAGTTTGCAATGACATCCGCGGCGCTCAATTCGTCGGAGGCGTCCATCCTCATATCGAGAGGCGCATCGGTCGCGTACGAGAAGCCCCGCTCTGGCCGGTCGACCTGCATCGACGACAGACCCAGGTCGAGCAGCACGGCGTCCACCTTCACCCCGTTCCCGGCGAGCTGCCCCATGACCACGGCGTAATCCCCGCGGAGGAAACGTGTCTGGATACCGCGCGAGCACGCCTTCAACCGGTCGTAGTACGGGCGCACGGTCGGATCTCGGTCGATCGCGACGAGCTTCCCCGACCCTCGAGATCGTCTGCGAGGAGGCGCGAATGGCCGCCCGCCCCGAATGTCGCGTCGACGACGGTCTCGCCGGGCTCGACGGCGAGGAGTTGACGCACCTCGTCTGTGAGGACGGGGACGTGGTCAGCTGCGTTTGTCCGCAAGACGTTCGGCAACATCTCCCGCGCTCCCTTCTATCGCGCTCAAGTGAGCCGACCAGGCGGCTCGCTCCCAGATCTCGACGTGGTCGTGCACCCCGATCACCACGACGTCCTTCTCGAGACGCGCGTGCTCCAGCAGGTGAGACGGCATCAGCACGCGCCCCTGTCCATCGAGCTCCGCCATCGCGGCGCCGGCAAAGACGTACCTCTTCATCTCACGAGCCTCGCGGTTGAGCGAGTCGAGCTGGGCGATCCGCGCCATGTTCTCGTGCCACGTCTCGCTCGGATACACGTCGACGTTCCGCTCGATCCCGCGCGCCAGCACGACGCCTCCGGCAAGCGAATGGCGAAAGCGGGCCGGCAGCGTGAGCCGGTGCTTTTCGTCGATTGAGTGGTCGTACTCGCCGTAGAACATATGAGCCAATGAGTGGTGTGAAACCAGGTGGTGGGGGTCGGGACGTCTCCCACGATTCCCCACGTTACTCCACTTTCCCCCACCGTGCAACCCTTTTCCCCCATACGGGGCACGACGGCGCCCTTGGCCACCCGGCCCCGACCGGCGCGGGTGCGACTGTAGGTCCTGGTCCGTCCTACGGCACGATGCGCTCGGCGTGCACGCCGGGGCCTGCCAGCGCCCCGGCTCCGCAGCGCGCTGCGAACGCGAGGGCCTCGGAGGCTTCGAGGCCCGTACCGAGCGCAAACGTCAGACCGGCGGCGAAGCAGTCTCCCGCACCGTACGAATCGACAACGACGCTCGGCCTAGGACCGCCTGAGAATGGTCCGCCCGGCTGAGCCCAGCCACCCAGCGCACCCGAGGTCGTAACCGCCAGCCGCGGCTCGGGGTCGAGATCGCCGGGACGATAGAGCTCTGCCTGATCGGATCCGCTCCCGACGAGCGCGTCGACCTCGATCGACATGCGCTTGAGCGCCCCGAGCTCGCGAGCCGTTGCGACGAGGACTCGTGCCCGGCGCGCCAGAGCAAGTGCGTCGACGTCTCCTGCGCAGAAGTAGACGGCGTCGCATCCGACCAGCTCCTGCCAGGGCAACGTCTCGTCGTGGCCGCGGGGCGCAAGTCGTGGGCCGATGGTCGTGATCGTCCGCTCGCCCGCTTCGTCGATGTATGTGAACCCGCGACGTTGCGGAGCTTCGACGAATGACGCGTGCACGGCGATCCCGCGAGCCTCGAGCTCCTCCTTGGCGCGATGCCCGAGTGAGTCATCGCCGAGCGCCGTGAAGAATGACACCGACTCCGCGAGCTTCGACAACTGCACCGCTGCGACTGCACCGCCGCCGGCAGCATCCTCCCAGGTATCCCGAGCGTGGACGATCTCCCCGGGAGCGGCACGCGCTCGACCGTGGCGAACTCCACCCACTCGACATGACCGACAACCGCACATCTCACAGGTGACATGCTCACAAATCAGCCGCCCTCCGCGTTCAAGGGAGAAGATGCAGTCGGTGTCCTTCCCCCCGTTCGAGCGCTTCTATGACGAGCATCGTGTCGACGTCATGCGGCTGCTACGCAGCAAACTGGGCCGCGACCGGGCCGACGACGCCTTCCAGGAGACGTTCCTGCGGGCGCTCCAGGCGTACGGACGCCTGACGCACGACGAGCACCTGAAGGCGTGGGTGCTGACGATCGCACGGAACGTCGCGATCGACACCATGCGCCGAACCAAGCCGACGAGCGAGCTCGTCGAGGACGGATCCGAGGATGGCTCGCCGGCGTATGCGGAGCTCGCTCCGCTGACTGACGGGCTGCCACCGAAGGAGCGCGCCGCTGTCGTGCTCCGATACGGGTACGACCTCTCGTACGAGCAAATCGCGCATGCGCTGGATTCGAGCGCTGATGCCGCGCGCCAAGCAACATCAACAGGTGTGCGGAGACTTCGGAAGAGGAGGATTGCCGAATGACCATTTCGCCGGATGTCGATCGTCGTTTCCGCGAGGCGGCTCTGAGCCTCGGTCTCGTCGACGTCGGATACGACGTGCTGGACTCGCCCGTCGGACCGCTTCTCGTCGCGGTGTCGCACGACGGACTGGCTGCGATCTCGTTCCAGCAACGCGCGGATGAGGAGCTCGAGCGGCTCGCGAGAATCGCGGGTCCCGCGGTTCTCCGCTCCCCGCGGAGCGTCGACGAGGCGCGACGCGAGCTCGACGAGTACTTCGCCGGACGTCGTCAGGTCTTCGACATGAGGCTCGACCTTCGCGGCCTCGCTCCGTTCACCGTCTCCGTGCTCAGCGAGCTCGCCAAGGTGCCCTTCGGCGAGACAACCACCTACGGAGCGCTCGCAGCACGAGTTGGACGACCGCGAGCAGCGCGTGCCGTCGGCACCGTGATGAACCGAAACAGGATCCCGATCGTGCTCCCCTGCCACAGAGTCGTGGGTGCAAGCGGAAGCCTCGTCGGCTACGCGGGTGGGCTCGAGCGCAAGACTGCGCTGCTCGAGCTCGAGGGCGCGCTTCTGGGGTAGAACAGAGCATCGTCCACCGCGTTATCTCGCCAGAGCGAACGACAAGTCGGAGATACCCGCCGCGATGCGGCGGCTACTCGAGTAGCCGATATCCGACGCCCCAGACGTTGACGACGAAGCGGTCGCCCGAAGCGACGGACAGCTTGCGACGGAGGCGCGACGCGTGCGATTCGAGCGTACGCGTGCGCCCGAGGGCACGGAAGCCCCAGACCTCACGCAGGAGCTCTTCCTTCGTGAAGACGCGGCTCGGCTCTACGGCGAGGCGAGCGAGCAGGTCGAACTCCTTCGCCGAGAGCGTGACCATCGCGTCGCGCACGACGACCCGTCGCGTGCGTCGATCGATGGTGAGGTCACCGGCCACGAGTACCTCGGCAGAGGTCGCCGTGCTCCGTCGCAGAAGCGCCCGAATGCGCGCGAGGAGCTCCTCGTAGGCGAAGGGTCGCCCCATGACGTCGTCCGCTCCGCGGTCGAGCGCCCGCACGCGCTCGACAGGATCCGAGGTCGGCGCAAGGAGGATCACGGGGACATTTCGATCCCAACTCCGTCCCGGCTCGCCACGCCGCAGCCGCAGGCACAGGTCGAGCTCGGCGAGGAGCACGAGATCGGGACGTGCCCGCTCGACGAGGTCGAGCGCCTCGCTCCTACGCGCAGCTCCGAGGACGTCGAAGCCGTCATCGCTCAGCTGCCGGCCGAGATATTCACGCGTCGCCGACTCTGGCTCGGCAACGAGGACGGCATTCGGCATGCCCGCGACGCTAGCCGCGTATCAGGGTGTCCGCCAGATGTCCATTGCAGCGGATTCGTCACAAGCCTTCCTCACCCGTCCGCGGCGAACCTGGCCCGTGAACCCACCTCAGTGCAGATAACCGACCGCCTACAGCCTCGAGTGACGCAGGATGCCCCAGATGAGCCAGACGCCGAAGACACCTGAGATCACGAACCCGATGAACGAGAGCAAGTGGAGGCCGATCACATGCGGGCCGTCCTTCGCAAAGACGCCGACCATGGCGGACCCGAGAAGTCCGGCTGCGACGACCAGGGCGACCGAGAGCCGGTTCGACGCCTGGTCGATGTGCTCGTCGATCTGGTCGATCCCGGGGTTCTCGATGTGAACCTGGAACGTCCCGTCGCGAAGACGCTCGAGAATGTCGTGCACCTGATACGGGAGATCTCGCGCAATCGAACCTAGCGCGATTGCCTCCGTACGAGCCTGCTGCGCGAGGAACCGCGGATGGAAGCGCTCCGTCAGCAGTCTCCGCGCGTATGGCTTCGCGACCTCGAAGACGTTGAACTCGGGATACACCTCCTGGCCGACCGAAGCGAGCGTGGCGATCGCCTTGTCGAGCATCACGAACCGCGACGGGAGCTTGAGATTGAGTGCGTAGATGAGCTGGAAGCCCTCGCGAATGATCTGGATCGGATCGACCTCCGAGAGCCGCGTTCCGTAGTAGCGGTCGAAGAGGACCTGGAGCTCCTGCCGGAACTCCTGTTCTCGCTCGGGCGCATAGCGGACACCGAGCTCGCGGAGCCGTCTGGGAATCGCGTCGACGTTCTCCGTCGCCGCGTCGACGAAGAGCCTGGTGAGATGCGCCATGTCGTCGCCGGTGAGCTTCCCGGCCTGGCCGAAGTCGACGAGGCCGAGCTCTCCCGAGTCGAGGATGAAGATGTTGGCCGGGTGTGGGTCCGCGTGAAAGAAACCGTGACGGAAGACCATCGTCATCCACGTGTCCGCCATTCGGGTGACGACGTCGCGTCGCTCGTCGGGTCGCATGGACTCGAGGTCGAGGTCGGCCACCTTGGTCCCGTGGAGGTACTCGAGCGTCAGCACGCGCGCCGATGAGTACTGGCGAATGACACGTGGAACGACGACGCGCGAGTCGTTGGCGAAGTTGCGATAGAACGACTCCGCGTTGCGCGCTTCGTGGCCGTAGTCGAGCTCGAGCCGGATCGAACGTGCGAACTCGTCGACGAGCTCTCGGGGATCGACGAACTCGAGGGCCTTCACACGCTCACGCAGGAGCTTCGCCGCCTGATAGAGCAGACCGAGATCGGCCTCGATCTGCGCCGGCGCCGCCGGGCGCTGCACCTTGACTGCTACCTCCTGGCCGTCCGGAAGCACGGCCCGGTGCACCTGTCCGATCGACGCCGATGCGATCGGAACGACATCGAACTCGAGAAATGCACGCTCGACGGTGAGGTCGAGCTCGGCCTCGAGCACGTCTCGGATCTGGTTGAAGCCGACGGGGCTCACGTCGTCCTGGAGGCCCCGTAGCTCCGCCACGATGTCCGGCGGAACGACGTCGGGTCGCGTCGACAGCAACTGCCCGAACTTGACGAAGGTCGGACCGAGCTCGTCGAGCATCTCCCGCAGGCGCCGGCCTCGGTCCGATGCAGAGACCTCTACGTCCGCGCGCTCGCCTCCGGGAAGCAGATCCCCGAGGCGGTACTTGCGCAAGAAGTAGCCGAACCCGTGTCGAGCGGCGACCTGCGCGATCTCCGAGAGCCGTCCGAGGCTCCGCGGAGGCTTCACCTCGGGGGCGGCCATGGCCCCGATTGTAGGGGCGACGGTAGCGCGGCCCTAGTACGAGCGCTCGAGCAGCTTCAGCCGGTGCTCGAGTTGTGCGACTCGGAGCTCGAGCTCCTCGACGACCTGCCGGGATGCGACCCCGAGCTCCTCGGCGAACCTGCCGGCTACGTCCCCGGTCTGATCCCCGAGGCGCCGCGCTTCGGCGCGCCAGCTCTCCAGCACGTCGCCCAGTGCGGCCCGCACGTCGTCGCGCTCGACACCGAGTCGGCGTGCAAGCTCGTCCGCAATGCTGATCCGCGCGTCCCGCTGCGAGCGCGAGGGCGCCGACTCCGGCGAGCGTCAGCGTCTCGAGTGGCCCGCGACCGTTAGCGCGATCGGCCATGCGGCCTCGAGGCACGCCGCTGTCGACGACGTTCTCGCTTGGACGATGATGCCGCCGTCGGCGCGGGCGAGCCGAGACCGGTTGGGGGCGCCGGCGCTGGCAGAGGCTCGAGCTCCTCTTCGTCGAGAATCTGCTCGGAGTCGCCGGAGCCATTTCCACCTGCCGCGATCTCCTCGGCCTCCGCGGCGAGCGTTCCACCGACGGAAGCAACACCCTCGAGCGCACCGAGATCGTCCCGCCGTCGGGCGAACTCCGGCTCGCGCTGCTTGAGAACCGCCACCAGCGGGGCGGCGAGGAAGATCGAGGAGTAGGCACCGAAGCCGATCCCGACCAGCAGTGCGAACGCGAAGTCCTTCAGCGTGTCACCACCGAAGGCCCAGAGAGAAGCGACAGGTAGCAGCGTGATGAACGTCGTCGCGAGCGAGCGTGGCAGAACCTCCCAGAGCGAGACGTTCCCGATCACGCGGAACGACGCACGGCGCATCAGCGGAACGTTCTCGCGGATACGGTCGAAGATGATGATCGTGTCGTAGATCGAGTACCCGAGAACGGTGAGAACCGCGGCAACGGTGGCAGTCGTGACCTCCCGCCCCGTGAGTGCGTAGACACCGACGGTGATGATCACGTCATGCGCGAGCGCAACGAGGACGCCGATCGAGTACTTCCACTGAAACCGCACGGAGATGTAGATGACGATGAGGAGCAAGCTCGCGAAGATGGCGAAGAGCGCCGAGTTCGCGATCTGCCGACCGAAGCTCTCCGAGACGTTCTTGGCACCGAACGCCGTCGCACCGACCGCCTGCGCGAGGTCGTCCTGGAGCAGGTTCTGCTCCCCGACCGTCAGCGACTCCGTCCTGATCTGGAAGCTCGTGTACTTGTCGTCTACGGACGTGCCGCGCCCCTGGATCACCGCGCCCGCCTGACCGATCCCGGCCGCCTCCTGGCGCACCGTCTCGAGTGCGGTCGGCTGCGGTGTTCGGAACGTGATCTGCGTTCCGCCCTCGAAGTCGATGCCGAGATTGAGGCCGTTCACGGCGATTGCCCCGATCGAGATCGCGACGACGAGTCCCGAGAAGGCGAACCAGATCCGGCGCATGCCGATGTAGTCGAGGCGCATCCAGCTCGGAATCCCCTGACCGGTAGCACCCATGACCCTTGGGTTCTCGAGCCAGCCGAAGCCGCCGAACAGCGCGAGAATCGCGCGCGTCGCGAGGACCGCGGTCAACATCGACAGGGCGGTTCCGATCAACAGCATGAGCGCAAAGCCCCGAACGCTCGCCGTTGCGACCGCGAAGAGCACCATGGCCGTGATCGCTGTCACCACGTTCGCGTCGACGATCGTGGCGAACCCCTTCTTGTACCCCTGTGAAATCGCAGCACGCACCGATCTACCGGCGCGTACTTCCTCCTTGATCCGTTCGAAGATGACGATGTTCGCGTCGGCAGCGACGCCGAACGTCAGCACGAGCCCTGCAAAGCCGGGCAGCGTCAACGTGACGTTGAAGAGCAGAATCGTCGCGTACAGGAACGCCGCGTAGATGACGAGTCCCGCGACGGCCACCAGGCCGAGGACGCGGTAGAAGATGAGGAGGAAGATCGCGACGAGCAGGAGGCCGCCGATCGCGGCGCGCTTCGCTTCATCGAGCGAGTCCTGTCCGAGCGTCGCGGATATGTCGGTCCGGTCGAGCGTCTCGAAGTTGACGGGCAAGGCGCCCGTCTGCAGCACGATCGCGATCTCCTTGGCCTCGTTGAACGAGTCGAGACCCTCGATCTGGGCCCTGCCGCCGCCGATACCGCCGGCGAGGCTCGAGTCCGTGAAGTCGATCTGTGGGAACGTTCGGATCTCGCGGTCGAGGACGATCGCGAAGTGCTGCGGAGACTGCTTCAGTCGCCCGCGCGTCCACTCGTCCCGCGTGATCTGCTCGAACCTGTCCGCGCCGCGACCCGTGAACTCCATGCTCACGATCGCGCGACCGCCGCCCCCGGGGCTGGTATCGAAGTCCGCGCGCGTGCCCTCGAGCTTGAGATCCTCACCCGTCATCTGGGGGATGTCCGGCGGGTCGTACTTGAAGAGGTAGTAGTACGTCCGATCCGGGGCGACGCCGGCTCCCCCGGCACCGGGGCAGACGACGGCGCCGACCCCGCACGTCACCACCACCATGCCCTCCGGGACAGCGAGAACCTCCCGCACGTCCGGGCGCTTCGCGGCAACCTTGTCGGCCTCGCTCTTCTCGTCGAATGGCCCCTCGACGATGCGCTTCGTCTTGGAGTTGAAGACGTAGTAGGCGTCCGGCGTACCCTGCGACGCCTGGGCCTGGACTCGAACGAGCAAGTCGTACAGCGACGCGAACTCCACCGGCTGGCCCTGGATGGAGATCGACGGTCCCGTGAGCGAGGTCTCGAGATCGTAGAGCTCGAGCTGCGCGGTCTTGCCGATGATCTCCGCGGCGGCTTCCGGATCGCTGATCCCCGGCAGCTGGATGACGATCTGGTCGTCGCCTTGCGTACGGATCTCGGGCTCAGTGACACCGAGTCGGTCGACGCGGCTCCGCATGATCTCGACCGAGCGATCGAGGTCTTCCTGGGTCAGGTCTCGATTCGGAGGTGGAACCGCCTGCAGGGTGACCTCCAGGCCGCCCTGGAGATCGAGCCCTAGCGTCGGCTCCTGGCGAATCGGCGACCCGGGGACGGCGAGCAGCGCCACGCCGATGAGTGCGGCGACGAGAAACCCAACAACGAGAAGGGATGAGCGTCGATTCACTGTCGGCGCGCCAGGTTAGCGGCGGTCGGAGACTGTCGCGTCCGTCTCGACCCCGCTCGTAACCGGTTCTTCGCCGACCGTAACGGCAGCTTCACCGTCCTCCTGCGCGAGATCCTCGTCGGAATCCACGTCGATCACTTCTTCCTCGTCCTCATCCGCCTCGGGAGGAAGCACTGCCGCGATCCCCCTGCGGGTCATATGCACGGAGATGCCCTCGGCGATCTCCACGACGACGTCGTCACCTTCGACACGAGTCACGGTGCCGTAGATGCCGCCTGTCGTCAGCACGTCGTCACCCACGGCCGCAGCGTCGATCATCGTCTGCTGATCCCGTTGGCGCTGGCGTTGCGGCCGGATCATCAAGACGTACATGACGACGAGCAAGAGCATCATCACGATCAGAAAGCTCACGATTCCTCCTCGGACGCGTGGGCGAGCCGCGCGAGACACTCCCGTCGAAACTCCGAGAACGTTCCGCGCTCGATCGCCGCCCGTGCGTGTGCGGTCAGGTCGAGTACGAACCAGAGATTATGCAGACTCAAGAGCCGTAGCCCCAGGATCTCGTTCTGGGTTACGAGGTGACGGATGTACGCGCGGGAGAACCGGTCACACGCCGGACAGGCGCATTCCTCGTCGAGTGGTCGCTGGTCTTCCGCGTGGCGGGCATTCCGAAGATTGAGTCGGCCGCTCCATACCAGTGCCGAACCCGTTCGTGCAGTGCGCGTGGGAAGCACACAGTCGAACATGTCGACCCCACGCGCGATCACCTCGAGAATGCCCACGGGATCGCCGATTCCCATGAAGTACCGCGGCTTGTCCGGAGCAAGGAGCGGAGCGGCCCAGCCGACACAGTCGAGCATCTCCGGCTTCGACTCCCCGACGGCGAGCCCGCCGAGTGCGTAGCCGTCGAACGGGAGCGCCGAGATCTCTTCCACCGACTGGTGACGTAGCTCCACGTCGGTCCCACCTTGCGCGATCCCGAAGCGGAGCTGGCCAGGCGCGCGAGGGGCACCGACCTGCCGCGTAGCCCACTCGGTCGTCAGAGCTACTGCTCGTACGAGGTCGGCACGAGATGCATCCGGGGGCGCACAGACGTCGAGGCACATCGCGATGTCGGAGCCGAGGGCGCGCTGGATCTCCGCGACTCCCTCCGGGCTGAAACGAGCGGGACTGCCGTCGTAGACCGAGCGAAATGTGACTCCGCTCTCGTCGAGACCGAGAATCGTGTCACGCAGCGAGAAGACCTGGTAGCCGCCGGAATCCGTGAGGATCGGTCCACCCCATCCGGAGAACGCGTGGAGACCGCCGAGCCGCTCGACGATCTCCGCTCCCGGACGGAAGTGGAGGTGATACGCGTTCGCGAGAATCACCTGCGCGCCCAGATCACGTACTTCGTCCGGATGCAGGGCCTTGACCGACGCCTTCGTTCCGACCGGCATGAACGCAGGCGTCGCGATGTCGCCGTGCGTCGTGTGCACGACGCCCGCACGAGCTGCGCCGTCGGTGGCGGTCAGCGTGAACGCACTCACCGTCGTAGACCGCCGAAGATCGCTCCGACTCGACCCGAGCGTGCCCCGCTTGCCGGCGGCCACCTCGGGGGCCACCCCGCGCCTCCTCCCGCTTTCAGCCTATCGGCGAACTCTTCACGCATGGTGATCGTGATCGTGACGAAACCGTGACAACGCGCGGGAGGTACCACGCCGCTAGAGGATGAGCATCGCGTCACCGAAGGAGTAGAACCGGTACCGCTCGGCAATCGCAACCGAGTACAGCTCACGAACGGTGTCGACTCCTGCAAAGGCCATGACGAGCGCGAGCAGCGTCGAGCGCGGGAGATGGAAGTTCGTGAGCAGTGCGTCGACCCGCCGAAACTCGAACCCGGGAGTCACGAATGCAGTGGTACGACCGCGGAGCTCGTGAGTGCGTGCGACGGTCTCGAGCACGCGAACGCAGGTCGTCCCCACCGCGAGCACGCGGTCGGCGTGCTCGATACGCGCCCATGCATCGGGCTCGACGCGATAGCGCTCACCGTGGATCACGTGATCCTCGAGGCGCTGCTCGTCGACCGGCCGGAACGTGTCCAGACCGACGTGCAGTGTGACGCTCACATGCTCGAGCCGACGAAGGAGCTCGTTCGTGAAGTGCAGTCCTGCCGTCGGCGCGGCAGCGGACCCGGGGTCTCTCGCGTACACCGTTTGATACCGATCGGCGTTGCGGAGCGGCTCGTGGATGTACGGAGGCAGCGGAGTGTCCCCGGTGGGCTCCCCCTCGAGCCGAACGACCCAGCGCCCGTCGCCGAGGTGCTCGACGAGCTCGACAGGGCCGAGTCGTTCGCCGACACGCAGTCGGCGCGACGGGCGCGCAAGACCCTCCCACAGTCCGTCATCGTCAAGCCGCTCGACGAGAAGCACCTCGACCCCACCTCCCGACGAGCGAGTGAGCCGAAGACGACCTGATACGACGCGCGAGTCGTTGAGCACGGCGAGCTCGCCCCCGAGGATCTCTGGAAGCTCGGCGAACACTCGGTGCTCGATCGTCCCGGGCGATTTCCGAAAGACGAGGAGTCGCGAAGCGTCGCGCGGTTCGATCGGAGATTGGGCGATGAGCTCGGTCGGGAGGTCGTAGGCGAGGAGAGATGTGTCCATCCGATGGTGAGGGTAGCCTCGCCGCCCATGGATGAATCTGCTCTCGACCGAGCGAAGCAACGAATAGCTGCGGCCGCTGATGGGCACCCGCACCCTGCCGACCTGAGCGTCGCGCTCGACCGGTCCAGACGTGCAGATCGAGGCGCTCGCGGCCACTGCCGCCGAGCTCGAGGCGTCGATTCCGGCACAGGTCGGACACGCTGTTCGCGACGGTCTTCGCAGCGAAGTGCTTCCGGTCGCGCGACACATCGCAGAGATTCGAGGGCTCTTCAATCAGGCAATCCGCCGCCTCGAGCGAATCGAAGGCGAGTTGCTCGCAGAGCGGAGCGCACGCGTGGACGATCTTGCGCTCTTGGTCGACCTCGGTCAGCTCAGGTTGGCGGGGTGTCGACCGGCGACTCGCTCGAATCGAGGATGCCCACGCCGAGACGTCCGCGTCGCTCGATGGGCTTGTTGAGAGCCTCGTCGCCGAGGACGACGATGACGCCGCGCCCGCCGTGATCGGAGCCCGATACTCACGAACCCGTAACACCGGACTCCAGCACCCCGGAGTCAGCCCCGCCGACAACGTTCGGGCCAGGTTTCCCCGCACAAGGCAGTCAGGCGGACGCGATCGTCGAGCGGGCCGGCACCGGGCAGAACGGTGCGGACCGCGCCGCTGCGGCGGCCTGACGCGACCCGTCGGCGCCTCACGACGACGAGCTCAGAGCGACGGGCAAGACGAGTCGGAAGCGGCTCCCGCTTCCGGGGCGCGACTCGAGCTCGATCCGACCCCCCAGCGCCACGGCAAGCTCACGCGCGATTGGGAGCCCGAGCCCGGTGCCGTCGATGTCATGTGAGATGAACGCCTGAAAGATGCGCTCCCTCTGCTCGGGCGGAATACCCGGCCCGGAGTCCACGACGTCGACCTCGACGGAGCCGTTCGTGGCTTCGAGTTGGAGCTCGATTCGGCCGCCATCGGGAGTCCACCTGAACGCATTCGAGAGCAGATTCGAGATCACCTGGAGCACGCGGTCACCGTCGGACACGATGACCGGTGCCTCGCCGTTCGCCTCGACGCGGTAATCGATCTCACGTCGACGCGCTTCCTCGGTGAACGCCCCGAATGCCTGATCGACCACGCGGCTCATGTCGACTTCCTCGTGGCGGACGGTGAAGCGGTGCGCCTGGAGCTTGGCCAGGTCGAGGACGTCGCCGACAAGGCGCTCGAGGCGATCCGTCTCGAGAGCAATGATCTCGAGTGATCCGGCAACCTGATCTGGACCAGCGACAACACCTTCCCGAAGCGCCTCGACGTGACCACGGATCGCCGTCAGTGGCGTGCGCAACTCGTGGGTTACGGACATCAAGAACGAGCGCTTGAGTCGTCTCGTTCTCGGAGAGTTTCTCGACCATCCCCCGGAACCGATCCGTGAGCAACGAGATCTCGTCGCTCCCACGTCCGGGGGGAATCTCGACGTCGTATCGGCCAGCCGCGACGTGCTCGGTCGCGCGGGTTAGGCCGAGCACGGGCTCTGTGAGCCTCCGCGACAGCCACCAGAAGAGAACGCCCGCAAGTGCCACGCCGGCGGCCAGAGCCAGGGCGAGACGCCCCAGCAGCGTCAGCCACTGCTCCCGAAGCGCCGTCACCGGCTTTGCCACGAGCAACCAGCCGAACGGTTCGCTGCCACTGGCGAGCCGAACGGGTTGTGCCGCCGCGAGAAGCTTGCGGTCGTCACCCGGCGGCGTGAACTCGAACGTCACCAGGCGATCGCGCTCCAACTGCACGTCTCCGAGCGCGCTGCGCAGAATCCGCTCGAGGCCGAACCGTTGCCCTGGGAACAAGGATGCACCGACGTAGAAGAGCTCGTCCCCGGTTGCCTGCTCGAGTGTCTTGGCAGCGAACTCGGGCGCCTTCGTGCCCTCGTCACTCGACTGGATCGCAGACTCTGCGTAGAGCGCCGCAAGCCCCTCGGCTTCGCGTTTCAGCTCCTTGATGGACTGGGAGCGCGTGACGTCCTGGAACAGGCGCACAGCCAATCCGATCGAGACGAGGCCGAAGACGAGGACGGCGGTCAGAAAGAGGGCCGTCAGGCGGAAGCGGAGCGACCCGAGCATGTTGGCCCAGGGTACGTCTTTCCTGCGTCGTTACGCGGCCACGGTCGGCGTGCGATCGGACGCCACCTTGTACCCGACGCCCCAGACCGTGACGATCGGCGACGCATCGCCCAGTTTGCGCCGGATCTGGCGTACGTGGACATCCACCGTCCGCGTATCACCGGCGAACGTATAGCCCCAGACGCGTTCGAGCAGCTGATCACGTGTGAGGACGATCCCTCTGTGGTCGAGGAGCTCCCACAGCAGGTCGAACTCCTTCGGTGCCAGCCGCACCTCGTCGTCGCCGACATAGACCTCCCGCTTGCCGGAATTGATGACGAGCTCGCCGTGCGCCAGCTCGGCATTCTCTGCGCGACGGCGCTCTGGCGCCGCACGGCGCAATACGCTCTTCACGCGAGCCACGAGCTCGCGCGGGTTGAACGGCTTCGTCATGTAATCGTCGGCACCGACCTCGAGACCGATGATCTTGTCGACGTCCTCGTCGCGGGCGGTCAGCATCAGAATCGGAACGTCGGAGCTCTTGCGGATCCGGCGACACAGCTCGACGCCGTCACCGTCCGGGAGGTTGAGGTCGAGAATGATGAGCGAAGGAATCTCGGAGGCGACATCGATCAGCGCTGCCTGCGACGTCGCTGCCGTCCTGACCACGTAGCCCGGCGTTTCTCAGATACGCGGCGACGAACGACGCGATCGACGTCTCGTCCTCGACCACCAAGATCGTGTGTTGCGTCATTTCGTGCCCGACCCCGTCCGAGCTGGCTCGGGCTCCTCGACGGGGTTCTCGAGCTTCAGGCGTAGCGGATCCTCGGGAATCGGCTCGCAGTTCTGGGGTTCGAGTCCGCAGTCGACGCTGTCGAGGGAGTAGACACCGACGTCGTCCCCGGTCGCTCGCGGCTCCCCATCGAGTGAAACGACGCCTCGGCCCACCACCGAGAGAGCGATGCCCGAGCCGTGGATGACGATTCGGTAGCTCCCACCGAGCATGCGGAAGCGCAGTCCCTGTCCTCTGTACAAGACCTTTGCCGGACCGAGGCGACGCTGAGCGGCCAACCGTCGACCGGTCACGGTCGCCACGTACGGATCGTTCGGCGAGCGGTCCGTGACCGTGATGGATCCGTTGGTGAGCCGACCGAGCACCGCTCCGCGCACGTCCAGCATGACGTTGCCCTTGCCGCGCTCGACGGACAGCCTGCCCACCTCAGGCTCTGCGCCACGGGCAGCACCGACGAGTACCGCCGATACGGCCCCTAGGCACACAAGAAGGATGAGCCTCCGCATTGCTCCACGCTCAGTATCGGGATCGTGAGTGTGTCGCCCGTGAGAAGCGTGTAAGGAGAGTGTTAGCGGTCACAAGGTGGCGGCAGGTCGGTTGAGGTCTCAGGACGGCGTGCTGGGGCTTCTTCCCGCCACCCACGCTTCGCCGGCACCCCGTCTGCTTCCTCCCTCGGGCGCGGAGCCCACTCTCCGAGAGCGACCTCGATCAGGCGTCGTACGAGTAGAAGCCGCGGCCGCTCTTTCGTCCGAGGAGGCCGGCGTTCCTCATCGCAACGATGCGCGGAGGCGGCGCCATTCGGGGCTCGCGCAGCTTCTCGTACAGCGCCTCTGACGCATGAACGTGAACGTCGATTCCGACGAGATCGACGAGCGTGCACGGCCCCATCGGCCAGCCCGCTCCGGAGGTCATGGCCGTGTCGAGATCCTCCGGCGTGATCCTTGCCTCGTCCAGCACCCGAAGGCAGTCGTTCAGAAGCGGGATGAGAACTCTGTTCACGACGAAGCCCGGTGTGTCGTGGCACCGGATCGGCTTCTTTCCCATGCGCACTCCGACCTCGTACGCCGCCTCGAGAGCTGCATCGGCCGAAAGCTCGGCGCGGACGATCTCGACGAGCGGCATGAGAGGCGCCGGATTGAAGAAGTGCATCCCGATGACACGCTCAGGCGACGAGACCGCTGCTGCGATCTCGGTGACGGACAACGCCGATGTGTTCGTCGCGAGAATCGCGTCCGTCCTCGTGACGTGCTCGAGCTCGCCGAACAGCACGCGTCTTGGACTCGAGGTCCTCGACGATCGCCTCGATCACGAGATCGCAGTCGGCGAGGTCGGAGAGGTCGGTCGTGCTGCTCAGACGTCCGAGCGCGTCGTCACTCTCGGCGGCCGTCATCTGCGCCTTGTCGACCCTGCGCCCGATGAAGTGAGAGATCCGCTCGCGAGCAGCAACGCCGAGCTCGTCGGTGATCTCGTGGCCGATCGTCTTGTAGCCCGCCTGAATCGCGAGTTGCGCGATCCCGGCGCCCATCGCGCCGAGTCCGACGACCCCCACGGTGCGGATCTCTGGCGCGCTCACGACGCGCGATCCTAGCTGCGCGCGAGCGTGCACGCAGGAGCTTCTTCAGTCGCGTTGACGACGTCGCCGGTCGACGTCGTCGATGCGTGAGTCTGCTCCTCCGAGATAGGCAAGTGGCCCCACGAGCAGCAAGAGCGTGATGACGATCAACCCGAACACATGCGCATCATGCTCGCCCTGGTTGATCAGCACCAGTCGGGACTTTCCACAAGTCGATCAGACGAGCTGATCGAATCCGTGCCGACTCAGAGTCGCTCGACAACCCCTGCGATCGCTTGGCCCTGCCCGATGCACATCGTCGCGATTCCGTATCGGGCACCTCGACGATCCAGCTCGTTGACGAGCGTCGCCGTGATCCGCGCGCCCGTCGCCCCAAGAGGATGGCCGAGCGAGATCCCACCACCGTTCGGATTGACGTCTCCCGCTGTCCATCGTTCCTCGAGACCTGTGTCCGAGAGGAACTGGAGCACGACGGAGGCGAATGCCTCGTTGACCTCGATGACGGAGATGTCGTCCCAGGCCAGGCCCGCCTTTCCGAGAGCACGCGCGCACGCCTCAGGGTTGCCGTGCAGCATTCGATACGGGTCGACACCAGAGAGTCCGAACGACACGAATCGGGCTCGAGGCTCGAGTCCGAGGCGCTCGACGGCGTCGCCGCTCGCGAGCAGCATCGCCGCGGAGCCGTCGACGATCATGCTCGAGTTGGCGGCGGTGACGACGCCGCCCTCCTTGAACGCCGGCTGCAGCCCGGCCATCTTCTCGAGCGATGTGTCTCGGCGAGGCGTCTCGTCGACGCCGAAGAGCACGACCGCACCCGCAGCATCGATCTCGACGGGAACGATCTCTCGCTCGAACTTACCGTCATCGATCGCAGCGACAGCGCGGCGGTGGGATTCGAGCGAATAGGCGTCGAGTTCGTTCCCGGGTCTGACCCCACTCCTCGGCGATCACCTCCGCCGAGATGCCCTGTGGGACGATCGGCCACCGCTCGCCGATCTTCTCGTTGACCGCACCCCAGCCGAGGTCGCCGAGATTCGAGCCCATTGGCACACGAGTCATGTGCTCGACGCCGGCGGCGACCACGACGTCGAGGTGGCCAGCCTGAATCGCGGCAGCACCGTTGAACGCCGCTTGCAGCGACGAGCCGCACTGTCGATCGACAGTCGTCGCGCATACGGTTTCGGGCCAACCTGCGACGAGGACGGCGCCACGTCCGACGTTGAGCGCCTGTTCGCCGACCTGGGTCACACACCCCATCTGGACGTCCTCGATCTCGCCGGGCTCGACATCGAGCCGCCCGACGAGGCCGTTCAGCACCTGGGCCGCGAGCTCGTCCGCTCGAATCTCCGGCGAGCGAGCCGCCACGTCTCCCGATCGGAGATCGAACGGCCTCGACGATATACGCGTCACGCATCGGCGAAAGCATAGAGACGCGACGACTTTCGGAACGCCCTTCTCATCGTGACCCCTGCGTTGATCAGACCGAAACCGGCGAGTGTGCGTACGACTCGAACCCGCCGACGTCGATGCCCGAAAGTGTCCCATCTAGACTCTCGTCGATGGCCACCGTCGCGACCGACCGCGCGCTCCTGATCGGCGACAGGTGGGTCGAGACGGGGGCATGGCTCGAGGTGCGGTCTCCATACGATGGCGAGCTGGTTGGCCGAGTCGCCAAGGCCGGGGCCGCCGAGGCCGCGAGCGCGATCGACGCAGCCGAGAGCGCGATGGCGGAACCGTTGCCCGCTCATCAACGTGCGCTGATCCTCGACCGCGTTGCACGGCTCATCGAGGAGCGGGCAGATGAAGCGGCTCGAACGATCTGCGCCGAGGCGGGAAAGCCCATGAAGGCTGCGCGCATCGAGGTTTCGCGTGCAGTGTCGACGTTCACGATGGCAGCGGTAGAGGCACGCACGCTGTCCGGCGACGTCGTTCCCATGGATGCGTCGCCGGCCGGCGACGGGAAGCTCGCCTTCACCATTCGACAGCCCATCGGTGTCGTCGCCGCCATCTCACCGTTCAACTTCCCGCTGAACCTCGTTGCGCACAAGGTCGCACCCGCGCTCGCCGCCGGTTGCGCCGTCGTGCTGAAGCCGGCCTCTCAGACGCCGTTCTCGGCGCTGCTCCTCGCAGAGCTCGAGCTCGAGGCCGGACTCCCCGGCGGGTGGCTCAACGTGATCTGTGGGCCTGCCGCCACGATCGGTGATGTCCTCGTCGACGACGAGCGCGTGAAGCTGATCACGTTCACCGGGTCCGCACCCGTCGGCTGGAAGCTCCGCGAGCGAGCCGCTCGAAAACGCGTGAATCTGGAACTCGGAAACGCCACCCCTGTCATCGTGAGCGCAGACGCGGATCTGGATGACGCGGCAGCACGACTGGCTGCGAATGCCTTCAGCTTCGCCGGGCAGAGCTGCATCTCCGTTCAGCGGATCTACGTCGAGCGAAGTGCACATGCCGGTTTCTTGGAGCGGTTTCTCCCGCGTGTGGAGGCGCTCAAGGTCGGTGATCCTGCCGACGAGGAGACCGACGTGGGGCCGATGATCTCGGGCGCCGAACGCGATCGTGTGGTTGCATGGATCGACGAGGCCGCCAGCCTGGGCGCAGACGTGCTGACCGGAGGAGCGCTCGACGGAGAGCTGCTCCGCCCGACAGTCATCGGGAATGCCGCCCGAGACGCGAAGGTCTCGTGCGAGGAGGTCTTCGGACCGGTCTGCACCGTCTCGCCGTATGACACGCTCGACGAGGCTGTGTCGCTTGCGAATGCGACACGCTTCGGACTCCAGGCCGGCGTCTTCACGCGCGACATCAAGCAGGCACTGCGGGTGGCTCGGCAGCTTGAATTCGGTGGAGTGACCGTGAACGAGGCGCCGACATTTCGAGCGGACCAGATGCCGTACGGAGGAATCAAGGACTCGGGTAACACCCGGGAGGGGCCGGCCTACGCCATTCGCGAGATGACCGAGGAGCGACTCGTCGTTCTCCAGCTTTGACCAGCGCACGGACACCCCCATGTGCAGCCCGACGGCAGGATCGCTAGGTGGCGCGCCGCCGCGCAAGAGGCGGCGACGGAACCGCCGGGTTGAGCCCTCGTACACGGTTCCGCCCGTTCGCGAGCTGAAGCGCGAGCGCAAGGCGCTGCTGTTGGTCCGCGAGGAGCGACTCCGCGACCTCGGAGGCCTGACGCTCGAGATGTACAAGCGCGATCGGTTCAACGCGAGCCTCGTTGTCGAACGCTGCGCGGAATTGATCGCCATCGAGGCGCGCGTACAGGAGATCGACGCGCTGCTCGACGGCACCGTCAACCTGCGCGCCGGTGGAGGCACGGCGGTCTGCCTCTGCGGCGCGCCTCTGTTGCTCGGCGCCCGGTTCTGTGCAGCGTGCGGACGTGCGGTCGACGGCGCGCCTCCCGAGTCGGATCGACGAGACCACGGCGCATTGACGCAGCTGTCCACAGTGCGGTGAGGAGATCGGACCCGGGCAGGAGTACTGTCTCGAGTGCGGCCTCCGTGTGCTCGGTCCCGGTGCCCTTGGTCGTCTCGGGCGAGACCGGACGCGGCTGGGTGCTGACGAGCGCTCGTCGGCCTCCTCGTAGCTCTCGTCGGTGCAGCTGCCGCGGTAGCCGCAACCGGAGGCACGGCCGGAAACACCGCGCTCCTGACGGCGACGGGGGGTTTCGCGAGCACACCTGCCTCGGACACGATCCCGCTGCCCTCAAGCAATAGTCAGGCCGGAATCATCGACTGGCCCACGGGGCAGGATGGTTGGACGATCGCGCTCGCCACACTTCCACAGTCCGATGGAAGACGAGCGGCGATGACGCGAGCTCGAGAAGCACGCAAGGATGGGCTTCCGTCCGTCGGAGTCCTCGACTCGTCGCGTTACGCAAGTCTCCATCCGGGGTATTGGCTGGTTTTTGCCGGCGTCTACACCTCGGAGGCGGAGGCAACGAGCGCACTCCAGGCCGCTCGGAGCTTCGCCCGATCCGCGGGAGTTCGGCGCATCGTCCCGTGAGCTCCAGTTGTCAGTTGTGACGACGCAAAGGCGTACTTTGTAACAAGCCCCAAAACTCGCTACACTGTTGCCTTGCGGGGTCTGCGCTCCGCTTTTTGCGAGCTACGAAACGGGATTCTCAGGAGAGCTCGACTGGCCGATGGATGATCACGTTGCACAGCTCCGCTCCTGTATGTATCAATACTCGCGAGCGATTTATCGCTCCATCAAGGATCTCATCGATCCCTACGTCGACACGATGACGCAGCTCGAGTACCGCCGGGCAGTGCTCGAGGAGTGCGAGGAGACGATGGAGCGACTCGCAGACGATCCTCATTACTTCGCACGACCCGACAGAGCGCTCTTCGCCGATATCAGGCGCTACTTTCCGATCACCGCGCAGGCCCGAGTCGCCTGGTCGGTACGGGAAGGTGTGAGCGCGGCAACGGTGTTTCATCGAGCAGCAGGTCGAAGCTGGCCTTCTCGACGGTGGCATCGCACGATGCCATGCGACGACACGTAAGGGAAAGGCCTGCCAGCGCACGCCGCTTCCCGGACGGGACTACTGCCCGTCGCACCAGCATCTGGAACAGGCCGTCGTCGTCGCCGCTTGACTCGCGGCCCCGGCGCCCGCACGCTGGTTGCCCGCGACGAAACGGCGGGGGCAAGCGAACGGTAAGCTCGCAGCTCGATGTCGCATGACGCCGACAAGCTGATCCGACAGCTCTCTCTGGTCGCTTTCCTCATGGCAGAGCGACGACCGCTGACGGCGCGCGACGTGAAGTCGAATGTCGAGGGCTACAGCGAGATGTCCGACGAGGCCTTTGCGCGGCGCTTCTACTCGGATCGCGCCGAGCTCACCGCACTGGGCGTTCCGCTCCAGTCTCAACGCGACGAGTTCACAGGAGAGGAGCTCTACACACTTCGCTCCGAGAACTACTTTCTCGATCGCCTCGAGCTCGATGATGACGAGCTCGCGGCGCTGCAGACCGCGCTGTACTACCTGGAAGGCAAGTTCGCGTACGCGGAGCCCTTGCGCCTCGCGCTCCAGAATCTCGCACTCGGTCGCACCGGATTCACAGCGCCTCCGACGGAGACGGCCGAGCGCGTCCGCGTGAGCGCGCCCGACTACTCGCCCGAGCTCGCAGGGCGGCTGTCGAAGCTCGAGTCTGCGATCTCGAAGCAGCGCACCGTGCGCTTCGGCTACTGGAGCCCCCGGCGACCGCGGCCGGGAGAGCGCGCAATGAATCCGTACGCCCTCCGTCTCGACGACGGCAACTGGTACGTGATCGGGCACGACCTCGAACGCGACACGGTGAGGACGTTCAAGGTGTCACGAATTCGGGGAGACATCAGGTTTGCCACACGCCGCGAACGCGACTTTCGGGTACCCGTCGACTTCGACGTCGAAGAGCACCGAGTCCCGAGGCCGTGGCAGATCGGGGAAGCGGTCGCAACCGCGCGGATCGCGGTTTCGGGAGATACTGCCTGGTGGATCGAGCGCACGCTCGCGGACGCGGGCACGGTGGACGATGGCGTCTTCGAGACGGAGTTCGCGCAGGTCGATCTGCTCGCAAGCTGGGTCCTGCGACAGAACGGCAGGGCCGTGCCGCTCGAGCCGGACGAGCTCCGAGAAGCCGTGGCGGACGGACTCGCCCAGCTTGTCGAGTCGCACACGGGAGCCGCCCCCGCGCCCGCGGGGCCGAAGCGAAGCGATCCGCGGCACCCCGTTTCCGAGCGACCGACCGGACCCGTCGCCCCGGAGCGGTTCGGTCTCCTCCAGGCTCTTCTCGCGCATCTCCTCACTGCATGCGGCGAGGAGAAGACGGCAACTCTCGATGCCGCAGAGCTAGCCGAGAGCTTCACGATTCCGCTCGACGAGCTTCAGGAGCACCTTTCGCTCCTCAACCTCGTCAACTTCGGAGGCGGGTGCTACGCGGTCTATGCGGAGCACGACGAAGGCGTCGTCCGCGTCGACAAGGAGTTGTACGGTGATGTGTTCCGGCGCCCTCCGAAGTTGACCCCCCTCGAAGCACGCGCGATCCGGCTTGCGATCGAGTACGTCGGCCCCACGATCGCCGCGGACGCACATACGAAGCTCCGGCGCGTGCGTCGGAAGCTCGAAGAGACATTCGGGCGGTTCGATCTCAATGCGACGCCCGAGCCGCGTATTGCTCTGGACGAGGAGGCTCTCGTGAAGGTGCTGAGCGACGGGGCCGAGAAGCACAGGCTCGTCGAGCTCGAGTATCTGAAGGAGGGCGAGGACACGCCGTCGCGTCGCCTGGTCGAGCCCTACACGATCGAACGCGAGCTTCCAGTTTGGCGCGTCCACACCTGGGACCGCTCCGTCGACGCTGCGCGAACGTTCCGTCTCGACCGCATGCGATCCGCCCAGCTCACGCAGGAGCGTTTCGAACCTCGCGAAGGCTTCGACCCTTCTTACCTCCGGAACCCGCGCGTCGCACGCGTCCTTCACGCTCCCGCCGTCGCGCGGTGGAAGCTCGAACGCGGAGCGCAGCTCCTCACGGACGGCTCGGCGATCGCGAGTGTGCCGTACAAGACGGAGGATTGGCTCCTGTCCGAGGTGCTCGCTGACCGCGGCGCGACCGTCGTCCTCGAGCCGGTGCGCCTCCGTGAGGTCGTTGCTCGTCGGGCGCGGCGCCTTCAGCGTGAGTTGCTGCGCGTTCCGTCCGTGCGCTCCTAACGCGTCGCAGAACTGCGCCAGAACGATGCCGACCGCGTGCGCTTGGTCGCGATGCTGCCAGGATCGTCGCTACGTTGGTTGTCTCATATGCCAACGTCGCGACTCTCCACTGAGAACCAGCATCCAACCCGCCGCCGGCATGGAATAGCCGCAGCGATCGGGGCCTTCTCGGGATTCCGGCGGGTGTCGCGTTCGTTCTCTTCGCAGCTACCGCGAGTGGTCAGCAGGACGTGAATGGGTCGAGGAGCCTCCTCGACGCAACGCATCTGCCGCCGCTGCTGACGAGCCCGGACGAGTCCGTAGAGCTTCGATACGACATCCACTGCGTTCCGGCCGACGAGGCTCAACCCGAGCGATCGTGCGACGCGGGTGGACGGGTTCCTCGCGCGACCCGGAGATCGAGGGCGTTACCGCGTGCTGCCGCTTCGACTCGATGAGACCGGCGTCGACGGAGGGTACGTCGCCGTCGTGCCGCGGGATATCGCGCAGGCGGCCGAAGGCTTCACGTACTACGCCGTCCTCGAAAGCAGCGCAACCGGTGCGACGATGACGCTGCCACCGGGAGGCGCAGACTCTCCACAGCGCAGCGTGCGGATGGTCGACCCGGTCGAAGTGTCACTCGGCAAGCACGCTATTCGGATCGCACCCGCGACGCGGACGCACGAGTTGCCGAGGCGCGCTGGGGCGACGGGCTCGCGGAACTCGGCATCGAAGGCGGACGAAACCTTCCTCCCATCGGCGCGTCGTCATTCGATGTCGCGCGGGAGCGGAGCCGTCCACGTCCTCGACCAGGTGCACCGGCGCGTTCTGCGCTGGTCGACAGCAGGCTCAGGCCCGGTCGCGATTCCCGATTGTCATCGACGGCACGATTGCCGACCTCGCTGTTGCCTCAGACGGAAGCATGTACGTCCTCGAGAGCGCACACGAGGGGCAGCGACCCCTTCTGCGCACCTTCGGCGTCGCTGGTGAAAGCCGCGGCACGGTCGAAGCAAGCGAGCGAAGCGCGTCGCAGGTGCGTGTCGGGCCCGGTGGACCGATCGTCCTCCAGCAGCCGTCGGGTCAGTGGATGTCCATGGCCACTGCAAGCTCCCGTCGCGTCCGCGTCCAGCCAGATGATGGCCGGCCGGCCGGGCCGCGCCCTTCCGAAAGGTGGCGAGATCGTCGTCCTTCGACACAACGCCGAGATCAGGGTGCTCGCCACCGACGCCGACGGTGTACGCCGATCGTGGCGAGTCACGAGCGCGACACCTGTCGCCGAAGTACAGCTCGCAGAACCACTTGGCAAGCGACTTCTGCTCGTGATCCGTGTGTACACGGACGTCAGCGACGAGTTCGTCGCGCTCGTGCTCGGACCCAACGGGCTCGTTCGGGAGATGTCCATCGCCTCCGCAGATTGGGCCGAAACGGCTCCGCTCAGCCGCTTCCGGCTCGTTGGCTCATCCCTCTACCAACTCGGTTCCACGTCCACCGGGGCATTCGTCGATCGTTACGACCTGGGGGTTAGATGATGGCGCGCGTTGTGACAGTTCTCGTTTCTTCGCTTGTCCTGACGTTTCTCACCGCTGCGGCAACGGCGAACGCGTACCACACGCGGTTCGTCGCCGACAACTGCAACTACGCCCCTCCCACACCGACGTCGTACATCACGCGCGAGGGGTCCGCCGCGGTTGCGCTACGCGCTCGACACGAGGGCTATCAATGGGCAGGTGGCTGCTGGAACGACAACGATCGCGACGACTCGCCTGGAGACCCGACCGAGAATCCGTCCACGGGTGGCGAGGGTGGCGACTGCTCCGGCTTCACGTTCAAGGTGTGGCGAGAGTCCGAAAACACAGGCAGTGCCGGCTTCTTCCAGTGGGGGATGCTTCGTAACGTGCACGGCCCGTACAGGGCGATCGACTTCAGGAGCGGGATCGGTGCGCCAAACACGACCGTGACCAAATCGGCCGCGATCAAGATGGACGCCTTCGCCAGTCAGAACCACATTGGGATGATCTACGCGAAGAACGCCGACGGGACGGATCAGATCATCGAAGCGAAGGGTGAGGCGTACGGAACGAACATCTGGACGCGTACCTACCGCGGCGACTCGAGCTATGGCGGTGTCCGCCGCACCGGCTGGAGCAGCTGAGCAAATTCAGCCGAGGCGCCGTCCCGGGTCGCGTTGCGCGCTGATCGTCGATCATCGGATCGCTCGTCGCCTGCAGCGACAGCAATCCGTCGCCACCGTCGAAGCTCATGGACGGTTCTCGGTTGCGCGAGCCGCCGACTGCGCTCGATCGTGTCTCAGGGCCTGTCGTGTTGACCCGTGTCCACGTTGTCGATGTCGACGAAATGAGGCTTCCGTCACTGTCGGCGGATTGTCTTCGAGCAAGCGAACCGCACCACCAGCCCACTTCGCCACTCGTCGAACGGATCGGAGTGACGAGCACGACCGTCACGTTTGCCGTCAGTTCCGATCTCTACGGGTGCGACGACAGCCCTGGCCCTCGTGAGAACGACCCACGCTGGTGTGGAACGTCCGCCGGCCGCCTGGATGACGGTCGTTTGCAGGATCCTCGACTCGACATCGCCGGCTGTCGGTCTGCCACGGGCGAGCCCATTGGCTTTGCGTGGGTGCAACCCAATTCGAGAACGCGCTATGTAGCCGTCGAGCAGCCGGGGTACACCGAGGTATTCGAGACCGCAGGTGGGATGCCGGTGCGAATTGCGACGACGACCGGCATCGAGATCGACGGCTCGACAGCTCACTTTGACTTGTCCGAGCACGATGCGACTGGCGCTCTTGTGCGGAAGTACGAGCTGCGGGCTACTCCTGCGGGCTAGCAGACAGCTCGCTTGGCAACGAAAGCACGAAGGTTGCGCCTTTCCCGGGTGAAGACCGGACTGACAGCGTCCCTCCGTGAGCCTCTGCGATCGCCCGTGCAACAGCGAGACCGAGACCGGAGCCGGGTGCCTGGCGATCGAGGCGCACTCCTGGATCGAAGATCGATTCGTGCTTTTCCTCGGGAATTCCATCGCCCATGTCCTGGACCGAGATGCGCACGGCTCCGCGTACGAGCTCAGCACCCACGACGACCTCTGTGCCGTGCGGCGAGTGCACCACCGCGTTGGCGATGAGGTTGTCCATCGCCTGTCGAATTCGAATCGGATCACCGCGCACAACCAGCGGCGAGGCTCCAAGCGCGACTCGAACGTGTCCGCCGCTCAGTACTGCACTCGCCACCGCGGCTCCAGCGAGCGGGACCACGTCGACGTCCTCGAGTTGAAGGGAGCCCGGGGCCGTATCGCTGACCACACGCTCGATGCCTCTCGATGCAGCCAGGGCGAGCGCGATCAGATCGGTCACGGTGTCGTCGTCGAGACGGTCATCGGACAGCGCGGTCGCGATCGCGGCGAGCGCTGCCGTCGGACTCCGCACCTCGTGCACGAGAAGAGCCAAGAGCTCGCGGTCGGCGTTCTTCATGGTTCCGACCTCCCGGCGATCTGTGCCAGCGCCCAGCCCGCGGCATCGCTGAGAACATCGTCGTCGGTGTCGGCATACGCGGCAACGAGCGGTGCCAGGGCACTCGAGCCAACGTTTCCTGCTGCGATCAAGGCATTGCGCCGCAACCAGCGTGGGTCATTGCGTGGCACGTATAGGCGCTCGAACTCGGACACAAGCTCGACTCCGTCCTGCTCGAGCCAGTCACGGAGCGAGACGCTCGGCTGCGCGCCCCCGTCGAGCTCCGACTCTGCCGTACGTCGCTCAACTCCGTGATTCCAGGGGCAGACGTCCTGACAGATGTCGCATCCGTAGACCATTGCCCCGAGCTCGGAGCGAAAGTCCTCGGGGATCGCTCGCGGCGCCTGCGTCCAGTACGACAAACAGCGTGTCGAATCCAGCACGCCGGGCTCGTCGAGAGCACCTGTCGGACAGGCATCGACGCAGAGACGACACGCACCGCAGTCGAGCTCGAGGGGTGGCGTCGCCTCGATCTCGATCTCCGTGACGAGCGAGCCGAGCACGACCCAGGAGCCGTGCGAGGGTGTGATGACCATCGTGTTCTTCCCGTAGAAGCCAACCCCCGCTCGCACGGCGGCCTCGCGGTCGACGTGGTCGTTTGCATCGACGAGCACTCGATAGCGCCCTCCGATGCGTCGTCCGAGCTCATCCAGGCGGGTTCGCAGATCCTCATACGCGTCTCGCCATGTGTATCGAGGGAGACAACCTTCGTCCGCCTTCGGGGCTGGACGCCGCGAGTAGTAGCAGTGGGCGACCGAGATGACGGTGCGCGCACCAACGAACAACCGCTCGGGGTGACACGACACCTCCGGTCTGGCCATCGTGAATCGCATGTCTGCGAAGAGCCCTCTCTCGCGGCGTTCCACGATGTGCCTCTCGGTGTCCTCGTAGGGACTCGCGGCTGCTGCTCCGACCACTTCGAGCCCGAGATCCGTCGCAAGCCGCGTCAGCTCGGCCGCAGTCATGCGAGGATTCTGCCTCGTGAAGGCCGTTCGCATCCACGCCGACGGAGGATCAGAGGTTCTCCAGTACGAGGACGTACCCGACCCGACTCCTGAAGCTGGCGAGGTTCTCGTCGAACTGCGCGCTGCCGGCCTCAATCATCTGGACATCTGGATCAGGAAGGGCCTGCCGTCCGTTCCCAAGCCTCGGATCCTCGGTGCAGACGGTTCCGGCATCGTTGCCGCGCTCGGCGATGGCGTCGAAGGCTTCTCGCTCGGTGATCGGGTCGTGGTGAATCCTGGGATCGTCCACGACGGTCGCGTGACGGTGATCGGCGAGCACACCGACGGGACGTACTGCGAGCTGAAAGCCATCCCGACCGCGCAGCTCTATCCGCTCGCTGACTCGCTGTCGTTCGAGGAGGGAGCGGCCTTTCCGCTCGTCTTCGAAACCGCATACCGAATGCTCGTCACGAAGGCGCGCGTCGAGGCGGGTGAATGGGTTCTCATCTGGGGAATCGGCGGCGGTGTTGCGCTCGCGGCCTTCGAGATCTGTCGCGCGCTCGGCGCTCACACCGTCGTCACGTCGTCCAACCCCGACAAGCTCGAGCGTGCCCGCGAGCTTGGTGCGGACGTCGTCGTGAATCACGCCACCGACGACGTTGTCGCGTCCGTGAAAGAGGCAACGGACGGACGCGGCGCCGAGATCGTCGTCGAGACCGTGGGCGAGGCGACGTGGGAGCGGTCGCTTGCGGCTGCCGGGTACGAGGGCCGAGTCGTCGTGTGCGGCGCGACGAGTGGGCACAGCCCGCCAGCCCGGCTGTACCGCCTGTGGTGGAAGCAGCTTGTGCTCTACGGGTCGACGATGGGTACTGCGACGGACTTCGAGGGTGCGTACGAGCTCATCCGTGACGGCCGGGCGCGAGTCCACGTCGACCAGGTATTCCCACTGGCAGAGGCGGCGCGGGCGCATGAGCGTCTCGAGTCGGGCGCGCAGTTCGGCAAGGTCGTCCTCGGAATCCCGGAGCAACAGAGCCCGTAGCTACAGAACCAGCGCGGTTTCGACGACGCTCAGGTTCGACGATGTGGCGGCATGGGGTGGCGAGAGGATGTCCATCAGGCGCGGTCGCAGCGGGCTCGAGCGTAGGGAGCGCAAGACGTACCGCGATCCAGAAGCATGCAGGATCGCACCGCGAGGTTCGTCACGGATCCGCTCGATATCCCACCCGCTCCCGCCGGCAGGATCGCCGAACGCACCCAAGCCTGTGGTGCTAGCCGAAGCCGAGGATGAACTTCGCGTCGTCCGACATGCGATCCGGTGTCCACGGCGGATCGAACGTGAGCTCCGCCTCGACCTCGGCGACGCCGGGGACCCCCCGCGCCGCCTCGACGATTCCGTCGGCGATCATCGCTCCCGCCGGACAGCCCATCGACGTGAGGCTGTAGACGATCTTCACGCTCGGCCCGTCGACCTCGACGTCATACATGAGCCCGAGCTCGACGATGTCCATGCCGAGCTCCGGATCCTCCACCCCGTGCAGGGCTTCGACGACGTCCTCGCGAGTGACCACGCAACCAGTCTAGACACGGAGTGTGGCTTGACCGCGCAGCTCAGCTTGTTGGAGCGCCGACAAGCTGGTCGGCGCGACGCAGCACGAGGTCCATAACCTCCGCGAGAGCATGATCGAACGAGTCGTTGACGATGACCGGAATGTCGTGTCGGCGTGCCCGCTCGACGAGATAGTCCTGAATCTCTCGGATCTGGGGGAGCGCATCGAGGTACTTCTCGAGCGGTCGTAGCCCGTCGGTCGCGTAGTCGCGAACCCAGAAGTGACTTCGGTGGAGGTTCTCGTCCTCGATCGCCACCACGCATTGCACCACGAACGCTTCGGGCACTTCCGCAGCGACCATGCCCGGAACGAGGTGAACGCCTTCGAGCACCATCGACCACCGCTCGGTCGCCGCCCGCTCGAGCGCGGCTTGCACACCGACGAGCACGTTGCGGGTCTGGTCGAGGAAACCGAGAATCGCTGCGTCGCCCGACTCTTCTTCCTCGGCTCTCGTCAGAGCGAGGCGCGCCTCGAAGCTCGAGTAGTGCACGGACGGCATGAACTCCTCAGCGAAGAACGCGCGCATCGTCTGCCGGATGAAGTCCGTCGAAGTAACGCGAGTGATGCCGAGCCGATGCGCAGCCTCGGTGGCGATGGACGACTTGCCGGTGCCTGTCGCGCCTCCAACGAGCAGCAGGAGCGGCTCGTCGAGTCTTTGGAGCGCGTCCAGTCTCCTAAGCCGACGAACCGTTCTCGCGGCTTCGTCGACGCCGATGACATCGGCTGCGAGCTCACTGAGTCGGTCGAGATCGAGTGACGCGACATTGCGCTCGCTCAAGTCCTTGTCCACGCGTCGGGCGATCAGATGCGAACGCTCCGGATCGAGGCCGGTCACGATGAGCGCTCGCGCCATGAGCCCCTTCGAGAACGGAATCTCGTCGCCCAACGGCAGCGGAATGACGTGCCTGCGCTCGCTCATACCGTAATTCCTGCCATTTCCAGCAGCATCTCGTCAAGTGCACCTTCGCCCGGAAGAGGGATCACGTCATTTGCGGCGAGGACGACTTCGATCCCCCGAGCCCGCGCATGCTCGGCAACGACATCGATCGCGGCCGCTTTCAGCTCGACGACGAACACGTCGGCCTCGACGCTGTCGAGTTCGTCACGCAACGCCGCTCGATCGCCCAGATTGCCGGAGACATGCACGACGTCGGCTCCGAAGCGACGCACGATGTGGGCGCGGAGCACGTCGTGCGCGGCAGGCGGCGCGGTCGCGAAGTAGGCCACGGTGCGTCCGCTGACGTCGACCGCCGGACGTGGACGAAGCACGGAAGCGACGACCTCGGTCCCGTCACGCGCCACGCACCGAACCGCGTCTCGCACCTTCTCCCAACCCGAGTCGGACTCAGCCATCGTCACGATCACGAGGTCGGCGAGGAGAAGCCGGTACTCGTTCAGATAACCCGTCGCGACCGAGGGGTTCTGATGGCCGCCGACGACCACGATCCTTCGATCCGTCTCGATCGGGGGAAGCGCTGCTCCGCTTCCATCGAAGATCACGAGATCGCGCTCGAGCCCAGCGGCCATCCGTGCGCCCTCAGCGACGTTCGACGCTACGACTCCCCCTGCGAGTCCGCCACCGCACCGGCGGCACCCGATCGTCTCCACGCCGACCAGTGCTGCGGTCTCGAGATGGTCGGACGCAGCATGACGGCCGCTCCGCGACAACTCGACGAGCGCGTCGACCGTCGGCTGAACCGTGATCCTCTCCGGGTGTGCCGGTCCCCCCCGGCCCATGGCGACGACCACAACGTCGAGCCGCGTCGACAGCAGTCTCGCTAGATGTGCGGTGACCGCGGTCTTGCCCACACGCTTTCCCGTTCCGATGACCGCAATCGACGGCGAGGCGAACGCCTCGAGCACAGGAGGATCGAACCGGAAGTCTGCGCCGACGTACGGCAGCCCGGACGCCAGCACCCTGCTCGCGAGCCTGAACCGCTCGACCGGTCCGAGCACTGGCTCGTCGGAGAGATCGACGACGAGCTCGGGCCGAAAGCGTTCGATGGCCTCCGCCATCCCGTCAGCGAGCGGAACGCCGTAGTCCTCACCGCCTCGGAGCTTCTCGGTACCACCGACGAGGACGGCACCGACCACCTCGTACGGCAAGCCGGCAAGCGCATCGCGGACGACGGATGCGTAATGCTCGCCGTCGACGACTGCGAGCGCCCTCAAGTGCGGGTCGTGACCTCGTCCTCGATGGCGCCCGTGAACTTCGCGTACTCGAGCGTATCGAGCGAGAACTGAACGAGCTTCACCTGGCCGTGGAACGGATGCCGCCGCCAGATATCGACCTGCCTATCGGCGATCTCGATCACGTTGTAACAAGGCCTTGTCTTCCCGCGTAGGCGGAGCGACGAAACCGTCCCGGCGTTCACGACGAACAGATCCTCGAGCCGCCAGACGTACGGCACATGCTTATGGCCGGACAGCACCAGGCGGACACCTGCGCGCTGGAGGCACTCGATGGCGTCCCCGGCGTCGTAGACGACGTTGCGCTCGCGCCCGGTGCCGGGAACGGGGAGCAGATGGTGATGAAGCATGAAGATTCTGAGGTCGGCCGGCTCGCGCGCGAACTGCTCCTCGATCCAGCGGTACCGGCCGCGCCCGATTTGACCATGATCGAGGTCCGGTTCGCTCGAGTCGACGGCGACGATCGCGACGACACCCTTCGCCAGCACCGAGTTGCGCTCCCCGAACATCTCCTCGAAGTGAACGTAGCCGACGTTCCGCGAGTCGTGGTTCCCGGGGACGACGACCAGCGAGTCGCAGTCGATCCGATCGAGGTATTCCCGGGCCGTCAGGTACTCGTGCCGGAAGCCGAATGTCGTCAAATCCCCGCTGCAGACCACGATGTCGGGCTCGAGCTCGTTGATCTCGCCGATCGCTCGCTCGAGCAGGCTCCCTTCGAAATACGGCCCGCCGCAGTGCAGATCCGAGATCTGGGCGATCCTGAAGACCCCCGCGCGAGACGACATGGTCAGAGTCTACGAGGTCGCAGCGGGGCTTCGTGCGTCGTTCTCGTACCATCCGAGGCGGTTGGTACCCTGGCGTAGGTGCAAGTAGAAAGCACCGGTTTCCAGGCATATTGCGGCCCGGAGCCACCTCGGTTTGCAAATCGCACCGAGCTCGAGTGCGCGAAGATCCTCGACTACTACGGTGTGCGCTGGGACTACGAGCCGCATACGTTCGTTCTCGAGAGAGACGCCGAAGGTCGCATCGTCAGCGCGTTCACGCCGGACTTCTACCTCCCCGACCAGGAGCTCTTCATCGAAGTCACGGTGATGAAGCAGTCACTCGTAACGCGCAAGAACCGCAAGCTCCGCGAGATTCGCCGGCTCTATCCCGACATCCGGGTCAAGCTCTTCTACAGGCGCGACATCGAGCGCCTCGCGCAGCGGTATCACCTGCGCTGGGCGTCGTAGGTCGGATCTCGTGAGCTGGACCGTCTAGTCCATGCACACGAGACCACCTCATGTCATGCCCTCCGAGCACGGGGACGTCGGCGACATCTACCTGGCGCGCCAGGAGATTGCCTCGCGCGTGGTCGAGCTCGGCGCCGAGATCGCGGCGGACTACGACGGCCTCGATCCGCTGCTCGTCGCCCCGTTGAAGTCGAGCGTCGTCTTCCTCGCCGACCTCACTCGGGCGCTCCCGGTCCCGCACACGCTCGATGTCATCGAGCTTGCTCCGTACACCGGCGCCGTCGGGGGTTCGGCAAGCGGAGGCGTGCGCTTGCTCAAGGATGTCGACGTGCCGCTCCGCGACCGGCACGTGCTGCTCGTCGAGGATGTCGTCGACACGGGGCTCACTCTCCACTTCCTCTGCAAGACCCTCTCGCTTCGTGACCCTGCGAGCTTGGCAGCTGTGACGCTTCTCGACCGACCGTATCGTCGCCTGGTCGAAAAGCTCCCGCTTCGCTACGTGGGGTTCACGGTCCCCGACGAGCTCTTCGCCGGCTACGGACTCGGCCTCGACGAGCGCTGGCGTGCGCTCCCCGATCTCCACCTCGTCGCCGCGACAGAGCTCCCGGCAGCCGCAACCGACGCCGCCTAGGACTCGCTCGACCTTCGGGAGGTTGTCGCCTAGAGGTACAGGAGCGGATCGACGGCGAGGCCGTTGACCCGAACCTCGAAGTGCAGGTGCGGGCCCGAGGAGTTGCCCGTTGAGCCCACGAGCGACACGGTCTGACCCTGGGAGACGCTCTGTCCGACGCTCACGAGGATTGCCGACGCGTGGGCGTATGCGGTTGCGAGCCCGTTCCCGTGGTCGACCACCACGAGATTTCCGTAGCCGCCCAGCCAGCCGGCGTGGATGACGGTTCCTGCCGCGGCCGCCCAGATGGGCGTTCCTGTCGAGGCGGCGATGTCGATCCCCTCGTGCATCCGACCCCAGCGCAGACCGAATCCGCTGACGACCGACCCGCTCACCGGCCAGATGAGCCCCGCCGAGGAAGGTGATCCCGTTCCGATTGAGCCGGCGCCGGTCTGAGCGCTTCGAATGGCCGCGGCAAGAGATGCGCTCTGCGCTGCGAGTGCGTCGACCTCCTCGAGGTAGTCCTCCCGGGTCTGGCGCGCGTCGAAGATCGCACTCTCCTTCAGCCGACGCGCTGCCGCAAGCGAGTCCCTGCCGGCTGCGAGGCGGTCTCGAACGGACCGCGCTTCGTCGGTCCGCGCGGCGATGACCGACACGACGGCCGCCGTGAGAGCACGTGTGCGAGCTGTTGCTCGTCGCTCGTCAGCCGCCTTCTGCCGCGCGGTCTCGACCTCGAGCGCGATTCGCTGATCCTGCGCGCCGATCCGCTTCACGAACTCGTAGTTGTCGACGAGGTCGGCGAAGCTCGATGCGGAGACGATGAATGCGAGTGCGTCCGGAGGCTCATTGATGTAGGCCGCGCGAACGCGTTGCTCGAGCACCTCGACGACTCGTGTGTACTCGCGTTGCAACCGCACGAGCCGAGCTGTCTGCGTCTTCAGGAGCGTCGTCAACCGCCCGAGCTTCTCCCGCTCGCTCGCAAGCTGTCCCTCGAGCAGGTCGAGGCTGCCTTGTGCCTCGTCAACCGCATCCTGCGCAGCCCGCAGCTCGGACACGACAGCCGAGAGCTGCGATGTCAGCACTCCCTCCTCGGCCTTGGCGGCGTCGATCTCTGCCTGCAGCTCGGCGATCCGCTGATCGACGCGCGCCTTCTCGGACCCGGGGTCCTCCTGGCCGGCAGCCGGCGTGGCAGCCGCGAGCCCGAGCGCGACGAAGGAGACGAGCAAGAGCCGCCGTCCCATGCCCACTAGGTTCGCTCCTCCGGCGGACGTCCCTCCCGCTCGAGCGCCCGGAGAGCGCTTGCCGCCTCCCGTCGTAGCGGGCCGAGAAGCGACTGGTAGTCGTCGTCGGAGATCGTCCTTGTCCTGTGGTCGAACTCGAGCTCCTTCAGCGCAGCGAGCGACCGGTCGCGTGCTTCGAGCAGATCGAGTCGTCGTCGTTCGCCCTCGTCGAGCTCGTGCAGGCTATCCGAGTCGGGCTCGGGCTCTCGAATGAACGGCAGCGCTACCGCGACGACACAGATGACCGCGAGCGCCGCGGCCAGAACGAGCGCCAGGGTCAACGGGTTGCCGGGAGACCGATCTCGCGCGTGCGCTCGACGAGTCGCCGCTGCTCACGCGCATCCGGCCAAAGCGCGATCAAGGATCCGAGGACGAATACGACGCCCGCGAGCCAGATGAGATTGACGAGTGGCTTCACGAAGACGCGGAAGTAGACAGTGCCGTCGGGGTCGATCTGCTCGGTGATCACGAAGAGATCCTCGCCCGTCAGCTTGTCGCTGCGGATCCCGACCTCGTTGGAGACCTGTTGCTCGACGGTGTACGCGTTCTTTCCCGCCTCGAGCGTGCCGAGATCGTTACCGCCGCGTGTAACGGCCAGCGTCGCACGAATCTTGGTGGCGTTCGCCGCAAGCTGCTCGTCGAGCGACCGATACCGCAGCGTGTAGTCGCCGACGGTCATCGACTCTCCTCGTACGAGTCTTGCTTCGGCGACCTCGTCGAAGGCGCTCGAGCCGGCGATCCCGATCGCAAGCAGCACGATCGACGCATGCACGACGTATCCCCCGTACCGTCGCCTGTTTCGTCCCAAGAGGGCGGAGAACGCTCGAGGCCAGGTAGCGGCTCCTAGAGCCTTCCTGGCACGCGTACCGCGTGCGAACTCCATGAATATCGTCGTCGCCACGAAGGCCGAGAACGTGTACGCGATGAGCCCGGGAGGCGAGCTCCCGGCACCGAGCACGACGAGCACAGCCCCGGTCGCGAGCGCGACGAGGGTCGGCCAGCGAAACGTGGTCGCGAGGCTCGCGAGCGACGCTCGCCTCCAGGCGACCAGCGGGCCGATCCCCATCAGCAAGAGGAGCGGAAGCCCGAAGATTCTCAGGAAGAAGTCGTAGTAGGACCGCCCGAGAACGACCGCTTCGCCACGAACGGCCTCGGAGACGAGTGGGTACACGACCCCCCAGAAGATGGCGAGGCACAGCGCGAGCAGAAGCAGGTTGTTGTAGAGGAAAGCTGCCTCGCGCGAGATGCGGTGACTCGAGCCGCGTGGGCGAGCGGAGGAGCGGCAACCGAATGAACACGATCGCGAGGGAAACGGTGATCACGAGCGCGATGAATCCCAGGAACCACGCGCCGATCGAGCTCTGAGTGAACGAATGGATCGAGTTCACGACACCGGACCGGGTCAAGAACGTGCCGAAGAGAGCCAGCGAGAACGCGAGGATGACGAGCAACACGTTCCAGACCCGAAGCATTCCGCGCTTCTCCTGGATCATGACCGAGTGCAGGAAAGCCGTTGCCGCGAGCCACGGCATGAGCGCGGCGTTCTCGACCGGATCCCACGCGTAGTAGCCGCCCCAACCGACCTCGACGTACGCCCAGTGAGCGCCGAGCAGCTGCCCGATTCCGAGCGCCGACCACGCAAAGAGTGTCCAGCGACGGGTCGCAACGAGCCAGCGCTCGTCTGGCCGACCGGCAAGGAGCGCCCCGAGACAGAACGCGAACGGCACGGTCAGGCCCACGTAGCCGAGGTACAGGAGCGGTGGGTGGGCAAGCATGTACGGGTTCTGGAGGCTCGGCGTCATGCCCGCGCCGTCCGCAGGTGCTAGCTGGGTCGCAAACGGGCTCGCCACGGCGACGACGAGGAATGCGAAGAACACCGCAACCGCAGCGAACACGGGCACGACCCAGACGATGAGATCGCGCGCCCAGCGTCGGTTGAACCGCACGGCCGCCGAGCCAAAGCCGGTGAGCACGAGCAGCCACAGAAGAAGCGATCCTTCCTGTCCTCCCCAGAATGCGGAGATCGTGTATCCGGTCGGAAGGGCTTCGCTCGTCGTCCGCGCGACGTAGGTGAACGAGAAGTCATGTCGCAGGAGCGCTGCCAGGAGCACGCCGGAGGCGACCAGCGTCGAGAAGAACGCGGCAACGAGCGCGTTCTGTGCGGAGGCAGCGAGTCGCCGGCGACCGAGATACGCAGCAGCCGCACCCGCCACGAGCGCGTACGTGACGAGACCGAGTGTGATGAGGAGCGCGGCACGACCGAGCTCAGCCATGGAGGTCCGTCAGTCGGAACCCGTCACGACGGGTCGCCGCTCTTCTTCGGTGCGTACTTGGACGGGCACTTGGTGATCATCGACCCCGGCTCGGCGACGAAAACGCCTCCTCGAAGGCGTCCGACGACCACGATCTGACGCCCCGCCTTGAAGAGATCCGGTACCGATCCGCTGTAGCGCACCGGAACATCCGTCCGCGCATCACCACCGATATCACGCATGCGGAAGCGCAGTCCCGCGGCATGTGAGTCGCCCGCTACCGGACCCACGACGACTCCGGCAAGCTGGACCTTTGCCGTTCGTCCTTTGAGTGCACTCGGCGCGATCGACGGGTTCCCGCCGCCTGCGATCGACGTGTACAGCAGAAAGACAGCGAGCACCGCCGCGACCGACAGCGCGATCACGAGCCGCGCAGGGCTGGCCTTGCGTGCCACGCGGGAAAGTGTAGTCGGGTGGGAAGGCGCTGCTCTCCGGAAGGGCTCGCTAACCGGCCGACCGGGCGGCCGAAGAAGCGCTACGCCGCTTCGCGACGGGGAATGGACACTGGGCGCTCGGGCATGCGATACCCGTGCTCCAGACAGAGCGCGCCGGGCGATTCCTCGGTCAACGCGTCGCAGTACCCCTTTCCATAGGCCGCGCGGATGAACGCCGCGACAACCTCGAGGTTCCAGTCGCTCACGTCGACCGCCTCACGCCAGAGATCGGAGAGCCGGACGTCGATGTCGAGCTCGAGCAGATCGATACGAGTGGGGACTTGGGACACGTTTCGAGCGTACGTTCCCGATCGGACGAACCCGACCGAAGATCAGCGCGCTACGCCTCCTCGCCCAGCACCGTGAACGGAAGGCTCCAGTCCTGCCGGTCTTCCTTGTCGATCGTGAGCCTCCACTCATAGCGCCCGGGCTCGAGTGGAAGCGGGGTCGAGTTCATCGCAACGGGAAAATCGAGCGGAGTTCCCGGCTTGAGACCGGGAGGCCGACCAACCTCGAACTCGCCGCCGAACGCAACGGCCTGCTCCTCGTCCTCGGGCGTCTCGAGAACGACGGCGGCACCGTCGGCATCCAGGAGCTCGACCGTGAACGCATGCGGCGTATTCGCCTGATCCCACGGCACCTGGATCAAGAGCCCGATCCCGAACGACGCAGGCTCCGGGCCCGGTCTGCGACCACCCGCCTCCGACGATCGTCAGCTTCCCGTCCGAGACGACGGCGTAGTCGGCCAGAAGCATGGTCGCCTTCATGCGGGGAGCCAATCACATGCGGCTACTAGCATGGTGCCGTGTCCATGATCGTCCGTGTGGGTCCGGCTCGCCTGCCGGCACGAGAGTCGCCGGAGCACGCGATCGACCTCCTGATCGAGCGCGGCTATGCCGCTTGCGAGATCGACTTCGAGAGTGGCTTCTGGATGGACTACCCGTTCGCCGAACGACTCGGCGACCTCGCCCGCGAGAGCGACATCGCGCTCTCCGTCCATGCGCCGTTGTTCGGGTTCATGGGTCACGTCGAGCCGAGCGGCCGAAAGTTCGCGTCGGCGGTCGGCGCGCTCGACCGGAGCGCTGGCATCGCTGCGGCGAGCGGGGCCGAGGTGGTGGTCTTCCACCCTGGCTTCCTGCTGGAACGAAGCCGCGAGGCGGCCCTCGACGCGGTCGTGGATCAGCTCGGGACGCTCCGCGAACGCCTCGAGGGAAAGGATCGTGCCGTTCCCTTCGGCGTCGAGGTGATGGGTCGCGTTCGCGACTTCGGCTCACTCGACGACGTTCTCGAGATCTCGCGCCGAACCGGCTGGGTACGCCCCGTTCTCGATTTCGCGCACATGCATGCCACGAGCGATGGGGCATTCATCGAGCGCCGAGCCGTTCATAGAGGCACTCACGGCTACCGACGAGGTTCTCGAACCCGGCGTGCCCTTCCACATCCACTTCTCGGATATCGCGTTCGCGAACCGGAACGAGACGAAGCACCTGCCGTATGGCGATGGAACGCTTCGAGCCGAACCATTGCGTGACGCGCTTGCTCGGTTCGAGCGGCCGACGACGCTCATCTCCGAGTCGCCCGACGAACAGTCGAGTCAGGCGATCCGCGCCGTGCTGCTAGGCGATGGCCTCGTCGTGTGAGGTCGATGTCGGCTCCGGACACACTCGCCACCGGACTGAGCTCGGCAAGCCGCTCCTCGTACGAAGCAGCCTCGTTGCTCCGCCCGCGCTCGCGCATGAACCGGACGAGGAGCTCGAGTGGCTCGATCTCGACCACCTTGAACCCACCCTCCTCGGCCAGCGCCAGGGCGGTTCGGAAGTGCTCTTCCGCTTCGTCGTCGCGGCCCTGTGCTGCACGCACGGCACCGACTGCAAGGCCCGTGTACACGACGGCGCCCGGGTCCTCGCGACCGATGCTTGCCCGAGCCTCGAGCGCAAGACGCTCGGCCTCGTCGATCTTGCCCGCGTCGACGAGCGCCAACGCAGCGAAGGCCTGACGCTCTGGCAGGAACCCTCTGTCGCCACGAGCGGCGGTGATGCGGACCGCTTCGCCGAAGAGCTTCTCGGCGCGCTTGTGATCTCCCTTGCGGCGAGCGAGCTGACCGAGCTGAAAGACAGCAGCGGCGACGGTCGAGTCCCGACCGAGCTCAGCCGCCGTCGCCCGCACCTCCTCAGACACGGTCTCGGCCGCGTCGAGCTCGCCCTTGACCATCAGGAACCAGCCGTACGAGAGGGTCGTCCCCAGTCGCGCGAGCACGCTCCCGCTCTCCCCGGCAAGCTCGAGCGCTCGCGTGAGCAGCATCTCGGCTTCGTCGAGTTCGAGTCGGATGATGTGGGTCTGCGCGAGTGCCTGAGCCGCGATGGTCTGGAGATCCTTGCGGCGCGCGTCGACACCGATCGCGTACGCCCGTTCCATGTGCCTGATTGCCGCGTCCATGTCCCCGCGCCAGGCGCCGATGGACGCCGCGGCGACGCGTGCATCGAACTGGGCGGTGGCGTCGTCCTGGTTCTCCAGGAGGGCAAGCGCATCGTCGACGAACCGCTGTGCGCGCGCGGGGTCGCCCTCTCGCCGCAGCATTGCCTCGCCGAGCGCGGTGAGTGCGAGCGCCTCGACCACGGGCTCGTCCTGTTCATGAGCGAGGTCGCGCACCTTCGTCATCTCGACCTCGACGGTCGCAAAGTCGTTCATCCGCCATGCCGCTCGTGCAGCGACGTACCGGGCGCCCAACGTCGGGCGAAGCTCGAGCGCACGCAGGCCGAGCTTTCGCGCGGTTCCGTACGCCTCCCGCGCGATCGCACGCTTCGCGGCCTTCACAAGTGCGGAAGCCGTCTCGTGTGTGAGCTCTTCCGGCGCGGCGCCCTCGAGCTCGGTCAGCAGCCCGACTGACTGATCGAGGTGGTACGCGCGGATCTCGAGCAGCTCTTCACCCGCGCGCTCCCCGAGCCACTCGGCGAACCGGGCATGGTGGTGCGCGCGAGCGAGCTTCGCGAGCCCTGTGTATGCGACCTCTCTGATGAGGAGATGCTTGAACCGATATGCCGACTCGCCCGAGATCGACGAGCGCGGCTCGCGCAGCAGGAACTCCCGGAGCAAGAGGTCGTCGAGCAGCCCGTCGATGTCCTCGAGATCGGGAGAGAGATGGGAGATAGCGCCGCCCCAGAACACGCGCCCGATCACGGATGCACGCTGGAGCACCGTCTTCGCGGCCGGCGAAAGGTGGTCGATGCGTGCCGCGATGAGCGCCTGCAGGGTGTCCGGGATCCGATCGGGATCGTCGCGGCGGTCACTCTCGACGAGCATGCGGATCGTCTCCTCGACGAACAGTGGATTCCCCTCCGCGCGCTCGAGCACTTCCTTCGGCAAGGCAGGCAGCGGCTCGCCCGACATCCCCGCGAGCTGCCCGAGCAGCTTCTCGACGAGCAGCTCGGTCTGCTCCTCGGAGAGCGGCTCCAGCTCGATCGCAGTCGACCGCACGCGCCCTCCTCCCCATCCCGGGCGGTTGTCGAGCAACTCGGGTCGTGCCAGGCAGACGATGAGGAGCGGCGCCCGCACCCAGTCCGCGAGGTGCTCGATCAACTCGAGCAGGGGCTCCTCGGCCCAGTGGATGTCCTCGAAGAGCAGGACGAGGGGCTGGACGCCAGCGAGTGTCTCCATGACCTCGCGCGCCGCCCAGGCGATCTCCTGCGAGCTTCGTTCGCCGTCGAGTGCCTCGAGCATTCCGGCAGCAAGCCCGAGCACATCCGCGACCGTCTCTTCCTCACAGCATGCCCGCAGCTTCGCGAACGCCTCTTCGAGTGGATCGTCGTCGGAGATACCCGCTGCGGCCTTGATCATCTCGGCGAGCGGCCAGTACGTCACCCCCTCGCCGTACGGGAGGCAGCGACCGGTCAGGATGCTCGCACGCTCGACGCCGTCGACGAACTCTCGCGCAAGCCGACTCTTGCCCACACCGGGCTCGCCGTAGATCGTGAAGAGATGAGAACGCCCGTCGCGGACGGTACGGGCAAGCGTGTTCTCCAGAAGTTCGAGCTCCGTCTCGCGACCGACGAGCGCAGCACGAGGCCCAACCGGTCGTGCCCGTCCGTCGAGAGCATCGATCACACGCCAGGCGCGGAGCGCCGCGCCGAGCCCGCGAAGCTCGAGCGGCCCGGCGTCCTCGACCACGAGACTCGGAGCGGCGAGACGGTGTGCGGTCGGACCGAGGAGGATCTCTCCGGGCGCGGCAGCCTGCTGCAGCCTGGCGGCCATGTTCACGGCTTCACCCGTGACGAACGAGGAGTCGGCGGACTCGTCGACCACCAGCTCGCCGGCTTCGATTCCGATGCGCGCTTCCAGGCCCAGCTCGGAGACGGCAGTGCGCATTGCGAGCGCCGCTCTTGCGGCTCGCTCGGCGTCGTCCTCGTGTGCCTGCGGAATGCCGAACGCGGCGAGCACGGCATCGCCGGCGAACTTCTCGACGATGCCTCCGTGCAACGTCACGCAGTGCGAGACCGTGTCGAAGAACTGCGTCACACGACGCCGCACGACCTCCGGATCGGCTCCGGTGACGATGCTCGTCGAGTTCACGATGTCGATGAACAGGACGGTCGCAAGCTTTCGCTCCATGCCTGAAGTGTAGAAACGCCACACGACCTCGGGAGCATCCCTGGATCCATGATCGCCGGAGCGACGCCGAAGTGTGGGTCGCGGAGAGACCTGTGGAGATGTCTAGTCTCTTGCGAGGATCTCGGCGAGTCAGCCGTACCCGCGAGGAGCTGGCGATCACCATCTAGCATCAGATCGTGCTCGACCCCAAGGTTTTCAAGGCGTACGACGTCCGCGGCCTGTACCTGAGGGAGCTCGACGAAGACGGCGCGTACCGAATCGGACGTGGCTATGTGGAGCACTTCGAGCCACGTTCGATCGCTGTCGGACGCGACATGAGAGTCTCCTCGCCGGCGATGGCCGCCGCACTGACGAGCGGCGTCGCCGACGCCGGTGCCGACGTCGTGGACATCGGGCTCGTTGGTACGGAGATGATGTACTTCGCGGTCGACGCACTCGGGCTCGACGGCGGTATCTGCGTCACGGCGTCGCACAACCCGAAGGAGTACACGGGGATGAAGCTCGTTCGCCGTGGGGCGTTGCCCGTCGGAGGCGATTCGGGTCTTGCTGAGATCCGCGATCGCGCGTTCGCCGAGGCTCAGCCACCAGCACGTCGCGGGGAAGTTCGGGTGGAGGACATCTGGCCGGGATTCGTGGACAAGGTCCTCTCGTTCGTCGAGCCAAGTGAGATCCGGCCGCTGAGCGTCGTCGTCGACGCGGCGAACGGAATGGCCGGCGTCATGCTCCGTCCGGTGCTCCAGCGCTTGCCGCAACTCGACGTCGCGCGCTGCAACTTCGAGCCCGACGGCACCTTCCCGAATCACGAGCCCAATCCGCTGCTCCCCGAAAACCGCGAGTTCATCGTTCGGGAGACACGCGCTCGCCAGGCCGACCTGGGCGTGGCCTACGACGGTGATGCGGATCGCTGCTTCTTCGTCGACGACTCCGGTGAGTTCGTCCCGGGCGACTTCGTCACAGCCCTCCTCGCGCAGTCGATGCTTTCGAAGGAGCCGGAGCGAGGCGCGAAGGTGATCTACGACGTGAGGGCGAGCTGGGCCGTTCCGAAGGCGATCGAGGCGGCCGGCGGTGTGCCGCTCGTCAACCGTGTGGGCCATGCCTTCATCAAGCACCGGATGCGGAAGGAGGGCGCGGCGTTCGCAGGGGAGGTCTCGGCGCACTACTACTTCCGCGACTTCTCGCAGGCGGACTCGGGCGTCGTCCCGTTCCTGCTCGTGCTCGAGCTGCTCTCGCGGTCGGAGCGCACGTTCTCGGAGATCCTCGCCCCGTTGCGAAGCGCCTACCACCTGACGGGAGAGATCAACACTCCTGTCGCGGACGTCGCGCTCGTGCTCCAGGAGCTGAAGGAGCGCTACACGGCCGAGGGGGCAAGGATCTCGCACCTCGACGGGCTTTCCGTGGAGTTCGACGACTGGCACTTCAACGTCCGCCCGTCCAACACGGAGCCGCTCCTCCGGTTGAATCTCGAGGCGCTCTCGCACGCATTGATGGAAGAGAGGCGCGACGAGGTCCTGTCGGTTATTCGCACTCGGGATGCGACGTGAGCGATCCGCTCGAGCTCGGTCATGTCACCGAGCGACGGGCACCCTTTAAATACGCAGCCTTCGCACGGGTCTGGTTCTCGGACACCGACGCGCAGGGCGTCGTCTACTACGGTCGCTACCTGCCCTACTTCGATCATGCGAGGACGGAGTACCACCGCCACCTCGGCGATGCGCAGCTCGAGGACTCCGAGTTCGTCATGCGAGCATCACACGTCGACTACCTCGCCCCGGCCCGCTTCGACGACCTGATCGAGGCGTTCGTGCGCATCTCGCGAATCGGCCGGACGAGCGTCACCTACGAGTTCGCGGCACATCGTCTTCGGGACGACATCCTCCTCGTTCAGGCGACGCAGACGCTCGTCCTCGTCGACTACGCGCAGCGTCGCCCGACCCCGATCACCGAGACGTTTCGAGCGTTGATCCGCGAGTTCGAACGCGCCGATCTCGAAGAGTGACGTTGTGAGCACCCGAGCACTCGAAGCCCTGGATCGAATACTCAATCGCGGCGGCGACGCGGATGACGTTCTCCGCTCGACCGTTCAAGTGCTCGTCGAGGAGCCCGGCATCTCCTGGGCAGGAGTCGCGTTCTTCGAGGACGGCGAGCTCGTTGTCGGACCGCACGCGGGGGAGCCTGACGAGCCGCGACGCACGCGAACGCCAGTGGTCTTCCAGGGTGCGATCGTCGGCGAGCTCTGGGTCGACGGAGATGCAGAAGCTGCGTTTCTCACCCAAGTCGCCCTCGTCGTATCCGCGCATGTCCTGATCGGATGGGACACTCGCGGCGAAGAGTGGGAGCCCTAACCCTCGCCGTATCGCCTCCGAATGAGGCCGGGGGGAGGGGCGCAGGCTCGACCGGTGGGGATCGAGATGCACCGCGCGCCCGCCGAAGCGAGCGCGCGGCTCCCTTCCCCTCTCCCCTCCTCTCCTTGTAGTCACGCCTTTGGGGGATGCAATCCCTCGGACGAGTTACCCCGCCTCGATCGAGGGACGATCCCTCGATCGAGGCGGTTTCCGGGCAGTGGTGGCAGGCGCGGCGCGTTACGCGCGATGTCCTGGGAAGCCAGGCGGGCCGTCTCGGAACGGGTGGGGTGCCCCTCCGAGGCCGTGGTCACGAAACTCCGGTCCTCGAAGCCGTCGCTCGGAGCCCGGCTCGCGGTTGACGAGCGCCGTGATCCGTTCGTCGAGGTCGTTGCGAATCACATCAGCCTGCGCCTGTGTGAGCCTTCCATCGTCCACGGCGTCGTCGAGTCTCTGCTCGGCATCGGCGACGAGTGCTCGAACCAGACCTGCGACCGACTTGCCCTCGGCCTTGGCGATGTCGGCAAGGCTCTTGCTCTCTGCCAGCTCGTCTTGGAGCTCCGCCTCGGTCAGGCCAAGGAACGATGCTGCTGCTTCGAAGCCGCGCACGTGTGCGTGATCCGAGGGTCCGAATCCTCGACCTCCAAGCCCTCCGAAGAGGAGCGGGACCTCGGCTGCCTCGATGCGCGCCTTGAGCGCCCGAGCCTGCTCGGCGGTGAGCGTTCCGGCGTCGACCGCTTCATCGACCCGGTTCTGCAACGCCTCCTTGAGCGCTGCGCTCAGCTCACTCGGCTCGACCCCGAGCTGCTTCGCTGCATCGTCGATAACGGCCTTGCTCTCGTCCTCTCGCGAAAGCGCGTCTCCCGCAACCGCAGCACCACCTCCGGCCACGGCGAACGCTGCCGCTGTCCCGGCGACGATTCCGATCTTCGTCTTCCTGTTCATTCTTGGCTCCTTGGTCGAAGTCCGGAGAACACGGGTAGCAGCGAACCAAAGTGGGCTGAGAGCGTCGTTAGAGAGAGCTAAGAACTCGGTAAAAGCGGTCAGGCAGGCAACGCCTGCGTCCGCCCGTCGAGCCGAAGCGTGATTCGCGTTCCCCCGCCCGATGCGGGCTCAGCCGCTACCTCGCCCCCGTGCGCCTCCGCCACCTGTCGGACGATCGCAAGCCCGAGGCCCGATCCCGGCATCCCGCGAGCTGCTCGAGCGCGGTAGAACCGATCGAACACGTACGGGAGGTCCTCCTCGGCGATGCCTGGTCCGTGATCGCGCACGGTGACGGTTCCGTCGGAAACCCGGAGCTCGACCTCGGCGCCCGCCTGGCTCCATTTCGCAGCGTTGTCGAGCAGATTGCCGATCGCCCGCTCGATGGTCGACGGGACGCCGCTGACGACGGTTTCCTCGAGTGCGGAAGAGAACGTGATCTCCGGATGGTTCCGACGTGCCCGCTCGAGAGCTTCGGACGCGGCGAGGTCGAGCCGCACCTCCTCGGGCTCGGTGATCTGCTGCTCCGCGCGGGCGAGCTCGATCAGCTCGGAGATCAGCGTCGTCATCTCGCCAAGCTGCTCGATCACGTCGGTGAGGAGGCGTCCGCGCTCGCCGCCAGGCAGAGCGCGATCGCTTGCAAGCACCTCGATGTTCGTGCGCAGACTCGTGAGCGGCGTTCGCAGCTCGTGCGACGCGTCCGCTACGAGCTGGCGCTGTGCCCGGGTGGACTCCTCGAGCGCCGCGAGCATGCTGTTGAAGCTCGCCGCCAGACTGCTGAGCTCGTCGCGACCACCGACCTCGATTCGCTCGGAGAGGTCACCGGTCTGCGTCACCCGCTCGGCGGTGTCCGTGAGACGCCGTACCGGTGCAAGCGCAGTACGCGATACGGCGAGGCCGAGCACGGCAGCCACGGCAACGCCGGTGGCGGCGATGAGAAGCAAGAACAGCCCGAGCCGTTCGAGAGACTGGTCGACCTCGGCGAGCGGTCGCGCGATCTGCACCGCCGAGTCGCCGATGAACGGAAACGTGAACACGCGAAGGTGCTTCCCATCGACGCTTGCGTCCGTCCACGACGCGTTCCGTTGCCGGCGCGCGATCTCGAGCACGGCGGCGTCGACCGGGAGCTCGAGGCCCGGGCTTGTGGGCTGGATCACCGCGCCGTCGGCTCTCACGAGCTGGACATAGCCTCTCGCCTCGCCGAACTCGGGGCGCACCCCCAGGAACAACTCGCCATCCGGTGTCTCGATCAACCTCGGCGGGTGCAGGGTGATCTCGACGGCGCGCCGCTCGAGTGCCTCGTCGATCGGAGCGCGCAGTTGGTCCCGCGCGACGAGGTACACGACGGCGCTCGCCGTGATCACCGCGAGCGCCACGGCACTCGCCGCGGCGATGGCGATCCTGGCGCGAAAGCTCATCGGCTCAAGACTCGCGAAGCGCGTACCCCACACCGCGCACGGTGTGGATGAGGCGCGGCCTCCCGCCCGCCTCCGTCTTGCGCCGCAGGTAGCCGATGTACACGTCGAGAGAGTTGGACGTCGGGCCGAAGTCGAAGCCCCACACCCGCTCGAAGATGATGGACCTCGTCAGAACCTGGCGAGGGTTACGCAAGAAGAGCTCGAGCAGTGAGAATTCGGTGCGGGTCAACTCGATGAGATCGCTGCCACGCACGACCTCACGAGTCCCGGGGTCGAGCTCGAGGTCTGCGAACCGAAGCCGCTCGACGGAGTCGCCCGCGGCGCGGCGCAAGAGTGCACGGAGCCGTGCGAGGAGCTCGGCCAGGGCGAACGGCTTCGACAGGTAGTCGTCGGCTCCGGCGTCGAGGCCGGCGACCCGGCTATCCACCTCCGCACGAGCGGTCAGCATCAAGATGGGGATCTCGCTCGCGGACGCCCGCAGGCGCCGGCACACCTCGAGCCCGTCGATCCCGGGCATGAGAACGTCCAGGATCATGGCGTCCGGTTCGACGTTGCGCTCGAGGCGCTCGAGTGCCTCCTCGCCGTCTCCCGCGAGCTCCACGTCGTAGCCCTCGAGCTCGAGGGCGCGCCGGAGCGACTCGCGAACGGCCGGCTCGTCGTCGACGACGAAGACTCTCATGAGGTGCCAAGCATCGACATCAGCGGCATTGTGCGCGACGATCGGTGCTGCAACTGCGTTACTTAGTGAGTTCTTACCAGTCTCTCAGGCACTCTTTAGCCGGCGCGGCTGCCATGTCACCCATGCCAAACAGCACCCGTCGAATCGGAACGATCGCCGCCGCCCTGTGCGCGGCAACCGCACTTGGAGCGGGCGTCGGCGCCGCGACGTATGCGGTGCTCGCCGACGATCCCGAGTCGACGGTGCGGGAAGTGACCGTCGACAGCTCCGAGCCCGCTTCGCGAACGACCGGGCTCTCGTTCGCCGACGTCTACGCGAGGTCGCACAGAGGCGTCGTCGAGATCACGGCAAGCGGTGTGGCGGAGTCCTCATTCGGCGATCAACAGCAGCAGCAAGCGCAGGGGTCGGGGTTCGTCCTCGACCGCGAGGGCACGATCGTCACGAATCAGCATGTCGTCGACGGCGCCGGATCGATCTCCGTCCGGCTCTGGAATGGGAAGAGCTACCCGGCGAAGCTCGTCGGCACCGACCCGTCGACCGATCTCGCAGTGTTGACGGTCGATGCGCCGGCCTCGGTGCTCGAGCCACTGCGGCTCGGCAACTCGAGCGCCCTCGCCGTCGGTGACGCCGTCGTGGCACTGGGAAGCCCATTCGGCCTCGAGGGAACCTTGACGAGCGGAATCGTGAGCGCGCTACACCGCCAGATGACCGCCCCCAACAACTTCACGATCACCGACTCGATCCAGACCGATGCCGCGATCAATCACGGGAACTCCGGCGGACCCCTCATCGACACGACCGGTCGCGTCGTCGGCGTCAACGCTCAAATCGAGAGCGAGTCCGGAGGAAACGTCGGCATCGGCTTCGCGATTCCGTCGAACACCGTGCGCTCCATCGTCGCGCAGCTGCTCGAGAACGGGAGCGTCGACCATGCCTATCTGGGGATCACGATGGTCGCGACCTCCGAGGGCATCGTCATCACCGAGGTGAGGAGCGGAACGCCTGCTGAGGACGCAGATCTCCGCGCGGCCACGGGAACGACCACCGTCGACGGAGAAGAGGTTCCCTCGGGCGGTGATGTCGTCGTCGCGATCGACGGGAAGTCGATCTCTAGCTCGGCCGAGCTCCAGAGCGCGATCGACGCCAAGCGTCCCGGTGAGAAGGTCTCGATCACGGTCGTCCGTGACGGCAAGCGCCAGACCGTCGAGGTCACGCTCGCAAGTCGTCCTTCTTAGCGACTTCTTCTCCCCGTCTCAGGTCCCTCTCACGGGCCGGTGGTTCGATGACACCAGTGAGCGCAAACGATCGCGCTCGACCCGAGGAACGGAGCTTTTCGTGTAGACGGACGGCGAAGTAACGACACCGGCAACACCTTTCGAAGGCCGCACAGCGGCCTTCGGTCGTTCCTGGGTACAGTCGGCGTCGTGGCCGAGGGTTGGACGAGTCTCTCACTCGATGAGATCGAGCCGATCCCGGTTGTCGACGGCAAGCTCCTTTGGCGACCCGTCCGAAGGACACTCGACATCGGTGCGTTCGGGATCAACGCGTACGTCGCGCGGAACGCGGGAGACGACATCGTCGAGGAGCACTCGGAGCAGGCGCTCGGCCACGAGGAGGTCTACATCGTGCTTGCGGGGCGCGCGACGTTCACCCTCGACGAGGAGTCGCTCGATGCTCCGGCAGGAACAGTCGTCTTCGTACGCGAACCGGAGGTCAAGCGCTACGCCCGCGCCGAGGAACCTGGAACCGCGGTCCTCGCAGTCGGCGGGCCCAGAGGGCAAGCGTACGAGCCGTCGCCCTGGGAGGACTACTTCGCGGCCGAGAGGCATCGCACAGCCGGCGACTACGACGCATACATGGCCGAGCTCGCCACCGCTCTCGAACGCCGCCCGGACCATCCGGCGACCCTCTACAACCTCGCGTGCGCCGAGGCTCTCGCCGGACGCACGACCGAATCTCTCGAGCATCTCGCGCGCGCGCTCGAGCTCAGGCCGGAGTTTGCAGACACCGCCAGCACGGACGACGACCTGGCTTCCCTCCGCGACCTCCCCGGCTGGCCGCTCGCCTGACCGTTACGACGGCGTGACGCGGTAGGCGTCGAACACGGCTTCGAGATTCCGCAAAGCTGTGAGAAGCGAGCGAAGGTCCTTCACCTCGCCGACCTCGGCCGTGTACCAGTTGCGTGCCATGCCGTCCTGAACGACGCCTCCGTACGAGACGATGTTCGACCCGTGCTCCGCGAACGTCCGCGCGACGTCCTCCAGGAGCCGCGAACGATCCCACGCATCGACCGCGATCTGGACGAGAAAGCCGGACGACGCGCCACCCTCCCACTCGACGTCGGTGAACCGCTCTGGATTGCGCTGGAGCGCCTTGACGTTCGGGCAGTCGTCACGGTGAACCGTGATTCCCCGACCGAGCGAGATGTAGCCGACGATCGGATCTCCGGGGACCGGAGTGCAGCACTTCGCGAGGCGGACGAGCACGTCCTCGACACCGACCACGTTGATGCCGACCCGTGTGCTCGACACCGCCCTCGTCCGCGGCGGCTTCGTCGTAATCGCGCGCTCGTCGGTGACCTCGTCGGTCTTGAGCCGCTGGAGAACCTTGTTGACGATCTGACCCGGCTGGAGCTTGCCCGCTCCGAGCGCGACGTAGAAGTCCTCGGCCTTTCTGAACCCCGTCTCGCGAATCACCTGCGCGAGGACGCTCGAGCCCTGGAGCTTTCGGTACGGCAGGTTCTGGGCCTTGAGCGCCTGGTCGAGAAGCTGGCGCCCCTTCGCCTCGGTCTCGCCGCGGGTCTCGCGCTGGTACCACTGCCGGATCTTGTTTCGCGCGCGTGAAGACGTGGCCAGCGCCAGCCAGTCGCGAGAAGGCCCGCGGCCCGACTTCGAGGTCAGGATCTCGACGAAGTCGCCGTTCTTCAATCGATAGTGGAGCGGGACGATGCGCCCGTTCACCTTCGCACCGACGGTGCGGTGGCCGACATCGGTGTGAACGGCGTACGCGAAGTCGATCGGGGTCGCATTCGACGGCAGCACCTTCACCTCGCCCTTCGGCGTGAAGACGTACACCTCGTCGGCGAAGAGGTCCGTGCGCAGCGTGCGCATGTACTCGCCCGGGTCCTGCTCGTCCGCCTGCCAGTCCATGAGCGACTTGACCCAGATGAGCCATTCGTCGTCCGCCTTGGCTCCGCGGCCACGCTTGTAGACCCAGTGAGCCGCGACGCCGTACTCGGCTTCCTCGTGCATCGCGCGGGTGCGCACCTGGATCTCGAGCGGCTTCCCCTCCGGCCCGATCACTGTCGTGTGCAACGAGCGGTAGCGGTTCAGCTTCGGCATCGCGATGAAGTCCTTGAACCGCCCCGGCATCGGCTTCCAGAGGGAGTGCACGAGCCCGAGCGCCTGGTAGCAGTCTCGCGTCCCGTCCTCGCCGGACCGCTCGCAGATGACGCGCATCGCGGTGAGGTCGTAGATCTCGTTGAACTCCCGGCCGCGCTTCGCCATCTTGTCGTAGATCGAGTAGAGGTGCTTCGCGCGACCCGTGATGTCTGCGGGCACGTCCGTCTTCCGCAACTCCTCGCCCAGGATCTCCGCTGCCTTGTCGGCCTGCGATTCCCGATCGGCGCGCTGGTCGGCCACCATCGCCTTGATCTCGGCGTATTTGCGTGGATGCAGCGTCTGGAAGGAGAGATCCTCGAGCTCCCATTTGAGGGCGTGAATCCCGAGCCGATGAGCGAGCGGCGCGTACACCTCGAGCGTCTCACGCGCCTTTTGAGCCTGTTTCTGCTTGCCGAGGTACTCGATCGTGCGCATGTTGTGGAGTCGGTCGGCGAGCTTGATCAGGATGACGCGGACGTCCTGCGCCATGGCCACGATCATCTTCCGGTAGTTCTCGGCCTCGGCCTGCTCCCGGCTCTGGAAGCTGATCCGCGTCAGCTTCGTGACTCCCTCCACGAGCTGCGCGATCTCGGGGCCGAACTCCGAGCGGATCTCCTCGACGTCGGAGCCCGTGTCCTCGACCACGTCGTGGAGAAGGGCCGCGGCGATCGTCTGTTCGTCGAGACGAAGGTCGGCGCAGATGTGCGCAACCCCGAGTGGGTGATGGATGAACTCCTCCCCCGAACGGCGCGACTGTCCTTCGTGCGCCCTCTCGGCAGCCTCGAACGATCGCCGCAGCAGATCCTTGTCGACGTCAGGGTTATACGACTCGACCCCAGCGATCAGCTCCTCGATCAGGTCTTCATGACGTCGTTTCGCGTCGAGGACGCTCATACGCTGAGTGTACTTAGCGCCCTTCGGCACACCGCTTCAAGCGCAGGAAGCGTGCGCACGACGGCGAACTTCGGCATCCCATGGACTCGTTCAGACGCTGGATCCGGCAACGTCGCGCGAGAAGGCTCGCCGTTGCGATGCGGGACGCGCTCGTCCCCTCCCGCCCTGGGCTCGGCTGACCTTCCGGTCACGCGGCCCGAGGTAGAGCTGCTCGCTCGAGCAGCCCACGGAACGTCTCCGACTCGAGAAGCTGGCGACGTTGCTCCGGCGACGCATCGAGCCCGAGCTCCGCGAAGACCCTCCGCGCATCGGGCGTCCAGGCAACTTCGCCCTCCCGCCAAAGCGAAGCGAGCCGCTCGCGCAGCGCGTCGTAACCCTCGGGGGTATCGAAGAGTCGCCGCACGACCAGTTGCGGCGCAACGGTCCCGTTCCAGTGGTTCTCCTTCAGACGACAGGCGACGTCGAAGCGGCTCTCGCTAACGAAGGCGATCGAGTTGCGCGCCCTGTCCGAAGGCGATGGCGCTCCCCGCGTCCCAGCCGTGCTGGCGAACGCGGAAGCGCAGGTGCTTGCCGTCACCGACCGTCGACGGCACGACCGCCTCGCACGCGGGAATCAGGAGCGTCACGTCGCGGTTCCCGAGCCCGAAGGGAGCGAGGCGCGCGAGCTCCTGCGCGAGCGACAGCGTGAGATCCTGGGCCGAGACGAGCGCATCGACCTCGGTCACCGGTTGAACGTCGATCTCGTCCAGGGCAGCATCGGCCTGGATTGCGAAGGCCTCTGCGAACGCCTCGATGTTGGCCGGGTCGATCGACAGCCCCGCCGCCGCGCGGTGGCCACCGAAACGCTCGAGATGGTCGGAGCACGACGCGAGCGCGCCATGGAGGTCGAAGCTCGCGATGGACCGACCCGAGCCCTTCCACTCGTCCGCGCCGCCCGTGATCAGGATCACCGGTCGGTTGAAGCGCTCGACCAGCCTCGACGCGACGATCCCGATCACACCCACATGCCAGTCCTCGTTCGCAAGGACGTACCCATGACGCTCGCGCTCCCGATCGGGAAGCGACTCGACCAGTGCGACGGCTTCGCGCACGATGCGATCCTCGATCACCTGCCGCTCACGGTTCAGGTCCTCGAGCTCCGTCGCGAGCTCCTTCGCACGGGAGTCGTCGTCGGTCAGGATCAGCTCGAGGGCGATGTCCGGGCGACCGAGCCGCCCTGCCGCGTTGATCCTCGGCCCCAGGCGGAAGCCGATCGACGACGCGTCGATAGCCGCTGCATCGACCCGCGCGCTCTTGAACAACGCCTGCAGGCCGGGCCGTCGCGTACATGCCAGGACACGAAGCCCAGCAGCGACAAGCGCGCGATTCTCGTCCACGAGTGGAACGACGTCCGCAATCGTCGCGAGCGCCACGAGATCGAGGTGGCCGCGAACAAAGGGGTGCTCCGGCCCGAGCAGCGCTTCCCCGAGCTTGTGCACGACGCCGGTTCCGCACAACTCGGGAAACGGGTAGGACGATGGGCGGGTCGCGACAACCGGGCAGTCGGGTAGCACGGCACCGGGCCGGTGGTGGTCGGTCACGACCACCTCGAGACCGAGTGCCTTCGCCGCAGCGACCTCGTCCACCGCGGTGATCCCACAGTCGACGGTGATGACGAGTTCCACTCCCTCGGCAGCAAGCCGTTCGAGCGTGTCCGTCGAGACCCCGTAGCCCTCCTCGAAGCGACTCGGTAGATGCCAAACCACATCGGCTCCGAGCTCTCGGAGGAGGAGCACGGCAAGCGCAGTCGCGCAGATGCCGTCCACGTCGTAGTCGCCGTGCACGCAGATGCGCTTCTCGGCGGCGATTGCAGCCCTGATGCACTCGACGGCCTGTGTCATGTCGCCGAGTTGGTACGGGTCGTACCCTGGAAGCTCGGCGTCGAGAAAGCTTCGGGCGGCGTCGGGATCGTGGTATCCGCGGCGTGTGAGAACGGCGGCGGTCACCGCACTCAGCCCAAGCTCTCGCTGGAGCTCGCCGGCAGCCGACGCGTCGAGCTCGGCAATCGTCCACACACCCGCCATGACGGATGACGTTAGGGACAGCTTCGGACGAGATCAGCGTTCGTCGTGGCGGCGACGAACGGAGTCCAACACGATCTTGACCCAGAGAAGAACGATCCCGGCGGTCGCGCCGACCACGACGACGGCGATGGGCGTGTAGTACGCCATCTGCTCGAGCGAGTACGTGGTCACGAGCAGCGCACCACGACGAGCCAGAGAGCGGTCGCCGACCACGACCGACTGCCATAACAATCCCAGAGTGCCGATTGAGCGCGAACTCGCTCATCGCCTCGGCAAGCAACCTCCAGATACCCTGAAACGCGTGCTCGCGGCCAACTATCGCTCGGGAGACGACTTCGTCGTCGAGTTCCTGGGCCACCGGTTCGAGTTCAACGCCGACGACTTCGAGCAACGGGTGACCGCCGCTGCAGTGCGGCTCGACCTCATCGGGTCGAACGACCTCGACGAGGACGAGGCTGCCGATCTCGTCGAGCTGGTCGCGGACGGCCGAATCGAGGACCCGCGCAGCGGGCTCGGCTTGTACCTCGTCCGCCACTGGGAACGAGTCTCGCTCGTCGACGGCGAGTCACTTGTCTACTGGATGCGAAAGCTCGTCTTCCGGGGCGCGTGGCTCGACCATCGAGTGAAGGAGGGCCTGCTCGACGTCTCCTGGATCGACGACACGGGCGACTTCGGCTACGCAGAGCCGGAGGGGGGCCGCACGCTTCTCGAGCTCGCTCCCGTCCCGTCCTGGCGCGATCTCCAGTACAGAGGCTGACACCTGCCTGCATCTCAGGTTCGGGGGCGAAGCCGAACGACCGCTCGGGATCCGGCGACGAGATCTCGATCAGCTTCACGGCGCCGATCGGGACGACGACGCATCGAGGCTCGCCTCCATCGTCCGCATGCGGGATGAACGAGAAGAACCCGAAGCCCGGTTCGGCGGTCGCCTTCGCCAGCATGTGTCGCGAGCCGTCCATGAGCTCGAGGCGTACCTCGGCTTGCTGCAGCGAATGCTCCGCGGTGAACTCGGCCACCATGCGCGTGATTCGACCGATGAACTCGTCGAGCGGACCCGCGGCTCCGGGCGTCCAGATCTGCGTTGCCACGCCTAGAAGAGCCCTTCCGAACCCGGATCGCTCCCGAGGTGCTCCCGCCCGAGCGCAGTGATCACGCGGCCGCGGGGAGTTCGCTGAAGAAAGCCGAGCTGGAGGAGATACGGCTCGTAGACGTCCTCGATCGTGTCCGACTCCTCCCCGAGCGTGACGGCGAGCGTCGAGAGCCCGACGGGGCCGCCGCCGAACTTGTGCAGGATCGCTTCGAGGAGCTCCCGGTCGGTGCGCTCGAGCCCCATTCCATCGACCTCGAGCAGCTCGAGCGCCTCGCGCGCGATCTCGAGCGTGATCGCACCGGCGTGCCGCACCTCCGCGACGTCGCGGACACGACGCAGGATCCTGTTCGCCACCCGCGGCGTTCCACGCGACCGGCGCGCAAGCTCTTCGGCCGCCTCCTCGTCGATCGAGACGTCGAGGATGCTCGCGGAACGGCGAACGATGGACGCGAGCTCGTGCGCCTCGTAGTAGCCGAGCCGGAACGTCATCCCGAAGCGATCGCGCAGCGGTGTGGTGAGCAGACCGGTACGCGTCGTCGCGCCGACCAGCGTGAACGGCGGAAGATCGAGAGTAAGCGTGCGAGCAGCTGCTCCCTGGCCGACGATGATGTCGAGCCGAAAGTCCTCGAGCGCCGGGTACAGGATCTCCTCGATCGCGTGGTTCAGGCGGTGAATCTCGTCGATGAAGAGGACGTCCCGCGGCTCGAGGCCCGTGAGGATCGCCGCCATGTCGCCTTTCCGCTCGAGAGCCGGGCCGGCGACTGTCCGCAGACCCACGCCGAGCTCCTCCCGGACGATCGTCGCGAGCGTCGTCTTCCCGAGGCCGGGGGGGCCGACGAGCAGGACGTGATCGAGTGCCTCGCCGCGCCCTCGTGCGGCTTCGAGCGCGATCTCGAGCTGTTCCTTCGTCCGCTCCTGCCCCACGAACTCGTCGAGCCTGCGCGGCCGGAGGGAGCGCTCGACCTCCTCTTCGCCCTCGTGCAGGGCGGGTGCGAGAAACGGCGAGCTCACGCTGCCACCCTGAGCGCAAGCCGGATGCGCTCTTCCGCAGGCAGGGTCGGATCGACGTCCGCCAACACTCGCTCGGCCTCGACGACGCTGTAGCCGAGCTCGACGAGGGCATCGCGTGCGACGAGCTCCGCCGGCGTGGTTGTCTCTCCCGGCTCGACTGCGTCGGAGATCGAGCCTCTGAGCTCGAGGACGATACGCTCGGCCGTCTTCTTTCCGATCCCAGGGATCGCCTGAAAGCGTGCGGTGTCACCGGCGACGATGGCCCTACGGAGGTCGGCGGATGATCCGCTCGAGACGACCCCGAGCGCAACCTTTGGCCCGATTCCGCTGACGCCCAGAAGGCGGAGAAAGAGCTCCCGCTCGGCCGTGTCGCCGAAGCCGTACAGCTGCAGGGTGTCTTCCCGGACGTGCAGGAACGTGTCGATGACGACCTCTCCGGCAGCATCGCCTCCGCCGGCATGGTCCCGGGCACCGTCCGCCTTTCGCAGCGCCGATGTCGTCGCCGCGACGAGGTAGCCGACGCCCCCGACGTCGAGGACGAGCCCCTCGGACGTTCTTCCGGCTGGCCGGCCACGGAGTCGCGAGATCATCCAGCCGCCTCGAGTCCGGCAATGTCGAGCAGCGGAGGCGCGAGTGCGTGGCAGATGGCGACAGCGAGCGCGTCGGCCGCGTGCGTGGACTTCGGCTCGGCGTCCAGCGAGAGGATCAAGCGCACCATGCGCTGCATCTGCCCCTTCTCCGCCCGGCCGTAGCCGCACACGGTCTGCTTCACGCGGGCAGGGGCGTACTCGGCGCAGTCAATGCCGGCGGACGCTGCGGCGACGAGCACGGCGCCGCGCGCCTGCCCGACGGAGAGCGCGATGCGGGCGTCTGCACCCACGAAGGACTCCTCGATTGCGACGGCGTCGGGCGCATGCTCCGCAACGAGCTCCTGCACCCCCGCGAAGATCGTCAGCAGGCGGTCCTCCAGACGCGCTCGCGCGGACGTCCGCCACTCCCCGTGGAGCACCGCCCGGAGGCGGCCGTCGCTTTCGTGGACGATCCCGTACCCGCACGCAGCTGTCCCTGGGTCGATGCCGAGGACTTTCACGTACAGAAGGTAGTGTGCGCCCCGGACGTCCCTCCGCGAGCCGCTCAGTCGAATTCGTAGAAAGGAGCGGCTAGCAGTTCTCGTCGGCCCAGACGGTCACTCGTTCGTTCGCCGCAGCGACCTCCGGGTCGTTGAATGCCGCCGACGCCGCCGTAAGCTCCTGCGAGCTCGTCGGCGCTCGGGACCACTCCAGGCTGCAGATCGAGCTCACCCACGACCTTGACGTACTCGGCGTACGCTTGAGCGAGCACCTGAAAGTCGTCCCGGATCTCCTCTGGAGCCTGGTCCGCGAACTCCTGGAAGACGTCGAGCGAATCTTCTGTGTCGCCGCCGGCGCCGGCCGCCGCGAGCGCCGCAGAGTACGCCTGCACGGCCTCGAGACACTCGCCGGAAAGGTCGCCCGAGTTATCGGTGTCCGTCTCGTCTCGGTCGTCGTCATCCGTCGTCGTATCGTCGGTCGTCGTCTCGTCGGTGTCCGTGTCGGTCACCGTGGTCTCGGGATCGTCACTCGCCTCGTCGTCGCCGCCACCGCAGCCGGCACCGACCGCGACGAGCGCGAGTAGGGCGAAGAGGATCGCGAGCCAACGCACGGGTGCGACCCTAACAGGCCCTCAGGCGAGGTGCTCGGAGAAGAAGCCGACGATCTTGTCGTAGCAGCGCACCCGGTTGCCGAGCTTCAGGACATCGTGGCCCTCGTCCTCGAAGACGAGGTAGTCGACATCCTTGCCCAGCGCGCGCAGACTCTCGACGAGGTCGTGCGACTCGCGCTCTACCACACGCGGGTCGTTCTGACCCTGGATGACGAGCAGCGGCGCGGCGATCTCCGCGATCGTCGTCTTCGGCGACCGCTCGTCGAGGAAGTCGCGGTCGCGCTCCGGATCTCCGAGGGCAAGGGCGAAGTACGGCTTCCACGTCTCGGGGATCCGCTGGGAGAACGTGTACAGGTCGTACGGACCGAACATGTCGACGGCCGCCCGCCAGAGCTCCGGATGCCGGCTCGCGAGCATGAGGGTCATGTACCCGCCGTACGAGCGCCCGACGACGCCGGCGCGGCCGACGTCCACGCGCTCGTGGCCCGGCAACACCTCGGTCATCGCATGAACGTGGTCGAGCCGATCCTGGCCACCCCAGTCGCGATCCACTCGCTTGGTGTAGCTCGAGGCCGTACCCCGTCGAGCCACGCGCATTCGGGACGAAGACGGCAAATCCCTCGAGCGTCAGGATCTGGATCAGCGGCATCGAGAACCAGGCGAAGTTCGGACGCTCCTGGCTCTGCGGCCCTCCATGCACGTAGTAGACGAGCGGCCGCTCGCCGACGTATCCGAGCTCCTCCGAAGGCAGGTAGAGCCGCGCCGAGACGCGGAGGCCGTCGTGCGACTCGAACGACGCGTCCTCACCCGCGGACAAGAGCTCAGGCGAGATGCCGAGCGGGCGCTCGCGCGTCTTGCGCGCAGGAGCCGCAGTCTCGGCGTCGATGACGTACAGCTGGGTCGGCAGCGTGGCTGTGCAGAAGGAGAGCGCGAACCCGCCGCTTCCCTCGTCGTAGTGGAGGCCGTGGAGAACGCCGCCTGCGAGCTCGCCCTCACCGACGAGCACGCGCTCGACCGTGAGCCGTCTTCCCGCCTCGTCGAGACGTGTCTCGTACGCCCAGGAGCAGCCGTCGACGTTGTACTGGACGACGTAGCGGTCGTCCTCGACGTGCGCGATCCCCGAGAGCTCACCCGCGCCATCGTGGCGCAGCCCGTCGATCGCCACCGGCTCGATCTCTCCCGGCTGCGCGAGATCGAGGTAGCCGGGTGTACCGGTGTCCTCGAAGAGGCTCGATGCGAGGAGGAGCCCCTTCGCGCTCGCCGTGCAGTGCGCCGAATGGAGGCCCGAGGGCGGGTACTCGACGCCTTCTCGGCGCTCTTCGATCGGCGTGCCGTAGAGAATTCGACGGCTGTCGCCATCCGGCTCGTAGATGACGCTGTCGCCGGCCGTGTAGAAGTCGGCGAGGAATGCGCGTGAATGGTCGGGGCTCCAGGCGGCCGGCATCGCACCGTACTGGCTCTGCCAGATCGCCTCGACTTCGCCGGTTGCGAGCTGCACGCGGAACGCCGTGATGAGCGACTCCTGCCGCGACTCGGCACCGAAGTACGCCGTATTCGTCTTCGGATCGAAGTCGACGAGGTGCGAGCGGTGGCCGACGAACGACTCCGGCGCCAGCGGCTCCGGGAAGCCTCCCTCGAGCGGGATCAGGTAGGGCTCGTAGTTCTCGTCCCCGTCGCTGTCGATCATCAGGACGATGCGATCGAGCTCCGGCACGACGTGGAACGAGTACCCGCCGATGAGCTCCGGGTTCTGCAGCGCGATGCGCCCCGGGAGCAATGGGTCGGGAACGCCTCCGCGGCTGTCCATGGAGTAGAGGCTCAGCTGCCCGGACAGGTTCGAGAGGAAGGTCAGCCGGCCGCCGGCGAGCTGCGGCTCGACGAAAAGGCGCGCAGAGAGCAGCGACTCGATCCGGTCCGCCGTCACGGGCATCTTGACGTCCGCCGTCGTCACAGGGTCAGGACGCTACCGTTTCCAGCATCGATTCGGAAATGTCGAAGTTCGCATAGACGTCCTGCACATCGTCCACGTCTTCGAGCCCCTCGACAAGGTGAATCACCCTCCGGGCAGTCGCCTCGTCGGCGATCGGGATCGTCGTCTTCGGCACCATCGACAGCTCCGCTGACTCGACCTGGAGACCCGACGCCTCGATCGCCTCGCGCACGGCGCGAAGCTCCTCGGGTGCGGAAGTCACCAGATAGGTGGTGCCGTCTAGCTCCACGTCGTCCGCTCCGGCGTCGGCCGCCACGAGGACGAGCTCGTCCTCGTCCACTCCGTCGGCTCCGACGAGAATGACGCCGCGCCGTTCGAACTGCCACGCCACGCCCCCGCTCGTGCCGAGATTGCCGCCGTGTTTCGCGAACAGGTGTCGCACGTCGGACGCCGTGCGATTCCGGTTGTCCGTAAGGGTCTCCACGAGAACCGCCACCCCCTCGGGCCCGTAGCCCTCGTACACCGACCGTCTCGTAGCTCGACCCGTCGGCGTCCACCCCCGCTCCCTTCGCAATCGCGCGCTCGATGTTGTCCTTCGGCATCGAGTACGAACGAGCCTTCTCGATCGCGTTCTGGAGGGCGAGGTTCGAGGCCGCGTCGGGCCCCCCCTCTCTCGCCGCGACGATGATCGCGCGTGAGAGCTTCGAGAACAACTTGCCGCGCTTGGCATCGGCTGCGCCCTTCTTGTGCTTGATCGAGCTCCACTTAGAGTGACCGGACACCCTGCTCCTCTCTCACCACGTCCAGAAAAAGCGCGTGCACGCGCAGATCATCCGTGAGCTCCGGATGAAACGCCGCCAGCAGGACGCGACCGTCGCGAACCAGCACCGGCTCGCCGTCGTGCTCGGCGAGCACCTCGACGTCCGGCCCGAGCTCGCGCACTCGCGGTGCGCGGATGAAGACCCCGCGCAGCGGTAGGTCGTCGCCGACGAGCGTGACATCGGCCTCGAAGCTCCACACTTGACGACCGTACGCATTCCGATCGACCACGATGTCCGTGAGACCGAGATGGTCGCGGTCGAGCACGATCATGCCGGCGCACGTTCCGAAGACCGCGCCCTGGAACCGCTGGATCGCCTCGTCGAGCCCGTACGTCTGTGCGAGCTGGACGATCGTCGTCGACTCGCCTCCAGGGATGACGAGACCGTCGAGATCGTCCATGTCATCCGGCTTTCGCACCTCGACCACCTCCGCGCCGAGGCTCGCCAGAGACCGTGAGTGCTCACGGAATGCCCCCTGGAGAGCGAGCACCCCGATCCGTGGCGGACTCTCCACCAATCGCTACTGAAGGCGCGTCACCAGCCGCGAACTTCGAGCCGCTCGTCCTCGGGGAGCGAGCTCGCGGAGATGCCGACCATTGGCTGACCGAGACCCGTGGAGACGTCGGCGAGGACCTTCGCGTCGTTGAAGTGGGTCGTTGCCTCGACGATCGCGCGCGCGCGGCGTGAGACGTCCTCGATCCAGCCGTCCGGGTCCTCTCGCGCGTCGCGGCCCGACTTGAAGATGCCGGACCCGACGAAGACACCGTCCGCGCCCAGCTGCATGCAGAGCGATGCGTCCGCGGGGGTCGCGATGCCACCCGCGGTGAACGTCACGACCGGAAGGCGACCGTTTTCGGCGACCCAGCGCACGAGCTCGTACGGAGCGCGATGCTCCTTGGCCGCGGCATAGAGCTCTTCCTCCCGCAGCGTCTGAAGGTGCCTGATCGCCCCGAAGACGGATCGCATGTGCGTAACGGCGTTGACGATGTCTCCGGTCCCCGCCTCACCTTTCGTCCGGATCATTGCTGCGCCCTCCGAGATGCGCCGCAGCGCCTCCCCGAGGTTCGTCGCGCCGCAGACGAATGGGACGGTGAACGACCACTTGTCGACGTGATTCTGGATGTCCGCAGGGGTCAAGACCTCCGACTCGTCGATGTAGTCGACCTCGAGCGCCTCCAGGATCTGCGCTTCGGCGAAGTGGCCGATCCGGCACTTCGCCATCACCGGGATCGTCACAACCTCCTGGATCTCGCGGATCTTCTGCGGGTCCGCTCATCCGCGCGACGCCTCCGTCGCGTCGGATGTCAGCGGGAACTCGCTCGAGTGCCATGACCGCGCATGCGCCTGCCTCCTCGGCGACGCGCGCCTGCTCGGCGTCGACGACGTCCATGATCACGCCGCCCTTGAGCATCTCTGCGAGGCCTGTCTTGACTCGGGAGGTGCCGTACTCGGCCATGCGCGGAGTCTAGCCCGCAGGCCCTGGGCCGGGATGTGCGTGACATTGCGCGGCCCGACCTGTGGAAGAACGAGACGGAGTTCGTCCACTTTGCGGCATTCGGTCTGTGGAAAGTTCTGTGGGTGCCTATCAATCGCAAGTGCGATGTGAAACACATACGCGACCTACGGCGCAGCTCCTCTCCCCGCAGGCGGGATCCGCCTGACCCCGAAGTTGCGTCGACGAAAAGCAAGGGGCCCGCCCACCCGGGCCCCTTGTCGTCTCTGCAGCGAGATCACTCGTTCCACCGTTCAGTCGGTACCGCGGTAGACCCGATAACTCACATGCCGTGAAGTCCGTCGTCTTCGGCGCGCGCAGAAGCGCACAAGCGAGCCGGGATGGCCCGAGCTTGCTCGACGCCGCGCTCGCTCCTGCCCTCTCCGACGGGCGTTGGTGCGTCCCGAGCCGGTTCAACTTCACCCGCGATGTCGTCGAGGTGCTCGCGCGAGACACGAAGCGACAGGCGCTCACGTTCGTCGGAAGGGACGGCATCATCGAGCCGCGGACGTTCGTGCACCTAGCGCACGGCGCCGCGCGCTGGGCGTCGTATCTCCGGGAGCACGGCGTCTCTCCGGGTGACCGTGTGCTCGTGTCGGTAGGAGCGAGCCCTGACTGGCTCGAGATCGTGCTCGCCTGCATCAAGATCGGCGCGGTAACGGTGCCGTGCTCGGACGCACTCCCGACAGCCGCGCTCGAGATCCGCGTCGCGGCGGTCGGAGCGAAGGTCGTCGTCGCCGAGCCAGCCATGGTGACCGGGCTCGATCCGCCGGCAGGGAAGGTCACGGCCCTGACCGTCGACGAGGCGCAGGCCCTGGCGCACCGGTTTCCCAACGAGTGCCCCACGGCGGACACGTCCGGAAGCGACCCCGCACTCATCGTCTGGACGACGGGGCGCACGAACGGTCCGAGAGGGGCTACACACACACACCAGGCGACGTTCGCGGCCCGGCTCCATGCCGAGCACTGGCTGGACGCCGGCCCGGGTGACGTCGTGTGGTGCTCGGCGCCGGCCAACTCGGCTCAGGCACTCTGGAGCTCCCTCTTCGGGCCATGGGCCTGCGGCGCCCAGATCGTGCTCAACGAGGCGCCACTCGATCCGACCGAGGAGATCGAGCTCGTTGGGCGGCTGGGCGTGACCACGCTCTGTCGCACACCGGGTGAGTACGCGTTCCTGGCCGAGTCCGATCGGCTCGAGCGCGTCCGCTCCGAGAGGCTGAGGCGCCTCGTTTCCACAGGCAATCAACTCCCAGAGGTGCTGGTCGAGATCGTCGAGGAACGCACGGGACTCCTGATTCATGACGGGTACGGCCAGGCGGAAACCGGCGTGATCGTCGGCCACGGGCTCGAGGGCGAGCCACTGCGCGGCTCGATCGGTCGCCCGCTCCCCGGCTACGAGGTCGCTGTGGTCGACGGCAGCGGGCACGAGCTACCACCGGGCCACCAAGGAGAGATCGCGCTCCGGGGAACGCCGCCGTCGCTCTTCGCCGGCTACTGGAACGCGCCCGCGAGCACGAAGTCGGCGTTCCGCGGCGACTGGTACGTGACCGGCGATGTCGGGACTCTCGACGAAGCCGGATTCGTGTGGCTTGCCGGACGTGTCGGCGACGTTAGCCCACAACCCGGGAACGTCTCGGTGGTCCACCAAGCGCCGAGCCCTGCGGCCGTCGAGACGATGCCCGTCGCGTCCGCGAGCGCGATGGAACCGGATGTCGCTGGCGAGGTCGCTGCGGCAGTGGTCGCCGTAGCTCCGGTCGAGACGAGTTGGGAGATGCACACCGAGCCTGTAGTGCCGAGCGGTCGTGCGACCTCGGATCGAGAGCGGCTTCATACGCCGCTGTGGGCGCGCATCATCGGGGCGATCTGGCTGCTTCTCCTCGGAATCCTCATCGGCGGGGCCGCGATTCCACATGCGAGCGACGAGCCGCGGATCACGCTGCTGAATGGTGTCCCTCCGAGCTCGATCTGCATGCCGCCGAGCCCCCGCGGGTAGTCAACGGGTTGACACGGGATCGGGATTGACCTGACCGCATGGCCAGGACAGCGTTGGCTAGAACCCTCGAAAGCGGGGTCGGCGGCCAACAGGGGGGAGTCCGGCCCCGCATCACCATGCGGGTATTCGCCGTGATGGCGGAGTCGGGATGCCGTCGGGAGATCCCGACCCCGCCCGCGCGAGCATGACGCGCGGGGCGGAACACGACCTCACCCAGAGCAGAGGAAGTCGCTGGGGATTCGAGACACCTCGACGAACTCGCTCGCGGGCGGGAGGACCTGACGACAGGAACCGGGAAACGTTTGGCCGCGAGGTGGAGAACGCGTCCCGCGGAAGCAGATCGGAGGTTTACCGTGAGGCGCGGGGAGACATGAGCGCCCCACGAGCAGGTCGGGGTAGGCGCGATCGAGGCTGTCCTGTCATCCGTCCGGGCTTCTCGCGCCTATCTCGGCCAAACGACTCACATAGAGGAGAGAGCCTGTTCAGTCGGGCCTATGCACCGCCCTGGAGAGAGCCAGGGCCGAACTTCTTGGCGGTGCGCTTCTCGCTTCGCCGCTCCTTGAGCGTCTTCTGCGGCTTCTTCTTCTGTTGCTTCTTCGGCTTGTCGGCACTCTTGCTCATGACGACCTCCGGTCACGCGTGGATGCGATCTCAACCCTAGCGAGTGAGAACCGGATTTTCGCCGGGGCGAACATCGTCGGTCGTACATGCATACGCGAGGTCGGCCACCGACGTCCGGTAACCGACGCTGCATGGGGCTTAGGAATCGCCGGGTTGGGGTACGAGCGTCGTGGCGGGGTCGGTGGCTCAGGTGGGTTCGTAGACCCGGCTCCGCCAACCCGACGAGATAGGCGCGATCGAGGCTCCCACCTTCCCCGGCTTCCTCGCGCCTATCTCCCCCTTGCTGAATCCGCGCTAGGTCTCTCTCGGCGGAACTCCAAACGCGCATGAAAGAGCCCCGATCGGGGTACATGCGGGGAGGCGGGGTCGGCGGCATGTAGTTGGGAACCCGGCTCCGCCATAACTCGGACGTCGTAGGCGAACGAACACGAGGAGGCCAAGGTGAGCACCCCCGAACCCACACCAGCCCCAGGTCCACCCGATCCAGTCCCCAGCCCGGACCCAGTACCCGCCCCGCAGCCGCCACCCGGGGAGCCCAACCCAGGTCCAGACGGCTAGTCGTCATCGCGGGGGAAGTCGACTCGAGCTCGTCCTCTCGAGCGGCTCCACGGTGCGCAGGAGCGTCAGTCCTTCGTGCAATTCGAGGATGAACTCAGTCGTGACGCGCTCCCCGAGGGCAGGTTTCAGCATTTCCGCACTGATCGGCGCGGAGCCGCGGGATCTCACCGACCGGCGTAGAAGTTGCAGCGAGCGGGTAATTGCCCGTAGCGGGGTCGGCCGGTTAGGGGGATATCCGACCCCGCCAACTCTCCTGCGGCCCGAGGAGGACCTGCCGCTCGGAGGCTCAGCGCCATCGATGCGGTGCGCCGCTGGTTGAAGCGGCGTGGTGATTGCGACGTGAGTTGCGTCCTTCTGGTCGAGCGCAAGCCTCAGGCGGCCGCCAGCCGGGTCCCAACTCCGGAATTACACGGCCCCACACATGCGGCCGTTAGACACTCATGCGGTGGGCGACCTCGTACTTCGTCACCGAGCTGCGCTGCCCAGGGGTGTCGCTTGCCGGCATCGCGTTGAGTGCCTCGTCACCGCGCTTGTAATCATCCTCTGACTCGAAGAAGACGATGACGAGCGACCTCTCGGCTTCGGCATCGTGGAGCACGAGAATCTCGCTGGCGGGTATTTCATCGGGACGTCGGCTCTCGCCCATCTCGCGCTTCATCTCGTCCATTCGCTGCTCGCTAACCCCATCGAACGTCACAACGCGTGCTAGTGCCATGAGAGCCTCCCTGAGAGTCGAAGGTAGGTAACGCAGCCGGGACTATGCCCGCTGCGGAGTCTGATCGCCCACGATCCCCAAGCTTCCCGGCGGATCTGGACGTGCCGGATCGTGAGCCCGTCGATGTGGGCTGACCTCAAACCAGCCCAGCACCGATGACTAACGCTCGCACGTGGCGGGTTCTCGGACGTGCTCGAGACATGAAGCCGATCGGAGCAGCCGGCATCCCCGTCCCTCGAGATCCTGCGTATGCTGAGAACGGCCTCGGCCAGCCGGTTGCGATCCCCCAGCCGTCGGTTGAGCTCTCCCTCGCCGGGGCCGACATTGCCACGAAGGTATGAAGGCCTGGAGCGGTCCGCGCCGAACACCGTTCGGCCGGGCCGGCACTGCGGCGCCCTTTTCTTCTCCCCACTGGGCGTGGATGGGCAAAGTCGGCCCGGCCCAGATGAACGTGCACTCAGAGTTCGCGCCGACACGGCGACAACGCGTGGTGAGCTCTCCCCGCGGTGTCAGTCGTGCGCTGCGGAGGGACCCGAGGCTTGGAGATTCAGCGACGCGGGTAACTCCCTTCACGTCGGGGCCGGGCGGTAGGGGGAACCGGCCCCGCAATTCACTTGGACGACCTGGAGGTTCAGCACCTCGAAGGTCGGGGTACGAGTCTCTATGGCAGCGCCGTCGCTGCCACCCACAGGGATAGGCGCGATTGAGGCCGGGCCCCGCCGCACAGCCTCTCGCGCCTATCTCCCTTCAGACCGGCTTGGATTTGGCTGCGGTGGCAGAGCTTGGCGCTGAAATCCGTGCTCATGTGGTTGGGGGTGCCCGCAAGAAGGGACCCCGCATGAGTTCGTCCGCGGAGGGGAGGGCGGAGTGCCCCCGGAGCCCCGCCGAGTGCTACTTACCGCGCGACTTCTTCTTCTGCTTTTTCACCTTCAAGCTGACCATCGGCGCCTTCGCCCCGGTTCCGAGGGACACGGGGTTGGGCGCAGGATGCTTCTTCGACTTCCCTGCCATGCCGGTTCTCCTCAATCGAATGCGAGAGGCAATGGACGATCCCACGTTACAGGCCGTGGGCGGATGCGCCACGGGTCATTTCGATCGCGTCATCGAGCGAGACGCCTCCGAACTTGTGCAGCGTCGCGATGACGTAGCTCGCTTCGCCTTCGACGCCCACGACCCGTGTCGGTGTCACCGCGTTGACAACCAACGCACGTTGGTACAGCAGCATTCGAACCCTCCGGGGTGGGTGAAGTGACGCGTTTTCGCCAGTGACAATTCTTGATGTCTGCACCGACGTATGCACGCGGGGCGCATTCGGTGCATCCCTCGTTTGTATGTCCCGCATGACCAGGCCAATTTGGCTTGGCTACACGGGTTCATATGGGCCCGCCTGGACTCGAACCAGGGACCAACCGATTATGAGTCGGCTGCTCTAACCAGCTGAGCTACGGGCCCTCAGGAGGAGCAGCGTACCGCGGCTTCGACCGGAAACAGGTTCGCCGACGGCGAGACGGGCGCTCTTGTCAGAATGTCTGTCGGCCGTGGAGACGTTCCAGTACGAAGCACACCTTCGCACCGCCGGCGGGCTGACCGTCACGGACATCACGGACGAGGTGCAGGAGGCTGTCAACCAGAGCGGGATCCGCGACGGCATCTGCTGCGTCTACTCGCCGCACACGACCTGCTCGGTGCGGGTGAACGAGTGGGAGCGCGGATTCCTCGAGGACTTCGCGGTGCTGCTCAAGCGACTCGTCCCCACCGAGCACTACTACGCCCACGACGACTGGGACCGCCGGACGGAGAACGTCTGTCCCGAGGACATGGAAGCCTCGAACGGCCACTCCCACTGCATGTCCATGCTCCTCGGCCCCGCCGGAGAGGCGATTCCCGTACGTGAGAGCGAGCTCCAACTCGGGCAGTGGCAGCGCGTGCTCTTCCTCGAGCTCGATCGCGAGCGCGATCGGCGCTGGACTGTTCAGGTCGTCGGCGTCTGAGCCAACGCGGGCGAGGCGAGCCTCGACCCTTCGTCACTCAGGCGTGACGTAGGCGGCGGTGAGGCCGCCGTCGACGACGAACGCCGCACCGTTCACGAACGACGACTCGTCGCTCGCAAGGAAGAGCGCCGCGTTGACGATCTCCCGTGGCTTCCCGAGCCGTCCGGTCGGCCAGTGCACCTGGCGCCGGGCGAACGCGGCCGGGTCGTCGCCGAAGATCGCGAGGAGGAGCGGTGTCTCGACCGGCCCGGGGCAGAGCGCGTTGACGCGGACTCCCTGCCGCGCGAACTGAACGGCGAGCTCCCGGCTCATGGAGAGCACTGCGCCCTTCGAGGCCGTGTACGAGATCTGGGACGTCGCGGCACCGAGAATCGCCACGAACGACGCGACGTTGATCACCGAGCCCCCTCCCCGCTCCAGCAGGTACGGAATCCCGTGCTTGCAGCAGAGGAAGACGCCCTTGGTATTCACGTCCTGCACGCGCTGCCAGGCCTCGATCGTCGTGTCGAGAATGGACGCGTCGTCGCCGGGCGAGATCCCCGCGTTGTTGTAGAGGACGTCGATTCCGCCGAACCGCTCGTTCGTCGCCTCGAACATCGCGCGAACGTCCTCCTCGTCGGCGACGTTCACGCGCACCGCGAACGCGTCACCCGCAGCAGAGCGAGACCGTCTCCTCGGCGATCGCAAGGTCGACGTCCGCGACGCAGACCTTCGCGCCCTCCTCCGAGAAGACGACCGCCGCTTCGCGACCCATGCCTCCCCCGGCGCCGGTGATGACGCAGACCTTTCCCTCGAGCCGATCTCCCATCGCCTCACTCCTCCGTCGAGATGAACACGCTCTTGAGCTCCGAGTAGCCGTCGAGCGCCGTGCATGCCGAGCTCGCGGCCGAACCCGGACTGCTTGAAGCCGCCGAACGGCGTGGAGACGCGAACGGACGAGTTCGAGTTCACCGAGAGCACACCCGTCTCGAGCGCGCGCGTGACGCGGAGCGCCCGGGCGCCGTCCCTCGTCCAGATCGACCCCGACAGCCCGAACGGGGTGTCGTTCGCGATGCGGATCGCATCCGCCTCGTCCTCGAACGGGATCACAGCTGCAACTGGGCCGAAGACCTCCTCGCGGGCGATCCGATCGTCGTTCGTCGCCTCGACGAGCGTGCACGGGAACCAGAAGCCCTCGCTCCTTCGGGCACGGCTCCCTCGAATGCGGGCGAGACGTCGTCGAGGTACGACGAGACCGTGGCGCGGTGGGCGGCAGAGATGAGTGGCCCCATCTCGGTGGAGTCGTCCGCCGGATCGCCGACCTTCACCTTGCTGGTCGCTGCGACGAGCAGCTCGAGGAAGCGGTCGTAGCCGTCCGCTCGACGAGGATGCGCGAGCGCGCGCAACAGTCCTGGCCGGCGTTGTCGAACACCGCGTACGGCGCTGCGGCGGCGGCTCGTTCGAGGTCTGCGTCGGCGAACACGACGTTGGCCGACTTGCCGCCGAGCTCGAGCGTGACGCGCTTGATGGTTTGGGCCGCGCCCTGCATCACGAGCCGGCCGACCTCGGTCGAACCGGTGAACCCGATCTTGGCGACGTCGGGGTGCTCGATCAGGCGCTGGCCGACGATCGAGCCCTTGCCGACGAGGACGTTGACGACTCCCTCCGGAATCCCGGCCTCGAGGATGAGCTCGGCGAGGCGAAGCGCCGAGAGCGGTGTCAGCTCCGCCGGCTTGAGCACGACCGTGTTCCCGCAGGCGAGCGCAGGCCCGAGCTTCCAGCTCGCGATGTTGAGCGGGAAGTTCCACGGGACGATGAGACCCACGACTCCGAGCGGCTCGCGAAACGTGGCTGCGACGCCACCCGCCACCGGAATCGTGTCCCCGTAGTGCTTGTCGATCGCACCCGCGTAGAAGTGGAAGACCTGCGCGACCATGCCGATCTCGCCCCGCGCACCGGCGATCGGCTTGCCGACGTTTCGCGACTCGATCCGCGCGAGCTCCTCGGCATGGTCCTCGACGAGCGTTGCCACCCGGCGCAGCAGCCGAGCCCGATCGGCCGGCGCAACGCCGCGCCAGTCGGGAAAAGCCGCCTTCGCCCGCGCGACCGCGGCATCGGTCTCCTCGACCCCGGCCTGCTCGAGCTCGGCGATCGGCTCCTCGGTCGCAGGGTTGAGGACGGTCAGCGCCATCGAAGCTTGCTCAGAGCCGGCTCCGCTGGATCCGCCAGAAGCCGTAGACGATCCAGGCGAAGACCGGGACGAGGAGCAGCGCCGCGATCCAGAGACCCTTGCCCAGCCCGACAGTGCGCTCGCAGGCTGGCGAAGGACGTCGATGATGAACACGGCGGACAGCACCGCATAGATGGCGAAGAAGGCGAAGTACAAGAACGTCTCCTCTCTCGTTTGACCGCGCGAGCCTACTGTTCGCGCGCCGTGCGGTATTCGCGTGCCTCGGCAACGAGCGCGTCGAAGAGCGCCTGATCCTCACCCGCCTCGGGATGCCATTGCACTCCGAGCGCGAAGCGCTGCCGCGGGTCCTCGACGCGCTTCGAGCGTCCCGTCGGCAGCCCACGCCGTCTCGACGAGCCCGTCGCCCACGCGGCCCAGTCCCTGGTGGTGGTGCGAGGTGACGTCCGAACGACCGCCGACGATCGCGCCGAGGCGCGACTCGGGCGCGACCTCCACCGGGTGCAGGGCGAACTCTCCCGGGACGTTCTTGTGCACGTCGTGTCCAACCTGCTCGGGAAGGTGCTGGACGAGGTCGCCTCCGCGGGCGACGTTCAGCAGCTGGAACCCACGGCAGATCGCGAGCGTCGGCAGGTCGCGCTCGAGCGCCGATCGGAGCAGAGCCATCTCGCCGGCATCCCGGCGTGCCTGCGGCGAATCGGTCTCGGGGTGCGGGTCGGCGCCGTACAGGGACGGGTCGACGTCCGCTCCGCCCGAGAACACGATCCCGTCGAGCGCTGCGAGCGTCTCGTCGACACCCTCCTCGCTCGGCGGAATGAGCACCGGGCGTCCACCCGCGCGCTCCACTGCATCGACGTAGTCGAGCGGGATCAGGGCCGCGGGGAGGTCGCCAGACGCCCCAGCTCGCCTCCTGGGCATACGTCGTGATTCCGATGACCGGCCTCACGCGATTCCGCCTCCACGTTCCAGAGTGTGCCGTCTCGGCGGTGCCTCACGTGCAGCTCACCCTCGCTCGAAGTACCGCTGGCGCTCCCAGTCGGTCACGTACTTGTCGAAGATGGCCTGCTCGGTCGCGCGTAGTTCAGGTAGTGGTCGACGACCTGGTCACCGAACGCCGCACGAGCCATCGATCCCGACTCGAGCGCCGCGATCGCGTCACGCAGCGTCGACGGAAACCGCCTGGCATCCGACTCGTACGCGTTCCCTTCGAGTGCAGGCTGCAGCTCGAGCTCGTTCTCGATTCCGTGCAAGCCCGCCGCGATGATCGCGGCAAAGGCGAGGTACGGATTGACATCGCCTCCCGGAATGCGGGTCTCCACGCGCTTCGAGCTCCCGTGCCCGACGATCCGGAACCCGCACGTACGGTTGTCGCGGCCCCACGCGAGCGTCGTCGGCGCCCAGCTGCCGGCGGCGAACCGCTTGTACGAGTTGATCGTCGGAGCGAGGAAGACGGCGAGCTCCTCGAAGGTGGCGATCTGGCCGGCGAGAAAGCGGTCGAAGAGAACGTCGTCGTCGGCGAACGCAGGCTCCCCGTCGCGGAAGAGCGACGCGTGGACGTGGCACGAGTTTCCGATCCAGGACTCGAACGGCTTCGCCATGAACGTGATCGAGCAGCCGTTCGCGAATGCGATCTCCTTGGCGCCGTTCTTGTAGACGACATGGTTGTCGGCCATCGTCAGCGCGTCGGCGAAGCGGAAGTTGATCTCGTGCTGGCCCGGCCACGCCTCGCCCTTGGAGGTCTCGACCCTGATCCCCGCGCCGTGCATCCCGTTACGGATCTGACGGATCAGATCCTCGTCGTAGGTCGACGCGAGGATGTGGTAGTCGAGGATGTACGGGACCGAGGGCGTCAGGTCCTCGTAGCGCTGCGCCCACGCCTCCTCGTAGGTCTGGCGCAGGAGATAGAACTCGAGCTCGGAGCCGGTCATGGGCGTGAGACCGAGCGCGGCCGCTCGATCCATCTGAGCCTTCAGCACCTGCCGGGGAGACGGTTGCACCGGCGAGCCGTCGTGCCACTGGACGTCGCAGAGCACGAGCGCGGTCGCCTCGAGCCAGGGAATGCGTCGAAGCGTGCCGAGATCCGGTGCGAGCGCGAAGTCGCCATAGCCCTGCTCCCAGCTCGCGATTTCGTATCCCGGAACTGGATCCATCTCCATGTCGAGGGCGAGCAGGTAGTTGCACCCCTCCACCTCGTGTCCGGCGCTCGACCTCCTCGACGAAGAACTCGCCGTGGAGCCGCTTCCCGAGAAGCCGGCCCTGCATGTCGGTGAACGCGACGACGATCGTGTCGATTGCGCCGCTCTCGACCTCGGCCTTCAGCGTCTCGAAGCTCAACATTGCGGTCTCGACATCCGAGGCGATCCTAGTCCGTAGCCCTGCCGTTGTTGACATGCCACCGATCAGGTGGACGTAATAGCGCCTTCAAGCATGTCGGCAAACCCCGAGGGGGTGCGTATGAGCAGTGGTCCAGAAACGCCCAGCTACCACACCTCGCAGGACGAGCAGGTCCTCCACAAGCTGGGCTATGCGCAGGAGCTCTTCCGCGCGATGGGAGGGTTCCGAAACTTCGCTATCAGCTTCACCATCATCTCGATCCTCGCGGGGTGCCTGACCTCGTACACGATCGCCTTCGAGCACGGTGGCCCGATCGCGGTTACCTGGGGCTGGCTGCTCGTCGGCCTCATGAGCACGATCATCGCGCTCGCCGATGGCCGAGATCGCTTCGGCGTACCCCACCGCGGGCGGCCTTTACTACTGGGCCTCGAAGCTCGGCGGCCCGGGCTGGGGTTGGGCGACCGGATGGTTCAACCTGATCGGCCAGATCGCCGTTACCGCAGCGATCGGCTACGGGCTCGCGGTCTTTGCGCAGGTGCTCTTCGACTTCTGGTTCAGCTACACCGAGCACATGAACGACTGGTTCGGCGCGTCGTTCAACATGTCGACGTACATCCTCTACGCCGCCTTCCTGCTCGCGGCGGTCGTGATCAACCTGTTCAACATCCAGATCACGTCGGGCCTGAACATGATCTCGGCCTGGTGGCACATGGTTGGCGTGGTCGTCGTCGTCGGCATCCTGATCGTCATTCCCGATCAGCACCAGTCGCTCTCCTACGTCTTCACGGAGACGGTGAACAACTCGGGCTACGGAGGCGGCACGACGGCGCTGTCCAGCCCCGCGTTCTGGTTCGTGTTCGGGCTCGGACTGCTCATGTCCCAGTACACGATCACCGGATTCGACGCCTCGGCGCACACGGCAGAGGAGACGCAAAACGCTTCCCGCATGGCTGCGACCGGGATGTGGACGGCGGTCTTCGTCTCGGTGATCTTCGGCTGGATCCTCCTGCTCGCGGTCACCTTCGCAGTTCCGGACACGCAGGCGACGATCGACGTCGCCAACGAGCTGCTGCCCATCGTTCCCTACATCTGGACTGAGTCGATGGGTCAGAACTGGGCGGAGTTCCTGCTCTTCATCTGCGTCGTCGCACAGTTCTTCTGCGTTACCGCTTCGACGACATCGGCGTCGCGGATGATCTTCGCCTTCTCGCGCGACAGGGCGGTTCCGGGACATCAGCTCTGGCGGCGAGTGGCGAAGAACCGGGTCCCGCGCTGGTCGGTTCTGTTCGTCGCGTTCTGGGCGGGAATCCTGATGGTGCCCGCGATCTGGAACTACTTCATCGGCTACGCAGTGGGAACCGCGATCGCGGTCATCGGTCTGTACATCGCGTTCACGATCCCGGTCTACCTGCGTTTTCGGAAGGGGAGCTCGTGGGACGAGCCTCGAGCATGGAGCCTCGGGAAGTACTACAGGCTGGTCGACATCGTCTCGATCGTCTGGGTCTGCCTGATCACGATCCTGTTCATCTTCCCGCTCTTCACAGTCGGACTACCGTGGAATGACCCCTTCGACTGGCGATTCACGAACTACACGATCCTCTGGTTCGCCGGCATCGGCCTCGTCTTCGGCGGCTGGTGGGCGCTCTCGGCCAAGAAGTGGTTCAAGGGCCCGGTGCGCATGGGAACCGAGGAGGAGCTCGAGCGGTTGGAGGAAGAGAAGCTCGGCGAGTTCGCCTTGCCGACCGAAGCCTCCTAGAGCTGCTCCACCTTCAGGCACTGCGAAGGGCGCCCAGCCGGGGCGCCCTTCGTCATTCGGAGCCGAGCGCAGCGCGGAATGCCGGCTCGGCGGCCGTGCGCTCGAGGCGCTCGAAGTGCTCGCGTGCGTACGCAGCGAAGTCGAAGTCGAGCTCGGAGACGGCCGTTTGCACGACGCCCCACATCGCTTCCCGGAAGTCGGACATGAAGCACATCAGCTCGAGCGCCTGCGCATGCTCTGCGCGAGCGTCGCCGAAGTAGGCCTCGAGCATCGCATGCCGCCCCTCGGCCGGTAGCTCGTGGTTGATGGCGAAGTTCGCAAGATCGAAGAAGCGATCGCCCATCCCCGCGTACTCCCAGTCGACGATGCGCAGTCGCTCGCCGTCGTCCAGGAAGTTCGCGTTCAGGAGGTCGTTGTGACATGGAGCCGCAGCACTTCCACGGCGGCGGTCTTCGATCTGGCGCGCGATGCCGTATGCCCATGCGTACGCACGAGGGATCTCGCCACCACGCGCGACTGCGGTCGCCTGGTAGGTCTCGACCACGCGAAAGGAGTCGAACGTGCCCGAGATCGCGGGGCCGTCGTGGAACGCTCGCACGGCGCTCGCAACGCGCGCGAGCATGTCTGGCTCACGCATGCGTTCGAGCGGCGGCGTCTCACCCGGGATGAAGCGTGTGACGAGCCAGCCTTCCGGCTCGACGAACGCCACCACCTCGGGCCCGATCCCGAGATTGGCCGCAGCCTGCGTCGCGTCGAGCTCGACGTGGCGGTCGATGCCGAGCAGGTTCGTGTCCTTCCCTGCGACGCGCAGCACGTAGGTCTCCCCGTCGACCTCGACCTTCGCGTTGTGGTTCGTGATCCCGCCGCCGAGCACCTCGAACCGCGCGCCGCGCCCCGGCCAGACTCTGTCGACGGCCGCGTGGAGCTCGTTCACGCGCGGATCCGCTCGCCCTCGGGGTCGAAGAGGGCTCGGCTGCGACCGTGCCCTCGACCCACTCACCGAAGATCTCGACGGCTATGGGGGTACCGACGTCGTGGCCGGCAGGAAGGTATGCGTACGCGATCGACTTCTCCACGGTGTAGCCGTACCCGCCACTCGTGACCCGTCCGACGAGGTTGTCGCCGACTCGGACGGGCTCCGATCCAAGAGCAACCGCGTGTGGCTCGTCGAGCACGAGGCAGCGCAGAAGACGTTCGGGTGCCGGTGCGGCCGCGAGAGCGTCACGACCGAGAAAGTCCCCCTTGTCCAGCTTCACGGCGAAATCGAGCCCGCCCTCGAACGGCGTGTCCTCGGGGGTGATGTCGGCGCCCCACACCCGGTAGCCCTTCTCGAGCCGCAAGGAGTCGATTGCCTTGTAGCCACCTGCCACCAACCCGTGGTCGCGCCCGGCCTCCCAGAGCGTGTCCCAGAGCCGCACGCCATACTCGGACGGGCAGTAGAGCTCCCACCCGAGCTCGCCGACGTACGTGACCCGCAGCGCCCGGCACGGAACGGAACCGACCGAGATCTCACGCGTGTGCATGTACGGGAACCCTTCGTTCGAAAGGTCCGAGGTCGTCAGCGGCTGGAGAATCTCGCGCGCCTTCGGCCCCCAGAGGCCGAAGCAGGCGTAGTCGACGTCTGGTCGGTGACGTACACCGACCCGTCGTCTGGAGCGTGTTGCGCGATCCAGGCGAGGTCGTGCTGGCCGAACGCTGTCCCCGTGACAATGGCAAAGCGGTCGACGTCGAATCGGCTCACGGTGAAGTCGCACTCGATCCCGCCTCGCGGGTTCAACATCTGCGTGTAGGTGACCCGGCCGACGCCCCGTGCGACCCGGTTCCCGCACAGCCGCTCCAGGAAGTCAGCGGCACCGTCCCCCGCGACGAGGATCTTGGCGAACGAGCTCTCGTCGAAGATCGCAGCACTTTCACGGCACGCGTGATGCTCGGCGCCGATCGCAGGCGACCAGAGCTTGCCCGCCCACCCGCGAGGGCGGAGCGCCTCGTCGCCTCGGGCCGCGTTCGGCTCGAACCAGTTCGCGCGCTCCCAACCGGACTTTTCGCCGAACGTCGCGCCAAGCTCGTGCAGCCTGGCGTATGCGGGCGAGACGCGCAGCGGTCGCCCGGCGCTCCGCTCGTGACCCGGGTACTTCACGTCGTAGTACGTCTCGTAGATCTCCTTGGTGCGCGCGAGGGTGTACTCGCGGCTTCGATACGCGGCACCAAAGCGCCGCGAGTCCATGTGCCAGACGTCGAGCGACGGTGTTCCCTCGACGATCCACTCGGCGACGAGCTTCCCCATGCCTCCCGCTCCGGCGAGACCATGGGCGCAGAAGCCGGCAGCAACCCAGAAGCCTCGAACGCTCGACGGCCCGAGGATGAACTCGCCGTCAGGCGTAAAAGCCTCGGGCCCGTTGATGAGCTTCACGACCTCCATGTCCGCGAGGTCGGGTACCCGCACGACCGCGTTCTCCATGAGTTCCTCGAAGCGCGGCCAGTCCTCGTCGAGGAGGCGAGAGTTGAAATCCGCAGGGATCCCGTCGAGCCCCCAGGGAGCACAGTGGCGCTCGTAGCCGCCCATGATCAATCCCGCCCGACTCCGGCCGGAAGTAGACGAGGAGCGACGGGTCGCGCATCGTCGGCATCTCGAGCGGCAAGCCCGACGGCTTCGTGATCAGGTATTCGTGCGCCATCGGCACGATCGGCACGTTCACGCCCGCGAGTGCTCCGATGTCGGCCGCGTACATGCCTCCCGCGTTGACGACGATCTCGGTCTCGATCTCTCCACGATCCGTCTCGACTGCCTGCACGCGTCCTCGATCGAGCCTGATCCCGATCACGCGCGTGCCGGTCTCGACCTCCGCACCGCGTCGCCTCGCTCCTTCCGCGAGCGCAAGCGTGAGCTGGCTCGGGTCGACGTAGCCGTCCGTCGGCAGGTACGCAGCGCCGAGCACGCCGTGGGTCGTCATCGGCGGGAAGAGCTCCTGGGCGTCGCTCGGCGAGATCAGCTCGAGCGGAAGGCCGAATGTCTTCGCCCAGCCGGCCTGGCGTGAGATCTCCTCCATGCGTTCCTGCGACGAGGCCAGCCGCAGCGACCCGACCTCCTGCCATCCGGTTTCGAGCCCGACCTCATCCTCGAGCGATCGGTAGAGATCGACGGAGCTCATCATCATCCTCGTGAGCGAGAGCGAGCTACGGAGCTGCCCGACGAGACCGGCCGAGTGGAAGGTCGAACCGCTCGTGAGGTCAGCGCGCTCGAGCAGCACGACGTCGTCCCACCCGAGACGGGCGAGCCAGTAGAGGATCGAGCAACCCCCCACACCGCCCCCGATCACTACGGCTCGCGCCCGGTCACGCATGGGCGGCACCCTAATCCCGGCGCGTCAGCCCGCGTCGCGGGACACTCCCTCGAGCACACGTGCGCAAATTGCGCTCGTTTTGTTCGCGAATGCCCTTGATCGGACGTGTCCGGTCCCGTAGATTCCTGCCTGCGCCGAGCACGGGGCGCCGGTAGGACGAAGCCTCCCGAGCAGCTGTACGCGAAAGCGGAAGGTCGGTCGGGACGGTGGACGAAAGCGTTCCCGGCTCGGCGAAATCTTGCGGCCGGACCCTCGGTACGAAGCACTGGGTCCGGCCGTTTTTCTTCTCAGTGAAAGCGTCAGAGCGTGTCGCGCAATGCGCAGCATGACCCTGTGTGAAAAGAAAACTTCGCAAATTGCGAACAGTTCGATCCGGTGTCCTTGACGACCCCAGGACGCCCTCTAGGGTCATGCATGCACCGAGTACGGAGCGTCCGAGGTTGATGGCTCTCCGATCGGCAGTCGCTTCGGCGGCGGTCAGTCGGAAAGCCGGACGAAGACGTCACCGGCTCGGTGCATTTTCTTTCGGAGCACGTTCACGAGCCAGCTCTGCTCGGGGGCTGGCGCCGCGCCTCTGAGTCGCAAGCGACGCCGATCGCGACGCTCGCCGTCGCGCTGAGTTGCGCCCGGGCCGCACCGCGTCGTCGGTCGGCTGTCGTCGCCTCTGACATCGACCTCAAGCCGAGGACGGTCGGCGTCACCAATGCCCCTACCGACCGTTCTCGAGCGCCCTGGATCAGCTGCCTGTCCCCCGACCGAACGTGGTGGATGGTCGAGTCGAAAGCGCGCATGGACCGATTCACGCAAATTGCGCGGAGTTCCTCTCAGGCGTCCTTGACGCCAGTCGCGCGGCTTCATAGAGTCGCGACTGCACCGAGTACGGAGCGTCCGAGGTTGATGGCACTCCGAAAGGCACCCGCTTCGGCGGAGGTCATTCGGAGAGCCGGACGAAGACGTCACCGGCTCGGTGCATTTCTTTTTCAGCTTGGCTCTCGTGCCTGCCTCGAGGCCGTAGCGTCCCGAGGCGATGCCGGCACCCGCCAGCCCGACGGCGCTGCGTATCCTCGTTCGCATGCGGCGACTCCTCGCTCTCGTCAGCACGATCATCTTCATCGACGTGATGCTCTTCACCGCGCTCACGCCGCTGATCCCGGGCTACACCGAGGAGTTCGATCTCTCGAAGACCGGCGCGGGAGTCCTCGTCGGCGCATTCGGGGCAGGCGCCATCATCGGTGGTTTCATCGGGGGTTCGCCGCAGCCAGGCTAGGCCCGAAGCGCGCTGTGGTTGCCGGCCTGATCCTCCTCGGGCTTGCTAGCCTCGCGTTTGCCGTCGCCGAGAGCGCAACGACGCTCGTGCAGCACGTTCGATCCAGGGACTCTCGAGCACGATCACCTGGGCAGGCGCACTCGCCTGGCTCGCGGTCAGCGCTCCGCGCGAGCGCCGCGGCGAGGTCATCGGGACGGCGTTCGGTGCAGCCGTGTTCGGAGCCGTGCTCGGGCCGTTGTTCGGTGGCATCGCCGAGCTCGTCGGAACGCGCCCCTCTTTCGCGGCGGTGGCCCTTGTGGCGTTCGTGTGCGCGGGAGTCGCGACCGTGCCCCGAGCAACCGGTCGAGAGGAGATCTCGACGGCAGGTCTAGCGCGCGCGCTGCGAGATCCGCGGTTCCTGGGAGGACTGTGGCTGAACACGCTGCCCGCGTTCCTCTTCGGCATGCTGATCGTCCTCGGCCCACTTGCGTTGGACGACGCAGGCTGGTCGGCCCTCGCGATCGCGATGGTCTTCTTCGGAGCAGGCTTGCTCGAGGCCGCGTTGAGCCCCGTCCTCGGCCGGGTAACGGACCGGCGAGGCCGCCTCCTTCCGATTCGCATTGCGCTGGCGGCTTCGATCGTCGTCGCTGCGGGTCTCGCAGCCGCGAGAGAGCCGATCGTGATCGCACTTCTCGTCGGCGCCGCGGCGCTCGCCTTCGGCGGCTTCTACACGCCAGGAATGGCGCTTACCTCGCATCGAGCAGAAGCCGTCGGCCTGGCACAGGGTCTGGCGTTCGGGATCATGAACAGCGCCTGGGCACTGGGTGAGCTGACGGGCCCGACGCTTGGCGGCGCGCTCGCCGAGGCGGTTGGCGACGCGACCCCGTATCTCGTCGGAGCGCGGGCTTTGCGCAGCGACGCTCATCGCCACGAGACGAGTTGCGGCAGCTCAGAGGGCGAGACCGCGTGAAGCGTGAGGACTGGGATCGGCGGTACGCGGAGAAGGAGTCTCGTGTGGAGCGCGGAGCCGAACCGGTTCCTGGTCGCCGAGGTCTCGGCCCTCCGCCCCGGTCGAGCGCTCGATCTCGCATGTGGGGAGGGGCGAAACGCACTCTGGCTCGCCGAGCGGGGCTGGCGGGTTACCGGTGTCGACTACTCGCGCGTCGCAATCGAGAAGAGCCGTGCACGCGCGGCGCGGGAGCGTCACGACGTGGAGCTCGTCCACGAAGACCTGCTCGTGTACGAGCCCGCAAGAGGTGCGTTCGAGCTCGTCATCGTCCTGTACCTCCAGATCCCCGAGGACGAGCGGCAACGAGTCCTGTCGAAAGCCGCGGAAGCGTTGGCTCCGGGCGGGACACTGCTCGTCGTCGGACACGATCTGTCGAACCTGACCGAAGGCACGGGCGGCCCGAGCGATCCAGCCGTGCTCTACACACCCGAGGACGTGGTCGCCGATCTCCCCCATCTCGAGATCCAGAAGGCCGAGCGCGTGCTCCGCGATGTGATCGACGCCGACCGACCCGCGATCGACATGCTCGTCAGAGCTCGACGCCGAGCGAAAGCGAGTGGGTCGGCTAGCTAGATCGGCCGACTGGGTGGACCGCTCGTGTCGAACGGCCCTTCGGCGAGGAGACGCCGGAACTCCACAAACTGTCCGGCCTTCCCTACCGCGACCAGCGTGTCGCTTCGTTGCACGATGTCTTCCGGCTGGGCTCCGCTCACAGGCTCCGGCTCGCGAAGAATCGCGATCACGGTCACGCCGGTTCGGGCGCGCAGCCTGGCATCGGCAAGGGTCAGCCCGATCGCCGGGCTCGCGTCCGGGACCGGTATCCACTCGATGTGGAGCTCGCCGAGTGCCATCTCGAGCTCCTCGACGATCTTCGGCCGCTCGTAAGCCCCGCCGATGATCGCACCGAGCTGACGAGCCTCGTCATCGTGGAGCTCGATCACGGCGGTCGGCTCGTCGTCGTCCGCGCGACCGTAGTAGTAGATCTCGCGCTGACCGTCGTTGTGCAGGATGACCGAGAGCCGGCCACCGTTGGCCGTGCGGAACGCGTACTTGACGCCGACGCCGGGGAGCCGGGTTTCTCGCAGGTCTACGGGCACTTGATCATGCCTCCTCGGTGAGTTTAGGGGTAGGGAACAGAGCACGGCCGAGCCTCTTGGATTCCTTCATCAGCACGATTCCGATCGTCGCCGTCGCAAGCACGTACAGACCGGCGAACGCGACGATCTCCGCCTGCTGATCGGAGTCGAGTCGTGGGTTCTCGGAAGCGAGCAGCGCCAGGATGATCGTGAACTCACCGTGGGCGACGAGAGCCACCCCTGCGTTGAGGCTCTGCCGACTCGTAAAGCCACCGACCCGGCCTGCGATCCAACCTCCTCCGAGCTTGCCAACGAGGGTCAGCGCAACCGCTAACGCGACGAGCCATCCGACGTCGGCGATCGCGCTCAGGTCGATCGAGAGGCCGAAGACGAAGAAGAAGAGCGCGGCGAAGATGTCGCGGAAGCTGAAGAAACGCTCCTCGATCTGATCGCGAACAGACGTCTCGGAGAGCACGATGCCGGCCATGAGTGCGCCGATCGCCTCGGACAGTCCCAGCTCGTCGGCGATCGCGGCCGACCCGATGAGGAACCCGAACACGACGAGCAGGAAGAACTCGAGCGAGAGCCTGTCCAGGAAGCGGTCCAGGGGCTTCGCGAGCCAGCGCGACGCCGCCAGCCCGATGGTGATGAACGCGAGCGCCTTGGCGACCAGGACAAGCGTGTCGGACGGCCCACCACCGCCCGCGGCGGCGAACCCGAGCATGAAGGCGACGATCAGGTCCTCGAAGACCAGGATCGCGAGCACGAGGTCCGTTTCGTCGTCACCGAGCCGACGGAAGTCGATGAGCCCCTTCACCGCAATCGCGCTCGAGGACACGTAGATACAGGCCGCGAGGATGAGCGCGGCGAAGGTCCAGCCGAACACCGTCACGCCGACCACGAGGCCGAGGCCGAGATTGGCGACCAGGTCCACCGTCCCGCCGAGGCCGATGTGGCGGCCCGTCGATCGGAGTCGCGACAGGCTGAACTCGAGACCGAGGAAGAAGAGGAGGAAGACGAGGCCGAGCTCGGCGACGAAGTCGGTTACCTCCGACGGGCTGATCAGCGCGAGCTCCTTGGGCTCGTTGGGGCCGAGCAGGATGCCGGCCAGCAGGTACGCCGGTATCGCCGACAGGCCGATCCGCCTCGCGACGAGCCCCAGCGCAGCGAGAAGCGCAACGGTGACAGCGAGCTCGGTGAGCGTCACGGGAGCATTCTCCCCGCGCGTGGGTCTCTAGCGTTTCAGGAAGCGATCGAGCAGGCTCTTGCTCGGCCGCTCGGAGAGGTCCGCGGCCGGCTCGCCCGCCGGCTCAGGCTCCGGTATGACTTCGGCGCCGCCGGGAGCGAGGTCTTGAGCGGGCGCGGGCTCGGGTACTGGTTCCGGGTCCTGCCCGAAGTCGACGCCGGGTTCCGGTTCGCGCAGGAGCTCCTGAACGCCGCGCCGCTCCGCAAGGCGCTCGAAGTCACCGCGAATCGCGGAGCGCATGTCGTCGAGGTGGCTCTCCTCTCTCACGCCTCGGATCGTTCCCGACGAGCGCCAGGAGTCCTTCGTTCGAAGTGCGGCCCGCTACTTCGGGCTTGCGAACGTCGCGACCCACACAGCCGTCTGCGGTTCGCCGAAGACGCCCTGTGCGCGAATACGAGAGGCTCCGACGTGCCGGAAGCCGGGTCGGAGGATGTTCGCGCGGTGGCCGGCCGAGCCGAGCCAGCTCGCGACCACCTGTCGGGGGCTGAACTCACCCCACGTTCCCGCAAAGAGGTTCTCGCCGAACCACGCATACCGATAGCCCGCAGCCCGGATCGCTGCGGTGGGCGCCGAACCACAGGGCGTGTGGCTGAACTGCCCGCACGACACGACGCGGTGTCCCTTGATCGTTGCCGCACGCTGCAGCTTCTGCGGAGTGGCCAGCACGTGCCGGTCCGCCTCGCGCCGAGCCGCGTTGATCAAGCACGCAATCGCTCGCTGCTGCACGACGAGCGGCGCCGAGGGGTCGTCGGCGGCTTCGCAGGCGGCAAGAAGCCCCTGGGAGGCGCTCGACGACGAATTCGACGCTCCGACAGCGCTCGCGCCGACGAGGGCGGACGCCGCAGCGACGAGGACGACGACGATCGACACGCACGGCAGCGCGGAACGGCGCCAGATCGATGCTGCCGCAAGCACAGTCACCTGCTCACCGTACGAGGGATGCGCATGCGCTTCCCTGCCCCTTCTGTGTAACGGCCGTCCCTCACGTCAGGGATCGTCGACGCCCCCCTCTAGTTGCTTGCCAGGATGGTGCGTGCGCCAGGTTGCCGCCGCGAGCATACCCAGGGCGAGGGTCGGTACCACCGTAAGAAAACGGTAAAGAAGTGTCGCAGCGACCGCATCCGCATTCGGAGCGCCGAATGCGACGAGCGCCCCGCTCAACCCGAGCTCCACGATCCCGAGGCCACCGGGCGTCAGCGGCAGAGCGCCAAGGATGCGAACCAACGACCAGGCTGCGAACGCCTCGATCCAGGACACCTCCGACGCGGTCGTTCCCACTGCGCGGAGGCAGGCGAGAAGCACGACGAAGACAGTGAGGTGCCCGATGAGCGTCGAAACGGTGAGCACGTGCCAGCGCCTTCGGAGCAGCTCCAGCGCGCGATCGCGGAAACGGGCGAGGTTCTCGCCCCCCCAGCCGACCGTCCTCGAGAGCCGGAAGAGTCGGTACACGCGAGAGGTGAGACGCGCGGCCAACTCCCCGACTCGATGGGCCCTGCTCTCGCTCGAGAGCGCGATCGTGAACGCCGTGACGGACACGACGAGAACGGCAACGCCGATGAAAGCGGCGGTGCGGAGCGCAGGATGATCCTCGTCGATGGTCGTGAGCAGTGCGAGACCGACGATCGGAAACGCGAGATTCGCAAACTGGTTCCACACGCCCGTGACCGCGACTGCCAGGCCGACGGACGCTGTCGCAAAGCCCCAGGAGCGGAGCATCGAGTACGACCCCGCCATGCCGACGGCTGCGCCGGCCGGCGAGACGATCGCGAGCGCGGTCGAAGCCTGGCTCATGACGAACGCCTGACGGAAGCCGAGGCCCGGAAGCGCTGTCATCCACGGCGGCGCAAACGTCACGAGGTTGAGCACGGTGGCCGCGCCGAGCAGAAGCGCGTCCTCCCACCCGAGCGTCTGCAAGACGGCCCAGACGTCGCGGTAGTCGGCGATCCTCGGGAGGACGAAGACGAATACGACCCCGATGACGAGGATCCCGAAAGCCCCGCCCAAGAGGCGCTTCTTGCTCCGCCAGCCACCTTCGGAACTGTCGCGAGCCGCGTCCGGCATCGGGAGAACCTACCGGGCAGGCACAAGACACCCGCGTGAGCGGTCGATCAGGGGAACCGCGGAGACCAGAGTGCCGAGAACACTCCGGCCAGGACGAGCAGACCTGCAGCGAGGGCGAGGAGGATGAACGTGATCTCGCTCTGGCCGGGCTCACGGCCCAGGCTCGACCCGAGCTTCTCGTAGGCCGTCTCGAGCGACTCGGCGGTACGCGCCTCGGTGAACTCGCCGCCGGTCGTCTCCGCGATCGCCCGGAGCGTCTCAGGATCGGGAGGCACCGGGATCAACTCGTTCGGATCGCCGGGTCCTTGCCCGAAGCCGCCGCCGAAGCCGAATCCGCGCCGAATCGTGCCCTCGGGCGTCCCGAGCGCCACCGTGTAGACCGGAAAGCATGCGTCCCTGGCCAGCTGGGCGCCTTCTATCGGCTCGAGAATCCCGCGCGTCTGCGCGCCGTCGGAGAGGAAGAGAATCGAGACGACGCTCTCTTCGTCGCAGACCTGCGCCTGCGCGAGCGACCGCGTGCCAGTCGCTGGGACTGCCGTCTGCCCTTCCGACTCGGGTGGCACCTCGACGGACTGCTTGCCGAGCTCGACCGCGGTCTGAAGCGCATCCCCGATCGCCGTTCCTCCGTAGATGAGGAACTCCCCGATCGAGTCGACCGACTCTTCGACGAGCTCGTGATCGGAGGTGGGAGGTGTTGCAACCTGCGCTTCTCCGGCGAAGACGACAAGGCCGACCCTGAGCCGGTCCGGGACCTGGTCGAGGAAGAGCCGAATCGCCTCCTGCGCGGCAGCGAGCCTCGTCGGCTCCACGTCCTCGGCCTGCATCGAGCGCGAGGTGTCGACGACCAGGATGATGGATGCTCGCTCGCTCGCGATCATGCGGTCGACGGTTGGGCGTGCGAGGCTAACGAGCAATACGACGAGCGCCAGCGCGAAGAGTACGGGCGGCACGTAGCGCCTCCATTGACGCCCTCCGGCCACCGACGCAAGCACCTCGAGATTCGTGAAGCGGATCGCATAGCGCATGCGCCGCCGCTCCGCCACGATCCAGAAGCCGACGGCTGCTGCGACCACGAGGAGCGAGACGAGGTAGATGGGCTTCTCGAAGCTCATCTGGCACCCGAGCACACGGCCTGCACCTGGACGACGGCGCGAACGTCGCCGAGCTCCGCATCGCCGCGGACCGTCACGGCAACGCTTCGGCTGTTCGTCACCACGCTGCCGGAGACGCTCGAGACGAGGCTTGCGGAGGGTGGACGCTTCATGAAGAACCCGAACGCGTGCGAGGCCCGGATCAGACGCTCCCGTCCCGCGCAGCGGGCGACAACCGTAGCGGTGCCAGGGCGCACGCGCACGGTACGAACGTGGCGCACCAACGGCTCTCCGGGCGGAAACGCAGTCGCAGACGTGGGAACGCGTACCCCACCCCCGGCGGCGGGCATGCATCCGATGTGGGGACGAAAGGTCGGTCGGCGCGCCGCGGTGCCGGCGTACGAGGCTACGAAGACCGCCGAGCGTGACGTCGAGATCCCCGGGTTGACCGGGCTCCCCATCCGGCCGAGGAAGGTCACGTCGATCGCGCGGTGGCTGAGCTCTGCATCGAGACCACCGACGACGTACCCCTTCGGGCAAGACAACTGAAACTCGACCTGCGGCCTGGGCGAACCCGCCGAGGTCGGGACGACGACCCACGGCCCGGCCACGGGAACGCACACCTGGAGCCCGTCGCACTCGCGCGTGGCTCCGGCCGAGCCTGCGCCGAACGCGAGTGCCGCGACAGCGACGATGGCGGTCGTAGCGCGATGCTCCGTGCCGAACTCTTCACGGGACCCTCCTGAACAACAGCGCCGAGAGCACGCCGCCGGCCAGCAGGAACATGGCAGCGCCTGCCGCAAAGACATCCGTGATCTCTCGGTTCTCCTCCTTCGTCCCGAGTCGCGAACCAAGCTCCTCGTACACCTGGCTGAGCCCCTCGTCGTCGACGGCCGTGAAGAACTCCCCGCCCGAGATCTGCGCGATCTCCGTGAGCGTCTCGGCGCTCGGTGGGACGCGGATGATCTGGCGGAACCCGCCCGGCAAGGTCTCCTCGACGACACCGTCCGGCGTGCCGACGACAACCGTGTAGACGGGAACTCCCAGCTTGCGGGCACGTTCAGCCGCCGCCTTCGGCTCGAGTATGCCACCGTCGCGAGCGCCGTCGGAGATGAGCAGAACGGACGTCGGCGGAATCGCACCATCCTCTTCACGCTGACGACGGCCGATCTGCAGAGAGAGCGCAACCGCATCTCCGATGGCCGTCCCCTCACCGGTTTTCAGCGCGTCGAGGGCAGCGCCCGCGAGATCGCGATCGGCCGTGGGAGGCAAGGCCACGACGGCGCGGGTGGCGAACGAGACGATTCCGACGCGAAACTTATCCGGCACCTCGTCGAGAAACGCCTTCGCAGCCGCCCGTGAGGCGTCGAGCCGCGTTGGCTCTACATCCGTCGCCTTCATCGAGCGCGAGACGTCGAGAGCGAGGACGACCGTGGCCTCTTCGCGCGGCACGTTGACCTCCGCGTGCGGACGCGCGACCCCGACGATCATCGCGGTCAGCGCGAGGAAGAGGAGGACGACGGGAAGGAACCGCAGGCGTCCGGGTGCATGGTCGACGACGTTGGGCAGCAGTTCGGGATTCGCGAAGCGCGCGGCGACCCGGTCGCGGCGGTGGTCGTACCACAGGTACAGGCCGATCAACACCGGCACGAGAACCAGTCCGACGAGAGCAAGCGGCCAGCCGAACGTCACCGGCGCCGCCTCCGAAGAAACACCGCAAAGTCTCGGAGCCAGTCGCCCTCGGTCGTGAGGACGACGTGGCGCGCACCGACGGACGAGAGCGCGCGCGAAACCTCCCCACGCTCGGACGCTGCGGCGACCGCGAAGCGCTCACGCAGGCGCTTGCTACGCGTGTCGACGCGCAGCTGGTTCCCGGTCTCGGGGTCGACGAGCCAGAGAACGCCCGCGTTCGCGAGCTCCTGTTCACGAGGATCGCGGATCTCGACTGCCACCACGTCGTGGCGGCTTGCCAGCTCGAGCAGCCTCCGCCGCCAGTCCCGACGCCCTCGGAAGTCGGAGACGACGACTACGAGCGATCGCTGGCGAGCGAGCGCATTCGTGCGCTTGAGAGCCTCGCCGAGGGACGTGGTACCCGCGGGTGGTGTCGCGTCCGCGTCGGCGTGAAGAGCAGACAGGAGGCCAATGAGACCTCGCCTCCCTTGCCGCGGCGGGAGTGCCTGCGGGCTCGCGCCCCCGAACGTGACCACACCCAGGCGATTGCCACGTCGAGTCGCAAGATGGCCAACGGCGATCGCGACTCCTTCGGCGACGTCGGCCTTGCGGCGATCCGCGGTTCCGAACTGCATCGAGACCGACGTATCGAGAACGAGCCAGCTGACGAGCACGCGCTCGGCGAGCGTGACGCGGACGTGCGGCTCGCTCGTCCTTGCGGTCACATTCCAGTCCATTCGTCGAACGTCGTCTCCGGGGACGTACGGGCGCACGAGCGCCAACTCGGAGCCCTCCCCGTGCAGCGACGACCGGTAGTCGCCCGCCAGCAGGCCCTCCACCCGCCGCCCGATGCTGATGTCGAGCGCGCGCAGCAGCGCCTCGGGCATCGGACCGGGCCCTGGACGGGCGGGCGTTGCTGGGAGCGGCGCCGGAAGGCTCATGTACGGCTCGACCGCCGATGCGTTCGAGGTCGGAAGACGGCGAGCCGGACGCGTGCGACGTTCAAGCGACCTGCGTCCGAGCGAGGTCGAGCTGCGGAACCGGCACCACCGCGAGCACCTGATCGAGAATCGTGTCGGGGCTCACCTCCTCGGCCAACGCCTGGTACGTGAGCACCAGCCGATGTCGGAGCGCGTCTCGTGCAAGCGACTGGATGTCCTCGGCAAGGGCGTAGTCGCGACCGCGGAGCAGTGCAAGCGCCCGTGCGGCCTGAACGACGCTGATCGGCCCGCGTGGGCTCGCGCCGTAGGCGATGTACGGCGCGATCTCGCCGAGACCATGTGCAGCGGGCTCGCGCGTCGCGGTGGCCAGTGCAACCGCGTAGCTGACAAGCGCCGGGTCGACGTAGATGCCGAGAACCGCCTGCTGCAGCGACTTCAGGTCATCGAGGGAGAGCGCCTGACGCAGCTCGGGATGAGCCACGAGCTGACGGTGGACGACGGTGAGCTCCTCATCGTGCTGCGGGTAGCCGATGACGACCTTCAGCATGAACCGGTCGATCTGCGCTTCCGGCAGCGGATACGTGCCCTCGGACTCGATCGGGTTCTGGGTGGCCATCACCAGGAACGGGTCGGGCACGCGATGCGTCTCGTGACCGATCGTGACCTGGTGCTCCTGCATGACCTCGAGGAGCGCCGACTGCACCTTCGCGGGCGCACGGTTGATCTCGTCGGCGAGCAGGAAGTTGCAGAAGACGGGGCCGAGCTCGGTGTCGAACGAGCCGTCGCCCGCGCGGTAGATCCGCGTTCCGACGAGGTCGGACGGGACGAGGTCGGGCGTGAACTGCACCCGGGCGAACGAGCCGCCGAGCACGCCAGCCGTCGTCTTGATCGTCAGCGTCTTCGCGAGGCCGGGAACACCCTCGATCAACAGGTGCCCGTGTGCCAGCAGACATACGAGGACGCGCTCGAGCATCTCGTCCTGACCGGCGATGATGCGGCGGATCTCGAAGAGCGCCTGTTCGAGCTGCTCCTTGGCGTCCTGTGGGGACGGTACCCCGGGGGATGGGCCGGGGGAAGGTTCAGGGCCCTGCGGTTCCTCGGTCACGTCGCTGCTCCTTGTTCGGGTCGCTTTCGAGTCCTATACGTAAGCACGCCAACCTGAGTTTTGGATAAAGACGCGGTTGCGGGGGTCAACTCAGGTCAAATCGGCGTTCTCGGGCACCACCCGGGCAGCCGCGACGAGCCTCGCCGGAGCAACCTCGGCATACGCATCCTCGGCGATTCCCGCGAGCTCGTCCCACACGATCCCGCGGTCGAGGCGAACGCCCAGCCAACCACGGTGCCCGACATACGGGGGCACGAAATACGTCTCGGAATCCGCCTCTACGAGCGCGCCCTGGATTCCCGCCGGTGCGGCACACCAGATCGCGAACCGGCCGTCGCCGTGATGGTCGGTCAACACCATGACGAACGCCCGCTTGCGGCGCACGAAAAAGGTCGGCGCGCCGTGACTCAGACGCTCGGAAGTCTCCGGGAACGCCAGACAGATCTCACGGATCCTCGCGAGAGCCCGGTCTCGTTCCCTGGAACCGACCACGTCGTCATGGTGGCAGACAGTGGGCGACGAGCTACGCGGCTTCGCCGAGCGCGATGGCGACCGCCTCGTCGAGCGACGAAGCAACGCGGGGTGCGGCGTCGATCTCCCGCGTCGTCGTGCGCGCGCTTGGCACGAGCACTGCCCGGGCACCTGCGGCACGGGCTGCCTCGACGTCCGCTCCGACATCCCCGACGAGCACGCAGCGCTCTGGTCGAGTGCCGAGTGCTGCGGCAGCAAGGTAGATCAATCCCGGCGCCGGCATGCGACACGGACAATGCTCGCTCGGATCGTGGCTGCACTCGAGCCAAACGTCGACCTGTCCGATGAGCTCGTCCACACGTGCATTCATCCGTTCGGTCGCGTCGCTGTGCGCGCGCCTCTCCGGGCTGCCACTCGACACGACGGCGACCGCAACTCCGGCAGCGTGCGCGCGCGCGACCGCCTCTGCTGCTCCCTCTGCCAGCTCGAGGTTCCCAGGGTCGTCATGAGCCGAGAGGACGAGCGCGCCTTCGCGCTCGAAGAGGATTGCCTCGGAGCGGCGGCGCCTCGGCCTGACCGAAGCAAGCCTCCGCCCGACGCGCTGCGCCCCATCTCGCGCAGCGGCGATTCGTTCCACCGTCATCAGCACGAGCCTTCCCGGCTGGGTCCATTCCCAAGCATCGCGGCCCATCCACCGTAGCCAGCGCCCGGTCAGGAACCTGTAAGGAAAGAGGAAACTCGAACGCAGCCCTGCGCTGATCGCTCTCGCGCTAGCGTGGCGGACATGAACGTGACGACGTCGAGCCGGCTCTGGCATCCCTTCGCCGCGATGGGGAAGGTGGACGGTCACGAGCTCATCTTGGTGCGCGGCGAGGGTTGCACGGTCTGGGACGACGGCGGAAATCCGTATCTCGACGCGACCGCTGGGCTGTGGTTCGTGAATGTCGGCCACGGGCGCACTGAGATCGCCGACGCGGTTGCGGCACAGTTGCGCACGCTTGCCGCGCACCACATCTTCGGCGACCAGGCGAACCAGCCGGCACTCGAGCTCGCGGGGCGGCTCGCCTCGCTCGCGCCCGTCGAGGACGGGGCCGTCTTCTTCGGCAGCAGTGGCGGCGAGGCGGTCGACACCGCCGCGAAGATCGCTCGCCGGTACTGGACGCTCATGGGGCAGCCGCAACGGACCGTGATCGTCTCGCGGCGGTTCGCCTATCACGGGACGAACGCGTACGGCACGTCGCTCTCGGGCATCCCAGCCGTGCGAGACGGCTACGGGACGCTCGTCGGCGGCGTCGCCGAGGTGGCGCACGACGATCCGGTGGAGCTTGCGGGCGTTCTGGACGAGCTCGGCGACCGTGCCGCTGCATTCATCGGTGAGCCGATGATCGGGGCAGGCGGGGTGATTCCGCCTACGGAGGGTTACTGGCCCGACGTGGAGCGCATCTGCCGTGAACGGGAGGTCCTCTTGATCTCGGACGAGGTCATCTCCGGCTTCGGACGCCTCGGCGCGTGGTTCGGCTGTCAGCGCTACGGCTTCACGCCCGATCTGATGACGTGCGCCAAGGGAGTCTCGTCGGGATACGTGCCACTCGCGGCGGTGGTCGCCTCCGGAAAGGTGCGAGAGCCGTTCTGGCGCGACGATGCTGCACCGTTCCTGCACGGTGGCACATACGCGGGCCATCCAGGCGCATGCGTCGCAGGGCTCGTCAACCTCGAAATCATCGAGCGCGAGGGCCTCGTCGAACGGGCCGCGTCGCTGGAGCCGGTGCTGCGCGAGCTCCTCGATCCGCTACGTGACGTGGACGGCGTCGCGGACGTGCGATCGGCGGGACTGGCGGCGGCGGTCGAGCTCGACGCCGGCGTGATCGAGGCGAACCCGAGCGCACCCATCGCTGCAGTTCAGGCGGCACGACGCCACGGTGTTCTCACGCGAGCGCTTCGCGGAGTCGCCCTCCAGATCTCGCCCCCGCTCGTCGTGAGCGAAGAGGAGCTGGCGACGATCGTCGATGGCATCGCAGCCGGCATACGCGAGGCAGTCGGCTAGGCACGCGCGGTCAACTGACAGAACACCCAGAGCCTGGCTTGGCCAACGAGCGCCGCATTCGCACCATCTACCCTCGGCGGCACAGGCGTCGTTCAAGCGCTCGTCTCGATGCGACGTCAAGGGTGTGGGTGGGGAGCCCACCACCTGTAAAGGCGGCCCGAGGATGAGCTGTGGCTCGAGCACGCGCGCCCTTCGTCATGCATTCGATGACCCCAGTTGGAACGTGCACGCGCAGACCTCGGCCGCGGCTGCCACCGTCTGTACCGGCGATCAAGACACAGAGCGCTCTGCCTCGCCGAATGTTGGCCGGCGACGGAGTCGTTCCGTTGCCCTAGCACCGGACTTCACGGAGGCGTGGCGTCACATTCGTATCTATCGGACGCGTCTGGTCAGCGCCCGACGTTAGCTGGCAGTCGGAGTGCGTGCGAGGTCGACAGCAAGTCGATCGACGGTGTCGCGCCAGCCATCGCGGACCATCGACCACCATCCCGGAACACCATCTTCCGGCAGGGTCGCGGGCAGCTCGACGTGAACGGTCATCTCCGTCCGGCCGTCGGCGTCACTAACGTGACGGTGACCAGCGGGCTGTCGTCGAGTTGGTCAGGATCGAGCTCCGGCCAACCGTCGGTCGCGCCCCACGAGAACACGAGCTTCTCGTCGGGCACGATCTCGCGGTAGACGCCGCCAGTGAAGTACGCAGTGCTCGGGTCGATGACCATGTACTGGCGCCAGGCTCCGCCGACGCGCAGGTCGAGCTCGATGGGCTCGCTCGGTATGGGCTGGGTGTCGTTGTAAAACCACTGAAGGTGATCCGGGTCGGTCCAGGCCCGGAAGACGTTCGCGCGAGGGGAATCGAGCGTCCAGGTCAGCGTGAAATCGCGTTGCGCACGGTCGGTGGTCGTCATGAGTCCTCCTTGTTTCGTTCGTTCGCAAGTTGTTGCTCGAGACGAGCGAGACGCGTCTCGAAGAAGGCGCGGTACGGTGCGATCCATGCGTCCGCTTCGGCGAGTGGCGCAGCGTAAAGGCTGCACGGGCGCCACTGTGCCGACCGCCCCTTGACGATCAGGCCCGCCCGCTCGAGCACCCTGAGGTGACGCGACACCGACGGCAGGCTCATCGCGTGCGGTGCGGCGAGCTCGCTGACCGTCGCGTCGCCCTCGGTCAGTCGGGTCAGGATTGCCCGACGCGTCGGGTCGGCGAGGGCCGCGAACGTGATGCTCAGCTGATCCGCTTTCATTTAGCCGTGTTGTTAATTAGCATGACGGCTAAATAAAAGCATTCCCATGACCGGATGTCAAGCTTGCAGAAAGACGGCAGCCCCGGAACGACTCGTCAGCCACCCTCAAGGCCGGCAGTACGCTCCGCGGATGGCGGTGGCGATCAGCTGGCAACAGGCCCTGGCATGGCGAATGCGGCGCCAGCTCCTCGATCCGATCGGTCGTCTTCCGGTCACTGATGTCGTCGATCGCCTCTGCGGCGTTCAGACGCAAGTCGCATCATCCGCTGAGCTCGCGATCCGCATGCGTCGTGAGACGTCGCGGCAGGGCGAGGTCGACCTCGCTCTGCGGGGTGGTCGCCTGATCAAGACCTGGGCGATGCGAGGCACGCTCCATCTCCTCACGCCCGAGGAGGCTGGAAGCTTCCTCTCGCTGATGGCCGCCGGACGATCCTGGGAGCGGCCGAGCTGGCAGCGCTACTTCGGCGTGACGCCGAAACAGCTGGAGGGGCTTCGGCAGGCGGTGCGCTCGGCGCTCGAAAGCGGGCCGCTCACACGAGACGCGCTCGTTACGGAAGTGAGCTCGCGACGCGGGCTGCGTCACGTCGGGGAAGCGCTCGGATCTGGTTGGGGGACGCTACTGAAGCCGCTCGCGTGGCAGGGGGATCTCTGCTTCGGGCCGAGCAACGGAAGCCGCGTGACCTTCATGCTCCCGGAGCAGGCGAGCGGACGCTGGCGTGGCCTCCCCGATCCGGATGAGGCGGCGGCCGTCGCGATCGTCGCCTACCTCCGCTCCTACGGACCGGCGTCGATCGACGCGTTCGGCAATTGGCTGGCCGGCGGCTGGTTCGGCAAGCGACAGCTACGAACCTGGTTCAGCGAGCTCGAGCAGCGGCTCGTCCTGGTCGACGTCGAGGGTACGCGGGCGCACGTCCTGGCCGAGGACATCGACGAGCTCGCCTCGATGAAACCCACGACCGCAGTGCGGCTGCTTCCGGGCTTCGACCAGTACGTGTTGGGTCCCGGCACCGGTGACGGCCACGTCGTACCGACGTCGCGACGTGCCGCGGTCAGCAGGCCGAGCGGTTGGATCTCCCCAGTCGTTGTGGTCGGCGGGGTGGTGTGCGGCACGTGGGAACTGGATCGGGACCTTGTGCGCATCGCCTGGTTCTGGGAAGCAGGCAAGCCACCGCGGAAGGCTCTGCGAGCCGAGCTCGCACGGTTTTCGTCGATCCTCGATCGTGTGCTCCGGTCAAGAATCGACACGACCTAGGACGCCGAGCGAATCCTGACGAGGCTCGAGCCCCGAACTCGAGGCGGGAGGAAGAGAGCTCAATGGGTACGTCGGCGCAGGAGGCCCAGGAGGCTCCCGGCCCGGGCGCCGGATAGCGTTCTGTGCGTGAAGGTCACGGCAGCCGCCGCGCGTCGCTTTCTCGTCGCGCGCCACGCGCTCGCGCCGCCGCGTTCGCTCGAGGGAGGACCCGACGCCGTGCTCGAGGTCTTTCGTCGACTCGGCTCGATCCAGTTCGACCCCCTCGCGATTGCCGGACGCAACCACGACCTCATGCTGCACGCTCGGGTGGCCGACTACGAGCCCGCCTGGTGCGACCTCCTCTACGAACGCCATGAGATCTTCGAGGCGTACAACAAGGGGCTCTCCTTCGTCCCGGCGAGCGAGTTCCCGTGGTTCCGTGGGACGTTGTGGCAGAACCCGGCGCGCATCGTCGCGGACAACGCGGACGTGGCAGCGCGGGTGCTGGAGCGGATTCGCGCCGAGGGGCCGCTGTCCGCACTCGATTTCGAGCGCGCGCGGGGACAGACGACGGACTGGTTCGGGCTGCCGACGAACACGGTTCGTGCGGTTCTCGAGGCATACGCCATCACCGGCGTGCTCGGCCTCGCACGACGCGACGGCAACCGCCGGTACTACGACCTCCTCGAGCGACTTCTTCCGTCCGACCTCCTCGCACGTGACGTCCCCGTCGCGGAGCAGTTTCGCCACAAGCTCCTCTCGCGATACCGCGCTCACGGCCTCCTTGGTGTCGGTGGGGGTGGAGACATCTTCGGCGGCCTCGGCCCGGCAAAGCCGGATCCGAGGGTGCCGGGGTATCCGGGGAGAACGGCGCTCCGCGAGCAGCTGATTGCCGACGGCGAGCTCGTACCCGTCGACGTCGAGGGCGTGCGGGGGAAACGATTCGTGCTCCGGGACGAAGTCGGGCTCCTGGAGCGCCCGCCGGAGCCCCCTCCCTCGGTCGCATTCGTCCCCCCGTTCGATCCGTTGGTTTGGGATCGCCCCCTCCTCGGATCCCTCTTCGAGTTCGAGTATGTGTGGGAGCTCTTCCTCCCTCCGGCCAAACGACGTTGGGGCTGGTACGTGCTGCCGATGCTTTTCCGCGACCGCCTCGTCGGCCGGATCGAGCCGCGCATCGACCGCGCCGGCGGCCAGGTACAGGTGCTCGGCCTCTGGTGGGAGGAAGGCTTCGCACCGCGCCGCATGGAGGGCTTTGTTGACGCCATGCGCGACGCGCTCCGCGCCTACTTGCGCTTCGCTGGAGTGAGCCGCATCGAGTGGGGACCGCATCTCGCAACGGAGCGACGACTGTTTCTCACGCGTCCCTAGGAACGGCTATGGGCCCGAGAAGAGTCCCCTGCATGGGCGACCGATCAGAAACGTTCCTCGCGCATGGCTCGCGCCAAGAACTGCGCGAGCCGCTCGAGTGTCTCCGTCCAGCCTGCCTCGTGCAGCGCATGGCGCTCCTCGGTCGCAAACGGCCCCTGATCGAGGACGAGCGTGGTTCCATCCGGATCATCGAAAAAGAGGAGCGTCACGTCCGTCTTCTGGTCGTCGGGATCGGGTTCCTCCCATTCGAACGTGAACACCAGGCGGTGCGGCGGATCGACCTCGCAATATTCTCCACGCAGATGAAACGCCTCTCCCTCCGGCGGCTGCATCGTGATGCGGTACCGCCCTCCCCGGCGAACGTCGAGGTCGACGCTCGGAGCAGTGAAGCCAATGGGGCCCCACCAGTCGGCGAGCTCCTCTGGATTGATGCACGCTGCGAACACGCGCTCCCTCGGCACCTGCAAGACCTTGCTCAGATGAAGGATCAGTCCACCCGAGTCGCTCATCACGCAGCGATTATCGGGCGGCGTCACCGATTGCGCAGCTAGCGAGGAGGCGAATGACGTCCCCGACACCCGATTCCACAGCTCTGGAGGCCTTGCCTTCCAGCGTGCGAGTGCACGTGGTCGGCGCAGGGCCCGTGGGTCTTCTGCTCACGGCGCTGCTCCAGTCGATGGACGGGTTCTCCGTGCGGCTCTACGAGAAGCGGCACGAGTACACGCGCACCCGGATGGTCCAGCTCGCGCCGTACCTCGTCGCGGATTCGGTCGACGGCTACCGCACCGACTACATCGACGGAGACAATGTCGACGCCGTCTTCGATCCGGCCGAGCTCCACGAGGGCCTCGCCTTCAGACGATCGATTCCCGCGGACCTGATGGCGCTTCTTCGCGACTGGACCCTGGGGTTTTGCCCGCTCAACTCGATCGAGCGCACCGTCAGCGATCTGATCGATACGCGCGCGTCGAACGGGGTCCAGCGCACGGCTGCCGTCGTGACCGCCGAAGACGCGATGGCGATGCTCGAGCCGGGAGACATCCTGATCGACTGCACCGGCAGCAGGTCGCTACTTCGAGATCACCTGACGAACGGCTCGGACGAGGTGGATGGAGGCGCGAACACGCTCAACGATCCGGCTCGAGTACGCGCTTGTCATCACCTTCCTCTATGGCCAGACCTACGACTGCAACGAGTACTGCAAGTACTACAAGAACGCCGAGAACGCCGAGTACAAGTTCATTCCGATGGTCCACCGCACGCACTACGACGGCAGCGTCAGCCACGTCTCGGGCATCGTCAACATCTCCGCCGACGAGTACGAAGCGATGCCGTCCCGATTCGACGGCGAGTGGCTTCGCAGCAACTTTCCAAGCGTCGCTCAGTCGATGGATCGTTTCATCGACAAGATCAAGCAGGAAACTCACGGCGAGATACTCGGCGACCTCGAGATCGTCCGGATTCCCCTTGACCTGTATCGGGCTCGCAACGCGACCAGCCGGCAGTGGCTCGCAGCGGGGCGAACCGACCACCCCTTCGCCACCTCACCGGTGTTCCTCGCCGGCGATTCGGCTATCGGCTCCCCGTACTTCCAGTCGATCTCGCTCGGTTTCGAGTGTGCGATGCACCTGGCAGGACTCATCGCGCAGCGTGACCTACCCCTCAGGGACATGCTCGATCGCTATGAGCTGTACAGCTACAAGCAGTGGCTTCGCGTCTACATGCGCAGCAAGATGATCAAGCACAACAAGGACCTGTTCGAGTCCCTCGACGACCCGCTCGCGCTCCTGGACAAGCTGCACATCTACTAGCCGGACTCCTGTGGTCTCGGATACGGAAAGTCAGCACGATCACCGTCTCGGACTTACGAACGCAATCGACGCGGACATTGAGCGGCTAGGGCAAGCTTTCGCGCTCATGGTTCCCGAGTCGAAGCTGGAGACGACCGAGAGCGGGCTCGCCCCGAAAGGTGGCGGTTGGTACGTCCTCAACATGCGCGACGCAGAGTGGCGTCACGTCGACGGCCGCGGCGCCGTCTGCGTTGTCGCCGACGACTTCGAGGGCTGGCGCCGCGAGGCCGACCAGCTCGGCGTCAATCCGTTCGTGCTCATGCCCGGCGAGCCGATGGCGATGTACCACTGGGAGGCGGATCAGGAGGCGTTTCTCGTCGTCTCCGGCGAAGCAACTCTGATCATCGAGGGCGATGAGCGACAGCTGCGCGCCTGGGATTCGTGCACTGCCCGCCACATACGGAACACGTGATCGTCGGAGCCGGAACCACGCCGTGCCTCGTGATCGCCGTCGGCAGTCGCGCGCACGACGGAGAGCCCGACTCTCTCGGCTTCACCGTCGACGACGCCGCGAAGCGCCACGGTGCGAGCGTCGGCCAGGACACGCACGGATGGGGGTATCGCGTACGAGTCCGTCTCACCCCGCAAGCAGACCGCGTACCGCGACGGCTGGCTTCCCGAGTAGCCCGTCGCGTTCGCGAACGTTCGAGTCCGTGGGACAAGCCGAACGAATAGAACGAGGCGAAGGATGCAACGGCAGACCCTTGATGAGTCGCCGCTGGGAGCGGTTGCTCGAGCCGATCACACGCCGCGTTCTTCGGAGGGGCGATTTCGTATCGCTCTGTAGACTCGCGCCGTGCCCGAGGCGCAACTCGACGACTCCGGCTCTGGCCTCGCACCCGCTAGCGATGGGTGGTTCGTCGTCAACGTGCGGGATGCAGCGTGGTTGACGTCCGAGAACGGCGAGAAGAAGCCGTCCGGGTCGGAGTGCTCCTTCGAGAGCGGGAAGTTCGAGTTCCCGCAATTCGGGATCAGACTCCACGTCCTGGAGCCGGGCGAGCCGAACGGCCTGTACCACGCCGAGTCCGAACAGGAGGCGTTCCTCGTCCTGGCGGGGGAATGCACGCTGCTCGTCGAAGGTGAGGAGCGGGTTCTCGAGCGGTGGGACTTCTTCCACAGCCCCGCGGGGACCGAGCACATCCTCGTGGGCGCCGGCGACGGGCCGTGCGTGATCCTGATGGCCGGCGCACGCGCGGAGCCCTGGGAGGTGCTCTACCCGGTGTCGGAGCTCGCAGCGCGCTACGGCGCAAGCGCGGTCGAGGAGACATCAGACCCGCAGCAGGCGTACACCGAAGCGCAGTTCGAGCCGTCACGGCGGGAGCGGCCCTCGTACTGGGACCGCCTCCCTTGGGCCTAGCCCCAGGCCTGCACTAGCGATCGAGGGGTCGGATCTACGAAGCGTCCGGCAACGCTCGGATGAGCCATCGTTTCGGAATGTCGCCCGAGAGTACGGCCTAGCGGTTGGCGCGTTGGCACGCGTACGCGACGGCAGCATGCAGGTCACGGAGCGGCAACTACCCTGACCGCCACGGACATCCGCATCCAGGAGCTCCGCTGAACGTCCGGCGACCTGAGCCGGAGGGCAAGCGACTAGGACTCGTTCGACACACGGAGGTGCTTCACAATGGCTGAGAGGAAACCTGCAAAGAAGGGCACGAAGACGTCCGCTAAGACCGCTACCGGCAAGGCGTCCCAGGGATTCACGGCCGAGGAACGAGCCGCGATGAAGGAGCGCGCCCAGGAGCTCAAGGCGGCCGCGCGGCGCGGACCACGTGCGGGCAAGGCGGACGGGGAACCGACGTGCTCGCGAAGATCGCCGAGATGCCGCAACCGGATCGCGCCATGGCCGAGCGGCTCCATGCCATCGTCAAAGCCAGCGCGCCCGCCCTCTCGCCGAAAACCTGGTACGGGATGCCCGCGTACGCCATGGACGGCAAGGTCGTCTGCTTCTTCCAGAGCGCGCAGAAGTTCAAGTCGAGGTACGCGACGTTCGGCTTCAGCGACACGGCGAACCTCGACGAAGGCGCTATGTGGCCGACCGCCTTCGCGCTGGAGAAGCTGACCGCCGCCGAAGAGGCAAGAATCGGCGCGCTCGTGAAGAAGGCGGTGAGTTGAGGATGGCTCACCCCGGAGAATCCTTGGGTTGTGGAGTCTCGGACAACGCTTTCGCGCTGACGTGATCGAGTCGGGATCGCCGGCTGTTCGCGAGTGTGTGTCAGGCACAGGCCGGGCCGTGTCATCTGCGAGCCGAGCGCAGGACGCGCGTTCGAGCAATCAGGGAAGCCAGTCGACCTCGCGGAACGGGGCCATCACCCCAAGCGGATCGGTCAGAATCCCAGGCGCTTTGTCCATCGGGACGCTGCGCTGCTTCGTGATCGACGTCGAAGACCTCGAGGTCGGCACCGCGTTCTGGTCCGAGGTGACGGGGATTCCACCGATCTCGTCCGCCTGGCCCGACCGCTTCGCCTATCTCGGCTACCAGGACGAGACGACCTGGAAGCACGAGATCATCCTCCACCGCGTCCCGACGGCGAAGAGGCCCGACTCCGGCGCGGTCGACGCGGCGCGGCGGCTCGATCCGGCGTCGAACCGCGCGCACATCGACATCGATATCGAAGACGTCGATGTCGCGATCGCGCAGATCGAAGCGATCGGCGGCCGGCTGAAGTACCCGCCGACGGTGTACCCCGTGCCGCACGCGTACGAAGGCGCTCGACCGCTGATCGACTGGGCGGTGATGCAGGACCCGTTCGGGAACGAGTTCTGCCTCGTCCGCGAGCTCACACGACCCGAGCGCGAAGCCCTCGCAGTCGCGGCAGAGCAGGGCCCTGCCGAAGACGCACACTGGCGCACCGTCGCCCGCAACGCACGACGCGCCGGCTGATAGCTCTCGCCAGCGTGTGTTCGAATCGATCGAGCCCTGGGCGTCCTGCGTTCCGCGGCAAGGACCTGCCCGTCATTCTCCGAACCCCCGCGCTCGTCGAGGAGGATGACGCCGCGATGGGCAAGCGTTCGGGAATGTCCCACGAGCGTGGCGTCTCTGCGTGCCGCGGCGCGCCCAACTCGGTCAGAGTGGTCACGACGCCGTCAGTGGCCAGCATCAGGATCGCTCAACCAAGGCCAGCAGCGCGAGCCTGGCCTTAAGCCATTCCGCCGCTGACACGACCTCGGGCCGAGCCATCACAGCTTCCCTGCGGACTGGGCCAGCATTCGGTTAGCGGTGCCGCCGGTACTGCAGCTCGACGATCCCGTTGCGGGAGGCGGTGCTGGAGACCAGGTCGAGCCGGTAGGACTTCGGGACGTCGTCGAACAGCCGGGTGCCCTCGCCCGCGACGTAGGGGAACAAGGACAGCTGGAACTCGTCGATCAGGTCGAGCCGCATGAGCGACCGCCAGAAGCTGACGCCGCCCCAGACGACGATGTAGCCGTCGCCGCCCAGCCTGAGCTTGTCGATCTCTTCTGCCGTGTCACCAGCGGCGATGGTGGTGTTGGCCCAGTCGGCCGTCTTCAGGGTCCGGGAGAAGACGACCTTACGCCCGGCGTTCAGGATGTCGGCGAACGGGTGGTCGGTGGACGTTGTCATGGACCCGGCGATGCCCTCGTAGGCGGTGCGGCCCATGATGTGCGCGTACGCGCTCTGGAGAAAGTCGAGTTGCGCCGGGTCGTCGGGCTCACGGTTTTCGGGCAGGTCGAAGCAGAACTTCCAAAACTCGGTGCCCTCGTCGGCGAGAAGGCCGTCGAGCGAGTAGTTGAACACCGTCGCTATCAGCTTCCGCATGATCAGCCTCCCTGGTCTCGGGTCGTCTGGGGACCGTGCTTGCTACGGGAACGCGCCTGTTCCGGGCCGCAGCGCTGGCGTGGCCGCGGCGTCTGTGGCCTGTCGCTATTGCTTCAGACGCCACTGCCGCGCGGAAATCATCGGTTCGTCACCTGGCCGGTTGCGCGGAAGGCCGAGGGCGCTCACGTGCGCAAGCGTGCGGGAATGTCACCCGAGCTAGACGAGCCTGGAGAATGGAAGCTGATGGCAGCTATGCAGGAGTACCTGGACGCATACGACCGGCAGCTTCGTACGGACGCCGAAACGCCAAGTGCGGTGGCGGTGACGCGCCTCGGCCCGCTGAGGCTCGTGACGTTCGCGGGCGGTCGGGGTTTCGTCACCTACCGGGATCTCGGAGGTGCGGATGCCGCGGAGATCGCCCGGTGGGTGGAGGGCGCTCTTGCGCACTACCGTGAGGATCCTGGGATAACCCGCGTCGAGTGGAAGACGCGCGCGCACGATCGCGCGCCAGCGCTTCACGACGCGCTCGTGCGAAATGGGTTCGTGCCCGGGGAGGCGGAGTCGATCATGATCGGCGAAGCCGCTCTGCTGGCGGTTGACGTTCCATTGCCGAAGGGGATCCACCTCCGGCGGGTCACGAGCGAGCCGGATGTCCGCGCGCTCAGCGCCATGCAGGAAGAGGTCTTCGGGGGCGGGTTCGCCCAGGAGATGGCAGATGCGCTGCTCCGAAGACTGGGGTTCGGGGACGGGATGGAGCTCTGGGTGGCAGAGGCCGACGGCGAAATCGTCAGCTCCGGCCGCCTGGAGCCGGTGCCTGCAACGGAGTTCGCGGGGATCTGGGGCGGCGCCACGCGACCGGAATGGCGTGGGCGCGGGATCTACCGAGCGCTCACGGCGGCCCGTGCACGATCAGCGCTTGTGCTTGGCAAGAGGCTGATCCACAGCGACTCGACCGAGTCTCGCGCCCGATCCTCGAACGAGCGGGACTAGTCGAAGGTCTCGACGACGACGCCCTACCTCTGGGTCGCCGGCGGGTAGGTGGGTCGGGCGACGCGCCTGCTGCGTCGCATGCCCGAGTGTGCGGGAATGTCCCTAGAGGTCCGAGATGTCCCGTCCGATACCACGCGCGATCTCCACGGCGTCCGCTCGGCCGCGCAGCGAGTCCACTGAGGTACCCGCATACAACGCCATCGCACCGATGTCCAGGGTGCCAAGAGCGCCGACACGGCTAACCGCCGTGACGAGCCCCGTCGTCGCCGGCCGGATCGGCGCTTGTTCTCTTGAAGGTCGAGCGGAGCGATCGGAGAGGCGCCGAGTGCTTCCGGTCAAGTCTCGGCAACGCGCCGCGCGATAGTGATGATCTCCTCGCTCACCTCCGTCAGCGAACCCTGGTCCCAATCGCCGAACTGCTCGGCAATGACGAATCCCGCCTCATGCAGGAAAGCCTCTAGCGACTCGGGGCCAAGAAACCGCAGCGCCTCGAACTCCTTCTGAGGCCGATCCCACCACCGCCCCGAGAGGCTTTCCGTGACGAAGACGACATCGTCCTTCACGTCTTGAACCTCGTATTCGACCCGCGCCACTTCGTGGCCGGGATTGCATACCTCGAACGATGTGCTCCAGCCCTCCCACGCGCGCGCTCGCGGATGGCGGGTCTCGAACGCAATGAGCCCGCCCTCGACAAGCGCGGCGCGGATCGCAGCAAGCGACTGGCGCAACTTATCGTCCTCGACGTACACCTGGAACACGTGGCCCGCCATCACGGCGAGATCGAATTCGCGATCCCAGGCCGCAGACGCTGCGTCAGCCAGCACCCACTCGATGTCCTTGCGGACTCGCGCCTGGTCGAGCATGGCTGGATCCGGATCAAGCCCGCACAAGCGGCCGGTGTGGCCTGCATCGCGTGCGCGGTGGAGCAGTCTGCCCGTGCCACAGCCG
>CAVWPL010000005.1:0-35522 GCA_963756925.1 uncultured Actinomycetes bacterium | reverse complement strand
GGAGCAAGTGCGGCGGGGACAAGCGCGAGCCGCGGCCGCGTGCGCAGTCCGCTCTCCGCTCGAACCCACGGATGAGGAGGCATCCGATCGCCCGAACATATGCTCTGACGGACGCATGTTCTCCTGTCGACCGCTTTCGGTCGGGTCGCAACATGGCGGTCAAGTCGGACTGACAAGCGTCGTCATCGGCGTCGTCCACATCGCGTGCGGCGCCGAGGCGAGCGTCACCTTCTAAGCCGTCCTCGAGCCCTCGGTATCCCTCCGATGTGGGAGTCGGAGCGCGGCGCACAGCTCGCGGACCTCGTCGTCACGGACGGCGAGCCGACGACGAGCGGCCGCTCACATCGCGTCAGTCGCCGAGTCGCGCGGGCAGTGGACGCCTTCCACCGTGCGGGCGTCGAGGCCGGGGCCCAGGACGACGGCACCCCGGGTGTCCGCGAGCAGTACAGCTCCGACGAGGGCGGTCGCTCTACGCGGCCTTCCTGCTCGACCCCGACGGCAACGACGTCGAGGCCGTACGTCGCGAGTTCTAGACGCGCTGGAGGTGGGTGTCCTCGAAGCCGGTCGGGTACTTGAGGCCGTAGCCGCGCATCCGGTCGATGCCGATGTCGCGGCCCAGGTCAGGGCGATCCTGGTGGCCGTGGTCAGTCTCCGAGGCTCCAGCGAGCGCGACGCGATCGGCCCGACGTATGTGTGACGACGTCGTCGTCCGCTCCGACGGTCGGGCCTCAGGTGCCGACGGCCGAGAGATCCGTGCGAGGAACGCGACGACGACGAGGCCGGCCGTACCCGGCGTCGAAGTACGGCGTCAGCGCCCCCACGGCGCCGGCGAGACCCTGCAGGTGCAGCGGTCGGCGCGGTCGGCGTTCGGCCATGCGCGTTCCTTTCTTTGCAGCGCGGTCACTAGGTGATGTACGGCAGTCGAGCTCCCGCCCGTGGCGTGCTCGTCGAAGACGCGACCGACCGCCTCGAGGATCGGCTCGCGCTCGCCCGGCGTGAGCTTCGCGCAGTCGCTCCGCGAAAGGACGAGATCTGGCGGCGTCGCCCGATCGAGGCGTTCCATCGACGTGAAGGATTCCGCTCGACGGGCTGAAGAACCGTCTGGTCGATCGGCCCCTCGGCGTCCTCCCGCTGATGGTCTCACCAACGACCTCTCGCTGAGCTCCGCAACCCACGGCTCACGATCGTCGCGGTGTTCCAGGCGGCGAGCCCGCCGCCCGGCCTGAGCGCCCGCGCGATCTCCGAGAGCGCCAGCGCCTGGTCGAACCAGTGGAACGCCTGCGCCGACGTGACGACATCCGCAAACGCGTCGGGAAGGGGGATGATCTCGGCGCTGCCCAGAATCGCCGCGGCACCGGGCGCAGCCCCCGGGATGTGCTCGAGCATCTCCGGAAGGGCTCGATGGCAGTGACCCGATGTCCGAGCACGACGAGCGACCGGGTCAGCTTCCCGGTTCCCGCCCCCAGATCGACGACGTCCAGGGGTCCGTCCCCGACGAGCCAACGGACCCCATCCTCGGGGTAGCCCGGCCGACCGCGTTCGTAGGAGTCCGCGACGAGCGCGAACGACGTCGCAGGCCCTCTCTCGTCGTCGCGGTTGACGATCACAGCGCGATCTCGGCCGCGGTACCGCGCATCCGCGCGAGCTGCGGCACGACCTCGAGGACGCTCTCGCGTGCGCAGAAGGCAAGGTCCGCCTCGAGGTCTGGCGCGTTCTCGAGCAGGTTTCGGCCGCTCCTCGAGGCGCGGAACGCCTCGTCGCGCCGTCCCAGGTCGTGACGAGGCGCGCTGCTGCCTCCGCTGCGTCGGATCCGCTCGCAGTCAAGCTCCTGGACGATGCGCCCGGCGACGAACGCGTCGTCGAGCGCGACGCTCCCTGGACACCTGCACAGACCACGAGTACGTCGTCGGCGTCTGCCCGAACTGCCTCCACCACGGCGCCGAGGTTCGGAGCGATGCGACGTACACGCGCTTGCACCGTCTTCCGGCGGCCACGATCGCACGCGTCCGTTCGTCGTCGTGAGGATCACGGCCCGTCCTGGGGCTCGACGTCCTCACGGGGCAAGTTCGAGGTCGACCCGGGGATCGAGCACTTCGCGCGCTCGCCGCCGAGCGCCTACTCCGAGCTCGTCGCGGAGCGCCCGCGCCTACTCGATCTCCGCGGTCCGCAGCACCTTCTCGTAGGCCCGAGGCGAGCGCCTGGCGGATCGTCGAGGTCGCTCGGATCACGTCGATGACGATCCCGGTCGGAGCCTCTCCGGCCTGGTCCGGTGTAGAGTGATGTGAACGCGCACCCGGGTACGCTAGCCGCCGTGGCCGAGGCCCTCCGCTGCTATCGCCCCCCGGACCGCGAGACCTACGTCTCGTGCTCGGATGGCGGCCGCGGCATCTGCCCTGATTGATGACCTTCGGCCGGCGGTCTCCGCTCCCGGGTCCGCCGGGGTCGCCGCGCCGCCCACTGCGCCGCGGCAGCCGCCGCGCGCGTCGCGATCGCTGGCCCAGTCCGGACCCTTCATCGCGTTCACGCTAATCGGGAGAATGTCGGCATGTTCCTGCTCGCGCTCTTGCTGGCGGTCGATCAACGCGACGGCGCTGGATCTACGAGAAGGGCGTGCTTTTCGGACCGCTCGTCGGTGAAGTGTGAATAGTGGCGCCTGACGCTGCCGCCTTCCTTCATTACGGGTTCTTGCGTCTCGGCGTGAACGTGCTCGTGCTCTGGTTCATCGGCCCTGCTCTCGAGGTGTACCTCGGACCCCCGGGATATGCGCTCCTGTACGTCGTGTCGGGGCTCGCCGGATCAGCTCGAGCGCTATCATGTCGCCGGACGCGCTCACGGTCGGCGATGTGGCGCGATCTGGGGGCTGATGGGAGCCGCGTCATGCTCGAGGCGCGAAAGATAGTTGTTGAGTGGACAGCGATGGGTCTCGTGTCGTCAATCTCGCGATCACGTCCTGATCCCAGGAGTCTGGATCGGCGGCCACATGGGCGGACTCATCGGTGGCGCGGCGGCCGCGCTCGCATTCTGAGCCTGCGACGGAAACCCGCGCTCGCAGCGCTCTCGGTCGCCGCGGTGAGCGCGCTGAGCATCGCCACGCGCTCTCCCAGGTGTAGCGGCGCCCGCCGCCGATCAGTCGGCGTGACTCCGGACTCGGCGAGCGCTGCCTGTGCCGCGGCGAGCCTGGCCAACGGAACGCGGTACGGCGAGCACGACACGTAGTCGAGCCCGAGCCGGTGGCAGAAGGCGACCGAGCGCGGCTCTCCCCCGTGCTCCCCGCAGATCCCGAGCTTGATCTCGGGCTTCGTGCTCCTTCCCGCTCCACGGCGATCCGCATGAGGTCGCCCACGCCGTCCTCGTCGAGCACCTCGAACGGGTTCCGCTCGAGGATGCCGTGCTCGAGGTAGAAGGTGAGGAACTTTCCCTCGGCGTCGTCGCGCGAGAATCCGAGCGCCGTCTGGGTGAGATCGTTCGTCCCGAACGAGAAGAAGTCGGCCTCCTCGGCGATCTCGTCCGCACGCAGGGCGCGCGAGGAAGCTCGATCATCGTCCCGCAGAGGTACGCGACGGACGGCGCCTCCGAAGCGACGCGCTCCGTGAGCTCGCGGAGCGCGCGAGCTCCTCACGGAAGCCGACGAGCGGGTGCATGATCTCGACGAGGGGCGCGTCACCCGTTCTCTCCTCGACCGCCATGGCCGCGCGAACGATCGCGCCCACCTGCATCTCGTAGATCTCGGGGAACTGCAGACCGAGCCGGCAGCCGCGCGTGCCGAGCATCGGGTTCGCCTCGTGCAGCTGACGGATGCGGTCACGCATCGCCTCCGACGTCGCCTCCTCGAGTGGCGGCAGGAACTCGTGCAGCGGAGGATCGAGAAGCCGGATCGTCACCGGAAGCCCGGCCATGGCTTCGAAGATTCCCTCGAAATCGGCCTGCTGCATCGGGAGCAGACGCTCGAGAGGGCCCCGCCGCTCCTCCTCGTCGCGGGCGAGGTTCATGTCTCGCGCGATCGGGAGCCGGTCCTCGGCCATGAACATGTGCTCGGTGCGGCAGAGACCGATGCCTTCCGCACCGAACTCCCTGGCCTTCGCGGCGTCGGCCGGTGTGTCCGCGTTGGCGCGCACCTTCAGGCGTCGGAGCTCATCCGCCCAACCCAGGATCGTGCCGAAGTTCTCGTCGATGGCCGGAGGGACGAGCGGAACAGCGCCGATGATGACGCTTCCGGTGCCGCCGTCGATCGTGATGATGTCGCCGGCCGAGAGCTCGTGGTCGCCGATCGTGACCGTTCCCGCGTCGAAATCGATCGAAAGCCGCTCGCAGCCTGCGACGCACGGCGTGCCCATCCCCCGCGCGACGACAGCGGCGTGCGAGGTCATCCCGCCGTGCGCCGTGAGCACCCCCCGCGCCTGAATCAGGCCGTGGATGTCATCGGGCGTCGTCTCCCAGCGGACGAGGATGACGTCCTCGCCGGCCTTCCCGCGCTCCTCGGCGGTGTCCGCATCGAGGACGATCGCGCCCGACGCGGCTCCGGGGGACGCGTTGAGACCCTTGGTCGCGATGTCGATCTTCGCGGTCGGGTCGATCCTCGGATGCAGGAGCTGATCGAGCTGGCTCGGATCGATCCGTGCGACCGCCTCCTCGCGAGAGATGAGGCCTTCGTCCACCATGTCGACCGCCGCCCGGAGAGCAGCTGCGGCAGTCCGCTTGCCCGTCCGTGTCTGCAGGAGGTAGAGCTTGCCCTCCTCGACGGTGAACTCGATGTCCTGGAGGTCGCGGTAGTGAACCTCCAGGCGATCGAGGGTCCCGACGAGCTGTTCGTAGGCGGCGGGCATGCGCTCGCGCATCCGCTCGATCGGCTCGGGCGTGCGGATCCCGGCGACGACATCCTCGCCCTGTGCGTTCGAGAGGAACTCACCGAAGAGCGTCTTCTCACCGGTCGCCGGGTCGCGCGTGAAGCAGACTCCGGTCCCGGACGCCTCGCCACGATTGCCGAAGACCATCTGAACGACGTTGACCGCAGTGCCGAGGTCGTCCGGGATGTCGTACGTCCTCCGGTAGACCTGTGCGCGAGGTGCGTTCCACGAGTCGAACACCGCCCGGTATGCGCGGCGGAGCTGGTCGCGCGCGTCCTGTGCGAAGCCGTGGCCCGTCGCGTCTTCGTAGATCTCCTTGAACGTCTCGACGAGCTCGCGGAGGTCATCGGCGGAGAGGTCGACGTCCTCCTTCGCAGCCCGCGCGGTCTTGAGGTCGCGCAGCGCCTGCTCGAACCGCTGGCCGTCGACGCCGTCCACCACCTCGCCGTACATCTGGATGAGCCGCCGATACGAGTCGTAGGAGAAACGTGCGTTCCCCGTCGACTCGCCCAGGCCGCTCGACCGCGACATCGTTCAGTCCGAGGTTGAGGACGGTGTCCATCATCCCCGGCATCGAGATGGCCGCTCCGCTCCGGACGGAGACGAGAAGCGGATCCCGAGGGTCGCCGAACCGCTTTCCGGTCCGCTCCTCGAGCGCGCCGACGTGGAGATCGACCTCGTCGTCGAGACCGTCTGGCACGGCGCCGCCGGCAGCCATGTACGCCCGACACGCGTCGGTCGTGATCGTGAACCCGCCGGGTACGGGAATCCCGAGCTGGGTCATCTCGGCGAGGCCGATCCCCTTGCCCCCGAGAAGCTCGCGCCCTCCCCCCGTGTCCTCGTCGAAGTCGTACACGTAGCGCATTTGCGGGAGGAATCTACCCGCATCAGGCTGGATGCGAGGATCCGCATCGTTCAGCAGTCGTTCTTGTCGTAGATGCCGCCAAATGCGCTGCTCGTGGTGCACCAGTCGTACCTCAGGATCATCGCCTGCGCTGGCAGCAGTCGGTCCCAGATCGGCAGCCGCAAGCTCCCTGATCTCCTCAGGGCTGAACCGCTCGGCCCAGTTAGTCCCGTCTACCCAAGTTCCGCCAAGGCCCCTGCGCCTAAGCAGGGCGGCCCCACAGGAAGCTTCAAGGTCAGGAGCAGCTGGTATCCTGCCCCGCCTCGTCCTTCTCATCGTCCAGCATCTTGCCGACCTTGTCCTTCAGGTCTCCGGCCTCCTTCTTCGCACCCTCCACAGCATCGCCAACCTTTCTTCTTAGCATCACCCCATGACTCCTGGGCTTCTCCCTTTAGCCTGCTTTGCCTTTCCCTTGACCTGATCCTCGTTCACGAGTTTCTCCTTCAGATTGAAAGCAAGAGCTTGTTTCCCCGAGGGTGGCTCCGCGAAACCGCAGGTCTCCGGGACATCGAGTGCGAGCTGTCCATGCAGCGTGCGAACGTCGAGCGGGCTGACCAAGCGGTTCGCTCACAGCCGACCTGCCATAGTGGTTGCATGGCTGAGACGACGTACAGGGTGTCGCTCGTCTCGTTGGATGCGTCGGAGGCAGCTGACCTTTTCTACCGCTACCTCGGCGAGCAGCTTCCAGTGCTTGGCGCGACCATCAACGTCGTGCGCTTTCATCGCGGTCGCCCGCTTCGTGCCCGTGTTACCCGCGTCGACGCCAACATCAGCCCGCCGATAGCAGCTACGCAGATCGCGTAGGGTGGTGAGGCGTCGCTCGCTTACGCCGCTCCTTCCGCGGTCCGCGGCGCGCTGAACGTCACGAACTCCGCACCCGCGGCGTCGCGGGTCGTCTGGGCTTCGCTCGAGCGGGCATTGACGCAGTTCCTAAGAGGTCTGTAAGGGTTCCCGGCGGCGTCGTTCCGGCGCACCTAGCCTTGTGTCGTGGCGTGGGGGCGTCTTCCAACCTGGCTCGCGGTCATCGCGACCGCCGCATGTGTGGCGGCGATGCTCGCGGGCTCCGCAGCGCCTGAGAGCCGTGCAACGATCACCGTGCGCGTCGACATGCGGGACTTCTCGTTTGCGCTCTCGCGGCGATCGGTTCCCGCCGGCTCGACCGTGCGCTTCGTCGTCCGCAATCGCGCCTCGACGCCCCACGACTTCGCGATCGCGGGCAAGCGAACGAAGTACCTGCGACGGGCTCAGAGCCAGACGATCACGGTCCGCTTCCCTCGCAAGGGCTCCTACCGGTTCGTCTGCACCGTCCCAGGTCACGCGCACCTCGGCATGCGAGGAACGTTCTCGGTCGCGAAACCGCCCGCTGCGGCGACCCCACCGCCTCCAGCCGTGGTCGTATCGGGTACGGCCGTCCTCTCGAAGATCGGGGCGTTCGAGCGACCGGTGCTCGTAACAGCGCCACCGGGCGACACTCGTCGCATCTTCGTCGTCGAGCAGCGGGGAACGGTGCAGATCGTTCGTGACGGAGAGCCGCTTCCCGCGCCCTTCCTCGACATTCGGGACAAGGTGAAGCTCCTGAGCGAGCCAGGGCTGCTCTCGATCGCGTTCGCGCCGGACTACGCGACGAGCGGCCGCTTCTACGTCTTCTACAACACGACCGCCGGGAACGGCGACATCCGCATCTCCGAGTTTCGCCGTCATGCGACGGATCCCGATCTTGCCGAGCCGTACAGCGAGCGAGTGCTGCTGACGATCCCGAAGCCGTGGGAGAACCACAACGGCGGCATGCTCCAGTTCGGGCCCGACGGATTTCTCTATGCCTCGGTCGGCGACGGCGATCAGCGGCGTCCTCAACCCGCCCGGTTTCTTCGCACAGCGTCGTGACGACCTGCTCGGGAAGCATCCTGCGGATCGATCCGCGTGCCGGCGACCCGTACGCGATTCCCGCCGACAACCCGTTCGTCGACGTCGACGGCGTCCGACCCGAGATCTGGGCATTCGGACTGCGGAACCCGTGGCGGTTCTGGATCGACTCGGAGTCCGGTTCGATGTTCGTCGCAGATGCCGGCAACGAGCGGCGCGAGGAGATCGATTTCATGCCGCGCGGCCAACCGGGCCTGAACTTCGGGTGGCCGTGTTTCGAGGGGACACTGCCCTTCGATCTCACCGCATCCTGCGACTCGCCGGTCGCACCGCTGCTCGAGTACCCGCGCGCCGTCGGCGCGTGCGCGGTCATCGGGGGCGTCGTGGCGCGCGACGCGCGTCTACCGGCGCTAGCCGGTCGCTACCTGTACGGCGACTTCTGCTCGGGAAAGATCGCCGCGATATCTCGTCGAGAGCGGGCGCGTCACCGCATCCGACGAGCTCGGGCTCGTCGTTCCGGAGCTGACCAGCTTCGGCCAGGACGAGCTCGGCCGGGTCTATGCCATGTCTCTCCGAGGAGATGTTTTCAGGCTCGACCCGAAGCCGGCCGACTGACCACGAGCGCTGCCTGCTCACGAGCGCCGAGCGCGCGATCTGAGCTCCGCGACCCACGCTGCGGCGCGAAGCCCGAGCCAGATCGGCGTCAGCAGCACGTAGAAGACGACGACGCTCGCGAACAGCATCGACCACCAGAAGGCCAAACGCCAGGGCGGCACCCACCCTTTCTCGCGCAGGTCGCCTCGTCCGCCGGGCGGAGGTCGCAACGGTTGTCGGAGCGGCCGCTCGCCGGGCGCGCCGTACGGGTTGCTCACCGGTGCGCCTCCCGCTCGGCGCCGCTCGACGAGCCGGATGATGCGCATGGCCGTCTCCTCGACCGACAGCTCGGACACGTCGATCACGGACAGCCGAGCCGGCGATGGAGCGCGGACGCCTCCTCGAGCTCGCAGTAGATCTCCTCGAGCGCCGCGTAACGCTTCCGCGGCCCGCCCATGCTGCGAACGCGCGCCGTCCGGATGTCCCCGAGGCGCTCCGCGTCGATCGTGAGGCCGACGACCTTCGCCGGGTCGATCTCGAACAGCTCCTCCGGCAGCTCGATCCCCCGCACGACGGGAACGTTCGCCGCCTTGTGCCCGAGGTAGCCGAGGTAGATCGAGAGCGGCGTCTTCGAGGTCCGGGAGACGCCGACGAGGACGACGTCGGCCTCGTCCAGGCCGCGACCCCCCACGCCGTCGTCGTACTTGACCGCGAACTCGATCGCCTCGATCCGCTTGAAGTACTGGGCGTCGAGGGGCGCTCTCACGCCGGGCTTCATCTTCGCCGCCACGCCCGCGACCCGCGAGATCGAGTCGATGGGGTGCCCGAGCAGGTCGCAGTAGTGAACACGCGCGCGGCGGCAGAGCTGACGCATCGCGTCGCGGAGCCCGGGCTCGACGAGCGTGTAGACCATGACCGCCGGCCGGCCGCGGGCCTGCTGCACGGCGATGTGCAGGTCCTCGGCGTTCTCGACCCGCGGGTGCCGGATCTCCACGAACGCCTGGTCGGGGAACTGCGCCTCGAGCGCGAGGACGAGCCGCGCCGCGGTCTCGCCCGTGGCGTCGGAGACGATGTGGAGCTCGACGGCCTCGTGCTCGGCTGGTCGGTCACGGGCCGTACGGGTGAGGCTAGCGCGGCATGCAGTCGAGTAACGTCTCGCGGATGGCCGACACCGTCACGATGGACAAGATCGTCTCGCTCGCACGCCGGCGCGGGTTCGTGTTCCCGTCCTCGGAGATCTACGGCGGGCTCGGCTCCTCCTACGACTACGGGCACTACGGCGTGCTCCTGAAGGAGAACGTCAAGGCACGCTGGCTCGAGGCCATGGTCAGGGAGCGCGACGACATCGTCGCGCTCGACTCCTCGATCATCCTCCACCCTCGCGTCTGGGAGGCGTCCGGGCACGTGAGCGGATTCACCGACCCGCTCGTCGACTGCCGCTTCTGCAAGCGGCGATACCGCGCCGACCACCTCGACGAGTACCGAGTGCGGGGCAGCCGAGCAAGCACCCGGGCGAGACCGAGATCTGCGACCTCACCGAGCCGCGCCAGTTCAACCTCATGTTCGAGACACGGATCGGCGCGCTCGAGGAGTCGGGCCAGGACGCCTACCTGCGGCCGGAGACGGCGCAGGGGATCTTCGTCAACTTCAAGAACGTCGCCCAGATCGCCCGGCGCAAGCCGCCGTTCGGCATCGCGCAGATCGGCAAGGCGTTCCGCAACGAGATCACGCCCGGGAACTTCATCTTCCGCACGCTCGAGTTCGAGCAGATGGAGATGGAGTTCTTCGTGCCGCCCGCTGAGGCCGAGGAGTGGTTCCGGTACTGGGTCGAGGAGCGGGTGAGCTGGCACGTGCGCTCGGGATCCGCGAGGAGCCACCTCCGCGTTCGCCAGCACGAGGCCGACGAGCTCTCCCACTACTCGACGATGACGAGCGACATCGAGTACCTCTTCCCGATCGGCTGGTCGGAGCTCGAGGGCATCGCGTACCGGGGCGACTTCGACCTCCGCGTCCACACCGAGGCCTCGGGCACGAAGCTCGAGTGGGTCGACGGGACCGGCGAGCGCTACACGCCGCACGTCGTCGAGCCCGCCGCTCGGCGTCAACCGCTCGATGCTGGCGTTCCTCGTCGACGCCTACGACGAGGAGGTCGTCGCCGAGCGCGAGCGGACCGTGCTGCGGCTCCATCCGCAGCTCGCGCCGGTGAAGGTCGCCGTGCTTCCGCTGATCCCGCGGAACGACGGACATCGTCGGGCAGGCGCGCGCGCTCTACGAGGAGCTGCGACGCGCCGTGTCCGCCGAGTACGACGACTCCGGGCAGATCGGCCGCCGGTACCGGCGCCAGGACGAGATCGGAACGCCCTACGCGCTCACGATCGACGAGCAGACGCTCGAGGACGACACCGTCACCATCCGCGACCGCGACTCGCTCGCCCAGGAGCGGATTGCGATCTCGGGCGCCCGCGCGTTCGTGCTCGACAGGCTCGCCGAGAGCTGGAAGCGCCGAAGGGCGACTAGAGCCTGATGCGAAATTGGCGCGCCGTCGGGGGCGGTCACGACCAAGCCGGGCGTCGCCCGTACGCGTCGTGCAGGCTTGAAGCCTGTGCGACGCGCGCGGGTGGCGATCCGGCGACGTGTCGTGGCCGCCATCCGGCCCGCGTGAATTTCACGTCAGGCCCCTAGCTCGCCGGGCTCGGGCGCTCGAGCGCTCTGTGCCGGGCTGCCGAACCCGACTTGCGGTACAGGTCGTGCGCGTCCGCGGTGTGCAGGAACCACTCGTCGCGGCGAGCGGCCCCTCGTCGACGCTGAACCGCACGAGCTCGACGCCGAGACCGCGACCGCGGTGCTCCTCGAGCACGTACACGTCGGCGAGATAGGACTGCGCGTGGCCGTCCGAGAGCGTGCGGGAGAAGCCGACCTGCCGACCGTCGTGGTAGAGGCCGACGACGCGTGCCGCACCGTCGATGAGCGCGTCCTGGACCTCGCGAGACCGGCCCCGCGCCCAGTACGACTCCTCGCTCAGATACCGGTGCACGGCCTCGCGGTCGATCCGTGCGGGGTCGTCGTCGAGCTCGTACCCGTCGCCGAGCTCTCGCTTCACGCGGACAACGTGCGGAGGCGGAAGCCGCCGTGGAACTCGTACGACGCGACGACGACGGCGAGCGCATCCCGAGCCGCACGCTCCCCCAGCCCGAGCCCGTGCGCGTCCGCGAGCGGGCTCAAGAGGAGCGCCCGGATGCCACGGAAGCCCTCGGGTGAGAGCCCGACGGTCTCGGCTCGGCGCACACGCCGCGCACACCGCCCCGCCCGCACTCGGCAGGTAGCCGACGAGCCCGTCCTCCTCGCCGCACTCGACGCAGCCGTCGAGATGCGGGACGTATCCGGAGAGCCAGAGCAGCTTGAGCTGGAACGCGAGCGCGAGCGGGTCGAGCCCACCGCGCCCCCGCAAGCCCGCAGGGATCGCGTCGACGGCCGTGAGGAACCGCGTCAGCGCCTCGAACGCGCGCTCGTTCCGCTCCTCCTCGACGTAGAGGCGGAGCATCGCCTCGGCCCCGACGAGCGCCGACCGACAGCCGGTACGCGTCCTCCCGGGCGCGGCCGGTGTGGGTCGACGAGCGACGCGCCCGTGACCGTGTGCAGCTCGCCGGAGCCCTGGTGCAGGAGCAGCTCGACCTGCGACAGCGGCTCGAGGCGCGCCCCGAAGCGCGACTTCGTCTTGCGAACGCCCTTCGCGACCGCTCCGATGCGCCCGCGGTCGAGCGTGTACACGTGGAGGACGCGATCGGCCTCGCCGAACCGGAACGATCGCAGCACGACCGCCTCGGTCTTGTAGCTCGCGCCCCACGCGGTCAAGTCTAGGCCGGGCGCCCGTCGGCACCGTTCAGACGGCATGTAAGGCAACCCTTACATCGCGGCGCTGGTTCGGTTATCCTCACCGCCATGAACACACGAACACCTCACCCGCGGCGGCCGAGCGGTCGGCGCCCTCGTGGCGGCGCTGGCCGTCGCCGCCGGCGCCGGGACGACATCTGCCGCTCCGCCCGCCTCGCCGCACGGCGTGAAGCTCGCGCCGACGAAGACCTACCTCCTGCACACACCTCCAAGCTCGAGGGCTTCACCCTCGCTTCCGGGCCAGGCGAACCGCTACTTCGCGCTCGCCAAGGCGGAGACTTCGACTACGCGCGCTCTGGGCAGCGCAAGCGAGCGACGTCAAGCCGCTCCTCGCCCGCTCCAAGGCCCTCTGGATCGGCGGGAACCCCTTCTACGAGCGCGTCGAGGGCGTCGTCGCGGGAACGCCGTCACTCGCCGTCTACGACGTGATCCTCGACGCGGGCTCGAGCGCGAAGGAAGACCCGGCGAGCGCCGTCCCGTTCGACCTGAAGCTCGCGGACGGGCGCGTCCTGCGCAAGCCCGGGAACCTCTTCAACCTGACCGAGGGCATGCTCTGGGGCACGCGGCCGGAGTACACGGCCAGGGGCGTCAAGGCGGACCTCGACGGCGACGGCAAGATCGAGTTCGGCGAGGTGCTGCCCGACGCCGCGGTCTTCAAGGCGTCCGCCGACGCGTTCGCGCTCTACGCCGGCAAGCTCGACCGGTCTGCTCGCAGCGTGGAAGCCGACCGCCTCGGACGCCTTCACCGCCGTCGTCGTGATGGTCCCGACGATGAGCGAGTACTTCGGGCAGTGGAAGGTCTCGCGCTTCGTCCTCGGCGACCGCGCGAAGGGCGACGCGTTCAACGTCGTCTCGCGCCTCTCCGACATCGGCGACATCCTCGGCGGCCTCCGCGTCATCTACGCGGGCATCCAGCCGGCGATCGCGAGGGTCGATCCACAGCAGGCGGCCCAGACGAAGCGCGAGCTCGACAGCCTCTGGAGCTTCGTCTCGAAGCTCAGGAAGCAGGAGAAGGCCGGGCGGCGCTTCACGCCGGAGCAGGCCGACTCCCTCGGCCGTACGGCACAGGAGCGGGCGACCGCGATCGCGGGTCAGGTGACGCAGGCTGCTGCCCGGCTGAAGGTGGAGATCGCCCAGTAGTGACCGTGCGAGCCTTCGCGGCGGTCGTGGCGGCGGGCATCGTGCTCGCCGCTCCGGCCTCCGCGGGCGGCCCGGCACCGTGGCAGGCGGCCGGCGACGTCCAGCTCGCCCTGTCCGACGCGCAGGCGGCGCTCGTCCTCGGCGACGCAGCAGCCGCGCGTAGACGGGCTCGCGGTCGCGCGCAGCGCGCGTCGAGGTCGTGCTCGCCGGGCGCTCGGCATCCTCCGCGCGCCGCACGCGGCGCTCGCCGGGCCGACCGCGCGGCGGCACGAGGAGACGAGCCCGCCCTCGCGGCAGCCAGGAGCGTCGTGTGGACGACGATCCTCGCGGACGTCGTTCCACGAGGCGGTGCATGCCGCTGCCGCCGGTGACGTCGCCGGCGCACGAGCTGGCTTCTCGTCCGCGAGTTCCGGCCCTCCGACGAGGTTCTCGCGCGCGGCGGCGGACGCCACCGTCGCCCTCGACGACCTGCAGCAGGCACGGTCGCTCCGAGAGCGGCTGCCGCAGCCGTGCGCCGTGACCTGCTCGACACGTACGACGCGCGCCTGCGCACGTCGCTCGCGGGGATTCGCGACGCCGAAGCGCTGGGGTTCGACACGACCCTCGCCGAGATGGGCGCGCTCGCGCTCGGCTACTGGACGATCCTGCGCCCGTCGTACCGGGCGCAGCACGGGCGGAGGCGGAGCGGCAGCTGACGCGGTCGTTCGCCGCGGTCGCCGCGGCGGCGGGCAGCGGGTCTCTGCGAAGCACGCCGCTCGGCGAAGATCGAGCGGGCCCTCGCGGGCTTCCGCGCGGCGCCGCTCTCGGACGACGAGCTCGCGCGGCGGGCCGGGCAGCTCGAGCGCTTCCTGCGCCTCGTGCCGATCGAGTACGGCCGGGGCGTGAAGGACGGCCGCGTCACGCTCGACTTCGAGATCCAGGAGGCCGTGACCTTCCGCGACGGCGCGGCCTCGGCGTTCCACGACGTCGAGGCGGCGCTGATCGCGCGCGACGCCGCTTCCACCCGACGGCTGGAGCAGCCGCTCGACGAGCTCGGCGGCGCGCTCGCCGACGCTGCCCGCGGCGACGCCGTCGCCGCTCCGGACGACGTGCGCGCGACCACCGACGACGCGCTTGCACTCGTGGCAGCCTCTACCCGCCGGCTGGAAGGAGGCCGCCAAGACCGCCGACTTCGACGTGATCGCCGCCACGCTCGACCGCCTCCAGGCCGCGGCCGCCGCCGGCGACTGGAAGCAGGCGGAGTCGGCGCGGCTCGAGGCGTACGGCGTGTTCGAGCTCGGGCCCGAGCAGCGGCTGCGCGGGCTCGCGCCGTCGCTCTTCCAGGAGGTCGAGGGCTACTTCTGGTACGGCGCCGAGGGCCACGACGGGCTCGTCCAGCTCCTCGGGCGCCGCGGCAGCGGAGCGGAGATCGCCGCAACGCGCGCCGCGCTCGACGAGGCGCTCGTGCGCGCCGAGGAGCGCATCGGAAGCGGCCCGCAGTCCGACGTTCTCGGTCGTCACGAACTCGGCCATCATCGTCTTCCGCGAGGGCCTCGAGGCCGTGCTCATCCTCGCGGCGCTCATGGCCAGCCTCGTCGGGGGCCAGCGCCACTTCCGGCGACCGCTCCTCGCCGGTGTCGGCCTGGCGCTCGTCGCGAGCGCCGTGACCTGGGTCGTCGCCCAGACCGTGCTGACGTCGCTCGCGATGTACGGCGAGAAGCTCGAGGCGATCGTCTCGCTCGTCGCGATCGGCTTGCTGCTCCTGATCCTCAACTGGTTCTACCACCGCGTCTACTGGCAGGAGAACCTCCAGAACCTGCACCGCGCAAGCGCCGCGTCCTCGCCGGCGCGGGGCTCTCGCTCGCGACCGCGCAGGTCGTGGGCCTCGTCCTCCTCGGATTCTCGAGCGTCTACCGCGAGGGATTCGAGACCGTGCTCTTCCTCCAGGCGATGACGCTCGAGGCCGGCGCGCTCACGGTCCTCCAGGGAGTCGCTCTCGGCCTCGCGGGCGTCGTCGCGGTATTCGTCCTCGTGATCGCGCTCGAGCGCAAGCTTCCGCACAAGAAGATGCTCATCGCGACCGGGCTCCTGATCACCTGGGTCCTCGTCGTGATGGTCGGCACGACCGTCCAGACGATGCAGAAGGTCGGCTGGATCGGCGTGACGCCGATCGAGGGCCTCGAGCTCCCGTACTGGGCAGGGCTCTGGCTCGGCGTCTTCCCGACGTGGCAGGGAGTGCTCGCGCAGGGGGCGGCGCTCGTCTTCGTCCTCGGGAGCTACTTCGCGGCCGAGCAGGTGCGGAAGCGCCGGCGCGCCCGCTTGATCCCGGTCACGCCCGCCGTGCGCGAGCGAACCGGAAGTCAGCTACGAGGCGAGCTACGAGACCAGCCTGTCTGCGCTGACGCCGTCCGGCTGGCAGCGAGGGCAGTACCACGTGCCGCGGCCGCCGACGCGCGTCTTCGCGATCGGCTCACGGCATCGCGGGCACGGCTCTCCCTCGCGCCCGTAGACCCGGAACTCGTCCTGCATGCCGCCGGCCGAGCCGTCGGGCTTCGCATAGTCGCGTAGCGTCGACCCCTGGCGCTCGATCCCCGTCTCGAGCGACGCGCGAATCGCTCGGCGGAGCCGTCCCACGTCAGCGGTCGCGAGTGCGTTCGCAGGGAGCAGCGGGCTGATCCGCGCACGCCACAGCGCCTCGTCGGCGTAGATGTTGCCGAGACCGGCCACGACGCGCTGGTCGAGCAGGACAGCCTTGAGCGGCGCGCGACGGATGGCGAGGCGTTCTGCGAGCCACGCGCGTCGTGAACGCGGTGCCGAGCGGCTCGGGGCCGTTCTTGGCCGCGAGGTACGGCTCGAGCTCCCGCTCGGAGACGACGAGCCACGTCCCGAACCGGCGAACGTCTCTGTACGCGAGCCGTGAGCCATCCTCGAGCTCGACCACAGCGCGCTCGTGACTCGTCGGCTCGAACCCGAAGCTCCCGGTCATGCGGAGATGGACGAGCAGCGCTCCTCCGTCCTCGAGTCGCACGACGAGGTACTTCCCGCGCCGCTCGACGCTCGCGACCCGGTCTCCCTGGAGCTCGGCGGCGACCTCGCGCGGTTCGTGCGGGCCGGGTCAGCCGCAGGTCGAGAATGTCCACGCCGACGAGCTGCTGCCCCTCGAGCCGCGGCGCCAGCTGGGCGCGGATCGTCTCGACCTCCGGCAGCTCCGGCACGACGTCCTACTCGATGACGTCGAGGAGGATTCCGTGCGCTCGGGGTGGCGGCGTCGCCGATCTCGTACGCCGCGAGCACGGCCTCTGCCGCGAGCACGGCCGACGCGTCGTCGCGCGCGTGGATCTCGGCGAGCACGTCCCCTTCCGTCACCGCGTCGCCGCGCTTCGCAAGACAGACGACCCCGACGGCATGCTCGACCGCATCCTCCTTCGTCCGACGTCCTGCTCCGAGCTCCAGCGCCGCGATGCCGACCGCAAGCGCGCCGACGGCGGTCACCGCCCCGGTCCGCGGAGCAACGACCTCGCGGACGACCGGCGCGACCGGGAGACGTGCGAGGTCGGGATCGCCGCCCTGTGCGCGGATCCACCGCTCGTACGCCTCGAGCGCCGATCCGTCGGACATCGCCGCCTTCGCGCGCCGCCGGCCCTCGTCCAGATCGATACCGAGATCGGAGAGCGAGAGCAAGCGTGCGCAGGCATCGAGCACGAGCTCGGTGAAGTCCTCCGGGCCCGCTCCCGACGATCGTCGCGACGGCCTCGCGGATCTCGAGCGCGTTGCCGACCGCGTGCCCGAGCGGCTGCTCCATGTCCGTGAGGAGGCACACCACCTGGCGTCCGGCGCGCTGGCCGAGGCCCACCATCTGCTCGGCGAGGATCCGGGCGTCGTCGAGCGTCTTCATGAACGCCCCGTCACCGACCTTGACGTCGAGCACGATCGCGTGGGCACCGGCCGCGATCTTCTTCGACATGATCGAAGCCGCGATCAACGGCACGATGTCGACGGTCGCGGTGACGTCCCGGAGGCCGTAGAGGCTTCTTGTCGGCCGGGACGAGGTCCGCCGAGGTGCCCACGATCGCGAGACCGATCTCGCGCACCTGGGCGATGAACTCCTCGGTCGACAGCTCGACGCGAAAGCCCGGGATCGACTCGAGCTTGTCGAGCGTCCCGCCCGTGTGGCCGAGGCCACGGCCGCTCATCTTCCCGAACGGAACGCCGCACGCCGCGATGATCGGGCCGACCGCGATCGAGGTCTTGTCCCCGACCCCACCCGTCGAGTGCTTGTCCACGACACGGCGGCCGAGCGCTGCGCCCATGTCGAGCGTGTCGCCCGACTGGATGAATGCTTCCGTGAGCGCGTGCGTCTCGCGCCCGTGAGGCCCCGGAAGAAGACGGCCATGCACCAGGCGGCCATCTGGTAGTCGGGGATCTCCCCCGACGCATAGCCCGAGGACGAGCGCGGAGATCTCCTCGGCCGAGTGCTCCGCGCCGTCCCGCTTCGCGCTCGATGAGGTCTGCAGCGCGGATCACAGCTCGATCGGCGCGGCCGGGAAGCTTTCTGCCTGGCGACTTGCCGCCGAGCCAGGCGTTCACCGTGAAGCCCACGTCGGCGAACTCTCCGTCCTCGTGAACGCGCCCCGCGGGGTTGCGCCCGGCCGCGTACGCCAGCAGCAACGCGTGCTCGCGCGAGTGATCGGTGGACGGCGTCGTCGGATCGCAGCCGTGGTCGGACGAGACGATCAGGAGATCGCCGGGATGCAACGCCTCGAGGATGTCCGGAAGCCTGCGATCGAAGTCCTGGAGGCAGCGGTGGAAGTTGACGGGATCGTTGCGATGGCCCCAGAGCATGTCGGTCTCGACGAGGTTCACGAACACGAAGCCGCTCTCGATCTCCTGCGAGGAGCTCGATCGTCCGCGAGATCCCTTCCACGTTCGACTTCGTCGGGCGCGACTCGTCGACATCCTGACCGGCGAAGATGTCGCTGATCTTGCCGACGCCGTACACGGTGCTCCCCGCGTCGCGGATCGTGGTCAGGTAGTTCGGCCGAGGCGGCTCGAGCGAGAAGTCGTGTCGGTTCGGCGTTCGCTCGTAGTGACCCGGCTCGCCCGTGAACGGACGCGCGATCACGCGCCCGACGGCGTGGCGGCCGCTAAGGATCTCGCGCGCCACCCGGCATCCTTCGTAGAGCTCCTCGAGCGGGATCGTGTCCTCGTGCGCTGCGATCTGGAAGACCGAGTCGGCGGACGTGTAGACGATCCACTTCCCGGTCTGCTGGTGCTCCTCGCCGAGCTCCTGGATGATCTCCGTGCCCGAGGCGGGTCTGTTGCCGATGACGCCCCGTCCAGTGCGGTTCATGAACGGGTCGATCACGTCGTCCGGGAACCCGTGCGGATACGTCGGGAACGCCGTCGGCGTGACGATCCCCATCATCTCCCAGTGCCCGGTGGTCGTGTCCTTCCCTTTCGAGCGCTCGAGCAGCCGACCCGCGACCGCCGGCGCTCCGGGCTGAGGTGGGCACCCCTCGAGCGGCATGATGTTCCCGAGGCCCAGCGCCTCCATGTTCGGCAGGTCGAGACCGCCGACGGCCCGTGCGATGTTCCCGAGTGTGTTGGAGCCCTCGTCCCCGTACTCGGAGGCGTCGGGCAACTCTCCCGCCCCGACCGCGTCGAGGACGATCACGCACGCGCGGGGCACCTAGAGGGCCGCCGTCGCAGCGCGCGTGAGTACGTCGTCGGGCACGGCGCTATTCTACGGCGGCGTTGGACTCGCTCCTGGGACTCGTCTTGCTCGTGCTCTACGTCGTCGGCATGGTCACCCTTGCCGGCCTCGTGACACTTGCGGCGATCAAGATCTTCCCTACGAAGGATCGCTCGAGCAAGAAGCCTGACGGCGACGGCACCCCGCCCTCCGATGACGGCAGCGCAGCGGGTCGGCTCTTCCGCAGGGCGAAGCGCGAAGCAACCGGCTAGGCGCGCTGGCGCGTGGCCCTCAGGTAGTCCGGCGTCGAAGCGCCAGCACACCCGCTGCGGCAACGACGAGCGCGGCCAGCACGAGCGCGATCTCGACGAGGTCGCCATGGCGCTCGAAGAACGTGCGCACGTCGGCAGGAGCCTCGAACCCCTCATTGGCTCGCTCCGTACCCAGCAGACCCTCTTGAGCACGCGCAAACCCGGTTGCCGCGGCCGGTAGCCGTGCGAAGTCGTACTGGGGCGCCGGGACGGTCGCCGAGCCGTAGAGCAGGCGGAACGGGGGCCGGTACCCCTCGGCGACGAGAAGCGGACGTGGGCGCGCCTCAGCCGTGACCCGAAGCCCCTCCAACGCGGCGTCGTCGCCGTTCTGGATGGTCACGCGGAGGTAGCGGCTGCGCGCCGTCGACGTCGAGCTGCGAGAGCTCGACACCTCGAAAGCGAGCGACCTCGCCTCCACCAAGCGTTACGAACGTCAAGCCGTCGTTCGAGCCCGCGACCGCCACAGGTCGTACGTACCGAGGAGTGCTCGAACGAACCCGGATGGCATCGACGGGCACGTTCGCGAAGCCGAGATCGAGCCTGACCACGGTTGCACGAGGCCGGTCGCGGCGACGCGTCTCGGACGCGACCGGCTCGAGCACGGCGTTCTCCGGGACGCGCGCGACACTCGCACCCGTGATCCGCGTGACACCGCTCGCCTGCACGAGGAGGTAGCGGTAGTCCGTCGCCGGGAACACGGCCGTCGTGCTCCGTGCGTCGACAGCGCCCTGGACCGCGTAGATCGGGGTCGTGGAGAGCTTCGCGTAGGTGCCCTCGGCAGCAGTGCTGCTTCCCTGCACTGCCGCGCGTCCCACGAATGCCCTGTCCGGAATGTCCAAGGCCACCCGATCCACGATGCCCGGGACAGGCCCGAGGTCGAGAACGACCGAGACAACTCCGTCTCGGCGCCCTCGAGCAATGACGGTCACGGGCCGGCTCGGCACTGCAGCGGGGAGTGGCTCCGGTCTCCAGGGAACCTGCTTCCCGTCGGCATCGAGAACCCGGAGGTCGGGGAAATCGATGCGCGCGTGGCCGTACATCGGTCCGTCCGGCTCGAAGTTCACGGGCACCGTCTGCTGACCGCTGAGCGCTCTCGTGTACCGGAACTGCGTCTCGTCGACCTCCGTAGCGAGAGCCGCCGCAATGGCGACGGCGACGAGCGCAAGGAGCGTCACGACCTCCGCCCTACGGCCCGCACCCGCTGATAGGCATAGGCGCCGGTGAGGAGAACGAGCCCTACCGCGATGAACGACAGGACTCGATAGAGCTGGTCGAGCTCGGCAAGGTCGTATGCGAACACCTTCACCACGCCGATCCCGAGCAGTACGAGCCCGCCGAGGCGTAGCTCCTTGACGTCGCGCGCGAGGCCGACGACGATCGCCACGAGACCCACGATTCCCCAGAAGGCGCTCAGCGCCACCTGCGCAGTCTGTGAATGCTCGACCGCGTCACCCTGGATCAGATCCACGATCGCCAGCGAAGCCGCGTATACGAACGCCACCGCGGCACAGGCGAACAGCACCATTCGCAGGTCCGCCCGCTCGGCAAGGAGCCCGACGATCACGGCCGCGACGCCGACGCAGAGGACGGCGACGATCGCTTGACCCAGATCGGCGACGCCGTCGATGAGCGACTCCGGTGGCGCCTCGTCACCCAGGGTGTGGACGGCTGCGAGCGCGAGAAACACGCCGGAGAAGACGAACGCTCGCTGCTCTCCCGTTCGTCGCGCCACCCAGGCGAGGATCGCGGCCTCGGCCGACCAGCCGGCGACGAGCGCCGGTCCGTCGAGAGCGAGCGCGAGCGTGACGCCCGAGAGGCCGAGACCGACGGCGACCAGGAGCGCGGCGATCTCTCCGCTCATCCGCTGTCGGAAGCCGAACCCGCCGAGCACGACATGCGCGACGGTGAGCGCGAGCACCCACGCCGTGCCTCCCTCTGCCGAGCCCCAGTCGTCGATCAGGAACCACCCGAGGGCGGCGGCAAACCCTGCGTTGACGAGGAGCAGCGAACCCGACGAGAGCCGCAGCGTCGCCGTGGGCACGCGCAGCTCGTAGCCGATGGCTGCGACGACGTAGAGCGTCCAGTACAGCGCGAGCGCGACGAGCGGAAGCAAGAGGTCGTCTCGGTCGAAGGCCCAGAACGTGAGCTGTGGCGCGCTGATCACGAACGCTCCCGCCGCCAACCATCCCCAGCGCTGCCAGAGCAGGACGGAAACCGTTGCCGAGAGCGCGATCACCATGAACGCCAGGGACAGCGTCGAGGTCTCGCCTCCGACGAGCACCGGCGCCGCGAGCGCACCGAGAAGGGCGAGCGCCGCGACGAACTGCGACCTCCACCGGACCGCGATCGTCGCTCCGACGGCACCGATCAGCGTGGCGACGAGGAGACCGGCCTCGCTGCCGATCACGTCCTGAACCGCGGTCGCGTACGTGAGCGAGGCGTACAGAGCGGCCAAGGCGGTGGCGACTGCCGCAATGGCTGCGTCGGTCTGACCGCGCCGCTCGAAGAGGAACAGCCCGACGGCGAGCAAGGCCGTCGATCCGACGAACGCAAGCGCGACGCGAGCCTCCACGCCGATCCACCCTCGATCAACGGCGATGACGAGGAAGAAGACGATGCCGACGAAGATGGCGAGGCCGCCTACCCAGGCGAGAACGCGCCCGCCCAGGAGGTCCTCGAGCGTTTCCGCTGGCTTCGGATCGGTGCCGCCGGCGTCGTCGGCGCCCGCACCACTGCACGTCTTCGACGCTCCTGGTGGCGACTCAGACGGCGCGAGCAGGCGGTTCCGGCTTCACCTGCAACGTGGCGCGGGGCTCGGTTTCGTGCGCGGTCTGTGCCGAAGCCGGCGTCGTCTCGAGCTCGGCGACGCGACCGGCGAGCGCCACGAGCTGCGCTTCCATGGCTGCGAGGCGCCGCTCGACGGACTCGTCCATTGTCGTGCTCTATTCGACGCGCAGGCACGAATCGCCTGCACCCGCAACGGTGCGTGAGCGGGCTAGGCGACGCCGGCTGCGAGAGCGTCGTCGAGCGGTGTGTACTCGAGCCCGTGGGCCTCGCGCAACGGCCTCGTACGTGACCTGGCCGCCAAGTGCGTTGACGCCCTTCGCAAGGGCAGCGTCGCGCCGGATTGCCTCGACGACGCCGTGGTCGGCGATCTCCTCGACGTACGGCAAGGTCACGTTGGTCAGCGCCCGCGTCGACGTGATCGGGACTGCTCCGGGCATGTTGGCGACGCAGTAGTGGACGACGCCCTCGACGGTGTACACCGGCTCGTCGTGCGTGGTCGCCCGGGAAGTCTCCGCACACCCTCCCTGGTCGATCGCGACGTCCACGAGCACCGAGCTCTCCTTCATCGCCCCGAGCATGTCTCGCGTCACGAGCTTGGGCGCGAGCGCACCGGGGATGAGCACAGCGCCGATGACGAGGTCTGCTTCCTTGAGCGACTCCTCGATCTGGAGCGTCGACGACATCAGCGAGGGAGACACGGCCGCTCAGGATCTCCTCGAGATGCCGCATCCGGTCGACCGAGCGCTCGAGGATCGTGACCTGAGCGCCGAGACCGAGCGCGATGACAGCGGCGTTGTAGCCGACGATGCCGCCCCCGATGACGACGACGCGACCCTGGGCGACGCCGGCCACGCCCCCGAGGAGAATCCCGCGACCGCCCTTTGGCTTCTCCAGGTGATGCGCGCCCGCCTGCGGCGCGAGCCTGCCGGCGATCTCGCTCATCGGCGCGAGCAACGGAAGCGCGCCGCGTGCCGTCTCGACGGTCTCGTAGGCGATGGCGGTGATCCCGGACTCGACGAGCGCGCGCGTGAGCGGCTCGTCCGCGGCGATGTGCAGGTAGGTGAACAGCGTGAGGCCTTCGCGGAGGTTCGGGTACTCCTGCGCGATCGGCTCCTTCACCTTCAGGAGGAGATCCGAGCGACCCCAGACGTCGTCGACCGACACGAGAGAGGCCCCGGCGCGCTCGTACGCCGAGTCGGGAAACGCGCTACCGGCGCCCGCGCCCGACTCCACGAGCACCTCGTGCCCGCGTTGGGCGAGCTCTCGTGCGCCTGCCGGGGTCAGAGCGACCCGGGACTCCTGCGGCTTGATCTCCTTCGCAACGCCTATCCGCATCGCGCGCGGGACGATACCTCGTCAGCCGCGGGCCAGACGCTCGACGTAGCCTCGCTCCTCTGCGCCGAACCACGGGGGCGATCCCGCTCCCGCGTTCTCGTGTGCACGCTCGGGCTTCGACGTCGCGGGGATCACGACGTCGACCCGATCGTCGGAGAGCGCCCACTTGAGAAGTGCCTGCCCCCACGTGGTCACGCCGAACGACGCGAGCGGCTCCAGGCTCGACGTACCGGGATCTCGACCCAGCAAGGCGCTCCGTGCGCCTCCGAGCGGACGCATGACGATCACGGCGATACCCCGCTCGTGCGCAAGCGGAAGGATTCGGCGCTCCGATTCGCGCTCGAGCGGGTTCAACGGAACCTGCACGGTGTCGAAGCGCCCGGACTCCAGCGCCCGCTCGAGCTCCGTGAACGCAGCGTGGTCGTAGTGAGTGACGCCGAGTCGGTCGATCTGTCCCGACTCACGCTCCTCCTCGAGCCAGTTCAGATGGTCGCGCCAGGCGACGAGGTTGTGGACCTGTTCGATCTCGACGCGTCCGAAGAACCTCTGCTGTGCGTCATATTGCGAACGGCCCTCGTCGACGTCTGACGTCCAGATCTTGGTAGCGACCGTCGTGTCCAGTCCGGCGACCCTCGAGCGCGATCCCGAGCGAGGCTTCGGCGCCGCCGTACATCGGCGACGAGTCGAATACCGTCGTCCCGGCCCCGAGTGCCGCCGCGACGACGTGACCGGCGAGCTGTTCGTCGCGATCGAAGGTCCGGTACGTCCCGAGCCCCACGACCGGCCCGAGGCGACGCGTCTCCACGCCCGTCACGCTATCGGGTCGTTCGTCACACTCCGCGGCATGGAGCAGCGCGTCAGCCTCATCACGCTCGGCGTCGCGGACGTCGGTCGATCACGCGCGTTCTACGAGTCACTCGGCTGGTCGAGCTCCTCGGACGCGGACTCCGATATCGTCTTCTTCCAGGCAGGAGGGATGATCGTCGCGCTGTGGAGCCGCGAGCAGCTCGCCGAGGATACGGCGGTCGCGGACGGCGGTGGCTGGGGTGGGACGACGCTCGCCCACAACGTGCGCTCCCCCGAGGAGGTCGACAGGGTGCTCGTGGAGGCCGGGGCTGCGGGAGCGGCAATCGCCCGGCCGGGAGCAAAGACGTTCTGGGGCGGCTACTCGGGCGTGTTCGTCGATCCGGACGGGCACGCGTGGGAGGTCGCGCACAACCCGTTCTGGACACTTGGCGCGGACGGCTCGATCGTGCTCCCGACCTGAGGCTTGTCCTACGCTTCGCAGGCCGCGCCGACGAGCGCCAGCGTGACCTCGACCATCGCGTCGAGATCTGCGACGGCAATGTGCTCGTCGGGCGTGTGGATCTCCATCATCCCGTTCGCGAGGTTGACGCACGAAAGGCCCCGGGCGTTGAAGACGTTCGCGTCCGCGCCTCCGCCGCTCAGCGCATACGAGGGCTCGAACCCGGCACTCCGAAGCGCGCGCGCGGCGAGTACGACGGGCAGATCGCTCTCGCGAAAGCGATAGCCGGGAAAGCTGGGACGCACCTCGGACTCGAGCTCGCACTCGGAGAGGCTCGCGGCGAACGCGGCCGTCTCGAGCATCTCGCGCACGAGGTCATTCGCCTTGCTCTCGTCGTGCGACCGCACCTCGGCGACGAACTCGCACCACTCCGGAACGACGTTCCGTGCGGTCCCACCAGAGATCACACCGACGCTCGCGCTGGTCTCCTCGTCGATCCTCCCGAGCCGGAAGTCGGCAATCGCACGTGCCGCAGCGGCAATCGCCGAGCGACCGTCCTCGGGGCTCATTCCCGCATGGGCCGCGCGTCCGTGGAAGCGAAAGTCGAGCAGGCGACCGTGTGGTGAGCCGAGCACGATCTCGCCGATCGACGCGCCCTGGTCGTAGACGAACCCCGTTCTCGCGACGAGGCGCGTCTCGTCGAACGCAGCGGCGCCCCGCAGCGAGACCTCCTCCTGCGGCGTGAAGACGAGCTCGAGACCCGCGTGCGGTCGCTCGTCCTCGAGAATCTGCCGTGTCGCTTCGAGCATGACGACAACCGCTGCCTTGTTGTCCGAGCCGAGGATCGTGCCCGCCGCGTTTCGCACGACGCCTTCCTCGACGAGAGGCTCGATCGCTGCCTCCGGTGGGACCGTGTCGGTGTGCGCACAGAGGAAGATCGGCGTCCCGGTGCCGCTCGTCGCCGGCACGCTGCAGTAGATGTTCCCCGTGTCACCCTCGAGTTGGGTCGCGGCATCGTCCTCGTCCCAGTCGAGGCCGAGCTCCGTCAGGTAGGCGCCCACTCGATCCGCCACGGAACGCTCCCGTCCCGACGGGCTCGGAATGGCGCACAGCTCGAGGAAGTTGTCGAGGAGACCGGGTACGGCCATGCGGACCGCAGGCTATCCCGCGGCGTGCAGCTCGACGCTCGAACGCGCGTGAGCTCGTTCGAGCGCCGCACCCACGAAGTCGCGGAAGAGCGGCGAGGGGCGAGTGGGGCGTGACTTGAACTCGGGATGGAACTGGCTCGCGACGAACCAGGGATGGTCGGGAAGCTCGACGACCTCGACGAGCCGTCCGTCCTGGAACGTGCCGGAGACGACAAGGCCGGCTTCGAGCAGCCGCGGCCGGAGCTCGTTGTTGACCTCGTAGCGGTGCCGGTGGCGCTCGTGCACGACGGGCTCGCCGTACGTCTCGAGCGCGCGCGTTCCTTCGGCCAGCTCGACAGCCTGCGCACCGAGGCGCATCGTCCCGCCGAGATCCTCGATCTCCTTCTGCTCCGGCAGCAGGTCGATCACGGGGAAGGGCGTCTCCGGATCCATCTCCGTGGAGTTGGCGCCGTCCATCCCGGCGACGTGTCGAGCGAACTCGGAGACCGCGACATGCATGCCGAGACAGATGCCGAGATACGGAATCTCTCGCTCGCGCGCCGCCGCGGCAGGCGAGGATCTTCCCCTCCCACCCACGGGAGCCGAAGCCACCGGGCACGAGCACCCCGTCCACCTGCTCGAGCTCACGGACGGTCTCCTCGTACGACATGTGCTCCGCATCCACCCAGCGAACGCGCACGCGTGCGCCGTGATGTACTCCTGCGTGCTTCAGCGCCTCGTGCACCGACAGGTACGCGTCGTGGAGCTTGACGTACTTGCCGACGAGCGCGATCTCGACCTCGTCGTCGAGGTCGCGGCTCCGCTCGGTGAGCTCTCGCCACTCGCCGAGCTCGGCGGGGCCGGTCTCGATGCCGAGCTTCTCGCACACGAGTGCGTCGAGGCCCTCGGCCTGGAGCACTTCCGGGATCATGTAGACGTCGGGCACGTCGGGCGAACCGATAACCGCATGCCGGTCTACGTCGGCGAACAGCGCGATCTTCTCCCGGATGTCATCCGAGAGCGGTTCGGTCGAGCGACAGACGACGATGTCGGGATGGATGCCGATGCGGCGGAGCTCGTTCACCGAGTGCTGGGTCGGCTTCGTCTTCAGCTCGCCTGCAGCGTCGAGGAACGGAACGAGCGTGACGTGCAGATAGACAACGTTCTCCGTGCCCGACCTCCCGCCGGAACTGGCGAATCGCCTCCAGGAACGGAAGCGACTCGATGTCGCCGACGGTCCCACCGATCTCGGAGATCACGACATCCGCAGGCACCACCTTCTCCGCCCGCCGGATGCGTGCCTTGATCTCGTTCGTGATGTGAGGAATCACCTGGACAGTCGCGCCGAGGAACTCGCCTTTCCGCTCCTTGCGCAGGACCGTCTCCCAGACCGGCACCGGCCGTATGGCTCGCGTTGCGCGAGAGGTTCTCGTCGATGAATCGCTCGTAATGCCCGATGTCGAGGTCGGTCTCGGCGCCGTCCTCGGTCACGAACACCTCGCCGTGCTGGAACGGGCTCATCGTCCCGGGATCGACGTTCAGGTACGGGTCGAACTTCTGCGCGCTCACAGACAGGCCGCGCGCTTTCAGGAGACGTCCGAGCGATGCCGCGACGATGCCCTTCCCCAACGCGGACACCACACCACCCGTGACAAAAACGAACTTGGCCACGGGATCCAACCGTACCAGGCACTGGGGTCGGAGGCTTGGGCGGCGAGGGCGAGGCGAGCCTCGCACCTACGAAATTGCGCACACCCCCGGAGGGGCGACTCTCGCGTCGCCCTAACTCTCCTTGACCGACGCGATGAACTCCTCGCCGCCGAGCATGCGCTCGAGCTCCTCGCGCCGGACGAGGTCGTCGAGCTCCTCGATACGCGTGTGAGTCGGATCGCCCGGAAGCTTCTCCACGCGGAAGTGCCGCTCCGCCACGCTCGCAATCTGCGGAAGGTGCGTGATGGTGATCACCTGGGCGCGCTCGGCCAGCCGTTGCAGAGTCGCCGCAACCGCATGTGCCGTGACACCTCCAATGCCGGCGTCGATCTCGTCGAAGACCAGCGTCTCTCCTCCGGCGACAGCCGCCAGAGCGAGCGCGACCCGCGAGAGCTCGCCTCCCGACGCCGTCTCCGCGACGGGGCCGAACGGCAGCCCTGGGTTCGGACGGATCAGGAACAGCGCCTCGTCGCTCCCGGTGGAGCCGAGCTCGCGCTCCCGGAGCTCGACGAGGAACTCTCCCTCCCCCATGCCGAGCCCCGCGAGCTCCTCGGCAACCGCGCGGGCAAAGGGCTCGGCGTGAGCCTGCCGGTTCTCGGTGAGCTCCGCGGCGATACCGGCGATGCGTGCAGCCGCCGCCTCGACCTCCTCCGCCGAGGCTGCGGCAGGGTCGCGCCCGGCCGCTGCGTCGTCGAGCTCGCGGCGAGCCGCATCGGCGCGCTCGAGAAGCGCGGCCAACGACGCGCCATCGAATCGCCGCTTCAGATCGGAGATGCGCTCGAGCCGGCTTTCGACATCCTCGAGCACCTTCGGATCGGCGTCGAGCGACGCCAGAAAACGGTGCAGGTCGCTGCCGATCTCGCGCAAGCGCAGCGTGACATCGCGAAGCTCGCCAGCCGTGTCCGCGAGCTCGGGCGCGAGTCGCTCGAGCGGCGCGAGGGCGTGTTCGGCACGGGCAGCCAGCTCCGTTGCTCCCTCGCCCTCGTCGGGTGCAACCGCCCTGGCCGCAGCCGCCGCGCCTGTGCCCAACTCCGCCGCGTGGAGCAGCCGTTCGCGCTGGCGCCGAAGCTCGTCCTCATCGTCCGGCTCGAGCCCCTCGACACCTTCGACGAGCGCTGCGAGCTCGGCAAGCCGAGCAGTGACAGCGTCCGCGTCGCGCGTGAGCTCCTCATGTCGACGACGTGCTGCGAGAAGCTCACGCCAGGCAAGAGCAGCAGCGCGACGCCGCTCGAGCTGCTCCGGGCCGATGAACGAGTCGAGGGCGTCGAGCTGGAACGCGGGCCGCGCGAGTCGACGCTGCTCGAACTGCCCCGACATCGCCACGAGACGCTCGGCGGCAGTCGCGAGATCCTCGCGTGCGACCGAGCGGCCCCACCCATACGCACGCGTGCGCCCGTCGCCGAACACGCGCCGGGCGAGCACGAGACCCGCCTCACCTTCGGGCCGCAGCTCGGCGAGAGCCGCGACGTCCTCCTCGTCGAAGAAGCCCGTCGGGCACGTCGAACTCGGCTTCGACATACGCCTCGCGACCGTCCGCACCGACCGAGGAGGCGTCCGCGCGCGCGCCGAGCAAGAGCCCGATCGCCTGGGCGAAGATCGTCTTGCCCGCCCCCGTCTCTCCGGTCAGTGCGTTCAGGCCCGCAGCGAAGTCGAGATCCGCAGCGCGAATCAGCACGAGATTCTCGATCTTGAGGCTACGAAGCAAAGCTCTGCCGGTACCGACGAACGAAGGTCGCCTCGGGCAGCGTCGCAAGCAGGGACCGCTCCGCGCCGAGCCGGACGACGGCGCGATCGGCCGTGCCCAGCGTCGAGACCCTGATGCCCGTCCACGAGAACTGCGGCTCCGATGTCCTGCGTCCGGTTCCAGACGATCACGTCGGATCCAGGCGGGATGACGAGGGGCCGTGCGTGGAGGGAGTGCGCCGCGACGAAGGTCAGCGCCATGGCCTCGAGCCCCCACATCAGGACCGGGCCACCGTTCGAGAGGTTGTACGCGGTCGATCCGGAGGGTGTCGCGCAGATGATCCCGTCGCACGGCTGCCGGCCCAGCTCCTCGCCGCCGACGACGAGCTCGAGCTCGATCATGCGTCCGAGCTCTGCACTGGAGACGACGACGTCGTTCACCGCACGGCCGGTGCCGTCCGGGTGCTCGACCTCGAGCGTCGGAAGCTCGACCACCTCGTACTCACCTGCGAAGACGCGCGCCATCCCGGCCTCGAGATCCCGCCGAGGCACCGAGCTCAGGAACCCGACGCGGCCGAAGTTGACCCCGACGACCGGCACTCCGGCTCCGAGGAAACGGGTGAGCGCGCGCAACACCGTTCCGTCACCGCCCAGGACGACCGCGATGTCCGCGCGTGTCGGCTCGTGCGCAGCTTCGACGCCGTGCTTCTCGGCTTCGTCGGGCGGGAAGAGAAGGTCGACGCCGTGCTCGGCAGCGACCGCCTGCAGCCGCGCGAGGCCGGCACCGATCTGCCCTGTTTTTCCGTGCGTCACCACCGCCGCACGCGCGACGGCCTGCGCACGGCTAGAGCCCGGTGGCCTCGGCGATCCAGCGGTTGATGTCATCGGGAGTGGCTCGAGCCGGACGGTTGACGAGGTGGAGGAAGAACTCCCGGTTTCCTTTCGGCCCGGGCAACCCTGAGTCTACGACCCCGGCGGCCTCTCCACCCAGTCCCGTGCGGCTTCGGCGACAGTTCGAAGCGCCTTCCGCCACACCTCGGGGTCGCGAACCACGCCCTTACCGACGTCCGCGCGAGCGGCTTCGAACTGCGGCTTGACGAGGACGAGAGCCTCCCAGCCCGGCTTCGCGAGCGCGAGCACCGGCGGCAGCACTTTCGTCGCACTGATGAAGGAGACGTCGCAGACGACGATCTCCGGTGGAAACGGGAGCTCCCGCAGATTCCGCGCGTTCGTGCGCTCCAGCACCGCAACTCGAGCGTCGGCGCGCAGGCGCGGATGAAGCTGGCCATAGCCGACGTCGATCGCTACCACGCGGGCCGCGCCAGCTTGCAAGAGGCAGTCGGTGAAGCCTCCTGTCGAGGCGCCCACGTCCGCCGCGTCACGCGCCCTCGATGTCCACGTCGAACGCGTCGAGTGCATTCCTGAGCTTCTCGCCACCACGGGACACGAATGGCGGGGGCTTCTCGACGCTGGAGCTCGACACTCTCGTCGACCTGCTCCCCCGGCTTGTCATGGCCAGGGACGAGGCCGGCGAGAACGAACGCCTGCGCCTGGCTTCGGCTCGCGGCGAGCCCCCGCTCGAAGAGCAGCGTGTCCAGGCGCTTCTTCACGCGAGAGTGGTTCGAAGCCAGCGGTGAGCGGTTCCAAGCCTCACGGACGCATGATGACGCGAGGCGCCTCCAGAGCGGATCAGGCTACGACGCGACGCGCGCCGACGATTCGTCGCCCGTAGTGCGAGCGGGCGAGACGCACGACCTCGACCGTCTTGCCGGAGTACGGCGCGTGCACCATCTTCCCGTGACCGAGATAGAGGCCGACATGCCCGAGACCCGAGAACACGAGCACGTCGCCCGGGCGTAGCTGGCGCCGGGGTACGGAGCGGCCAGTGTGGTAGAGCGCGTACGAGTTGTGCGGGACGTCCACGCCGACCCGCGCGTACGCCCAGCGAACGAGGCCTGAGCAGTCGAACCCACCCGAGAGCGACATGCCGCCCCAGCGGTAGGGGACACCGACTGCACGAAGCGCAACGGCGGCTGCTCGTTCGCCGCGGGTCGGCTTCGGCGCCGCTCGCTTCGCCGGGCGGTCTCGCACCGGTGCCGCGAGGGCGCTTTGCGGTTCGCCCGTATACCCGACCACGAGCACGATGGTCGCAGCCGTCGGGATCGCAATCGCGACAAGTGCGAGGGCATGCAGGAGTCTGCGGCGGCGATTCGACATCGAGGAGAGCGAACGACGGGCAGCGCTGAAACGTCGTAGGACGCGCCGCCCTGGCGTGTTCGTGAGGGTCGGATAGTAGCCAGATATCGAGCGGCGTCGACCCTCAAGTGGTTCTCACAACAAGATCTTCAACAAGCTCGCGGAGCGTCGTCGTGTCGGCGCCAACGGCTTCCAGCCGGTCCCGTACGAGCTCCGCAGAGTCGTCCGCCAGCGCACGGGCGGCGTCGTGACCGAGCTCACTGGCAACGCCGTCCTCGTCCAGGATGTCGTCGATGATCTGGAACAGGAGTCCTAGCTCGTCGCCGAACGCTCGCCAGGATCCCTGCGCGTGCTCTGGGATTTCCGCTGCCCACAGACCGAGCCCGACAGATGCCCCGAACAGCCGCCCGGTCTTCAGTCGATGGAGCTCCTCGAGGTTCGGGTCAGCTTCGGTGACGTCCCGGTACTGACCGCCGATCATCCCGAGGGTCGCCTGCACGAGCTCGCGTGCCGGTTCGGGCTTCTCGTACGAAAGGACGAGCCGAAAAGCCTCGGCGAGCAGAGCGTCGCCGGCGAGCACCGCGATCCCTTCTCCGAATGCAACGTGGGCACTCGGGCGCCCCCTGCGCTCCGCATCGTCGTCCAGTGCCGGAAGGTCGTCGTGGACGAGCGAGAACGTGTGGACGAGCTCGACGGCTCCCGCCGCGGGCAGCGCGTCTTCGATCGAGCCGCCTGCGGCCTCCGCGACTGCGAGGCACAGGACGGGCCGGATGCGCTTCCCACCGGACTCGAGGGAGTACCGCAGCGCTTCCTCGAGCCCGCCGAGCTCAGTGGTCAGCGCGAGCGATCCGAGGTAGTTCTCGACGACGTCACGAAGCTCGCCAGGTGTCCGGAGTCGAGCGCTATTCGGTGGCATCCGTCGAAACGGGACCGGCCTCGGCCAGCGTGCGCGCTCGCGTCAGCTCGGCCTCGATCTGCTTCGCAAGCTCGGACAGCTCCGTGATGACGTCGACAGCAGCATCGGAGTCGATGCTCTCCGCGTTCGCGAGCCCCTCGAGCGCCTCCCTGCGGGCGTTCAACGTCACGAGCAGCTCCTCGGCATGTGCGAGTGCCTCGTCGACCGCGGTCATCGGGCCACGTCCTCTCTGGCGATGTTGCCCAGGATCCCGTTCACGAGCGAGGCTGCTTCCTCGGACGCGTAGCGCTTCGCGAGCACGACTGCCTCGTTGATGGCCACTTCGGGCGGCACCGTCCCCTCCTCGAGCTCGTAGACGCCCATCCGCAAGATGTTCCGCTCGAGCGTACCGAGCCTGTCGGCCGGCCAGTCGTCGGATCTCTCGGTGATGCGCCGGTCGAGATCCTCGGCCCGATCGGCAACCGCGCTCGCGAACGTTGTCGCGAACTCGTCGGGGGTGCCTTCGTACAACGACGCCAGTGGCTGGCCGGTGAGATCCCACTGGTAGAGGAGGAAGAGCGCGGTCCTCCGTGCCGCCCGGCGACCGGTAGGGGTCGTCATGCCGTCGCGAGGGACGGAACGCGCCCCTCGAGCTCGGAGAGCGTCGACGTCGAGTAGTTGCCGCTCCGAAACTCGGTCGACTGGAGGACGTCGAGCGCGAGCTCGCGAGTTGTGGGAATACCGTCGATCTCGAGCTCCGTCAGCGCCCGCACCGCACGCGTTATTGCCGCTGCACGACTCTCGTCCCAGACGGCGACCTTGGCGATCAGCGAGTCGTAGAACGGCGGGATCTCGCTTCCCTCGATCATGGCGGTGTCGATGCGGACGCCGGGGCCCAATGGCGGCCGGAAACGGGTCACGGTGCCGGGTGCCGGTGCGAACGCTCGACTTGGATCCTCGGCATTGACCCTGAGCTCGATCGCGTGCCCGTGTCTCGGCGCTCTGCCGGTGACCGCGAGCTCAACTCCGGCAGCGATCTTCACCTGCTCCCGGACGATGTCGATCCCGGTGACGAGCTCCGAGACCGGATGCTCGACCTGGAGCCGGCAGTTCACCTCGATGAAGTGGAAGCTCCCGTCCGGCCCGAGCAGGAACTCGAACGTGCCTGCGTTCCGATAGCCAATCGCGACGCAGGCGCGTTCGACGGCGGACTCCATCTCCTCACGTGTCTCCGGATCGAGCGCGGCGGAGGGTGACTCCTCGACGAGCTTCTGGTGCCGGCGTTGGATCGAGCACTCTCGCTCGCCGAGCGTCAGCACGTTCCCGGCCTCGTCGCACAGGACCTGGATCTCGACATGCCTCGCAGGGGAGAGCGCCTTCTCGAGATAGATGGAACCGTCCCCGAAGGCTGCTTCCGCCTCGGCAGCGGCAGCCGCATACGCACCGTCGAGCTCGTCCTCCGAGGCGACGAGCCGCATGCCCTTCCCGCCTCCTCCGGACGCCGCCTTGAGCAAGACCGGGAAACCGACATCGACGGCGCCTTTTCGCAGCTCCGCAACGCTCGCGCTGCCTTCCGTTCCCGGCACGAGCGGGACGCCCGCGGCGCCCATCTCGTGCTTCGCGCGGATCTTGTCGCCCATCCGCTCCATGACGTCTGCACCCGGCCCGATGAAGACGAGATCCGAGTCCTCGCACGCTCTCACGAAGGCCGGATTCTCGGCGAGGAACCCGTACCCGGGATGGACCGCGGTACAGCCGGTCGTCTCGGCCGCGGCAACGACGTTCGGGATGCGGAGGTAGCTCTCGGCCGCGGCCGGTGGACCGATGCACACCGACCGGTCCGCGAGCGCGACGTGCATCGCATCCGCGTCGGCTGTCGAGTACACGGCGACCGCCTCGATGTCGAGCCGCGTGGAGTGCGCGAATGACGCGAACCGCGATCTCGCCACGGTTCGCGACGAGGACCCGGGAGAACGCAGGCACTAGACCGCGGGCGGCGCGAGCACCGGCTCGATCTCGAACAGAAGCTGTCCGAACTCGACGGGCTGCGCATTCTCGAGTTGAATCGAGCGCACCGTTCCTGCAACCTCGGCCTTCAGCTCGTTGAAGAGCTTCATGGCCTCCAGCAAACACAGGGTCTGACCCGGGGAGACCGCATCGCCGACGTCGACGAACGCAGGAGCTCCAGGATTCGGGGCGCGGTAGAACACGCCGACCATCGGCGACTCGACGCGAACGAGCCCGTCGCCTGCCGGGGACCCGTCGACCCGCGCGGGGTCGACCCCGGCGTCCGATAGCCCGACAGCAAGTGGAGCACCGGGAAGCAGCGGCTCGTCTGCACGTCGCACCGAGACGCGCATCCCCTCGTCCTCGATCTCGATCTCGCCGACGCCGCTCTCCTGGACGATCTTCACGAGCTCCCGGATTCGCTCTCCGCGCTCGGCGTCGGCATCCTCGGCGATGAGCGCTGTATCCCGCGAGTGGCGAGCACGGATCACGCGCAGGAGCCCCTCGGCGTCGGATCCGAACATCGCGATGAGCACGAGCCTCCTCCTCGCTCGCCGCCAGGCCCTCGGCCGCCTCGCGGACGTCCTCTGCGGTCAGTGGCTCGTCGTCGAGCACCAACCTGGGCGCGAGCAGCTCGACCGCGCGCTCGACCGTGGGATCGACCGGCTCCGGCGTCTCGCCGTACGAGCCCTGGACGAGGGCACGGAACTCGTCGATCACGGTGCCATAGCGCCGAGCTTCGAGCACATGCAGAAGCGCCTGGCTCGCGAGGATCTGACCGATGGGCGCCGCCAACGGCGGCCACCCTGCCTCGGCGCGAACCTTTCCGACCTCCTCGAGCACCTCTTCGAGGCGGTCGGCGGCCGTATGGGCTCGCAGGTGGACGTCGAGCGCCGCGACCAGACCGGACGGCAGGTCGTACTCGGCCGCGCGCACCGCGATCCTCGGCGCGACCGGAGACACCGGCTCGTCCCCGATGTGCTCGTCGATGACGTCCGACGCCTCCCAGAGCCGGTCTGTCTCGAGCCCGGTCGCCTGCCCGAGCCCTTCGAGCGACTCGGCGAGCGACTCTCCCGACACGCGATGCAGCGTCAGCGCGAGCGGGTACACGGTCGTGGCGACCAGGTCCGCCCCGGCGTCCACGGCGGCGAGTGCCGACGCCAGCCCGATCCGGCCGACCCTTGGACGAGAAGCCACCGGCAGCCCGCTGTCTCCTTGATACCGCGCGACGGAGCCCCCTGGGCGCGGTGCGGGAAGAGCGCGCCGCGGCCCTCGTTGACGATGACGCGGGTGGCACCGAGAGAGATCGGGGAGCTTC
>CAVWPL010000004.1:0-201919 GCA_963756925.1 uncultured Actinomycetes bacterium | reverse complement strand
GATGCATGGCGACCTCTGCCAAACCATCCCTGGTGGCTGCGCGCAATAACGGGACGCGCATCTGGTCCCTGAGCGCAATCGAAAGACTGCGCCGGATCGCAGCCGAAGTCGGTCTGGCCTTCGAACCGACCAGGGGCCGAGCGCCACGGCTCCTCGTCAATCTCGACTATGCGTTCGAACCCGAGCTGGTGCGCTTCATGGCGAATTCACCGGCTCGAGTGCTGGTCGATGCCCAGAGGACGCCGATCATGGCGCATATCCGCGGCTCGGACAGGGCGCTGGCATCCAGGATCGAAAAGGCGATGAAAGCCGGAATGCCGCTTCCCGCGGGGCTCGGGATCGCCGAAATCGTCGTCGACCAGGAGTTCACGCTCTACAACCACGAGCTTCGCAAACGCCAACGGCCGTTCGTCATGCGCCTGACCGAGGAGAGCCGCCCGGCGGCGGAACGGGCCAGCTATTATGCCGCGTACAAGGGGGTGACCGACATCCTCACCAAATATGCGTGGCCGGAGGCCGCCCTGGTGCTCACCAGGGTCGCGGCATGGCTGGGCCTCACCCCCAATATGGTCACGACAATCGGAGCCGTGCTGTGCGTGCTTGCCGCCTATTTCTTCTGGCATGGGGCCTATTGGTGGGGAATGCTGGCGGGCCTCAGCTTCATGATACTCGACACTGTCGATGGAAAGCTCGCCCGCTGCACCATCACCTCTACAAGACGGGGCAAGGTTTTCGATCACGGCATTGATCAGATCCACCCGCCTGTATGGTGGTGGGCGTGGGGGATGGGTCTCGACACGTGGGGCCTGGGCTTCAGCGCGAAAGAGTTCGCGATCATCATGGCCATCATCATTGGCGGCTATTGCGTCCAGCGCCTGATCGAATTCCTGTTCAGGCGCATGTTCGGGATGCAAATTCACGTGTGGGAACCCGCCGACAGCCGGTTCCGCCTCATTACGGCCCGACGCAACCCCAACATGGTCATCCTGCTCGGGGGACTCTTGTGTGGGCGGCCGGATATCGGCCTGGAGCTCGTCGCCGCCTGGACGATCATCTCCTGCCTCTTTCACGCAACGCGGATGGCACAGGCCCTGAATTCAAGTAGCCAGGGCCGAGAAATCAGGAGCTGGTTGAGATAGGGTGCGCCGGCAGGGCATTCTAATGAGGGTGAATGTCGGGAATGGGTGATGGACGGCGATGCGACGTCGAGATCCATCGTCGAAGGCGGCTGGGCGGCTGAATTGCGTGGCGGTTCGGACGTTCGGGCAAGTCCGTGCCGGTTGTCGATCGGTGCCTGAGCCTCTAGCCATTTTGCATGGCTGAACCTCTCTCCGGCGTGCGCATCCTCGAAGTTGCGTCGCATGTCTTCGTGCCGATCGCGGGCGGCGTCCTCACCGAATGGGGCGCCGAAGTCATCAAGATCGAGCATCCGGTCACCGGCGATCCCTATCGCGGCCTCGTCACGGCCGGGCTGCACAAGAGCTACAACGGCGTCGATCCCAGCTTCCAGTTCACCAATCGCGGCAAGCAGTCGGTGGCGGTCGACCTGAAGAAGCCGGAAGGACGCGAGCTCATCTATCGCCTGGCCGAAGAATGCGACGTCTTCCTGACCAACTTCCGTCCCGACGCCCGCCGCCGGCTGCAGATCGAGTGCGAACATATCCGCGCGCACAATCCGGACATCATCTACGTCCGCGGCTCGGGCTATGGCGCGCGCGGCCCGGACGCTGCAGCGCGGCGGCTATGACGCGGCCGCCTATTGGTCGCGCGCCGGCTTCGGCGAGGTGTTCACGCCGCCTGGCGCCGACTATCCGACGATGCAGCGACCGGCCTTCGGCGACGTGGTCGGCGGGCTGACCATCGCCGGCGCCATCGCCGCCGCCATGTACCGCCGCGCGACGACCGGCGAGCCCTCGATCATCGACGTCTCGCTGATGGGCGTCGGCATGTGGCAGCTGCAGCCCGACATCACCCACGCCAAGCTCAATGCCGGACGCCGCGCCACGCGGCGCCATGACCGCAAGGCGACCTGGAACCCGCTGTCGGGCACCTACCGCACGCGCGACGGCCGCTTCATCATCCTCGTGATGCTCGATGCCGATCGCTACTGGGCCGATTTCTGCAAAGTGATCGGCCGTCCCGAGCTGATCGCCGATCCCCGCTTCGTCGACATGGAGGCGCGCAAGGAGAATGCGCGCGCCTGCGTCGAAATGCTCGACGAGGTCTTCGCCGGCCGCGACTATGCCGAGTGGTGCGAGGTGCTGAAGCAGGCCAAGGGCGTGTGGTCGCCGTTCCAGACCCCGCTCGAGGTCCACAGCGATCCGCAGGTCGCGGCGAACGGCTATCTCGCCGATGTCGAGATGGTCAACGGTCCGACGCTGACGCTGGTCACCTCGCCGGCGCAGTTCGACGAGGAGCGCGCCACGCCGACCCGCGCGCCCGAGCATGGCGAGCATACCGAGGCCGCGCTGCTCGATCTCGGCCTGTCCTGGGACGAGATCTCGAAGCTCAAGGAAAGCGGCGCCATCGGCTGACCATTCCCACGATCAGAACGATGAGGTTGGCCGCGATGTCGAAGGTCGACGGCTGAGCGGAAAGCGGAGCTGCCGTATCCGCCCCGCAGGACCAGGGTTTCAGCTGATGGACTCTGGGCCGCGCTGCTGGCACCATCCAGCGACCTGGAGCTCGCCGCGGGAGAGCGCTCGATTTGAAACCGCCATGGCGCACCTAACGGGTCCTGCCGAGACAGTTCCCGCCTGCACCGCGACCGAGGTCCTGCAGGAAACGGTGCTGGTCGTGCCGGGGATGCATTGCGCCGGCTGCATGGGCAAGGTGGAGCGTGCCCTGAACGACCTTGAGCAGGTCGCCTCGGCACGGACGAACCTTTCCGCACGGCATGTTCGCATCATGCATGCCCCCACGATCGCCATGCCCGACCTGGTCGCAGCGCTGGAAAGAAGCGGCTTTGCCAGCCAGCTCCGGGAATCAGAACTCGCCGGCGCCCTTCGGGCAGTGACAGACGCTGCTCGCACCGCTGCCGTGGCGGGTTTGCCAGCATGAACGTAATGTTGTTGTCGGTCACATCTGGTCGGGCGCCGACGACGCCACGCGGGGCCTGTTCCATTGGCTCTCGGCGCTCATCAGCGTGCCTGCCATCGCATTTGCGGGCCGGCCGTTCTTTTCATCAGCGTGGGATGCCCTGCGCCGCTGGCGGGCCAACATGGACGTGCCGATCTCCATCGGCGTCATCCTCGCCACCGCGCTCAGTTTCTACGAGACGATGACCGGTGGGAGCATGCCTGGTTCGAGGGCACGCTGATGCTGCTGCTGTTCCTTCTCGCCGGGCGGGCGCTGGATGCTGCAATGCGTGCCCGCGCCAGGGCCGGCGTCGATGCGTTGCTGCGATCCAGGCGGCGCCCGGCACGATGGTGGTTGGCCGCGATGGCACAGCTGCCTGGCTTGCCGCGCGCGATCTTGTGCCCGGTATGGTCATGCGGGTGCGGCCGGTGAACGTCTCGCTGCCGATGGTATGGTCATCGCCGGATCGAGCAGCCTCGATCAGTCGCTTCTCACGGGGGAAAGCACGCCAGTCGTCGCGCGCATCGGGGCCATCGTCCATGCCGGGACGCTGACCTGACACGCCCCTCGATGTGCGGGTGATGGCCGCGGGCCACGAAACGTCGCTGGCCGAGATCGCCCTGCCTTATGGAAGCATCGGGCTGAGGCGCGTTCAGCCTATGTCCGTGTTGCCGATCGTGCCTCGCAACTCTATGTGCCCGTCGTCCATGCTGGCGCTGGCCAGCTTCATCGGCTGGATGCTTGCCGGTGCGGGCACTCACCATTCGGCGGTCATCGCCATCGCCGTGCTCATCGTCACCTGCCCCTGCGCGCTTGGACTTGCCGTCCCCGTGTCGCAGGTCGTGGCTTGCGGCGCGCTGATGCGTGCAGGCATCATGGTCAAGGATGGAGCGCGCTCGAACGCCTTTCCAGTATCGACCGCGGGCTGATCGACAAGACTGGCTCCCTGACCATGGGTCAACCGACACCGAACGGCGAGGCCCTCGCTGCGCTGTCCGAGGAGCAAAGTTCTGTAGCGCTTGGACTGGCCTCGCACAGCCGTCACCCGCTCTCCCGGGCGCTGACTGCGACGCGCTTGGGAGCATCGGCTGTCGGGCGGCCGCTGTGGAGGACGTCACGGAAGCAGCTGGGCATGGCGGCGCGGGCGCTGGACGGGCTGGCCGTCGCGCTGCGCCGTCCCGAGACGGCCGGTTCGATGGCGGCGGCACTTGAAATCGAAGGACAGTCCACGCGGCTGATTTCCTTTGCGGACGGCCCCCGGCCGGACAGTATCGAGTCGCTTGCGCGGCTCAAGGCGCTCGGCATCCGAGCTTTCGATTCTTTCCTGGGGACAACATGCGGCGCCGTCGCCGGAATTCGCGCGCGAGTAATCTGTCTCCACCGCCCAAGCGAACGCCAGTCCGGCCGAAAAGCAGGATGCGATTACCCGGCTGCAGCGAGCGGGACACAGGGTCCTGACGGTAGGCGACGGCCTCAACGACGGCCCGGCGCTCACTGCCGCCGATGCCTCGATCGCGCCCGGCACGGCCGAGGCGATGTCGGTCGGCAGGCGGCGGACCTTGTCTTCCTGGGCGACTTCCTGCTCGCCCTGCCGCGTTCGGTGCTAGCTGCGCGGCGGACGATGCGGGTGGTTCGCCAGAATTTTGCGCTTGCGGTCGGCTATAATCTGCTGGCGGTGCCACTGGCGATGCTCGGCTACGTCACGCCGCTGCTTGCGGCTGTCGCTATGTCGGCCAGTTCACTCACCGTCATCGCCAATTCGCTGAGGCTTGTGAGGGCTGCGACATGCAGCAGACACCGCGAATTCGCACCGACAGACAAGGAGTGACAGGGTGGTTTCAGGCCTCACTCTCAACGAACGTCAAGGTGCGATGGGCATCGTCATTCTGCTCGCGATAGTCAGTCGCTCCCTATGGCGATCGCCGCTGCCGGCCGGGCCGATCCGATGGAGACGCACGGGTTCATCGTCCTCCTGTTCAGCCTTGCGCTGCTTTTCGTTATCCTGCGGGCTATTTCGAGCCGGAGCCGGGCGAGGACCGGCTCAATTCCTATTATGACGATCCGAGCAAGGCGGGAATCGTCCTGTGCCATGGTCTGGGCGGTGTTCGGCATGTTCATCGGGCGTCTGGGTCGCCTGCGCTGCTGGCCTATCCGGAACTGACCTTCGACGCAGCCTGGTCGAGCTTCGGGCGGCTGCGGCCGGCGCACACGACCGGCGTCATCTTCGGCTTCGGCGGCAACGCGCTGATCGCCACCTCCTTCCATGTCGTGCAGCGAACATCGCGCGCGCGGCTGCCCGACCAGCTCAGCCCCTGGTTCGTGCTGCTCGGCTACAATCTGTTCTGCCTGCTCGCGGTCAGCGGCTATTTCATGGGCATCACCCAGTCCAAGGAATATGCCGAGCCCGAATGGTATGCCGACATCTGGCTGGTCATCGTCTGGGTGACCTATCTTGTGCTCTACCTGCGCACGCTCGCGCGGCGCAAGGAGCCGCACATCTACGTCGCCAACTGGTATTATCTGGCCTTCATCCTCGTCGTCGCGATGCTGCACATCGTCAACAATCTGGCGGTGCCGGTGTCGTTCGGCGGCGCCAAGAGCTACTCGCTGTTTTCCGGCGTCCAGGATGCGATGGTGCAATGGTGGTACGGCCACAACGCCGTCGCCTTCTTCCTGACCGCCGGCTTCCTCGGCATGATGTATTATTATCTGCCCAAGCGGGCGGGCCGGCCGATCTATTCCTACCGGATGTCGATCGTCGGCTTCTGGGGGATCACCTTCTTCTACATGTGGGCGGGCTCGCATCACCTCCACTACACGGCGCTGCCGCAATGGGTGCAGACGCTGGGCATGACCTTCTCGGTCATGCTGCTGGTGCCGTCGTGGATCGCCGCGGCCAATGCGCTGCTGACGCTCAACGGCGCATGGGACAAGGTGCGCGACGACGCGACGCTGCGCTTCATGATGATGGCGGCGGTCTTCTATGGCCTGACGACGTTCGAGGGATCGTTCATGGCGATCCGCGCGGTCAACTCGCTGTCGCATTACACCGACTGGACGGTCGGCCATGTCCATGCCGGCGCGCTGGGCTGGGTCGCGCTGATCACCTTCGGGTCGATCTACGCGCTCGTGCCGTGGCTGTGGAAGCGCGAGCGCATGTACTCGGCCAGCTTGGTCGAGGTCCACTTCTGGCTCGCGATCGCCGGAACGCTGATCTACGTCTTCGCGATGTGGAACTCGGGCATCGTTCAGGGCCTGATGTGGCGCACCTACAACGACAGCGGCACGCTCGCCTATTCCTTCATCGAGATCGATGGTCGCCATGCATCCCTATTATGTTGCGCGCGCGATCGGCGGCCTGCTGTTCCTGATCGGCGCGATCGTCGGCTGCCTACAACATCTGGATGACGATCCGGCGGCCGTCGCCGGACCGGCGCCCTGACGGGCGACGAACCGGTCCCCGCACAGCCTCCAGCCTGCGGAATAGACGATGCATGTTCGAAACGCACTATCGGCTCGAACGCAACTCGATCGGCTCTCGCCATCGGCGATCATCATCGTCGCCAGCATCGGCGGGCTGATCGAGATCGCCCCGCTGTTCACGATCGACGAGACGGTCGAGACCGATCCCGACATGCGGCTCTACACGCCGCTCGAGCTGGCCGGCCGCAACATCTACATCCGCGAGGGCTGCTATGCCTGCCATTCGCAGATGATCCGCACGCTTGCAGGACGAGGTCGAGCGCTACGGCCCCTACTCGCTGGCGGTGGAATCGCAATATGACCACCCGATGCTGTGGGGATCGAAGCGCACCGGCCCGGACCTGGCGCGCGTCGGCGGCAAATATTCCGACCAGTGGCAGGTCGCCCATCTCGAACAATCCGCGCGACGTCGTGCCGCAGTCGATCATGCCGGCCTATGCCTGGCTGGGCCGCAACGAGCTGAAGACCGACGATCTCGGCGATCATCTGAGGGCGCAGCGCGCGCGTCGGCGTGCCCTATACCGACGAGATGATCGCCAATGCCGCGGCCGATGCCGTCGGCCAGGCCTCGCCGGACGATGACGACGCGACGGCCTGGCCAAGCGCTACGGCGACGCCACCCATGTCCGGACCTTCGACGGCGACAAGCGGAGTCGTGACCGAGATGGATGCGCTGGTCGCCTATCTCCAGGTTCTGGGCCACCTCACCAATGCGGCGCACGCCCGCCCGTGCGCAGGAAAGTAGCGGCAATGATGATCGATCATCACACGCTGGTCGCCTTCGCCAAGTCGTTCGGGCTGTTCTACCTGATCGCGCATGGCTGTCGGCGCTGCTGATCTATGCCTGTGGCCGTCGAACAAGGAGCGGTTCGACAAGGCGGCGAGCGACATCATCGACGACGAGGACGAGCCGTGGCGGTAGGCGAACGCGATCCGCCACAGCGGCCACATGACCACCGGCCATGAGTGGAACGGCATCAAGGAGCTGAACACGCCGGTTCCGCGCGCTGTCTGGTTCTTCCTGATCGTCTCCTTCCTGTTCGCGCTCGGCTACTGGCTGCTGATGCCGGCCTGGCCGACTGGGCAACACCTACACCAAGGGCCTGCTCGGCAAGCGACCAGCGCCGGCTGGTATCGGAAAGGTCAACCGGGCTGCCGTGGCGCGATCGGTATGGACCAGCAGGATCGCTGCGACTGGACTATCGACCAGATCCGCGCCGACCAGGCCTTGATGGAGAGCGTCCGCGAGGACGGACACCGGCTGTTCGGCGACAATTGCGCGGCCTGCCATGGCGTCGACGCGACCGGCGGGACGGGCTTTCCGAACCTGACCGACAACGACTGGCTGTGGGGCGGCAATCCCGAAGCGATCGCGCAGACCATCAAGGCCGGGATCAACAGCAGCGACCCGAAGAGACGCGGGTCAGCCAGATGCTGGCCTTCGGCCGCGACGGGATGCTCGACGATGACGCCATTCTCGCATGTGACCGACTATGTGATGTCGCTGTCCGATCCCGCTCTTGCACGGGGCAGGACTGCCAGATCGGTGATGGCCGGAGCAGCTGTCTTCGCAGCCAATTGCGTCGTCTGCCACGGCGCCGACGGTCGCGGCAACCAGGCCTGGGCGCGCCCAACCTGACCGACAATGCCTGGATCTATGGCGGCGATGTCCAGTCGGTCTACACATCGATCTACGAAGGGCGGACAGGGCGAGATGCCCGCCTGGGAGCATCGGCTTGAGTCCGGTCGACCGCAAGATCCTTGCGATCTATCTGCTCGACAAGGGCGACGCGGCCATGATGCTTCTCGCGCTCGCGGCCTTGTCGTCGGTCTTGCCGGCGCCGCCCTGCTCGTCGTGATCCTTGCCAACGCCCATCTCGTCTATGTTGCGCAACGAATTCGCAGCCCCGGTGCGTGGCACACGTCAAGGTCGGCGCCCCCGGACGGCCCGCGCGGCGCCTTCAGCGCGGCGCATCCGTCATGCTGACGTGATCAGGAGGCGATGATGTCGACCCTTCCTCCCGTCGTGCCGCGGCCCTCCCAAGGACAATCCCTACGCTCGCGATCTGCGCCGGCGAGCGCGTCTTGACTGGCTTCGCGCCGGATGGCGGGACCTGATGACCGATCCGCTGCCGAGCCTGCTCTACGGCCTGTTTGTGTTCCTGTTGTCCATCGCGATCATCCTCGGGCTGGTGCTGCTGGAATGGGATTATATCCTGTTTCCCGCGCTGGCCGGCTTCCTGGTCTTCGCGCCGGTGCTCGCCATCGGGCTTTACGAAAAGAGCCGCGCCATCGAGCAGAACAAGCCGGTGACGTTCAGGCGCATGGTGCTGCCCCGAGCGCAGTCGGGCGGCCAGATCCTGTTCACCGGGGCGTTGCTCTGCGGGTTGATGCTGCTGTGGATGCGAGCGGCGATCATCATTTATGCGCTGTTCTTCTGGGGCGCGGCCGAAGGTCGAGCAGGACGAGATCGGGTTGCAGGCCCCGTACCGCGGAGACTGCCTCCTCGCCGTCCGCCGCCTCGCCGATCACGTCAAAGCCTTGCTGGGAGAGCAATGCCGAGAGCGCGTCACGGGTCAGCGGGTGGTCGTCGACGATCAGGATCCGCTCGGACATACACCCCTTATCGGCAGGACACGCGCTGCCGACAAGGGGAGAAGTGGATCACGCTCGTTCCCAGAGCTATCGGTCGTGGCTCGTCGGCGAGCTCCTGCTCGTCGCACTGCTCGCGTCGGCGACCGCACTCTTTGCCGTGCGGGACACGTTCACGTCCACATACGCCCTCCCCGAGGCGCGACTGGCGTTCGATACCGCGATCGCGGTCGTCGCCGCGATCGTGGCAGTGCTTGCGAGTGTGCGATTCGTCGTCGAGGGTCGTGTTCTCGACCTGCTCCTTGCTGCCGGGTTCTGGAGCATCGCGCTCGGAACGGCGGCGTTCGGCCTCGTGCCGGTGCTCGGAGGTGGATCTCTCGGCCCCGAGGCCGCGTGGTCGCTCATCGGCTCGCGGCTTCTCGGCGCAGCCCTCATCGCAGCAGCCCCGTACACCGACCGCCGGCTCGGCGATCGCCGAAAGGCGCTCCTGTGCGTCGGTACGGGTGTCGCGGTCGTGCTCGGAGGAGCGGCGGTCGTCCTCGGAAGCCTTCCGTCCGCCCTGGGCGCGGGCTCACGCGGATCAGAAGTCGTCGACGGCGCGTCCGTCGTCGTCGCGGGAGCCGTCCTCGCAGGCCTCTGGCTCGTCGCTCTCATCGGGTTCGCCCTGCGCTATCGCAGGTATGGACGCGATCTCGACAGCTGGATGTGCCTGGCCGCCACCCTGGCGCTCTTCGCAGACGTGCACCTGATCCTCACCCCGGTGGTGTCGAGCGACAACGTGCTGCAGGGAGACTTCTTGCGGTTCATCGCGTACGGCATCCTGCTCGTCGGGGTCTGGCGTGCGATCGCACAGGCCGAGTTCGGGCGAGCTGTCGCAGATGAGCGTGGCCGCGTCGCGCGTGAGATCCACGACGGTCTCGCTCAGTACCTCTTTGCCATCACGACTCAGGTCAACATGCTCGAGACCGGTGCCCCGCTCGACCAGGTGCTGCCGCGTCTCAAGCGCGCTTCCACCGCTGCGCAGCAGGAGGCGCGGTTCGCGGTGCTCGCGCTCTCGTCCGCCGGCGGCTCGGCACCGTTCGATGCTGCCCTCCGTCGCTATGTCGACGTGCTCACGGCTGACGGCGCGCTCGACGTCGAGCTCGACGTCGATCCGCAGGTGCGGCTCGCGCCCGATGAGCAGATCGAGGTCTTCAGGATCGTCCAGGAGGGACTCGGGAACGCCCGCCGCCACGCGGGAGCACGTCGCGTGGAGGTGTCCATCGCTCAGCGGAACGGCCGGCGGGTCGTGGCAGTCAGCGACGATGGAGTCGGCTTCGACTCCGAGAGCTCCGGCGAGGGCCAGGGTCTCGCGAACATCAAGCTCCGAGCGGAGGCGATCGACGGGCTCCTGAGCCTCGACTCGGCGCCCGGGCGGGGAACGGCCATCGAGGTCGTCCTGCGTCCTGCCTGAGTCGCGCACGAGGACGAGCTGTCTATGCGGCCGTGTGCACCGGCAGGCCTCGCTACACCGATCATCGTGTCGCGCGTGACCATCGCGGCCAGTTCTTGCTCGGACATGGTCTCGGTACCGGCGGGGCGAGCGGGGAGCACGAGGTAGCGGATGTCTGCCGTCGAGTCGACGACGCGCAGCTCGACGTCGTCGTCGAGCTCGAACGCCGAATTCCCGTCAACACTCCGCGTGGATCCGAGACCGCTCGCGACCGGTACGGCAAGCTCTTGTACCAGTCGGGCGGCGGGCCGAGCAGTGCCTTCGGATAGCACGAACAGAGCGTGCAGACAACCATGTGGTGCACGGTTTCGGTGTTCTCGAGCGCCACGACGATCGCTGACGGCCCGGGTCGAGGCCGAGCTCGTGCGCCGCCTCGCGTGCGTCCGCGAGCAGGCGCTCCTTGAACTCGGGGTCGACCCACGCACGGGCAACGAGCTGCGCTCCGTCGGCCGGGCTACGTGAGACGAGCCAGTCGATCCGCGTGACGCACGTCCTCGCGGTCGACGACGCCCTTCTCCACGAGCAACTCCTCGAGCGCACGCACGCGTGCGGCCGCTGCCGACTCGTTGCCGTTCGTGATCGGCTCGTGCGGATGGTCGTGATCGTGTCGTGGTCGTGATCGTGATCGTCTCATTCGTCGGCCTCCAGCCAGTGCTCGTAGACGTCGACGTACATGCGGTCGCTCGCAGGCCCGCCCCGATGGTCGGTCCAGACGTCGCGATGCGCGAAGCTGCACGAGGTAGAGCGGCTGCTGCGGAAGCCCTTCCGTCCCGTACGCCCGCGTCTCAGGATTCGTGAACGACCGCATGTAGCGCGCTCGATCCGGCCGGGCTTGCCTTTGAGATATCCGGCGCGCGGTGGTGGCCCTGATGTGGTCGGGCTGCGACGCGCACGCGCTGGCCGCAGCTGCGATACGTCACGTGCTCAGCCTCGCGTCGAGCTCGCCCGGAGCGAGCACGCCCTTCTCAGGAGGATCGTCTCGACGGAGTAGAGCCACCGTTCGTAGTACGAGGAACGCTCGTAGGCTGCTCGGCTGCATGCTCTCGATCCCTCGACGCAACTCGTCGACGTTCATGCGTCCGGTCCGGCCGAGGACGCCGACCGAGCGCATCCATGAGCAGCTCCCAGTCGGCGAGCTCGTGCTCAGTGCGATCTATCGGCTCGTCGGTCGGCCACCCTCCACGATCGTGCACGGCACGCTCCATGCACCGATCGTAACGCCGGCACTCGAGTGATCCCGACATATGCCGATATCGTATCGGTGCTTTGATGGCCGGCAGAGTCGGCAGAGTTCAAGGTGCTCGTAGCCCCGGCGGAGACAGATCCTCGACGGCCTCGCCGACGTCCACCTCCTCCCGTTGAAGACCTCGTGCTCAGCTCGGGCTCGCCCAGGCTCAGGTGTCGAGGCTGACCTCGCGAGTGCTCCGGCCGTGGGGGGTCGCCCGCTCGGAAGGGCTCAGCGTCGCCCTCGTCGAACAGCCCTACCGGGTCGCCGGCCGACGCCCACCCGCGCCTGCGCGAACTCGATGCCGCGTAGATTCATGGTCGGAGCGGCTCCGACGAGCTGGCGTTTGCCGTGATCTGGGCGAGCTCGATGGGCGCCCGCGTCGCCTGCCGTAGCCGAAACCAATGACGATGTCGCGGGACTGTTCAACGGCTTTCCGCTCCGCGCCGCGACGAGCAGGTCCCTCCGTCACCGGAGTCGATGCTACCCGAGCACCTCGTGTCACGGCGTGGACGTCGCCAGCTGGTCAGGCGCTGGTGGCACGCGAGCCGCTTGCGAGATGACGACTGTCCGCGAGTCGACCTGCCCGTGGGCGGCCATGCGCTACGTGACGGATCCGAGGCGGTGGCCGGAGCATTCGTGGGTCGGCTTCCATGGCGATGTACCGGGACTTCGTCCCGAACGAGTCGCCTCGTGTCGACCGCTTGTCTACGAAGGCATTCCCGATGCGGACGCGCAAGCCGCGGCTGGACACCTCGACGCTAACCGAGGTTGACGGGCGCACCTGTGACCGGATTCCTCGTCCAGCGCCCGTCGAAGAGGGTCGCGATATGACTCAACTCGGCATGGAGGACGGCATGCAGGACGCGATGGATCCGCTGAGGAGGTCACCGTCTGCCCTCGTGATGCACCTCGAGCATCAGCCGATGTCGCCGCTTCCAGCAACGCCGACCAGTCAGCGCCAGAGTTATCCTCCGTCGGGGGCGAGGGACAGCGTTAGCAGTCCGCATGCGATCACCGTCAGACACCCTGATCGCGGCCACTGTCGACCGGCGTCAGACCTTCCACCCGGCGACGGCGCGAGGGTCGGGAAGGTAGCCGCAATACGTGCCGGTGCGGATAGCAAGGTTGAGATGCTCGCCGAGCAGGGGATGGTGCTCGCCGATCCGGGCCATCGCGTAGCGGATCGCGCGGGTCACGCCGACTCGGGCACGCTCGGACGCCGACGCGGCTCGTCGATCGCGACCGCCCAAGCCGACAGCGCGCGACAGCTCTCGAACGAGGAAGTCGCGTTCGGCGTCCGCCTGCGACTCCCGCTCGGTATCTCCGAGGGCGCGCGCCTGCGCGATGTCGTCTTCGATCTCGGCGAGGCGTCGGCGGTACGCATTCTTGGCGCGTGCGTCGAGCATCTCGCCGGCATCGCCGAGTGCCGTGCGCGGCAGTTCGGCCGTAAGGCTGCTCTCCGACCGCGCTACCCCGACGCTCTCGGCGGCGACGAGGTCGAGCGCGTGGAACTCCCGGCCGGGGTGGGCGAGAAGCCGCGCGAGGTAATGCATCCCCTTGAGGTCTCGCACTCTCACAGTGCGCCCCTCGAACTCCAGCGACCAGTAGTCGCCCTCGCGACAAAAGACGCTGAGGTCTGGGGCAGGGGGCTCGTCTGTTCCGTCCCGTCCGGCGACGTGCGCCGCTGTGTCCGTCGGCGGTGCGGCTTCGATTCCGTCGAGGACCGTGCGCGCCGCTTGTCGCTCGAAGTCGGCCTGCCGCTCGCTGCCGCCAGCCCGGAGGGCTTCGGCGAGGCCCATACGTGCGAGCGCAGCTTCATAGGGCGCCCCGACTTCGTTCCAGAGTCGCGCTGCCTCGGAGAAGAACCGTTCCCCGTCCACTGCGTCGCCCTCCGCGAGCCGCACCCTTCCTCGAGCAAGGGTGGCGCCGGCGACCAGCGCCTTGCTGTGGAATCGGGCGGCAACGAGCTGCAGCTCCTCGGCGGCTGAGCGGGCCCGATCGAGGTTACCGGCCGCGATCTCGATCTCGACCTGCGCCTCGAGCAGCGGCGCCCGCTGCAACTCGGTGTCCGGTGGCAGCTCCTTCGAAGGCACCCGGAGAGGGCGCTCGAGAGCGTTTCGTATCGAGGCCACCGCCGAAGCGATGTCTCCTTGGGCCAGTTGGACCAGCGCGAGACCGGGCTGCGGGTCCCACCCGACTTGGTGAGCGGCCAGCAATGCCTGCTCGGCGCCTTCGATGTCTCCCTTTCGAAGCCGGATCCGTCCGAGCTCGGTGAGGGGCCATCCCAGTTCGCGTCGCAGGTACGGGCGTAGTTCCTCGCACGCTGCGAGCGCTTCTCTCTCTGCCTCGTCGAACGACCCGCGCAGTCTGAGGATCTCCGCGCGATGGACCCTGCACCGTCCGTGGAGGCTCCCGATGGCGTTCGTCTTGCACCACCGCTCCATCGTCTCCGTCCATTCCTCGGCCGCGTCGTACTGTGCGAGTCCCTGCAGGGCGCACACGAGCTCGCAGTAGACGAGGCCTGTCGAGAGCGGGTCGAGGTCGTCCGAGACCATCGCCACCCCCACCTCGTCGAGCAGGGCGAGACCTTCCTGCACGTCGCCGCCCAGAATGAGTAGCCGGGCCTCTGCGACCCGTCCGATGGCGCACGCCGCCGGGTCGCATCTCGAACCGACCTCGATCGCGCGCCCGGCCCACTCTCGCGCGCTAGGCAAGTCGCCCGTCAACATTCGCTCGTACGTCCGGACCACCGCAAACCATGCGTGCGCCGACGTCTCACCCTGACCGTTTCAGTAGTCGCTCGGCTCTGCCCAACCAGCCGCGCACCGGTGCCATCAGGGCGGTATCGAGAAGCAGGTGCATCGCGACGCGAACTGCCGCGCCCCCTGCTGCGACCTGGTCGCCGGCCTGCAGGCACCCTGCATGAGCGCGTTCCCACGCCTCGATGGTCACGTCGAGGTGGCCCGCGGCGTATGCGACCTCGGCGAGAACCGGTAGCTCGGCGGCACTCATGAGACCGTCCGCGTCTGCCTGCATGAGGAGGTCGAACGCCTCCTGCCAATCGCCGCGCGATGCCGCGTCACGCCCGCGCTGGACAACGACTTCGTGCACGCCCTCGCTCATCCCACGCCGACGGTCTACTGATCCATCGCGGCGCTGATCCGCCGCCACCCGTAACCGGGAGCGTTACCGCCGTAACGGTGTTGCTCACGCATCTGGTTTGAGGACCCCGATCCCGGCCAGCAGAGGAGGACGCATGGACAGCGTAAAGGTCAACGGCGTAGAACTGGAATTCGAGGTGCGCGGATCGGGTGAACCCGTGCTTCTGATCGACATGCTCATTGCCGATTGCTTCGTGCCGCTCCTCACAGAACCGTCACTGGCCGGCCGTTACCAGCTGATCCGGTACCACAAGCGGGGCTGGGTCGGCAGCACGCATACCCCACCGCCGGTGAGCATGGGGGACCACGCCGCCGACGCTGCCGCTTTGCTCGACCATCTAGGTGTACGGCGCGCTCACATCGCAGGGCACTCCACCGGCGCGTCGATCGCAGCCCAACTGGCTCTCGACTACGCCGAGAAGGTGCACACGCTCACTCTGCTGGAGCCGACGCTGGTGTCGCTGCCTCTCGGCCAGGCGTTCCTGAAGTCGGCCGCCCCGGTGTTCGAGGCATACGGAAGCGGCGACCACTCGGGAGCGTTCGCCATGTTCGTTGCTGCCGCCAGCGGGCTCGAATGGGAAGCATGTCGAGCGCTGCTCGAGGAGCGGATCCCTGGCGTGGTTGCGCAGTCGATCAAGGACGCGGACACCTTCTTCGGCATCGAGCTGCCCGCCATGACCGAGTGGACTTTCGGCGCCGAGCAGGCGGCCGCTATCCATCGGCCAGTCCTGTCCGTGCTGGGTGCCGAGACCCAGCCTCTATGGGTCGAGATCGCCGAGTTCCTCCGCTCTTCGCTCCCGTACGTCGAGGAATGCACGATCGAAGGCGTCGGCTCATCTCCTGCAGATCCAGCGTCCCGAGCCCGTCGCTCGAGCGATGGCGGAGTTCCTGGGGCGTAACCCCTTGCTGGCGACTGAGGCCGCGCCCGACACTGCACGCCAGCAGGTCTTGGGAGAACCCGTGAGCGCCGCACAAATAGCGGTCGAAGGCATCGCGTAGAGATACTGTGGGACGGAGGAGGAAGTGCCCGCAAGGTTCGGTTCTCGGCTGAAGGCGCCGTGGACTCCACCGGGTACCCGTCGTGCTGAATGGCGATGTCCGTTGCCTCGGTTTCTGCTCTCTCGCGGCGTCGGATGACAGCGCCGCGACTATCACGACCTCTGTAAGCAAACGCCTTTCTGAGCCAATGGTCAGCGAACACCGGCGACGTAGGTTCCGCTCAACCAGGCGGTCGCGGCGAGCACGGCCGGCGGCCAGCAGTCTCGATCGGGACCCTCGTGATGCCTGGGTGATGCACGCACTTGAGCTGCGCAGATAGGAAAACCCTGCAAATGCGGGGTTTTCCTTAGCAGGCCTGTAAGCCGGATTCTGTCGTGGGTGACCATCTATCTCTGCGGCGTACCCGGTCCCTCGGCGGGCCGCGTCATCGGGACCTGCTTCGCCTTGCACCGGACGGGGTTTGGCAAGCCGGCCGTGTCGCCACGGCCGCTGGTGGGCTCTTACCCCACCTTTTCACCCTTACCGGCTTCGGTTTCCCTCGGCCGGCGGTCTCCTTTCTGTTCCACTTTCCGTCGGCTTTCGCCGCCTGGGCCGCCATCGAGACGAGCTCGATGAGCGAACCAGCGTCCTGCCCTGCGGTGTCCGGACTTTCCTCGAGCCGCCCGTTGGAGACAACAGTGCGACCCGCGGTCACCCGGCCTGCACGGCCGATGGTAGCTCGATTTCGGCATTTCCCAGCCCTCGCCGGCCCTCGGCGAGTATCGAGCGGCACTCCGCACACGCGACGCCCCCGGACGTGAAGGACGAACTCCCCGCACACGAGGCATTCCATGCTCGACGCCGCGAACGAGCGCCGACAACTCCTGGTCGAGCGTGCGATTCAGCGGCGCCAGATTGACGGAGCTCGAGGGTCGTCGATGCTCCTGAAGAACACGCCCGTGACCTTGCCCAGGATCTCGACGTGCTCGGGGTAGAGAGGCTCGAGCGCGCTGTTCTCGGGTTGGAGGCGGATGCGGCCGTCCCGCTCACGATGGAATGTCTTGACGGTCGCCTCGTCGGCCGCCTCGTCGTCACCGACGAGAGCGACGACGATGTCTCCATCACGGGCGTCGTCCTGCTTGCGCACGACGACGAGGTCGCCGTCGAGGATGCCCGCTTCGATCATCGAGTCACCCGTGACGCGAAGGAGGAAGTCGGCATTCCGTCCGAGTGGCTCGGGAACGGCGATCTCGTCCTCGACGGCCTCCTCGGCGAGCAGCGGTCCGCCGGCGGCGATGCGGCCGAGGAGCGGCAAGGCGCGGAACCGAACGCTCCGCGACGGCTCTGCGCGGCGGCGGCCGACGAGCTCGAGCGCGCGCGGTTTCGTCGGATCTCGGCGCAGGAGCCCTGCGCGCTCGAGGTTGGCGAGGTGGGCGTGGACGGTCGACGGTGACGCGAGGCCGACGGCATCGCCGATCTCACGAACCGTCGGCGGGTAGCCGTGGCCGTCCACGTACTCGACGAGGAACTGCCAGATCTCCTGTTGACGTTCGGTGAGCATCGGTCTCTCCGGCTCGATGACGGTCGGTGACGAACGTATGTTCGCCAAGGAGCGTAGATATCCTTCCGGACGGCGTCAAGGCGACCTGGTCAAGCCTGGGGCCGGCGGGCCACGAACGTGGCTTGCTCCAGCGCGAACGGGTTCTCGACCCGTGTGTCGACGAGCTCGAGCCCTGCTTCGGCGATCAGGCGTTGCCAGGTCGCCTCTGGAAGAGCCCGAGCGTGTGCCGATCGTGGACGACCCGCGCTGGCTCGCCGGGCTCCCGCAGGAGGATCGCGAAGTCGACGTCGTACGTCGTTGCGTCCGAAGGATCGACTGCGTGCGTCCATTCGAGGTAGCGAAGGCTGCGGCCGTCCTCACCGTCGTGGCCGCCGCTGTCGACGCCGGGCGAGAACATCTCGTGCGTGGCGTCGGGCGTGAGGACGAGGACGCCACCCGGCCGAACATGGAGCGCCGCAGTCTCGATCGTCGCCCCGCAGATCGGGCTCGAGTGTCAGATAGGAGATCGCGTCGTGGATGAAGACCACGTCGAACGTGCGGCCGAGGCGGAGTGTCCGCATGTCGCCGGAGAGGTGCTCGCACTCCGGGTTCAGCGTCCGGCTCAGCGCGAGCATCTCAGGAGAGAGATCCGTGAGCGTGCACGCGAACCGCGCCTTGAGGTGCGATGCGTTGTTCCCTCCTCCCGAGCCGAGCTCGAGCAGCGTCTGCGCAGGTCCGTCGACGACCTCCTCGACGACGCGAGTGACGAACTGGCCTCGTCCGCGTAGTCGGACGGGTGCGTGAGGAGGTGGAACCACGGGGCGAGGTCGGAGTACATGTGCACGCCCGGAGAATGCACGAAGGCGGCCCGGGGGCCGCCTTCATGCACATGCGCTGGAGAGGACTTGAACCTCCACGACCGCAATGGCCACTAGGCCCTCAACCTAGCGCGTCTACCAATTCCGCCACCAGCGCGTAATCGGAAAGTCTAGCCGGGCCGGCGAGCAGGAAGAGCAGGTGGAAGAGGATGACGGTGTTCAGCGTGAAGACGCTCGCGACGACGACCGTCAGCCGGGTCAGGTTCTTCTCCACGATGTGCGTCCCGCCCTGGGAGTGCGGGGTGAAGCCGAGGCCGCCCATCCCGGCCTCGCGCCCCGAGTGCATGAGAACGAGCGTGACCATGAACGCCGCCAGGAGAACCTGGAGGACGGCCGAGATCTGGAGCCAGACTGCGAGCACACCGAACATCGCCGCGCCAGGATACCGATAGCGATCTGTAGCCTCGGCCAGTGGCTGCTGTGGGCGACGCACGCGAACAGATACAGAAGCTCCTGGTCACCGGCGACAACCGGCTCAAGCAGGGAGTCGACGTCGCGAAGGTGCGGGAGAGCTACGAGCAGGCTCTCGCCGTCGCGCGCGAGGCAGGTCTCGAGGAGTCCGTGCGGCCGCTTGTCGAGGTCAGGCTTGCCGACCTCGAGCGGCTCGAACAAGGATCTCCTCCACCCGAGCAGCCTGCAGCCTGACGTCGTGCGTCGCGGCGGCCTGCCTCGCCGCGAGGTTCGGCCGCGGGAGCTTCGCCGCAGCGTCGAGAGCGGCGACGAGCGCGTCTTCGTCTTCGGGATCGACGAGCACGCCAGCGTCCGCGGACACGAACTCCGGCGGGCCGCCGACGCGCGTCGCGACGACCGATCGTCCCGAGGCCATCGCCTCGAGTGTGGCCAGGCCGAACGGCTCGACGAGGCTTGGCTGACAGACGACGTCGGCAGCGGCGACCCAGCGCGGTACGTCCTCGTGTCGGACCCGGCCGGCGAGCCGGATCCGTTCTCGCCCGGCGAGTGCTCCTCGCAGCGGGCCGTCGCCGACGAAGGTGAGCGTCCCCTCGCCGCGACGTTCGAACGCACGCGCGAGCCTGAGCACGTTCTTTCTCTCGCGTGAGCCCACCGAGGCAGAGGAAGGCCGTGCCGTCGCCATCCCAACCGACCTCCGCTCTCGCCTCAGCGGCGTCGCGGGGGGCGAAGCGGTCGAGATCGACTCCGCAGTCGATCACCTCGGTCTTCCCGCGTGCGCTCGGGATCGCCTCCTCGAGGCCCCGGCGGAGCCAGTCCGACACGGCGACGATCGCGGCGGCGCGGCGCACGACGAACCGCGTGCTCGCGCGCACTGCCGGGGATCGAACCGATGTTGCGAACGTCCTGGCCGTGCGCGGTCACGACCAGCGGTGCCCGAGACGCGAGCGCCGCGATGAGCCCGGCGGGCACGAGGAAGTGCGCGTACACGACGTCCGGCTTGAATCTTCGAGCGGCACGTACCGAGTCCCGGAGCAAGCGGGCGTGCTTTCCGATCCCGCCGGCACGGCGGTCGACCACGGCCCGCTCGATCTCGTGGCCGCGTGCAGCGAGCTCGTGCTCGAGGCTCGCGACGAAGACTCCGAGATCCGGATCGGCGCGGCCGGGATACATCTGCGAGACGAGGAGGATCCGCAGAAGGGCCTACCCGCGTGTGACCTGGAGGAGCCCGAGGCACATCTCGTCCGTCGTGCCCTCTCCCCAGAGGATGTAGCGCGGAGTCTTCGGCACGCCATGTGTGCCGTGATGTCGCTTCGCGACGTCGTGGCGGCACGTGACACGCACGACGTCGCCCGGCTTCGCCTCGATTGGGGACCGGAGGGTGTACATGTTCTGCCAGTGGAAGTCCCAGCGCGGGATGTCGAGCAGGACGCGGGCCCGCGGAGTGCCGGGATTCAGCTCGAGCCGGATAGAGGCGCCGAGCAGGTGCATGTGTCCGGCCGCGCCCAGGATCTTCGTCGGCGTCTCGATCGCTCGGTCGCAGCGACTGAGCGTGCTCGGTGCCACGCTCGCCGGGCTCCTGCCGCAGAGGAGCAGGAGCCCGGCGGGAACGAACGCAGCGGTTGAGCCGTACTTGCGCGAGAGGTCGATGAGCGCCTCCGTGCGATCGCAGAGCTTCCCGCGCTCGCCCTTTGCGCAGGCGAGCTCCACGGGTGCCGGGAGGAGAACGGTCTGGACGCGCGCGAGGCCCGTGCTCGCAGGGGCGACGTCATGACCGCGCGCGAACGATCGCGGGCGACGCCGTTCAGCAGGTTGTAGTGCACCTGCATCACGATCCGGCTTCCAGCTGGAAGTGGCACACCTGTGCCATCCGGCAGCCGGCCGCCGCTACCGCCGGGAGCCCACGCGGCGATCCAGTTCGAGTCGTTGAGAAACGCCTGGGCGGAGCCGCTGCTTCCGCCCGTGCTGATCCCGGTTCCCCCGAAGCACGACCAGCCCAGCCCGGGCGCCGCAGCATCGAGCTTCGCGGCCTCGGCGACCTGCGCCGCAGAGATCCGGAAAAGGATCACGTGGTGGACGATCTTCGACGCGCCCGTCTCGATGCGTGCCGAGGTCACCGATGCGTCGCTCGAGAGTCTCGGGTCGAGCGCGAAGCACCGGTAGTCGTCCGTCGTTCCCTTGCCTGCCTTGGGACGGTACGCGGCCGGCATCTCGACCTCGAGCACTCGCTCGCCGTCGCGCACGTCGACGGCCTTCGTCGGTCGCGGTCTCAGCGCGGGGCCGTCGACGCGACCGCCCGCCTTGGCCCAGGCGATGAGCGTGGCCCGTTCGCGCGCGGTCAGCGTCCGTTCGGCCTGCCCCGCGAACGCGGGTGAGCGCGGACCGGGCGGCCAAGGAGGCATCAGGCGCGCCTGGACGACGGCGCTGATGAGGCTCGCTCGTGACGAGACCGTCTTCGCTTCTCGAACGAGACCGGTGCGACTCCACCCGCCTGATGGCAGCCCGCGCACTTCTGCTGGATGATCGGCGCGACGTCGCGCGTGAAGCTCGGCGGGCTCGCCGGCGCGCGAGGCATTCTCCGTGACCCGCGCCGCCGCGAGCGCGACGAGCGGGAGCGCGAGCACGAGAGCGGCAACCGCTGGCGAGGATGACGCGAGCCGCTCGACGTGTGGGCCTACGCATGCTGGGCGTCATATGTACCCCAAACCTCGCGCAGGGCGCCGCAAATCTCGCCGACGGTGGCGTGAGCACGAAGCGCTTCACGAACCGACGGCAGGAGGTTCGCGTCCGTCTCGGCGGTCCGACGGACCTCGGCGAGAGCAGCGATCACCGCCTCGGCATCCCGCGCCGCCCGAACGTGCGCGGTGCGCTCACGCTGACGCCGTTCGCTCTCCGCGTCGACCTGCAGAAGCTCGACCCGCTCTCCAGCGTCCTCGCGGAACTCGTTGACGCCGACGACGATGCGCTCGCCCGACTCGACCTCGGACTGGTAACGGAAGGCCGATGCCTCGATCTCGCGCCTGGACGAACCCCTGCTCGATCGCGGCCACGGCTCCCCCCAGCCCGTCCACGCGGTCGATGAGCTCCTGCGCACGCTGCTCGAGCTCTGCTGTGAACGCCTCGATGTAGTACGAGCCGCCGAGCGGGTCGGCGGTATCCGTCGTTCCCGCTTCGTGCGCCAGGATCTGCTGCGTCCGAAGCGCGATGCGTGCTGCGTGCTCGGACGGGAGCGCCAGCGCCTCGTCGAACGAGTTCGTGTGGATCGACTGGGCGCCACCGCATACGGCCGAGAGTGCCTGAATCGCGACGCGCACGACGTTCGACTCGGGTTGCTGGGCAGTGAGCGTCGAGCCGCCGGTCTGCGCATGGAAGCGAAGTGCGATCGCACGGGGATTGGTCGCACCGAACCGCTCGCGCATGATTCGCGCCCAGAGCCGGCGGGCCGCGCGGAACTTCGCGACCTCCTGGAAGAAGTCGTTGTGGGCGTTGAAGAAGAACGACAGCCGCTCGCCGAAGTCGTCGGGCGAGAGCCCGGCGGCGACCGCGGCCTCGCAGTAGGCGATGCCGTTCGCCAGCGTGAACGCAAGCTCCTGCGCGGCGCTCGATCCCGCCTCGCGGATGTGGTAGCCGGAGATCGAGATCGTGTTCCAGGCCGGCAGGCGGTCGGCGCAGTAGGCGAAGAGATCCGTCGCGAGCCGCATCGACGGGCGCGGCGGAAAGATGTAGTTCCCGCGCGCGACGTACTCCTTGAGCACGTCGTTCTGCACCGTGCCGCGGAGCTTTTCGCCGGGCACGCCCTGACCCTCGGCGACGAGCTCGTACAGGAGCAAGCAGCAACGCCGCCGGCGCGTTGATCGTCATCGACGTCGAGACCTCGCCGAGCGGGATCCCCTCGAGCAGCACCTCCATGTCCGCGATCGAGTCGATCGCGACGCCCGTTCGCCCGACCTCGCCCTCGGAGAGCGGGTCGTCCGAGTCGTATCCGAGCTGGGTCGGCAGATCGAACGCGACGGAGAGCCCAGTCTGGCCGCGGTCGAGCAGGTACCGGAAGCGCGCGTTCGTCTCCTCGGCGGAGCCAAACCCCGCGTACTGGCGGATCGTCCACGGCTGCCCGCGGTACATCGTGCGGTACGGCCCGCGTGTGAACGGGAACTCGCCGGGAAGCGCGAGCTCGTCCGACGGCAGGTCCTCGGCCGTGTAGACGGGCCTGACCTCGATTCCGGAGTCGTTCATCCGGCGATCATCGGCCGTCGCCATGGGCGGATCGTACGGGCTCGAAGGGACCGGGTACCTCCCGGCCCCTTCGGAACGCCCGATCAGCGCTTCGCCGTGTCGGCAAGGCTCATGACGAGTGCCGTCTCGGAAAACGGAGACTCAGAGAGCGCCGCCGGCGCGCGCGAGTGCCTCCGTCGCGATCCGCCGTCCCGTCTCGATGTGCGTGCGGATCGCGTGACGGGCGGCATCGATGTCGCCCGCCTCGAACGCCTCGACGATGTGGCGGTGCTCCGTAACGAGGTGCTCGTGACCCTCCACCCGACCGCCACGGATGACCTGCATCATCAGGTTCACCGACAGCTCGCGGTAGAAGCGGGAGAGCAAGGCGTTTCCGGCAAGGTCGATCTGGTACTCGTGGAAGGCTGCGTTCGCGGTGTCCCACTCGCCGTGGGAGATCGCCTCTCCCGTTGCGGCGAGCAACGAGCGGAGATTCGAGAGCTCTGCGCCCCCCAGTTGGCCGAGCGTGCGCTCTACGGCGTGGAGCTCGAGCGCGAGCCTGACGTCGTACCCCTCGGCGAGTGCGACGGCGGTCACGGGCGTGACGTAGTAGCCGCGCCGTGCGCGAACCGTCAGGAGCCCTTCTGACACGAGCCGCGTGAGTGCGTGGTGGACGGGACTGCGTGAGACGCCGAGCTCGGACGCAAGGGCGTGCAGGCTGAGCTTCGCGCCCGGTGCGAGCTGTCGTGTGAGCACGCGAACCCGAATCTCCTCGTACACCTGCTCGCTCAGGTGTCGGCTTTGCATGGTCGAGGCGACCATGCAGGGGGTCTAACATGTCACGGGCGGCGAGGCAACCGGCGGCTACGCTCCGGTCGTGAAGGTACGGGTGAGGCTCTTTGCCGCTCTTCGCGAGCGTGCCGGCTCGGGGAGCGTCGATCTCGACCTGGCCGACGGTGCGGTCGTGGGAGACGTCTTCGAGGCCCTCTCGCTCGGCGATGAGCCCACTGGAATCCTGTTCGCCGTCAACCGCACCTACGCGGATCGCGGCCAGACCCTGGCCGCAGGTGACGAGGTTGCCCTGATCCCGCCTGTCTCCGGAGGAAGCTTCCGACTCTCCGACCGGCCTCTCTCGCTCGACGCGGCAGTGGACGAGGTGCGACGCCCCGAGGCGGGGGCGATCGCGACGTTCATGGGCACGACGCGCAGGCGCTCGCGCGACCGGGACGTCCTGCATCTCGAGTACGAGGCCTACGAAGGCATGGCCGAGCAGGTCATGGACGAGCTTGCGCGGGAGCTCAAGCACCGCCACGACCTGTGCGAGATCGCAATTCACCATCGGATCGGGCGGGTCGACATCGGCGAGACGAGCGTCGTCATCGCCGTCTCCGCCCAGCACCGGGCCGCGGCGCTCGCCGCCTGCCGGGAGGCGATCGACGAGCTGAAGGTCTCCGTCCCGCTCTGGAAGAAGGAGTTCTACGAGGGTGGTGAGGAGTGGATCGGCCGCGGGAGCTGAGCGGCGAGCCGGACCCGCGGCACGAGGGCTACGAGGCACCCGAGCCCGGAACGCTGCCGAACCCGGTTCCGAGCTGACGGAGGTGACCGCGGCTACGAGCCCGTGCACCCGCGCTGGGGGCTGCGGGACGTTGCCCGCAAGCTCTTCGCGCCGGTGCTTGCCCTCGGGTTCCTCGTCATCAAGTACGGCGCGCTGCTCTTCAAGCTCAAGCTCGTCGTGACCTCCGGTTCGATGCTCGTGTCGATCGCGGCCTACGCGTGGCTCTGGGGGCTTCCCTTCGCGGTCGGCTTCGTCGTCTTGATCTTCGTCCACGAGCTCGGACACGTGATCGAGCTGCGGCGCCAGGGCGTGCCGGCGAGCGCACCGCTCTTCATTCCCTTCCTCGGCGCGGTCATCGGGATGAAGCAGCTTCCGGACGACGCGTGGAAGGAGGCGCGCGTGGCGCTCGCAGGCCCGATCCTCGGGTCGGTGGGCGCGGCGCTGTTCTGGATCGCCGCGGAGGCCAACGGGTCGGAGCTCTTGATGGCTCTCGCATTCGTCGGCTTCTTCCTCAACCTCTTCAACCTGATCCCGATCGTGCCGCTCGACGGGGGCAGGGCAGTCGGCGCGTTGCATCCGGCTATCTGGTTGCTCGGCCTGCTGATGATGGTCGGCCTCGTGGTGGTCAGCCCGAACCCGATCCTGATCCTCATCGTCGTCCTCGGGGCGCTCGAGCTCTGGCGACGCTGGCAGGAGCGCGGCGAGAAGGCCGAGTACTACCGCCTGGCGGTGTGGCAGCGCGCCACGGTCGCGGTCGTCTACCTCGGGCTCATCGCCGTGCTCGCGGTCGCCGCCTCCGCCACGCACGTCGAGCGCACGTTCTGATGGCTCGTAGCCCGGTGCCCGATGGGCCTGGGCTCGACCGTCGCGTCCTGCGGCATAGCGAAGAGACGCTGGCAAGCGACGTCTCACTCATCGCGTCGGAGTTCCTCGCCGGGTTTCAGATGGTCGCGCAGATCGACCGGCCGGCGGTCTCGATCTTCGGGTCCGCGCGCGTTCTCGAAGGCTCGAAGACGTACGAGCGCGCTCGCGCGACAGGGCGGGCATTCGCCGAGCGCGATTTTGCGGTCGTAACGGGCGGCGGCCCAGGAGTCATGGAGGGCGCGAACCGTGGTTGCCAGGAGGCCGGGGGCCTCTCGGTCGGCTTCAACATCGTGCTGCCGCACGAGCAAGGCTTGAACCCGTACTGCGACCTCGGGTTGACGTTCGACCACTTCTACGCGCGGAAGGTCATGTTCGTGAAGGCAGCGGAGGGGTTCGTCATCTTCCCCGGCGGCTTCGGAACCCAGGATGAGCTCTGGGAAGCGCTCACGCTCATGCAGACGAAGAAGATCGGCCACTTCCCGGTCGTGCTCTTCGACTCCGACTACTGGGACGAGCTCCTCGACTGGATGCGCGACGAGATGCTCGACGACGGGCTGATCTCACCCGAGGACATCGAGCTGCTCATGGTCACGGACGATCCGGCGGAAGCCGTCGAGCTCATCGCCTCACGCTACGACCTTCGGCTCGCCGAAGGCTCCGCCTGAGTCGGCCTAGACTCAGCCTGTGAGCACGCGGTCGCTTCGGGATCTGCCGTCGGTCGACGAGCTCGTGCGCGACGAGCGCCTCGCCGGCGAGCCGCACGAGCTCGCGGTCGCCGCCGCTCGCTCGGTGCTCGAGCGGGCTCGCAAGGACATTCGGGCAGGACGCGACCCGGGCGGGATCGTCGAGGGCGTGCTCGCTGAGCTCGCGGAGGCACGACGACCGAGCCTGCGGCGCGTCGTGAACGCGACCGGCGTCCTCGTGCACACGAACCTCGGCCGCGCGCCTCTCGCCGAGGCGGCGCTCGCGCGTGTCGTCGAGGTCGGCTCCGGCTACTCGAACCTCGAATACCACCTCGAGCGCGGGGAGCGCGGATCGCGGCAGGATCACCTCGCGCCGCTGATCTGCCGGCTCACAGGCGCCGAGGCGGCGCTCGTCGTGAACAACAACGCGGCGGCCGTGCTCCTCGCGCTCGCCGCGCTCGCCGAGGGACGCGAAGTCGTCGTCTCGCGCGGTGAGCTGATCGAGATCGGCGACGGCTTCCGGATACCGGACGTCCTTGCTCGGTCGGGCGCGCGTCTCGTCGAGGTGGGCACGACGAACCGCACGCGCGCTGCGGACTACGAGCACGCGATCGGGCCGGACACGGCGCTCCTGCTCCGCGTCCACCAGTCGAACTTCCGCGTGGTCGGGTTCTCGGAGCGGCCGGCTCTCGCCGAGATCGCGCAAGTCGCGCGTGCGCACGAGCTTCCGCTCGTCGACGACCTCGGCTCGGGCGCGCTCGCGTCGGTCGGCGACGAGCCGACTCCAGCCGAGAGCCTGCGTGCTGGCGCTGATCTCGTGACGTTCTCCGGCGACAAGCTCCTGGGTGGGCCGCAGGCTGGCGTCATCGTCGGCCGCCGAGACCTCGTCGAGCGGCTTCGAAGGCATCCGCTCCAGCGGGCGCTGCGCGCCGACAAGCTGACGCTCGCGGCGCTCGAAGGGACTCTGGCGCTCGCGCTCGACGGTGGCGCGAACGCGATTCCGATCTTGCGCATGCTCCACGAGCCGATCGAGGAGGTACGCGCTCGAGCCGAGAGGCTCGCGGCGCTCGCGGGGGGCGAGGTGGAGGAGACGGTGGCCCGGGTCGGAGGCGGCGCACTCCCGTTGGCGGAGCTCCCGAGCGCTGCTTGCGCGGTCGAGGAGCGGCTGGCGGAACCGCTTCGCCTCGGGAACCCACCCGTCGTCGCACTCGTCCGCGACGGCCGGACGCTCCTCGACTGCCGCACGCTGATGGACGCCGAGATCGACGAGGTCGCGGCCGCAGTCGCGGCGGCACGCAGCACGCTCGACGGCTAGCAAATGGCGCTGACGGTCGGGACGGCGGGCCACATCGACCACGGCAAGACGTGGCTCGTGCGGGCGCTGACGGGGAAGGACACCGACCGGCTGCCCGAGGAGCAGCGGCGGGGAATCTCGATCGACCTCGGCTACGCGCCGCTCGAGCTTCCGGACGGGCGCCGGCTGTCGGTTGTCGACGTCCCCGGCCACGAGCGCTTCGTGCGCACGATGGTGGCCGGCGCGACGGGCATCGACCTGTTCCTCCTCGTCGTCGACGCCGGCGAAGGTGCGCGACCCCAGACGCACGAGCATCTCGCCATTCTGCGGCTCCTCGGCGTCGAGAACGGTGTCGTCGCCGTGACCAAGGCGGATGCCGTCGACAGTGAGACGCTCGAGCTCGTGCTCGAGGAGGCCCGAGAGCTCGTTCCCGGAGTCGAGGTCGTCGCAGTGAGCGCCAAGACGGGGATCGGGTCTGGATGTGCTCAGGGAGGCGCTTGCTGGTGCCTCGGAAAGGGTCGAGAGCGTTCGAGCAGGCCGACCCACACGCCTCTGGGTCGACCGGGCGTTCACACTCCGCGGTATCGGCACCATCGTCACCGGCACGCTCTGGTCGGGGTCGATCGGGGACGGCGACGAGTTGCGCGTCGAGCCCGGCGGTCGAACCGTGCGCGTGCGCAGCGTCCAGGTGCACGACCGGGACGTCGAGCGGGCCGAGGCCGGGCAACGGGTTGCGGTGAGCCTTCCGGGCGTCGAGCGGATCGAGCTGGGCCGCGGCGAAGCTCTCGTCGAGCCAGGTGCATACCCGATGTCGTTCCGGCTCGACGTGACTCTGGACGAGCTCGAGCCGATTCCAGAGCACACACGGGTGCATGTACATCTGGGCACGGCTCGCGTACCCGCGCGCATCGTTCGTGTCGGCGAGTCGTGGGCCCAGCTCCGGTTGGCAGAGCGCCTCGTGGCGGCGCGAGGAGACCGGGTTGTCCTCCGCGGTGAGACCACGCTCGGCGGGGGAGTCGTGATCGACCCGGATCCGCCACGGCATCGTGATCCCGAGCGCATGGCGCTCGTCGAACGGGGAGACGTGGCGGCGACGGTGCACGCCCCCGTGTTGGTCGAGTCGCTTCGATACACGCTCGACGGTGACGACCGAGATGCCGAGCGCCGCCCAGGGCTGAGGCACGCCGGTCCCTGGATCTTCTCCTCGGCCTGGCTCGACGAGCTCGAGGGTGATCTGCGCCTTCGCATCGCGGCGGCCGATCCTGTCGATCCCGGCGTCTCTCCTCCATCCGAGCCGTGGGCGGCGGATGTCGTGCCGCTGCTCCCATTCGAGCGGCGCGGCGCGAAGCTCTACCTTCCGGGAGCGGTTGCCTCGCTCGGTGCGCGCGAGGCTGAGGCCGCCCTGCTCGAGGGCGCGCTCTCCTCAGCCGGGGTGCGTGCGACGAAGCTCGAGGACCTGGAGCTGGGTCGTTTCCTGGAGTCGAGCGGGAGACTCGTTCGCCTCGGGGACGGCTACGCGGTCGGCGCGGACGCCTACGAGGTCGCGCGTGACGTGGTGCTGGCGGAGTGTCGTGCGTCCGGTCGGATCACGCTTGCACGATTTCGGGATCTCGTGGGAACGGGGCGCCGCGATGCGCAGCTTCTGCTCGAGCGCTTGGATGCCGATGGGCTGACGCGTCGCGATGGCGACGCCCGAGTGCTGCGACGCGCGGCACGCGCCTAGCTGGCGTACGGCACGCGGCTCAGCACGCCGTCATCGAGATCTGATTCGACGGGCCGCGTTTCCACCAGGTCCGCTCGTTCACGGTGCTCGAGACGCAGTAGTCGTTGGCGGCCGTCCACTCGATCACGATGTGTCCGATCCCGGGGCTGTACGAGCTCTGGAGGCCTGCGAGCGTCATGCCGTCGTAGCCCTCGTTGTCCCCGCGATACGCCTCGAACGCCGCCACGGCGGTCCGGATGTTCGCCTTCGCGGTTGCGTCGGCTGCGCGCTCGCGAGCTCCGAAATGGAACGCGAGCCCGGCGGAGATCAGGATCGCCATGATGATCATCACGACGAGCAGCTCGATCATCGTGAACCCGTCCTCGCGACCCAGCATGCGCCAACTATCGGTGCGCGTGTGGGTGAGTGCCTACCCCACTTTGGGTGAATTACTCCCTCACTTGCCGTGCCGCCGCCGGCAGGCTCGAGCTCTACCGGGTCTGCGGGAAGCCGAGGTCGACCTTGCTCGTCGCCGGGTCCGGCCAGCGGCTCGTGACCGCCTTCGTACGGGTGTAGAAGTCGATTCCCTCCGGGCCGTAAATGTGCCGGTCGCCGAAGAGCGAGTTCTTCCAACCGCCGAACGAGTAGTAGGCAACGGGCACGGGGATCGGCACGTTGATGCCGACCATGCCGACGTTGACGTCGAACTGGAACTGTCGCGCCACGCCGCCGTCGCGTGTGAAGAGCGCGACTCCGTTCCCATACGGGTTCTCGTTGACGAGTCGGAGCGCCTCGTCGTAGCTGTCAACCCGAACGACCGAGAGCACCGGTCCGAAGATCTCGTCGCGGTAGGCGTCCATCTCGGGTGTGACGTTGTCGAGGAGAGAGACTCCGAGGAAGAAGCCGTCCCCGCTCGGCGCGGTCTCGCGTCCATCGGCCACGATCTTGGCTCCCTGAGCCGGCCCGGAGTCGAGGTACGACGCAACCTTGTCGCGATGCTCGCGCGTGACGAGCGGCCCCATCTCCGAGGTGGGATCCAGCCCGTCGCCGACCTTGACGTTCGGCAGCCGCTCCTTGATCGCGTCCACGAGCGGATCGGCGGCGTCCCCGACGGCGACGAGAACCGAGATCGCCATGCAGCGCTCTCCCGCCGAGCCGTAGCCCGCACTCACGGCTGCGTCCGCGGCCATCTGGATGTCGGCGTCGGGCAGCACGACCATGTGGTTCTTCGCTCCGCCGAGCGCCTGCACGCGCTTTCCCGCCTTCGTCCCGTTCTCGTAGACGTAGCGGGCGATCGGGGTCGACCCGACGAAGCTGACCGAGGCGATGTCCGGGTGTTCGAGGATCCGGTCGACGGCGACCTTGTCACCGTTGATCACGTTGAAGACGCCGTCGGGGAGGCCTGCTTCTCGCAGCAACTCCGCCGTCAGGAACGAGGCCGAGGGGTCCTTCTCCGAAGGCTTCAACACGAAGGTGTTCCCGCACGCGATGGCCGGTGCCCACATCCACATGGGCACCATCGCGGGGAAGTTGAACGGCGTGATGCCGGCAGCGACGCCGAGCGGCTGGCGGATCGAGTAGACGTCGATGCCGGTGGCCGCCTGCTCGGAGAAGCTGCCTTTGAGGAGCGTGGGGATGCCGCAGACGAACTCGATGACCTCGATCCCGCGTTGCACCTCGCCGAGCGCGTCCGAGAGAACCTTTCCATGCTCGGCGGTGAGCAACCGAGCGAGATCCTCGCGATGCTCGTCGAAGACGTCGTAGATCCGGAAGAAGAGCTCCGCGCGCTTCGAGAGCGACCAGGTCCGCCACACCGGGAACGCAGCCTTCGCCGCTGCGACGGCGCGGTCGACCTCCTCGACGCTCGCGAAGTCCACCTCGCCCGTCTGTTCGCCAGTCGCCGGGTTGTACACGCGGCCCCGACGCCCCGACGCGCCGGTGACGCTCTCCCCGCCGATCCAGTGGTTGATCGTCTGTAGCTCTGTCGTCACCGCTGCATTCATCTGCAAAGACCTCCTGAGCCTCACCTGGCGTCGCCTGCCGTCTCTCGCGTTCAAGCGTACCGCCCGGATACTGCTCGATCGGGCCACGAACGAGGCTAACGGACTGGCCGTCGGCATCCGATATCCGTTCACATGGACGGCGAACAACCAGATACCGATGTCCAGCTCTCCCAGCTCAGGAAGGAAGAGCGGTCACTGTCGGCAAAGAGGACCCGACTGCACAACCGGATCGACTTCCTCCGTGCTGGCGGCGGTGGCCTTGCGGGCGAGGACGCGGATCTCCTCGAGGAGCTCGAGCGCCAGGAGAGGGAAATCTCCCGCGAGCGGCGCGAGCTCCACGAGCGCATCGAGCGGGCCTCGGCTCAGCTGGGCCGCGACGCCGCGTAGCGCTCGCCCACGGTCTAGGCGGGGATCGTCAGGCTCGCGAGATCACGCGGGTAGTAGGTGAGAACCTCGATCCCGTCGTCGGTCACGAGGACCGTGTCGGAGTGGCGAAAGCCGCCGAGATCTGGCGCGTAGAGCCCAGGCTCCACCGTGAAGACCATTCCCGGGCGGATCTCCGTGTGATCGCCCGAGTCGAGGAATGGCCCCTCGTGGTAGCGGAGACCGATCGCATGCCCGGTGTGGTGACGCCAGTGCGCGAACAGATCGTGCTGCGCGAAGTACGTGCGAACGGCCTTGTCCACGTCCGAGCAGAGCGCGCCGGGCTTGATCGCCTCGAACGCAACCTCCTGGACCGCCTTCATGTGCCCGAACATGCGCTCCTGGTCAGCTGAAGGCTCGCCGATGACCATCGTCCGCTCGAGCTCGGAGAGGTAGCCCCACACGGGAGCGCTCGCGCCGGTGACCAGGATGTCTCCGGCCTGGAAGGGGATGTTTCCGGCGAGCGCATGCGGGATGGCGGCGTTCCGGCCGATCTGGCCGCGGTAGCCGGCGTGCGCGCCACTCGAGACGAAGCTTTGCGCCCGGTAGATCGGCCCGATCGCGTCGAGCATCGCGAACGTCGCCTCGTTCGATGCCCGCGTCGACACCTCGGTCTCGGTCACGCCTGGCCGCGTATACCGCTGGAGCAGCGTGTGCGCGAGGTGGCCCCAGCGCACGCTCTCGCGGATGAGCTCGATCTCGGCCGCCGACTTGATCGCCATCTGCGCATCGAGCTGTTCGACGATTCGAACGACCGTGGCACCCGAGAGCTCGCTCAGGGTCGGTCCACGGTAACCGAGGATCCACGGGTACCCGTCCTGGTCCGCAGCGATCCGTCCGGTCAGCCCGAGGTCCACCAACACCTTCTCGATCGCCGTCTCCGCGCGCGGCTCGCCGGGGTATTCGAGGTAGTGGTCGACCCGGTCGAACATCGCCTTTGCTTCCGCGTGCTCGACCTCGAGCCGCGGGACGACGAGCACGCGTGTGCCGTCGGCGCCGAGAACGAACGCGATTGGCCGCTCCGTCGGCACGAAGGCGAAGCCGGAGTAGTAGAGGACGTAGTACGGGTCGAAGAGCACGATGCCGCTGAAGTCGCCGCCGTCGATGCGCTCGAGAAGTGCGTTGCAGCGTGCCCGGTGCTCGTCCTGTGAGATGGCGATCGAGGTCTGCATCCAGGCGCGGACCCTACGCGCTTCGATCTCGCTTGGCGCCGCGCATCGTTCGGGTCGATTGCGGGTAGCCTGAGCCCGAGGAGGATCGCCGATGCAGCGTCTTCTCGTCCTGGTGGCCGTGGCAGGCGCACTGTTCTCGGCCCCCGTCGAGGCCGCCCGCCCAACGTACGACTACGACCGGTGGTATGCCACGATCGCCCGGCAGTCCCTCTGGCAATCAGCCGCGGATGCCGGCACCCGACGCAACGAGGTCGAGAGCGTCGCGGTCCGCTGCTATCACGACAAGCGCTCGTTCGAGCAGGCATTCGAACTGCGGGCGGAGGGCTCGGCCGAGCGGGTGGTCGCGTACTACGGAGGCGGTCGAGACCTGCACCTCCGGAACGGAACCTGCGCGAACATCCGGCTGTTCTTCCTCGGGCGACACACCGTGTACACGGCCGGCGCCTACGCAATCCTCCTGCACGAGGCGTTGCATCGACAGGGGCTCGCCAACGAGCAGTTCACGACCTGCTTCGCGAACGAATCCGTCCGCTGGGGAGCGCTCTGGTTCGGATTCACCGAGGCGCAGGCGCTGCGCGCGCGCAATCTCGCGCTCGCATACACGAGGCTCTACGCTCCCCGCGCGTACCGTATGAGCAAGCCGAACTGCCTGGCGATGACCCGCCAGACCGAGTGGGTCGACTTCGTCTAGCCGTCGGGGTGCGACCGAACTGCCGGACCGATGGATAGCGTGTCGTGACGTGAGCGATTTCGAGGTCAGCCTGCGCGAGATCACCTCGGAGACGGTGCGGGCGATCTGCAAGCTCGAAGTCCGACCTGAGCAGTCGTCCTACGTTGCCGACAACGCGTTCTCGATCGCCCAGGCGCACTTCGCTCCCACAGCGTGGTTCCGCGCGGTCTATGCAGGCGATTCACCGGTCGGGTTCGTGATGCTCGACGAGAACCTCGAGAAGGAGGAGTACTACCTCTGGCGCTTCATGATCGCGGGCGAGCACCAGCGCAAGGGGTACGGGAAGGACGCGCTCGACCTCGTCGTCGAGCACGTGCGCGGCCTGCCTGGCGCCCGAGAGTTGATCTCGAGCTACGTCCCCGGCGACGGTGGCCCGCGCGATTTTTACCTGCGCTATGGGTTCGTCGAGACGGGCGAGGTCGACGAGGACGAGCACGTCATACGCCTCGAGCTGTAGGACGGAGCGGCGCCGGAGTCGAACCGACCTAGCGACGGGTTACGCCACCTCACGAGTTTTGAAGACCCGCTGGGCCACCGGGCCCATGCCGCTCCGGCGCCAGCGTACCGCGAGGCCAGCCGCCGCTAGGCTCATCCGCCTTGGCCCACTCGCTGAGACGTGAGCTCGGCTTCGGCGTCCTCGTGTACGCCGTCTACCTGCTCGTCGGGAGGATCGTGCTCCGCCGGGACGGGCGTGCGCGAGCGCGACGCAACGGCGAGCGCGTCGTTGCGCTCGAGCAGCGCCTCGGGCTCGATGTCGAGCCTGCGCTCCAGCGCGCACTCCTCCGCTTTCCGCGCACGCTGCACGGGCTGAACGTCGGGTATGCGCTCTTCAACGTGACGCTCACGGTGGGCTGGCTCGTCGTCCTGCATCGGCTGAAGGATCCGGGTTTCGAGCGCCTTCAGCGCGCGTGCCTGATCACCCACCTCGCAGCTCAGCCCGTCTTCCTGTTCCTGCCCACCGCACCGCCACGTGTCCTCGACGGGTTCGTGGACACGATCGCCGAGGTCAGCGGCTTCGACCTCGAGCACCCGGCGCTCGTCCGCTTCTACAACCCCGTAGCGGCAATGCCGAGCCTCCATGTGGCGTTTGCGGTTGTGACCGCCGGGTCGATTGCGGACCGTGCCTCGTCGACGGTGGGGAAGGCCGCCGCGTGGGCGTACCCGCCGTTCGTTTCCCTCGTCGTTGCGGGGACCGGGAACCACTATGTCCTCGACGCTGTCGCGGGGGCGGCACTCGGGTCCGCAGCTCGAGCGGTCGCTAGCCGGACTCGCTCGTCTGCCAGCCGGTGAGGTCGAAGCGCTCCTCGAGGAGGCCCACGACCTTCGCTGCGATGAGATCTCCCGCAGGGCGTTCGAAGTGCACGCCGTCGTCCGCGCGCATCTTCACGAGCTTGCCCGAGCTGTCCGTGACGTACTGCGCGTAGCCGCCGTCGTCGCCGGCGAAGAAGAAGTACGTGTCGAGGTATGCGACTCGGCCCGGCCGTTCGGCCGCCTCCGAGGAGACGATCGCGTTGATCGCGTCGTAGCGGCGCGTCTGCTCGGGATCGTTCGAGATCGGGAGGCCGATCCAGACGAGGTAGCCGTTTCGCCGCGTGACGGTGTCCATCAAGCCCGAGACCCGTCGGCGGTATTCGCGAGTCCAGCTCGAGCTTCCGAACGAGCTGATCTGGATTCCCTCTGGCAGTCCCGTCATGAAGCCGTGGTCGTCGTTTCCGCCGAACATCACTACGACCGCACGCGGGCGGTCTTCCTCCATCACCTTCCTGACGTGCGTAAACCAGTTGAAGACGTCGGGCCGCTCGAGCCCGCTCGCGATCCGGCCGTCGACCTCGCCGGTGCGCTCGACCGCCCGGTTTGCTGCCGCAGCACGGAGAAGCGACTCTCCGGGAACGACGACGAGCGAGTCTCCGGCGATCCAGAGGCGGAGGGGGCGCGCGGGCGAGAACTTCTGCCGCTTTGGAGGAGGCGGCTCGCTCGGCGGCGGCTCCGGAACGGCGACTGCGGTGTCGATCTCGTCGTCTCCGGAGCGACCGAGAACGACCTGGAGGCCCTGACGGGGCCGATCGAGGAGCAGCGCGTGGCTGACGGTCTCGAGCGGTCCGGCGACACCGAGGGCAACGTCGCGCTTCCAACCCTCGGGCTGGATGTGAGCGGACTTCTGGATCCCCGGAGCGTTGAGGAGGAGGCTCACGATGAGCCCCACCAGTGACACGGCGATTGCCGACCCGGCCGAGTGGAGCCTCCGACCTCCCTCCCCGAGTCGCTCGGGCGGCCTCCTTCGAGTTTTCTGTCCGTCGTTTCGCATGGCTCAGAACTGGAAGTAGATGAACGGGGCGACGCCTTCCGGCCCCATCGCGTGCGTCACGAGGAGCGCGACGCCGAGAATCGCCGCCTGGGCCGGTATCGGGAGGCGCGAGAACCATGCCATCACACGAAGCGGGAAACGCGCAGGCAGGTACTGGGAGCCGATTCCGACTGCTATCGCCGCGACCACCCCACCGGTCACGAGCGGCGAGGGCTCGCCCCAGGCGGTGAAGAGCCGGACGATCAGATCCCAGGCGTCGGCGAACGAATCGGAGCGGAAGAAGATCCAGGCGAAGCACACGATCTGGAACGTGACGAGCCGATGCCACATGCGCCGGCGACGCGTCGAGGGATGCTCGACGAATCCCGGACGCTCGCGCCACCAGCGCTCGACCACCAGAGCCGTGCCGTGAATCGCGCCCCAGGCCACGAACGTCCAGCCGGCGCCGTGCCAGAGCCCGCCGATCAGCATCGTGAGCATCAGGTTCCGATAGGTCAGCAAGCGCCCGCCGCGGTTCCCGCCGAGCGGGATGTACACGTAGTCGCGTAGCCAGCGCGAGAGCGTCATGTGCCAGCGGCGCCAGAAGTCCTGGATCGACAAGGCTGCATACGGGGAGTCGAAGTTCTGCGGGAAGCGAAAGCCGAGGAGGAGCGCCAGGCCGATCGCCATGTTCGTGTAGCCGAAGAAGTCCGCGTAGATCTGGACGGCGTACGCGTACACGCCGACCAGCACCTCGAGCGACGAGTGCTGATCGGGCGCGCCGAAGACGTCGTCGACGATGTTCGCCGCCAGGTAGTTCGCGATCACCACCTTCATGAAGAGGCCTGTGCCGATGAGGAAGAAGGCGCGGGCGGTGTCGACGTAGCGCGGGTCTCGTGGCGAGTCGAACTGTGGAATGAGCTCGCCGGGCCGGACGATCGGGCCGGCCACGAGATGTGGAAAGAAGGAGAGATACGCCGCGAACTTCGAGAGCGAAGCGGGTTCGAAGTCGCCCCGATACACGTCGACGACGTAGCTGATCCCCATGAACGTGAAGAAGGAGATGCCGACGGGCAGGACGATCGAACGCACTTCGAGCGGCACGTCGATGCTGACGAGCGCGAACAGGTTGTTCGTCGACGTGATGAAGAAGTCGAAGTACTTGAAGTAGCCGAGGAGCGCGACGTTCCCGACGATCGCCGCCGTGAGGAGCCACTTCCGGCGTCGTAGGTCGGCCCGGCGATGAATCGCGCGTGCGAAGACCTGGTTCCAGCCGATCGAGGCCGCGAGCAGGAGCACGAACCGCCAGTCCCAGGCGCTGTAGAAGACGAAGCTCGCCGCGACGATGAACGGACGCCAGCGCTCGCCCCGAGGCATCAAGAGCCACGAGAGCGGGAGCACCACCATGAAGAAGAGCGCGAAAGTGGCGGTCGGGAAGAGCAAGCGGGCTCTAGCCGATCACGCGGGTGCACCGTGTTGCAACTGCGCTGGCAATCGCGGATGCCCGCGCGCGGTACCCGGTCACCGTGACGTGGACCCCGTCGTCAGAGAGCCAACGCGGGTGTCGGCTCGTCATCCCGACCCAGTCGACGAGCGCGAGGTTCGGGTGGCGTGCGGCTGCTCGCGCGAGCGCGCGATTCAACCCGTCGTACGTCGTCCCGACCGCCGCGGCTCGCACGATCGTGGACCAGACGACGCAGCGTCTTGGCCCTGCGGCTTCGAGGACACGCGAGACCGCACGGATGAAGGTCGAGACGATGCGCGGGTCGTCGTTCGTTCCCGCGCTCACGACGAGAATCGGCGGCAGCGTGCCGCGGGAGCGGGCGACGATGGCGGCCGCGTCGTAGGCGTGCAGACCGACGTCGTGGACGCGATCGATGCGGTATCCGCGGAGCCGCCTACGCAGGTAGGGAGCCGTTCCCACGCTCAGCGAGTCTCCGACGTCGAGGACCCGCGGGAGTGCGGCAGGTGCTCCCCGGGCGGCCAGGGAGTGACGAAACGACGGAGGAGGCGAAGCCGACTGTCAGTGCCGAAGCCAGGAAGACGGCAGCAAGCCGCACGTGCGAGAGGGTAGCGGGAGGCGCGAGCCGGTCTTGTCGAAGCGACGATCGACTGACCGGGTCAGTCCTCGCTAGGAGGCGGAAGGCGCGCCTGACCGTCGTCGGTGTCGACATCAGCGACGGCGAGCGCGGTGCGCTCGACGGGCGGCGCGAACCAGGACGGATCCGTCGGATACCCCGGAGCAAGGCCCGGGAGCTGTGCATACACCGCGTCTGCCCGCCGACGAGCGGCGCGGGACGCCGCGAGCTCGGCGAGAGCAACGAGCAACCAGGCCGCCGCCATGACGCCGACGATCGACGGCGACATCGAGCTCGGCGATTGCGGCAGCCACGGCAACCGAGACGAGGAACACGATCTCGAGGAGCATCCGCGGCACGACTGGCGCTCGTGACGTCGGTGCGTCCAGGGCGCGAACCCAGGCGAGCGTGTCCGCGCTTCGCGCGTCGTCCCAGCCAGACGCCTCCGTCGCGCCCGCGGGAAGCGCCCGAGTTTGCGCTCGCAGCGTCCGGACTTCCGACTGGAGGCTTCCGACCTGCCCTGAGAGCTGCCCGGATTGCCTCGAGGACATCTCTCGAATCGCCCGCGGGCTCGTCCTCCGCGGACGGTCCGCTACCGATCTGAGTCGTCTCGGACGGGTCCGCCACGCTCGGCGAGGCCCCTAGTCCTCGGTCGACTGCTGCATCTCATCGATCGCGGCGCGACCCTCTTCGTGCACCTCTGACCGACGTTCATCGACCTTCGCGTCGGCTTCGGCTGCGTCGGCAGCGGGTGCTGCGTCGTCGCGGGTGTCCGCAAGCTTGCGCCGGAGCTCGTCAGCCGGGTCGTCGCCTGGCTGCTCCGGGGGCGGCGGCTTGTACGTCGCAGTCTCGCCTTCGGAGGCACTCTCACCCGACCGCCGCAGCTTTCGCACGAGGGCAGCGATTCCGACCGACACCACGATCCACATCAGGAGCTTGCGCACGGGTCGATGGTACCGCCTTTCGGCGGAACCCCCGGCGGAAGCCGCGGCCCCGTCGAGAGCGGGTGGTTGGGTGCGTGCCTGCTGGTAGACTCCCGCGGCTTCCTGCCTCGCACCGGCTCGCCCGTTCCCGGCGGTGCCATTCCAGGCGAGGCCGACAAGACCGAAGGAAGGAGAGTCAGGGAACCTGTGACGAAGTACGAAATTCTGCTGCTGCTCGAGCCGGAACTCGACGACGAGCGCCAGGGTGAGATCGTCACCCGTGTGCGCGAGCTGGTCGAGAAGGGTGACGGATCCTGGGATCTCCACGACGACTGGGGTCGGCGCAGGCTTGCCTACGAGATCGGGCACAAGAGCGAGGGGAGCTATCACCTCCTGCACTTCACGTCCGACGCTGGAACCCTCGACGAGATCTCGCGCGTGCTCAGGATCGACGACGGCGTGATGCGCCACATGGCGACACGTCGAATTCCGGGGAGTCCCGCGCGGCCCGTAGCGGTGAGCGCGCCTGTCCGCCACGATGCAGTGCGCGAGGATGCAGTGCGCGACGACGCAGGGCCCCAGGAAGGTGGCAGCGAGGATGCGGCAGCCCCGACTGAGGTCGACGCTCCGGAGCCTGCGGATGAGGCGACCGGGGCCTCGGAGGTCGAGGAAGCGGCTGCACCGGACGCAGAAGTCGACGCTGAACTGATCGAGGTCGCGACCTCGTCCGAGGTCGAGGAGGGAGGAGTAGACAATGGCTGGTGACATCAACCGCGTGATTCTCGTCGGGCGTCTGACGCGCGACCCCGAGCTCCGCCATCTGCCGTCTGGGGCGCCGGTTCTCGAGATGGGCGTCGCGGTAAACGGCCGGCAGCAGGACGACTCGGGCAACTGGGTCGACAAGCCGAACTTCTTCGACGTCAAGGTCTACGGCAACCAGGCCGAGGTGCTGGCCCAGCACCTGGCGAAGGGGCGGCGCATCGGAATCGACGGTCGCCTGGATTGGCGTTCCTGGGAGGCACAGGACGGCACCAAGCGCTCGAAGGTGGACGTCGTCGCTCAGAACGTCCAGTTCCTCGACAGCCGTGGCGACCAGGAGGGCGGCGGTCAGTTCGTGCCCGCAACGGCAGGCGCAGCCGCCCCAGCAGGGGACGACTTCCCGGCCTCCCCGACCGACGACGACATTCCGTTCTAGAGCGCACGATCTAGGAGACTTCCGATGGCCAGCAAGAAGACAGCAACGCCGTCCCGGCGGCGAACCGGCCCGGCGAGCGCGCCGGGCAAGCGCAAGAGCTGCCACTTCTGTCGCGACAAGGTGGACGAGCTCGACTACAAGAACACCGCCCAGCTTCGGCGCTACATCTCGGAGAAGGGCAAGATCCGGTCTCGCCGCATTACGGGCGCGTGCCGACGCCACCAGCTTCAGGTCGCCGGGGCCGTCAAGCGGGCGCGAGAGATGGCGTTGCTTCCCTACGTCGCTCCCTGATCGAGATGGAGATCATCCTGCTTCAGGACGTCGAGAAGCTCGGCCTGCGCGGTGACGTCGTCGACGTCGCCCGGGGGTATGCGCGCAACTACCTTCTGCCACGGCGACTGGCGGAGGTCGCGACAACCGCCCGCGTCGCGGAGCTGAAGCGGGTCGAGGCACAGCGCGCGAGGCACGAGGCTCGAAGCGCCGATCAGGCAGAGGAGATCGCCGCGCTGCTCGGCAAGACCGTGCTGACGTTCGAGGTCAAGGCCGGCCCGACGGGCGCGCTGTTCGGCTCGGTCACTCCTTCCGACATCGCTGACGAGATCTGGCGCGCACGCAAGGTGCGCGTCGACCGGCGCAAGGTGGCAATCGATCCGATCAAGCGCATTGGCCGGTACGCGATTCCGATCGACGTCTTCGAGGATGTGCGGGTCGAGGTCAAGACGCTCGTCGTGCCCGAGGGCGGTGAGCTCCCTCCGGAGGAGGAGCTCGAGGCGCTCGAGGCTGCCGAGGCAGAGGCGGAGGCTTCCGCGGAGGCCGAGGCGGAGGCCGCGCACGTCGAGGCGGAGACCGCGATCGCCGAGGTGGTGGCCTCGGAGGAAGCGAGCGAGGATCAGGTGGAGCCCGAGGCCGACGCGCCAGCGGATGATCTTCGTGACGACGGCGGGGCGCCGACATGCGGGGCGAGACCGATACGCCGGCCGAAGCCGAACGAAGCCGAAGCCGAACGGCCGAAGCCGACACCGGGGCCGAAGCGGCCGGAGAAGCACGCGACGTCTGAGGCGAGGCGGCCGGGGACGTCCCGGTTCGCTGCCCTCCGCCGATCGCCCGGCGAATCATCCCCAGCTTTTCCACAGACCTGTTGGCGGAGCGCGGAACTTCCCGCTCCGAGCGTGTGTTTCCGGCTGGACAACTCGGCCCTTGTTGTCGACAGGCCGTCCTGACCAGGGGATAACCTGCGAACATATGTTCCGTTATGCCTGCACCGGTGCGGCCGGTCGTCGTGGTTGGACGCAACCGCGCTCTGCGAGTTGACTGGTTCGCACATGGCCGTAGCCCAAGAGTCGACCACCCCTATCGCTTCGGCAATGGTCCCGCCCCAGAACCTGGAGGCCGAGGAATCCGTTCTCGGGGCCATGCTGCTGTCGCCGACCGCCGTCGGCACGGTGAGCGAGATCCTCGACGCGTCGGATTTCTACCGAGAGAGCCACGCAAAGGTGTTCCGGGCCGCATTGGGGCTCTGGGCGAAGGGCGAGCCGGTCGACGCGATCACGCTCTCCAACGAGCTCGACGAGCGCGGAGAGCTCGAGGGCATCGGTGGCCCGGGGCGCGTCGCCGAGCTGGCCGCGCTCGTCCCGAGCACGTCGAACGTCGAGCATTACGCGCGAATCGTCAAGGAGATGGCGACGCTCCGCGGGCTCGTTCGCGCGGGCCAGGAGATCACGCGGTTGGGTCAGGACCGGCCGGGCGAGGTGGTCGATCTCGTCGATCGCGCGGAGCAGATCGTCTTCGAGCTCGGTCAGCAGCGGGTCACGAGCGATTTCTCGCACATCGAGGTGTTGCTCAAGGAGAGCTTCGAGCGAATCACCCAGCTCTACGAGGCGGGAGTCGACGTCACGGGGGTGCCGAGCGGGTTCAAGGAGCTCGATCACCTCACGTCGGGGTTCCAGCCCGGAAACCTCGTGATCCTCGCGGCCCGCCCGTCGATGGGAAAGTCCGGACTCGGACTTTGCATGGCTGCGAACCTCGCGGTGCGCCATGAGATCCCCGTCGCGCTCTTCACCCTCGAGATGTCGAAGGCGGAGGTGACCCAGCGGATGATGTGCAGCGAGGCGAAGGTCGAGTCGCAGCGCTTGCGCAGCGGGCGCCTCGCGCCGGACGACTGGCCGAGGCTCACGGCCGCCTGCGATCGCCTGATGAAGGCGCCGATCTACGTCGACGACGCGGGGTCGACAAGCATCATGGAGGTGCGGTCGAAGGCTCGGAGGCTCAAATCTCGCGAGCCCTCGCTCGGCCTCATCATCGTCGACTACCTCCAGCTCATGACCTCGGGTTCGACAGTGGAGAACCGCGTTCAGGAGGTTTCACAGATCTCACGTGCGCTGAAGGTGCTCGCGCGCGACCTCGAGGTCCCGATCCTGGCCATGTCGCAGCTCTCGCGTGCGGTCGAGTCGCGACAGGACAAGCGGCCGCTCCTCTCCGATCTCCGCGAGTCGGGCAGCCTCGAGCAGGACGCCGACCTCGTCTTCTTCATCTACCGCGACGAGTACTACCTGGGCGACGAGTCGGAGCAGCAGGGAATCGCCGAGGTCATCCTCTCCAAGCACCGAAACGGACCGACCGGCACGGTCAAGCTGTCGTTCTTGCGGCGCTACGCGAAGTTCGCCGATCTGGCTGCGCCGTAGGGCCCGAGCGTCTGCGCGCTGATCGCGGGCACGGAACAGCGCAGCCGTAGTCTGTCCCGGTGAGCGTTGCCGTGGAGCTGCCGAAAGACGACAGCCGCGAGACGGTTCTCGGCTACTACGTTCTCGCCGGCCTGTACACGCTCTCGGCCGCCGCGATCTGGGGCGTCAACACGCTCTTCCTCCTCGACGCCGGTCTCAGCTTCTTCCAGGTGTTCCTCGCGAATGCCGCGTTCTCACTCGGTACGGTGCTGTTCGAGATTCCGACGGGCGTGATCGCCGACACACTCGGTCGCAGGGTCTCGTTCCTCCTCAGCGTCTCCGTGCTCGCGGTCTCGACGTTGCTCTACGTCGGTCTCGCGCAGGTGGACGCGGGGGTTGTCGCGTTCGCCCTGGCATCCATCGTCATGGCGCTCGGGTTCACGTTCTACTCGGGAGCGATGGAGGCGTGGGTCGTCGACGCGCTACATGCAAAGGGCTATCGCGGGGTGCTCGACCACGTGTTCGCACGAGGTCAGCAGGTCACCGGTGCAGCCATGCTCGTCGGCACGATCGGAGGCGGGCTGCTGGGCCAGGTCAACCTCAGTCTTCCGTATCTCGTGCGGTCACTTCTGCTGGTCGCCGTGTTCGTCGTCGCGTTTCTGCTCATGCACGACATCGGGTTCACGCCGCGCCGAGTGACCCGCCACGAGCTCCCGGCCGAGGTCGTCCGCAACGCGCGCGCCGGCGTCACATTCGGCTGGGCGCAGCGGCCGATCCGCCTGCTCATGCTCGCATCGCTCGTCGAGACCGGCTTCTTCATGTGGGCGTTCTACGCGTCGCAGCCGTATCTCCTCGACCTGCTGGACTCGGACGCAGTCTGGATCGCGGGCGCGGTCACCGCGGGCATCGCGCTCTCGACAATCGTCGGGAACCAGGTCGTCGACGTCGCGTCGCGCTACTGCGGTAGACGAACCACATTGCTGCTTGCGGCCGGGACCGTGCAGACGATCGCGGCAGTGGTTCTCGGGCTCGCTGCGTCGTTCTGGGTTGCGCTCCCGGCACTGCTCGTTCTCACAGCCGGCCTCGGAGTCATCAGCCCGGTGCGCCAGGCGTATCTCCACCAGCTCATTCCATCGGAGCAGCGGGCGACGGTGATCTCCTTCGACTCGATGGTGTCGGGTGTCGGCGGTGTCGGCGGTCAGGTGGGGCTCGGAGCGCTGGGCGAGGCGCGGTCGGTCGGAACGGCGTTCGTCGTCGGCGGAATGGCGACAGCGGCGGCGCTGCCGCTCTTCGGGGCCGTCCGTCGCATCGGTGGTCCCGCGGATCGGTTCGCAGGCGAGAGCGCGGGCGCGGAGAGCGGCTCCGCAGCCAAGGGTCTGCCCGCAGTCGCGATGGTCGACGCGACAGCCGTCGCGGATCTGGAGCCGTCCAGAGTCGCGGAGCCCGTCTAGCCCTCGTGCAACACTCCGCGCGTGCCCGCGACCGTCATCGTCGGGGCGCAGTGGGGTGACGAGGGGAAGGGAAAGATCGTCGACCTGCTCGCCCAGAAGTCCGACCTCGTCTGCCGCTACCAGGGCGGTCCGAACGCCGGCCACACGATCGTCGTTGCCGGAGAGACGTACAAGATCAGGCAGATCCCGAGCGGGATCATCGGCGGCAAGCGCAGCGCGATCGGAGCCGGCTGCGTCGTCGACCCGGGAGTCCTGATCGGAGAGCTCGACGACCTCGAGACTCGAGGTCACCCCACGACCGGGTTGCTGTTCGTGTCAGGAAACGCGCACGTGATCATGCCCTGGCACGTCGCGCTCGACGGAGCGCGCGAGCGACACCTCGGACGGCTGCAGATCGGCACCACGCGGCGTGGCATCGGGCCTGCGTACGCGGATAAGGCGACCCGGATCGGCATTCGCGTGCAGGACCTGCTCGACCCGAAGATCCTCCGCCAGAAGCTCGAGCTCGCCGTCGCCGAGAAGAACGTTTGGCTCGAGCGGGTCTACGAGCTCGAGCCGTTCGACGTCGAGGAGGTCGTCTCGACGCACCTTGACCTCGCGGAGCGACTGCGACCCTACGTGGCGGACACGTCACTCCTCGTCGACGGGGCGCTTTCGAATGGTGAGCGTGTGCTCTTCGAGGGAGCTCAAGGGACGCTCCTCGATCTCGACCACGGCACCTATCCGTTCGTGACCTCCTCGAGCCCGATCGCCGCGGGCGCGGCAGTCAGCTTCGGAATCGGGCCGAACCGGATCGACGAGGTCGTCGGTGTCGCGAAGGCGTACGTGACGCGCGTCGGCGAAGGCCCGTTCCCGAGCGAGATCGCAGGCCCTGAACACGATCGCGTTCGCGATCTCGGTCAGGAGTTCGGCACGGTCACGGGCCGCGAGCGCCGCTGCGGCTGGCTCGATCTCGTCGCGCTTCGCTTCGCGGTTCGTGTGAACGGGATCACGTCGCTCGCGTTGACCAAGATCGACGTCCTCTCCGAGTTCGCCGAGCTCCCCGTGTGCGTTCGTTATGCACTCCCGGACGGAAGCGAGACCGAGCACTTTCCCGCTCATCAGAGCGACTTCCATCATTGCCAGCCAGTCTTCGAGACGCTCTCGGGGTGGCAAGAGGACATCGGGTCGGATCGGTTGCCGAAGGCTGCGCGCGACTACGTTTCGTTTGTCGAGACCGCTCTCGGGGTTCCGGTGAGCCTCGTCGGCACGGGGGCGGGCCGGGAGCGCGTCCTCGCGCTTCGCTGACCACCGAGCGTCCGGATGCTCGACCGGAAATTCACGGGGCCGGATGGCGGCCACAACACGTCGCCGGATCGCCACCCGCGCGCGTCGCACAGGCTTCAAGCCTGCACGACGCGTACGGGCGACGCCCGGCTTGGTCGTGGCCGCCCCCGACGGCGCGCCAATTTCCGGTCAAGCATCTAGTCGGTTCGACGAAGGTAGAGCTCCGTGAACTCGCGGCAGCGACCCTCGGGGTCGAAGCGGCAGAGAAACACGTTGTGGTACTCGCGCTCGACGGCCTCTCTGCCGTCAGCGAGGTAGTGCGACACGCCGACGGCGACGGCGCTGTCCCCGCTCACCAACCAGGGCCGGTATGCCGCCGACCATGAGTCGGGGTTGTCGCGCTCGTCGAGCCAGCTGGCGACGATCGCGGCTCGGCCGTTCAACGGTTCGGTGCTCCAGGGCTCGTAGCGGTACTCGGCGTCCTCGCTGAACAGCGCGCCGATCGCCTCCGCGTCGTAGCTTCTCCACGCGGCCACGTAGTCGTCGAGCCAGCGCTGGAACTGCGCTTCGTCCACGGTCCAAGCCTACGCCGTCCGCAGGTGACGCCCGGGTGCGAACACGTCCCGGCGACGACATAGACTCGAGCGGTGCGTGTCCTCCTCGTCGGTTCGGGCGGGCGCGAGCACGCGCTCGCCTGGAAGCTCGCGCAATCGCCGTCGGTCACGGACCTACATGCGGCGCCCGGAAACCCCGGAATCGCGAGGCTCGGCGAGTGTCATCCGATCCGGGCGGAGGACGGTGAGGGCCTGCTCGGGCTGGCAGGCTCTCTCGGGGCCGACCTCGTCGTCGTCGGGCCGGAGACGCCACTCGTCCTCGGGGTTGCCGACGTGCTGCGGCACGCCGGAACCCCCGTGTTCGGGCCGAGCGCGGCCGCAGCTCGAATCGAAGGCTCGAAGTCGTTCGCGAAGGACGTGATGGCCGCGGCGGGCGTGCTGACAGCTGCTCAGCTCGCGGTCGCACGCCCGCCGTGTGTGGTGAAAGCCGACGGGCTGGCGTCCGGCAAGGGCGTGTTCGTGTGCCACTCGCAGCCGGAGCTGGATGCCGCACTTCTGGCGGTGAACGCCCTCGGCGGCGATGTCGTCGTCGAGGAGCTGCTCGAGGGGCCGGAGGTGTCGGTGTTCGCGATCTGTGACGGGGCTGACGCGGTTCCGCTCTCCATCGCACAGGACTTCAAGCGAGCGTACGACGGCGATGAGGGGCCGAACACGGGCGGGATGGGGTCGTATGCCCCGGTCCCCGGATTGGGCGCGAGCGAGCTCGAGAGCATGCTCGAGATGGTCCACCGACCGGTACTCGCGGAACTTCGCCGGCGCGGGACTCCGTTCGTCGGCGTTCTGTATGCAGGCCTCATGCTGACGCCCGATGGGCCGCGCGTCCTCGAGTTCAACTGTCGCTTCGGCGATCCGGAGACGCAGTCCGTGCTGCCGCTCCTCGACGGTGATCTCGCCGAGCTTCTGACTGCGGCAGCGGTGAGCGAGCTCCACGGGCTGAGCGTCGGCTGGAGCGAGGAGTCAGGGGTCTCGGTCGTTCTTGCGGCTGCCGGGTATCCGGAGCAGAGCGACCGCGGCTCGACGATCGCCGGCTGCGACGAAGCCGAAGCCCGGGGGGCTCTCGTCTTTCACGCGGGGACCGCGCTCCGTGGGGAGCGTCTCGTGACGAATGGCGGCCGGGTGCTCAGCGTGACCTGCCTCGGCGACTCGATCGCCGGCGCACGCGCCGCCGCATATGCGGCGGCGGCTTGCATCGAGTTCGAGGGCTCGTGGTCACGTCGGGACATCGCGCTCGCGGCGGCGGAAGCGCGCATCTTCACGCTTCGCGGTTAACGCGGCGAGACCATCCTCCCGAGGGGCCACCCCGCGCCTCCTCCCACTTTCAGCCTATTGAGAAAGAGCGCACGCAGGGGACACGGACCGTGTCGAGATGGCGCCGGCGAGGAGGGTGGCGCCCTCTAGAATCGCATCGGTGATCAAGCGCTACTCCCGACCCGAGATGACACGAATCTGGTCGGAGGACGCGAAGTTCGAGCGCTGGCTGGCGGTAGAGCTCGCGGCTCTCGACGCGTGGAGCGAGATCGGTGTCGTCGCGGGATCGGCCGTCGCGACGATCAGAGCGAGCGTGCACGCCCCTCGGGCCGAACGCGTTGCCGAGCTCGAGCACGTTACGAATCACGACGTCGCCGCGTTCGTGGATGCACTCGCAGAGCAGGTGGGACCCGAAGGGCGCTGGATTCACTTTGGGCTCACGTCCTCTGACGTGCTCGACACTGCGCTCGCGCTCGCGGTGCAGGACGCGGGCCGCGTCATGCTTACCGTGCTCGACGAAGCGTTCGCGATCGTCGTCGAACGTGCTTTCGAGTTCCAGGGCACGATGACGATCGGTCGGACGCACGGCGTGCACGCCGAGCCGACCACCTTTGGTCTGAAGCTTGCCGGTTGGGCGTTTCAGCTCGACCGAGATCGTGATCGACTCGAGCGAGCGCTCGAGGGGATGCGCGTCGGCAAGCTGTCGGGCGCTGTCGGGACGTACGCGTCCGCACCGCCCGAGGTCGAGCGGATCGCGTGTGAGTCGCTCGGGCTCGAGCCTGCCCCGAGCTCGACGCAGATCATCCAACGCGATCGTCACGCGGAGCTCCTCTCGGCGCTCGCGTTGCTCGCTTCGTCTCTCGAGCGGTTCGCGCTCGAGATCAGGCACCTCGCACGGACGGAGGTGCGGGAGGTGGAGGAGCCGTTCGGCGCCGGCCAGAAGGGCTCGTCGTCGATGCCCCACAAACGAAACCCGATCGTCGCGGAGCGGATCTGTGGTCTCGCCCGCGTGGTGAGGGGTTACGCGGTGGTCGGTCTCGAGAACGTGGCTCTCTGGCACGAGCGGGACATCTCGCACTCCTCGGCCGAGCGCATCGTGCTGCCGGACGGATTCCTCGCAGTCGACTACATGCTCGATCGGTTTGCTTGGCTCGTCCGGGGACTCGTTGTCCGAGGCGAGCGGATGCAGTCGAACCTCGAAGCAACGGGAGGTCTGTACTTCAGTCAGCGATTGCTACTCGCCCTCGTCGACTCGGGTCTCCCACGCGACGATTCCTACCGCTTGGTCCAGCGCCATGCGATGCGTGCATGGGACGATGGGCTCGACTTCCGCGATCTCGTTCGCACGGACACGGAGATCGCCGGCCGGGTCGATCTCCAGGATGTCTTCGACGATCGCGCATTCACCCGGAACGCCGACATCGTCTTCACTCGCTTGCGTGCACTCGCGTCCGACCGAGAGGTGGTAAATGCCTGAAGCAGTCCATGTTGGAAGCGGCAAGGTTCGCGAGATCTACGCCCTCGACGACGAACGTCTGCTGCTCGTCGCGAGCGACCGGATCTCGACCTTCGACGTCGTGCTCGGCACTCCGATTCCGGACAAGGGTCGTGTGCTCACGGGCCTGTCGGCGTTCTGGTTCGCACGGACGCGTGAGATCGTCCCCAACCACCTGCTCGAGCTTCGACCCGATGGGCGGACGATGGTCTGCCAGCGGCTCGAGATGCTCCCGATCGAGTGCGTCGTGCGTGGCTACCTCGCCGGCTCCGGCTGGCGCGACTACCAGGAGACGGGAGCCGTCTGCGGGCACGAGCTTCCGCCGGGGCTGCTCGAGTCGGACCGGCTGCCACAACCCATCTTCACGCCGGCCACCAAGGCGACCGAGGGCCACGATGAGAACATCGACGAGACACGAGCCGCGGAGCTCTGCGGCGAGGAGGTTTATCGACGGGCGAAGGAAGCGGCGCTCGGGCTCTACGCATTTGCCACCGCGCATGCCGAGGCTCGCGGAATCATCGTCGCCGACACGAAGTTCGAGCTCGGTCTCTCCTCCGATGGGACGCTCGTGCTCGGGGACGAGGCGTTGACCCCTGATTCCTCGCGGTTCTGGCCGGCCGACACGTACGAACCGGGGAGGCCACAGCCCTCCTTCGACAAGCAGTTCGTGCGGGATTGGTGCGAGTCGGCAGGGTGGGACAAGACCCCACCCGGGCCTGACCTGCCCGACGACCTCGTCGCGGGGACACGCGGGCGTTACGCAGAAGCGTTCGAGCGCCTCACGTCGATTCCGTTCGACCGCTATCTCGAGGACCCGGGAGTCGTGTTGTGAGAGCTACCGTCCTCGTTCGACCCAAGGACGGGATTCTCGATCCACAAGGCGATGCAGTCGAAGGGTCGCTGCGAAAGCTCGGGTTCGAGGTGAGTCAGGTTCGCGTGGGCCGCGTCATCGACGTCGAGTTCTCGGCAGAGACTGCCGAGGATGCCCATGCCCAGGTCGAGCGCATGTGCTCCGACCTCCTTGCGAACGCGCTCATCGAAAGTGTCGAGGTCAGCCTCGGTTCGAGTTGATGGCGCTGCCGGTCGTCGCAGTCGTGCAGTTTCCGGGCTCGAATGACGACCGGGACGCGGCCTGGGCGCTTGGAGCGCTGGGTGCGGACCCGGCGCTCGTGTGGCACGACGAGCTCGAGCTGCCCGCCGGGACGGGGGCGGTCGTGCTTCCAGGCGGGTTCTCGTACGGTGACTACCTCCGCTGCGGAGCGATCGCCAGCCTGGCGCCGGCAATGGACGCGGTGCGGCGGTTCGCCGCAGCCGGAGGTCCCGTGCTCGGAATCTGCAACGGCTTCCAGATCCTCTGCGAATCGGGGCTCCTCCCCGGAACCCTGCGACCGAACAGGCAACTCGAGTTCGTCTGTGACGACGTCGCCGTGACGGTCGAGGGCGCCGACAATCTGTTCACCCGCCGCTGCGAGCTCGGGCAGGAGCTCGTTCTTCCCGTGAAGCACGGCGACGGCGCCTGGTTTGCCGACGACGAGACACTCGCCGAGCTCGAGGCTCGCGGACAGGTCGTGCTCCGCTATCGCGACGATGTCAATGGCTCGCTGGGGAACATCGCCGGGGTCGTCAACGAGGCGGGCAACGTGCTGGGGCTCATGCCCCATCCGGAGCACGCGGTCGACCCGTTGCTGGGCTCCGCGGACGGTGGGCTCCTGCTCGCCGCGATGGTGGACGCCGCGGCGGCGCACGCACCGGCGCACGCGTAGACGAGTGCCCACGAGCGAGCGCTCACCGACATAGGACGTCGCGGCGTCAGAGAGCGAGCGCCTCTGCGAGAACGGGCGCGCGCTCGAGCGCCGCCCGCAGCCGCTCGAAGTCGCGCGCCCGCATCGTGACGGGACCGCGACGCGCGGATCCCGACGTCGTGTAGGCGAAGCGGACGAGGCGCTCGCCGCTCTTCGTCTCGAGGAGTTGAACGACGACGGCGAACCGCTTGTCCCCCGCGCGCTGGGGGACGGACACCTGCTCGACCACCATGGCCGTTCCCCATGGGGTGGCTGCGGTCACGAGCGATCCCTTGCCGGCCTGCTCACGCTCCTCCGGCTGAGACCGTGCCTTGGACCGCCTTCCCGCGTGTGCCGTCGTCATGAGGCGAGCGTACGAGCTGAAGGATCACGGGTGGGAGACCGGGGTGCGCCGAATGCGTCACAAGACCCGCGCGCGGCGGTTGCCGAGCCAGAGCATCGCCGCGGCAGCAAGGGCCATGCCGACGGAGAGGACGACACAGCGCACGAAGACGCCGCCGTAACCGAGCTCGTCGACGTTCACGAACGGATACGGGTACCAGTCGACGGACGCTCCACGGACGAGCGTGTAGGTGATCCACGCCAATGGAAAGCCGAGCCATGCAGCCGCCGTCCACCAGGGCAGGCGATGGCGCGGAGGATCGACGAGCCAGTCGGCGATGAGGACAACGGGCATGAGCTTGTGCACGACGAAGTCGACCCACGGAATCGCGGTCTGAAGCTCCTCCTGGAGACCCGATAGCAGGAGGGCGAAGACGACGCCCGTAATCCCCATGTAGAGGACAGCAGCACTTCTCGCTCCGTCGAAGATCGGCGTCCGCTCCTCGCGTGTCACCACGACGAGCAAGCACAGCGCGAGTACGCCCAGCACGTTGCTCTGGATCGTGAAGAAGCTGAAGAAGTGCCCCTTGGCGTACCCCGGCGCCGCGTTCAGGATCGCGAACTGGTAGGTCATCGCGACGATCGCGGTCGCCACGAACCCGAGACGGACGAGGTTCAGTGTGAGCTCCCTTGACCGCACCGGCCGACCCTAGGAAGCGTGGCTCGCGGGGTCGGCCGACGTAAGTCGAGCGAGAACGCCGTCTTCGTCGAGCAGCGCAAGAGTCGTGCCGGCGAGCTCGTACCTCGACGTCTCGGCGAGCACGCGGAGGAACACGTCCTCGCGCTCCATCACGTCGGGAGCGCACACCATCCGAGTGGTGGCTAGCGGGCCAAAGCGAAGAGTGGTGTCGCCCAGCTCGAACGTCCCCACAAGCCGGTTGCAGCCTCCGGACCCGGACACGCGATGCTCGTCTTCGCGAAGCTCGATGTACGCGCCGCCGTCAGGTGTCCCCACTCCCGCTAGCTCCACGAGCGTCCACAGCCCCGAGATGACGGGGATCGTGGGGTCCGACGACGTCACGCCCCTGACTCTATGCCGCGGTCGCTCCCGACCTTGCGCCCGATGGCAGCGGGCCTAACGGCGCTCGATGAGCTCGACGCGGTACTCGTCCGGGTCTCGCACGAAGCAGATGCGTGAGCCGCCCTCGCTCACCTGGTACGGCGGCCGTTCGGGTTGGATTCCGTGGTCGGTCGCGAGCTGATCCAGGGTGCCGTCGAGGTCGTCGACCCCGACCGCAACATGCCCGTACCCCGTGCCCAGGTCATACGTGCGCCCGTCGTGGTTGTAGGTCAGCTCGAGGACGTTCTCCTGGTCGCCGATCGAGAAGAAATAGTTCGTCGCCTCGAGCTCGCCGTTCCGGACGATGTCCATGTCGCGGCTGAAGCGGAACCCGAGCGCTTCGTAGAAGCCTCGACTCTTTTCGGGGTCGGTGACCCGAACCATCGTGTGCAGGAAGTTCGCCATGCCTGCGAGCCTAGCGCGCGCGGCGCCGCAGGGCCTCAGTCGATTTCGCCCTCCGTCCACTCGGGGGAGCGCACCTGCTCGATCGCCCAGTCGAGCCACTCGAGCCGCGCTTCGACCGTGCGGATGCCGCCCTCGAGCGCAATCCGGAAGGTCCGGGCCTTGCGGTTGGCGCCGCTCGGCTCGCCCCGGATTCGCTCGAAGTCGAGGAGAATCCCGCGCCAGTAGGCACGTTCGTGCTCCAGGTGGCCTTCCGCCTCTGCGGGGTCGAGCAGCCAGAGGAAGAACATCCGTAGCGCAGCGTCGCTTGCGGACCCGCCGATCCGGCTCCGTGTCTGTCATCCAGCTCCGAATCTCGTCCAGGCCCGCGTCCGTGAGCGCGTAGGTCTTCGAGCCCCGGGACCCTGTCGCTGTCTGCTCGATCAGCCCGTCTTCGAGGAGACGGGCGAGCTCCGGGTAGATCTGGCTGTGACTCGCGGGCCAGGCGTATCCCAGCGACTGCTGGAAGTGCTTGAGGAGGGCGTACCCGTTTCGCGGCTGATCGGCGAGCGCTCCGAGGACGGCGTGGCGGAGGGACATGGGACGACTTCTAATATGTCAGGCTTGACATGTCAAAGGATTCACGATAAATCATCTCAGACGATGCGGAGGACGATCTCGCTACTCACGCTCCTGCTGGCGGTGCTGGCCTGTGCGACCCAGTCCGCGTCAGCCGGTGCGCACACCGACGAGCGACGACGTGCGCCTTCTCGGGCAGCAGCTCGAGACGATCCATCCCCAGCCGTTTCGCCACTTCGCGCGCGACGAGTTCCGCGCAGAGGTCGACACGCTCGCCCGACGAGCAGCGCGTTCGAGCGCCGACGAGCTGCTCGTCGGGCTCATGCGTGTCACCGCGCTCCTCGGCCCGCGCAACGGGCACAGCGGGATCTTCCCGCTCGATCCACTTCATCGCAGGACGCTCCACCTGTACCCGCTTCGACTCTACGACTTCGCGGACGGCGTCCATGTCGTCGACGACGCCGGCGGAGCGCTCGTCGGCTCGCGCCTCCTCTCGATCGCGGGCGTCCCGGTCGACCGCGTGCTCGAGCTCGTCCGGCCACTCGTTCCTCGCGACAACTCCGCGAACCTCCGCGGCTGGGCGCCGCACTACGCGCTCGTCGCCGAGGTGCTCGCCGGGCTCGGGATCGTCGAAGGTGTCGGTCCCGTCACCTTCGCATTCGAGAAGCCGACCGGCGAGGTCGTCGACGTTTCGCTCGGACCTGTTCGAGACGATGCGTATGTCGCCGAGTTTCGGGATGCGCTGCATGGGCATTACCCCGCAGCGCTTCCCCGCGTCTTCCACGGCCCCTCTACCTGGCCCAGAGCGGGCGCGAGCTGTGGATGACGAAGCTCGCCCGCGGCCGCGCCGTATACGTCGGCTACAACGCCGTTGTCGTCGACACGACCGCTCCCGCGGTGCGGCTCAAGCGTCTCATTCGCTCGCAGACGGTACGGCGCCTGATCGTCGACGTCCGACTGAACGGGGGTGGCGACAACACGACGTATCTCGACCTCCTCAGTGCGTTGCAGACGCCGAAGGTGAACCGTCGCGGGCGTCTCTTCCTGCTCATGGGTCGAGCGACGTTCTCGGCCGCCGGGAACTTCGCTACCGATGTCAAGGACTACACCCGAGCGATCGCTGTCGGTGAGCCCACGGGTGGCGGCGTGAAGATCTATTCGGAGACCACGAGCGTCGCGCTTCCGACGGTCGGCTGGAACGTTCGGATCGCGACGCAATACATGGAGAGGGGTGCCGTGAACGATCAACGTCTCGGGATCGATCCCGACGTCCGCGTCGACCTGACGTCGACGGACTTCTTCGCCGGGCGCGACCCGGTGCTCGCACGCGCACTGAGGGGACTCCAGTGAAACGTGGCTCGCATGCTTGCGCTGGTAGCCGCGGCCCTCGGCGCTGCGGCCGTTGCCGCGTTGTCCACTCCGACCTCCTCGGTACAGGCGCATGCGTGCGTGAACGGGAGCGAGTTCGAGTTCCGCGCGGCAGACCGCACGAAGCTGGTGGCGCATCGGTTCGGCGGGAAGAAGCCGGGAGCCCGGACGGCTGTCGTTCTCGCTCACATGTCGGTCGGCGACCTCTGCCAGTGGGTGCCCTACGCTCGGGGCCTCGCGCGGCAGGGGTTCTTCGTGTTCCCGTTCGACCTGCGCGGGCACGGCTCCTCGGGAGGGCGTGAGAACCACCGGCGCGCTGCAGGGGACGTCGTCGCAGCGGTGCGCGCGGTTCGCGGGCTCGGCGCGCGGAAGGTGGTGGTCGTCGGCGCCTCGCTCGGAGGGATAGCGGCGCTCGTGGCGGTACCGGGCATCCGTCCTGCCGTGGACGGTGTCGTCGCGGTGTCGGCGCCCGCAGCGATTGCGGGGCAGCTGAACGCACTCCCGGTGGTCCCGCGGATCCGCGTCCCCACGCTCTATGTCGCGTCCACCGACGACCAGAACCCGCCGTACGACTTCGCAGCCGATGCGCAGACGCTCTACGACGCGACCGGCACCACCGCGAAGCGGATCGAGGTCGCGCCGGGATCGCTCCACGGGGTCTTTCTCGTCAGCGGCTCAGCCGCCATCCGAGAGCTGCTGCGCTCGTTCGTCGGCGACCCGGGTGGCACGGTTCGCCCGTAGTCCGATCGCTCAGCTCGTGCTCTGATCCTCAGGCCACCGGAGTCCTCGGCCGCTCGGCACGAGGACGCCGGTGGTCGTCGATCAGGTCGAACGTGTCGCCGAAGATCAGCCCCCGCACGTGTTCGCTCTCGAGGAACCCACGCGGGAATCCGAGCGAGAAGCCGCTGGCGCCGTCGAGCCGATCTGCGTGCTCGTCCGTGAGCTCGACTTCGAGGACGGCGAGGTTCTCCCGCATCTGGGCTTCGGACCGTGCGCCGACGACGGGAATGAGTGCCCACGGCTGCCTGCGAACCCACGCGGTCGCCACCTGGGCAGGTGTTGCGCCGAGGTCATCGGCGATCGAGACCACCTCACGCGCGATCGCGTTCACGCGTTCGCCGACTCCTCCGTGGCGTCTCGGCTCGTCCGAGTCAACGAGGTACTTGCCGGTGAGCGCACCCCCTTCGAGGACACCCCAGGGCGTCACCGAGAGCTCGAGCGCGTGTGCCATCGGCAGGAGGTCGTTCTCCGGGCTCCGGTCGGCGAGCGAGTAGGGGAGCTGGAGCGCAACCGGACGAGCCCAGCCGCGAAGGTCGGCAAGCGTCACGGCCTGGGCGACGACCCACGCCGGCGTATCCGAGAATCCGACGTACAGCACCTTGCCTGCAGAGACGAGATCGTCGAGCGTGCGCACCACCTCGTCGATCGGCGTCAGCCCGTCCCACATGTGCAGCCACAGCAGGTCGACGTACTCGGTGCCGAGTCGCCTCAGGCTTCCCTCGAGTGTCTGCACGAGGTTCTTCCGCTGGTTTCCGCCGGCGTTCGGATCGTCCCGGCGTGCGGTCAACGTGTACTTGGTCGCAACCACGAAGCGCTCGCGGTCCGACCGGATGAGCTCGCCGACGAAGTGCTCGCTCTCGCCGTCCGTGTAGTTGCAGGCGGTGTCGACGAAGTTTCCGCCTGCCTCGGCATAGGTCTCGAAGATTCGGCGGCTCTCGTCTCTCGAGGCACCCCAGCCCCACGTCTCGCCGAAGGTCATCGTCCCGAGCACGAGCTCCGAGACCCGGAGCCCGCTCCGTCCGAGCAGCTTGTAGCGCATCACTGTTCCTCCTCTGTTCCGAGTACCTCCGCAACAAGCTCCGCGGCGTCAGCCGCTGCAGCTCGGCGTGGGATGTACGTGTACGCGCGGGCGTTGCCCTCGAGCGCGACGAGGCCGACCTCCCGGAGTTGTGCGAGGTGGTGATGCACCGTCGAACGGGAGAGACCGGTTTCCTCGACGAGATCGGACGCGCGGCGGACGCCCCGACCGACGAGCCCGAGGATCTCGACGCGCTTCGGGTCCGCAAGCGCCCGACCGAGCGCGAGCAGGCTCTCCTCGTTGCCGCGCTCGCGGTGGGCGCAGTAGACGATCAGCCGCGAAGATCGGTGCTGGGCGAGGACGAGCGGAACGTCGGGCTCGAGGTGGGGGATGAGCACGACGCGCTCGGCCTCCGGCTCCGGGGCGTAGCGGAACCCCGTCGCCAGGCGTTCGATGGCCGTGAGCGGCGAGACGGCGGCGATCGTCGCTGCAGCGGCGCTCCCGGCGGTCTCGAGCGCGCTCGGCGCGGTCGGGTCGAGAAGGACGCGTGCCCCAGCCTCGACCGCCCGTACGACCCGGCGCTGAGTCTCGTCGGGGTCGAGTGCGAGGAGCACGCTCAGCGATTCGGCCGCGTGGCCGCCGTAGTAGCGCGGGTGAGCGAGCAGCCGGGTCGCGGCGGCACGGTCGCCGGCCGCGGCGGACTCGAGGTCGTCGACTCCTGCAAGCGTGCACCACGACCACGCATGGCGACCGAGGAGCTGACGCCGAAGCTCGACGGCGTCCAGCGCCGCGAGACTGTTCACGAGCCGCTCCGCGTCGTAGGGTGCACCGGCGTCGAGCGGGACCCCGAAGAGATTCAGCCACACCTCGCCCTCCGGGTCGCCGACGCCTTCCAGTGCGCCCGCTAGTTCGCTCGCAAGCTCGTCCTGCGGTCTGCGGGACGCAGCCGCGAGCGCGACGAGCAGGGCGTACGCAGTGCCGGAGGCCACACTGATCTCGACCGAGGTCGAATGTGATTGTCCGATGTACATCGGACATAACGTATCAAAGCAGGACGGTACCGTGGAAGACGCTAGTGCTCGAGATCCTCCGCGACCAGCCCGTAGAGGACGCCGTCGACCCACTCGTCGTTCCGCCAGTACGCCTTTCGGCGGACGCCTTCTCGCGTGAAGCCTGCCCGCTCGGAGTGGCGCAGCGCGCGCTCGTTGAAGCCGTAGACCTCGAGCTGGAGGCGATGGAACCCCAGGTCGTGGATCAGATGGCGCTGGAAGAGTCGCGCCGCCTCGTCCGCGACCTTGCCGCCCCGTGCGCCAGGGTGGACAGCAAGACCGCCGAGGTTGGCGATCCGACTGCGCTCGTTCACGCGCTCGAACTGCATCGTCCCCACGCGCTCGGCTGCGACCTCTATGACGAACACGCCGAACGTTTCCGGGTGGGCATTCGACCGCTCGATCTCTGCCCGCAGCGACTCCTGATCCTTGGAGCGGACGGCCGCGAGGAACGGCTCGACCTCGGCGCGCGTGTAGAGGTCGACGAGAAAGTCGACGTCGTCGAGCTGCGCGCGACGGATCGACACCGTCATGCCGGCTCCTGTTGGGCCCGCGACCGCAGCAGGCGCTCGCCCGAAGCAAATGCCACTCCGCCGAGGATGAGGGCCAGCCCGACGATCGCCGCGAGACTCACGGCTTCGTCGAGGAGGACTGCGCCGTACAGGACGGCGAACCCGGGGATGAGGTACGTAACGAGCGAGAGCCTTCGTGATCCGAACAGGCGGAGCATTCGGAAGAGGACGAGCTGTGCGAACGCCGTCCCCACGATCGTGAGCGCGAGCAGCGAGGCTATCGACTCGGCGCTCGGGACCTGCGTGGGCAGTCGGAAGAGTGCGAACGGCACGAGGATGAGCCCGCCGGCGAGCATCGACCCGGTCGCGAGCACCGGGCCGGCAACCGTGCGCACGCGAAGTTGCCCGTAGATGCCGGCGGTCGCGTAGGAGAGTGACGAGAGGACGACGGCAAGCGTGCCTGCGACGGCCCACCAACCGCCGCTCGGGTGGAGTCCTGCGAGCACCGCGACGCCTAGGAACCCGAGTGCCACTCCCGCAACCCGCGTCGCCCCGACGTGCTCGTGGGGAAGAAATCGCATCGCGAGCAGGAACGTGAAGATGGGCACGGTGGACTGGGCGATGCCCGCGACGCTCGAGTCGACGTGCGTCTCCGCCCAGGCGACCAGCCAGAACGGGAGCGCAGCGTTGAGCGCGCCGAGTACGAGTGCAGGACGCCAGCTCCGGCGGAGCTCGGCGCCGGCTCTCCGTCCTCCGATCGTGACCGCGAGGTACCCGGCGAGGATCAGACCGGCCAGAAGCGCCCGGATCGCCATCATCGGCGCGGGCTCGATGTCGTCGAGCGAGACCTTGATGAAGAGGTACGACGCGCCCCAGATCGCGGCGAGCAGAAGCAGCATCGGCCAGTAGCGCGTCACGCTCGGAGGCTACCGTCGAGGGTCTCCTGCACCCGTGGGTCGTCGATCCCGACGGCTAGACTGGCGTCTCTCTGAGCAGCGTCGTGGAACAGCCGCTCCATCGTGCCCTCGGCTTGACGGACGGGGAGCACGAGCGCATCCAGACGCTCCTCGGGCGCGACCCGAACGACTTCGAGCTCGCGGTCTTCTCGCTTCTCTGGTCGGAGCACTGTGGGTACAAGCACTCGGCGCTCCTCCTGAAGAGGCTTCCGAGCGAGGGCGAGCGCGTCCTCCAGGGACCGGGTGAGAACGCGGGGGTGCTCGACCTGGGCGACGGGCTCGCGGTCGCCTTCAAGGTGGAGAGCCACAACCACCCGTCGGCCGTCGAGCCGTTCCAGGGCGCGGCGACCGGGGTGGGAGGGATCCTGCGCGACATCGTCGCGATGGGCGCACGCCCGATCGCGCTGCTCGACGGGCTGCGCTTCGCCGAGCCGGACTGGCACTTCTCCCGTGCGGTGGGGGGATCGGTCACTACGGCAACTGCGTGGGTGTCCCCACCGTCGGGGGCGAGGCGGTCTTCGACGAGGCCTACCGCGACAACTGCCTCGTGAACGCGATGTGCGTCGGGCTCCTTCCCGTCGACCGCCTGACCCGTGCCAAGGCGACGGCGGCCGGGCATGCCGTCCTCCTCTACGGCGCGACCACCGGCCGCGACGGAATCGGCGGTGCCTCCGTGCTCGCGAGCCAGGAGCTCGACGACGAATCAGCCGGGAAGCGTCCGTCGGTGCAGATCGGCGATCCCTTCGCGGGCAAGAAGCTCATCGAAGCCTCGGTCGAGCTCGTCCAGGCGGGGCTCGTCGAGTCGCTCCAGGACTGCGGTGCCGCGGGCCTCGCCTCCGCGCTCTCGGAGATGGCTGCCGACTACGGCATCGACATCCATCTCGATCGTGTTCCTCTCCGCGAGACGGGCATGGAGCCGTGGGAGATCATGATCTCCGAGAGCCAGGAGCGGATGGTCGCAATGGTGCGGCCCGCGATGCTCGACGCCGTCGAGGCGGTGCTCGAGCGCTGGGAGCTTCGGCATGCGGTGATCGGAGAGGTGACCGAGACCGGAGAGCTCCGCGCGCTCTGGGAGGGGGAGACCGTCGGAGAGATCCCCGCGCGTCTCCTCACCGACGAATGTCCCCGCTACGACCTGGTTCTCGAGCCGCGTGCGGCGACGCCGGCGAGGGACGTCGTAAACCCTCCGGCGACCGCCGACGCCCTCCTCGAGCTTCTCTCGTCGCCGAACCTGCGGAGTCGCGCGTTCGTCTATCGCCGCTACGACCAGCTGGTCGGGTCGCGCACGGTCCGGCGGCCGGGCTCGACGCGGCCGTGCTCCGCCTGCGGCCCTCGCTGCGCGGGCTGGCCCTGTCTCTCGACGGGCAGGGGAGGATCGCGCGGCTCGACCCCTTCCTGGGAGGAGCGCTCGCAGTTCTCGAGTCGGCCCGCAACGTCGCCTGTGCGGGCGGCGAGCCGCTCGGCTTCACCGACTGCCTCAACTTCGGGAATCCCGAGAAGCCGGAGATCGCCTGGGAGTTGTCCGAGGCGGTTGCGGGCATGGCGGCCGCGTGCGGCGCTCTCGGGCTGCCGATCGTGTCCGGGAACGTGTCGCTCTACAACGAGACGAACGGCCGCGCGATCCATCCGACGCCGGTCGTCGGAGCGGTCGGGCTCGTGCCTGACGTGCGCCGGATTCCCAAGAGGTGGCGCGTCGGGGACGCTCTTTTCGTCGCGGAGGCGTCGGCAGTGTCGATTGCCGGCTCGGAGTTCCAGGCCCGCTTCGGCGAGACCGGGGGGAGCCCGCAGCCCCTCGACCTCGAGGCCGAGGCGCGACTCATCTCCTTCCTCTGGCGAGCGGCCCCGCTCTGCACGCTGATTCACGATGCTGCCGAAGGCGGTCTTGCGATCTGTCTCGCCGAGGCGGCGCTCTACTCGGGATCGGGTACCGCGCTCGATCTCGCGGACGACCTCGGGGAGCTGTTCGGCGAAGTGGGCGGGCGCGCCGTCATCTCGTGCGCGCCGAAGAACGACGCAGAGCTCCGCGATCTCGCGATCGAAGCCGGCGTCCCGGTGCGGTCGATCGGGTCGGTGGGAGGGACGAGCGTGCTCGGAGTTGAGCTCGACCGCCTCCGCGAAGCCTGGGAAGGCGGCGGCTAGCCGATGTGCGGCGTCTTCGGGATTCGCTCGGAGGAGCGCGACATCGCGCGTCTTGCGTACTTCGGTCTCTTCGCCCTCCAGCACCGCGGCCAGGAGTCGGCGGGGATCGCGGTTTCCGACGGTGGTCGGCTGACCGTCGTTCGCGACATGGGTCTCGTCGCCCAGGTCTTCAACGAGCAACAGCTCCAGGCGCTCCCCGGCGAGCTCGCGATCGGGCACACCCGCTACTCGACGACGGGCGCGAACCGGTGGGCGAATGCCCAACCGCTGATCCACCACGGCCGCGCGCGCACGGTCGCGCTGGGCCACAACGGCAATCTCGTGAACGTGGAGGAGCTGCGGGCTGAGCTCCTCGAGGACGGTGTGCGGCTCGGCTCCGGATCCGACTCGGAGGTCATCGCGGCGCTCATCGCCCGCGACCCCGCCCCACTCAGGAGGCAGTCGCGAACGCGATGTCCCGGCTCGAGGGAGCGTACTCGGCGACTGCGCTGTCCGAGGGCGTCCTCGTCGCGTTCCGAGACCCGCTGGGTTTCCGGCCGCTCACACTCGGACAGATCGGGGACGACTGGGTCGTCGCGTCCGAGTCCTGCGCGCTCGACCTCATCGGCGCCGACGTCGTGCGTGACGTGCAGCCGGGCGAGCTCGTGTGGATCGACGCGGACGGGCTGCACTCCGCGCAGGCGCGCCCGGCGGGACGAAACGCGCTCTGCATCTTCGAGCACGTGTACTTCGCGCGGCCCGACTCGCGGCTCGCGGGGGTAGAGGTGCACGGTGCCCGCGTCCGCATGGGCGAGCGGCTCGCGCAGGAGGCGCCCGTCGAGGCGGACCTGGTCATCGGCATCCCCGACTCCGGCACGCCTGCCGCGATCGGCTTCTCGAAGGCCTCCGGAATCCCATTCAACGAGGCGCTCATCAAGAACCGCTACGTCGCACGCACGTTCATCCAGCCTGACCAGGGGATGCGCGAGCAGGGCATCCGCATGAAGTTCAACCCTCTCGACGAGGTCGCAGGGAAGCGCATCGTCGCGGTCGACGACTCGATCGTCCGCGCGAACACGACACGGCAGCTCGTCGCGATGCTCCTCGACGCCGGCGCCGCCGAGGTGCACGTGCGCATCTCGTCGCCTCCTGTCGTCTCCCCGTGCTTCTACGGGATCGACTTCCCCGACGAGGACGAGCTCGCCGCCGCGCACCGCTCCGTCGAGCAGATGCGCGAGCTCATCGGTGCGACCTCGCTGCACTACCTCTCGGTGGAGGGGATGCAGGCTGCGACCGAGCTTCCGGAGGACTCGGTCTGCCGCGCCTGCTTCACGCGCGACTACCCGACGCGCGTGCCGCCGAAGACCGAGAAGCTCCGCTTCGAGACCACGCGGGTCTAGGCGAGCTCCTGCCAGCGGCGGTAGCGGACTGCGCGTCGTGCGGTCCGTTCGTCGACGCCGCTCTCGAGCAGCCGCTGGCGCACCTCTCCCTCCTGCGCCATGCGGAGGAAGAGCCACGCGATGGCGACGATGGTGACGATCGAGCCTTCGAGCATCATCAGCGACCCGGCGAGGCTCTGGTCGGCGGACGGCGAGAGCCCGAGGTAGTCGGCGCCGTTCTCGTAGACGTCGTAGAACGGACCGCTGCTCCAGACGAACACGTTGCCGATGACGGTTGCGACGATCCGGACGCCGACGATGTAGCCGAGCTTCGCCCCGGTGCCGAACCACTCCGGAGCGGGCAGCGTCTCGAGCACCGGGAGCCAGAGCACGATTCCCGCGGTAAAGAAGCTGGCGTGCTCGAGCGCATGCACCGCGCCGTTTTCGATGGCTGCGTCGTAGAACGTGGGTGTGTGCCAGAGGACGAGATTCGCAGCCCAGATCGGGAGCGCGACGAGCGGGTTCGCGAGCACCTTCAAGCGGTAGACGCCGGGCAGCGCGAGGAGCGGGCGGATGAGGGGCCCTGTGAGGCCGGCGAGCAGGCAGAGCGGCGCCAGGTCACCGAGGAGAAGGTGCTGGGTCATGTGGAACGAGAAGAGCTCCGTCTCGCCGATCGCGGCAATGGGCGATGCCACCGCGACGAGCAGGAGGAGGATTCCCAGCGAGAAGAGGGCGATCCGCCAGCCGGGGACCGGCTGCTCGCGTCGCGCGAGGGTTCGTGCCCGCACCCCGTACGCGATCGGCAACCACCGCGATCGGTGCGAGCTGCAGGAAATCGAACGTCCAGCTCGTCAGCAGAGACGGTTGGTCCACGAGTCCACTGTAAGCACGAGCCCGTAGACTCGTCGTCGTGACGAGAAGCGAGGAGACGTACGCTGCGGCGGGCGTCTCGCTCGCGACCGGTGAGGCGGTCGTCGAGCGGCTTCGCCTTGCGGTCGAGTCGACGGGAGCGTCGGGGTTCGGCGCGTTCGCCGGTCTCCACCCGCTCGACGACCGGCGTCTTCTCGCCGCCTCGACGGACTCGGTAGGGACCAAGCTCGTCCTCGCCCGGGAGCGCGGCCAGCTGCGTTTGTGCGGCCAGGACCTCGCGGCCCACTGCATCAACGACGTCGCAACGACCGGTGCCGATCCCCTGATCCTCCTGGACTACGTCGCCGCGAACCGCATCGACCCCGAGCAGGTGGCCGAGCTCGTCGAGGGAGCTGCGGACGTGTGTCGGGCCACTGGCGTCGCGCTCGTGGGCGGCGAGACGGCCGAGCTGCCGGGTATCTACCGCGAGGAAGAGATCGACTTCGCCGGCACCTGCGTGGGGATCGTGGAACGCGATCGGGTAATCGACGGCTCGCACGTGGCTGCAGGCGATTTCGTCGTCGGCTTGCCCTCGGCAGGCGTCCACGCAAACGGGTTCACCCTCGTGCGCCGCGTGCTCGAGGCGGAGGACTACCGGGGCGACGATCTCCTCGCGCCCACGCGCTGCTACCTCGACGACGTCAGGCGGCTCCGCGACCATGCCCATGCGTTCGCACACATCACCGGAGGCGGGCTCGAAGGCAATCTCTCCCGCGTCGTCCCGGAGGGACTGCGCGTCCGTATCGACTGGGAAGCCTGGGAACGCCCCGCGGTCTTCCAGTGGCTCGCGCGTCACGTCGCAGAGGACGAGCTTCGGCGCGTCTTCAATCTCGGAATCGGCTACTGCGCGGTCGCAGCCGAGCCCGGGGACGGGCTCGTGATCGGGACGATCGAACCCGCGTGACGAAGTCATGCGGGCCGGAGGGGGAGCGGGGGAACCGAAGGGTTCCCCCGGAAGAACGCGCCGATGCGCGGCATCGGCGTCAACGCGCAGGGGGCTCGTGGGGGAAGCCGGGTTTCCCCCACGCGACCGAGCCGAAGGCGAGGGAGGCCGTGTGATCGGCGTGCTGGTGTCCGGCGAGGGGACGAACCTGCAGGCGTTGCTCGATGCACGGCTTCCCGTTGTCGCGGTCGCGTCGAACACGGTCGGCGCGCGCGCTCTCGAGCGCGCGGAGCGTGCCGGTGTTGCCGCGGAGGCTTTCTCGCTCGACGCCTTTCCCGACCGAGCGGCTCGGGACACGGCGATCGCGGACTGGTTCGCCGGGCTCGGCGTCGAGCTCGTCGTCTGCGCCGGGTACATGCACCTCCTCGAGCCATCGTTTCTCGCGCGCTTTCCCGGTCGGGTCGTGAACGTCCACCCGGCGCCGCTCCCGGCGTTTCCGGGCGCCCACCCGCTCGAGGACGTCCTCGCCGCCGGCGCCAACGAGGCGGCGGCCACGGTGCACTACGTGGACGAGGGCGTCGACACCGGGGCCGTGATTGCGAGCGCGGCCGTACCCGTCCTTCCGGGGGACACCGTGGAGACCCTGCGCGAGCGCGTGCACGAGGCCGAGCATCGGTTGCTTCCCGAGGTGGTTCGGGAGCTATGCGCGCGCTGATCTCCGTCTACGACAAGACCGGGCTCGCAACGTTCGCGCGCGGTCTTGCCGCGCTCGACGTCGAGCTCGTGGCGAGCGGCGGCACGGCGGGCTTCCTCGCCGACGTCGGGCTCGAGGTCACGAAGGTCGAGAGCCTCACCGCGTTCCCGAAGATCCTGGGCGGCCGCGTGAAGACGCTGCACCCGCGAGTGCACGCCGGGATTCTCGCCCGGCGCGATGTCGAGGAGGACGTACGCGCACTCGAGGAGCATGCGATCGAGCCGTTCGACCTCGTGTGCGTCAACCTCTATCCCTTCGAGGAGGCGGCTGCGGGACACGGAGTCACGGAGGAGGAGGCGGTCGAGCTGATCGACGTCGGCGGGCCGGCGATGCTGCGTGGAGCGGCCAAGAACTTCGCGCACTGCGCGCCCGTGTCGCGCCCGGAGGACTACGAGCTCGTGCTCGAGGAGCTGCGAGCGTCGGGAGAGCTCTCGAAAGACACACGTCGGCGAGCTCGCGGCCAAGGCGTTTGCGGCGACGGCAGCTTACGAGGCCGCGATCGCGCGCTGGTTTGCCGAGCGCGAGACGTTCCCGGACATCCTCACGCTGGCTTTCGACAAGGCTTTGGATCTGGCGTACGGGGAGAACCCGCACCAACGGGCGGCGTACTACGTCGAGCGGGGAGTGCGCCTGCAGCTGCTCTCTCGCGTCGAGCAGTTGCACGGGAAGCCCCTGTCGTTCAACAACCTGAACGACCTCTCCGCGGCCCGCCTGCTCATCCGCGAGTTCAAGCTGCCGGCGTGCGTGATCGTCAAGCACTCCAATCCTTGCGGCGTCGCGGTTGCGGCGACGATCGAGGAGGCGTATGCGAGAGCGCTGGCGGCCGACCCCGTCTCCGCGTACGGAGGCGTCGTGGTGCTCAACCGCGCCGTTCGGCGACGCTCGGTATCTCGCTCACACGCCAGTTCATCGAGGTGCTCTTTGCGCCGGGCTTCGACGAGCAGGCGATGGAGGTGCTGGCCCGCAAGCCGTCCACCCGGGTGCTGAACGACACCGAGCGTCGGGCGATCGCGGAGACCGAGCGCAACTACAGCCGCGTGCTCGGCGGGCTTCTCGTCCAGGATCGGGACTGGGATGTCGCCGAACGCGACGGCATGGACCTCGTGTGCGGCGAGCTCACCGAGCGGGAGTGGGGCGACCTCCTCTTTGCGTGGAGGGCCGTGAAGCACGTCACTTCGAACGCCATCGTGCTCGCGAAGGAGCTACGGACGATCGGTGTCGGAGCGGGGCAGATGAGTCGAGTCGACGCAGTGCGGATGGCCGTAGAGAAGGCGAAGGAGCTCGGCCACGACCTCGGGGGCGCCGTGCTCGCATCGGACGCGTTCTTCCCCTTCGCCGACGGGCCGGCGCTTGCGCTCGAAGCAGGCGTGACCGCGATCATCCAGCCGGGAGGTTCGAAGCGCGACGACGAGGTGATTCAGGCGGTTGCGGGCAGCGCAGGCGGCCATGGTCTTCACCCACCGCCGGCATTTCCGGCATTGGCCGAGGCAAGCCTCGCCCCTACGCCCAGGGCAGATCAGTCCAGTACGCGGGCCGCTCGACGCGCTCGTCCGGATACGAGGCGTACGCCTCCGGTGGCGACCGCGTTCTCCGTCTCGACGCCCTGCTCTGTGTCGGAGCGCGAGCTCGGACACCGGATCCAGTCGGCCGACCGGGCTTGCGCGTCCCGTCATCAGGACGACGCATGGCCGTCGCCGGCCCGACGAAGCTGTGCTCGGTCCCGGACGCGCAGTGGACGAAGTCCCAGGCCTGCAGCCGCCGCTCGTCGCCTTCGACCAAGAGCAAGCAGTCGCCCGCAAGGACGAGAAATCCTCTTGCGTCTCCTCGCCGTGGTAGAGACCGTTGGGCTAGCCGGGCTGCAGGACGCACAGACGGATCCCGAATGGTGACTCGGCGTCGGGCGACTCGAACATGCAGCTCGCGCCGAACACATCGTGTGTCGTCCCAGCGGCGTCCCGCAGCGTTGACGACGAACCAACCCGTCGGTCTTCGGGGCGAGACCCGACCCGAAGTCCTCGAGGCGCGCTTCGTTCGCCACGCGGCCACGATACGGCTCGCGTGCGCCTACGCGATCCCCTCTTCCTCGTCAGAAGGTGTGCGAAGCGGGCTCGCGCCTCCCGCAACGCGACGTCCTGCCCTCGTCGAGCTCGGTGCGCAGTTCGAGCAGGAGTCGAGCTACTCGGGGCGATCCGTCGAGCTCCGCCTCCACGCGCGCGAGTGTGCAGCCGCGGTCCCAAAGCGCACATTCCTCGCCGGGACAGCGTTCGGCATGGCCCTGGGCGACGAGCTCGATCCGTGCAAGCGTCTGCGCTCGGCGCTGGCTTCATGGACCGACGCGTGAGGCGCGGCGAGCCATCGTCCGGACTACGCGATCGCTGCGGACAGGTACGAGCCCGCGGGGAATCTCTGGCGTCTCGGTTGAGGCCGATACGCTTGCGCGGCGAATGGCGCGCCGCGAGTATCCCACCGTCCTCGAGCTCGTCGGACAGACGCCGATCGTGCGCCTCGACCGGCTGAGCCGCGACGTTCCGGGCGCGCTTCTGGCCAAGCTCGAGTACCTGAATCCCGGCGGCTCGGTGAAGGACCGGATCGGGCTCGCGATGATCGAAGCGGCTGAGCAGGAGGGCAGGCTGCGGCCCGGGCGGCACGATCGTCGAGCCAACCTCGGGCAACACGGGAGTCGGCCTCGCCATCGCCGCTGCGCTCCGCGGGTACCGCTCGCATCTTCGTGATGCCCGACAAGATGAGCCAGGAGAAGATCTCGATGCTGCGTGCCTACGGCGCAGAGGTCGTGATCACCCCGACGGCCGTCGACCCGCATTCACCGGAGAGCTACTACTCGGTGTCGGACCGGCTGGCCGAGGAGATCCCCGGAGGCTTCAAGCCCGACCAGTACTCGAACCCGTCGAATCCGCAAGCCCACTACGAGACAACAGGCCCCGAGCTCTGGGAGCAGACCGGTGGGGGCGAGGTCGACGCGATCGTCATCTCCGTCGGCACGGGCGGGACGATCACCGGCGTCGGTCGCTACTTCAAGGAGCAGGGATCGAAGGCACGCATCGTCGGAGTCGACCCGGAGGGCTCGGTCTTCACGGCCGACGACGAGCATCCGATGGGCCCGTATCTCGTCGAGGGCATCGGGAAGGAGTGCTGGCCGGACACGCTCGACGCGGACGTGGTCGACGAGTGGGTACGCGTCTCCGATCGCGATTCGTTCCTCACGGCCCGGAGGCTGGCTCGCGAGGAGGGCCTGCTGGTCGGAGGCTCGACGGGCTCGACCGCGTACGCCGGTCTCCAGGTTGCGAAGGGTCTCGGACCCGACGCTCGCGTGCTCATGTTCTTCCCGGACAGCGGGCGCTCGTACCTCTCGAAGTTCTACGACGACAACTGGATGATCCAGTACGGCTTCCTCGAGCGGACGACTCCACCTCCGGCGGTGGACGAGGTGCTGCGCTTTCGACGGGTTGGGCACGACGTGCCGGACTTCGTCACGGTCGGCTCGCACGAGAAGGTCGGATCGGCGATCGACACGATGCAGCGCTACGGCATCTCGCAGCTACCCGTCGTGCGCAACGAGCCGGTGGACTCCCTCGCCGACGTCGTGGGCTCGCTCCACGAGCGGGCCCTGCTCGAGCGCGTCTTCCGCAACCCGGATGCGCTCAACGAGGATGTCGCCGTCGCGATGCAACCCCCTTTGCCCGCTGTGGACGCGGACGCGTCGCTCGTCGAGGTCTACGCGGGTCTCTCTGGAGCCAACGGAGCGGTCGTCGTCGCGAGCGCCGGCAAGCCGACGGGCATCCTCACGCGATCTGATCTGCTGGAGTTCCTCGCGGCGCGACGTTCGCAGGTCGAGTCGTAGGGCTCTCCGCGCGAATCGCGACGTAGACCGCGCCGAGCACGACGAGCGCACCCGCGAGCGTCCACGGGCTCGGGCGCTCGCCGAGGAAGAGCATCCCGAGCGCGATCGCCACGAGCGGGTTCACGTACTGGTGCGTGACGACGAGCGAGATCGGGGCGACGCGCAGGAGCCACGCATAGGCCGTGAAGCCGACGAGCGAGCCCATGATCACGAGGTAGACCCAGGCGAGGACCGAGTCGACCGCGAACGCCGACGCGTCGAGCTCGCTCCACTCGCCGACCGCGAGCGCTCCGACCGTGAGGAACGCCCCGCCGGCGGCCATCTCGTACACCGCGGCGACGAAGGGATCTCGGGGCAGCGTCAGTCGTTTGGACACGAACGACCCCGTCGACCAGGAGACCGTGGCGCCGATCATCACCGCGAGCCCGAGCGCGCTCGAGCCCGATCCGAGTCCCGGCGCAACGACGAGCACGAGCCCGAAGAGACCGGCGAGGGCGCTGAGCCTCGTCGCTCGGGCCGGATTCTCGTGGGTGATCGTCCGCATGACGATGATCTGCAGCGGCACAGTCCCGGCGATCATCGCCGCGACGCTCGAGTCGATCCGCGTCTCCGCCACGTGGACGAGACCGACGCCGAGCGTGAGCAGGAAGAACCCGACGAGCCCCGCGCCGGCGAGCTCCCTCCGGGTGACTCGGAGACTTGTCCCGCGAACGGCGAGGATCGCCGCCAGAAGCCCCGCGGCGACGAGGAATCGGCTTCCGCCTGCGAGGAGCGGAGGCAGCGTCTCGACGGCGATCTTGATCCCGAAGTACGTCGAGCCCCAGACCACGTAGACGACGAGGAGGGCGGCCCAGACGTGTCTCGTGGGAGCGGTCATCGGAAGAGGAACGCGCGACGGCGTACCCCTGTGAGAACGCGCTGGGGGTGCGCGTCGTTACTCCGACCGGACGATGCCAGTTGCTGATGGCTTCGAGCGCTGGCGCTAATCCCAGCGGCGGGAAAGGCGGAACGCGGCGTTGATCAACCCGACGTGGCTGTACGTCTGCGGGAAGTTGCCGCTCTGCTCGAGCGTGTCGGGCAGGATGTCCTCCGAGTAGAGGCCGAGCCCGTTGTGGAGGCCGAGGAGGCGATCGAAGAGCTCCTTCGCCTCGTCGGTGCGCCCCAGGATCGCGAGTGCCTCGACCAGCCAGAACGTGCACACCGTGAACGCCGCGCGTGTGTCGCCGAAGTCGTCCGGCGCCGTGTAGCGGCGCAGCAGCCCGCCGTCCACCGAGAGCGCCTTCCGAATCGCGTCGACGTGCGAGGTCGCTCGCGGGTCGTCCGGCGCGAAATACCCCAGATGAACTGCGAGCAGGAGCGCGGCGTCGAGCTGCGGCTCGCCGACGACCTGTGTCAGGGCGCCGATCTCGTCGTTCCAGCACTGCGTCTCCAGCAGATCTGCTGCTCGCTGCTCGACGCCGACGCGCGCGGGCTGCGAGCTCGTCGGCCTGGAGCGCCTCTGCGACCTCAACTGCGCGTCGTGCCCCTGCCCAGTGCATGAGCACCGAGAAGCCGTGCAGCCGCGTCTTTCCGCGGAACTCCCAGAGACCTGCGTCGGGCTCGTCGAGGCGCGCATCGATCTGATCGACGAGCCCCTCGATCATCTCGGCAGCAGTGCGGGGTGGGATCTCGCCGGTGAAGCGCGTGTCGAGGAAGAGCCTGCTGACCGCGAGCACCATCTCGCCGTAGACGTCGTTCTGCACGTGCTCGAACGCCTGGTTGCCGATCCGAACAGGCCCGTCTCCGTTGAACCCGGCGAGGTGCTCGAGCTCGCGCTCCGCAGCGTGCGAGTCGCCGTTGATCCGGTACGCGGGCTGGAGCACCCCTCCACGCTCCTCGCAGATGTTGCGGAGGTACTCGAGGAAGAGCTCCATCTCCTCGGAGTGTCCGAGCCGCTCGAGCGCGTTCAGCGTGAAGTACGCGTCGCGCAACCAGCAGAAGCGGTAGTCCCACGTTCGACCCGAGCCGGGATGCTCGGGAAGGCTCGTCGTCGTAGCGGCGAGCAGCGCGCCGGTGTCCTCGTACTGGTGGAGCTTGAGCGCGAGCGCCGAGCGCACGACCTCGCGCTGGTAGTCGCGGGGAACCCGCGTCCCTTTCACCCAGCGGCGCCAGTAGTCGATCGTCCGCTCGAGGAATCGCTCCGCGGTGTCCTCGAGCCCGGCTTCGAGCGGCTCGCCCCACGTGAGGACGAGATGGCGGTCCTGCTCGAGCAGGAACGGGCGCTGGTCCTCGACGTACGTGAGCGGGACATTCGAGGTCAGCCGGACCGGCGCCGGGAAGCCCGTGTACTCGATGTGGTTCGAACCCCTCCAGAAGCGCGTCTCGATGAGGCCGTACTCGTAGACCGGCCTGCAGTGAATCCGGGCACGAGGCTCTCCGGAGAGAGGGCGCAGGATCCGCACGAGCATCTGCGGCTTGAAGTAGCGGTCGTAGAGCTGGAAGCGAGGTGCGAAGTCGATGAGCTCGAACTCGCCTCCGGAGCAGCGGAAGACGGTACGCAGGACGTTCGTGTTCTCGATGTACTCCTGGCGCACCTCGGTCGCGTCGACGCCCTCGACGCTGAACACACCGCCGCGCTCGCGATCGAGGAGCGGCCCGAAGACGAAGCTCGAGTCCGGGCGCGGCCAGCACATCCACTCCACGGATCCCTCGCGGAGTAGCGCGCTGTACGAGCAGTTGCCGATGATGCCGAGGCCTTGAGCCATGGTGAGCTATTCGCGGACGCGTAGGTTGTACCTACCACGAGGGGCGAAGGAGAACAGTTGGCCTCGCAGACCGGACACCATGGGCTCGTCATCGCGAGCAATCGCCTGCCCGTGCGCCTCACCGTCAAGGGCGCCGGGTTCGACGTGCAGCCGAGCTCGGGTGGGCTGTCGGCGGCTCTCGGAGCGATGCGTGGCGACGCCACGTGGATCGGCTGGCCCGGCGCCGTGGTCCCGCCGGCGCTCGAGAAGCGGGTCAGGCGGCGGCTCGCCAAGGACAGCCTCTTTCCCGTCTTCCTCTCCGCCGACGAGGAGGAGGAGTTCTACGGTCGGGTCTGCAACGAGACGCTCTGGCCGCTCTTCCACTACTTCTCGGATCGATTGCGAATCACACCGGAGGCGTGGGAGCGGTACGTCCACGTCAACGAGCGCTTCGCGGACACGATCCTCGAGCACTGTGCCCCGGATGCACGGGTGTGGGTGCATGACTTCCATCTGATGCTCGTCCCGGCGATGCTGCGTCGCCGCGCCCCGGGCTCTCGATCGGATTCTTCCTCCACATTCCGTTCCCGTCCTCCGAGGTGTACCGCTTGCTCCCCGAGCGTGAGCAGCTTCTCCGCGGAGTTCTCGGCGCGGACTACGTCAGCTTCCAGGTCGGCGACTATGCGCGCCATTTCCGGTCGTCGTGCCTGCGCATACTCGGCATCGACTCCGATCCCGACTGGGTGGAGCTCGACGGGCGCCGTGTCGGTATCGGCGTCGACCCGATCGGGATCGACGTCTCCGGCTTTCGCGAGGTCATCACGGAGCCCGAGACAGCCCGTCTCCTGGCGGAGCTCGAGCGGCAGTACGAAGGCCGCCGCCTCGTCCTCGGGGTGGAGCGGCTCGACTACACGAAGGGCATCCCGCAGAAGCTCCATGCATTCGAGCGCTTCCTGGAGCAGGATCCGGCGCGCGCCCAGACGACGACGATGATCCAGGTGCTCGTCCCGTCGCGGCTCGAGAGCCCCGAGTTCCGAGCCCAGCGGGACGAGATCGAGCTCCTCATCTCCCGGATCAACGGCCGCTTCGCGCGACCGGGCACGACACCGGTCGAGTACATGCACCGCGACATCTCCAAGCCCGCGCTGGTTGCGCTCTACAGGCGAGCCGACGTGATGATGGTCACGGCGCTTCGGGACGGGATGAACCTCGTCTCGCAGGAGTTCGTGCTCTGTCAGTCGGAGCCGGGGCTTCCGAGTCGGTGGCGTGGAGCGTTGCTCCTGTCCGAGCTCGCCGGCTCCGCGCAGGTACTCCCGGGCGCATTGCTCGTCAACCCCTGGAACGTGGACGGCGTCGTCGAGCACCTCGTGACCGCGCTCGAGCTCACCCCGCGCGAGCGCCAGCGCCGTCTCGAGACCATGTCGAAGCGGGTCGAGTCGCTGGACAGCCGGCGCTGGGCGGAGAGTTTCCTCTCGCGACTCGGGCGCTACTCGCGTCGGGATCGCCGCACCCGTCGCCCGCCCACGGTCGACGCTGTCCTCGAGGAGAGGATCCGCCGCAGGTTCGTGCGCGCGCGCGCCGCGCACGATCGTGCTCGACTACGACGGAACCCTGCGGGAGTTCGAGCGGCATCCCGACCTCGCCCAGCCGACGCCCGAGATCCGAGCGTTGCTGCGGTCGCTGGCGGCGCTCCCTGCGACCGACGTGCACATCGTCAGCGGGCGCCGGCGCCGAAATCTCGAGCAGTGGTTCGGGCGGCTGCCGGTCTACCTCTGCGCCGAGCACGGCTACCTCGCCCGTGCTCCCGGCGAGGAGTGGCGGACGCTGGTCGACCTCGATCTGAGCTGGCTCCGCCCCATCGAGCGCTTGCTCCGAAAGGTCGCGACGGACGTTCCGGGAGCGCACGTCGAGCGGAAGTCGTGCAGCGTCGCCTGGCACTACCGTGAGGCGGAGCGGGAGTACGGCTCGTGGCGGGCGCACGAGCTTCTGAACGACCTCGGGCAGCATCTCGCCGGTGCACCCGCGGAGATCCTGCTCGGGCACCAGGTCGTCGAGGTGCGTGCGCAGGGCGTGGACAAGGGTCTCTACGTGCGGAGCCTGTTTCCCGACGGGAAGGCGTCGTCGCACTTCGTCCTCGGACTCGGCGACGACCGGACCGATCACGACCTCCTCGACGCGCTCCCTCCCGGTTCCGTGGCCGGGCACGTCGGAGGCTTGCTCCCGAGTACTCGCGCGAGCGAGGGCAAGCGCGAGGACATCCACATCGTCGGGCCCGGCGAGGTTCGCGCGTTCCTGCGCGATCTCGTCGACGAGCGTGACCGACCCCGCGACCGCGCCTCCGAAGGCCGCGGTCGCTCGCTAGACCGTCACTGCGGCGGAGCGCTGGAACGCCGCCGCATGGCCGCGCGCGTTCGCCTCGCGGAGCTCGTCCTCGTCGAGCGCGCCCACTCGGAGGAGTAGCTCGAACTCGTCTCGTAGGTGCGTCCGCATCATCTCGGGGCCGTCCGTTGCGATCGTGAACGCGACTCCGGTTTCGACGAAGCGCCTGAAGGTCTCTCGGATCGCGTCCTCGCCGGGCAATGCCCTCGTCAGGAGGTTCGAGGTCGGGCAGATCTCGAGCACCGTCCCGAGGTCACGCAGCATGCGTTCGAGCTCGGCGTCGCCCGAGGCGAGGATGCCGTGCCCGATGCGCTCCGGCCGCAGGTGCTCGAGGACCTCGCCCATCTCCTCGCGGCCCATGTCGCCGCCCTCCTCGCCGACGTGAATCGTCACGCCGAGACCTGCCTCGCGCGCGGCCTCGACCATCGGCGCGAGCTGTGTGTAGTCGTAGCGCGTGCCGCCGGGGCGGGGACCGGCGATGTCGACTCCGACGATGCCCCGGCTCGACCAGCGGACGGCCTTCTCGACGATGATCTCGTTCAGCCGGCGATCGAACGTGCGGTCCATCATCAGAATCAGGCCGGCGCGCACCTGCGGGTACTCGAGGCTCGCAAGATCGAGACCGCGGATCGCGGCGAGGATGATGTGGTCGAGATCGCGCTCGCCACCGCGGTTCCGCTTCATCGGATTGAACCGGAGCTCGAGCGTGGTGATCCTCTGCGAGCGGTACGCGCCGCCGATAGCCGCGTGCACGGAGCGCTCGACGGCGAGGGGCGAAGACTGAATGAGCTCCGTCCAGTGGTAGATCTGGTCGAGCTCGTCGAGCCCCTGCACACCGCGCGGGTCGGAGACGGTCACGAGCGCGTCGAACTCCCAGTAGTCCTTGACCGGGAGCGCGATGCCCTGCTCGTGGGCGAGGCTCCACAGGATGTCCGAGGCCACGGAGCCTCCGAGGTGCGTGTGGAGCTCCGCGAGGCCTTCGTCGACCATCGTGGGGCGGGAGTCTACTCGCGCGTCATGGGCGTCAACGCGCTCGCGGCCAGGGCGACGAACCGTTACCTCACCGGCTGCGGTACGCGGAGGTCCTCGGGCTCGTTCTCGCGACCTGGTGGGGGTGAGGAGACGCAGCCTCGATAGGTTCCTAGCCGGGCTCCTCATCCGACCCCGGGCGGTCGCCGGTTGCTGAATGCGCGTCGGCGCCGACCTTCTCGGAAGGAGGGCCGACAGGTACGAGCCGCGGCCGAGGCAGGTCGACGAGCCTGGCCTCCGGCTGCTCCTGCGTGATTTCGCCTTCTTGCTGGTGCTCGTCGGGCTTCGGGCGTGAGTGCGTCACGTTGTCCCCCTTTGTGTGTGGTTGTCGACGTATGCGCGGTTGTCCACTGCCCGGTACCCGGTGGCACCATCCGCGAAACCCCCGAAGCCGGCTACTCGGCGGCGGGGGTCGGGCGCGCGAGCGATAGCGTCACCCACTCGCCGCCGCTAGCGCCACTTCCGTCGGTGGGCGTGTTTGCCTCCACGGCGTCGACGAGTCGAACGAGGACCTGGCGGAGACCGTTGGCGGACGCGCTGCCTTCCGGAACAGGGCCGATGCTCACCGCGATGCGATCGTGGCCGATCTCGATGTCGACGGTCGTCGCCCCTTCGCCGCTCGCCGCGAGGACGCTCAGGACGGCCAGCTGAAGGTCGTCCAGCTTCTCGTACGGCAGCTCGAGTCGGCTCCCGACGCCGCCGAGAACCAACGTGGCCACGTCTCGAAGGACATCTCCGCCAGGCAGCGTGAGGACGATGTGATCGGCATCCGCCTTCGGCGTGCTCATCTCAGTCGTCACCCGAACTCATTCCTGGCTCATTCCTGCGACCTCAGGATGTCACGATTTGCCTACACTCGCGTCCGTGGCGAAGCCGGGGGAGCCCGAGATCACCGTCGAGCCGCTCGACTCCGAGGGCATGCTCGTCCGGGTTCGCGGGGAGCTCGATCTGGCGTCGGCTCCGGACCTCGAGACGGCGCTCGGACAGGCAGCCGAGGCCTCGGCGACGAGCGTCACGCTCGATCTCACCGAGTGCACGTTCATCGACTCCGCGACGCTTCGAGTCATTCTCGCCGGCGCTACGCGTGTGGAAGCGTCCGGAGGGACATTGTCCCTCGTGGCGCCCGAGCATGGCGTTCGGAGGGTCCTCGAGATCGCGGATGTCGGTGCACGGGTCACCATCCGCGAGACGCTCGAGACGCCGCGCGACTAGTAGCTCCAGGGATCCATGAAGACCGCGAGCGCCTCTCGGCGTGTGGTGTCGAGCGTGAACACCTGGTCGAGAAGGGTGAGCTCGAAGGTCCGCCGCAGCGCTGAGTCCGGCGGCAGCACGATCCGGAGCTCGCCTCCCTGGGGGCGAATCCGCTTGAGGGCACCCAAGAGCACCCCGAGTGCCATGGAATCCATGAAGGTGGCCCTCGAAAGATCGACGACGATGTGACCGACTCCCTCGTCGATCGCCTTCCCGAGGCAGTCGCGAAGCTCCGGCGCACCATGAAGATCGACGTCGCCGTAGACGGTGAGGAGGATGGCATCGTTGCCTGAAAGCCGCTCCTCCTCCAGCCGAAAGGGTTCCACCGGTATGGAGCCCGACGCGACTGAAGGTGGAGATCCGACGTTGGACATTGCTCACAGGATGCCCCGCACATGCGGTGCTCAAACGTCGCGCCATATGCTCCTGTCGTGACCCCTTATGAGCTCGATGTACGGCGAGAGCGGAACGGTTGCGTGGTGGTCGAGCTCGCCGGCGAGCTCGACCTCACGAACGCAGCAGATGTGGAGCGCCAGCTCGAGGACATCGTGGCCGAACGTCTGATCCTCGATCTCAACCGCGTGACGTTCCTCGACAGTGCCGCCCTCCACATGCTGTTTCGAACGTCTCGGCGCGGCGGTCCCGCTCAGCGCTTGGGCATCGTGCTCGAGCCCACGGCGCTCGTCGCCCGAACGCTCGCGATCGTCGGCATGCAGGATGCCGCCGTGGTCAGCCCGACGCTGGACGAGCTCCTGGCGGCCAGGAGTCTCGCGCCTGTCGATCCGGAGTGATCCACAGCTCGCGCCGCCCTCCTGTTTTGGCGAGAGGGTTTTGGCGGGCGGCCGTACGGGTACAAGCCTCCGTCGTTCCTGACAACAACTGACGGAAGGAAGGCAATGGGTATCAGTCTCAGCATTCTGCTCGTCGCTGCCGGTGCTGTCCTCGCCTGGGCGGTTTCAGCGGAGACGTCCGGCGTCGACATCCAGCTCGTCGGGATCATCCTCTTCATCGTGGGCATCGTCGGACTCGTATTGTCACTCGTCTTCTGGTCGAGCTGGGGTGGCTTCGGTGGGCGTGAGGGCAGCACCAATGCTCCCCAGACGACGGTGATCAGGGAAGACTGACCCCAGATGGGGATCATCGGTTGGATTGTTCTCGGCTTCCTCGCCGGCGTGATCGCGAGAGCGGTCATGCCCGGCGAGGTGCGGAGTGGTTGCATCGTGACCACGCTGCTCGGCATCGGAGGCGCGCTGCTGGGCGGCCTCGTTGCGTCCGTACTGGGACTCGGCGATCCGATCGACGAGTTCTTCGATCTGAGCACGTGGCTGGCCGCCGTGATCGGCGCAGTGGTCATCCTCTTTATCTGGCGAGCCGTCAGCACTCGTCGGTGACGTTCGTCGCCGCAGGCCGACCAGCGCGCGGTCGAACCCGGTGAGTGCCTCCCCCGGGGACATGTTCGGGGTTCGCGTCGAGCGTGATTCGAGTGCCCTCGTCCTGGCGGCTACCGGTGAGCTCGACGCGTACGCGGCTCCTGCACTCGCCGCGTCACTCGAAGCGGCGGGTATCTCCGCGTGCGGCCGATTCGTTGCCGATCTGAGCACGGTCTCGTTTCTGGACTCGACCGCGTTGGGCCTGTTGGTCGGGATCGTCAACACCATCACTCGGCGCGGTGGCGAGGTGCGGGTCGTGCTGCCGACCACGACGGCCAGAAGGATCTTCGAGATCACGACTCTCGATCGAACTCTGCCTCTGGCCTCCTCGAGGGTGGAGGCGCTGCGCGAGCTGAGCGCACGGGACGACTCGACCGGGTAGCCGGCCTCAGCGCTAGGGCGTTGCGGCTAGGTACTTCGTCATGCGTACCACGGTTCCGCGTCCCCCAGGACCTTCCTCGACCTGGAGCTCATCCACGACCGCCCGGATGATCGCCATGCCCATCCCGCCCTCGAGATTGGCGGGCATCGTCCAGTCTTCGACCTCCGGTGCCCGGAGGCCGGCTCCGTCGTCCTCCACCACCATCTCGAGCCTGTCGCCGTCGATCGTGAAGGCGACCCTGATGATCCCGTTGCCGTCGTGATACGCATGCCGGACGGCGTTCCCGCAGGCTTCCGTGACGGCGAGCTTGAGGTCGGCCAGGAGCTCGGGCTCGACCGGATACGAGCGAGCGATGCCGGATAGGGCGAGCCGGGCTAGCAGTAGGTAGTCGGCGCGCGCCGGGAACGTGAGCTTGACATCCGTGTCAGTCACGGCGGTCCTCCGTCAGCTCCTCGATTCTCCCGTGCATCGCGGCAAGCGCCTTGCGCAAGAGCCGCGAGACGTGCATCTGCGAGATCCCGAGCTCGGCAGCGATCTGGGATTGCGTCCTCTCAGCGAAGAATCGAAGCTCGACGATACGACGCTCACGCTCGTCGAGCGCGCTCATCCCTACGCTGACGAGTGAGCCGTCGTCGACCGCCTCGTAGCCTCGATCGTCAGCCCCGAGCCGGTCGGCGAGCGCCTCGTCGCCGTCGTCGTCGAACGGAGCATGAAGCGAGCGAGTGGAGTAGGCCTGGGCGGCGTCGAGTGCGTCGATGACGTCTTCGGCGTCGACACCAGCGGCTTCTGCGAGCTCGGGGACGGTCGGCGAGCGACCGAGCTCGGTCGTGAGCGCGTCCAGGACGCGTGACAGGCGGACGCTGAGCTCCTTCAACCGCCGCGGCACGTGCATGGCCCACGCCTTGTCTCGGAAGTGCCGTCGGATCTCTCCGACGATCGTGGGGACCGCATAGCTTGAGAACTCGTAGCCTCTATCGACGTCGAAGCGATCGACTGCCTTGATGAGACCGACCGAGCCGACCTGAACGAGGTCCTCGAGGGGCTCGCCCCGACCCGCATAGCGCGAGGCCAGCGCGCGCACGAGCGGCATGAGCTCGACCAGGACGCGCTCGCGCGCGCTTTGGTCGCCGTCACGGTGGTAGGCAACGAGAAGGGCGTCGACTGATTGATCCATCACCAGGCTCATCTGCTACCCGACCGACCGGCGGTTGAGCGTAACGGCGATCCAGTCGCCGTGCTCGGACGCCTCGACTGCGAAGTCGTCCGTCAACACGCCTAACGCACGGCGCGACGCTCGGGCTCGGGCGCTCGGTGGAGCAAACGGTCCGATGCGGATGTCGACGCCGTGATCGTTCTCGCTCAACGTGAGCTCGAGCGACGTCTTCGCCGGCGGTTGCTGGAGGAGTGCGCCGACGACGAGACGGAGGTCGGCAATCTGATCGACGTCGAGGCCGGCGCGGGATGCAAAGCCACCAACGACGAGCCTGCCGGCCGCGTGGAGACCCGTCCCGACAACGTTCAGCGTCACATCGACCGAGTCGACGGCATCACGGGTGGTTGCTGGGGTCGCCGCAGTCGTTGCGCGTCCCACGTTCATCGGCTGGGTCCAAACGCAGCATCGAGCGACGTGACGACCTCGAACGAGCGGCTGAGCAAGGTCAGATGGAGGAGGTCTGCCAGGCCGGGGTGCTGACACACGACGGACATCCGTCGTTCTTGTGAGCGCGGATGCTGCGCAGCACGTTTGAGCATCGTGAGCGTCGCCGAGCCGACCATCTCGACATCGCCGAGATCGACGACGACGTGGTTGGCACCGAGCGCGACACTCGTCTCGACATGACGCGCGATGTCGCCCTCAGCGCACGCGATGACGACGGTGGTTCCGGTCCAGAGCAGCGGCTTCTGCTTCTCGGCGCACGTCATCCAAGCGAAGTACCCTCGTGAGCGGTGGCCAAAACCGGCGGTGCGCCGTCGGACGCGCGTACGACCTCTCTGTCCACTCCTGCTGACTGCGTCTCCGAGTCGTCTTGCCCGCGTCGTGTTTCGGCAGGTCGCGCTCGGGGAACAACGGCCTCGTCAGCTGGCCGACGTGGAAGGAGGTGAAGCGCATGTACGTCAGCGGAGGCTTTCTTGCACTGATCGTCATCGTCCTGTTGCTCATCTGGATGTTCTGACCGTCGCGCTGTCGGCTCCGGAGAGTTCCTTCCCGAGCCGCACGAGCGTCTTCCCGGCCGTTGTCTCGATGTCGACCGAGGACATCATCGAGTGGATGAGTCGAAGTCCGAGCCCACGATCCGGACGTGCCGTCTCAGGGCGCCAGCCGCCCGAGTCCTCGACGCTGATCGCGACGGACGATCGTTCGAGCTCGGCACGCACGACGAACGATCGGCCGTTGTTGCTGATCGGATGCTCGATTGCGTTCGCACAGACCTCCCAGGCGGCGAGCACGATTTCGTGGGCCTCGGTCGGCGTGACCGGCGCCGGCTGCAGCCAGACGCGGAGCGCGTCGCGGACCAGGTCGAGCGACTGAGGCCTGCTCGGGAGCTGCAGTTCCAGAGGTCGAGGTGCCACTGTGAGCAGGCGAACTGCAAGCAGGGCGATGTCGTCACCCCGTCCCTCCTCTCCCACCATCCGCTCGAGCACGTGCTCGACTAGCCGCTCCGGCTCACCCGGCGCTTCCTCTGCCGCTTGCCTCAGTCTCTCGAGGCCCTCGTCGATCGGCTCTGCGCGTCGCTCGACGAGGCCGTCGGTGTAGAGGATCACGATCGCCCCGACCGGTAGCGCGATTGCCTGTTGTCGGTAGGACGTCTCGCCGGATCCGGCTCCTAGTGGCAGGCCGCGGCCACCTTCGAGGTATTCGGCACGGCCGTCCGGGAAGACGACAAGGGGAGGCGGATGTCCAGCGCATGTAAAGCGGCATACGCGCGCCTCGTGATCGATGACCGCGTACACGACTGTGGCAAACGCGGACTCGGACATCTCGTCGGTAAGTCGGTCGAGCCGTGCGAGCGTCGTGGAGGGTTTCATCTGGTCGAGAGCAAAGGCGCGCAGGGCGTTCCGGAGCTGTGCCATGGTCGCCGCCGACTGAACTCCTTTCCCCACGACGTCACCCACGACAAGCCCGAGTCGTCCGTTAGCAAGTTGAATGGCGTCGAACCAATCACCGCCGACGTCGACCTCCTCGGTGCCCGGCAGGTACCGCGCCGCGAGCTGAACGCCCTCGATCCGGGGGAGCGACATTGGCAGCACGCTTCGCTGGAGCGTCTCGGCGATCGTGCGCTCGGTTTCGAATTGCCGCGCGCGGTCGAGTGCCTGTGCGGCCTGGCTGGCGAGGGCCCCGATGAAGACCCGATCCTCGTCGGGCAGCGCCTGCTGCCGGGCCCATGAGGTGATGAGGAGCCCGTTCGGCTTCCCACCGACGATGAGTGGGGCGAAGAGAAAGGACTCGTGCTCGGACCGCTGCATGCGCGTAACGGTCTCGGGAAAGTCCCGACCGAGCGCTTCGAGCGACTCGTAGAACACGGCTGTGCGGCTTGTGAGTGCCCGGTTTCCCGGTGTTGGCGAGTCGAGTGGGATCTCGAGCCAGGGTTCCTGCGCGATGTCGTCATAGCCTCGCCACGCGAGCTTCTTCTGGACCGAGCGATCCTCGATGACCACCGACAGCGCGGCTCCGTCGGCGCCTGCTGCCTGCACGAGCGCCTCGACGACGACCTCGGCAACGTCGCGTTGGGTCAGCGAGCCCGAAAGCGCTGCCGTCATCGACTGGATTCGCTCGGACCGTCGGCGCAGACGGAGCTCCTCGTCGAAAAGGCGGCTTCGCTCGAGTGCCTGGGCTCCGATCCGGGCGAGCGTGGCGAGGAGCTCCGAGTCCTCGGGGGCGATCCGGTGCTGCGACCGGAAACCGACGAAGAGCGAGCCGAGGACGTCGCTGCCGATTGCGACCGGGACGGACACGACGGTGGTCAGTCCGACCTCCGAGAGAGCTCCGAGCACTGACTGCGCGTGGACGCCGGGGGTCACGTCGTCGATCACGAGCAGCGAGCCGTTGAGCGCCGACTCCACGATAGGCGCAACGAGGCTCTTCGGGAGCGCGTCGGTTTCGAGACCGACCGCGGCGAGAAGCTCAGGTGCGTCGGCAATGCGATCGAATGCGAGCAGGGCCGCGGCATCGCCGGCAATCGCAGCCAATGCTTCCTGAACCACGATCACCCCGACGTTCCGCGGTGTTGCAGCAGCGGCAAGCGCCTGCGTCGCGGACTGAAGTCGGCGGGTGCGCGCCGACGCGCGCTCGGCCGAGACCCGCGCGGTGCGCTCGCGCTCCATGAGCCAGGCGCGCTCCAGGGGTTGCGCCGCCTGGCGTGCGACGAACTCGACGAACGCACGTGTCTCCGCCCCGATGGTGGATGTCGACGAGCCGACGAACAGAATCCCGAGCAGGTTGCCGTCGACGACGAGCGGTATCGCTCCGACGTTGGGTGTACGCGCGTCTCCGCTCCAGAGCTTGCCGTCGTCGTACGCATCCCAGTCTTCGGAAGCCTCCAACCACACCGCCTCCCGCGTCCGGGCGACCTCTGCCGGGAGTGACGCACCGTCGAGCGGAAGACGTCGGAGGCCCATCTCGCCGGCGCCGAGGTCGCGGCCCGTAACAGCAACGAGATCGAGGCTCGACTCGTCACTCACGAGGTAGATCCCCGTGACGTCGATGCCCTCGTGGGAGAGAACCTGAGCGCCGATGCCGTCGACCACCTCGGCGGGGCTCACGGCGTGACTCAACGCGTTCGTCAGCACCACCATCTCCTCCGCGCGAGTGCGCGCCGAATACTCGGCGGCGAGCAAGAGCGCCCGCTCGAGCGCCTGCCCGGACTGGCGTGCGAGCGCCTCGACGAACTCGAGCTCTGCAGCGTGCGAAGGTCCGCGCGTCGGCGAACGAGAATCCCACCACGCCGATGACCGAGCCTCCCGCGCTGAGTGGCACGGAGATCCAGGACTCGGTGGGCTCACGACGTCCGGCGACAATCGTCGGGTAGCGCAGTTCGAGCTCGTCGGCGGATTCGATTGCGATCAGGCGGTTCTCGCGAACCGCTTCCGCAAGGGGTACGGCGGCGTCGAGTGGGATTCGTTGCCACGTCTCGACGGTGTCCGGTCGGTATCCCTGGGTGTCGATCACCTCGAGGTCGCCTCCATGCTCGGGTCGGTACGCGACGACGCCGGCCGCCGCGCCCAGGCTCTGGAGCCCCTCGTGGAGAATCGCGCTCGTGACCTCCGCTGGTGTTGCGGCCCCGGCGAGTGCGGCTGTCGTGTCGAGAAGTCGTCGCGTCTCGCGCGCGCGTTGTGCTGCTTCCTCCTCGGCTTCGCGTCGCTCGAGTTGCTCCAGAGCGAGCCCCGCCTGGTCCGCAAAACGTCGCCCGAGAGCCATCATCGCCCTGTCGGGCTCCGAGATCACGGTCGTCCACGAGACGATCAGGACGAGCTCTGCCTGCCCTCCGATAACGATCGGTGTCCGGAGAGACGAATGAATCCCGAGCACGCGAGCGCGTTCCAGCCCGTCACCTCGCGCCTCGGCCTGTACGTCCGCGACAAAGGTGGCCTCCAGATTCCCCACGGCATCGAGCAGACCGGGGAAGTCCTGGAGCGCGGCGACGAGACCGGGACGAAGCGGCTCGAGCTCCGGCTCGCAGGCCACTACCAGCAACCTGTTGCCCTCCACTCTCCAGAGCACGGACAGGTCGGCGCCGAACGTCGCGCGCGATTCACGGCAGATCGCTGTGGCAACCTCCTCGGGGGTTCCCGCATGAAAACGGGGTGCAACCCGCAGGATCCGATCGAGCGCGCGGCGTGATTGGCGCTCTCGCTCGTACAGCTCGGCGCGCTCGAGTGCCTGGCCGCCGAGGTCCGCCGCGATCAACGCGATCGCTTCCGCGTCGGCGTGCAGCGCCTCTGCCCGGTCGAAGAGGAAGCTCATCGAGCCCACCACCTCTTCCGCGACGCACAGCGGTACCGCGAGCGCCGCTTGTGCGTATGACGTCAGCGCCACACCATCGGGGAACGAACGCTCGAGCATCCTCCGGTCATCGGCACGTATAAGCTCTCCTTCTGCAGCCGCCCTCGTTATCGGCGCGCGCGTGGTAAGCGGCAGCCGCAAACCCGGACGATGAGTCTGCGCCGCAATATCGCCGGAGTCCACGATCACGAGGTCCTTGCCTTCGATGAGACCGAGCGCTCCTCCGCGTGCGCCGAGCAGCCCCGGCGTCCGCCGAATGAGCTCGCGGGCGACGTCGGACGGCGTCACGGCGACCAGGAGCGCGGTCGCGAGCTGTTGCAGTTCGCCCATCTGGCGCGTCGATTTCTCGGCGGCGGCAGCTGCAGTCGCCGCCCGTTCCTGGCCTCGTCTCATCACAAAGCTAACCCAGACGACGACGAGCGCCACGACGAGCGACACCGCCCAGCGCACGTCATCGTTCTCGGCGAACCCGAGCCTGGAGGTCACGAGCAACGGGCTCAGGGACCAGCCGATGACGATGGCGACCACGCCGGGGAGAAACCCCCCGTACCAGACCGCTACGGCAACGGCGCCGACGAGCAGCGCGTAGAGCGGTTCGTCCGTCGCTTCCAGAAGGGCGCGCGCGACACCGAGGGACGCCAGCGCCAGAGCCACGGCGACTCCGTACCGGGCGAGCGCGGATCGAGCTGCGGGCTCGAAGTCACTCGAGCGCGGATTGCGAGCGGGCATCGGTCTACATGATGAACCGCGCGGAGCCGAACCTCACAGCGAGCAGACAACAACCGTCGAGATCACCAGCTCTACGAGACGGCCATCAGCTGCGCGGCGCACCGCTCCCGGGCCTCCTGGCGAACCGTGCGCCTCGGGTGCTCGACCGGCGAGAAGGAAGGAGCCGCGCAAGCGGCCCCTTCCTTCTCGCGATGACTACGTCCGACGTGGGACTTTCAACGTGACGACTTGCGACCCGATGTCGTCGCGCGCGCCGAGCGCGACGGGCCGCCGTTCGGCTTTGCAGCCTTGAGCAGGTCCTTCGAAATGGTCTCGACCTTCTTGAGCGCGTCCTTCTCCTGGCGGAGATTCTCGCTCAGGAGCTTGGCGGCGTTCGCCTCACCCAGTGTCCTCGCCTGTGCCACGAGCCCCGTGTAGGCGGCGATCTCGTAGTGCTCGGTCCTGGCGGCGGCGCCGGTGAGGAATATGTCACGAACAGCAGTCGACGGATCTTCTTCCTCCATGAACTTGTCGTGCTCTGCCTTGATGCCGTCGATTCCGGGGCACGACTCGCCCTGTGCCCGCTTGCCGATCTCCGAGAACACGTCTTCGAGATTCTGAATCTGCTGCTTCGTCTCGTCGAGGTGGTGCTCGAAGGCCTTGGTCAGCTTCGGATCGCTCGCCTCGGTCGCGAGCTTCGGAAGCATCTTGGCGATCGTCTTCTCGGCGTAGTAGATGTCCTTCAGCTCGTGTTCGAAGAGCGCCTTGGGCGTCGTCATCTGAGTCATGTTCGTCTCCCTTGATAGATCGTCATGGACTAGCGTTCGAGTGGGTCGGGGTCGGTGACCCGACCTGCCTCGATCTGACCCTTCCATTCACCGGTCGGAGCCTGGCGTTCCTCGATCAGCTCCTTGAAGCGGTTGAGGTCCGCGCTTACGACCGCGTCGTCGGCCTTCACGGCGCTTCCGAGCTTCTCAACCATTCCGTCGGGCTCGTACTCCATCTCGACGTGCACGCGCGTCATGGCTCCGCTGTCAGAAGGCTCGAACGTGACGGCTCCACCGTTCTGGAGACCGTCCGTCGCGCGCCAGGAAATGCGCCTGTTCGGCTCCTGGTCGATGATCTTCGCTTCCCACGAGTGCTCGCGGCCCGCGATCTCCGCCGTCCACATCAGGCGGGAGTCGTCGATCTGGCGAACCTCCTTGACGTTCTTCATGAAGCGTGGGAACTCTTCGAACTGCGTCCACTGGGCGTACGCAACGTCAACCGGGACATCGATGTCGATGTCCTGCTCGATGGTGGCCATCGATGTTGCTCCTTTCGTCGTGTCCAGAGCAGGAGGCATACCCGCACCGCCGGTGCGTGAAACAGGCGTTTAGGGAGGTGGCTGCTCCGGGTATCTGCGGACGCGTGCCAACGAACGGAGGTGAACCGATGATCTGGATACTCGTCCTGCTGTTGCTGGTCCTTGCAGTTGGAGGCGGCATCGCCGTCTCGAAGTTCCTCTTCTTCCTCCTTGTCGCTGCGGTCGTATTGGCCCTCTTGGGCGCGTTCAACGGCCGTTCCACCGTCTGATCGCTTCCCGCCGTGAGGTTCGCGATGCCCCGAGGTCGCGCACTCGGGGCACGCGAACTACGCTGCCCCGTTAGTGGCAAGCGAGGAGGTCTCACAGCGGGAGAGCGAACGCCTGGCACGGCAGTACTTCGTGCTCGCGGACGGGGGTGCCGATCCCCGAATGCTGGACATCATGCATCCCGACGTGGAGATCGTCCTGCGCAAGCCCGGTGGCCCGCGGACGCTACGCGGAAAGGACGAGGTCGCGGCCTTCCTCGACGAGGTGCCCGAGCTCTACGCCGTCTACGAGTCGGTAGCCGAGACCTTCGACGTGGTGGATGACGACCGGGTTGTCGTCGAAGGCCGTATGCGCTGGATGGACGACGATCGGGTCTTGCGAGACGACTCGATGTTCTGGGCGCTCGAGTTTCTGGACGGGCTTCTCTTCCGCTTGACGCCCGCACGGTCGGCGAGCGAGGCCCATGCAGCCCTGATCGCAGGTCCGGCGCGCAACTCGTGACCGCTGGTGGTCAGCGCCTGAGGCACTTCGCCCGTCACCGAGGGTAAGGTGAGCGCGATGGACCCTGACGTCGTCAACGGTGTGGGCGGCATCGACGAATTCGTCACCGACCTTGCCGGGTCTGCCCTGCCTGGCGACATTCTCGGGCTCCTCGAACAGGGCGAGCGCGACGGGTGTCTCGATCTTTCGCAGGTGGAAGACGTGGTCGATCGCCTGGATCTCGACGAGGACACGGTCGCCCTTTTGCACGAGGAGCTCGACCGCCGCGACATCGAGGTCTCCGATGACTGCATTCGGGCAGAGGCACGCGAGCCGGAGTACACGAACGGGTCGCTTGCGACCACGACCGCGGACAGCCTGCAGCTGTTTCTGAACGAGATCGGGAAGTACCCGCTGCTGAGTGCCGCGGAGGAGGTCGAGCTCGCAAAGCTGGTCGAACGCGGGGACCGCGCTGCGAAGGAGCGGATGATCAACTCGAACCTGCGGCTCGTGGTCTCGATTGCAAAGCGTTACCAGGGCCATGGGTTGTCACTGCTCGACCTGATCCAGGAGGGCGTGATCGGGCTCATCCGGGCGGTCGAGAAGTTCGACTGGCGGAGAGGTTTCAAGTTCTCGACGTACGCGACCTGGTGGATTCGGCAGGCAGTGCAGCGTGGCGTTCAGAACCGAGCGCGCACGATCCGCGTGCCCGTGCACGTGGCCGATCTCGAGCGGAAGGCCGCGCGGGTCGAGCGCGAGCTCACGGCGAAGCTCGAGCGGCATCCGACCGACGAAGAGGTGGCCGAGGCGGCCAGGATCCCGCTCGACAAGCTGCTCGAAGCGCGCGAAGCCCTGCGCACGATCACGAGCCTCGACCGCCCCATCGGCGCGGAGGGCGATGCCACGCTCGGCGAGTTGGTTGCCGCAGAGGGCGGAGACCCCCTCGGCGAGCTTGCGGTCGCGCTCGAGGACGGTGCGCTCGAGCGGGCGCTCGAGTCGCTTCCGGAGCTGGAGCGCCGCGCGGTCGAGCTGCGGTTCGGCCTCGGCGGGCGAGAGCCGCAGTCGCTCGAGTCTGTCCGCAAGGAGCTCGGAGTGTCCCGCGAGCGGCTACGCCGTCTCGAGCACGACGCGCTCGAGCGGCTCTCCTGGATGCGTGAGCTCCAGGACCTCCACGAAGCCGCCTAAGCGGCCGACAGCCGGCAGCCGCGCGGCGAAGTGTCTCGATCAGGCAGTCCGTGCCCAGGGGCGCGGATCGGGGATGGGCGTCAGTGCGGGCTCGACCTGGTCGCGCAGATGCTCGAACGCCGGCGGGAGGACGAGCGACTCGCCGAGGTGCTCGGGATCCTCGTCGACGGCGAAGCCCGGCCCGAGCGTGGCGATCTCGAAGAGGACGCCGCACGGCTCGCGGAAGTAGATCGAGCGAAACCAGAAGCGGTCGATGATCGGGCTCGGCCGCGCGCCGGCTGTGGCGATGCGCCGGTGCCAGCCCTCGTGATCCTCCATGGACGACGACCACGCGACATGGTGCACCGTCCCCGCCCCACCGAGGCCCCGCTCAGCGGGAGGAGCGTCGTACGCGTAGAGACCGCCCCGACTCTCACCCCGTGCCTCCCAGCTGTTCTCCGCTCCGGGCGTGAAGCCGAGCGTCTCCTCGAGCAATCCGCGGCTCCGGCCCGGGTCGCCGGCGTATGCGCGAACCGCGCCGAAGCCCTGCAGCGCGAGCTCGGCCGGGATTTCCGGGTGCTCCGCGACGAGCGGCTCGTCTGGCCCGTTGCTCACGGCGAGCTCGTGACGCAACCCCTCGGGATCCTCGAAGGCGAGGCTCCCCTCGACGCGGTCGAGAACCGTCGTCTCCGGGCCGAGGCGTTGCTCCCAGAAGTCGAGCGCTGCATCCGAGCCGACCCGCCACGCAACGGTGTGGATCATCCCGTCGCCGGCTCGACCGCGGGGAATGCCGGGGTACTCGAAGAACGTGATGTCGCTGCCGGGAGTGCCTCCGTCGTCGGCGTAGAACAGGTGGTAGACGGTCGGGTCGTCCTGGTTGACGGTCTTCTTGACCATCCGCAATCCGAGGACGCGCGTGTAGAAGTCGACGTTCCGCGGGGCGTCACCCGTGATGCACGTCACATGGTGGATGCCGTCCAGGCGCATCGCCCGGAGCGTACCGCCCGCTAGGCTCCGCGCGTGAAGATCGGGATCGTCGTCCCGTTCTCGTGGTCGTTCTGGGGGGCAGTCGTCGAGCATGCCGAGATGCAGGCGGCCGCTCTCGAGCAGATCGGCCATGACGTGCGGCTGATCATGGGCAACGACCCGCCCGGTCAGTTCACGCGCGTCCTCCACCCACGCGTCGGGAGACACGGGGAGCCGCCGGCGAACGTGATTCCGGTCGGTCGTTCGGTGATCGTCCCGGCGAACGGCTCCCTGCCCAACATCGTTCTCTCGCCTCGCACGTGGGGGCGGGTGCGCCGAACGCTCGAGCGCGAGCGCTTCGACCTGCTGCACTTGCACGAGCCGATGACCCCGGTGATCTGCACCGCGGCGCTCTCGATTGCGCGAACGCCGATGGTGGGGACCTTCCACGCGTCGGGCGACCTCGGGTGGATGAGGCTCGGAACGCCCGTCTGGGGATTCTTGCCCGAACGTCTGGACTACCGGATCGCCGTCTCCGAGCGCGCGCGCACGTCGCAGGAGCGGTGGCTGCCGGGGGAGTACGACGTCATCCCGAACGGCGTGCTCGTGCCGGAATCGGCCCCAGCCGGCGGGCGAGAGCATCGCGTCGTGTTCGCCGGTCGTCAGGAGCCCCGAAAAGGCCTCCAGGTACTCCTCGCCGCGTGGCCCGAGATCCACCGGCGCTCGGGTCTGCGACTTACGGTGGCGGGAGCGGATCCGCTGGCTGTGCGCCTTCTGCTCACCCGGCTCCGCGTGAGCGACGACGGCATCGACGTCGTCGGCTTCCTGAGTCAGGACACGCTGACCGAGACGTTGCTCCGCGCCAAGGCGCTAATCGCACCGTCCCTCGGGCAGGAGAGCTTCGGGATGGTGCTCACGCGGGCATTCGCGTGCGCACTTCCCGCCGTGGCCTCGGACATCCCCGGCTACCGCGAGGTACTCGACCCGCAGGCATCCGTGGCCGTGCCGCCGAGTGACATACGTTCGCTCACGGACGCGGTCTGCGAGCTCGTAGACGACGAGCCCCGTCGAGAGCGCCTCGGCCAGAGGGCGCGCGAGATCGCTGTCGAGCGGTACTCGTGGTCGGGGATCGCCGAGCAGCTCTCCGCGATCTACGACCAGGTAACGGGCGACCGGCGGGGCGAGGCCAAGGCCGCATGATCGTGATGCGCTGGTTCCGGAGCGGCTGGGTCCAGGCTGCCGCCGCCGCGTTCTTCTTCGCACTCGCGCTCGTGCTCATCTGGTGGCGCGGGCCTGAATGGGGAAGCGTTCTCGATGCGTTCCGCTCTGTCGTCTGGAGCTGGATCATCGTCGCCTTCGTCCTCAACGTCGTGTCCACGCTCTTCCGCGCGCTTTCGTGGCGCCTGACGATCGGGCAGGCTCTCCCCGAAGAGCATCAGCCGCGGCTCCTCCACGTGCTCTCCGCGTTCGGCGTCGGCCTCTTCGCGAACGCGGCGCTTCCCGGGCGGCTCGGGGAGCTCGCGCGAGTCGCGACACTGCGCCGTCACCTTCCGGGCGCGCCGCCAGGGACGAGCGCCGCCCTCGTCGGAACCGTGATCGCACATCGACTCTTCGACCTGGTTCCGGCGACGATCGTCGTTGTCTGGGTGCTTGCCACCGCCGAGGTTCCGCACTGGGCCGTCGTCGCGATCATGATCGCCGCGGGCGTCGGGTTCGCGCTCTTCACGATCGCCTGGCTCGGGGCGCGCCGGCACCACCGAGGAATGGTGCTCGAGAGCATGGGCAGCTTCCGCCGCCTGCTCGTCATGGCGCGCCAGGGACTGTCCGTGTTGAAGGCCCCGGTCGCGCTCGCGGGGGCGATCCTGCTCCAATGCCTGGGCTGGCTGATGCAGCTGCTCGCAGTCTGGGCCGCCATGCAAGCGTTCGACATCGACGCACCGCTGCCGGCCGCGGGGCTCGTCCTCGTCCTGATGAACATCGCGACGATCGTCCCGCTGTGGCCCGGGAACGTCGGGCTCGTCCAGGCGGCCGTCGCGCTGCCGCTGCGGAACTACGGCGTGCCGTACGCGACGGGCTTTGCCTACGGGCTTGCGCTCCAGGCGCTCGAGATGGCGTGCGGCGTGGGGCTCGGCCTGCTCGCACTCGCGCGGGAAGGGATCTCGCTCGCGATGCTGCGGCGGATGCAGGACGACGAGGCTTCCGCCGAGAACGCAGTCGAGGGCGCCCGGGCGATGGGCCAGGAGATGGCTCCGAAGGGCGACCAGGGCCTGACCCAGGAACAGAGCCAGCGCCTGACGCGGGTCCCGAGCCTGCGCAGGAAGCGTCAGGGTCAGAGCCCGAGGCAGCCCGTGAGGGCGCTTCTCTCACCCGCTAGCCTCAAAGGCGTCCTCTCTGCGCCGATCGCAGCAGAGGCGCTCGCGTGCGGTGCTCGCGAGGCGGGCGCAGAGACGGAGGAGTTGCCCGTCGCAGACGGCGGCGAAGGCACTGCCGAGGTCCTCCGGCTCGCATTCGGCGGCGACTGGCACGAGGCCGAGGTTTCGGATCCCCTCGGCAGGCGGATCCGGGCACGTTGGCTCGTGCTTCCCGATGGAAGAGCCGTCGTCGAGGCCGCAGCTGCGATCGGGTTGCCGCTACTCGCGTCCGATGAGCTCGATCCCGTTCGCGCGTCGAGTCGCGGCCTTGGCGAGCTCATCCTCGCGGCGCTGGCCAGTCGTCCGCGCTCGCTCGTCGTCGCGCTCGGGGGAACCGCGACGGTCGACGGAGGGAGCGGGCTTCGCGAGGTTCTCTCGTCACTCCAGGTGCCGTGCGTCGCGCTGGCCGACGTGCGGACGTGCCTCGGCGACGCGGCGCGCGTCTTCGGGCCGCAGAAGGGTGCGACGCAGGACGACATCACGCTGCTCGAGGGTCGGCTCGCGGCAATAGAGGAGCTTCGTGCCTTTTCGCGCCTCCCGGGCTCGGGCGCGGCGGGAGGGCTCGGCGCCGCGTTCCTCGCGCTCGGGGCGGAGCTCGAATTTGGTGCTCCCACGGTGCTCGACCTGCTGGGCTTCGACGCCCGACTCGAACGCTGCGATGTCGTCGTCACGGGAGAGGGGACGGTCGATGCGACCACCTCGGAAGGGAAGGCGCCTGGAGAGGTCGCACGACGCGCGGCCGAGAACGGCATCCGCTGCGTTGTGTTCGGCGGACGCGTCGAGGAGCAAATTCCCGGCGCAGAGATGCACGCGCTGTCGGGCGACCCCGCCAGGGCTCAGGAGGACCTCGTAGATCTTGGCCGGATGCTCGCGACGGGAAGCCTTACGACGCGCTGATCCCCCGCTGATGACGAGGCGTGGAGTGCTAGCGCGACTCGGCGGTGACGAGGCGGTCGGCCATCGCCTCGAGCAGCTTCCACGCGACGTCGGGCCTGGACTCGACGAAGGGCCGGAACACGAACACCGGGAGGCTGTAGCACGTCAGATCGGTTGCTGCGGTGACGGTTGCCGTCCGGGGCCGTCTGTCGATGAGCGCGATCTCGCCGAACGAGTCCCCGGCGCCGAGCTTGGCGACTTCCGCGCCGTGGACCTCCACCGACGCTTCGCCGCTTTCGACCACGAAGAACACGAGCCCGCCCTCACCCTCGAGTGCGACTGCGTGACCAGCCGGGAATCGCCGCTCGTTGAACTCGTCGGCCAGGCTCTCGAGGTCACGATCCTCGAGTCCGGAGAAGAGCGGGATGTTGCGCAGGAGGTCGGTCGTCGGCTTCGCCATGGGGCGATTCATACACGATGTGCGCCTGCAGGGCCAAGCGAAAGGGTGCGGCCGAGCTACGTGCCTTCCACCCGGGCGGCATCTTCGCGCGTGAGCTCCTCGATGCGGAGCTCTGCCGTTTCGAGCCGCTGCACGCAGGTGCGGTAGAGCTCCTCCCCCCTGCGGAAGAGCGCGATCGCGTCGTCAACGGGCACATCTCCGCGCTCGAGCCGGTTGACGATCTCCTCGAGCTCTCGCTGGAGCTCCTCGAATGGCTGCGCCTCGGTCAGGGGTGGACCTCCTCGACTCGCGCTCCGAGCGAGCCGGAGGCGAGCTCGACCTCGAGCCGGTCTCCCGGCGAAGCCACCACGGACTCCCGCAGCGCCTCACCACCGACCCGGACGATGGCATAACCCCGGGCAAGCGTCGAGTGTGGGGACAGCGCCTGCAGGCGCGCGCTCAGGTGGTCGAGCGTGGCTCGACGGCGTTCGAACAAGACGTGTGGCGCATGGCGAAGCCGCTCCGCGACCCGCGCGAGCCGCTCGCTGTCGCGTTCGACGCGCCGACGGACGGCCAGCTCGAGGCGCTGCTGTGACCCGTCGAGGCTCGTGCGGAGCTCCCGCGCGTCGGGGACGACGAGTGCGGCGGCCGCCGTTGGGGTTGCCGCGCGGACATCGGCTGCGAGGTCGCACAGGGGCGTGTCCTGCTCGTGACCCACCGCCGACACGATCGGGACCGTGCTCGCCGCAACCGCACGGACGACGCCCTCGTCGCTGAACGGGAGCAGGTCTTCGAAGCTCCCGCCTCCTCGGGTGATCACGATGACGTCGACGTCGCCATGGGCTTCGAGCGCGCGGAGAGACGCGACGATCGACGCCGGTGCGCCGCGTCCTTGCACCCGCGTCTCGCAGATGACGAGCCTCGCTGCCGGGAACCGCGACCCGATCGTCGTCACGAGGTCGCCACGTGCGGCGGCGTCGGTGCCGGTCAGGATGCCGACGGCGCGTGGCACTCGCGGCAGCGTGCGCTTGCGCTCGCGCGTGAACAGACCTTCGGACGCGAGCTGGCGCTTGAGTCGTTCGAGCGCGACGAGATGGTCACCGAGCCCGATGCGCTCGATCACCGTTGCCCGGAGCCCGAGCTGGCCGCGCGCCTCGTACAGCTCCGCTCGGCCCTGGGCGTGCACCGTCTCGCCTTCCTCCAGCGTGAGCTCGAGCCGGTCGTAGGTGCGGCGTGAGATGGTGACGTTCAGCGTCGCGGCCGTCCGAGCGTCCTTGAGCGTGACGAAGACGTTCGCCCAGGCGTCGCTTCGCCGCAGCTCCGTCACCTCGCCTTCGACCCAGACGACCGGCAGTCGGCCGAGGTACTGCGAGATCCCGCTCGAGAACGCAGCGACGGTGTACACCTTGCGCTCGCCGTAGACGATCGGCTCGACCTTCGGCACGGCACGCAGGTTACGTCGTGGCGTGCCGAGTCGCGGGGGCGAGCCCGGTCTCGGCGGAACGGTGCTAGAGAAGAATCTCGGCAGCGGTCGTCGGCTCGCAACCGCGCGACAGGAGCTCGACGGCATCGTGGAGATCGACCTCGCTCACCGCGATTCGCTCGGCGAGGTGAACGGGATAGCCGGCCTCGAGCAGGATATGGAGGCGCCAGCTCTCCACCTTCGCAGGCTCGTTCTCGTTCCAGATCGGGGCTTCGGTCTTCTCGGCCATGACGCGTGGTCTTTTCGCTGTGACTGAGACGTTCCCTGCACCCTGGAAGTTGGCCCGGGACGCTTTCTCGGAGTAGCAGCAGGGCGGCAGAGGCGATTCAGTCGACGCCGAGCGACCGCGTTGCCTCGTAGCGGCGAGTCGCGTCGTCGATGCGTGCCTCGAGGCGCTGCGAAGCGTCGTCGGCGACCTGCTGGAACTGATCTGCGATCAGGACGTTCGCGCGGCGCAGGAACGACTCCGTCATCCTGTCGAGCTCCTGCTGCAACCGGCTTGCGGCTTCCTCGCGGATCGCCCGCATGCGGTTCTCGAACTCGAGCGCACCGGCCTCGCTCAGGCGGTCGACCTCGCGCGTCGCAGCGCGGTCGAGCTGCTCGACCTGGCGACGCTCGAGATCCGCGAACGCGATCTCGAGCCTCGAGCGGGCCTCGTTCTCCGCACGGTCGATCTGCTCGTTCATGGCCTGTTCGCGTTGCCTCAGGCGATCGGCGATCTCCTCGATCGCGCGCCGGCGGTGGGCTGCCTGAACCTGGAGCTCGTCGAGCGCTTCGGCGAGAGCCTCCTTGGCAGTGAGCTCGAGCTCCTCGCGCAGCCGGATCGCAGCTGCGCGCTGATGGTCGGCCGTCGTGCCGAGCTCCGCGGCCTCGGCCTCGAGTCGGGCCTGGACGTCCGTGATGCGCTGCTCCTGGTGTTGGGCGAGGGCGGATACCTGACCCTCGAGCGAGCGCTGGGCGCGCTCCAGGTCGGCCTCCCACGCCCGCAGGCGCTCCTCGACGCGTCTCTCGACCGCGGCGAGCGTCTCGGCGAGCCGGTCGGATAGCTCCCGCTCGCGAACGGCGAGCTCACCTCGGCGCTCGTCCGAGATGCGCCGCTCCTCCGTCGCGTACGACCGAGAGGGAGTCGGCATGCGCGCGCGAGATTGCGACCCGGAGCTGCTCCGACTGCGTCGCCGCCTCCTCCTCGGCCGCGCCGCGAACGGCGCGGCGGGCCGCGTTGACGAGCTCCTCGATCTGCGTCGCGCGAGCGCGGGAGCGGCGCAGCAGCACGTACAGCACCGACGCTCAGAACGAGCGCGCCGGCGAGCGCTCCGATCAGGATCCAGGCAACGAGCGGCATCGCTCCACTCTAGAGCCGCACGGCGACCAGAGCCGCCGCGAGGACGACTGTCGCAGCGGTGAGCAGCCGCAGGCCGCTCTCCGCCGCGCTCGTGAGGAACGCGGCGTCGATCGGCTCGCGGCTCCCGTCTCGAAGCGCGATCTCTCCGCGAACCGACTCGACCCGCCGCCGGACGTGCCGCACGTGGCTCGAAAGGGCGCGCTGTGCAAGCGAGAGGAGAACTGCGAACGCTGCTCCCAGCACCGCGGCGACGTCAATGCTCCCGGCAACCGCGGCGTATCCGCAGATCACCGGAAAGCCCCCCCAGGCAAGCCCGAACCACAGATCGGAGTGGAACAACCCACCGGCCAGCTCGAGGTTGTAGGCCAGGACGAGAAAGAGCCCGACCGGAATGAGCAGCGCGAGCCAGGGCTCGAACGTGACCGCGCCGACGATTCCGATCGCGACTGCCGCAGTGATCGACACGATCGCGAGCCCGACGAGAACGCCGTCGGGAATCCGTGTCTGCAACGGCCGGCCGCGAAGCTCGTCGAGCGCGTGGGCTCCGATGCCAACGGCCAGGGCGAACGCCGCGACCGCGGCTCCGAGCCTTCCCCAGGCCATCGTCGACGCAAGACAGCCTCCGATGACCACGTACGAGAGGTGCCACGCCGTGTAGGGCAGGTGCAGGATGGTCAGGTAGTCGCGCCAGCCTCCGGGCGCGAGCGCGTAGAACGCCGGACGACTCTGCGCGCTCACGCCTTCGTCCCCCACATGACGACGCCGCCACCCAGGCTGAGCCGCCGCACCTCGACGCCCCGGAGGCCTGCGGCCTCCCACCAGTCGAGCTGGCGCTCGAGCGGGTAGCGGTCCCAGTACGCGCGGATGGAGTCTCCGAGGAAGCCGCCGACCTCGCCCCAGCCGTTGGCGAGCATGCCGACCGGCCAGAGGCAAGCCCACTCCCACGTAGAGATCCCAGAGCGGGCGGCAGAGACCGCCCGGCACGCCGAACTCGAGCGAGACGACGAGCCCGCCGGGCCGCACCACGCGCGCCAGCTCGGCGAGCGTGGTGCGGGGTCGTCGACGTAGCGAAGGAGATACGTGAAGGTCAGGTGGTCGAACGACCCGTCGCCGAACGGAAGCGCCTCCGCCGAGGCCTCGACCAGCTCGACGCGGTCGCCGAACCGGCGACGTGCGATCGCGAGCATGTCCGGGCTCTGATCGAGGCCGGTCACCCGGAAGCCTCGCCCCAGGAGCTCCTCGGCGACGAGGCCGGTCCCGGTGGCGACATCGAGGACATGCCCGCCGGGTGGCAGGCGTGACACGAGGAAGCGGCGCCACAGCGGATCCTGACCCAGCGACAGGGCCGCTCCGACCCGGTCGTAGGACGGCCCGAGCGGAGCGAAGAGCTCCCTCGCGTGGCGTGCTCCGGGACGACATCGCTCTATTCTGGCCGCGTGGTCGCGCTCGCGGACGAGCTCGAACGGATCGCAGCGCTGGCCGCTGCGCACGCGGACCCGGCGATGCCGTGTCCGCGGTGCTTCCGACGGAGCCTGAGCCCGGCAGACGTGTGTACCTCTGTGCGTTCGACGGGGCGGACGGGTACCGAAGCTGGCTCGCCGTGGACGCCGACGGCAACGCGGTCACCGGTCGGCGGTGACCTGCGCGAGGCCGTGACGGTCGCAGTCCTCTGCGAGGTCGCAGCCGAGTCAGCCGGCGGAGGCGATCTCGACGCGCTCGATCGCGCGGCTCGAAGAGCTGCGCAGGACCGAGAACCCGGCGGGCATCGAGGACGCCGAGACCGCCGCCGCGCGCGCTCCGCGCAGTGCTCGCGCGAGCCGCCCCAGGTCGCCACGCCTGCGCGGCTCGACGAGATCGGCGCCGCCACGCGGAGGCTCGAGCGCGAGCTCGATCCGACGCTCCGCGTCCTCGTTCGCGGTTGCGATGCGCTCCTCGCGAGGGCGCCGTCGCAGAGCTCCAGCGCGAGATCGAGGCCGGCTACCGCGTCCCTGCGTCGGACTGAGACCTGCGTGCATGGAGAGCGGAGGCGGAGGCTTCTTCCCGTTCGGCGGCGGTGACCCCGAGGAGCTTCTGGGCGCCCTGCGCGAGTTCGCCGAGCGCCAATCGGAGTCGGTGCAGGAGGCGCAGCGAGAGCAGTTCGCCACGCTCACTCTCAGCACCGCCGTCGAGCTGACTGCCGCGGCGCTCGGTCAGCTGCAGGTGGAGGGTCTACCCGATGCGCAGGCGATCGCGATGCGTGACGCGATGCGGATCCTCTTCCCCGAGGCCGTTGCGCTCGTCTCGGCCGCCCGCCAGGGCTTCATGCGCTCGTAGCGCCGAGCGACGCGAGCAGCTCCAGCCGCCGTCGATCACGCAGCGTCTGCCCGCGGATCATCTCCGCCTCGGGCGAGCAGAGGAAGGTCACGCACCCGGCGACGTCCTCCGGCGTCACGATTCGCCCGACGGGGTTTCGCGTCCCCATCTCGATCATCGCGTCCTTGTTCGGGAAGTGCTCGAGCGCGCCGGTCTCGACCACGCCCGCCGAGACGGCGTTCACGCGGATTCCGCGCGGCGCGAGCTCGACCGCGAGGTAGCGCACGAGCGCCTCGAGGGCTGCCTTCGACGCTCCGACGAGGGTGTAGTTGTCGAGCACGCGGATCGAGCCGAGGCTCGAGATCCCGAGAATCGAGGAGCCGGCCGGCATCGAGGGTGCTGCCGCGCGGGTGAGCGAGAGGAGCGCTCGGGCGTTCGCGGAGAGCGTCCAGTCCCAGTGCTTGTCGTCCGTCTCGAGCGCGGGGCGGATGACACCCGTCGCTGCCGCGTGGATGAGGACGTCGAGCGGCCCGAGCTGCGCAACCTCCTCGGCGATGCGTTGCGATGCGACGTTCCCGCGCACGAGCACGGGCTCGGCTCCGAGGTCGGCCAGCTCCGCCGCCGTCTCCTCTGCGGCACGGTCGCCGCGCATGTAGCCGATCGCGACCCGAGTTGCGCCGAGCCAGGCGAAGCGGAGCGCGATCGCCTTGCCGATCCCCCGCGATCCTCCCGTCACGAGGATCGAGGCGCCCTGGAACGTCATTCGCGCGGGGCAGCGGATCCGATGCCCGTGCAGAGGACGGAACCGTCTCCCACCCGATCCGCGTCCGCGGCTCCGCCGGCCCGTCCTCCGCGACGCGACGATGCATGCCCGAGTCGGTCGAGCAGCTCCATCTGCGTCCTCGCCGTAGCGGCGCATGGGATGGTCGGCCGGGAGGTCCTCGATGACATCGCGCGACGCGTGCCCGCAGCTGGTACGCGAAGTGCGGAGTCGCAGGCCCGACGAGCGCGTCGATGTCGTCGAAGGTCGGCTCGGCCACGGCGCGGAAGCCTAACCGTGACGGACTCGCGCGAGTGGGTGCGGCCAGGTCTGTGTCAGCGCGAATTCGCCGGTAGCGTCAGGCGATGCGCCGGCCGTCGACCGTGGAGCTCATGCTGCTCACGACGGTCCTGCTGTGGGCGCTCAACCTGAGCGTGACGAAGTACATCCTCACGCACGGGTTCGCGCCGCTCCCGTACGCGACGGTCCGGTACGGGCTCGCGGCGTTGATCTTCGTCGGCGCTGACGCTGTCGTCGAGCGAACGCTTCGAGTCGAGCGCCGGCACGTCCCGATTCTCGCGCTCGCGGCCGTGCTGCTCTGCGTGAACCAGCTCTGCTTCGTCTTCGCGCTCGACGTGACGACGGCCTCGACGATCGGCCTCGTTCTCGGGGCGATCCCGATCTTCGCCGCGCTCTTCGGACTCGCTCCTCGGAACCGAGCGGCCGACCCGGCGTTTCTGGCTTGCGGCAGCGTCTCGGCCCTCGGGGTCGGGCTCGTCGCCGTCGGATCGGGCGGCGAGCTCTCGAGCGGCCTCGGCGGGATCCTCCTCGGGCTCGCGACGGCAGCGACCTGGGCCGCGTACTCGGTGACCGTCGGCACCGCTGATGCGCTCGTACTCGCCGTCGCGGATGAGTGCGATCGTGATCCCCGGCGCGTGGGTCGCGCTCGCGCTCGTCGGGCTTCCGCAGACGGCCGACCAGGATTGGGAGCTCGGCTGGGAGATCTGGGCGCTCCTGGTCTTCGCGACCATCGGCCCGCTCGTCGTGACGAACGTGCTCTGGTTTCGGTCGGTTCACAGGATCGGCGCGAACCGGGCGTCGCTCGCGGCGAACCTCGCAGCCGTTCGTGGCCGCGGTGCTTGCGGTGATCCTGCTCTCGGAGCCCCTCGGGCTCGCTCCAGATCGCGGGCGGGGTGCTGATCGCGCTCGGAATCCTCGTCGTCCGTCGCCGGGCGCCTGCGCCCCAGGCAGCCTAGAATCGGAGGCATGACCGAACACGACTTCATGCCGATCGACGGCTGGGATCACCTCGAGATCTGGGTCGGGAACGCGAAGCAGGCTGCGTATTTCTACGAGAACGCGTACGGCTTCACGCGCACCGCGTACGCCGGCCCCGAGACCGGCGTCCGCGATCGCGCGTCGTACCTGCTCGAGCAGGGGGACATCCGCTTCGTGCTCACGAGCGGGCTACGCGCGCGACAGCGAGATCTGCCGCTGGGCGGCAACCCGCGGCGACAGCGTCAAGGACGTCGCGCTCACGGTCCCCGACGCGACGAACGCCTACCGTCAAGCGGTCCAGCGCGGCGCACGCGGAGTGACGGAGCCGCACTGGGTCGAGGACGACCACGGCCGCGTCGAGCTCGCCGCGATCGGGACGTACGGCGAGAACGTCCACACGTTCGTGAACCGCTCGGAGTACTCCGGCCGTACCTCCCCGGGTACCAGTCGGTCTCGCCGAACGGCGGCCCGTCGACGGGCGTCGGCCTGATCTCGATCGACCACGTCGTCGGCAACGTCGAGCTCGGCCGCATGGACGAGTGGGTCGAGTTCTACGAGCGCGTGCTCGGCTTCACAGCAGCTCGTCGCACTTCTCGGACGACGACATCTCGACCGAGTACTCCGCGCTCATGTCGAAGGTGATGACGGACGGCGAGGGGAAGATCAAGTTCCCGATCAACGAGCCGGCCGAGGGGAAGCGCAAGAGCCAGATCGAGGAGTACCTGGAGTTCCACGGCGGCCCGGGTGTCCAGCACGTCGCGATGCAGTCGAAGGACATCGTGAAGACGGTCGCGGCGCTCCGCGAGCACGGCGTGCTCTTCATCTCGACGCCCGACACCTACTACGACATCGTCGAGGAGCGCGTCGGCGAGATCGACCAGGACTGGGACGACCTCCGCACGATGGGGATCCTCGCCGACCGGGACGAGGAGGGCTACCTGCTCCAGCTCTTCACGAAGATCGTCCAGGACCGCCCGACGCTCTTCTTCGAGGTGATCGAGCGGCATGGCTCGCGTGGCTTCGGGATCGGCAACTTCAAGGCGCTCTTCGAGGCGATCGAGCGCGAGCAGGCGCTGCGCGGGAACCTCTAGAGACCCGCGGCTTGGCGCTCGCTCGCACGCAGTACGTCCGGTCGGGCGACGCCGACATCGCCTACCAGGTGATCGGCGACGGCCCGCACGACATCGTCGTCGTGCTGGATTGGGCGAGCCACCTGGAGGCGCTCGTCGAAGCAGCCGTTCATGGCCGAGTGGTTTACGTCGCTCGCGCGCTTCTCCCGCGTGCTCTGGCTCGGGACGCGCGGCGTCGGCATGTCCGGCCCCCTGAACGAAGGGAGCCCGATCGAGAGCTGGATGCACGATCTCGTCACGGTCATGGATGCCGCCGGCTTCGAGCGCGCGAGCCTTGTCGCGCATGGCCTCGGCACGCAGATGGCCGTCATGGCCGCTGCGGCGCATCCGGAGCGGGTCGACTCGCTCGTGGTCGTCAACGGATACGCGAGGTTCGCTCGAGCCGACGACTACCCCGCCGGCCTTCCCGACCACATGCACGAGGTGTATCTCGATGCGCTCGAGCGCCAGTGGGGCACGGGCGTCCACGCGCTCGGACTCGGCCCGTCGGTCGTTCACCGGCCGGGTGTTGTGGAGTGGTGGGCGCGCGTCGAGCGCTACGGCGCGACACCGCACGCGCGCTCGCACCCAGCTCGAGACGATCCTCGAGCTGGACGTGCGCAACGTTCTGCCGCTCGTCGAGGTTCCGACTCTCGTCATCCACTGCCGCGGCAACGAGTTCGTCCGGGTCGGGCACGGCCGCTACCTCGCCGAGCACATTCCCGGCGCACAGTGGCTCGAGCGCGACAGCGAGGACCACTGGCCCGTGCCAGACGGGGATCTCGTCGGCGCCATCGAGGAGTTCATCACCGGGTCGCGCAGCGGGACGGGCGACGCGGATCGTGTGCTCGCGACGGTGCTCTTCGTCGACGTGGTCGGATCGACAGAGTTCGCGGCCGAGCTCGGCGATCGGACCTGGGGCGTCGCGCTCGAGCGCTTCGAGCAGATCGTGCGTACGACGCTTGCGGCGTTCGAGGGGACGCTCGAGTCCGTGGCCGGCGACGGCATCCTCGCGACCTTCGATGGTCCGGCGCGCGCTATTCGCTGTGCGTGGCGAATCCGGGACGAGGCGCGCCACAGCGGCCTCGACGTCCGTTGTGGGCTCCACACGGGCGAGGTGACGCGGCGCGCTGAGGGGGTCGCGGGTATCGCCGTGCACATCGGCGCCCGAGTCTCCGCGCTCGCCGCGCCGGGCGAGGTTCTCGTCACCCGCACGGTCCGGGATCTCGTGGCCGGGTCGGGGATCGCCTTCGAGGAGCGCGGCGAGCACGAGCTCAAGGGTGTGCCCGAGCGCTGGGTGCTCTACGCGGCGACCAGCTGACTCCGTAGCCTTCCCGCATGTCGCCGCAGCGGCGCACCGCGCTCGTCTCGGTCGGAGCCGCTTGCCTCCTGATCGCGATCAAGCTCGTGGCCGGTCTCGCCAGCTCGAGCCTCGGCCTGCTGGCCGAAGCCGCGCATTCGGGAACGGACCTGGCGGCGGCGCTCGTGACGTTGTTCGCGGTGTCCGTTGCCGTTCGGCCTGCGGACTCGGGCCACCCGTTCGGCCACGGGAAGGCCCAGAACCTCGCCGCACTCGCGGAGGCCGGGTTTCTCATCGTCGTCAGCCTCTTCATCGCCGGAGTCGCGATCGCTCGACTTGCCGGTGTCGTCGAGTTCGAGGTCGATGCGACCTGGTGGACGTTCGCCGCGATCGCGCTCGTGCTCGCGATCGACGCGTCGCGGTTGCGCGTGTCTCCTCCGGGCGGGCCGACAGCACCGAAGCGACGCGCTGCTGGCGAACGCGCTCCACTTCGGGAGCGACCTGGCCGGAACCCTTGCGGTGCTCGCCGGCCTCTGCGCCGTCGCGCTCGGCTTCCCCGGGGAGACTCGATCGCGGCGCTCTTCGTCGCGGCGCTCGTGATCGCGGCCGCCAGTCGCCTGCTCAGGCGGAACGTCCACGTACTCATGGACCGCGCTCCGGTCGACGCCGAGGAGAACGCCCGGCGCGCGATCGCGGAGCTCGACCCTCCTGTTGAGCTGCGCCGGCTGCGCGTCCGTGAAGCCGGCGGCGCGCACTTCGCGGACGTGGTCATCGGCGTTCGCGCCCGGAGCGGCCGTCGGCCAGGGGCATGCCGCCGCGGATCGCGTCGAGGAGGCGCTGCGCGAGCGGCTCCCCGAAGCCGACGTCGTCGTCCACGTCGAGCCTCGGCGAGGAGGAAGGCGAGACGCGCGAACGTGTGCTTGCGGCCGCGCTCGGCGTCTCCCAGGTGCGCGAGATCCACAACCTCGTCGGTCCTCGAGGTGGACGGGCGGGTCGAGGTATCGCTGCACCTCAAGCTTCCCGGCGATCTTCCCCTCGAGCACGCGCACGAGATCGCCGAGGAGGTCGAGCATGCGATCCTCGCGGCCGTTCCCGAGGTCGAGTCGGTGCGCACCCACCTCGAGCCGATCGCGGAGGCTGCGGAGGCGCGGGAGGTCGCGATCGACACCGCGGCGGTCGAACGGGTCGTGCGCGAGGAGACGGGAGCCGAGCCGCGCGAGCTCCGGTTCGTGAGGACCGACGACGGCCTCGTCGTGTTCCTCACGGTCGGCCTCGAAGGCGGCGGCTCCCTTGCCTCCGCGCATGACCGGGCGAGCGCGGTGGAGGAGCGGATCCGCACGGCCGTTCCCGGGAGTCTCCGACGTCGTGGTGCACACCGAGCCGTGAGGTTGTGCATGTTCCATCCCGTCGACCACCCGTTGGAGCGCGGCTGGGTCGGCCGCGTCGACGGCGAGCGTGTCATCCAGCTTGCCGCGCAGACGCTGCAGGCCTTCTTCACGGGGGGCGGCCTGGCTCGCGAGCACGCCGTGTACCCCCTCGACGCGGTGCGGTTCGCTCGCGCCGGTCCTGCACCCTCCGTCCGTCCGCATTTTCGAGGATCAGTCGTCGTTCGAGTTTGCCAACCCGGCTGCCATCCTCGGGCCGAACGGCGATGTCGTCGCACCGCACGATCGACGACTGGCTTCCCCTCGAGCTCCGGCCGCGCCTTGCGGCGGTGCTCGGAGCCGGTGGCGCAATCGCAGGCCTCACGGCTGCTCGCCGAATGGAGGGCGCCGGATCTGACGCCCCCCGAAGGATCGAGACTTCGCCTTCGCGCTCGGGCCGGTGGTCGTGACACTCGACGAAGCGCCGCATGCGCCCGAGGCGAGTGTGCGGAGAGACGGCGACGAGGTGCTCCGCGGCGGTTCGACGGATTCGACTGGGCCGCGGCCCACGATCTCGCCGGGGATGGAACGACTCTCGTGCCCGGTGACGTCATCGCCGGGCCTGCGCTCGGCGTTGTCGAGAGGATCGAGCCTGGCGACGGCGATCGAGATCGACGTCGGAGGCATCGGCGACGTTGCGGCAGACCGTGTGCCCCAAGGCGGAGCTCCGATGGAGGTCGTTCTGGACTGGGACGGGACGGTCACCGAGGTGGACGGCTCTCGACCTCGTTCTGCTCGAGTTCGGCGACGAACGGCATCTACGACGAGCACCGAGGCGCGGCTCGGCCGGGAGCTCACGCTCAACGAGGTCATCGCGGTCGAGTTCGAGACGGTCCGAGCGCCGCTCGCGAGGTCGTCGACTGGATGCGCGAGAACGTGCGGCTTCGCGCGGCTTCAGCGACTTCGCGCGCGCTCGCCGGCCGTTGATCGTCTCGAGCGGCTTCCACGAGCTGATTCAACCGGTGCTCGAACGGGAGGGCCTCGAGCTCGACGTGCGTGCGAACCGGCTCGACGCCCGTCCGGATGGATGGCGCGCGCACTTCCGCAACGCCGAGCCCTGTCCGGTGTGCGGGGAACCTTGCAAGCGCGCCGACGTTGCCGAGGTCTCGGGATTCGTCTATGTGGGCGACGGGTTCTCCGACCGGTGTGTCGCACTGGCCGCGACGCGGGTCTTCGCCCGCGACGGCCTTGCCGACTACCTGGCCGCAGAACGAGGTCCCGTTCGACCGCTTCGACGACTTCCACGGGCTTGCGCGCGCTCTGTGACGGACCGTGCTGCTCCGCGTCCCACAGCCATACGACTTCGCCCTCTCCGGCTCGCGCTATCGCGACTTCGGCTCCGACCGGGCGACGGTGTGGCACGAGGGTCGGTTGCATCGGGTCATCGCCGGTGAGGAAGTGCGAGTCGAGGCCGCGCCTGGTGGCGTCCGCATCGAGCCGGGAGGTCCGAGCGGCCACACGGAGGTGAGCCATCTCCTCGGCCTCCCCTTCGATCTCGACGTCTTTCGCACGTGGGCGCACCCGGACACTGTTCTCGGTCCGGTCGTTCGCGCTCTCTCGGGCTTCCGGCCGACTCTGAACCCGCAGCCGTTCGAGGCGCTCGTCGTCGCGATCACCACACAGCAGATCTCGCTTCGAGCCGCCGCTGCGATTCGGGGCCGGTTCGTCGAGCGGTTCGGCATCCGACACGACCTGGCGTGGGAGTTTCCGACGCGGGAGCGCGTGGCGCGGGCTCGTGCGAGCGACATCACCGCGATCGGGTTCTCCACCCGCAAGGCGGAGTACGTGATCGGCCTCGCGCGCTCCGATCTCGACTTCGAAGCGCTTGCGGCGCTCCCTGACGCCGACGTCATCGCCGCGCTCACCGCGCAACCCGGGCTCGGGCGCTGGACGGCCGACTGGTTCCTCGCGCGCCATCTCGCCCGCCCTGACGCGTGGCCGGCGGGCGACCTCGGCCTGCGCAAGGCGGTCGGAGCGTTCTACGCTGACGGACGTTCGCCGTCGATCAAGGAGGTCCGCGCAATGGGAGAGCGGTTCGCGCCGTTCCAGAACCTGTCCGCCCAGTACCTGCTCATGGGAGCGAGGATGACCGGATGAACGTCGCTCGCCTCCGGCTCGCTCTTGCCAGCGGGAGTAACGCCGGAAACCATGTTTCCCCCTCCGGAGCCCCCTTCTTGGAAAGCACGGGGAGCCTCCCGGTCCCCGCACCCCTCCACACCATGAGCCAACGGACGTTGACTCATGAACGTGCGCCGCGCTGTACCCGAAGACTTCGACGCGATCGCCGGCCTCTGGCGCCAGTTCGACCACGAGGTGCCGCCCCCGACGCACGAGGGGCCGGCGGACGAGGCGAAGGAGCTCGCCGAGATCGCGGACATCATCGCCTCGGAGATCGCATTCGCCGCCGAAGACGACGACGGGACGCTCGATCGGGTTCGCGCTCGCACGTAAGCGGGCTTCGGGGTTCGGGACGTTGACCGATCTGTACGTCCACCAGGACACCCGGCGGAGCGGAATCGGGACGGAGCTCATGCGCGAGGTCCTCGCCGCGTTCCGATCGCTCGGGATCGAGCAGATGGACCTCGACGTCCAGGCGTCGAACGCAGTCGCCCGATCGCTCTACGGACGGTGGGGACTACGCGACGAGGTCGTGATCATGACCGGTGCGGTCGCCGAGCTCGAGGCCAGGCTCGGCAGCCAGGAGGCATCGTCGTTCGGATCGATCCACCTGCAGTCGGACGATCTGAACGCCGTCGAGCAGGCTGTTCGGCAGCTTGTCCCGAGGCTCCCGGGGAGCTCACGCGGTTCGGTCGTCGCGCCGCCGCGCAACGGGTGGATCGCCGTGTACGACGACGTGTGTGACCGCAACCCGGACATGCTGCGCCGGCTCGCGCGCGAGCTTTGCGATCGGATCGCCGCGGTCACCTGCCTGCTCGGCCTCGAGCGCGAGGAGCTCGTTCGCATGATCCTGTTCGAGCGCGGGAGGATCGTCGACGAGTATCTCTCCGTGCCCGAGTTCTACGGGCCGCTTCCCCCGGGCGACGTCATCGGGCTGGCTGCGAACCCGACGGTCGTCTCCAGGCTGACCGGCGCGAGTCCGGCCGCAGTCCGTCAGGTCGCGCGGACGGCACCTGTCGCAGCGGACCTTCCGCCTGCCGATGAGCTGCTCGCAGCGTTCGCCGAGGCGCTCGGAATCCAGGGCGCGACGCACGGCTGGGCGGACGCCGCCGCGATCGAGGGCGCCATCCGGCTCGACCGCGAATGAACGTCGTGCTCCTCCATGCCTGGCCGCTCGACGAGAGCATGTGGGAGCAGCAGGTTGCAGTACTCGGCGAGGCCGGCTACCGGGTGTCGGCTCCGCGTCTCTACGGTCGCGGAGCGTCGATCGACGGCTGGGCAGGACAGCTACTGAGCGAGGTCGAGGGGCAGTTCGTCGCCGTCGGCGCGTCGATGGGTGGGTACTGCGCGCTCGCGCTCGCACGGCGAGCACCGGAGCGCGTGCTCGGAATCGTGCTCGCGGGCTCCCGAGCCGGCGGCCGACTCGCACGAGCGTCGCCGGGCCCGAGACGAACAGATCCAGGCGCTACGATCGGTCGGCGTGCCGCCCGAGCGTCGAGACGGCCGTCGAGGCAGAGGATCTGGCGGTGGCACAGGAGGCGATTCGTGATCGAGCGGATGCGTCGGGGGTCGTGGCCGCGTTCGGCGGCGCGCTCCTCGTGTGTGTCGGTGACGGCGACGAGGTCGTGCCGGTCGAAGAGGCGCGTGCCATTGCGGCCGGGGCGCTGCTCGGATCGTTCGAGCTCTTCCAGGGCGCCGGGCACTTCGTCAGCGTCGACGAGCCCGACAGGTTCAACGCCGTTCTGCTGGACTTCCTCGCGCAATGGCAGACGTGATGCTCGACGAGCTCCGGCAGCGCCTCGGCGAGGAGGGCCTCGTCGTCATCGACGTACGGACGGCTCCCGAGTACGAAGGACTGGCCACCGCGCCATGTGACCCGCGGCACGGCCACATCCCGGGAGCGAGCAACCTGCCGCTCGAGCGGCTGCTCGAGTGCTCGTCCGGCGACGACGTCCGCACGCTCGTGGGCCTCGCAGAAGGGGCCGAGATCGTCGCGTACTGCCACATCAGGCGTGCGTTCGAACTTCGCTGTCCAGGTGCTTCGCGGCGCCGGGTACGACGCACGGAACTACGCCGGGCTCGTGGCACGAATGGTCACGCGAGGTCGCGCCCTAGGCCGATTCCTGCGCCGGCTGGCTCTGCGCTGCGACCTCGAGGAATGCCGAGCAGAGCGTGCGGCCGCACTCGTTCCAGCCGGCGATGCGCGAACGGGTCTCGGCCAGGAGATCCTCGGCACTCGTCGGAAGCTCGTCGTCCTCCTCGGTGACCCAGGTCTCGATCATCGCGGCCGTCACCTCGGCGTGGAACTGGACGCCCCACGCGTTGCCGAGACGAAACGCCTGCGTGCCGACCTCGCTCGTCGCGAGCTCTGAGCCTCCGTCCGGCACGCCGAACGTGTACTGGTGCCACTGGAACGCCTCGGTCGAGGCCGGAAGCGTCCCCAACACGGGATCCGATCGTCCGTCCCGGGTCAACTCGATCGTGTGCCACCCGATCTCCGGCGCACGCGCCGGTGCGACCCAGCCGCCGGCGGCACGCGCGAGCAGCTGGGCACCGAGGCAGACTCCGATCGCCGGGACATGCTCTTCGAGGACGCCCTGAAGGAACTCGGCCTCACGCTCCAGCCACGGAAAATGCTCGTCCTGGTCGGGATGCATCGAGCCGCCGAAGATCATCACCGCGTCGTAGCTCGACGGAGGGCGAGGAGAGCCCCCGAGCGGAACCACCCACCGGTCGAGCGCATGTCCTCCCTCCTCGACCAGCTGGTCGAAGACACCGCCGCCGACTGTCGGCCCGTGCGTGATCGATAGCACGTTCATGCAATCGAGACTAGACTCTCGGGTGCTGTCTGGTTAGAGACCAGTGAAGGGGGGGTAAGCGAGCACTCATGTCGATCGTCACGCAGTGCACCGCTACCGGATGCAAGACGCTGACCGTCGGTCCGCTCTGCATCGAGCACGAGTTGCCTCAGACGAAGGAGTTCGTTCGCGGTCGGCCCGCACCTAATGTGATCCCGAGCGCGCCGGTCCGCATCCCGCTCTATTCCGTCGCTGTCGGCTCCCATGTACGGGAGCTCAGAAAAGCGTCGGCGCAACGAGCGGCGGTTCGAGCCCTCCGCTAGCCGGAATTCCCGCTTCGTCGAGCAGGCCGCGCAGGATCGCCGCACTCCGCGGCGCGAAGTCGTCGCGGTTGTTGTTGAACATCGCATAGACCTCGTCGGCCTCCTCCGACAGCCGCCCGAATCGCTCGACCCACTCCTCGAGCTCTTTCGGTGAATACATCCAGTCGAAGCGCTGCCACGACTTCTCCGCCTTGATGTTCCAGGTCTTCACGTTGCGGCCGTGGAAGCGGACGTAGGCGACGGGGTGGGTTGCGGCAGCGAACGTCGGCGAGGACGTTCGAGGCACGGGTCGGCGGCGCGTCGACCGAGACGACGGCCAACCCATGCTGCTCCAGGAAGCCGAGCGTGTCGTCGCGCTCCTCGTCCGTGAACCAGGAACGGTGCCGGAACTCGATCAGCGGAACGAGTGGGTCGAGGAGCTTCCGGACCCGCGAGAGCTCATCCTTCGCCTCGTCCGACTTGACGAATCGCGGGTGGTACTGGAGCAGGATTCCGCGCAGCTTGCCGGAGAGCTCGAGTGGCTCGATCGACGCGCGGAACTCGGCGAAGGCGCGCGTGCGCTCGACGGCCTCGTGGTGCGTCATCGTCTTCGCGGCCTTCACGTGGAAGACGAAGTCGGGTGGTGTCCGCTGCGCCCAGCGGCCGGTCACCGCGGGATCGGGAAGGTGGTAGAAGGGCGAGTCGACCTCGACCGTGTCGAAGCGCTCGCCGTAGTACCGGAGCCGCGCGGTCGGGGTCGAGACTCCGCGGGGGTACCAGGTCTTGACGAGACCCTCGTCGGCGAAGCTGCACGTCCCGATTCTCACCGTCGCCGCCATGCGTGAAGCGTAGGGGGCCGGACGAGTCCGGCCCCCTGGTACCCGGTGCCTACCTCTTGCGGATCGTCCTGCTCTGAGCCGCGAACCCGTTCGCCGTGGGGTTCACACACGGGATCGGAGCGAAGATCGGCGCCACTGTGGTGCAGACCTGAGGAGCGGCACCCGGCGCCACGACGACTGCCGCCGCGAAGAACGTCCCGGTCTTCGCGCGGAAGCTATACGAGCCGTTGGCACGTGTCTTGACCGTCCCGAGCCGCTTGAGGGAGCCGGCCCGCGCCCCGCCTCGGATCGACACGGTTGCTCCAGCGCCGGGGTTGACCGCCCTGCGTTACGCGGCCCGAGACGACCGCGCCCTTGCCGGCTTTCTTCGCCGCGGACGTCAGTGCCCCGGTCAGAACGGCAGCCGGGCTCGCAACGCTTGCCGGTCCGTTGAGCGTGCCGACGCCGGGGTTGTACGGCGTCCAGAAGGAAACCCACACGCCTGCTGCCGAGCTGAACACGCCGGCCACGTTGAGCTCGGCGCTGTAGAGCTTCGCGCCGAACGTCGCGCGGCCCGGAGCGCCTGAGGAATGTCGGGCGGAGGCAGGCAGACCTGGATGAACGCGGGCCCGAGCGCCGTCTGCACACCCGCTGTCGCAACCAGGTACGCCGGTACCGGCAGCGTCTGGCCTGCGGCGGAGAGCACCATCACCCATGACGCGATCGGTACCGTCGATCCGAGGCACGCAGCCTGGTTCGCGCGGAGCGATCTGTCCCGGCGCCGCCACGATGAGGTTGCCCGCGAGCGGCAGATCTGCGCCGCCCAGGTCGAGCGCCTTGACGACCGCCTGCACGGGGCCGAGCACCGTGCCCGGAGCTTGGTTCGTCGTCAACTGTGTCCCGGCGGGGACGAAGATCCGGACGCTGGCCGTCGGATCGTCATCTGGACTGAGCACGGCTTTGATCGTGACCCCGGTGCTGGCCAGCCGTACCTCGAGCTTCGGCGACGCGTATGCCGCGAGCGCGGACGGGACGGCGACGATCGCTGCGGTCAGAGCGACCGCGGCCAGCACCGTCCAGCTTCTTCGTCTCATTTCTGTCCTCCTCTGATTCGAGCTCTTGGTTCAGCTGGCGAGATGACCGGATTCCGAGTCTTGTAAACCACATCTAGCCCCGAGCTCGCAGGAGCCCGCTCGCCCGCACCCATTGCTTGTTGTCGTAGCGGTAGAGGTAGACGTGCTCCAGCGGCCGGTAGTCCGTCCGCGAGGTCTGCAGGCGGATGCCCGGGAGCAGGAACGGGTTCGACCGCAGGTCGAGGCTCTGGGCCGCACGCAGCAGGCCCGCTCGAGTCAGGTTCTTGCCCGCCTTTCCGCAGCGTCTCCACCATCGTCCAGGCGACGGTCATCCCGTACCAGTTGTAGACGTCCGTCGGACGGCCGATCGGGTTGTGCTGCCGCATGATCGAGCGGTACAGGGCGACCGCGGGGTCCTTCGCCCAGACCGGGTCGTTCGGGTTCTTGAGAAGGCGATCGACAGCGCGCCCTTCGTCAGCTCCGGCGCGTTGAAGCGGGCGATCGCCATGATCCCCGGCTCGATCGAGACCGACGCGATGTAGAGACGCGGCTTCCAGCCGAGCTTGTGCGCGGCGACGACCGCCTGGATGAAGAACTTCGGCGTCGCGAAGAGCATCAGCGTGTCGGCGCCCGAGGCCTTCAGCCGCGCGATCTGCGACGACACGTCGGCGCCCGGTGAACTCGTACGACTCCTTCGCGACGATCCGTCGGCCCCTTTCCGGCGACCGCGCGCGTCAGGCCGGTGAGCATGTCCCGGCCGAGCTCGGTGTTCTCGTAGAGCACCGCGATCCTGCGCCTTCGGCCGCGTGCGCGACGATCGTCTTCCCGTACACGTCGCCCTCGCCGCGGTAGCTCATGAGGAAGCCCATCGTCCACGGGTACCTGGCGAAGCTCCGGCCCGATCGCCTGCGAGCCGTCGCCGACGAAGAGCTGCGGGATCTTCTGTGCGTTCAGGTAGTCGCGGACGGCGAGGTTGTTCGCCGTCCCGACGCTTTGAAGATCGCGAAGACGCCGTCCTGCTCGACGAGCCTCCGCGTGAGCTGGACGGTCTGCGCCGGGTTGTAGGCGTCGTCGTAGAAGATGTACGAGATCTTCCGTCCGTGGACGCCGCCCTTCGAGTTCACGTGGTCGAAGTACGCCTTCGCGCCCGCGCCGACCGCGCCGAACGCCGCCGCCTCGCCCGTGAGCGGCACCGTGCCGCCGAGGAGGACGCTCGTCGACGTGACGCCGGGATCTGACGCCGGCACGGCTCCGGCGACCCCTGCCGCGACGACCGAGCGCGACGAGCGCGCTGACGGCGACGCGGCGCGTCACTTCGTGACCGGCGTCCGCAGCCCCGGGAGCTTCAGGACCGCGTTCCCGACGCGCACTCGCGCAGTCGCGGGCATCGGCGAGATCGAGGTAGAGGAGGTTCGACGCTCGACTGGGCGGTCGACGACGACGCGAGCGTCAGCGGCAGCCGCGAGCCCCGCGGGACGAACGTCGCCTGGTTGAGCAGCCGGATCGTGACCTCTGCGCGCGCCGTTCTTCGTCGGGACGCCGCCCGCGCTGACGACGATCTCCTTGCCCTTGCGGCGTCCGCGCGGTGAGCACGGCGACCAGCCGCGACCAGCCACCGCTCGCGGCGACCGGCAGGTCTGCACCGTCGGTGAGCCGAAGATCTCGATCGCCTTCCGCAGCGGCGGGGCCCGTGCGGACGGCCTTGCCGCTGCGCGCGAACGTCGTCACGCCGGGGAAGGCGACGATGGTCGGCGACACCGGCGGCAGCGACCTCGTCGCACGACGCCTGCCCCGCGAAGCTTCTCCGGCGCGATCGCGACGCCGCCGGCAGCCGGGCAGCCAGGCACGCCGCGGAGGTAGCAGTCGAACCAGGCGCGCGTCTGGGCCATGAGGTACGCCGGTGTCCGCCGCCGGGAACGTCGACGGCGCGTGGCCGTGGAGCCCGACGTAGAGCACCTTCGGCCCGCGCAGCCGCTGGAACGCGAGCGAGCCCTGGTCGATCCCGAAGAGGAAGTCCCGTGCTGCCCTGGGCCATGAAGACCGGCGTCGTGACCGAGCCGAGCTTCGACAGGCTCGAGCGCTCCTGCGCCCACGGGCGCACGGCAGCGCGTGTTCCCTGCGAACGCCGCCGCCTGCACCGCGCCCAGCGAGGGATCGCGCTTCTGCTTCGGGGATCGAGCACGCGAGCCCGACGACGACGCCGGACTTCGCGAGTCCCTGCGGCATGAGCGCGGAGTAGAGGTCGGTCCACGTCTCGACGGTGACCACCGCCGCCCACGGCACGCCGGCGACGAGCGAGTTGAAGACCGCGCCCCCGCCGTAGGAGATCCCCCAGGCGCCGATCCTCGTGTCCGAGACGTCCGGCCGCGCGGCGAGCCATCGCGGCACCGCGCGCGTGTCGGCGACCTCGCGCGGGCCGTCGATGCCGACGAGCCCGCCCGACTCGCCGTGCCCGCGCGCGTCGAACGTGAGCACGGCGTAGTCCTGGCTCGACGAAGCCGTAGCCCTCAACGAGCGCGTTCATCTGCGTTCCGGTTGCCGGAGAGGCCGTGCAGGAAGACGATCGCGGGCCAGCCGCCCGCGGGCGCCGTGCCGTCCGGCAGGTACAGCGTCGCTGCGATCGAGACGCCGTCGTCCATCGGGATCGAGACGTCCTGCCTGCGAGCGAGGATGCGGGCGCCTCGCCTGCGAGAGCACGAACGCGGCCGCGAGCGCGGCGAGCCAGGCCTTGACCACGGCGCGGGAAGCGTAGACGAGAGCCGTGACTGGCACCTGCATGGCCAGGCGGTGCCTGGCACCGCAGGCCTGCACCGGGCGGCCCGTCCCTACAATCCCGCGCGATGGACCCGCGCCCGATCGGCGTCTTCGACTCGGGCATGGGCGGCCTGACCGTCCTGCACGAGTGCCTCGTCACGCTCCCGCACGAGGACTTCGTCTACCTCGGCGACGGCGCGCGCCTCCCGTACGGGCCGCGGCCGCTCGACGAGATCCGCCGCTTCGCGGGCGAGATCGCGGGCTACCTCGAGCGCAGCGGCGTGAAGCTCGTCGTCGCGGCGTGCAACTCGGCGACCGCGGCGGCGCTCCCGGACCTCCAGCGGCAGCTCTGCGGTTCCCGGTGATCGGCGTCCTCGCGCCGGAGGCGCACGCCGCCGTGCTCGCGACGCGGAACCGGCGGATCGGCCTCCTCGCGACCGAGGCGACGGTCGCGAGCGGGCGCTACGCCGAGCTCGTGCACGCGCTCGACGCCGGCGTGGAGCTCACGTCGGTCGCGTGCCCGCGTCTCGTGCCGTTGATCGAGGGCGACGACCCGTTCGGCGAGGAGACCGCCGCCGCGGTGCGCGAGTACGCGGCGCCGCTCAAGGAGGCGGGCGTCGACACGGTGATCCTCGGCTGCACCCACTACCCGCTCATCAAGCCGATCCTCCAGCGCGTCTTCGGCCGTGGGGTCACGCTCGTCTTCTCCGCGGAGGAGACCGCCCGCGAGGTCGCGGAGACGCTCGCGCGCAAGGGGATCGAGAACGCCGACGTCGCGAGAGGGCGCTACCGCTTCCTCACCACCGGCGACCCGGAGCTCTTCCGCGAGATGGGGCGCCGCTTCCTCCAGCTCCCGATCGAGGCCGCCGAGCACGTCGAGGTGTCCGCGCTGGAGGCGGCGGCCGCGTGAGGAGCGACGGCCGCCGGCCGGACGAGCTCCGCCCGCTCGACATCGCGTCGACTTCCTCGAGCAGCCGCACGGCTCGGTCCTCTACGGGCAGGGCAAGACGATCGTCCTCTGCACGGCGACCGTCGAGGAGGGCGTGCCGCGCTGGCTCTACGGAAGCGGGCGCGGGCTGGATGACCGCGGAGTACTCGATGCTCCCGGCCTCGACCGGCGAGCGGACGCAGCGTGCGGTCTCGCGGGGCCGTCCCGACGGGCGCACGGTCGAGATCCAGCGCCTGATCGGCCGCGCGCTCCGCTCGGTCTGCGACTTCGAGGCGCTCGGCGAGCGGACGCTCTGGCTCGACTGCGACGTCCTCCAGGCCGACGGCGGCACGCGCTGCGCCGTCGATCACCGGCGCCTGGATCGCCGCGAGCCGCGCGCTCGACCGCTTCGGGCTCTCGAAGGCGCTGCCCGGCTCGGTGGCGGCGGTGTCGGTCGGGATCGTCGGCGGCGAGGCGCTGCTCGACCTCGACTACGAGGAGGACTCCTCCGCCGAGACCGACATGAACGTCGTCATGACCGGCGACGGCCGGCTCGTCGAGGTGCAGGCGACGGCCGAGCGCGACCCGTTCTCGCGCGAGCTCCTCGACGAGCTGCTCGACCTCGCGGCGGGCGGCATCGAGGCGCTCACCGCCGCGCAGCTCGACGCCGCCGCCGCTCCGCGCGCGTGAAGCTGCGTCTGGCCTCGCGGAACCCGAACAAGCTCGCGCGAGCTCCGCGCGACGCGCTCCCGGCCTGGGAGATCGAGCTCCTCGAGCGCCCGGACGAGCCGGTCGAGGACGGCGAGACGTTCCTCGACAACGCACGGATCAAGGCGCGGCACGGGCGGCTGCACGCCGCGCCGGAGGACTGGGTCGCGGGCGAGGACTCCGGGATCGAGGTCGCGGCGCTCGGCGGCCGGCCGGGCGTCGAGTCCGCGCGCTGGGCGAGGACGGCGTCGCGCGTCTGCTCGCCGAGCTCGCGGGCGTCGAGGACCGGCGCGCGCGCTACGTCTGCGAGCTCGTCGTCCTCGGCCCGGACGGCTCGGAGTTGCACGCGCCCGGGACGCTCGAGGGCACGATCGCTCGACGGGCCGCGCGGCGAGCGAGGGGTTCGGCTACGACCCGATCTTCGTCCCGCTCGGCGAGACGCGAGACGGTCGCGGAGCTCGGCGACGCGTGGAAGGCCGAGCACTCGCACCGCGCGCAGGCGGCGGCGGCGCTCGCGGCAGCCGCTCGTCGCGGCCTGACAGCAGCGATCGAGCTGCTAGCGTCGGACGCCGATGGATGCGGCCCAGGCGCTTGCGGAGCTCACGGAGCTCTCGTCGCAGATCGAGCGCGCCGTCGTGCTCGAGCGCCGACGGCTCGGTGCTCGGGGCGACCGGTGACGAGCCGGCTGCCGCAGGCCTCGCGCGCCGCGCCCTCGAGCTCGCTCGCCGCCGCGTTCGAGCTCCGCTCGACGCCGCGGAGGTGACCCGCGTCGAGGTCGAGCTCGAGGAGGGCGGCTCTTCGTGCTCCGCGAGGGCGGCCGGACGATCGCCGCGACGACGGGGCCGAGCCGACCTCCGGCCTCGTCGTCTACGACCTGCGGACGTGCCTCGAGCTGATCGACGGACGCGAAGCCGAAGCGCCGCGGACGACGGAAGCCGAAGGAGGACGGAGGCGAGTGAGGCGGCTCCTCCGGCTCGCCGTCCTCGTCGGGCTCGCCGTCTGGGCCTGGCGCGCCTTCGTCGCGCGGCCGAGGCCCGCAGGAGCGGGCGGGAGTCTCGTACGCCGACGGCTCGTCCGTCGTTCTCGAGCCCGGCTCGCCGGGTTCGACCGCCTCGCGGCCGCGGCGCGCGCCCGCGCTCCGGCGCATGAACGAGTGGCAGCTGACGATCGAGCTCGGCGGAGCTGCTCGTCGAGCGCGCGCTCCTCGAGGGCGACTTCGTGCTCCGCTCGGGCAAGCGCTCGTCCTGGTACCTCGACAAGTACCGCTTCGAGACCGACCCGGAGCTCCTGCGCGCGCTCGGCGAACGCCTCGCCGAGGTCGCTGAGCGAGTTCGAGCCCGACGCCGACCGGCTCGCCGGCCCGGCGCTCGGAGGCGTCGCGTTGGCTGCTTCGGCATCGCTGGCGTCCGGTCTGCCGTTCATCATCGTCCGCGGTGAAGCCAAGGAATACGGCACGGCGAATCGGATCGAGGGCCCGTTCGAGCCGGGCGAGCTCGTGTGCCTCCTGGAGGACGTCGTCACGACCGGCGGCGCCCTCGCGGAGGCCGTGTCGGCCTCCGAGACGTGGGTCTCGTCGTCCGAAATGCGGTCTGTGTGGTCGATCGGGAGGAGGGCGGATCGGACGCTCTCGCGCGCCTCGGCGTGCGACTCAGGCCCCTCTTTCGCGCCCCCGAGCTGCTGGAAATGCGCAAAACCGCCGCAAAACAGCATGGTTGAGCCAAATCCGAAGGGCTGTTAGGGTCCTTCGGTCCCCGTAGAACCGAACCCGACGTCAGGAGGAGGCACAGTGACAAAGCAGGAATTCGTGGACGCAGTAGCCGACAGGGCGGGCATGACCAAGCGCGACGCCGCCAAAGCAGTCGACGCGGTGCTCGACACCATCACCGACGACGCTGAGGAGACGCGACGCGGTCACCTTCACGGGCTTCGGGAAGTTCTCGACCTCGGCTCGCGCCGCTCGCATGGGCGTCAACCCGCGCACGGGCGCGAAAGTCCATGATTCCGGCGACGACGGTGCCCGAAGTTTTCGGCCGGGAGCAGTCTCAAGGCAGCGGTCAAGGGCGGCTGAGCCCAGACCGAGGTCTCTCGAAGGGGCCGCCCCTCGCGCAGGAGGGCAGTGGCCCTTACGTCGTGCCGGGCTTCGCCTTCTGGCGCTTGAGATACGAACATATGTTCGTGTAGGCTCGGCGCAGTGCAGCTCGCATTCGACGCCGCCGACCGGCTGGTCGAGCTCGTCCAAGCACGGCACGGGCCGGTCGCCGCCGAGGAAGCCGCGCGCGTCCTCTTCGCGCTCGAGCGTGCGCCCGCCGGCAATCGCGCACTCGCTGCTCGCCGACGTCGTCGGCGGAGACGCCCGGCTCGCCTGGCTCGGCGACGCGCGTCGGTCTCGCCGGCGAGCCTCATGCGGAGACGCTGCATCGAGGACGCCGAGCTCGTCGTCTTCGACCTCGAGACGACCGGGCTCTCGGCGAGCACCTACCGCATGTGCGAGATCGGCGCCGTGCGGGTTCACGAGCTCGAGGTCGTCGAGACGTTCGAGACGCTCGTCAATCCCGGGACCGCGCTTCCGCCCTCGATCGCCACGCTGACCGGAATCCGCGCTGCCGACCTGCGCGGCGCCCCGCGAACCGAGATCGCCCTCCGCCGGTTTCTCGCGTTCGCCGGCGACGCGCCGCTCGTCGCCCACAACGCGCGCTTCGACATGGCGTTCCTCGACCGCGAGGTCGAGCGCCTCACCGGGCGACGCGTGCGCCGCTGCGGTCCTCGACACGGTCTGGCTGGCGCGGCGCCTCCTCTGCGGACCGGAGCGAGCGCTTCTCGCTCGCAGCGCTCGCGCACTTCTTCGGCGTGTCCGTCGAGCCGTGCCACCGGGCGCTCCCGGACGCCCTCGCGACGGCGGAGATCCTGATCGCGCTGCTGGGCCTCGCCCAGGAGCGCGGGGCGCGCACGGTCGGCGATCTCGTCGAGCTCGCCGCTCCGCGGCGCGCCGGCTCCACTCCAAGCGCGCGCTCGTCGCCGGTGCACCGACCGCGCCGGGCGTCTACCTCTTCCACGACCGGAACGACACCGTGCTCTACGTCGGCAAGGCGCGGGAGCTGCGGGCGAGGCTGCGCTCGTACTTCTCCGGGCGCGCGCCAGCGGCCCGCGGTCGAGGCGGCGCTCGGGGCGCTCGAGCGGGTCGAGTGGCAGCGTGCTCGGGTCGGAGCTCGAGGCCGCGCTCGAGGAGCTGCGCCTCATCCGAGAGCTCCGCCCGCCGGCCAACGCGCGTGGCGCGCGTCCCGACCGCTACGTCTATCTGCACCGCGGCGCGAAGCGCTGGAAAGCGGTGTGCGGAGCCCGGGCCGCTCGGCCCGATCAAGGGCAAGCGCCGCGCGACGCTTGCGGCCCGCGCGCTCGACGGGTTCGAGGGCGACGACCCGGCCGACGCGCTTCCGGCGCTTCGCTCGAGGCTCGCGCGGCTTGCTCGCGACCTTCGGTTCGAGGACGCGGCGCGGCTGCGCGATCGCGTGCAGGCGCTCGAGGAGGTCGTGTCGCGGCATCGAGGAGCTTCGGCGACTGCGGCAGCACGCGCTCTGCGTCCTCGCGCCCGCGCGAGAGCCGGGGCGTCGTCGGGCGTTCTTCGTCGCCGCTGGGCGCGTTGCCGCGGTGCGCACGCTTCCCGAGGGTCCCGCGGGGCGGCTGGAGGTCGCAGGCTGGACTCGCCGAGGCCGCGCCGCGCAACGCTCTCGTTCGCCCCCGAGGACGCCGACGAGCTGCTCGTCGTCTCCGGGTTCCTCCGTCGTCCCGGGCCGGAGCTGCGAATCGTCTCCCTCGATGCCGACTGAGATCCTTGCCGCCTGAGGCCGCAGGTCCCGGCTGCCTACGATGACGTTGTGCCGCGAGGCAAACTTCGCCGACCGGGTCGCGCAAGCCGTCGAGCGCAAGCGCAGCCAGCTCGTGGTCGGGCTCGACCCCAGCCTGGACTTGCTGCCGGTGGAGCTTCGAGGCGAGGCGGTGCTCGGTCGGGCTGCGGCCGCTTCGGCGGTCGCCCGTTTCTGCAAGGGGATCGTGGACGCGGTGGGGCCGTACGTCGTCGCAGTCAAGCCTCAGTCAGCGTTCTTCGAAGTCGCTGGGCGCGGACGGCGTACGGGCGCTCGAGGAGGTCTGCGACTACGCCAGATCGGCCGGCCTCCTCGTCATCGTCGACGCGAAGCGGGGAGATATCGGCCCGACCGCTCGCGCCTACGCGTCAGCGTTCCTCGAGCCAAGGGAAGGATCCGACCCGCTCGCGGATGCCGTCACGGCGAGCCCGTTCCTGGGGCATGACTCGTGCGAGCCGTTCATCGCGGCCTGTCGACGCCACGGAGCCGGCGTGTTCTTCCTCGTGCGAACGTCGAACGCGGATGCCACCGAGGTTCAGGACGCGACCCTCTCCGATGGCCGCCCGCTGTGGCAGTACCTGGCGGAGCTCGTGCACGAATGGGGGCAGCCGCTCGTCGGAGAGCACGGCCTTTCGAGCGTCGGAGCGGTGGTCGGAGCGACACACCCACGAGCGGTGTCACAGGCTCGGAAGCTGATGCCGCAGACGATGCTCTTGCTGCCAGGCGTCGGCGCGCAGGGGGCGACCCCTGCCGATGTCGCACGCGCGTTCACGAGTGGCCCGGCGAGCGCTCTCGTCACGGCGTCGCGCTCCGTGATCTTCGCCCACCGCGGAACCGAGGACGACTGGCGAACTGCCGCGGCGTCGGCCGCCCAGCGCCTCGCCGAGCAGGTCTGGTCAGCCGCGGGCTGGAAGTAGCCCTTGTCAACTTCGGTAAACGGTGTCTGACACCGCCGCCTCGCAGACCCGCATCGTTATGTGCGTCGGTGTCAGACACCGCACGTGGAGTGGGCCGGCCCGCCTATCGGCGCGGTCGCCGGCGTGGAGTAGAGTGGCCCGCCGGTGATACGCAGAAGCCTGCTCGCCGCGGCCTGTGTCCTGGCGGCGCTGGCGGCGCCGGTACAAGCCGCGAACGACGATACGGCGTCGACCACGCCACCCGTGCAGGTGCGCGCTGCGGCCTGGTACCTCGTCGGCGAGGACGGATCCGTGCTCGCCCGACACCACGCGGGCCAGCGGCGCGCGATCGCCAGCATCACGAAGCTGATGACGGCGATCGTCGCGCTCGAGCGGACGCAGCTCTCCGACACCGTGACGCGTGAGCCCGCGCTCTGCCCGTGTCGGCGAGTCGACGGCGAACCTCCGTGCCGGAGAGCAGCTTCCCGTGTCGCTGCTGCTGCGCGCGATGCTCGTCGCGAGCGCGAACGATGCCGCCGAAGCGCTCGCGCTCCACGTCGGCCGCGGCTCGCTCGATCGGTTCCGTGGCGCTCATGAACGCAAAGGCGCGCGAGCTCGGGCTCGAGAATACGACGTTCCGAAATCCGCACGGGCTCGACGAGACCGGGCACCTGTCGAGCGCGGAGGATGCGACGCGGCTCGTCCGCTACGCGCTCGGGATTCCGTTCATCCGCGATGCCCTCGACCGGAGCTCGGTCGAGCTGCCGGGCGGGCGGGAGCTCGAGACGACCGACGAGCTGCTCGGGAGCTGGCCTCCCCTCGTCGGCGGCAAGACCGGCCATACGGCTGATGCGGGCTGGTCGCAGGCGGCGGCAGCGCGTGCGCGCGGGGTGACGGTGTACGGCACCGTGCTCGGAAGCGACAGCCGCGCTGGCGCGGAACGACGCGCTCGAGGAGCTTCTCTCGTACGGCCTCGGCCGGTATCGCCAGGTCGCCGTGATCGACGGGACGCGCGTCTACGCCGAGGCCGAGACCGGCTACGGCCGTCCGTCCGTTCAGCTCGTCGTTCCGCGCTCCCAGGTCAAGCCGGTATACGAGCGGCGGGCGCTCGTGGAGCGCGTCGTCGCACCCGGCGTCGTCGGGCTGCCGGTGCGACGCGGCCAGCGACTTGGCCGCGTCGAGATCTACGACGGAAACCGCCTCGTGGCATCGTCCAAGCTCGTTGCGGCCACTGCTGTCTCCGAGCCGGGTTTCCTCGGGAAGGCGGCCTGGTACGCGGCGACGCACCGCGCAGAATGTGTGGGGTCTCGTCCCGTGATCGTCACCGTCACCGTCAACGCCGCTCTCGACCGCACCCTCACGGTTCCGGTGTTCCAGATCGGCTACCGCCACCGCTCGAGCGAGGTGATGACGCCTCGCCGGCGGCAAGGGAATCAACGTCGCCCGAGCGCTCAAGACTCTCGAGGTGCCGGTCGTCGCGACCGGTCTCGCCGGCGGGCGAACGGGAACGCGTCTCGTCGAGGAGCTGACGTCCGAGGCCATCCTGAACGACTTCGTCCGCATCGCCGGCGAGTCGCGAACGTCGACCTCGGTCGCCGACCCGACCGCGGGGACGTATACGGAGATCAACGAGTGGGGCCCGGAGGTCACGGACGCCGAGCTCGAGACGCTCGAGGAGAAGCTGCACTACCTCGCGCGCGGCGCGGACTTCGTCGTTCTCGCGGGCTCGCTCCCGCGCAAGGTGTCCGACCTCGTTCTACAGCGATGCGATCCGCGACCTTGCGCGCCGCGACGTGCGGGTCGTCCTCGACAGCGAAGGCGACCCGCTGCGGCATGGCGTGGAAGCAGGCCCGTTCCTCGTCTCTCCGAACCAGAGCGAGGCCGAGCAGCTCGTGGGCCAGGAGCTCGAGGACGACGACGACTTCCTCATGGCACTCGACGCGATCGCCGAGATGGGCCCGCGGAACGTCCTGATCACGCTCGAGAACGGCTGCTTCGCGCTTCTTCGGCTCGGCCGGCGCACGCGCAGGTTCCGCGCCTTCGCGCCTCACGTCGAGCCTGTGTCCGCCGTCGGGCTCGGGCGACGTGCTGCTCGCGCAGTTCCTTGCCGCGCTCGTCGAAGAGCGCTCGCCCGACTACGCCGTCCGGCTGGCCGTTGCGGCCGGCGTCGGCCTCGGTGCTCGAGCTCGGCGCCGGCCGCTTCGACCCGCAGATCGCAGCCACGCTCGCCGCGGACATCGAGCTCGCCGAGCTCCAGCCCGCCCGCTCGTAGACTCCGCGCATGCTTGCCTGCCCGAGCTGCGGGCGCGAGAACGCCGCCGACGCGCGATTCTGCAGCGCCTGCGGCACTGCGTTGGCCGCGTCAGAGCTCAGCGCCCGAGCAGCGCAAGGTCGTGACCGTCCTCTTCTGCGACCTCGTCGGCTCGACCGCACTCGGGGAGTCCACCGATCCCGAAGCGCTTCGTGCGCGCATGCGCCGCTACTTCGAGGACCTGCGCGCGATCATCGAGCGGCACGGCGGGACCGTCGAGAAGTTCGTCGGCGACGCGGTCATGGCGGTCTTCGGGATCCCGGTCTCGCACGAGGACGACGCGCTGCGGGCGGTGCGCGCTGCGTCCGAGATGCGCGCGACCGTCGTCGAGCACGGGCTCGACGCGCGGATCGGCGTCAACACCGGCGAGGTCGTCGTCGGCGGCGACGCGGAGACGCTCGTCACCGGAGACGCCGTCAACGTCGCTGCGCGGCTCGAGCAGGCTGCAGCGGCGGGTGAGACTCTCATCGGCGCCGAGACGCGTCTGCTCGTGCGTGATGCCGTCGAGGTCGAAGCGGTCGAGCCGCTCTTGTTGAAGGGCAAGGCAGAGCCGGTCGAAGCTTTCCGGCTCGTCGAGCTCGTCGGAGACGAGCCCGTGGCCAGGAGGCTCGAGACGCCGCTCGTCGGACGCGAGCGCGAGCGGCAACGCCTCTGGCGCGACTACGAGGACGCCGTCGCTGACGGCGCGTGTCGTCTCTTCTCGCTACTCGGGCCTGCCGGGATCGGCAAGTCACGCCTCGTCGCAGACTTCGTCGAGCGCGTCGGCGACTCAGCCGACGTCCTCCGCGGCCGCTGTCTTCACTACGGCGACGGCATCACGTACTGGCCGCTCGTCGAGATGCTCGCGCCGATCGGGATCGACCCGGAGGACGTCGTCGCCTCGACGCCGCAGGAGACGCGGGTCGCCTTCCGCCGGCTGCTCGAAGCCCGTGCCGTCAGAGCGCCCCCAGGTCGTCGTCGTCGACGATCTGCAGTGGGCCGAGCCCGTGTTCGTCGACCTCGTCGAGCACGTCGCCGATCTTTCACGCGGCGCGCCGATCTTTCTCCTCTGCATTGCCCGAACGGAGCTCCTCGAGACGCGACCCGACTGGGGTGGCGGGAAGCTCAATGCGACGTCGCTCCTGCTCGAGCCGCTCGCGGAGGACGAGCGAGAGACTCTGATCGACACGCTTCTCGGCGAGACGCTCCTCGAGCGAGCATCCGCGAGCGGATCGCCGAGGCGTCGGCCGGCTATCCGCTCTACGTCGAGGAGATGCTCGCGATGCTCCGAGAGCAAGAGGACGGCGACGTCGCCGTGCCTCCCGACGATCCAGGCGCTCCTCCAGGCGCGTATCGACTCGCTCGAGAGCGACGCGCGCCTTGTGCTCGAACGCGCGGCGATCGAGGGCGAGGTGTTCCATCGCGACGCCGTTGCTGGAGCTCGTTCCCGAGGACGCGCGCGGCGACGTCGAGGCGCAACTCGCGAGCCTGATCCGCAAGGAGCTGATCTGGCCCGAGCGCGCGCTGACGTCGAGCGACGACGTGTACCGATTCCGCCACATCCTCGTACGCGAGGTCGTCTACGGGTCGATGCCGAAGGCGCTGCGCGCGGAGCTGCACGAGCGCTTCGCCGAGTGGCTCGAGCGCGCCGATGTCGAGACCCGTTCGAGCGAGACGAGATCCTCGGCTACCACCTGGAGCAGGCTCTCGTCTTCCGCCGCGAGCTGGGTGTGGACGATCCCGAGCTGGCGCTGCGTGCGAGAGCGCGTCTCTTCGCGGCTGGGCGGAACGCCCTTGGTCGTGCGGACCTCCCCGCCGCCGCCAGCCTCCTCCAGCGCGCGGTCGACCTCGGTCGCGACGACGATCCGCCGCACCTCGAAGCGATGTTCGCCCTCGGACAGGTGCTCGTCCGTCGCGGCGAGCTCGAGCGTGCGGACGCCCTGCTGCCGTCCGTGATCGAGGCCGCCCGCGAGGCCGGGGACGAAGGGGTCCTCGCCCGGGCGCGCCTCGCGTACAACTCCCTGCGAGCGCGGGTCGACTCCGACGCGAGCGTCGAGAGTGAGCTCGAGGATGCCCTCGAGATCGCCGCGTCGCTCGAGGGCTCACAGGAGCTCGCGGCTCTCGTGGCCGTGCACGCGGAGATCGGCATATGCAAGTTCCAACTCGGTCGTGCGGGCGAGGGTGAGCACGACCTCGCTCGTGCGTTCCAAATCGCGCTCACGACCGGGGACAGCGCGTTGCTCCGCGACACGATGGGAGCTCGGCTTCGGCCCGCTGGCTGGGGGCCATTGCCTGCTCCGCAGGGCGTCGCCCTCGTCGAGGAGCTCCTCTCGGCGGACTACGCAAACGCGTCCCTCAGGGCTCAGGCACTCCAGATCCTCGCGCTCTTCCAGGCGATGCGCGGTGAGTTCGAGCTGTCTCGTCGCGCGGCGGCGGATGCGTGGAACCTCATCGAGGAGTTCGACCTGCGGCTCCTGAAGGGCCTCTACGCAGGCGACGTCGGTTCGGCCGAGCTGATAGCGCGGGATCTCGATCGTGCCGAGTTCGTCCTACGTCGTGGCCACGACGCTCCTCGTCGAGATGGGAGACGTCGGCGTACGGTCGACGGTCGATGGGGTGCTCAGCGACGTCCTGTTCCTCCAGGGTCGGCTACGACGAGGCGCTCGAGCTCGCAGACGAGAGCCGCGCAATCGCGGCTGTGGACGACCTCGACTCTCAGCCGCGATCGCGTGCGGCTCGGGCACGCGTCCTCGCGAGCCGCGGAGAGCTGGACGAGGCGCTCGATCTGCTGCACGAGGCAGTCGAGCTCGTCGAGCCGATCGACTTCACCGAGCTCAAGGGTTACGTGCACGAGGTCCTCGGTGAAGTGCTCGTGCGAGCCGGTCGCACGGAGGACGCCGCCGCGGCGGTGCAGCAGGCTATCGCCTTCTACGAGCAGAAGGGGAACGTCGTTTCGGCCGAGCGCTCGCGCGCGGTGCTGAACGACCTTCGAGCGACGCGACCCTCGTAGACTCCGCGCGTGACGGCCTGCCCGAGTTGCGGCCTCGAGAACCCGCCCGAGGCACGTTTCTGCATGTCCTGTGCGGCGCCGCTGGCCGCGGCGGAGCAGGCGCGCGAGCAGCGCAAGGTCGTCACCGTCCTCTTCTGCGACCTCGTCGGCTCGACGGCTCTCGGCGAGTCGACCGACCCGGAGGCGCTACGGGCGCGGATGCGCCGGTACTTCGAGGACCTGCGCACGATCATCGAGCGGCACGGCGGGACGGTCGAGAAGTTCGTCGGCGACGCGGTCATGGCGGTCTTCGGGATCCCCGTCTCGCACGAGGACGACGCGCTGCGCGCGGTCCGCGCTGCGTCGGAGATGCGCGCGGCGATCGCGGAGCACGGGCTCGAGGCGCGGATCGGCATCAACACGGGCGAGGTCGTCGTCGGCGGCGAGGGTGAGACGCTCGTCACCGGCGACGCGGTCAACGTCGCCGCTCGCCTCGAGCAGGCCGCGCCGGCGGGCGAGGCGCTCATCGGCGCCGAGACCCGGCTGCTCGTGCGCGACGCGGTCCAGGTCGAGCCCGTCGAGCCGCTCGTCGCTCAAGGGCAAGTCGGAGCCGGTCGAGGCCTTCCGGCTGCTCGATGTGCTCGCCGACGCCGAAGTCGCTCGCCCGCCACCCCGAGACGCCGCTCGTCGGACGCGAGCGCGAGCGCCAGCGGCTCTGGCGCGACTACGAGGACGCGGTCGCCGACAGCACGTGCCGGCTCTTCACGCTCCTCGGCCCGGCCGGCATCGGCAAGTCGCGCCTCGTCGCCGACTTCCTCGAGCGCGTCGGCGACTCGGCCGACGTCCTGCGCGGGCGCTGCCTCTCGTACGGCGAGGGGATCACGTACTGGCCGCTCGTCGAGATCCTGCTCGCGATCGGCGTCGAGTCCGGACGCCGTGATCGGCACGTCGCCGCCCGAGACGCAGCTCGCCTTTCGCCGGCTGCTCGAGGCACGGGCGGCCGAGCGCCCGCAGGTCGTCGTCATCGACGACCTGCAGTGGGCCGAGCCGATCTTCATCGACCTCGTCGAGCACGTCGCCGACCTCTCGCGCGACGCGCCGATCTTCCTCCTCTGCATCGCGCGCACCGAGCTGCTCGACGTGCGGCCCGGCTGGGGCGGCGGGAAGATGAATGCGACGTCGCTCCTGCTCGAGCCGCTCGGCGCGGACGAGTGCGCGCAGCTCATGGAGCGTCTCGTCGCCGATGCGCCGCTCGACGCCGAGCTGCGGGAGCGGATCACGACGGCCTCGGCCGGCAACCCGCTCTTCGTCGAGGAGATGCTCGCGATGGTTCGTGAGCACGGCGGCGACGGCGAGATCGTCGTCCCGCCGACGATCCACGCGCTTCTCCAGGCGCGCATCGACTCGCTCGACGGCGACGTGCGCGTCGTCATGGAGCGCGGCTCGGTCGAGGGCGAGGTGTTCCATCGCGGCGCGGTCGCCGAGCTGTCGCCCGAACCGTGCGGCCCGGCGTCGCGTCGCATCTCGCGACGCTCGTCCGCAAGGAGCTCATCCGCTCGACGTCGCCGACGTTCCCCGAGGACGAGGGCTTCCGCTTCCGCCACCTGCTCATCCGCGACGCCGCCTACGAGTCGCTTCCGAAGGCGACCCGAGCGGAGCTGCACGAGCGCTTCGCCGACTGGCTCGCGACGCACGACCTCGTCGAGGGCGACGAGATCGTCGGCTACCACCTCGAGCAGGCCCATCGCTACCGCGCCGAGCTCGATCCCGCCGATCCGGCGCTTCCCGGCGCTCGGCGACGCGCGTGTCCGACCGTCTCGCCGCCGCGGGTCGCGGCGCCATGGACCGCGGCGACTTCAACGCGGGGCGTTCGCTGTTCCGGCGTGCGACCGCGATCCTCCCCGAGGACGACGAAGCGCGCGCGCGCTCGCGCCGGATCTGGCGCTCGCGCTCTGGGAGGCGGGGATCTCGCCGAGCGCGCAGACGGCTCTTGCAGCATGCCCGCGTAGCGCGGCGATGCGCGTGACCGCGGCGATGGCGACGATCGTCGAGAACACCATCGACTTCTTGGCATGGGCGGCTCGATCCCGCGTGAGGAGCGCTCGAGCGCGGCTGGAAGCCGCGCATCGTGTCCTCGAAGCTGCGGACGACGACGAAGGTCTCGCGTCTACTGGTGGAGCCTGGCGGGCGACGAATGGGTCAGCCTGCACGCCGCGGAGACGCGCGGAGCGTGCGAGCGGGGCCTCGAGCACTTCGGCGGGCCGGCATGTACCGGCGCACGACGACCTCCTCTGGTGGGTCCGATCGGCGTACGTCTTCGGTCCGACTCCGCGCGCCGAGGCGATCGAGCGGGTACGCGCGCTCCAGGCGGAGCCGGAGACTCGATCCGCTTCGAGGCGGCGCGCTGCGACGCACGTCGGGCGCCTGCTCGCGATGCAGGGTGACTTCGACGAGGCGCGCGAGCTGTACGCGTTCGGCATGCGACTTCTACCGATCTGCGGGAATGGCACGTCAGCGCGGCCGGTGTGCGCATGCACGGGGCCTGGATCGAGCGAGCGTGCGGGCGACCTCGCGGCCGCGGAGGCGCTCCTCCGCGCAGGGGCTCGACGAGCTCGAAGGCCCTCGGCGATCGAGCGTTCCTCTCGACGGTCGCGTGCGCCTCGCCGAGTGCCTGTACGCGCAGGGCCGCTTCGACGAGGCTCGCGAGTTGCTGCGACGGTCGCGCCGCGAGACGAGCCCGCGGACGATGTCATCAACTTCGTCTTCGCTCGATGCCTCGAGGGGTGCCTCCTCGCGCACGAAGGTCGTCACGAGGAGGCCGAGGTGCTGCTCGGCGACGCTGTCGACGCGGTGCCGAGCACACGGACTTCTACTTCGCTCGGGCGAGGTCCGCGCTCGATGCAGCCGAAGCGCTGTCTCTCGCCGGCGACGCGGCCGCTGCGTCGCGGTCGGCTGTGCCGGCGCTCGGCGTTCTTCGACGCGAAGGGCGACGTCGCCGGCGCGGCGCGAGCTCGCGAGCGCCTCGACGAGCTCGGCATCGAGGTCGCCTGATCGCCGTCGGCGGACGCTGCTAACGTCGTCTGATGGAGACCGAGTTCCGCCAGGAGGAGATCGAGCGCCTCGTCGCGTTCGAGCGGAAGTTCGGCAAGGAGGGGCTCACCTTCGACGACGTGCTCCTGCTCCCGGCGGAGTCGCACGTGCTGCCGAACGACGTCTCGACGGTCACGCGGCTGACGCCCGCGATCTCGCTGAACATCCCGCTCGTCTCGGCGGCGATGGACACGGTCACCGAAGCGCGTCTCGCCATCGCGCTCGCGCGGGCGGGCGGCATGGGGATCGTCCACCGCAATCTCTCGATCGCGGATCAGGTAGCCGAGGTCGACAAGGTCAAGCGCTCGGAGTCGGGGATGATCGTCGAGCCGGTGACGCTCGCGCCCGGACGACTCGGTCGCCGACGCGCTCGAGCTCATGGAGCGCTACCGGATCTCCGGCGTGCCGATCACCGACGACGACGGCGTTCTCGTCGGGATCCTCACGAACCGCGACCTCCGCTTCGAGACCGACACCTCGCAGCCGGTCTCGGCGCTGATGACGAGCCCGGAACCTCGTCACCGCGCCCGTCGGGCACGACGCTCGAGGAGGCCGAGGCGATCCTCCACCGCAACAAGATCGAGAAGCTCCCGGTCGTCGACGCCGACGGGCGGCTCAAGGGCCTCATCACCGTCAAGGACATCTCGAAGAAGATCAAGTACCCGGACGCGACGAAGGACGAGCCAGGGCCGCCTGCGGGTCGGCGCTGCGGTCGGCGTCGGGACGGACGCGCTGGAGCGAGCGGCGGCGCTCGTCGATGCCGAGGTCGACGTGCTCGTGGTCGACACCGCGCACGGCCACTCGCACGGCGTCCTCGACGTCGTCCGGCAGATCAGGAGCGCCCACGACATTCAGCTCATCGCCGGGAACATCTCGACCGGAGAGGGCGCGCTCGCGCTCGTCGATGCGGGGGCCGACGCGGTGAAGGTCGGGCAGGGGCCCGGGTCGATCTGCACGACCCGCATCGTCGCCGGCGTCGGCGTCCCGCAGGTGACGGCGGTCTACGACGCCGCGCAGGCGCTCGCCGGACCACGACGTGCCGGTGATCGCGGACGGTGGTGTCCGCTCTCGGGCGACATCGCGAAGGCGATCGCCGCCGGAGCCGACGTCGTCATGCTCGGCTCCATGCTCGCGGGCACCGACGAGGCGCCCGGCGAGGTGATGGTCGCCCAGGGCGAGCGCTTCAAGGAGTACCGCGGGATGGGGTCGCTCGGGGCGATGAAGGCGCGCTCGTTCTCCAAGGACCGGTACTTCCAGGGCGATGTCGAGGACGTGGAGAAGCTCGTCCCGGAGGGCATCGAGGGCCGCGTCCCGTACAAGGGGCCGCTCGCGCCGATCGTCCACCAGGTCGTCGGCGGACTGCGGCAGTCGATGGGCTACTGCGGCGCGGCGACGATCGAGGAGATGAAGGAGCGCACGCGCTTCACGCGTATCACGCCGGCCGGGCATGCAGGAGAGCCACCCGCACGGCGTCACGATCACGAAGGACGCGCCCAACTACCGCCGCAGCTGATGGCAGAAGTCGTTCCGTTGCCCGTTCCGGACCCCCCTCCGGAGGAGCGCCCGGTCCTGGTCGTCGATCTCGGCGGCCAGTACAGCCAGCTGATCGCGCGGCGTGTGCGGGAGGCGCGGGTCTACTCGGAGCTCGTCGGCTCACCAGCTCTCGCGCCGACGAGATCGCCGCACGTAATCCGGTAGCGCTCGTCCTCTCGGGTGGCCCTGCTTCGGTCTACGCGGATGGCGCGCCCGAGATCGATGCTGACGTCTTCTCGCTCGGGATTCCGACCCTCGGCATCTGCTACGGCATGCAGCTCATGGCGCGCGATCTCGGAGGCGCTGTCGAGCGAACCGGAGCGTCCGAGTTCGGCAAGGCGGACCTCGAGGCCAGTGAATCGGATCTGTTCCATGACCTTCCGCAGGAGCAGACCGTATGGATGAGCCACGGCGACTCGGTCACCGCAGCGACCGACAGGCGCAACGGTCACGGCCTCGTCGCCCGACACCCCGATCGCCGCGTTCGAGGACCGCGAGCGCCGTCTCTACGGCGTCCAGTTCCACCCCGAGGTCGCGCACACGCCCCACGGCCAGGAGATCCTGAAGAACTTCCTGTACGAGGTCGCCGGCGCGCCGCCGACCTGGACTCCAGCGGCGGTGATCGAGGAGCAGGTCGAGCGGATCCGCGCCACGGTCGGGTCGGAACGCGTGCTCTGCGCGCTCTCCGGCGGGGTCGACTCTGCCGTCGCGGCGCTCCTCGTCCACAAGGCCGTCGGCGACCAGCTGACCTGCGTCTTCGTCGATCACGGCCTCCTGCGCGAGAACGAGGCCGAGCAGGTCGTCGAGACGTTCTCGGGGCACTTCCGCGTCCCGCTCGTCCACGTCCAGGCCGCAGCGAGCGCTTCCTCGACGCGACTCGCGGGCGTCTCCGATCCCGAGGAGAAGCGCAAGATCGTCGGCGAGGAGTTCATCCGCGTCTTCGAGGAGGAGGCGCAGAAGCTGGGTGACGTCCGGTTCCTCGTCCAGGGGACGCTCTACTCCGACGTGATCGAGTCGGGCGGAGGCGAGGACGGCGTCGCCGCCAAGATCAAGTCTCACCACAACGTCGGCGGACTGCCCGCGGACATGCGGATGGAGCTCGTCGAGCCCCTGCGACTGCTCTTCAAGGACGAGGTGCGGCGAGTCGGCGAGGAGCTCGGGCTGCCGGAGCGCATGGTCTGGCGCCAGCCGTTCCCGGGGCCGGGGCTCGCGATCCGCATCGTCGGCGAGGTGACCGAGGAGCGGCTCGCGATCCTGCGCCGGGCCGACGCGATTCTCCTCGAGGAGATACGACGCGCCGACCTCTACCGCGATCTCTGGCAGAGCTTCGCCGTGCTTCCGGCGATCCGCTCGGTCGGCGTGCAGGGCGACGAGCGAACCTACGCGTACCCGATCGTCATCCGCGCGGTGACCTCGGAGGACGCGATGACGGCCGACTGGGCCCGCATCCCGTACGAGCTCCTCGAGGCCGTATCGAGCCGGATCATCAACGAGATCCCCGGCGTGAACCGCGTCGTCTACGACGTCTCGTCGAAGCCGCCGGCGACGATCGAGTGGGAGTGAGCTAGCGCCTCACCCGTCCGAGGGAGGATTGGGATCCCCCTTCCGCCGATCCTGCGACGAGATGCGGCCTCCTCTCCGTGCCCTGCTCGCCCTCGCAGTCCTCGGCGTCGCTCTCGCCGGCGTGTCCTCGACGCCTGCGAGCCGACCCCTGTACGACGCGAACGTCACGTTTCTCTCGCTCAAGGCGAACGGGAAGGGTGAGGCGCTCGTCTCCTACCGGCGGGGCGACGGGCGCGTCCGGAACGTGCTCGTCTGGGGCGCGCTGAACGCACGCCCGCCAACGGCCGGGGTTGGCCAGGTGCAGTTCAAGTTCGACTACGCGGGCGGCTGGGGGAAGTACCGAAACGGGAAGTACTGGTCGACGTTCAAGAATCGGTGTCGCGCCTACGACGGCCCGAAGCTGCCCCTGTTCGTCGCCGGCTGCAAGGCGCCCGACGGGACGCTACTGGACGATCCAGGCGTGGCAGCGACGGCTTCCGAACCTGGGCTTCGATCCCTGGCTTCCGTACCACACGAATCTGGAGCTCCACGTCGCGCACTGGTCGCGGCGATCTCCCGGTGCTCGAGGTCTATCCGAACTGGACGTACGGCGGCGCGTGGCAAGGGATCTTCGGCCGGCTCACGTACCTCGGAGTTCCCGTGCACGGATTCAGCGCGACCGAGCGGGGAGTGCCCAAGGACTTCTACGGGCGCAACCTCCACATCGACACGCTCAACTCGTCCTACGGCCCGGGCTGGAAGCGGGAAGCGGGCATCCTGACGCACAAGAGCACCGGGACGTTCTGCCACAGCTTCGTCCCGCAGAAGCCGTTCGCTGGTACCCGAGCCAGACCCTGCGGCCGCCCGCACCGGGAGAGCGCCACCGGGTCACGGTGAGCGGTCCGGGAGTGACGCCCGTGCTGCAGGTCGAGGTCCCCGGCCTGTCCGGTGCGGACCGCCAGCGCGATCCCGAGTTCAACGCGCTCTTCGACAAGGTCATGGCCGGCGACCGCGTTTGCGCTCCCGAGCGCTAAGCTCGGATCTCTCGACAGCCCCGACGAGAGAAGGAGGAACGACCGGTGAGCGAAGCGTGGGAAGACGAGGGCTTCGGAACGGAGAATGGCTGGGGCCCCGAGAGTGTCGAGTCCGACCTCGAGGAGGAGGACGCTCTCGAGCCAGAAGCAGACGAGGGCGAATCGAGCCCGCCTGGCGACCCCGACCCGTCTGAGGACACCTCCGACGACTCGGACTCGTCCGACGACTCGGACTCCACCGACGACGAGCAGTAGCCGGCTGTTCCTGGGAGCGTCCTGAGCGCTGGCTTGTCGCCGCTGATCGGACACCTCGAGCCGACCCGTCAACGGATCACGAACTCCGTGAGACCCTCCGGGTCCTCGACTGCGATCTCGACTCGATCGACGCGGGCTCCGCGCGGGCCGCCACGGCAGAGCGTCGACGAGCCGCTCGACCACGTCGGGCTCGCCTTCGAACACCGCTTCCACCGTTCCGTCGCGGTTGTTGCGCACCCAACCCGAGACGCCCGCGTCAACCGCGCGCCGTCGCACGGTGTCGCGGAAGAACACGCCCTGGACGAAGCCGTGGACGATCGACGCGGCGCCTGATCACCTGAGCTCGACGACTCCTTCCTGGTCGATGTCGACGATGACGCGCTCCCCGGTCCGCGGGGTGGTCGAGGGCGGTCACCGCGGCTGTCAAGCGACTCGCCCGTTGTTCGAGCCGGATCAGAAGTCTGACGGTTGGTCCGTGGCGAACAGCAGACTCGACGATGCCGTCGCCACGCTCGCCGAGGCCGGCCGCGCGCACCGAGACTGCTTCAGGCCGGACGGCCGTCCGGTCGCGGACGTCGCGAGCCCGAGGAAGCGCGCGATGTCCTCGTCCGCCGGGCTGCGCCCACAGCTCGTCGGGCGTGCCGTCTGGGCGATGCGACCGTCGCGCATGACGGCGACGCGATCTCCGAGCGCGAACGCCTCTGCCTGATCGTGCGTCACGTAGAGCGCCGTCAGGCGTATCTCCGTCGAAGAGCCGCTCGAGGTCGATCAGCAGGCGATCGCGCAACCGGCGATCGAGCGAGCCGAGCGGCTCGTCGAGGAGAAGGACGCGCGGTTCGGGCGCGAGTGCGCGCGCGAGCGCAACACGCTGCTGCTCACCGCCCGAGAGCGTTGCGACGGATCGCTGCTCGAAGCCCGGTAGCCCGACGAGGTCGAGCAGCCTCCGCACACGGGGTTCGATCTGCTCGGCGGCGTCACCGCGCATGCGCAGCCCGAACGCGACGTTTCCGGCCACGTCGCGATGGTGGAAGAGGGCGTGATCCTGGAAGACCAGGCCGATCCCGCGCCGGTGGGAGGGACCGAGCCGAGGTCCTGCGCCGTCGAGGAGCACCCGGCCCGCGCTCGGACGCTGTAGGCCGGCGACCACTCGGAGCAGCGTGCTCTTGCCGGAGCCGCTTCGGCCCGAGAACCGTGACGACCTCGCCATCCGCGACCTCGAGTGTGACGCCGTCCACTGCGAGCTTGTCGCCGAACCGAACGGTGACGCTCGTCGACGCTCAGCATTCAGGCCTGCGCATCAGAACCAGCCCGTCGGCGACGGCCGAGGCGGTCGACGAGCAGGATGGACGCCGCCGTCACGACCATCAGGACGACTGCGAGGGCGTACGCCTGGGCGGCGTTCAACTCGCCCGGTCGGCCGAGGAAGCGGAAGATCGCGACCGGGAGCGTCGGGTTGTCCGGCCGCGCGAGGAACACGGTCGCGCCGAACTCGCCGAGCGAGATCGCGAACGCGAAGCCCGGCCGCGACGGCGAGCGCGCGGGCACGATCGGCAGGTCGATCTCACGCCGCACTCCGCCCGGGCGACGCGCCGAGCAGCGCCGCCGCCTCGCGCTGCCGCTCGTCGATCGCGCGCAGTGTCGGGGCGACGATCCGGACGACGAACGGGATCGCGACGAGCGCCTGTACGACCGGCACGATCCAGGGCGCCGACGCGGAAGTCGACCGGCGCCTCGTCGAACGCGATCACGAAGCCGAACCCGAGCATCACCGCGGACGCGCCGAGCGGAAGCATGAGCAGGCCGTCGAGCAGCACGGGCCTCCGCTCGACCGCGAGCGAGCGCGAAGGCTGCCAGCCCTCCGACGACGAGCGCGATCGCCGTCGCGGCGGCCGCGTAGACGATCGAGTTCACGACCGCCTCCCACGGGCTCGCGAGCAGCGCCGACGTCGGCCGTGTCAGCGCGCGGTATCGCCTGCGAGCCAGTAGCCGTCGCCGACTGCGAGCGAGCGCTCGACGAGCGCGGCGAGCGGCACGCCGAGGAACAGCGCGAGCCCGCCGAGGCTGCCCGCGACGATCGCCTTCTCTCGCGGCGGTCTCCGGACGCCGCAGGACGTCCTCGCTCCGACGCGGAGCTGGCCGGCGACGCCGAGGCTTCGCTCGAGCCGCATCGCGACCGCGACGGTCGAGCGCCACGCAGGCGAGCTGGACGAGCGACAGCACGGCAGCGGCGTCGGAGGTCGAAGATCCGGACGGCCTGGTTGTAGATCTCGGCCTCGAGCGTCGCGTAGCGGGGCCCGCCCAGGACGAGCGACGATCCCGAACGACGTGAACGAGAAGAGGAAGACGATCGCGGCGGCCGCCGCGAGCGCCGGCGCGAGGAGCGGCAGCGTCACCTCGCCGGAACCGCTCGCAGAGGCCCGGCGCCGAGCGTCGCCGCCGCCTCGGACGCTCGCGGGTCGAGCCCCGCCCAGAACGTGCCGACGACCCGGACGACGACGGCGACGTTGAAGAACGCGTGGGCGACGAGGATCGCCGACCAGCCCGCGCTCGAGGCCGTCCGGGAGGATCGCGAGGAACGCGAGCGCGACGACGACGGTGGGCAGGACGAACGGGACCGACGACGAGCGCGCGAGCGACGCCGCGGCCGCGGAACTCGTAGCGCCCGAGCACGTACGCGGCGGGAAGGGCGACGGCGACGTCAGCGCGGTCGACGCGGCCGCCTGCCAGATCGTGAACCAGAGCGACCTCGCGCGTCAGCGGATCGGTGAGCACGTCGAGCGGTCGAGCTCGCCCCCAGCCGGCCGAGCCCGCGCTCGAGGATCGCGGCGAGCGGGAAGACGAAGAAGAGCGCGAGGAACGCGAGCGGGACGCCGTAGGCGAGCGCGCGCCAGGCGCGTGCCGCTCAGCGAAGGACGATTCGCGTCCACTCGTCCACCCACCGCTCGCGGTTCGCCTCGATCTCCTCCGGGCGGGAGCTCGAGCGGGCTCGGCCGGGCACGACCGCGTGCTCCTCGAACTCCGGCGGCAGCGTCGCGTCCCGGTTCACCGGGAAGACGAACATCGAGAGCGGGACGTCCTCCTGGAAGCGCCGTCGAGAGCATGAAGTCGATCAGCTCGCGCGCGCCCTCCTCGTTGCGCGCGCCGCGCAGGACGCCGGCGAACTCGACCTGCCGGAAGCAGCTGTCCTCGACGACCGCGGTCGGCGCCTCCTCCGGACGCGGCGTCCGGAAGATCACCTCGGCCGGCGGGCTCGACGCGTACGAGACGACGATCGGCCGGTTGCCCTTGCCCGCCGACGCCCGAGAAGCGGACGGTGTACGCCTCCTCCCAGCCGTCGACGACGAGCACGTCGTTCTCGCGCAGGTCGCGCCAGTACTCCTGCCAGCCGCCGTCGCCGAAGCGCGCGACCGTCGCGAGCAGGAACGCGAGGCCGGGGGTCGAGGTCGCCGGGTTCTCGGCGACGACGAGCGCCCTCGTACCGCGGCGTGGGTCAGGTCGTCGAGCGACTCGCGGCGGCGCGATGCCGCGCTCCGCGAACCAGGCCTTGTCGTAGTTGAGGCACACCTCGCCGTGGTCGATCGGCGTCGCGCGGTGCTCGGGGTCGAGGACGTACTGCTCGTCCACGCGCTCGAGCCCGGGCGACTCGTACGCCTCGAAGAGGTCGCCGCCGAGCGCGCGCGAGAGCAGGTTGTTGTCGACGCCGAAGAGCACGTCGCCCTGCGGGTTGCCCGCGGTGAGGAGCGCCTTCGTCAGCATCTCGCCCGCATCGCCGGACTGGAGGATCCGGAGCGTGCAGGCCGCTCTCCTCCTCGAACGCCCGCTTCACGTCGTCGGAGATCGCGAACGAGTCGTGCGTGACGAGCACGACCTCGGTCGGCGCCTCGTCGCCACCTCCGCACGCCCGCGAGCCGAGCGCGAGCGCGCCACGAGCGCGGCGACGACGAGCGCCTTGCAACACTGTCTCAGCCTTCGCGCTCCCTCCGAGCCGGGGCGGACGGCGAGAGGACGCCGCGCTCGAGCGTGATCGCGCGCCGTCGTCGCGCGACGAACACGTTCGACACGCCGCGGCTCGAGCCCGGCTCGAGCGTCTCGCCGGCGAGCGGGTACGCGAGCCCCTCCGGTCCGGACGCCCTCGGCGGGCCCGTGCAGCGCAAGCAGCGACACGAGCTCGCCCGGCTTGCCCGTCGAGCGTCCGCTCGCCGCGGACGACGTGCACGTGCGCAGCCGCCGATCCGGCGTCGACCTCGACCCCCGCGTAGCGCGCGCACGCGAGCAGCAGCAGCGTCGCGAGCAGATGGTCGAGCCGGCCGCCGTCGCCGGCGAGCACGAAGATGCGCTCCGGCTCGAGCGCGAGCGCCACGTCCAGCGCCAGCTCGAGGTCGGTCGCGTCCTTGTCGGCCGGATGGCGCACGATCCGTGTCCCGGCCGCCTCGGCGGCGGCGACCGCCCTCGGCGACGCGAGTCGAAGTCCCCGACCGCCATCGTCACCTCGAGACCGAGCGCGCGCGCGTGCTCGAGCCCGCCGTCGGCGGCGATCACCGGCGCGCCTGGCGGGACGAGCCGCGCAGCCTCGGCGCGAGGAGGCTCGCCCGCCTGCGACCACCACCACGACTCTTCCGACATGCGCTTCCTCCGCTGGCATTACCCAGGTCAGGTTCTGCGGGTCGGCGGCGCGCTCGGCCGCCCTCTCAGCCCGGTTGCCCCGAGCTCCCCGTTACGCTCCGGCCATCGTAGCGCGCTGAGCGCATTCGTGACGAGCTCGCGCGCGGCGCGCATCGGGCGCGACGTTCAACCAGTACGCGAAGGGCTCGCGGCGCGCCGGAGTCTCCGCGAGCGGCTCGCCGCGTACCTCGAGGCCGGCGACGCTGGCTGTGCTGCTCGTCGGCGAGGCTCGCCGGCTATCGCGGCGCGCGCGTCTCCGGCATTCCGTTCACCTCCGAGCGGCAGCTGACCGGCATGGGCCCGGCCGAGGCCACGGCGACCATCGTGCACCGCGTCCTCGCCGAGCTCGGGCTCGAGGAGCACGTCCTGCTCTGGAACGTCGTGCCGACCCACCCCGGCACGGCCAGCTCGAACGCGCCCGTCCGCCACGTGCGAGGTCGAGGGCGGGCGTCCCGTTTCTCACGGCGCTTGCCCGAGGGCGACGCGTCGTCGCGGTCGGCAGGCTCGCGCGAGAAGCAGCTCGGCGGCCCTCCGTGCGCCACCCGTCACACGGCGGCGCGACGGCGTTTCGCGCCGGGCTGGTTGAATTGCTCGCTTGAACGGCTATCCCGTTCGGCGCAACACCGTCCTCCTGGCAGGCTGCCTCGTCGCGCTGTCGGGCACGGTGCAGCTCGTCGTCGCCGTCTCGACCGTCACGCTCGTCCTCGTCACCGGGATCGAGTCGATCCTCGGCCTCGGGCCGGCGGTCTTCCTGACCTCGGCTGCGCTCGCGTCGCTCCCCGCCGGCCGTCTCATGGACCGCTTCGGCCGCGTCCCGGTGATCGCCGGCGGCTTCGTCGTGGGGCGTTCGGATGCGCTACTGACCGCGCTCGGTTGCGCTGTCGAGTCGGCGTCTTGCTCGTCGGATTCGGTTTCGCGCTCGTCGGCGTCGCGGCGGGCGCGGTCCTCCTCGCCCGCAGCGGCCGGCGCAGACATGTACCCGCCGGAGCGTCGCGCGCGGGGGATCTCGTACGTCCTGGCCGGCTCGCTGTTCGGCGCCGCGCTCGGTCCGCTCGTCTTCCGTCCGCTCTTCGCCGGCAAGGAGCTCGAGCCGACGCCCTCGTCGTGCCGTGGCTCGTGGCGGGAGCGATCATGATCGTCGGCATGGCGATCGCCTTGCTCGTCCGTCCCGATCCCCAGAAGATCGCGTTCGCCATCGGAGGACGCGATGCGTCCGATTCGGCGCGCGGCGGCGCCTCTGCCCGAGCTCATTCGCCGTGCCGGGAGTCCCCACCGCGCTCCTGGCCGCGTTCGTGAGCTTCGGGGTGATGGTCGCGATCATGAATCTCACCGGCTACATGATGCTCGGACCATGGCCATCAGCAGACGGACGTCTTCACCGTCATCTCCGTGCACATCGTCGGGATGTACGCACTCGTGCTCGTGATCGGCCCGCTGATCGATCGGATCGGGCGACTTCAGTGCCAAGTCGGCGGACTGGCCGTGATGGCGGTCTCGACCTTGGTCCTCGTCTGGGCCGATGACATCGGCGGGTTCGCTCTGTCGCTCTTCCTGCTCGGGCTCGGTTGGAACCTCTCGTACGTCGCAGCGGCGTCCGAGCTCGCGGATCGCACTGCGCCGAACGAGCGGGGGAAGTTGATCGGCTTCTCGGACCTGATCTCGGGACTGCTCGGAGCTTCGCTTGCGCTGCTCGGCGGCGTCGTCTACACGCACTTCGGCAAGACGTCGCTCGCGCTCGCCGCAACGGCGATCGCCGTTGCTCCTGTCGTGTGGATCGCTGTCGTGCATCGCAGTCCACCCGCCGAGGCACTCGAGCCGGTCGTTTGAGCCGTTTGCGCTACAATCCGCCGCTGGCGGAGGGTCGATTCCGCCTCTTTTTGCGATGAAGACCTATACCGCCAAGCCGGGTGAGATCGAGCGCGAGTGGTTCCTCGTCGATGCCGAGGGACAGACGCTCGGTCGTCTGGCGACCCGTATCGCGGACATGCTTCGCGGCAAGGGCAAGCCGCAGTACACGCCGCATGTGGACACGGGTGACTTCATCGTCGTCGTGAACGCCGAGAAGATCGCGGTGACGGGGTCGAAGCTCGACTCGAAGATCTACTACCGCCACTCCGGCTACCCAGGCGGCATTCGGCAGAGGACGCTTCGCGAGCAGCTCGAGCGGCGGCCCACCGAAGTAATCCGCAAGGCGGTCAAGGGGATGCTTCCGAAGAACCGGCTCGCTGCGGCTCAGATCCGCAAGCTGAAGATCTACGCCGGCCCCGAGCATCCACACAGCGCGCAGGCGCCGAAGCCATTGGAGCTCACATGAGCGAGATCGCCCAGTACCGCGGGACCGGCAAGCGCAAGACGTCGATCGCGCGCGTGATCCTGCGCCCGGGCGACGGCAAGAGCTGGATCAACGGCCGCACGCTCGAGGAGTACTTCACGCGCCCCGGCCACCGCAGCATGGTGCTCGCGCCACTCGAGGTCGCCGGTGCCGCCGGCACCTACGACCTGCGGATCCGCGTCCACGGAGGCGGGATCTCCGGCCAGGCCGGCGCGGTTCGACACGGCGTCGCTCGCGCGCTCGTCGAAGCCGACCCGGAGATTCGCGTGGCGCTCAAGCGCCAGGGCTTCCTGACTCGCGACGCTCGTATCGTCGAGCGCAAGAAGGCAGGGCTCCACAAGGCCCGCAAGGCGCCGCAGTTCTCGAAGCGGTAGCTTCGAGAACTGCTGGAGAGGCGAGGCTTGCCTCACCCGGCGTTCTCGTGAGATGAGCAGGCGTTACTTCGGGACAGACGGTGTTCGAGGGGTCGTCGGCGCGGACCTGACGCCGGACCTCGTAGAACGGCTCGGCCGGGCGGCAACGCTCTGGTCTGGTGCCGGTCGTGTCCTCGTCGGCCGAGACACCCGCGCTTCGGGCCCCGAGCTCGAAGGCTCGCTCGCGCGCGGGATCGTCTCGGCCGGGGGCACCGCTGTCCTTGCCGGCGTGCTGCCGACGCCGGCTGTCGCACTCCTCTCCCAGGGCCTTGGAGCTGTGATCTCCGCCTCGCACAACCCGCCCGAGTACAACGGGGTGAAGCTGTTCGACCGCGAGGGCCGCAAGCTCACGGATGCGGAAGAGGAGGAGATCGAGGCGCTGCTCGACGAGGCGGCGACGAACGGCGGGACGGTCGAGCACCTCGATGGCGCCGGCGAGCGTTACGTGCGTCACGTGGTCGAGCGCTTCGGCTCCGACCTGTCCGGTCTTCGCATCGGTGTGGACTGTGCGAACGGTGCGTTCTCGACTCTGGCGCCCGCCGCGTTCCGGGAGCTCGGAGCAGACGTTCACACGGTCGGCGTCGATCCCGACGGAACGAACATCAACGTCGGGCTGTGGCGCCACAGACCTCTCTGCCCTGCAACAGACCGTTACAGGCCTCGGTCTCGACCTCGGAGTCGCGTTCGACGGCGACGGCGACCGCATGCTGGCGGTGGACGAGCGAGGTGAGACCCTGGACGGAGACCAGATCCTCGCGATCCTCGCCCTCGCCCTCGACGTCGAGCTCGTCGCGGTGACCGTCATGACGAATCTCGGCTTCCACCGGCTCATGGCCGAACGCGGCATCCGGGTCGCGACGACGGCAGTCGGCGATCGCTATGTCCTCGAGGCGCTCAGGGAGCAAGGAGGCGTCCTCGGCGGGGAGCAGTCCGGTCACATCTTGTGGCTTCGCGACCACGTGACGGGGGACGGGCTCGTTGCATCGCTCCTCCTCTGCGGCGCACTCGCCGGGCGGACGCTGAGCGAGGCAGCCGCGACGATGACCCGGTACCCGCAGGTGAAGCAGAACGTGCGCGTGTCCCACCGGCTCGCCGCCGGTGAGCTGCCGAGAGCCGTGCGCGAGGAGGCCGACCGCCTGAACGCGGAGCTCGCCGATAACGGCCGCGTGCTCGTCAGGTCTTCCGGCACCGAGCCGGTCGTCAGGGTGCTCGCGGAGGCCGCGACCGAAGAGGAAGCAGCAACTATCTCTGCTACCATCGCCGCGCTCGTTGCCAGGGAGCTCGGCTGAGCCCGACGGAGGGCCTTGCCGGGCTCTTACGCGTTTCTATCAGCGTGTTTGCGGGGATTCTCAGGCAGGGTCGGACACGGCACCAAGCGAACTGAGAGGACGATCAGGCCTTGTCCAGGCAGGGTCTGGAAGGGAGACTCAGAGCGTGTGCGGGATCATCGGATACGTCGGATCGCGTGAGTGCAAGCCGCTGCTCCTTCAGGGCCTCGAGCGCCTGGAGTACCGCGGCTACGACTCGTCTGGGCTGGCGCTCCTCGAGGAGGACGGCCTCACCTACGTGCGCGCCGTCGGCAATCTCGGGAACCTGAAGGAGCGCGCGGACAAGCGCTCGTCCTCGACCACCGGCCTCGGGCACACGCGCTGGGCGACCCATGGCGCGGTCACCGAGGAGAACGCACATCCGCTCGCCGGGTGTGAGCCGGCAACGCTCTCGATCGTGCTGAACGGCATTGTCGAGAACTACCGTGAGCTCAAGGAGAGCCTGGGTGCGGAAGGGCACACGTTCACGTCCGAGACCGATGCCGAGACCGTCACGCACCTCGTCGAGCGGCACTACGAGGGCGATCTCGTGGAAGCCGTCCGGCGTGCGTTCGGCGAGCTCGAAGGACACTTCGCTTTCGTCGTCATCCACCGTGACCACCCGGGGCTCCTCGTCGGAGCGCGCCACCAGGTGCCGCTCGTCGCCGGGCTCGGTCGCGACGAGAACTTCCTGGCCTCGAACGCGGCGGCATTCCTTCGCGAGACGCGAATCGTGAAGTTCCCGTCCGACGGCGAGATCGTTGCGGTGACACCCGACGGTGTGGAGTTCTGGGACTCCGACCGGCGCGGTGGTCGAGCATGAGCCCGTGGAGCTCGACTGGGATGACGAGGGCGCCGAGAAGGCTGGTTTCGAGACGTTCATGCTGAAGGAGATCCACGAGCAGCCGGATGCAGTAGCCGAGACGATCGGCGACCGGGTTCGCCACGGCAAGCTCGTCCTCGAAGGGCTCGGAATGTCGGACGACGAGCTGAAGGACCTCCGCCGGATCGTGCTCGTCGCCTGCGGTACCGCCTACCACGCGTGTGTTGTCGGTCGCTATGTAATCGAGGAGTGGGCACGGGTCCCGGTCGAGTTCGACATCGCGAGCGAGTGGGTCTACCGCAACCCCGTTATCGACGAGCGCACCCTCGTCATCGGAATCTCGCAGTCGGGGGAGACGCGAGACACGATCGAAGCCCTGAAGCTCGCGCGCGAGAAGGGCGCTCGCACGGTCGCGATCACGAACATGATGGGCTCGCAGATCACGCGCGAGGTCGACTCCGTCCTGTACACCCGCGCAGGGATCGAGATGGGCGTCGCGGCGTCGAAGACGTTCACGGCGCAGGTCGCGCTCGTCTACCTCGTCGCCCTCAAGCTGGCGCAGATCCGCGAGACCCTTCCCGAGGGCGAGATCGAGTTCATCCTCGACTTCGTCTACAAGCTCCCGCGCAAGATCCAGGCGTTCCTCGAGGGAGACCATCCGATCGAGGAGATCGCGCAGCGCTACCACGACGCCCACTTCTTCCTCTACCTCGGCCGCCACATCGGCCTGCCGGTGGCCCTCGAGGGCGCGCTGAAGCTGAAGGAGATCTCGTACATCCCGACCGAGGCGTACTCGGCCGGGGAGATGAAGCACGGCCCGATCGCGCTCCTCGACGAGCAGACGCCCGTCGTCGTCGTCGCGACGAACATCCACGTCTACGACAAGATCGTCTCGAACATCCAGGAGGTCCGCGCGCGCGGCGCGCACGTCATCGCGATCGCGACCGACGGCAACGAGGACATCCAGCACCACGCGGACGACGTGATCTACGTGCCGAAGACGCCGGCGTTCCTCCAGGTCGTGCTGGCGATCGTCCCGCTCCAGCTCCTTGCCTACCGCATCGCGCGCCTTCGCGGCCTGAACGTGGATCAGCCGCGAAACCTCGCGAAGACCGTCACCGTCGAGTAGCTGCACCCGGAGATCGAAACCTCGTACGATCCGAGGCGACCGATCTGGAGGAGCGTGCGATGGCGAAGGTACTGATCCTCGCTGGGGATGCGGCGGAGGACCTCGAGACGATGTACGTCAAGTACCGGCTGGCGGAGGCGGGGCACGAGCCGCACGTTGCCGCGCCGACCATGCGTCCGATCAAGCTCGTCGTGCACGACTTCGAGCCCGACTTCGACACGTACGTCGAGAAGCCCGGTCGCTCGTGCCCCGTCGACGTGACGTTCGCCGAGGTCGACCCGGCCGACTACGCGGCTCTCGTCATTCCAGGTGGCCGCGCGCCGGAGTTCATCCGGGTCGATCCTGAGGTCGCACGTATCGTCGAGAGCTTCTTCGTGGACGACAAGCCGGTGGGAACCCTCTGCCACGGCCCGCAGGTTCCCGCCGCGCTCGGGCTCCTGCGCGGGCGCCGCTCCTCCGGCTTTCCGCCGCTCGCGCCGGACATCGAGCTTGCGGGCGGCGAGTACGTGGACGGTGCGGCCGTCGTCGACGGGAACATGGTCTCGTGCCGCGGCTGGGGCGACCTGGCCGAGTGGTCTCGCGCGTATCTCGAGGTGCTCGACCGCAGCGCAGTGCCCGCTTGACGCTCACGCGGAGTTCACGGAATCGTCAAGACCGGTTGGTAGGTTCGGCCACTCCACAGGCCCGACGATCAAAACGGGAGGTAGGACGATGCGAGAGATCTGGCAACGGCGCCCTTCGCCGGCGCTCGTCATTGCGTGCATCGCGCTCGGCGTGGCGCTCGGCGGCACCAGCTACGCGGCCGTGCTTCAAGTACCCAGAAACTCGGTGGGCGCCGTCCAGCTCAAGAGCTCGGCGGTGACGTCGCGAAAGCTGGCGGCGAACGCGGTTACGTCCGCGAAGGTGAGGAATCGGTCGCTCCAACGAGTCGACTTCGCTGCGGGGCAGTTGCCAGCCGGTCCCACCGGCCCGACTGGTCCCGCCGGTCCGGCAGGTCCCGCGGGGCCAACCGGGCTGAGCGCGGTCGAGCGCGTCGAGATCACGACCCTCACGAACTCGGCCAGTCCGAAGAGCACCCAGATCGCCTGCCCTGGCGGAAAGCGACTCATGGGCGGAGGCGCGCGTCTCAACGGCCCCGATGCGCCGCCGCCGGTCAGCGTCGTTCTCCAGGCGTCGTTTCCCGACAACGACAACATCTATCGGGGCATCGGCCGGGAAGCCGTCGCCACCGCCGGCACCTGGTCGCTCACGGTGTTCGCGATCTGCGCTTCGACCTCCTAGCGCGCTAGGCCACTGTGAGGAACGGCGGACGCAGCGGTGCGTCCGCCGTTCACCGCCGGCCGACTACCGTTCCTCGCATGAGCAACGACCGCGCCGTACCCCCGTACGCGACGACACAGACGTCGGTCCGCCGGCTACCTGGCGGGGACGAGGCGGACGATGTCCTCGCGGTCGAGGAGCCGCTCGAGATCAGGATCGACGGAGCGCCGGTCGCGGTGACGATGCGGACGCCCGGGCACGACGAGGAGCTGGCGCTCGGCTTCTGTCTGACGGAAGGGCTCACGCCCGTGTCGGCGCGGGTCCCCGACGACCTGGCCGCGAACACCGTCGAGGTCGATGCCGCAGGCTTCGACGTCGAGCGGCTGCGGCGGAACTTCTACACCTCGTCGTCGTGCGGTGTCTGCGGCAAGGGGGCGATCGAGGCGATCGGCGTCTCGGCGCCGCGTATCGAGAGCCGGCTCGAGATCGGCCATGCGTGTGTGGCCTCGCTCCCCGAGTTGTTGCGCGAGGCGCAGCAGGCGTTCGCGGCAACCGGCGGCCTGCACGCGACCGGGCTCTTCACCGCGAGCGGCGAGCTCGAATGCGCGCGTGAGGACGTCGGCCGCCACAACGCAATGGACAAGGTCGTCGGGTGGGCGTTTCTCGAGGGGCGCCTTCCACTCGCCGACCGCGTGCTCTGCGTGAGCGGCCGGCTCTCGTTCGAGCTCGTCCAGAAGGCGTCCGTCGCAGGTTGCCCCGTGCTCGTCGCCGTCGGCGCGCCCTCGTCGCTGGCGGTGGAGCTCGCGCGCGATCGCGGCATGACCCTCTGCGGATTCGTCCGCGAGGGCCGGATCACGGTCTACACGGAGCCGTGGCGGATCGTCTAGCGGCCACGGGCGTCCTGCTCGTGGGCGGCGCGTCCGAGCGGTTCGGCTCGCCGAAGGCGCTCGCCCGGTTTCGCGGCGAGACGCTCGCGGCACGCGGCCACCGATTGCTCGACGAGGTGTGCGACGAGGTGATCGTCGTCGGGAGGGAAGCGGACGGGCTCGACCTTCCGTTCGGGGTGCTGGACGACGGTGCGACCGAGCGCGCGCCCGTGTTCGGGCTGCTCGCAGGGTTGCGTGCGGCTGCGCATGACCTGTGCGTCGTGCTGCCGGTCGACTGCCCGCGGGTCACAGCGGACGTCCTGCGCCGGCTTGCCGAAGCGCGAGCCGTGCCGCAGACGGGGCCGCTTCCGGGTGCGTACGAGCGAAGCGTGCTTCCCGAGCTCGAGCGGCGAGTTGCCTCCGGCGAGCTGTCGCTGCGCGGCGTCAATCCGACCGCCGTCGAGATCGACGAAGCGCTCCTCGTGAATGTCAAACACGCGGATCGAGCTTCTCGCCGCCGCTGTCACCGACTGGGCGCAGGAACGGGCTGACGTGGAGCGCGCTCGTGCTAGTGGGCTCCCAGGCGCGGAGCGTTGTCCCGGCCGACCGATGGTCGGATCTCGATCTCGTCCTTCTTCTCGACGACCCCGCGCGGTACGCGGACGACGTAGCCTGGGTGCGCGAGTTCGGCGAGCCGCTCGTCACCTTCCTCGAGGCGACGCTCGACGGCCACTGGGAGCGGCGCGTGCTCTACGAGACCGGCGAGGACGTCGATTTCGTGCTCTTCCCTGTCCGCAGTTGCGGAGGGACTCGACCACGGCACCGGCGCGGCCGAGGTGCTCGCGCGCGGGTACCGCGTGCTCCTCGACCGGCTCGGTCTCGAGGAGACGCTCGCGAAGCTTGCCGCGCTGCCGGGCGAACCAGGCCCGCCGACGCAGCGCGAGCTCACCGAGCTCGCGAGCGACTTCTGGTACCACGCGCTCTGGACGGCAAAGAAGCTTCGGCGCGGGCGAGGTGTTCACGGCTCTCGAGTGCCTGGACGGGTACATCATGGCGAAGCTCGTAACGCTCCTCGCATGGCATGCCCGAGCCGTCGATCCCACGGTGGACACGTGGCACGCCGGCCGGTTCCTCGAGCGCTGGGGAGATCCAGGGGCGCTCGTGGCGCTCGAGCTCGCCTTCGCGCAGTACAGCGTGCGCGACGTCGCCCGCGGGCTGTGGGCGACGATCGATCTGTGGCAGGGGCTCGAGGAGGAGACCGCACGACGACTTGGGCTCGAACTCGAGCTCGACCACCCGGAGCTTCGCCGACGCGTCGCCGAGGTCGTGCCGGACCCGCGGCACGGGCGACAGGCGATCGGGTAGACGTGTGTCGATGCAGCTCGTGCAGATCGTCGGAGCGATCGCGATCCTCGCGGCTTTCGCTGCCGCGCAGTTCGGTTTCTGGGACCAGCGTTCATGGTGGTTCCTCGGGCTGAACTTCGCCGGTGCGGCAGTTCTCGCGGTCGTCGCATACGAGGAGCGGCAGTGGGGATTTCTGCTCCTCGAGGTCGTCTGGGCACTCGTTTCCGCCTGGGGGCTCGTTGCCCGCGCGACCGGACGCGGCAGTACTGTCCACCCGTGATCCGCGGCACCGTCGCCCTGAGTGTTGTCGCCGCGTTCCTCTCCGCCGGGTGCGGAGGTGACGACGCGCAGGCGACCACGTCGAGCGTCTACTGGCTGCGAGACGGGAAGGTGTGGCCGGCGCTGCGCGAGGTCGAAGCAAGCGATCCGCCGGCGGCTGCTCTGGAGGAGCTTCTCGCAGGGCCGACCGAGCAGGAGCAGGCCGATCTCGACCTCACGACCGCACTACCCGCCGGTACGGAAGTGGACGAGCTCGATGTCGCCGACGGAACCGCGCGGCTCACGCTCTCCGCCGAGCTCGCCGACGAACCGCTTGCCCAGGTCGTCTACACGCTGACCCAGTTCCCGACGGTGCGCTCGGTCGAAGTCCAAGGGGATACCTTGACTCGCGCGGACTTCGAGGACGAGACGCCGCCTGTGCTGGTCGAATCGCCGCTCTCCTTCGAGGACGTCACGAGCCCGTTGCACGTAACGGGCACGGCGAACACATTCGAGGCGACGTTCAGCTATGAGGTCACGGACACCGACGGCCGGATCGTCGACGAGAACTTCGTCATGGCGACGTCGGGTACCGGTACGCGCGGCACGTTCGACTTCACGACCGATCCGTTCACCGTTCCGTTCGACGGCGTGGGATCGCTGATCGTCTTCGAGCATTCCGCGAAGGACGGCTCGCGGATGAACATCGTGGAGATTCCGCTGCGCATGACGAAGGAGTAGGTGGTGGCCGGGGCGCAGAACGCCTGGCGCTGCTCCCAGTGCGGAGCGGTCAACGAGCCCGGCTCGCGTGCGTGCCAGGGCTGCGGCAAGTGGCCGAGCCTCTTCGACCTCCAGGACAGCGTCGATCGACGGAGCCCGAGGCGTTCGACTTCGAGCGCCCCGGGCTCGAGCCGTTCGAGGACGGGACCCTCGATCCCGAAGCGTTCGATCCGGAGGCTTTCGATCCCGACGCATTCGAGCCGGAGACGTTCGAGCCTGCGACCGGCGAGGACGAGGAGGGGGACGAGCCCGAAGCCGCTCGCTGGAAGTCGATCCTGTCCGGTGTGGTCGTGCCGCTTGCGCTCGTCGTGTACTTCGTGCTCTCGTTCTTCGCAGACCGCTAGCGCTCGAACAGCACTTCGCCCGACTCGATGGCGCGTACATCGCCTCCGGCGAGCTCGACCTCGAGCCTGCCATCGCGCAGGATTTGAACGGCGGTCGCAGCCTCGTCGTCCACGGTGATCCGCCTCCCGCGCAGGAAGTCTCGCGCTCCGAGCTCTCCGTACACCTCGTCGAGCCCGCCGTCCCGCCAGCCGTCGTAGAAGTGCTCGAGGTGCGAGAGAAGCGATCCGAGCAGCGCGGCGCGGTCGTAGGTCGTGCCGGTCAGGGTGCGGAGCGAACCCGGCTCCGTCCGAGCTTCGCTCGGCAGCTCGTCGCGCGTCTGATTCACGTTGATGCCGATGCCGACGACCACTGTTCCGTCGGAGAGCTCGGAGAGGATTCCTGCGACCTTCCGCCTGTTGAGCATCACGTCGTTCGGCCACTTGATCTGCGCGGACAGCCCCGTCGCGGTCTCGACGGCGCTCAGTCGCCGCGAGCGCGGCGACGAGCGACAGCTCCGGCAGGTGTCGCTCGAGCGGAGGCTGGAGCAGCACCGACACGAGGAGCGACGTCCCGGCCGGCGCCTCCCAACGCCGCCCGAGCCGCCCGCGTCCACCGGTCTGGTGATCCGTTGCGGCGACGGCTCCCTCGGAGAGTCCAGATCCGAGCAGGAGCGCCTGCGTCGACTCGCACTCGGGTTCGTACAGGTACGGCTTGCCGAAGCGTCCGCTGAGGTGCGGGGAGACGACGTCTGCTCCGAGCGAATCGGTCACGCGCGCTCGACACGCACGGCGCTCACCTTGAACTCGGGAGTCCCGATCAGCGGGTCGCCGACATCGTGCGTGAGCCAGTTCACCTTCTGCTCCGCGAAGTGGAGGGCCATCCACACGAGGCCGGGGAACACGCGATCCGAGATGTGCGTTCGCGCCTCGAGCTTGCCGCGCCGGGACAGGAGTCGCGCCCAGTCGCCCTCGCCGAGTGCCGAGCGCGGACGCGTCGTCGGCGGAGATCTCGAAGAACGGCTCCTCCTGCTTGTCGGTGATCCCAGACTCGCGCATCGTCATCGTCGCCGAGTTGTAGTGGTAGAGCGTGCGACCCGTGGAGAGCACGAGCGGATACTCGGAGTCCGGCTCCTCGATCGGCCGCTGGTACTCGACCGGGAAGAACTTCCCACGCCCGCCCGGGCGCGCGGGCGCACTCTCGTAGAGAAACGGAGTCCCCGGATGTCCCAGCTCGGGAACCGGCCACTGGATCCCGTTCTCCTCGATCCGGTCGTAGCGCACGCCGTACCAGTTGGGGGCGAGGTCGGCGAGCTCGTTCCAGACCGACTCGGCGTCCGGGTACTCGGGCCAGTTGGCGCCCAGTGCCTTCGCCATGAGGATCACGATCTCGCGGTCGCCCTTTGCATTCCCGGGCAAAGGAGCAGCTTCACGAACGCGGCTGATCCGGCGCTCGGTGTTCGTGAACGTCCCGTCCTTCTCGGCGAAGCTCGAGGCCGGAAAGACGACGTCTGCGTACTTCCGCGTCATGTCGTGCAGGAAGATGTCCTGCGAGATCAGGAACTCGACTTTCCCGAGCCCCTCCTCGACGTGGTGGGCGTTCGGCTCGGTCTGCGCGGGGTTCTCGCCGATCAGGTAGAGCGCCTTGACACGATCGTCGTGAAGGCCGCTCATCATCTGGTCGAGGCGGTACCCGGTCGTCTCAGGTACCTCGACGCCCCACGCCTCGGCGAACTTCCGTCGGATGTCCGGGTCGTCGGCCGGCTGGTAGCCGGGAAGGTAGTTCGGGTTCGCGCCCGAGTCGTTCAGGCCCTGGACGTTGTTCTGGCCGCGGAGCGCATTCAGCCCGGTCGACTCGTAGCCGAGGTGGCCAGTCATGAGGACGAGGTTCGAGAGCGACCAGATGTTGTCGACGCCGCACGCGTGCTCGGTGATCCCGAGCGTGTAGAAGATCGCCGCGTGCCGCTCGGTCGCGTACTCACGCGCAGTAGCGCGGATGTACTCCGCCGGGACGCCGGTCACCTGCTCCGCGTCCTCGGGCGTGTAGCGCATCACGACCTCGCGCACGGCGTCGAAGTCGTCGGTGAACTCGCGGATGTAGTCCTCGTTCTGGAGGCCCTCGGTGAGGATCGTGTGCAGCATCGCGTTCAGCAGCCATACATCTGTCCCGGGACGGAGCTGGAGATGGCGCTTGGCGATCTTCGTCAGCCAGATCTTCCGCGGGTCTGCGACGACGAGCGTCGCGCCGTTCCGCACGGCCTTCTTGATGCGGAGCGCGAGCACGGGGTGCGCCTCGGTCGTGTTCGACCCGATGACGAACAGGAAGCGGGCGTTCTCGATCTCCGGGATCGAGTTGGTGCTTGCTCCTCTGCCCAACGACCTGACCAGGCCGTAAAGAGTGGGAGCGTGTCAGGTCGACTCGCACGAGTGGACCGAGTTCGTCCCGACTCCCGTGCGTGCGAGCTTCTGGATGAGGTAGTTCTCCTCGTTCGTCAGGCGCGCCGACGAGAGGAAGCCGACCGCCTGCGGGCCATGGCGCTCGATGACGCCCTGCAGCCCGGCCGCGGCCGTCTCGATCGCGTGCTCCCAGGTCGTGGGCTGGAGCTCGCCGTCGTCGCCCCGCACGAGCGGCTGCGTGAGCCGGTCGGGGTGGTGGACGAAGTTGAAGGCGAAGCGGCCCTTGACGCAGAGATTTCCCTCGTTCGGCAGGTACTCGTCCTTCGAGGTGACCTTGACGATGTGCTTCGTCTCGGGGTCGAGGTTCAGGTCGACCTGGCAGCCGACGCCGCAGAAGGTGCAGGTCGTCCGCACCTGCTCGAGCGTGCGCTCTGGTTGCTTCGTCCCCTCCTCGAACTTCTCGTAGATCGCACCGGTCGGGCAGACCGAGAGGCAACCGCCGCAGAGCTCGCATTCGGTATCGAGCCAGGAGAGACCCCAGGTCGGGACGATGCGCGCATGCCCGCCGCGGCCCTCGAGCGAGAGCGCCGAGCACTGCATCACCTCCTGCGTGTACCGGACGCAGCGATTGCAGAGGATGCACGCGTCCGGGTCGTAGCCCATCAGCTGGTTTCGGTCGTCGTACTCCTGGCGCTTCGCATCCGGGAGCGTGAGCGGCGCCTCGACGCCGAGCTCGTTCGCCATGTCGCGGAGCTCGTTCGGTCGGCCCGCCCGGCGAGACGTTCAGGTGCTCGGAGAGGAGCATCTCCGTGAGCGTCCTCTGGAAGTCCGTGATCGGGCCGTTCGTCGAGACGACCATGCCTTCGGAGACCCGGGTCGCGCATGCAGGGAGCGGCCGCGGAGCACCCTCGACATCGACGACGCACATCCGGCAGCCGCCGTAGGGATCGAGCTTGTCGTCGTGGCAGAGCGTCGGGATGAACGTCCCGTGGCGTGCTGCCGCATGGACGAGGAGCTCCCCCTCGGGAGCCGCTACGGCCGTCCGTCGAGGGTGAACTCGACCATCCCGAGGATCGTACTTCGCACCACCGCCGGAGGGCGGCGAACCCGTGCGAGCTGCCGGGGCTCAGCTCCCGAGCGCGGAAGAGCTCTGGCCAGTGACTCATCGCGTTCCGGACCGGAAACGGAGACGCCTGGCCGAGACCGCAGATGGACGTCTTCTCCATCGCCAGCAGCCACTCGTCGACCTTCTCCCGCGTCATCGCCGCGTTTCCGTGCTCGAGCTCGATGCAGACGTGGTGCAGCGCTCTGTTCCCGATCCGGCAGGGAGTGCACTTCTGGCACGACTCCTCGGCGAAGAAGCGCATCGTCTCGGCGAGCAGGCGCAGAGGCGAGTACGACGCAGGGAAGACCTGTACGGCAGCGGAGCCCGGGCCGGCGCCGTACTCGCGGAGCCCGTCCCGCGTGAGCGGCGCGTCGAGGGCCGCGGGAGGCAGGATCCCGCTCGCGGCGCCCCCGGGCACGATGGCCCCGATCTCGCCGACGAAACCGCCGGCGTGCCCGTCCACGAGCTCGCGGGTCGTGATCCCGATCGGCGCCTCGTAGCAACCGGGCATCGCCACTGCACCCGAGACGGACCAGAGCCGCGTTCCCGCCGCACCTCGGGTTCCGAGCGCAGCCCACCACTCACCGCCGCGCTCCAGGATCGCGGGGATGTGTGCGAGCGTCTCGACGTTGTTGATCAGCGTCGGCCGCCCGAGATACCCGACCTGCGCGGGGAACGGCGGACGGAGTCTCGGCATTGCGCGACGACCCTCCATCGACTCGAGCATCGCCGTCTCCTCGCCGGCGATGTACGCGCCCGCCCCGATCACGAGCTCGAGTGAGCGTCCGTCGAGAAAACCGGCAGCGCGATACTCGTCGATCGCCTGCTCGAGGCGCCGGCGAGCTGTCGCGTACTCCTCGCGGAGGTAGACGAAGCCCTCGTCGGCCTCGGCGAAGTGCATCGCGATCAGCGTCCCCTCGACGAAGAGGTGCGGCCGAAGCTCCATCACGTAGCGGTCCTTGATCGTGCCCGGCTCGCCCTCGTCCGCGTTCACGACCACGTACCGCGGCCCGGGCTCTCGCGACACGGCCTCCCACTTGATCCCGGTGGGGAACCCAGCACCGCCGAAGCCCGTGATGCCCGCAGCCTTGAGCTCGCCCACGATCCGCTCCCGTGACGGCAGGTCGCGCAGGACCGCGAGACCGTCTCGCGCCGCGTAGTCCGCCAGCGTCTCGTCGCGCCGCCCGAGCCCGATCGCCGGGCCGTCATTCGCCGCATGCGTCACCGCGGGCACGATCTCGTCGCCGTGCGTCTGGACGGGTGCGAGGTCGCAGTGGCCAAGGCACGCGACCTCGATCGGCGCCGGGGGTCCGGTCGAGGATCTCGCGGGCGCCGAAGCAGTCGCACACCGGGCCGGTGCACACGCGAACCACGTCCACGGGCACCTGCAGGAAGGAGTAGAACGAGACGACCTCGTGCACCTCGCCACGTCGGATGTTCATGTGGTCGGCGAGCGCGTCGGAGAGCTCCGGCGTGATCGGTCCGGCCTCCCGCCGGACGAGGCCGAGGTTGTCGAGCAGGCGCGTCCGGTCGCGCGGCAGCTGCGAGAGCAGCGTTGCGAACTGCAGCGCGTCCACGGAGCGAGTCTATTCGGCTGCCGGAGGCCTTCGAAGCGCCTTTGTGCGAGCCCGCCGGCGTTTGCCGTCGAGCCTTCGCTTGCGTGCACCGGCGCTCGGAGCAGTCGGGACGCGACGACGCGGTACCGCGAGCGCCGCTGCGAGCTTCTCGACGAGTCGCTCGACGGCGAGCTCACGGTTGCGAAGCTGGCTTCGCTCGTCCTGTGCGATTGCGCGGAGGACCGGGCCGGCCTTGGCGATGACGCGGCGCTTCTGCACATCGGTCAGCGCCGTGGAAGCCTCGACGTCGAAGATCGCCTCGACGCGTGTGGACGACTTCTGGGCGTGTTGCCCTCCCGGCCCGCTCGATCGCGACACCCTGATCTCGATCTCGGCGAGCGGCAGGAAGACGGAGCGTGTGACCCGGATTCCCCGCTCCGGCGCCGGCGAAGCCGGCGCCTCCGCTCCTGGATCGCCTCCGTCCAGCCTACGGCTCAATTCCCCGCTCCGGTGCCGGCGAAGCCGGCGCCTCTGCTCCTGGGTCGCCTCCGTCGAGCCTACCGCTCAAATTCCCCGCTCCGGCGCCGGCGAAACCGGCGCCTCCGCTCCTGGATCGCCTCCGTCCAGCCTACGGCTCATAGACTCACGCTCCATGGCGGACATTCTGCTCGACATCGACGGCGTTCTGCACGTTTCCGGAGAGCCGATCCCGGGTGCCGCGAGCGCGGTCGACGAGCTGCGCAAGGCCGGCCATGCGATGCGGTTCGTCTCCAACAACTCGACCCGGCCGCGGCATCTCCTCGCCGAGGAGCTCCGCGGGATGGGCTTCGCGATCGAGGATTCCGAGCTCCAGACGACCCCGAGTGCCGCGGCCCGGGAGCTTGCCGGCAAGCGCGTTCTCGCGCTCGTGATGGCTGCCGTCGTCCCCGACCTCGACGAGCTCGAGCTCGTCGGAGATCACGCCGAAGCCGTCCTCATCGGCGGGTGCGACGAGACGCTCGAGCCGAATCAGGTCTTCAGCTACATGAACCTTGCGCGCGCGTTCGCCGAGATCCAGGCTGGGGCTGCGTTCTACTGCCTGCACAAGAACAGGTGGTGGCAGACCGCGCGTGGGCCTCTTCTCGATGCAGGCGCGTTCGTCGCCGGGCTCGAGTATGCGACCGGTGTGGAGGCGACGGTGCTCGGCAAGCCGAGCCCGTCGTACTTCGCCGCGGCGCTCGACGCCCTCGATGCGGAGCCGGAGCGAACGTGGCTCGTGACCGACGACGTCGAGGAGGACGTGCCCGGTGCCCGGCTCTTCGGCATGCGCACGGCACTTGTCCGCACCGGAAAGTTCCGTCCCGAGGCGCTCGAGGGCGCTCGCGTGTCCCCGGACATCGTCGTCTCGTCGCTCGCACACTTCCCGGCCCTGCTCCAGGAGGATCTCACCGGCGGCTTCCAGGCGTGAAGGTCGGCGTCGACATCATCGAGATCGAGCGCATCCGGCGAGCGCTCGCGCGAGACGGGTTCCGCGAGCGGTGCTTCACCGACGCCGAGCGGGCGTACTGCGACTCGCGCGCCGATCCGGCGCAGAGCTACGCGGCTCGCTTCGCGGGCAAGGAAGCGGTCGGCAAGGCGCTCGGCTGCGGGATCAACTTCACGTGGAAGGACGTCGAGATCGTCGGGCGCCCGAAGCCGAGCGTTCACCTCAGCGGCCGCACCGCAGCCTTCGCCGAGAAGGTGAGCGCAGGCGCAATCGACCTCTCGATGACGCACGCGCGCGAGATCGCGGCCGCCATCTGCGTCGTCCAGCCGCGCGAGTAGCCGGCCATGTTCGAGCCGCTCTACACCGCCGCCGAGATGCGCGCTGCGGAGGAGGGGTATCGCGGCTACCCGGAGTCCGCCGGCGAGCTCATGGAGCGGGCTGGGGAGGCGGTCGCGCGCGAGGCGATGCTCGCGTACCCCGACGCGCGGCGTTTCGCATGCGTGTGCGGCGGAGGGTCGAACGGAGGCGACGGACGCATCGCGGCCCGGGTGCTGCGCGAGGCCGGACACGACGCTGACGAGACGGAGGATGTCGACGGGCTACGACGTCATCGTCGATGCACTATTCGGCACCGGCTTTCACGGCGCGCCGCGACCGGAAGCCGCCGAGCTCATCGGTCGGATCAACGCCGCACCGGCTTCGGTCGTCTCGGTGGATCTTCCATCTGGTGTCGACGCGTCCACTGGCGAGGTCGCCGGCGTCGCCGTCGAAGCGGATCTCACGGTCACGTTCCACGCTCGGAAGGTCGGTCACGTCGTCGCTCCCGGCCGCTTTCACGCAGGCGACGTCGTGGTCTCGGACATCGGGCTCGAGCAGGCAGCGACCGAGAACAAACGTGCGACAGCCGCGCTCCTCGATCTCGTCCCGCGTCGCGGTGCTCGCGACTCGAAGTACAGCTCGGGCGCGGTGGTCGTGGTCGGCGGCGAGCCCGGGATGACCGGAGCGGCGGGCCTGGCCGCGCTCGCCGCGCTGCGCGCGGATGCGGGCTACGTCACGCTGGCCGTGCCGGTGGAGTCGCTTCCCGCGATCGAAGCCCTGGCCTTCGAGCCGGTGAAGATCGGCTGGCAAGACGACGACGCGTTCGACGTCATCGCCGGTGCCGCCTCACGCGCAGGCGCGCTCGCGCTGGGACCGGGCCTCGGGCGAGGCGAGGGTCGCGAAACGCTCGTGCGCGCGCTGCTCGAGCGAATCGCGCTTCCCACGGTCGTCGACGCGGATGCCCTGTTCGCGCTCCGGCCGGTCGAGCGAACGGCGCCCCTCGTCCTCACACCTCACGCCGGTGAGCTGGCGCGCCTGCTCGACACGGATTCGGGCTGGGTCGGTGAACATCGGCTCGAGGCTGCCCGGACGGCGGCCGAGCGGTACCGGGCGGTCGTCCTGCTCAAGGGGGCCGACACGATCGTCGCCGCGCCTGGTGTAGGCGTCATCGTGTGCGACCTCGGGCCGCCGTCGCTCGCGACAGCCGGAACGGGTGACGTGTTGACGGGCGTTGTGGCGTCGTTTCTCGCAAAGGGGCTCGAACCGCAGCTTGCGGCGGCCGCTGCTGCCGTCGCACACGGGCGCGCCGCCCAGCTCGTCCCGCACCGAGCGGGGCTCGTTGCGAGCGACCTCCTCGCGTCGCTGCCGGCCGCTCTCGAGGGTTGATTCACCCAGGCACTGAACAACATTCGCCTGCGATCTATACATGCGTTGTCTACCTCGATTGATTTACCCCGGACGGGGGGGTGTGCCCGGCTGGGCCGCGAGCCGACGGTGCCCTCGTACCCCTTCCTCTACCCAAAGGAGCTCCGGCAATGGCTGGAACCTACGACCGCCGCCGTCGCCGACGCCGCACGATCATCGTGCTCGTCGCTGCGGCTGCGCTCGCACTTGCCACCTACGCTTTCGCTGCGGCGAACATCGTCCCCGGCTCGAGGGCCGGAGACGGCGCAGGTGCGATCACCGGCTACACGGTGACGAACATCGAGTACCAGCTCGACGCAGCCGACCCCGCGACCATCGAGAGCGTCACGTTCGACCTCGACGCAGCGGCGGGGACCGTCAAGGCGAAGCTCGTCGCTGGGCCTGGCGCCTTCACCGACTGCACGAGCACCGGCGGCAACAGCTGGAGTTGCAACATCGAGCCCGACCCAACCGTCCTCTCGGTGGACGAGTTGCGGGTGATCGCCATCCAGTAACCCGGATCTCGAGTAGGGCGGAGCTTCCCGCTCTGCCCTACTCCGCCGGGTGGCCAGCATGGGTCGCTTCTCCGTCAGAAGGGTCGCCGGCGTCACCCTCGTCGCGGTCATCGTGGCGACAGGGTGGTTACTGCTCGGCCCGGCCGAGCTCGGCGGTCCGGCCAGGTACGCGATCATCGACGGCGCGAGCATGGAGCCGTCGCTCGTGGACGGCGATCTCGCTGTCATCCGCGCAGGCGGCAAGCCTGCCAAGGGAAAGGCCGTCCTCTACCAGGACCGCGTCTCGGCGTGAAAGTGCTTCACCGGGTCGTTCGCGTGAACGGTGCTCGATTCGTCCTCAAGGGCGACGGCAACGACTACGTGGACGACGCTCGCCCGACGGCCGCAGAGCTCAGCGGCACGCTCTGGTTCTCTGTCCCGCGTCTCGGCTCGGCCGTCGAGTGGATGCGCCGGCCGCTGCACGCAGCGATCATCGTGTTCCTGCTCACAGGCTTCGCACTCGCCGGCGGCGGAGGCGCCGCGCGGCGACGCGCTCGGCCACGGCACGCGCTCGGGATCACAGCTCCCGGCACGCACTTCGACGGCGCGCTGCGCGGGCTGCTCACTGGAGCGCTCATCGCCGCGCTGCTCTTCGGCCTGCTCGCCCTGGCCGCCTTCTCTCGGCCGCCGCTTCGCACCGAGCAGATCGCGGAGGCCCGCGTTCACCGCGGAACGCTCTCGTACGGAGCCACTGTGGAAGCGAGTGACGTGTATCCGGACGGCATCCTGCGTACTGGAGAGTCAGCCTTCCTCGACCTCGTCCCTGCACTCGACGTCGCCTTCGCGTATCGGTTCCAGAGCGATGACCCTTCCGCCGTGCACGGAGAAGCCTCGATCGACGCGGTCGTCTCGGACGCCGCTGGTTGGGAGCGACGAGTACCCGTCGCCGCTCCGCAGCCGTTCGTCGGCCAGAGCGCCGTCGCGGGGGGAACTCTCGACCTCGAAGAGCTGACCGCGATCGTCACGGAGATGAAGAGCCTTACCGGCGCGATCACGACGACGTTCGCGGTTCGCATCGAATCCGCCGTCGACGTCTCGGGCCGGGACGGCTCGAAGTCCTTCAGGGACTCGTTTACCGCACAGATGCCGTTTCTCTTCGACGATGTCTCTCTTCGAGCCGACGTCGCGGACGGCACGGCGCCCGCACTCTCGACCCGGCAGGCCGAGCCTGGCACGATCGAGGTCCCGGCCAATCTCGGGCTTGGGCCGGTCGCGTTGTCGGTCGAGCAGGCGCGGAGGCATGCGATCGTCGGTCTCGTGCTCGCACTGTTCCTGCTTGCCGTCGCCGCCGTGGCTGTCTCGGGCCGGCGGCGCGACAGCGAGCACGTCCGGATCGCCTCGTTGCTCGGCGACCGGTTGATCTCGATCGCGCGTCATCCGGATCTGGGCTCGCGGGCCGTCACCGACCTCGCGGACGTCGATGGCCTTGTGCGGGTTTCCGAGCTGCACGATCGCGTCGTGCTCCAGTGGCGGAAGGGCGACGGCTACGTCTACCTCGTCGAGGACGGCCCCACGGCGTACCGGTACCGCACCGGTCCCAGCTCGCTCGAGACGCGCGCGACGGATCTCGAAGACACGCTCGTCCAGCCGGGCTGACGCGCATGGTGGTCCGCGGCCTCGCTCGTGCCTCGCTGGTCGTAGCAGCGCTCGTCCTGCTGCTGGGAGTGGTGGCGACCGCGACGAACATCGTCCCGCAGAGCAATGCGGGCTCGGGCGGCGGCCCGCGGCCGACGGCGAACCAGCTCAAGCCGCCCGAGTGCGCAGCGTTGAACCTGACGACCATCCGAGTTGGGGGTGGTGGCGGGGGCGGGAACCAGTCAACGCTCGTGCTCGGCACGGCCGGCAACGACAACCTCGTGGGTGCGTCGGGGAACGACTGCCTCGTGGGCGGTGCCGGCAACGACCGTCTGAACGGCAACAGCGGCATCGACGTCTGCATCGGCGGTCCCGGGACAGACACCTTCAACGCGCACTGCGAGACACGGATCCAGTAGAAGCCTCTTCCCTCGGGCATGGCGGAGAATGCCCGCATGCAACGCTCGCGCTTCACTCTCGACCTCTCGCGCGATCCGACACAACGCCGAGCGGCTCCGGCGCGCGGCCGGGTCGGCCGAGCTCTGGGCGGTCGTCAAGGCAAACGGGTATGGCCATGGTGCGGTCGATGTTGCGCGTGCTGCTCTCGAAGCAGGAGCTTCGGCGCTCTGCGTCGCGACGCTCCCCGAGGCGCTCGAGCTCCGCAGCGCCCACCCGAGCGCGCGCATCATCGTCATGGCGCCGGTGGCCGACGGCGGGATCGCGGAGGCACGAACGGCTCAGCTCGAGCTCGTGGCCGCGACCGGCCGCGTCCCGGAAGGCATTCCCGTTCACCTGGAGCTCGACACGGGCATGGGCCGCTGGGGACTCTCCGAGCTCGCATCGCCGACCGCGGAACGTCGTCGGTGTGATGAGCCACTTCGCAGTGTCCGAGGCCGACTCCGAGTTCACGCGCCTGCAGATCGACCGCTTTCGCGCAGCGACCGAAGCCCTTGGTCCAGGGCTCGGCGGCGTGCAGCGGCACCTCGCGAACAGCGCGGCCACGCTGCGCTTCCCCGAGGCCGCCTTCGATGCAGTGCGGTGCGGCATCGCGCTCTACGGCATCTCGCCGTTCGGCACGAGCCCGGGTGACGACGGCCTCGAGCCCGCTCTCCGTTGGGAGTCCTACCTCGCGCTCGTCAAGCTCCTCCGGGTCGGCGAGAGCACGGGCTACGGCCGCCGCTTCGTCGCCGAGCGGCCGACGTGGATCGGCATCGTTCCCGTTGGGTACGCCGACGGCTTCCGTCGTGACCTGACCGGCACCGAGGTCCTCGTCGACGGTGATCGGCGTCGCGTGGTGGGCACGGTCTCCATGGATGCGTTTGCCGTCGAGCTCTCCGACGAGCTTGCGGCAGGGACGTCGGTGACGCTGATAGGCGAACGGCGTCTTCGTCGAGGATCACGCTCGGGTCGCCGGCACGATCGGGTACGAGATCGCGACGGGACTCGACACGAGCCCGAAGCGGGCGGCTCGGACGGTGCGCGAGTGACGATTCACGACGAGCGCATCCTCGAGGTGCTCCACGGCGAAGACGCCTGGATAGTCGGCGGAGCCGTGCGCGACGCGCTGCTCGGGAGGCCGATCCTCGACCTCGACGTCGCCTGCCGAGAGCCGCAGGCTGCCGCAAGGCAGTTCGCACGACGGTTTGGCGGCGCTCCCTTCCCGCTCTCGGAGCGCCATGGCGCCTGGCGGGTGATCGCGGATGGCTCGGAGGAGACCGTCGACTTCACTCCTCTTCGAGGCAGTATCGAGGAGGACCTCGGCACACGCGACTTCACGTTCAACGCGATCGCCGTGCCGGTGAGCGGGGGCGCGTCATTCGACCCCTTCGGGGGGCAGGGCGATCTCGAGGCGGGCGTGATTCGAGCCGTGTCCGATGGCGTGTTCGAAGACGACCCACTGCGCCTGCTTCGAGCCGTGCGGCTGGAAGACGAGCTCGGCTTCCGCCTGGACGACAGGACCGAGATGCTCGTCCGCACCTCCACTGCACGCGTCGTTGAGCCGGCAGGTGAGCGCATTCTCGGGGAGCTCCACCGCCTGAGCGCCGCGGGGTTCGAGCGACTCGACGAGCTCGGCCTCCTCGAGCCGCTCGGCGGCTCGCTCGCTGGGCCGCTCGAGGCCGTCGACGACCCCGACTTCAGGCTCGTCGCCGTCTTCGGTGATCGCTTGCGGAAGCTCCCCGTCTCCCGCGATCTTCGTCGCTATGCGAAGGCACTGCTTCGGGCGGAGCGTCCCGAGGCGACCCCTCGTGGCATCCACCGGTTCCGGCGACAGACCGAGCCGTGGGCGCTCGACGCGCTTGCATTCGTCGGCGCTTCGGAGCTCGCAGGACTCGTGGAGGCCGCCCGGCTCACGGATCCCGCTGAGCCGCTCGTGCGAGGTGATGAGCTCGGTATCGCCCCCGGCCCCGAGATCGGGCGTATCCTCGCGGCCATCGACGAGGAGCGAGCAGTGGGAACGATCACGACGCGCGACGAGGCACTTGCGCTCGCACGCACGCTGGCCGACGACGACGGTGCGTCGTGAGCGTCGGCCTGCGAATCGCGCTCCAGGAGGAACGGGCAGCTGACACCGTCGACCGGGTCCGTCGCCTGCTCGGGCCGTTCACGGGCACGGAGGTCGCGCTCGACTCCGGCTGTGGAACCGGCGCACTCGCGTTCGCGCTTGCGCCACATGTCGGTGAGGTCGTGGGAGCGGACACGCGTAGCGAGTACCTCGATGCTGCCCGTGAGCGTGCCCCGGAGAACGTGCGCTTCGTCGAGGGTGACTCGATGGCGCTTCCGTTCGACTACGGGTCGTTCGAGATCGCCGGGTGCATGCGCCTCCTCCACCACGTCCACCGACCGGAGCTCGCAGTCTCCGAGCTCGTCCGCGTCACCCGGTCCGGCGGCCGGATCCTGATCATGGATCAGCTCGGGTCGGTCGACCCGCTGCGAAGCCTGGAACAGGATCGGTTCGAGCGCCTACGCGACCCGAGTCACGAGCGGCTCTTGCCCGATGCCGACGTCCGCGGGTTTCTTGATGCGAACGATCTCGTCGTCGTCACCTCCGAGATCGTTCGAGAGCGGGTCGATCTCGAGCAGCGGCTCGAGCTCGCCGGCGTGTCCGAGGAGGAACGCGTTCGCGTACGCGGTCTCTCGCCGGGTGCTTTCTACGACGTCGAGGTCGGCTGGTACGTCGCGCGCAAGTCTGGCCCGTAGGGCCTACGCATCCTTGCGGTACCCGGAAGCACCGACGAAGCGCGTGAACGTGCCCGGGAGAACGGCCTGCGCGACCGAGATGAGGCGGTACGGAAACCACGGCACGGTGATCTCACGCTTGTCCTTCTCGACCGCGTCGACGAGCTTCCTCGCAACATCTTCGGGCTCGATGACGAAGCGCCGCATGAGCGGGCTCTTGAGCACCGAGTGCTGCGGGAACCCTTCGGTCTCGACGAATCCCGGCAGCACGGTGTGCACCTTGATCCCCGTGCCGCGCAGGAGGGCTGCAGCAGAGCGAGAGAACGCGAGCTGCGCGTGCTTGGACGCCGCGTACGCGCCCGCCGGAGCGAACGCCACGGTGCCCGCGACCGAGACGAGATTCGCGACATGGGCGTTGCCTCCGCGCGCGGCCGCCTGTAGCGCAGGCAAGAACGCCCGCAGGCACCAGAGTCCCCCCAGGTAGTTCACCCTCATGACACGTTCGACGAGCTCCGGGTCGATGTCGAGGAAGCTGCCCCGGGCCGGCATTCCCGCGTTGTTCACGAGCAGCGCGACAGCTGGATGGCGCTCGGCGACTCGCGCTGCGACTTCGTCCACCTGCGCTCGGTCGGACACGTCGCAGACTTCCCACTCGCCTCCGATCTCCTGCGCGATCTGCTCGAGCCGGTCCTGTCGCCGTGCGAGCAGGACGCAGTGCCAACCGCGCCGGTGGAGCTCGCGAACCGTCGCCTCGCCGATGCCGGACGACGCCCCCGTCACGACTGCTACTCGCCCCTCGCTCACGACGCGTGACCCTACCGGTGTCTGACACCGAGCGGCCTCCAACGCGCATTGCTACGTGGGCGGTGTCAGACACCGTGCACTAGGCTGCCCGCGTGGCTGGCAGGTTCGAAGGGAAGCAGGCGCTCGTCTTGGGCGTCGCCAACAAGCGCTCGATCGCCTGGGCGATCGCACGCCGGCTCGCCGACGAGGGTGCGCAGATCGCCTTCACGTACCAGGGCGAACGGATCGAGAAGAGCGTCCGCGATCTCGCGGCGAGCATCGCGAGCCCGCTCGTCACCGAGTGCGACGTCCGCTCCGACGAGGACGTCGCGCGGGTCTTCTCCGAGGTCTCCGACGCGTTCGGCGGGGGGCTCGACATCCTCGTCCACTCGGTTGCCTTCGCCGCGGCGGAAGACCTCGAAGGACGCTTCACGGACACGCCGCGGGACCGCTTCTGGCTCGCCCTCGACGTCAGCGCGTACTCGCTCGTCGCCTGCGCGCGCGAGGCCGAGCCGCTGATGGAAGCGCGCGGCGGAGGCTCGATCGTGACGATGACGTACCTGGGCGGCGAGCGTGCGGTGCCCCACTACAACGTGATGGGGGTCGCGAAGTCGGCGCTCGACTCCTCCGTCCGCTACCTCGCGTGGGACCTCGGGTTCAAGAACATCCGGGTGAACGCGATCTCTGCCGGGCCCGTGCGCACGCTCGCGGCGCGTTCGATCGCAGGGTTCACGACGATGGAGTCGATGTTCGAGGAGCGCGCGCCGCTCCACCGACAGATCGAGGCGGACGACTGCGGCGCGGCTGCTGCGTACCTTCTGTCCGACGATGCGGCGAACGTCAGCGGAACGACGCTGTACGTCGACGCCGGCTATCACTCGATGGGCATGTAACAGGGCCGCGCGACTACGCCGTTCGCTTACCCCGCGATGCCCGAGGTGCTGAGAGCCGAGCTGGCCTTTCAACTATCCCGGGAGAGGCCCCTGTCTTGGCCCGCGGATCTCTCGTACGTCGCCGCCGGCCGGAACGCGGGATCACGAGTACGTTGACCGCATGGAAGAGGAGAGCAAGCCGGACGCCGATGACGATCGCCCGCCGATCTGCCCTGCGTGCGGCGTCACGATGGGGATCATTGTCGACCAGGACGGAACAGCACGCTACGTCTGTCTCGAGTGCGGTTTCACCGACAGCGTGACCGTCCAGTGATGGTGACCCGCCGATAGACGCGCCATCGTTTCCTCGGGGCGAGCGACCCTCGTCTCCAGTCCTGGCATTCGGCCGCGGACGGCCGCGTGGCCACTGAGCGATGGGCATGTGACGACTCGTTTCTAGGCGCGCGAAAGGTCTACCCTCGGCGGATGGAGTTCCGAATCCTCGAGGGGCTCCCCGTCGAGGACGTCCGCCGTTTCCTCACGCTGGCTCAGAGGCGGACGTTCGAGCGGGACGAGGTCGTCTTCCATCACGGCGACCCGGCCGACGCCGTGCACCTGATCACGAAAGGTCGCTTCGCGCGTCGTGTCCTCTCGCCCGTCGGCCAGTCGGCCGTGCTTGCGGTGCGGGGCCCGGGCGACACGTTCGGGGAGCTGGCGCTCGTTTGGACCGGCATGCGACGTCTGGTCACCGTCTCTGCGCTCGAGCCAGGCGAGACGCTTTCTATCGCGGGGGTGACGTTCAGGAGCCTTCTCGGAGAGCATCCAGAGCTGAAGGACGTGCTCGTCAAGCTTCTCGCAGAACGGCTTCGCTACGCGGATGAGCACATCATCGCGAGTCACTTCCTCGACGCCGACGCACGCGTTCGGTGGGCGTTGCTTCAGCTCGTCCCGGTCTACGGCGGTGGGAACGAGGTCGTGGTGCCTCTCACCCAGGAAAGCCTCGCCGAGCTTGCAGGGACTGCGCGAGGCACCGTGAACCGAGTGCTTCGCGACGAGCAGGATCGCGGCGTCGTGTCGCTCGAGCGCGGTCGTGTACGGGTTCTCGACGCGGAGTTGCTAGGCGCTCGCGTGCGTGGACTTCCCGAGCGACAGTAACCACGCCCACCACAACGATACGGCGTGCGCGAGGCGCTGTCGCAAGCGCCGGCTCCTCGTCGGGAAGCGCTGGCGTGCTACTCATCGTCTCTTCCCTCGATGCCAGCGCTCGTGCGGCGACGAGCGCAGCGGCGGCCTGCCTCATCTCGGTTCCTCCTCGTGAATCGGCTACTCGACCCACGGTAGGGAAGGCCAACGCGCATGTCTGTCACGAAGCTGACCCTGGGAGTGTCTCCGTCGTGACAGTCGCCGGCTGGGCGGGCGCGACTCAGGAACCGCGCGCCGCTGCGATCACGGCGTCGATGTCCGGAAGCTCGCGGCCGAGCATCCACGCATGCTCGACGGTCGAGCCGTCCGAGATCAGGAAGCACGAGCGCAGCGCGACGTCGTCCATCCCGAGGATCTCGATTGCCACCCCGAACGCGCGCGTTGCCTCCCCGTTCCAGTCCGAGAGGAGCGGCACGTCGACGCCGAGCGTCTGAGCCCACGCTGCGTGCGACCACGGCGAGTCGCGCGAGATCGCGAGCGGCCGTACGCCGACCTCGGCCAGGTCGTCGCTTCTGTCCCGCAGAAGCATGAGCTCGTTCGTTCAGGTCGGCGACCAGTCCCAGACGTAGAAGCAGAGGAGCGCGTAGCCGGCTCCGAGAACCTGCGTGAGCGGCCGGGGCTCCTCGCGCGGAGCCGTCCACGTGAGAACGGCGGGAACGCGGTCTCCGGCGCCGAGCACCGTCAGCTCTCGACCAATACGGGCAGCGACTCGGTGGCCTCCGCGATCTCTCGGGCGACCTCGGTGATGTCTCGGTTCGAGTTGAAGATCCGCAGCTGGCGGTCCGCGCTGTTGCCCCGGGCCAGGATCTCGAGAATGCCCTCGAGCTCGCGCTCCGACCCGAGCTCCCGTGCGTGTGGCTCGATCTCCGCGAGCGTCCGTCGCACGACGCGGGCGACCGGCACGCGGTTCCGACGGCCCGATCCCAGGTCCATGACCGGTGCCTCGAGCCCATACCGCGCCGCGAGCCACTTGTTCTCGCTGGTGAGGATCCGGTGGTACGACGGGATCTCCGCCTGCTCGTCGAAGCGCTCGGAGAGGAGCTTGACGAGCGCCTGGCAGTAGGCGGCAATGGCGACCGCGTCCTCGACTCGTGTCACGGCGTCGCAGATCCGGATCTCGACGGTGCCGAGCCGTGGATGCAGACGGATGTCCCACCAGATGTGCGTGTAGTCCGCGATGCAGCCCGAGCGCTCGAGCTGACCTACCACCTCCGCATAGTCCATGTAGTCGCGAAAGCGCGGTGGCGGCCCCGAGCGGGGGAACGCGGAGAACACCATCTGGCGGCTCGACGCCAACCCGGTGGGCTCACCGCGCCAAAACGGAGAGCTCGCCGACAGGGCGAGGAGCGGCGCAAGTTGCGGGAGGAGGCCATTGACGACCTGGATGGCCTTCTCCGGGTCGTCGACGGCCACGTGCACGTGCATCCCGAAGATCAACTCGCGACGCGCGACGTACTGCATCTGGTCGATGAGCGCCCGGTACCGGTCCTTGGCGGTGATCCGCTGCCGCTCGAAGAGGCTGAACGGGTGTGTGCCGGACGAGCCCACGCGCATGCCCTGCTCACGCGCGACCTCGGTGACGTAGCCGCGTAGCTTGACGAGCTCGCGCTGGACATCTCCGGCGGTCCGGCACACCGGGGTCGTGATCTCGATCACGGACTGCATGAGCTCCGGGTTGATTCGCTCTTCGAGCTCGTGCCCGCTGACCGCTGCGAGCATGGTGTCGATGTGCTGGACGAGATCGAACGTCCGGCCGTCGAGCAGCTGGTATTCCTCCTCGACGCCGAGCGTGTAGGGATCGCTCGAGCCGAACTTGTGGTCGAGGACGCTGCCGCCCGAGACCGCGCCCTTCCCCGTAATCGAGGGTGGAAATGCCTGCTTGGAGCTCATTGCAGCACTGCCTCGACTTCGATCTCGACCTTCCATGCAGGGTCGAGAAGCGCTGCGACGACGGTCGTGTTGGCGGGCCGGACGCTTCCGAACGCCTCGCCGTGGGCGCGTGCAACCTCCTCGAAGTGAGCGGCGTCGGTCAGGTAGACGCGCGTGCGGACCACGTGGTCGAGACCCGATCCGGCCCGAGTGAGCGCGTCGCCGATGATCTCGAGGCAGAGGCGGGCCTGCTCGTATGCGCCCTCAGGTGTCGGAGAGCCGTCTCCTGGAATCGGCGCCGTTCCCGAGACGTGCACGCGATCGCCGGCCACGACCGCGCGTGAGTAGCCGACGATCGGCTCGTAGGGCGAGTGGCCCGAGATCAGGCGGCGCTCCATGAGGGGGCTAGTCTGCCGAGCGTGAGGGCGCTCCGCCAGATCGACGGCTGGCCGGTCCCCTTCGCTGCCGCCGGCGTCGTCGCGGCCGACGGACGCCGAGACACCCACGGTGACACGAGCCGCGTTCTCCGCCTCGCGTCCGTGTCGAAGCCGGTGGCCGCTTTGGCGGTGCTCGTTGCCGCAGAGGAAGGGGTGGTTGACCTCGACGAGCCCGCCGGTCCGCCCGGATCGACGGTGCGCCACCTCCTTGCGCACGCATCCGGCCTGCCATTCGAGGGAACGACGCCGATCGCCGAGCCCGGCCGGCGCCGGATCTACTCGAACGAGGGCTTCCGTGCCCTCGGTGCCCACGTTGCGGCGAGAGCCGAGATGCCGTTCTCCGAGTACGTCCGCGCGGCCGTGTGCGAGCCCCTCTCGATTGCGCTTGACCCCACGGGCGATCCGGGCTCGGGCATGCACGCCTCCCTCTCCGATGTGCTCGCAGTCGGCCGCGAGCTCTCGCTGCCTACGGTCATCGCCGAGGAAACGCGTGCCGAGATGACGTCGGTCCAGTTTCCGGGTCTTACCGGCGTGCTCCCGGACTGGGGGCGCTTCGATCCGCTCGATTGGGGCCTCGGCGTCGAGATCAAGGGCTCGAAGATCCCGCACTGGTCCGGAACACGAACGTCCCCGCGCACGTTCGGGCACTTCGGTGGGTCCGGCACCTTCCTGTGGGTCGATCCCGATGCAGGCGTGGCGTGCGCCGCGCTGGCGAACCGCGATTTCGGCGACTGGGCCAAGGCGGCATGGCCCGTTCTCGCGGATGCCGTGCTCGAGGAGGTTCGACGCTAGTCGGAGAAGAGCGGGCGGATCAGCTCGTCGAAGGTGGTTGCATCGCAGCTTGCAACCACGCAGGACGTCATCGCCGTGACCGTCGCCGTCCGGGGGACGCCCATCGTGAGAGCAACCTCGCCGAAGTATTCGCCCGCCCGCAGGACGCTGCGCTCGCCGCGCGACGCCTGCGAGACGGTCGCGATCCCGGACAGCAGGACGAAGAACCGATCGCCCGGGTCGCCTTCTCGCACGAACACGGTCCCCGCTTCGGCTTCGTTTCGCTCCATCTCATCGGCAAGCCTGGCGAGCGTCTCGCCCGGAAGGCTCGCAAAGAGGCCGACGCGCGCGAGCTCGGTCACGCTGGCCGGAACATGCCTCGGGCTCATGTGCCGTCCTGCTTCCCGGGCGCGGCGAGGAAGGCGACAGGCACAGCGGGGTACGGTACCGGCCGGCCAGCGAACGGATCCTCAAAGATCGAAGGGCCGGCAATGCCGACCCTTCGACTAGGGGAGGGGGAGGGGGAAGCCTCGAACAAAAACTTCCTGCAAGGGCAGTCCTAGCAGGTTACGCGCTGGGGCGGAAGGCTTGCGGAGGTTCTACGCGGCGAGGCCGAGGTCGCGCTCGAGCGACGCTTTCGGCTTGGCACCCACGGCCGCTGCGGCCGGTGCACCGTCTCTGAACAGGATCATCGTCGGGATGGACATGACCCCGTAACGGATGGACAGAGCCTGCTCGTTGTCGATGTTCACCTTTACGAGCTTCAGGTCGTCACCCCGCTCCTCGACGATCTGCTCGAGCACTGGAGCGACCGCGTGGCATGGTCCGCACCACTCGGCCCAGAAGTCCACGAGTACGGGTGTCTCAGACGTGAGGACCTCTTGCTCGAAGGTCGCCTCGGTTACATCGATCGCCATGTGTTCCTTTCTGCGTTCATTCGTTCGTGTTGGTGCAGCAAGAGCCTAAACGACGACCGCGCCGTTCTTCTTCCCAGTTCCTAGACTGATGCCCGTGCCGCCGATCTTCTCACCTCTCCCGGACAAGCCGGATCACGACGCGCTCGAGCGCGCGATTCTCGATGTCTGGGACCGCGAAGGGACGTTCGAGCAGCTTCGCACGCTGAACCGCGGAGGGCCGCGGTTCAGCTTCGTCGACGGGCCCGTCACTGCGAACAAGACGCTTGCCGTCCATACGGCCTGGGGGCGCACGCTGAAGGACGTGTTCCAGCGCTACAAGGCACTCCGGGGCTTCGACCAGCGTTACCAGAACGGCTTCGACTGCCAGGGGCTCTGGATCGAGGTCGGCGTCGAGCGCGAGCTCGGTCTCAACTCGAAGCGGGAGATCGAGGAGTACGGCCTCGCCGACTTCGCCCGCAAGTGCCGGGAGAAGGTGATCTGGTCGGCGACCGAGCTCACGCGCGGCTCTAAGCGGCTCGGGCAGTGGATGGACTGGGGCAACGACTACTTCACCTTCTCCGACACGAACATCGAGTACATCTGGCGCTTCCTCAAGCTCATGCACGAGCAGGGGCGGTTGTACAAGGGTCATCGCTCGACCGAGTGGTGCCCGCGCTGCGGGACGTCGATCTCACAGCACGAGCTTTCGCAGGGCGGCGTCTACCAGGACAAGACGGATCCCTCGCTCTTCGTTCGCCTGCCCCTGCGCGACCATCCCGGCGAGTCGCTGGTCGTGTGGACGACGACGCCCTGGACGTTGCCCGCGAATGTGGCGGCGGCGGTCTCACCGGACGCGGAGTACATCCTGAAGACGAGCGGTGAATGGGTCGCGCGTGCGCTCGAGCCGGATGCCACCGCAGAGCGATCCGTGCTCGGCCGTGATCTCGTCGGCCTCGAGTACGAAGGCCCGTTCGATCATCTGCCCGCCGTCGAGGGCACCGAGCACCGCGTCATTCCCTGGGACGATGTCACGCTCGACGAGGGCACCGGGATCGTGCACATCGCCCCGGGCTGTGGCGGCGAGGACTTCGAGCTTTCGAAGGCCCACGGCTTGCGCGTTCTCCAGCCGGTCGACGAGACCGGGCGCTTCTACGACGAGTACGGCTGGCTCCACGGGCTCACGACCGTCGAGGCCGCGGATCAGATCACGGCGACCTCAGCGAACGCGGTCGTCTGCGCGCAGCCGAGCAGATCGTCCACCGCTACCCGCACTGCTGGCGCTGCGACACGCCGCTCGATCTTCCGCATCACAGACGACTGGTTCATCGCGGTCGACGAGCTCCGCCAGCCACTGCTCCATGCGAACGCCACCGTCGAGTGGACGCCCGCGTACATGAGCAAGCGCATGGACGACTGGCTGCGGAACATGGGCGACTGGAACATCTCTCGACGCCGGTACTTCGGCCTCCCGCTCCCGTTCTATCCCGTGCGAGTGCGGCCAGCTCAACGTCGTCGGCTCGAAGGCCGAGCTCGAGGAACGCGCGGTCTCCGGCCTCGAGCAGCTCGAGGAGCTCCACCGGCCCTGGGTCGACGAGGTCGTGATCCGTTGCGCCGCGTGTGACCGAGAGGTGCGTCGGATCCCGGAGGTCGGCGACGTCTGGCTCGATGCCGGGATCGTCCCCTTCTCGTCGCTCGGCTGGCAGAACCCGACCTGGATCGACAACGGGTACGCGACCGGCGCGTCTCGCGGGTCTCCGCGAGCCGATCTTCCCGACCACGCGTACTGGGAGGAGTGGTTCCCGGCCGACTGGGTGTCGGAGATGCGCGAGCAGATCCGGCTCTGGTTCTACTCCCAGCTCTTCATGTCCGTCGCGCTGGTGGGACGCGCACCATTTCAGAAGGTGCTCGGCTTCGAGAAGATGCTCGACGAGGACGGCCGGGAGATGCACGGGTCCTGGGGGAACATGATCGAGGCCGAGGATGCGTTCGCCCGGATGGGCGCAGACGTGATCCGCTGGCAGTGCTGCGCGCAGCCGTACAACCAGAACATGCTCTTCGGCTACGGGCCTGCGCACGAGATCAAACGGCGGCTGCTCACGCTGTGGAACTCGGTCCGTTTCCTCGTCGACTACGCCAACATCGGAGGGTGGACTCCCGCGTGGGGGGATCTCGAGGCTGGGCCGCCGGGCAGCGACCTCCAGCCCCTCGATCGCTGGCTCGTTGCTCGCACTAGCGCTCTCGTCGCCGAGACGACCGCCGCCTACGAGGGCTGGCTGACACCGAATATCGTCCGCTCGTTCGAGGCGTTCGTGGACGACGTCTCGAACTGGTACATCCGGCGTTCGCGGCGCCGGTTCTGGGACGGCGACGAGACCGCGTTCAGGGCGCTCTGGTATGCGCTCGTCCAGGGGCTCCGCGTCGTCTCGCCGCTCATGCCGTTCCTCACCGACCACCTCTGGCGCGAGCTGACAGCGCCCGTCGAGGATGCGCCGGAATCGATCTTCCTGGCGGGCTGGCCCGAGCCGGGCCTACCGGACGAGGCGCTGCTTTCGGAGGTCGCCGATGTGCGTCGCGTGGTCGAGCTCGGACGTCAAGCTCGATCGTCAGCCGGCGTCAAGCTGCGCCAGCCGCTGCGCGCACTCGTCGTCGAAGGAGCGCCTCTGGCGGAGGCGCACGCGGACGAGATCTCCGAGGAGCTGAGAGTCAAGGAGGTCTCGTTCGGATCCGTCGACGCAAGCGAGCTGCGCGTGAAGCCGAATCTTCCCATCCTCGGGCCCAAGCTCGGGAAAGAGCTAGCTGTGGTTAGGTCGGCCCTCGAGCGCGGCGACTTCGAGGAGCTTCCCGCCGGCGGCTTCCGGGCCGCTGGGCACGATCTTGCCGCGGACGAGGTGCTCGTCGAACGGCACGGGAAGGAAGGCTTTGCGGTCGCGTCTGTCGACAGCGTCACCGTTGCTCTCGACACGCACCTCGACGAGGAACTGGAGCGCGAGGGTCGTGTCTACGACCTGATCCATGCAGTGAACACGATGCGGAAAGACGCAGGCCTGGAGCTGACCGATCGCATCCGCCTCGAGATTCCGGAAGCGGACAGCGACCTACTCGTCCACTCCGACTGGATCGCGCGCGAGACCCTCGCCCTCTCGGTCGAGGCTCACGGTTCAGAGCTTCGGATCGCGAAGGCCGAGTGACCGACGCCGAGCGGCTCCTTCGACGAGCCTACGACGCCTTCAACGCCCGTGACATCGAGTCCGCTCTCGGGTGGACGAGGCGGGTCCTATCGTCGTCCACGTCCATCAGGTCGTGCGAGACCTGACCGGCGAGGTCGTCTCCGACTCGCGAGTGCGGCACGCCTACACGCTTCGCGACGGCTTGATCGAGAGGATGGACGTCCGCCAGTCCTGACCCGAGTTTCCGTCCGGACGTCCGAGTCGTATCCTCCGGGTATGTCGCAGTGTGCGCGCTGCGAAGGTGAGACGGTGGCCGAGTACCGCTACTGCCCCTGGTGTGCGCAGCCGCAGCGACGAAAGCTCGTCGAGTTCTTCGTCGGCGTCGATGACGATGCCGGACGTGCGCTCCGCGTTTCGCGCTACCTCGCGGAGAGACGCGTGCGCTTCAGCGTGTGGGACAGGAGCGGGACCGCGCGGGCGGCTGTCTCGCTCGACGAGAACGAGGCGGCGAGGCTCGCTGCGTACCTCGCCGAGCAACCCCCGCGCCGGCCGGGTGTGCTCGCCGATCTCCGCGCGCTCGTACGCCGCTAGCCCTGGCCGGTGTCGGTCTCAAGTCGATTGGTTGCGATACCCGAGGAGGTGGGACATGAACACAAGGTTCGAGACAGTTCGCGAGCGCTCGCACTGGCAGCTGCTTCCGCTCGTCCTCGTCCTGCTCGCTGCGCTCGGCGCCACCGACGGGCGGTCCAAAACGGCGGCGCAAGCTGTCGTCGTCGCGTGCGGGCAGACACTGACGGCGAACACGCTGGTCTCCAACAACCTGACGAACTGCCCCGGTGATGGGCTCGTGATCGGCTCTTCAGGGATCACGGTCAACCTGAACGGGCACACGATCGACGGCCAGCTCAACGGAGTCGGGATCCGCAACGACCGCTTCGCCAATGTCGTGATCCGAAACGGCCAGATCAGCGAGTTCAACCGCGGCCTCGTGCTCGGCGGCCCGGCTAATCGAGCTCACGACGTACGCGTCTTTCAGAGCGCGTCGGGTGGCATCCTCGCGAACGGCCGCAACGCTTCCATCACCGGCTCCGTTTTCGCCGACAACCGCACCTTTGGGATCCGAATCCAAGGCGCCGGGAGCCGCGTCGCCGGCAGCGCCTCGAACAACAACGCGAGCGTCGGCATCGTGGTCGACGGTGCGGGCGCGATCGTGAACGGCAACCGAGCGCTGAGCAACGCGGTGGCCGGAATCGTGGTGAGCGCTTCGGCCGACGACGCGCAGCTGAGCGGGAACATCGCGAACGCCAACGACCTCAACGGCATCGTCGTGAACACGCCGTCGGCCAAGCTCACGAGGAACACAGCCTCCTTCAATCAGTCGCTCGGGATCGACGCACAATCGGGCGCCGTGGCCGATGGCGGGGGCAACAAGGCCGTCAACAACGGCGGCGGTGCCAGTCACCAGTGCGAGAACCTCGTCTGCACATGGTCGTCCTAGCCGAACCGGTCCCTGCGCTGGGGCTGCCCGGCGCGCGGGACCGGTTCTACAGACCCGACGTGGTCAGCGGCGTGTACCGAGCACGAGCAGGTACTCGCGCTCGTGCACGATCCCTCCGTTTCGCCGATGGTTCTCCTCGAAGTGGTCGACCCAGTCCCGGTGGAGCTCTTCGCCTCGCTCACCGATCGCCTCCACGAGCGACTTGGTCGGTCCGTAGCTCGACGAGAACAGATTCCAGTACTCCTCGCCCGACTCGAGCTCCAGTGTCGACACCTGTGTCTCGAGATCGAGCTCGAACGAAGCACCGAGGAGCGCCTTGACGACGCTCTCGTCACCCCAGTCAAAAGGGCTACTCGGCGGCGGTGCGGCCTGGTACTTCCCCATGATCCGGAAGAGATCGGCGAGACCGCTCGTCGGCGTCCAGTTGGCGAGTGCGATTCGGCCTCCGGGCGCCGTCACTCGAGCAAGCTCGCGAGCAACTGCCTCGTGGTCGGGCGCAAACATCACGCCGCAGCTGGACGAGATCGTCTCGAAGCTCGCGTCGGCGAGCTCGAGTTGCTCACAGTCTCCGACGAGGTAGTCGATCTCGAGACCGAGCTCGCCGGCGCGTTCAGCGGCGGTCTCGATGAGGGCCGGGGAAAGATCGAGGCCGGTCACGGTCGCACCCGCCGAAGCCGCACGCTCTGCGACGGCACCCGTACCACAGGCGAGGTCGAGCCAGAGCATGCCGGGACGTGGCTCTAGGCGCTCGATGACGACGTCGTGGATATCGGTGAGCGTCTCGGTGATGCGCTGATACGGACCGTTCCCCCAGACGACGCTCTGTCGCGCTTTCAGCTCTTCGTACGCCACGGCTCCCCCTTTTCTCGCGTGGACTGCACAGAAAGACTCGTCTTATGGACGCCGAAACGACCGGGATTCTTCCCTCGCCAGGCTAGTCGCCCGCGATGAAGAACGTCCAGGTCCCGTCGGGCGAGATTCCGGCTCGCCAGCCGAGGTAGCCGGTGCCGGGAACGAACATCGTGTCGAGCTCGCCGAGTGGCGCCAGAAGGGCGCGCTCGTGCTGCGAGAGATCGGCGCTGCTCTCGGCTGCGTACGCCCAGGGCCAGACGTAGTACCCCTGCGACAGGACATATGGCAGCTTCAGGACTGCGGCGAGCGTCTCGAGCGGCCGCTCGTCGGTCGTCTGCTCGAGCTCCTGCCAGTAGGCGATCGGCCCACCCTCGACCGCACCGCCGAACGTGTAGCGGAACGTTGGCGGGATCAGCGCACGTAGCGCTTCGTAGTCGCCCGCGTCCGCAGCTTCGAGGACGGCAGCACGCGTCTCCTCGACGGCAGGCGGCAGGCCCGACGCCGTCGCATCCGTGAGCACCGTCGTGGTCGTGACCGTCAGCGTCTCGGTGTCACCCGACCCGAGTGCGTAACCGAGCGCTCCGCCGGCGATGCCCCCGAGAGCCGCGACGGCGATGAGGACCGCCGCTCTCGGAATCACGTGGTCTGCGCGGCAAGCTCGAGCTCACGGCGGAGCTCGATGGGGAGCCGGAACGTCACATCCTCATCGACCAGCCGGTACGGCTCGATGCTCGTCACTCCGCGATCACGGAACCAGTCGCAGACTCGAGCGACGAGCTTCTCGGGAGCGGACGCGCCGGAGGTGATGCCGACCGTTTCCGCGTCCGCGAGCCAGGCCTCGTCGATCTCGCTCTCGTCATCGATCAGGTACGCAGGGGTGCCCGCCGCCCGCGCCGTCTCGACCAACCGGTTCGAGTTCGACGAGTTCGCCGAGCCGATCACGAGCAGAACATCGATCTCGGCAAGCATCTCCTTCACGGCCCACTGCCGGTTGGACGTCGCGTAGCAGATGTCCTCTTTCCGCGGTGCGCGGATCTCGGGGAACCGGCGGCGTAGCGCCGTGATGATCTCGCCCGTCTCGTCCACGGACAGCGTCGTCTGCGTGACGTACGCGAGCTTCGCATCCGGCGGGACCGAGAGTGCCTCGGCTTCTTCGACCGTCTGGACGAGGATCGTGGCGTCGGGAGCCTCTCCGGTGGTACCCACGACTTCCTCGTGGCCGGCGTGTCCGATCAGCACGATCGTGTACCCCTCGGCGGCGTAGCGGCGGGCCTGCACATGAACTTTGGTCACGAGCGGGCATACCGCGTCGATGACGTTGTGCCCCAGGCGAGCCGAGTTCTCGAACACCGCTGGCGCGACACCGTGTGCCGAGTAGACGACGGTCGCGCCCGCAGGCACCTCTGTCTCCTCCTCGACGAAGATCGCGCCGCGCGCTTCGAGATCGCGAACGACGTGGATGTTGTGGACGATCTGCTTGCGCACATACACGGGTGCGCCGTAGTGGTCGAGCGCCTTCTCGACGGTCTCGACGGCGCGTTCGACTCCAGCGCAGTAGCCGCGCGGAGACGCGAGGAGCACCCGTCGTACCATCGTGCACAGGGTACTAGCGGGCGGATTGGGCGAGGAAGATGCCGGCGAGAACGACCGCCCCACCGATCAGCTGGGTCGCTCCGAAGGTCTCCCCGAGCCACAGCCAGGCGACGACCGTAGCCACCACCGGCTCGAGCGTGGCCACGATCGAGGCGCGTGTCGCGCTGAGGTGGCGGAGCGCACCGGTGAGGAGTGAGAACGTGATCATCGTGCCGACCACCACGATGAACCCCACGAGCACCCACACGGGCGCCGTGTGCTCGGACAGGTTGCCCTGGAGTGAGACCGTGTCACCGAGAACGTCCCACGGAAATTCCCACAGCGGCTGCACGATCGTCCACATGAGCGCGGCGAAGAGGAAGCCGTAGAACGAGAGCGACACGGCGTCACGCTCGCGCCGCTCGCGCTCGGCCATCAGCAGGTAGGCGGTGAGCCCGAACGCTCCGCCCAGGGCGGCAGTCACGCCTACGGTGCTGAACGCGAGACCCGCCCAGACCTCCACGACGACAGCGAGGCCCACGATGCAGAGGACGACGGCAACCCAGATCCGTCGGCGGATTCGCTCCTTGTAGACGAAGCGTGCGAAGAGCGCGACGAAGAGCGGCGCCGTGAACTCGATCAGTAGCGCGACCCCGACCGGCAGGTTGTGGATCGCGACGAAGTAGAGGTACTGGACGAGCGCGACGCCGACGATGCCGAAGGCGATGAGGAAGAGAACCTCACGGCGACCGACCCGTAGTCGCGCACGTGCGAACGCAAGGAGGAAGACGAGGAGCCCGAGTGCGGCGCACGTGGTGCGGATCTGCGCGAGCTCGAGCGACGAGAGCCCGGAATCGAGAACCACCTTGGAGACGCTGCCGTTGACGGCGAAGAGCGTCGCCGCGGTTGCGACCATCGCGTATCCGAGTCGCGTCTTGTCGTCAGGTCGCCCCGCTGGCAGCAGGGTGGGGGCGTCGACCATCGCGCGGAGGCTATCCGCCCGGGCCGGCCAGCCAGGCGCGTCCCTACACTGTCCCGGCCGGGGCGTAGCTCAGCCTGGTAGAGCGCCCGCTTTGGGAGCGGGGGGTCGCTGGTTCAAGTCCAGTCGCCCCGATACGAGAGAAGCCCCGCCGTCGCGGGGCTTCTCTCGGGTCGGTCTCTGACGGCCGATCGGCTCTACGTGGCTGGTGCAGGCTTGCGTGCGAGGACGTACATCGAGATCGCGCCCGCGACGATCGCGCCTGCCAGCGGTCCGACGATGTAGATCCACACGTCGCCCCACTCGCCGTTGTAGACGGCGGGGACGATCGAGCGGGCCGGGTTGAACGAGCCCCCGGAGCTCGCACCGACTGCGATGGCACCGGTGAAGATCACGAGGCCGATCAAGAGCGGTGCCATGACGCCCTTCCAGGCGGCACGGTCGTCCGTCGCGGCGGTGATGACCACCAGGACGAGGAGCGCGGTGACGATCGCCTCGAGCAGCAGCGCTCCCCAATCGTCGATGCCGACGCCAGGCGCTGTTCCTAGCCCGTCGGTCACCTGGTTCGAGAAGACAAGCGCCATCGTGCCGACGGCGCACAAGCCGCCGACGAGCTGGGCGATCCAGTACGGCACGACGTCGCGAGGCGCGAACTTCCCGGCCACTGCGAGGCCAGCCGAAACCGCGGGGTTGAAGTGCCCTCCCGAGATCTGGCCGAACGCCGCGATCGCCAGCGCTAGGCCGAAGCCGAACCCGGCTGCGATGCCGACAGGCCCGATCGCTTCGAAGCCATATTGGACGGAAATTGCGATTCCGCAGAACCCCATGAAGAAGAACATGAACGTCCCGAGCGCCTCGGCGGCGAGGCGGATACCGAGTGACTCCGTCATTCGCGAACCTCCCGTGGATCGGTGCCGCACGACGATTTCGGCGCCCTGGAGTGGTCTCCTGTATACGAGTCCGTGTGAGCGGCCGTGTGCGTGTCCGGGTGGTGGCGCTCTCGTGCGCGTTCGTCGCGCTCCTGGGCGGCGTGTCGGGCCGCGCAGCCACTGAGCCGTTCGCGGCGACCGTCTCGCCGATCGCAGGGCAGCTGCGTCAGACGATGACAGGCACCTCGTGGCGTCCCGGGTGCCCAGTCGGCCTCCGCGATCTGCGCGTCGTCACCGCTCGCCACTTCGGGTTCGACGGCCGTGTGCGCACGGGGAGGCTGATCGTCCACCGCGACGTCGCGACCGACGTCGTGAGCGTGCTGCGCCGGCTCTACACGGCACGGGTCCCGATCAGGCGCATGGTCCCTGTCGACGCGTACGGGGCGAGCGACTTCCGCTCGATCGAAGCCGACAACACGTCGGCGTTCAACTGCCGCTACGTCGAGGGAACGAGCCGCTGGTCCGAGCATGCATACGGGCGTGCGATCGATCTCAACCCGATCGAGAACCCGTACGTCAGCGCTGGAAGGACGTCGCACACCGCGAGTCGACCCTATGTCGACCGCACCCCTTGCCGCCGCGGCATGGCCTGCCCTGGCAACGTGCTCGTGCGCGCGTTCGAGGCGGTTGGCTGGGAGTGGGGCGGAGACTGGACGTCCGTACGCGACTACCAGCACTTCTCCGCCACCGGCCGCTAGAGCAGACCGAAGCGGGCGGCCGGGCTCGAACCGGCGACATCCAGCTTGGAAGGCTGGCGCTCTACCAACTGAGCTACGCCCGCGCGCGGTTAGCGTAGCGACGTGGAGCCATACGCGTGGTCGTGGAACCCCGAGGCCCTCGTCGTGGTTCCGCTGCTCACGATCGGGTATTGCGTCGCTCTTCGCCGCTTCCCGGCGGCTCGTTGGCGCATCGCCTGCTTCCTGGTGGCGATGGTGCTCCTCCTGGTCGTCAGTGCGACGCCGCTACATACGCTCGCGATGCACTACCTCCTCACGATTCACCTGCTCCAGAACGTCGTCCTCGCCGAGTGGGCGCCGCTCCTCGCCGTCCTCGGGTTGCCACCTGCCCTTGCGGCCGCGCTCGCGCGACCCGCGCTCATGCACGTGCTCACGCATCCGGGCGTTGCGCTGCCCCTCTGGCTCGGGAACTACATCGTGTGGCACCTCCCGTGGGTTTACGACACCGCGCTCGAGAACCCGAGCACGCTGCTCCATCTCGAGCACGCCCTCTACTTCCTCACGGGCGTTTTCCTGTGGTGGAGCATCGTGCAAGACGCACCGCACCAGCTCGGCGCCGGGGTTCGAGCTGGGGTCGTCTTCGCGGCCTTCGTTCTCGCCAGCCCGATCGGGCTGATGTTGGCGCTCGTTCCGAACGAGATCTACGACTTCTACGTCCAGGCCCATCACCGCGTCTGGGGACTGTCGGTGCTCGAGGATCAGCAGATCGCGGGTGTCCTGATGGCCGTCGAGCAGGCAGTGGTGTTCTTCGCCGTCTTTGCGTACTGGTTTCTTCGCTTCCTGTCCGAGGAGGAGCTGCGCGAGGACGTTGACCGTCCTCCCGAGGCGGCATAGGGTCGAGGAGATGCGCCGCGCCGTCGTGCTGGCAGCCGTTGTCCTTCTGGTCCTTGCGGTCGTGTCGGCGGACGCCGCGAGCCCAAGTTTTCGCTATGGCGTCGCCGCGGGTGAGATTACTTCGACTTCAGCGATCCTCTGGACGCGTGCGTCGACGCCGGAACCGGTGAGGCTGCGGCTGGTCGATCCGTCCGTAGGTGTGGGCTGCGATCCGCGAGTCGCGATCGACCCGCGGGGCGCGCGGCCCGTCGCAGCGAACGACCTCACCGTCCAAGTGCGGATCACGGGTCTCTGTCCCGGCACGCGCTTTTCGTACCGTTTCTCCCAGCGAGGCGCCGTCAGCGAAAGCGGGGAGTTCGAGACAGCTCCCCGGGCGAACGCGAGTGCAAGGGTGCGGTTCGCGATAACCGGCGATGCGGACGCGACGCCCGGTGCAAACGGCAAGCCCGGTTTCAACGGCTTCCAGATCTACGCACGGATGGCGGCGGAGCGGAACGACTTCAACATCAACCTCGGGGACACGATCTACTCCGACAGCGAGCTCGCCGGGGCCGCGGTCGCTCGTACGGTGCCGGAGAAGTGGGCGAAGTACCGACTCGGGCTCGCGTTGCCGCCGCTGCAGCGCCTCCGCGCGCTCAGCGGGTCTGTACAGCCACTGGGACGACCACGAGTTCATCAACGATTTCTCGCGGGCGGAGAACGGGGCGGAGCTCTTTCGCGCAGGGCAGAAGGCGTTCCGCGACTATTCGCCGGTCACGTACTCCGGCCGGGTGGGTCTGTACCGAAGCGTTCGCTGGGGGAAGAACCTCGAGCTCTTCTTCCTCGACGAGCGCACGTTCCGGAGCGCGAAGGCAGACGAAGCATGCGGCGGCGACCTCGCCCCGACCGCGCCCCAGGCGGTTCGCGACGCCTTTTCGACACTCGCGCCGTCGCTCGCGAACCCGGTCGCTGGGGCGTGCCTGGCGGCGATCTCGGATCCTCGACGAACGATGCTCGGGACCCGTCAGTACACCGCGTTCACGAACGCGGTCAAGGCATCGACCGCGGTCTGGAAGGTCGTCGTCAACGAGGTCCCGATCCAGCAGTTCTACGCGCTTCCCTACGACCGCTGGGAGGGCTATGCGGCCGAGCGAGAGCGCCTGCTCCGGTTCCTTCAGAACAACGCCAAGAATGTCGTCTTCCTGACGACGGACACCCACGCGAACCTGATCAACGAGATCCGCTACGAGACGCTAGGAGCATCGCCCGAGAGCACCGGGATGTGGGAGGTCGTGACAGGTCCCGTGGCCACGAACACGTTCGCGAAGGAGATCGACTCCACACTCGGAGTCGCCGGAGCCGGCACGGCCATCGGCGCGCTCTTCTTCAAGACCCAGCCTCCTCGCGGTGTCGGAATGCGGTGCGCCGCGCTCGACGTCTACAGCTACGCAGAGGTGACCGTGACCGCGCGGAAGATCACGATCGCGCCGCGGGATGTCGCGGGCAAGCCCGTTCGCGAGGCAACGGGTGTCCCCTGCGCGCCGCTCGTCCTGACAGCGCGATAGACGGCCCGAGCGCCCAGTACCCTCCGGGTTGCGCGCCCGTAGCTCAGTGGACAGAGCGGCGGACTTCTAATCCGCGGGTCGGAGGTTCGAATCCTCCCGGGCGCACCTAGGGTTCATGAGGAGATCTGCCCTGTCGGGTCAGAGACGCCTAGAGCCCCCAGCCCTCGTGCGGAGCGTGGTCACCCGCCTCGAAGAGCCACGTCTCGCGAAGCTCCTCGCAGCGCCCGTCGTCCGTGAAGCGGAGGAAGAGGATCCCGATCAGCGTCACCTCGGTACCGCTGTTCAGCATTCTGACCCAGAACTCGACCGCGGCCCGCCGCCCGTCCGGCGACTCGACCGGCCGGCCCATCCGCACGTCGACGCGGTCCTGCGTCGCTGTGGCGTTCGCCCAGTAGGATCGGACGCCCTCGGCACCGCGGTGAGGCTCCTGGAGCGGGTGCTCGCGGTAGAGGCAGTCGTCCGCGAAGAGGCTCGCCGCCGCGTCGGCATCACGGTCGCGCCAGGCCTGCGCGTACGCGTCCACCCACTGTTGGACTGTCACGAGGAGACCCTACTGCGAACCACTGCGAGCTTCACTACACCTCGGCCGCTCCGCGCGCGTGAGACTCCAGCTGGCGGGCGACTCCGGCGGTGTCGAACCAGGCCTGCTCGCGACTTATCAGGCCGTCGCGGATGTCGAACACGTGCAGTATCCGGAAGCGAACGGGGGCTCCGCCGCCGCTCAGGCCCATGAACGAGCCGATGACGTGGCCGGTGGCGATCGACTCGTCGACGACGTGGTCGCCGCAGGCGAAGCGGCCAACCGACTCCAGATGGAGGTCGGGAATCCCGTCCATGATCCCCTCGTAGATCTCGGCCGCTGCGCTCTTGCCGTATACGGGGCACGCGGGATGGCCGACGTCGTCCCAGACGACATCGTCGGTGTACGTCGCAAGAGTCGCGGGAATGTCGTGCGCGTTCTCCGCAGCGAAGTGCCGGTCGATGAGGTCCATGATCCGCTCCTTGTCTCGTTGCTCTGGGGTGCCGGCTCGCTCGGCACCGCGGCGTGAAGATACTCCGCGACCACGAGCGTGCCGACCGGATACGAGGCGCCCGTGCTTCGCACACATGCGGCAAGCGTGTCGTATGGCTGTACAGATCGTCGGCGAGGGCGCGAACCTGCGAGGCCGAGCGGAGAGCGTCGCGCTTGACCCGCCGCTCCCCGTTCGTTTATTCATACTGGACAGTGCGCGCCTCTCACGACCCGCGTCCCTCCGTGGGATTGATCGGTCTCGGCAACATGGGCACGGCGATCGCGGAGCGCCTCCTCGACGCTGGCTATCCGCTCGTCGTGAGCAATCGAACGCCGGAGAAGGCGGAAGCGCTCGCGCGCTCGGGGCGCTGACGTGGCCGCTACGCCCGAGGAGCTCGTCGCGCAGGTCAACGTGATCCTGACCTCGCTTGCGAACGACGCTGCGTTCGAGGAGGTGGCGGGCAGGGTCATCGCCGCTGCCCGGCCGGGCAGCGTGCTCGTCGACCTGAGCACCGTCTCGCCGGACGCCTCGGCACGCGTCGCCTCGCTCGCGGAGATGGCGTCCGTTCGTTACCTGCGCGCGCCCGTCAGCGGCAACCCGAGGTCGTGCGCGCGGGAAACCTGAGCTTCATCGTCTCGGGTGCTCGCGAGACGCTCGACTGACGTCGAGGCGGTGCTCGGGGCGATCGGTCCGACCATTCACCACGTCGGGGACGGAGAGCAGGCTCGGATCGTGAAGCTCGCGATCAACCTGATGATCGCGGTGCTCGCGCAGGTGATGTCCGAGGCGCTGGTTCTCGGCGAGGCCGCCGGCGTCTCCCGCGCGGCGCTCCTCGAAGTGATGGCGAGCTCCGCCGCCGGGGCACCGTTCGTGAAGTACAAGACGGAGCCTCTCCTGCGCGACGACTTCTCGGCGACGTTCACGACGGCGCTGATGGAGAAGGACATCGATCTCGTGCTCGACGCGGCCGGCGAGGCCGGCTTGGAGCTTCCGCTGGCGAGAGAGATGAAGACGCACCTTCGGGCGGCGATCGGATGCCGGGTACGCGGACGACGACTTCATCGCGCTCTTCCTGCACCTGCGGAGCGCGTCCTGGCATCGCCACGGCGGCCGCGCCGCCCTCGAGAGTGAGTGAGCTTCCCCAACAGGAGGTCGTGCAGTGACCACACGAACGAGGGCCGTCGGCTCCCCCGACGCAACGCGCGCCGTGGACTGGGAGCAGCGCATCGACTTCCCGCGACTGCGCCGGGACCGTCTCGATCGCGCGAAGGCGGCGCTCGAAGCCTCGGACCTCGGAGCGGTGCTGCTGTTCGACCCGAACAACATCCGCTACGTCACGAGCACGCACATCGGAGAGTGGGCGCGGGACAAGAACGCCCGTTTCGCGCTTGCTCGCGCGTGGCGCCGACCCGATCCTGTGGGACTTCGGATCCGCCGCCCGCCACCATCAGCTGTTCGCGCCGTGGCTCCCGGCGGAGAACTTCCGCGCAGGTGTCGCGCCGATGCGCGGCGCGATGCCCGTCGAGACCGGGATCCCGGACCGGCTCGGCGAGAAGATCGCCCACGAGTTGCGCGAGCTCGGCCTTGCAAGGCGAGCCGCTCGGGGTCGACATGGCGGACCTCGTCACGATCGAGGCGCTGCAGCGCGCCGGGGTACACGTCACCGACGGGTCCCAGGCACTCCTCGAGGCGCGCAAGATCAAGACCGCCGAGGAGATCGCGCTCCTCGACCAGTCGGCCGGGCTCGTCGACGCGGTCTACGACGAGATCTACCGGATGCTGCGGCCCGGCGTCTACGAGCACGAGATCGTCGCGCGTGCGCATCAGCTGCTGTTCGAGATGGGATCCGAGCAGGTGGAGGCGGTCAACGCGGTCTCGGGCGACCGCTGCAACCCGCACCCGCACGTGTTCTCCGACCGGCTCCTGCGGCCGGGCGACCAGGCGTTCTTCGACATCATCCATTCGTTCATGGGGTACCGCACGTGCTACTACCGCACGTTCAACATCGGCGGCGTCAGCCACTCCCAGCTCGACGCGTACAAGCAGTGCCGCGAATGGCTCGATGCGGCGATCGCGCTCGTGCGGCCCGGCATGACGACGGACAAGATCGCGGAGGTCTGGCCGACTGCCGAGGAGCTCGGCTTCCCGGACGAAGAGACCTGCTTCGGTCTCCAGTTCGGGCACGGCATCGGCGTGGGGCTCTACGAGTCTCCGATGATCTCGCGCGTCCATTCCCTCGAGCACCCGGTCGAGCTCGAGGTAGGGATGGTCTTCGCGCTCGAGACCTACTGCGCGGCGACGGATGGCCGGTCCGCGGCGCGAATCGAGGAAGAGGTCGTCGTGACCGCGACCGGGTGCGACGTGATCACCCGCTTCCCGGCCGATGAGCTGCTGGTCGCGGGGCGCACGTACGTGCGCGGCGCGGACCTCGTCGCGAACGAGCGACGACGGCCAGCACGACGGCGCGCCGGGGATCGCCGCCGCGGTCGCGTCCTCCGCAGTCGTCGAGCCTGCCGGCGTCCCGCGATGACCGGCGAGACCGGCACGCACGAGCTCGCGGACGGGCGGCCGGGATATCGCCTCGTCCGCCGCGAGGACATCGAGCTCCCCGACGCCTTGCCCGGCCGCTCGAGCGGCTTGACGACCTGCCGGCTCGTCGACGGCACGCTCGGCTCGACGCACATGGCGCTGACGTTGGTCTCGCTCGTCGACGGCCATGTCGACGAGCACCTGCACTCCTACGAGACGAGCTTCTACGTGCTCGAGGGCGAGCCGCTGCTCTACCTGGAGGGGCGGGGCGTGAAGCTCGCAGCCCGGCGCCTGCGGCGCGGTACCCGTCGGGCGCACCCCATGCGTTTCGCTGCGGCGACCGCGCGCTGTGGATCGAGATGGCTTCGCCGCGACCGCGCGTCGACAGCAGCGACACCTTCTTCCTCGGACCCGCGCCGGACAGTCCCGCGGCAGCGCTCGACGCCCGCGATCCGCGCAACCGCAACCTGTTCCTGCTCACGGACGACGAGATGGACCTCGACAGCCTGAAGCGAGGCCAGGCGATCGCTGCTCCGACCGTGTCGGGGAGCATGGCGACCGCGGTCCTCGCCTACAGCGGGATCGCGGTGAAGATGCTCGTCGACCAGCGGCTCGACGCCCAGCTCCACACGATGTTCATGGTCGACTACCAGCCGGGAGCCTGCGCCAACCCTCACGACCACCCGTTCGAGGAGTCCTACTACATGCTCGAGGGAGAGGTCGACGTCGTCGCGGACGGCGACCGGTACACCCTTCGGCCCGGCGACGCCTTCTGGACGGGCACCGGGTGCGTGCACGCGTTCTACGAGACGCAGGGAGGCCGGGTGCGGTGGCTCGAGACCTCGGCGCCCGGGCCGCCGGCGCGTTTCTCGTACCGTCACGAGCGGGACTGGAACTACCTCGCCGAGCGTCTCGCCACCGACGCCGGTGTCGGTGCGGTGTGAGTCACGTCAGCGACCAGCCGGCGACGGGCGTTCTCGACGACCTCGATCTGTACACGCGGATCTACGGTCAGATGCTCCTCATCCGCGGGTTCGAGGACCTCGTCCAGTCGCTGTTTCTCGCGGGCGAGGTCTACGGAACGACGCATCTGTACTCCGGACAGGAGGCAATCGCCACCGGCGTCGCGAGCGTCCTCGAGGAACGCGACCGCGTCGCGGCGACGTACCGCGGCCACGGCCACGCGCTCGCGGTCGGAGTCGACCCGCAAGCGCTGCTCGACGAGATGCTCGGGCGCGCGACCGGAATCAACGGTGGGCGGGCAGGCTCGATGAACATCAACTCGCCCGCTGATCGGCTGATCGGCTCGTTCGGGATCGTCGGGGGCAGCATCGCTGCGGCGACCGGGGCGGCGCTCGCACTCAAGCGGACGACGGGCGGGGTCGCCGTCGCGTACTTCGGCGATGGCGCGATGAACCAGGGCTACGTCTTCGAGTGCCTCAACTTCTGCCAGGTCTTCAAGCTGCCGGTCGTCTTCGTCTGCGAGAACAACGGCTACGGGGAGTACACGCCGTTCCGCTCGGTCACGGCTGGTGAGATTCGTGCACGCGTGGAGGTGATGGGCGTGCCGGCCCAGACGATCGACGGGATGAGCGTGTGGACCGTGCGCGAGTCGGCCGAGCGGGCTGTTCGACACGCCCGCGCCGGGGACGGGCCTGCGTTCCTCGAAGCGCTGACGTATCGCTTCGTCGGTCACTCGCGCAGCGACCCGGGCGCATACCGGCCCGACGGCGAGCTCGAGCAGTGGAAGGCGCGGGATCCGATCGTCGTCCTCCGCGCGCAGCTCGAGGCCGAGGGCGTCGACGCGGGCAACCTCGACGAGATCGAGCGCGAGATGAGCGCGCAGCTGGAGCGGATGCGCGAGAGCGGGCTCGCCGCGCCCTTCCCGACCGAGCTTACGGCCCGCGAGTTCAAGGACTGACCGTGCCGCGGGAGCTGACGATGCCGAAGTTGTCCGACTCGATGGCCGATGCGGTCATCGTCCGCTGGCTGAAGTCGGCGGGCGACGCCTTCGAGCGAGGCGAGGGCCTGATCGAGGTGGAGACCGACAAGGCGACCGTCGTCTACGAGGCCGAGTGGGACGGCACGCTCGCCTCGATCCTGGTCCCGGAGGGCGCGACGGTCGCTGTCGGAGAGCCGATCGCAACCCTGGCGAACGGCGACGGCGCCGTGAGCAGCGGCGCGCGGCCGATACCGCCACAACCCGAGGCGGCGACCGTGCCTTCCACCTCGGACGCAGCCGACGTCGCTGGGCCGCCGGCAGGTGACGGCTCTCCGGCGCGGCGTCCGGTCGCGACGCCCGTCGCGAAGCGCACCGCCGTCGAGCTCGGCGTGTCGCTCCACGGCCTGACCGGAACCGGGCCTGGCGGCCGGATAACGGTCGAAGACGTGACGAGATCTGCGGCGGCCGAGGCGGGGGCCAGGCTGGAACGACGGCACAGCAGGACAGCGGCGGAGGCAAGGGTGAGGTCAGCATTCTCGAGCCGACGCCGACGCAGTCGACGATCGCGCGCCGTATGACCGAGTCAGCGAAGACGATCCCGGTTTTCACCGTCTCGACCGACGTCGATGTGTCGCAGATCGTCGCGTCACGACGCGACGCGCGCGACCAGGGCGAGGACGTTCCGTCGCTCAACGACTTCGTGGTCAAGGCATCGAGCGCAGCCTTGCGCGAGTTTCCGCGTTTCAACGCCTCGTACGTCGACGGCAGGGTCGAGTGCTACTCGCGCGTCAACGTCGGCATCGCCGTCGCCACCGACGACGCGTTGCTCGTGCCGGTGGTGCTCGACGCAGACCGGAAGTCGCTCGCCGAGATCGCCGTGGAGACGCGGCGGCTGGCGGACGCCGCTCGACGCCGAGCCCTGACGCCCGAGGACTTTCGTGACGGCACCTTCACGGTCTCGAATCTCGGCATGTTCGGCGTCCACTCGTTCACCGCGATCATCGACCCTCCGCAGGTCGCGATCCTCGCGGTCGGAAGCGCGCGGCGGGCACCGGTCGAGGAAGGCGCCGACCGCGTCGCGTTCCGCGACCTCATGACCCTCACCCTGAGCTGCGATCACCGCGTCGTGTACGGCGCCGACGGCGCGCGGTTCCTGTCCCGACTACGTGAGCTGCTCGAGCGACCGCTCGCGCTCGCCTCGTGATCCGACCATGACGAGAGGGAGACGCTGACGTGCCGAAGGTCGCCTTTCGCACCGCCATCCGAGATGCGCTCGACGAAGAGCTGGCAGCCGACGAGCGGGTGATCCTCTTCGGCGAGGACGTCGCGGTCGCCGGTGGCGTCTTCGCGACGACGACGGGCCTCTTTGACAAGTACGGCCCCGAGCGTGTCTTCGACACGCCGATCTCCGAGCTGGCGCTCGCAGGCGCGGCGTTCGGATCGGCAGTGCACGGCCTGCGGCCCGTCATCGAGATCATGTTCGGCGACTTCCTCACGCTCGCGATGGACAGCATCGTCAACCAGTCGACGAAGTACTGGTTCCTGACACAGGAGCAGGTCAGCGTGCCACTCGTGATCCGTTCCGTGGTCGGCGCTGGGGGCCAATTCGGCGCGATCCACTCTCAGATGCCCGCGTCCTGGTTCATGGGCGTGCCCAGCCTCAAGATCGTGTGCCCCTCGACGCCGGCGGACGCAAAGGGGCTGCTGAAGGCAGCGATCCGCGACGACAATCCGGTGCTCTTCTTCGAGCACAAGCGGCTCTACGGTCTCGAAGGCGACGTGAACGGTGTGCAGGGACGGCTCGGCGAAGCGGCGGTGGTTCGCGAAGGGCGTGACGTCACGCTTGTCACTGCGATGAAAGGGGTTCACGACGGGCTCGAGGCGGCGGCCGAGCTCGAGGAGAGTGGGGTGTCGGTCGAGGTCATCGACCTCCGCACGCTCCGGCCGTTCGATCTCGAGACCGTTCTCGCCTCGGTCCGCAAGACGAGCCGGATCGTGGTCGTCGAGGAAGGGCCGTTGACGGGTGGCTGGGCGGGTGAGGTGCTCGCCTCCGTCGTCGAGCACGGGCTCGGCCACCTCGACGACGCGTGGCGCATCGCGACACCCGATACCCCGATCCCGTACAGCCCACCCCTCGAAGATGCGTTCCTGCCAGGTCCGGGGCGAATCGCACAGGAGATACGCGCCCGTGTCCGGTAACGGACGTTCGCGCGCCGGCGGGGGCTCGCCACCGACGGGCGAGCCGGCGCCTTCCTCCAGCTCAATCGAGCGCGGTCTCGAGGGCTCGAAGGTCGGTCATCGTCTCCGTGCCGAGCGAGAGCGCCTCGGCATCGGTCTCCGCGAGCTCGCACGTCGGGTGGGCGTGTCTCCGAGCCTTGTCTCGCAGATCGAGCTCGACCGCGTCAATCCGTCGGTCAGCACGCTCTACGCCATCGTCACGGAGCTCGGCATGACGATGAGCGACGTCTTCGGCGAGCGACCGGAGGAGCGCGTGGTCCAACGAGGCGATGGCCTCTCGGAACGCCCCGAGACGCGACCGGTGATCAATCTTGCGTCCGGCATACGCTGGGAGCGCCTCACCCATGAGCGCGACCCGGATGTGGAGTTCCTGTACGTCGTGTACCCAGTCGGAGCGGCGTCGTGCCCCGAGGATGCGCTGATGACGCACGGCGGGAGGGAGTACGGCTACGTGACGAGCGGTACGCTCGGAGTGCAGGTCGGGTTCGAGGTGTACGAGCTCGGCCCAGGTGGGTCGATCGCGTTCGACTCGTCGTCACCGCACCGGCTCTGGGCCATCGGCGGAGAGCCCGTCGACGCGATCTGGGTCGTCATCGGCCGCGAGGCCGATCCGCGGACGACGATGGTGTCGCCGCCCCGCCCGGTTACGGACTAGCGTCAGCCTACGACGCTTCTCCCTCGCCGGCCTGGAGGCGGCCGACGCCGGCCCGGCTCGTACGCAGGCGGGCGAGAAGCTCGGGACTCTGATAGAGGACGAGCGCCAGCAGGATCAGCACGCCGATGGTGATCTGGGAGTACTCCGTCGGCTGATGGAACAACGGCAGGACGTTGTCGATCAGCGAGAGGAAGAGCGCCGCGAGCAGGGTGCCCACGAACGAGCCTCTCCCGCCGGAGAGCGCTGCGCCGCCGAGGACGGCTGCGGCAATGCTCTCGAGCCCGAAGTTGCCGATGAGCGGCGAGCCGATCTGGACCTGGGCCGCGAGGAAGAAGCCGGCGAGCGACGCCATCACCGAACAGACGACGAACGCGAGGAAGACGATGCGGCCGGTTGCCATCCCGAGCCGGCGCGACGACGTCTCGTCGAGGCCGACTGCTCTCAGGGCGAGGCCGGTACGCGTGCGGTACAGCCACGCGTCGGCGAGGACGGCGAGCACCACGACAGCGATGAAGGCAATCGGAACGAAGCTGACACTCGTCGTGAGACCGTCGATGACGTCGCTCGAGATGGGGCCCTCGGGATGATCCCGGAGGAGGAGCGATGCGCCCTCGAGGATGCTGAACGTCCCGAGCGTCGCGATGATGGACGGAAGCTTCAGGACGCAGATGAGCACGGCATTGAAGATCCCTGTCGCCACGCCCACGGCGATGAGTACCAGGGCTCCGGGCAGCAACGCCCACCCTGAGGTTTCGAAGGTCATCGTGTAGGACGCGACGACGACGCAGAACGTCATGAGCGCCGCCACCGAGAGATCGAAGCCGCCGACGAGCAGTGCGCAGGTCTGGCCGAGGGACACAAGGGCGAGCGGCATCGCCAGGAGGAGGAGGTTGTTGAGGTTGTAGCTCGTCAGAAATGCGTCCTGGCGCACCGTGGCATAGGCGCCGACCGCGACGATCAGGACCGTCATCAGGGCGAGCGGCAGCGCCCCGCTGAACCTGCCGAGCCTCACGCCGACTCTTCGGGGCTCTCGGCCCCCGGCTCTCTCGCGCTCGCCCGCGAGCCGACGATGGCTTCCACAATGCGCCGCTCTCCGAGCTCGTCGCCGGGGATCTCGTCCACGATCTGCCCGCGTGACATCACGACGACGCGGTCGCAGAGCCCGGCGAGCTCGAGCGGGTCGCTCGACTTGACAATCGTCGCGACGCCTTCCTTCGCCTTCGCGCGCAGCGCGTCGTAGATGTCGAAGCGTGCCGCGATGTCGACGCCCTGCGTCGGCTCCTCGGCCAGGATCACCTTGACGTCGCCGCGCAGGAACGGTCGCGTCAGCGAGACCTTCTGCTGATTGCCGCCCGAGAGCGTCTGCACCGGCTGCTCGATCGACGCCGCTCGAATGCTGAGGCGCCGCACGATGTCGTCGACCGTGCGTCGCTCACGTCTGCGATTGAGGAGCCCGAGACTCCCGAGCCGCCGTAGTACCTGGATCGTCGCGTTGGCTCGGACGCTCAGGACGGGGAAGAGCGAATCGGACGCGCGGTCTCCGCTCAGCAGCACGACGCCGGCGCGGAGCGATCCGAGGGGCGAACCCGAGTCGAGCTGGCTCCCGTCGCAGGTCGCTGTCCCCGTAGCCCGCTCCGCGCCAGCGAGCGCCCGGAGGAACTGCACCTGCCCGTTGCCTTCGGCGCCCGCGATTCCCAGGATCTCGCCGCTCGCCACCTCGAGGTCGATCGGCCCGAACCGGTCGCCCCGCAGGCCCGAGACCGCGAGGAGCACGTGGCGCCGCTCCTCACGCTCATGTCGCGGCGGGAATGCGAGCTGGAGCGGACGTCCGATCATCAGCGCGACGAGGTTCTCCTCCGACATCGAGGCCGCCTCGAACGTGCCCTGGCCCACGCCGTCGCGGAGCACGGTGATCCGGTCGGCGATGCCGAGGATCTCGGGCAGGCGGTGGCTGACGTAGACGATCCCGACGCCGGCGCGGCTCCGCTCGTGAACCAGTGCGTGCAGATGGTCGACGTCCTCAGGCCCGAGGGCCGTCGTCGGCTCGTCGAGGAGCAACACCTTCGGCTGGGGAAGTAGCGCCTTGACGACTTCGAGCAGCTGTCGTTCCGCGAGCGAGAGCGTCCCCGCGGGCGCGGTCGGCGAGATGTCGAGATCGAACTCGGCCAGCCGGTCCGCCGCCCATCCGTTCATGCGTCCGTACGTCGGTCGGAGGTCGGACGGTGCCGCGAGGTAGAGGTTCTCCGCTACCGACAGGTGCAGCACATGCGAGTACGTCTGGTAGGCGATGCCGAGACCGAGCGTGCGGCTCTCGGCGGGAGACACGCGCCGTCGCTCCGTCTCTCCCACCACGACGGTGCCCTCGTCAGGAGTGAGGAAGCCGCTGGCGATCCCGAGCAATGTCGATTTCCCGGACCCATTCTCCCCGACGAGGGCGTGGATCTCGCCGGCGCGGCAGTCGACGCTGACCTCGCGAAGCGCCTGTACCGCACCGAACGCCTTGGACACGCCTCGCAGCGTGAGTACGGGGCTCGCGGGGGAAGCATGGCTTCCCCCGCGAGCAGGCCCGGAAGTCGACATCGATGTTGTGGTCTGGTTCCGCTTCCTCCTACGGGTACATCTTCTTGAGCAAGCTCAATGGGATGAGCGACGTCGCGGAGGCCTCTTGTGGATAGCCCTTCACACACGAGTCGCGCTTTCGCTGGTTCTGCAGCTCGATCGGGAACACAATCGTCGGCGGGATCCTCGCGCCCTTGAGCTTCATCATCCCAGCCGTCAGGGCGACCCGAATATGCGAGTTGAAGGAGCTGGTGTAGTACATCTCGAGCTTCGGGTTGTCGAGCTGGTTGAACAGGCAGCCCATGCCGACGTCGTCCGTGCGGAGTGTCAGGACGGTGTTGAACGGAATGCCTGCGGCCTTGTATGCCGCATACCCACCCTGGGCCATGCCGAGCCCGTATTCGTAGCTCCAGCCCTTGATGTCGGGATTCTTCGCGAGGATTCCGGCCACGACCTGCTGCACCTTGGACGGATTCCAGTCCGTCGGCTCCTTCGCGACGACGTCGATACTCGGTCTGACCGCAGGCGCCTCGCACTTCTGCCAGCCCTCGGAGAGTGGGTTCCCCGCGAAACCGCCGAGGAACGCGATCTTTCCGGACTTGACCCGGTTGTTCATGGTGTACGCCCACGTCTTGCCCGTCACGCAGGTGTCCTCACCGACGACCGTCAGGTAGTTCTTGCCGGGATCGCTGACGTAGCCCCAGGCATACGTCGCAACCGGGATTCCGGCGTCAGTCGCCTCCTTCATGACCGGGATCATGGCGTCGCCGAAGTCCGGATAGGTGACGATCACGTCGACACCCTGGGCGATCGCTGCCTTCCAGTCGGCGAACGCCTTGTTGAAGTCCACATGCGCGCTCGAGTAGCTGATCCTGCCGACCTCCTTGTAGGTCAGCGCCTGGAGGATGAACTCCATCTTCGACATCTGGCGGTAGACGTTCTCGCCGAACTGCTCGATGTACGCGACGTGGAGCTTGCCCTTCGTCCCGGTTGTGCAGCCGTTGTTCTTCCAGCACCTGAGCGCCAGAGCCTCGTTCACCTTCCTGTCGGCTCTACCGAGTCCGGCCAGCGCGATATTGCGTGCCATCCCTGGCTTCGGGATGAGCTTGGCCTTGAAGAGGGTGTGCCTCAGGGTGGTCGCCTTTGCGGCGTACACCTCGCCGAACCCCTTCCCCTTCCCGATGATCACCGACGGCTTCTGAGCCGACGCCTGCGTCTTGTCGGTGCCGCCGCTACTCGTCGAGACGAGCGCGAGCATCGTCCCGAGCAGCACGAGTGTCAGCACGCCCACTGCCAAGGGACGCCTGCGCGACACTACGGACTCCTTCCGACCCTCCATCGTGACTCCTTTCGTGAGCCTGCCTCAGCTCGTGATGTCGTTGACAGTACGCTGACCGCTCGCCGCACGGTTCTCGATCGTCCGCAGAAGACGACCGAGGAGCGACGCCATCCGGTCCCCCGAGACCAGCATCCCGACGATGATCGCTGCGCCGAACACGATGAACTGCAGCGCCGCCGAGAGTCCGAAGATGAGCAGCATCTCCGTCAGGAACGTGAGCGCGAGCGCCGCCACCCAGGTCGAGGTCGCGCTCGCCAGTCCGCCCGAGAGCGCCGCGCCCGCGAGGACGACCGCGGCGATGGGTGCGAGGAGATACGAGGCGCCGAACGCCGGGTCGATGCTGATGCGCACGCCTGCGAGCAGGATCGCCGCGACCGCGTAGAGAGCGCCTGCCGCCGTGTACGCGAACACGACGTGGGTCCGGACGCGCAGTCCGGCCATCCACGCTGCTCTCGGGTTCGCACCCACCGTCTGAAAGCGCCGGCCGGCGGTCGTGTAGCGAAGCACGAGCGCGACGGCGAGCGTGATCGCGACGCCTGCCCAGAAGACCGTGCTGACCCCGAGCCACTTCTCGGACGCCCACGACGAGAGCGAGTCCGGCACCTGGAGTGAAACCGTGTGCTCGCGCGCGTACTTCGAGCTCCATGCGAGCACGATCAGGCCGACAGCCAGGGTGACGATCAGCGGGTTCAGTCTCACGATCCCGACGAGGATTCCGTTGACGAGGCCCACGAGTGCCCCGAGGCCGAGGCAGACGAGCATTCCCACCACCAGACCACGGTCGGAGCCCACGCTCACGCCGACGAACACGTTCCCGCAGAGGGAGATCACGCCGGCGGTCGAGAGGTCGATGCCCGCCTGCATGACCACGAGCATCTGTCCGAGCGCCGCTATCGCGAGGATCGTCATGTACGGGAGGATGTAGGACCACGACGTGTTCTCGAGCGTGCTCGGTGCGAACAGCGCGGCAATGACGAGGAGCGCCGCCATCGCGAGCCAGATGGGGAGAAAACGAGCGGCGACGAGCCCGCTCGCAACGACTTGCGCCGAGCGGCCCGTCGTCGGGGCGTCGGCTACGGGATCCCCGTCACCCAGGGAGCTCACGGGCCACCCGATCCAGAGCGGCAGAACGGTGAGGAGCGAGCCGCGACCAGGTGTCCATTCTGCGCACCTCGAGCGCGAAGTGTCAACCGTGACCGAACGCACGCCGCGTGTCGTCCACCGGACTCAAACGTGCCGAACCGTCGGTCGGGCCGCGGCAACCCCTTCAACACGGGCAAGTCTCGACTCGGAAGCGGTTGACTCTCCTGCGCGGGGGTGTTTATGCTCGCTGTACATCCGGCAGCGCGACGCGGCCTGCCGCAGGCGGGCGTGCCCGAGTGCTGACGCGATATCGATGTTCCGCCGGCCAAGGAGAGTGGCATGAGCTCGCAGCGCCTCGTTTTCCGGAACGGGTTCGTCGTCTCGATGGACCCCGACATCGGCGAGATCCCGAACGGCGAAGTCCTCGTCGAGGACGGCGTCATCGTGGACGTCGGTCCCGACCTCGGCGTATCGGACGCGGAGGAGATCGATGCGACCGGGATGATCGTCATGCCGGGATTCGTGGATACGCACCGGCACACCTGGCAGACACCGGTGCGCGGCGTCCTCCCGTGCTGCACGCTCGACAACTACTTCGCGGTGATGCTCGGGAGCGTCGGCGGCCACTACCGCCCCGAGGACGTCCACGTCGGCAACTACGCAGGCTCCCTGGAGGCGATGAACGGGGGCGTGACCACGTTGCTCGACTGGTCGCACATCAACAACACGCCCGACCACTCCGATGCCGCCGTCCAGGGCCTGAAGGACGCCGGCATCCGCGCGATCTACGCGCATGGCGTGCCGACGGGCGGCGAGTGGTGGTCCTTCAGCGACCTGGAACATCCGGAGGACATCCGCCGCATCGCGGAGACGTACTTCTCTTCGGACGATCAGCTCTTGACACTCGCGCTCGCGGCGCGAGCGCCGGGCAACTCCAACTTCGAGGTCGCCAAGCACGACTGGGAGCTCGCGCGCGACCTCGGCATCCGCATCAGCGTGCACGTCGGCATGCGGCTGACGACCGTCCACGTCACCCACGTCAAGAACATGCACGACCTTGGCCTCCTCGGCCCCGACACGACGTACATCCACTGCACGGACTCGACGGACGAGGAGCTCGACCTGATCGCATCGACCGGAGGGACTGCCTCAATCGCCCCGTACGTCGAGATGCTCATGGGTCACGGGCCGCCGCCGACTGGCAGGCTCCTCGATCGCGGCGTCCGGCCGTCGCTCTCCGTCGACGTCGTCTCGAGCGTCCCCGGTGAGATGTTCACGCAGATGCGCACCGCCCTCGTCTACGAGCGGATCGGCGCCCACACCGACACACCCGACGAGGCGTTCGCGCCGAAGCTGTCCCACAGGGACGTGCTCGAGTTCGCCACGATCGAAGGCGCCCGCGCGTGCGCGCTCGAGGACAAGATCGGATCGCTCACGCCGAAGAAGCAGGCGGACATCGTGCTCCTGAACGTCAACGCGATCAACACGGCTCCGATGGTCGATCCCATCGGCACGATCGTCGTCTTCGCCGACACGTCCAACGTCGATTCGGTATTCGTCGCCGGTCGCGCCGTGAAGCGCAATGGAAAGCTGGTCGGCGTCGACCTCCCGAAGACCTTCTCCAAGCTCGACGGGTCTCGGAATCACATCCTCGGCGAAGGCGAGCTGTTGCCGGACTGGGCAGCCGAGGCATCGGCGGCGGTCTAGGTAGCTAGTGCTCGGCCCCGGTCCGCGCGCTCGTGCGGATCGGGGCCAGCAGCCTTGAGCGAAAGGAGACAGCATGGGAAACGTCGTCATCGTTGGCGGCACGCAGGGGATGGGCCGTGAGCTCGCGATGTCCTTCGCCGGCGAGGGCCGCGAGGTGGTCGTGACCGGCAGGGACCAGTCCCGCGCGGAGACTGCGGCGCAGGACATCGGCGGCGCGACGCGCGGCATCGGGTTCGACCTCGCGGAGCCGCACACGATCGCGGGCGCGCTCGCCGATGTCGGCGACGTCGACCACCTCGTCCTCGTCGCGATCGAGCGCGACGTGAACAAGGTGCGCGAGTACGACATCGACGCTGCGCTCAGGCTCGTCACGCTCAAGCTGGTCGGCTTCACGGAGGTGATCCACGTGCTCGCGCCGCGGCTCGACGACGGCTCGAGCATCCTCTTCTACGGAGGGCTGGCGCGCGACCGGCCGTATCCGGGCTCGACGACCGTGACGACGGTCAACGGCGGTGTGACCGCCCTCGTGCGGACCCTCGTGTGGGAGCTCGCGCCGATACGCGTCAACGCGATCCACCCCGCGATCGTCGGCGACAGCCCGCAGTGGCGCGACATGGCCCCGGAACGGCACAAGGCGCTCGTCGACCGGACGCCGATCGGGCGCCTCGTGACGATGGCAGAGGTCGTCGGCGCATCGCGCTTCCTGCTCGAGAACGAGGCGATCAACGGCATCAACCTCGTTGTCGATGGCGGCTGGATGTGCATGTGACGCAACGCGTACGGACCGCCGCCTCGCCTCGACCTCCGTTTGATTCGAACGTCCCCGTACGTGGCCGCCGTAACTGACAGCCCGCTGACACGGGCGCACCTCGCCCGTCCCACGGGCTGGTAAACGGTGTTTACAGGGTCGTAGACTCGCGCGCATGCCTGCGTGCCCCGCATGCGGCAAGGATCTCCCGGGCGAGTTTCCGTTCTGCCCGCACTGCGGCGCTGCGCTTTCGGAGACTCCCGCCCCCGCTGGAGCCAGGGAGCGGAAGGTCGTCTCCGTGCTCTTCTGCGACCTCGTCGGGTTCACGGCGGCGTCCGAGTCGGCCGACCCGGAGGAGGTTCAGGCGCGCCTCGCCCCGTACCACGCGCGCACGAGCGAGCGCATAGAGGCTTATGGCGGCACGGTCGAGAAGTTCATCGGCGATGCCGTCATGGCGGTGTTCGGCGCTCCCGTCGCACACGAGGACGACGCGGAGCGGGCCGTCAGGGCGGGCCTGGCGGTGCTCGAGGCGATCGAGGAGCTGAACGAGGCGGATCCGGGGCTCTCCCTCTCGGTGCGTATCGGAGTGAACACCGGCGAGGCCGTTGTCTCGCTCGATGCGCACCCCGAGCGTGGCGAAGGGATGGCGACAGGAGATGTCGTCAACACTGCTGCCCGGATCCAAGCCGCGGCCCCGGTCGACGGCGTCGCTGTCGGGGAGGCGACGTATCAGGCGACGGAACGCGTCTTCGACTACGAGGAGCTCGTCCGGGATCGTCGCCAAGGGGAAGACGGAGCCCGTCGCCATCTGGCGCGCAATCGCACCTCGGGCGCGGTTCGGCTCGGATGTGATCCGGTCGATGACCACCCCTCTCGTCGGACGCGAGCTCGACCTGACTCTTCTCCGCGCAACGTTCGACAGAGTCGCGAGCGAGCGCTCGGTCCAGCTCGTCACGGTTGTCGGGGAGCCCGGCGTCGGCAAGTCGCGGCTCGTCGCCGAGCTCTTCGCGTACATCGACGAGCTGGAAGGGCTCATCACGTGGCGGCAAGGGCGTTGCCTGCCCTATGGAGAAGGAATCACGTTCTGGGCGCTCGGGGAGATCGTCAAGGCGCATGCGGGTGTGTACGAGTCGGACTCGCCCGAGACCGCGAGCGCGAAGCTGGATGCGGTGCTTCCCGGAGGTCGAAGAGCAGCCGTGGCTCAAGGCGCGACTTCTCCCCTTGCTGGGAATCGAGACCGGGGGGTCGGTCGGCCAGGAAGAGGCGTTCACCGCCTGGAGACGGTTCCTCGAGTCGATCGCGGAGCGCGATCCGGCGGTGCTCGTCTTCGAGGACGTCCACTGGGCGGACGACGCTCTCCTCGCGTTCCTCGAGCATGTTGCCGACTGGGCGCAAGGCGTCCCACTGCTCGTCGTCTGCACCGCCCGGCCCGAGCTGTACGAGAGCCATCCGTCCTGGGGTGCGGGTCTCGCCAATCAGACCAGCATCCGGCTCTCACCGCTGACGGATGCGGACACGGCGCGGCTCGTCTCGGGGTTGCTCGAGCAGGCAGTGCTACCGGCCGAGACGCAGCAGCTTCTCCTCGAGCGCGCCGGCGGCAACCCGCTCTACGCAGAGGAGTTCGTGCGGATGCTCCGCGATCGCGACCTTCTGGATGCGCACGGCGGGCTCAGGGCGGGCGCGGACGTCCCGTTCCCCGACTCCATCCACGCGCTCATCGCCGCCCGTATCGACACGCTTGCAGCCGACCGCAAGCGCTTGCTGCAGGACGCGGCGGTGATGGGGAAGGTCTTCTGGGCCGGCTCGATCGCGGCCATGGGCGATCAGGATCGTCGCGACGTCGAGGTGGCTCTTCACGAGCTGTCACGCAAGGAGCTCGTCCGCCCCTCCCGCCAATCGTCGATGGAAGGCGAGGCCGAGTACGGCTTCTGGCACATCCTCGTCCGTGACGTCGCCTACGGACAGATCCCGCGGGGGGAGCGCGCACTGCGTCATCTGAAGGCTGCGGATTGGCTCGAGGGGAAGGCCGGCGAGCGCGTGGAGGATCTCGCGGAGGTGCTCGCGTATCACACGGGCGAGGCACTCGACCTGGTACGGGCGACGGGCCAGTCGATCGAGGACATCGCGCCCCGCGCTCGTCGGTACGCGCTCCTCGCCGGTGAGCGGGCGAGCGGGGCTCGATGCGAGCAAGGCGATCGAGCTCTTCGGCCGGGCGCTCGAGCTGACTCCTGTCGACGATCCAGCGCGTGCGACCGTGCTCACCCGCTGGGGGGCACAGGCTCGCGAGGTCGGACGTGTGGCCGACGCTATGAGTGCGCTCTCGGAGGCGGCGGCGCTCGTCCGCGCGAGCGGCGATCGGGAGGCGCTCCTGCCGGTCCTCCTCGAGCTCGAGAAGGCTCAGACGGACTCCGGTGATGCGGGCTGGCCCGCCGTGATCGACGAGATGGCAGACATCATCGAGCAGCTTCCGCCGAGCCCGGCGGTCGTCGATGCACTCGGCGAGCCTCGCCGTCGCGCGAATGACGACCGGCGACTACGGAGCCGCGATCGCCGCTGCGGACGAGGCGCTTGCGTTGGCCGCGGAGCTCGACCTGCCTGCGCCGACGCGTGCTCTCAGCGCGCGTGGTGGCTCGCTCTGCACGCTCGGCGACGCCGCGGTCTCGTCTGCGGGCGCGAGGCACTCGAGCGAGACATCGCCGCCGGCGCCGGGCAAAGAGCCGGCATCGCGTACAACAACATCGGGATCGACACCTTCCTGTTCGAGGGGCCGAAAGCAGCGCTTGCGATCTTCGACGAGGGCATCGCGTTCGCCACCCAGCGCGGACTCACCCGCGTGCTCAACACCATTCGAGCGAGTCCAGGTGGCGCTATCTCGTGTTGGCTGGGCGGCCTGACGAGGCGATCAGCGTCGCCGACGGGCTCCTCCCACAGGTCGAGCAGAGCGGCGACGTCTGGGCCGCATACGAGGCGGCCGTGTACAGAGCGTTCGCGGCGGTCGAGCAGGGCCACGCCGACGCCGGGACGGCCGAGCGCATGGTTCGATTGGCGCGGAAGCTGCGCGCTTCGCCGATGACCTGTTCTTCTCCGGAATCGCAGTCGCGTGCTTCCACCGGGTCGCCGATGGCGATGTGGCAGTAGCCGCGCACGCTCCTCCAGGAGCTGCTCGACCAGGACGCGCTCGGAGACAGCTCCGAGTACGCGCTTCTGTCCTCCCCGCGATCGTTCGCGCGGCGCTCGCGGCCGGAAGCCCGGAGATGGCGCGAGAGCTCGTTGGTCGGGTCGAGCCCAACCTGCCGATTCGGGAGCACTCGCTCGCGACCGCTCGGGCGCTCCTCGCCGAGGCCGAAGGGGAGTACCGAGCGGCCGCCGACCAGTTCGCCGATGCGGCGGAGCGCTGGGAGCGCTTCGGAGCCGTTCTCGAGCAGGCGTATGCCCTCCTGGGCCATGGGCGCTGCCTCGTCGCACTCGGCGATCCGGCCGCCGACGGGACGCTGCGCGACGCACGCGCGCTCTTCGAGACCATGGGCGCCCGCCCCCGCATCGACGAGTGCGACACGCTCATCGCGCGCGCGAGCAAGCTCAGCTCCTAGCGGGGCAGGCGCAGGCCGAGGCGCCGCGGGAGCGATGCGATGACCCGCGTCACGGGGTCCGGATCGCGCCCTTCGTCTTCGGCGGCATCCTTGCGGATCAGCGCACGGCGTATGAGCGAGCCTCCCGCGTAGCGAAACGGCTCGGGCGGGAAGAGCGTGCGGTCGGGCTCTACGATCGCCAGCGCAGTCCGCTCGTCCCGGCGGTCGAGAGCGAGGCGAGCGAGGATCTCGCCTCCCAGGTACGACGGCCCGACGCCGTTCCCCGTGAACCCGAACCCGTGGTGGACGCGGCCGCGGCTGCCGAAGATCGGGAGGTGCGTCGGGGAGACGTCGATCGGCCCGCCCCAGGCGTGCGTGATCTTGCGCCCACGTAGCTGCGGGAAGAAGCGGAGGAGGCTCTCGCGTGTCCGCTCGATGACACCCGTGTCGACCTCCAGCCTGCGCGATGCCCGGCCGGCGAGTCCCATCGTCCCGCCGCCCCAGCCGAACGCGATGCGACCGTCAGGGGTCGTCCGCATGTAGTGGACGAGTGTCCGGCTGTCGACGATCGCCTCGCCGCCGGTCCAGCCGAGCTCCTCGAGCACGTCGGGCACGGGCTCCGTGAGCACGATGTGGCTCGAGGCGACGGCGAGCGAGCGCCGGTAGCCGGGGAAGCCCACGGTTGCAGAGTTCACCGCGAGAACAGCCGCTCGTGCGCGAACGCTCCCGTGTCGCGTATCGACATCGCCGCTGTCGTGGACCCCGGTCACCTGCGTGCGCTCGTGGATTCGGACGCCGCGCTCGAGCAGCCGCCGGCGGAGGCCGAGCGCCAGCCGGGCCGGCTGCACGGTTGCGTTCAGCGTGTGGAGCGCGCCGCCGAGGAACAAGGGTGATGCGCAGCGGGCGCGGGTCTGCTCGGCCCCGATCGCGACGATCTCCTCCGGCGCTCCGAGCTCCTCGCAGGAGCGGACGTCCTCGTCCCACGAGCCGAGCTGGGACTCGGTCGTCGCGACGTTGAGCATCGGGGCGACCCTGAACCAGGCGTCCACCTCGTTCGACCTGCACCAGGCGCCGATCCCGTGCACAGCGTCCTCCGACGCGCGGCAGACCGCGAGCGCCTCGGCATCTCCGCTGCGGTCGCGGAGCTTCGACACCTCCCACCACAGGGTCTCGCAGAAGCCGCCATTCCGGCCGCTCGGGCCGTGTCCGCAGATCTCCGACTCGAGCAGGAGGAGATCGAGGCTCGGCTCGAGCTCGAGCAGGTGCCACGCCGTCCAGAGACCGAGGTAGCCGCCACCGACGATCACGATGTCCGCGCCGGCATCTTCCTCGAGCGGTCGCGCCGGCGTGACGGCGCCAGCTTCCTCGAGCCACCATCCGTGTCGCGTGTGCCGCACGCCGTCGATGCTAGTCCGCCCGACGAGCGGACCTATGCGATTCGCGACTGCCGGTTGAGCCCGAACGTCATCGCCACGAGGATTGCGGCCGCGAGCGGCACGAGCACCGTCCAGAGAAGGGCGATTCCGCCGGCGACCGCCCCCATCGAGATGAGCACGACCGACACCGACGGCGGCAGGCGCTTCACGAATGCTCCGATGAGGATCAGGGCAGCCCCTCCGCCGAGGAAGAGAATCCAGAGGACACGTTCGCCCGTGCTCCCGGAGTCGGCGAAGAGGCCCACGATGCAGGCGATGAGGTAGATCGTCACGAGCGACGCGATGAGCCCACGGTGGATCCTGCTGGCGCGAACGCTCGACATCGCCCGAAGCCTCTCAGTCGAGACGGACGCCGGTCAAACAGCCGGTCGAACAGAGGGGTGGCGGACGGGACTCGAACCCGCGACCACCGGGACCACAACCCGGGGCTCTACCAACTGAGCTACCGCCACCGCGGCCGCGACAGGATAGCGCGGAGACCGAGTCCTCCTCGGTGCGTGACGCGCCTAGACCATTCGCTTCTCGAGGTACGCCGCGAGCCGAGTGAGCGGGAACGAGATCGCGAAGAAGATGACCATGACCGCGGCGTAGATCTCGAACGCGTGGATCTCGCCAAGGCCGATCGGCGGAGGCGAGGTCAGTCTCTCGACCGAGCGCTCACCGGACTCGAGCAGCTCCGCTGCGCCGATGATCTGGACGATCGTGGTGTTCTGGATGATGTTGACGAGCAGGCTCACGAGCGGAGGCAGTAGCCGCCGGAGCGCCTGCGGCATGATCACGGACGTGTGCCGCCCCACCCAGCCGAAGCCGAGCGCCGAGGCCGCCTCGTGCTGTTCGCGCGGGATCG
>CAVWPL010000003.1:0-78509 GCA_963756925.1 uncultured Actinomycetes bacterium | reverse complement strand
TGGTGCCGGCGATCAGGAGATGCGGCATGCGGGCGAGATCGGTCCAGACGGAGTTCCCCGAGATGTCCTTCCCGAGCCACACGGACAACGGGCTCGCGGTTGCAGGCAGATCGTCGTAGATATCACCGAGGGTCACGAGCCGCGGCGAAAGGTTCGGAACCTCGACGCCGACGGCCTGCTTGCCGGGAATGGGCGCGAGAATCCGAATCTCGGTGGTGGCCAGCGCGTACGAGAGATCGTCCCGGAGCGCGGCGACCTTGGAGACCTTGGTTCCCGGAGCCAGCTGCAGCTCATAGCGCGTGACGCGCGGGCCTGAGATCTGGCCGATGACGCTCGCATCGACTCCGAACTCGGCGAGTGTCCGCACGAGGAGATCGGCGATCCGTGCGCCGGAGTCGTTGCTCGTCGCCGGAACTGCCGGAGAGCTACGCAGGATCTCGCGATCGGGAAGCCGGTAGGTCGGGTTCTCGGCGGTTGTCTCGAAGACGCTCTCGATGCTGCCGGAATCGACGGTCTGGTCGGGTTCCGGCTCGTCCGGAACGAGCTTGTGGTGCTCGAGCGACGCCAGTCCGCCGACGACGTCCGGGTATGCCTCGGCCCCGTCGAGAAGTCGTTGCGGAGGTGGCTCGGGCACCGGAGGAAGAACGACGGCCTCGTCGGTCTGGGATTCACTCGAGACCCAGTCGAACGCGCGCCGCGCGCCCGAGCCCGCATTCCGTACGACGTGTCCGGTCCGCCTGAGGATCGCACCCGTCGATGCACCGCTCACGAGCAAAAGCCCGGCGAGGAGCAGCGCGCCACCCACGATCGCGGCGCCTGTTTCCCCAATGAGGCTCGCGAGCGTCCCTCCGATTGCGAGCCCGATCCAGCCGCCGCTGTCCTTCCCGAGCAGTGTCATGAGCCCCAGGAACCCGACGCCGAGCCCGAGGCGGAACGGACGGACATCGAGGAGCTCGCTACGGGCGAGCATCAACCCGCCGAGGCCGAGGAGCGCGAGCGGGAGGACGTACGCGGCATCGCCCATGACGGCTGAGAGCGCATCATCGAGCCACGAGCCGACGGCCCCGCCGTCGAGGCCGAGGTAGAGGATCGCCGCCAGCACCAGGCCGAGCGCGACAAGTGCGAGCCCGATCAGCTCGGTCTCGTGATGTGAACGGGTTCGCGTCGTGCGCTTCTTCACGCGCGAGGGGACGCGTGGCCGAAGCGGCCGCTTCCTCTTCCTGCGCGCCATGCTCCGGCGATTCGACGCCTTCGGTCGCGCTCCTCCGCCCTTATCGCCGAAGAGTCGCCGCCACTGCGCGGGTATCCAGCAGCAACTCGAGCGCATCGACGATCGTCGTGCAGACGACATCCGCGGCACCCAACGTGCCCGACGCGGCTCCTTCGGGCCCGATCACCGCGATTCCGAGAGCCGCTCGCTCGAGCATCGGCACGTCGTTCGCCCCGTTGCCAATCGCGACGCAGCGCTTAGCGCCGAGCTCCACGACAACGCGCGCCTTGTCAGCGCCTGTCGCGACGATCTGCGCCTGCACGCCGAGCTCCTCGGTCACAGCGGCGAGAGTCCCGAACGTATCGGCCGAGAGCACATGGAGCTCCAACGTCGTCCGGAGCTGCTCGAGGCGCACCCGCACACCCTCGATCAGCTCACCGCGGGCGGTCAGCGTGCCGTTCACGTCGAGCACGAGGTGCTCGAGATCGAGCGGATCGCGTCCGGGGATGTCGATCGAGAGGCCCACGACTCGGTGTCGGGATCAGCGCTCTACCCGAGCGCGCGCCTCGGCCACGATCTGCTCGGCTTCCGCGCGATTGCCGTACCCGCGTGTCTCGACCTTCGCCTCCTCGAGGTCCTTGTAGACCTGGAAGAAGTGCTCCACCTCGTTTCGAAGCTCGGCAGGGATGTCGTGCACGTCGAAGATCCGCATCCACGCTGGATCCTTGAGCGGTACGCAGATGACCTTCTCGTCGGGACCCTTCTCGTCGGCCATGTGGAAGACGCCGACGACGCGCGCACGGATGCGACAGCCTGGAAACGTCGGCTCGCCGACGAGGACGAGCGCGTCGAGCGGATCTCCGTCTCCACCCATTGTTCCGTCGATGAACCCGTAGTCCGCGGGGTATGCCATCGAGGTGAACAGCCTCCGGTCGAGAACGATCGCTCCGAGCTCGTCGTCGTACTCGTACTTGTTCCGCGAGCCTGCGGGCACCTCGACGAAGACGACGACCTCGGTCACGACGGGAGGCTAACCAAGTCTCGCAATCCGCTCGACGAGGAGATCGAAGAAGACCCCGGAGTCGATGTCCACTCCGACATGGACAGCAGGCGGGCGATCGGTGCGTTCCCACAGATCGACGACGGTGCGTCCCCGGGTCAGGTCGGACGCTAGCTCGACCTCGACGTTACGGAAGCGCGTCTCGACGAGGCCGGGACGGAGGATGTGCGCTACCGCGACCGCATCGTGGATGGGAGCTCCATCCCAGCCGTACGTCTTCCGGTGGTACCGGCTGAAGAACTCGTTGAGCTCCGCAACGAACACGCCGGCTCGACCCACTGCTCGCAACCGGTCCGACTGCGCGGGGTGGAGCACTGCCTTGTGGGTGACATCGAGCCCGATCATCGTGACGTCTAGCCCGCTGTGGAACACGCGCTGCGCAGCCTCGGGGTCGCACCAGATGTTGAACTCGGCCGCGGGTGTGATGTTGCCCTCCGCGATCGAGCCGCCCATCGCGACGATCCGGTCGATGCCGTCGGAGCCGTGCTCGTCGAGATAGCGGCTGACGTTCGTCAGCGGGCCGGTAGGGATGAGCGTGACCGGTCGGGCTGCCGCGCGCACTCGCTCGGCGATGAACGTCACCGCGTTGTCGCCGACCGGTGAGCCCACGGCCGGCGGGAGAGCAGGTCCATCGAGACCGCTGTCGCCGTGCACATGAGCAGCGACTGTGAGCTCGCGCACGAGCGGCCTCTCCGCTCCGGCCGCAACGGGCACGTCGCCGCGGCCGACGAGCTCGAGCACGCGGAGTGCGTTCGCGGTGGTCTTGTCGAGCGTCTGGTTGCCGTACGTCGTCGTGACGCCGAGCAGGTCGACCTCTGGGCTCGCGAGCAGGAGAAGCAGCGCTATCGCATCGTCATGCCCCGGGTCGCAATCGAGAATGACGGGGATCGGAGCAGCCACGCGCGGAGTATCGTGGCCGGCGGCCATGGCCGCGATGCGGGACAAAGTCCGAGAGTTCGCGCTGTCGCTCCCCGAGGCGCTCGAAGCCCAGCCGTGGGGCGAAGACGTCGCGAAGGTGCGCGGCAAGATCTTCGTCTTCCTCGGGACGAGCGGCTCGCCCAGGCAGACGGATCACGGTCAAGCTCGAGGAATCCCACCCGCATGCGCTGTCGATCGAAGGCGCGGCGCCCACCGGCTATGGGCTCGGAAGCTCCGGCTGGGTGACGGTTCCCCTGAGAGCCGAGGGCGTAACCCTCGCGGTTCTCAGGGACTGGGTCGAGGAGAGCTACCGGATCGTTGCGCCGAAGAGACTTGTCGCCGAGCTGGACGATCGCACTACCGCGTGAGGATCGCGTCGACCTCGTCCGTGGTGGGAAGCGAAGGCTGCGCTCCGAAACGGGCTGCCGCCAGCGCGCCCGCCGCGCACGCTCTCTCGAGCGCCTCCTGGGGCTCGCGTCCCTCGAGGAACGACACGAGGAGGCAGGCCGTGAACGCGTCACCTGCGGCGGTTCCGTCCACGGCCTCTACCGCGGGTGGAGTCGCACGCGCGATCTCCTCGCCATCCTCGAGCAGGACCGCGCCATCCGCGCCGTGGGTCACGCCCACGAGACCGTCACGGCGCGCGAGCTCAGCGAGCTCGTAGCGATTGACGACCGTCAGGTCCGGATCCAGTTCGATCCGACGCGCAGGAGCGGCGTTGAGACAGAAGAGCCCCGCGCACTGCTCCCAGGCGGAGAGGACGGCCTCGTCGGGGATCTCCAGCTGACAGAGAACTGCGTCGTGCTTCGGCAGCTCGACCTCGGCAAGCGTGGAGTTCGCTCCGGGAGCGACAACGATCTCGGTCTCCCCGGCAGCGTCCACGAGAATCAGGGCGACGCCGGTCGGCGCGTCACCTTCTCGCACGTCGAGGGTCACGCCCGCCTCGCGCAGGCCCTCGAGCGCTTGACCGGCGAACTCGTCGCGTCCGACCGCACCCAGGAAGGTCACGTCGGCCCCGAGACGCGCACACGCGACGGCCTGGTTCGCACCCTTTCCACCCGGAACTCGGGCAAACGTCGCTCCGCTTACCGTCTCCCCGACACGCGGGAGCCGCTCGCAGCGGGCAACGAGGTCGAGGTTGACGGAGCCGACGACCGCGATTCGCGGTCTCAAGCCGCGAGCGCGCGCAAGTCGTCCACGGTCGAGCCGAGGAGCGTGTCCTGCAGGTCGAACAGGCCCGCCCAGAGCGAGGATCGATCGGGCGCAGCGTCCAGGCTGGCAGCTGTCGCAAGACCCTCCAGCGCCCGAACCAGGACCGCGAGCTCCAGGTAGACGGCAGCGACGCGGTTCGGACACGCGCGAACGCCGGCTCGATCGAGTATCGGGCGCCACTCGACGAGCTCGGCTGCTCCTGGGCCGAGGTACCACGAGCGTCCTTCTGCGCGCTCGGGCTCGAGCTCGAGCAGGTAGCGAGAGAGCGGCCGTTCGAGCCCGGCGAGCGCCGTCTCGACGCGATCAGCGGCCCTTCGCAACGCGGCCTGGCGCTTCCCGGGAGTCGCGGGCATCGCATCCCCCCTCCCCCAGCGCTCGAGCAGGCGGCAGAACGCGAGCGCGGACACGTGACACGCCTGGAGCTGGTGAACGAGGCGACGTGCGCTGAGCTCGCTGGCGGCGTTCGACTCGATGACCGAGTCCCAGCCGGACATCGCTATACCTCGATGACCACGGGCAGGATCATCGGCCGCCGCCGAGTCCGGTCGTAGACGATCTGCCCGATCGCGTCGTGGATATGTTCCTGGAGAAGCTTGATCTCCATAGCGTGCTCGGAAACAAGCTCGCGCACAACACGATTCGCCTCGTCTCGAAGCTCGTCGAGGAGCTCGTCCGACTCGGCGAAGCCGCGTGCGATGAGCTCCGGCGGAGCGATGTCCTTCCCATCGGACTGCGCGAACGTCGTGACGACGATGAGGACACCATCGTCCGCCAGGCGGCGGCGGTCGCGCAGAGCGACGTCCTTGACGTCGCCGACGCGTAGTCCGTCGACGAAGGTGACACCTGCCGCGACCTGATCGACGAGCCGCGCTCCTCCGCGGTCGAGCTCGACAACCGATCCGTTCTCGGCCAGAAGGATCCTGTCCTCGGGAACGCCGGCCTCGCGCGCGAGCTTCGCGTGGGCGGCGAGCATGCGGTACTCACCGTGGATCGGCATGACGTGGCGTGGCCGGAGCAGCGAGAGCATCGTGCGCAACTCCTCCTGGCACGCGTGGCCGGAGACGTGAACGGGTGCGATCTCCTCGTGCAGGACCTCCGCACCTGCCCGCGCAAGCTGATTGATGGAGTCGTGGACGCGCAGCTCGTTTCCGGGCACGGGCTTCGCCGAGATGATCACGGTGTCCCCCGGTTCGATCGAGAGAGCCTTGTGGTCGCCGTAGGCGATGCGCGTGAGAGCCGACAACGGCTCGCCCTGGCTCCCCGTGCAGAGCGCAAGGACGCGCTCCGGTGGCAGCAGCGCCGCCTCGTCCGGATTCACGATCGCGTCCTCGGGGAGCGAGACGTACCCGAGGTTGCGCGCGATGTTGAGGTTCTTGCGCATCGAACGGCCGATGACCGTCACCTTGCGTCCGCACTCCACCGCGACGTCTGCGGCTTGCTGCATGCGGTGGATGTTCGACGCGAACGACGCGACGAGAATCTTCCCCTTCCGAATCGGGAAGAGCGTGCGGAAAGCCTCGCCGACGAGCCGCTCGGAGCCCGTGTTGCCAGGTCGCTCGGCGTTCGTCGAGTCTCCGAGCAGGAGATCGACGCCGCGGTTTCCGATCTCGGCGAGCTTGCCGACGTCCGTCTTCAGCCCGTCGACCGGCGTGTGATCGAGCTTCCAGTCACCGGTGTGCACGACGCGACCGGCGGCGGTCTCGATCACCAGGGCGACGGAGTCGGGAATCGAGTGGGCGACACGCACGAGCTCGATGCGGAACGGGCCGAGCTCGAGTGGGTCGTCGCCAGGCTCCGCATCCACGAGCTCAGCCGCCTGGCCGAGTCCGTGCTCGTCGAGCTTCGACTTGATGAGGCCGAGCGTGAGCCTCGTCGCGACGACCGTCTGGACGTCGATCTCGCGCAGGAGATACGGCAGCCCGCCGACATGATCCTCGTGACCGTGCGTCAGCACCACCGCGCGCACGTGCTTGCCCTGGAGATAGCCGACGTCTGGAAGGAGCAGATCGACTCCGAGGTGCTCGTCGCGCGGGAAGGCAAGCCCGGCATCGACGACGACGATCTCGCCGGCGGTCTCGTACACCGTCATGTTCTTTCCCACCTCGCCGAGGCCGCCGAGCGGGATGATCCTGAGTGCGTCGCTCATCTTCCGCTGAGTCTACGGACGCACATCGCTGTCGATGCGACCACGTGCGATCTACAGCGGGAAGACGTCGACCGCAAACAGGTCGTCGTCGACCCGCTCCGCGTGCAGCGCCGCGCTTCCGTGCTCTTCGACGAGAGCGTCGAGGGCCGCAATGGGTCGGATCGTGCGCTCCTCGTCGATCGTAAGCTCTCGCGCGCCGTCGACGATGCTCAGATCGACCACGTCGCCCTCGACCCCGGGAAGCTCGACAACCACGATTGCCTGGGCGACGGCAGACCAGACATCGCCTTCGTTCTTCACGCCGGCGGCGCGGTACGGCGGTGCGAGGCTCGACTCGATCGCGTCGGCCAGTGGAGCAAGCGAGCCGTCGGGCACATCGTCGTCCACAACGAGGGTTCCATCCTGCAGCGCGACGAACGTCACGGTTTCGCCAGTGAGATCGGGAGCGTGCGCCGAGGCCGCAGCATCCCAGCTGCGGCCGCGCGGAACTCCCGATACACCGGCTATGCCGAGCCCGGGCTGTCCGTCCAGCCCGGGAGGCTGCGCAAGGAAGCCGCCGGCCTGGGCACCCATCAACCCGGCGAGCAACTCGCCGCCGCGTGACATGCCTACACCACCGCGGCTTGCAGGAGGCCGAGGCGCTCGAGACATCCCCGCACTCCGCGACGTTCCTCGTCGCTCGCCTCGACGAGCGGAAGACGGAGGCCACCGACCTCATGCCCGAGCAGGTTCAGCGCGCACTTGATCGCGATCGGGTTGCCGACCACGCGCAGCAGCTCGATCGACGGGAGGAGCTCCTCGGTCGAGCGCGCTAGCGCCCTCGACGTCCCCGGCACGGAAACGTCGCGCCATCTCCTTCACCTTGGTCCGACGACGTGGGTGTGGACGCAGACGCCACCCAGCCCGCCGAGCTCGAGAAACGGAAGGATGAGATCGTCATCGCCCGCGTACAGATCGAGCCCGAGGTCGACGATGCCACGGGCCTGGTCGAGGTCGGGGTTCGCCTGCTTCACGGCCTTGACATTCGGTATCTCGGCGAGCTGCCGGATCGCGTCGGTCTCGAGATTGAGGACGACGCGGCCCGGGATGTTGTAGGCGACGATCGGCCGGTCCGAGACTGCGGCGATCGCCTTGAAGTGCTCGACGATTCCGCGCACGGGCGGCTTGTTGTAGTACGGCGTGACGACGAGGAAGCCGTCGACGCCGATGTCGTGCGCGCGCTGCGTGAGGTGCACGGAGTGCACCGTCGAGTACGTGCCGGTGCCCGCGACGACCGTGGCTCGGTCGCCGACCTCGTCGATCGCAGCCTCGTAGAGCAGGAAGCGCTCGTCGTCCGAGAGGGTCGGCGACTCGCCTGTCGTCCCGGTGACGACGAGCCCGTCCGAGCCGTTGTCGACGAGGTGGGACGCCAGCGCCCGGAAGCGCTCGACGTCGACCGACTGGTCAGCCTTGAACGGCGTGACGATCGCCGTAAGGATCTCTCCCAGCACGCCAACGATTCTACGAGCTACGAAGGGGGGAACATGGTCAAGGAGTTCCGTGACTTCCTGATGCGCGGAAACCTGGTTGAGCTCGCGGTGGCGTTCGTGATGGGCCTCGCGTTCGCCGCACTCATCACGTCGTTCGTCGACGACCTGATCATGCCGATCATCGCGATGGTCATCGGCAAGCCCGACTTCAGCGGCTTGACGTTCACGATCAACGACGCCGTCTTCCGTTACGGCGCGTTCATCACCGCGGCGATCACGTTCCTCGCCACGGCGGCAGCCATCTTCTTCTTCGTCGTCAAGCCGATGAACGCGCTGATGGCGCGGATGAAGAAGCGGCGATCAGGAGGCGGTATCGGACGAGGAGCGCCGCCACCAGGAGCTGCTCGCAGCACTCGAGCGACGCTAGCCGGAGTACCCATGTGCCGGGCGGCTGCGGACGACGCGGTCGCCCGTATCGGTGGAGCGAAGGTCAGAGCAGCGCGTCGAGTCCGACCGTCAGTCCCGGCGGAAGCTCCCGCACCTTGCCGAGCGCATGCAGGACACCGGGTACGAATGCCTCGCGCGACGTGGTGTCGTGCCGAATCGTGAGCGTCTCCCCCGGTCCGCCGAAGATGACCTCCTGATGTGCAACCAGGCCAGGAAGGCGAATCGAGTGGATCGTCGGGTTCTGTGCCCATCCGCGCAGCGGTCGCCTTCGCAGTACCCGACGGCGCGTCCCGCTTGACCTCGTGATGGAGCTCGACGATCTCGGCACGAGGGAACAGCCGAGCTGCCTCCTCGGCGAAGCGCATCATGAGGACAGCGCCCTGCGCAAAGTTCGGCGCATGGAAGCACGGAACCCCGGCCTCGCGTGCGCGGGTGTCGACTGCAGCGACGTCGAACCCGGTCGAGCCGACGACTACCGGAATGCCCGCGCTCAGGCAGCGATCGATGTTCTCCACGACGGCGTCCGGGGTCGTGAAGTCGATCGCGACATCGCACTCGTCAGGCCCCGAGATCCGAGCATCGACGATCTCGTGGCCGGCGTTCTCGAGAGCGGGAACGAGGACGGATCCGACCTTCCCCCCACCCCGTAGAACGCGACCTTCATGGCACTCAGGCAGCTCTCAGGAGCGCAGGATTGACGCGCTCGACGGCATCTCTGAAGCGATCCTCGCTCGGCCCGATACCCGCTGCGGAGAGCCGGCTCGGATCGAGGAGCTCGCGAGCGAGCGCCGTCGACATCCTCGGCGGACACGGCCTCGAGGCGTGTGACGATCTCCTCGATCGGCAGCAGCGTGATACCGCTCACCGTTGCCTTTCCGAGCCGCGTCATCCGAGTGGACGTTGACTCCAGCGAGAGGAGCAGCCGGCCCTTCAGGTTCTCCTTCGCCCGCGCGAGCTCATCCGGGCGAACGTTCCCGGCGGCGAGATCGGCGAGCTCGGAGACCGCGATCTCGAGGCAGGTCGAGAGGTTCTCCTCCCGCGTCCCCACATAGAGACCGACCTGTCCGGTCTCGTCGTACTGGGACGTGTAGCTATACACCGAGTAAGCCATCCCACGCTTCTCGCGGATCTCCTGGAAGAGCCGTGAGGAGGCCGAGCCGCCGACGATCGCGTCGAGCACGGAGCTCGTAAATCGCCGTTCGTCCGTACGCGAGATGCCCGGCCCGCTGAGGCAGACGTGGTACTGCTCCGTGTCCTTCTGCTGGAACCTGAGCCCGGGTGGGGACACCCGCCGTACGGGTTTCCTCACGAGCGCCCGGTCGACGGACGGGGTGGGCCTCCGTTCCTCGAGGAGCTCCACGAGGCGAGCGTGTCGAACGTTCCCTGCTGCTGCAAGGACGACGCGTTCACCACTGTAGGCTCGCCGGTGATACGTGGCGAGCGCGCGTTTGGAGACGCTGGAGATGACCTCGGCGCGACCGATCACCGGCCGCCCGAGCGGGTGAGCTCCGAAGACGGCCTCTGCAGCGAGGTCGTGGACGAGATCGTGGGGAGTGTCCTCGACCATGGCGATCTCCTCGAGCACGACCTCGCGCTCCGAGTCGACATCCTTGAACGCCGGTCGGAACACCATGTCCGCCATGACGTCGAGAGCCGTCTCGAGCCGGTTGTCCGGCACGCGGGCGTACACGACGGTCGTCTCGCGCGACGTCGCAGCGTTGAGCTCGCCGCCGAGCTCGTCGAAGAGCTCGGCGATCCCCTGTGCCGTGTAACGCGCGGTCCCCTTGAACAGCATGTGCTCGATGAAGTGCGAGACACCGGCTTTCGAGTCGGGCTCGTCACGCGAGCCTGCTCCGATCCAGAAGCCGAGTGCTACCGACCGCACGCCCGGCACGCGTTCGCTGATCACGCGCTCGCCGCCCGCCAGCTCTGTGAGGTCGTGCTTTGCCACGCGCGGATCGTACCGGGGCGAAAACAGGAGTCAGGTTGAGCTGGGGTCAGACGATCGTCTGACCCCAGCTCGCTGACGTCCTATGCGCGCTCGCGCGAACGGCCGCGGTTGCGGTCGCCGCGAGGGCGTTCTTCCCGCTCCTCACGCGGCGGTGCGTCCTTTGCCCGCTCGATGAGCGTCTCGGGCATGACCAGCCCGCCGTCCTCGTGCTTCGCGACGAGCTTGAGCCCGATGCGTCCACGGTCCTTGTCGACCTCCTGGACGACGACGTCGACGACGTCGCCCCGGCTCATGACGTCCTCGATGTGAGCAACGCGGCCCGGGCCGACGTTCGAGACGTGTAGCAGCCCGTCGGTGCCTCGCTTGAGCTCGACGAACGCACCGAACTGCGTCGTCTTCACGACCTTGCCCGTGTAGGCGTCACCGACCTCGGGCGACTTCGTCAGCGCGTGGATCGCGGAGATCGCGGCCTCGCCCTTCGTGCCCTCGGTGGAGTACACGAGAATCGTGCCGTCCTCCTCGATGTCGATCTGGACATCGAAGTCAGCCTCGAGCGCGCGGATCGTCTCACCGCCCTTGCCGATGACGAGCCCGATCTGCTCCGGGTCGATCTTGATCGTGGAGATCCTCGGCGCGTGTCCGGCGAGTGCGGTCCGGGGCTCCGAGATCACAGAGAGCATGGATTCGAGAATCGACTCCCTGGCATCTCTCGCTTGCGCGAGCGCCGAGCGCATGATCTCGCGCGTGACGCCCGCGATCTTGATGTCCATCTGGAGAGCGGTGATGCCGTCTCGCGTGCCCGCGACCTTGAAGTCCATGTCCCCGAGGTGGTCCTCGGCGCCCTGGATGTCGGTCAGGATGACGTAGTCGTCGCCCTCCTTGACGAGCCCCATCGCGATTCCGGACACCGGCGCCTTGATCGGCACTCCGGCGTCCATGAGCGCGAGGGTCGAGGCGCACACCGAGCCCATGGACGACGAGCCGTTCGACTCGAGGGTCTCGGACACGATGCGAATCGTGTACGGGAACTCCTCCGCCGACGGGATCGACGCTTCGAGCGCCCGCTGCGCGAGCGCGCCGTGACCGATGTCGCGACGCTTCGGGCCGCGCATGAAGCCTGTCTCCCCGACCGAGTAGGGCGGGAAGTTGTAGTGGTGCATGAACCGGCGCTGCTGCTCGCGGGAGAGGTCGTCGATCTTCTGACCCTCCTTGGCCGTACCGAGCGTGAGCAGGCTCAGGATCTGGGTCTGTCCGCGCGTGAAGATCGCCGAACCGTGCGTGCGCGGGCTCGCCGTGACCTCGCACCAGATCGGCCGGATCTCCTCGGCGGAACGTCCGTCCGGGCGTCGCTTGTCGATGGCGATCTTCTTCCGGACGAGGTCCTTGTAGATCGCCTCGCAGGCGCGGCGGACGTACGAGCGCGTCACCGAGTCCTTCGTGGCCGCCTCGCCTTCGGCGGGAGCGGGGCCCATCGGGAAGGGAAGCTCGACGTCCTCGAGGATCCGCTCGTACAGCAGGTCTCGCTTTGCGGACTTGAGCTCCTTCGAGTCCTGCTCGGCGTCGGTCAGCTCGCGCAGCTCCGACTCGAACCGGGCGCGGACGGGTTCCTCGACAGCACTGAGCTTCGCCTTCTCGAAGATCAGCGCGAAGCCGGCCTTGACTTGCATCCGGCGGACCATGTCGTCCTCTGTCGAGGTCATCGCGATCGCAGGCGCCTCGGACGCGACGAGCTCCTCGACCGTGTGCGCTGCCTCACGGAGGCCCGACTCGCGAATGGCGGCGCGAATCGCGTCGCCGTGCTTCGCCTCGAGCTCTGCCGTCTCGCTCGGCGTCCAGCCACTTCGGCTTGCCGACCTGTGCGCGAAGGTCCTCGATGACATCGCAGATCTTCTGGATCTCGGCCTGGGCGAGATCGAGCGCCTCGAGGATCGTGTCCTCCGGCACCTGGTCCGCTCCGGCCTCGACCATCGTCAGCGCCTCGCGAGTCCCGACGACGATCAGGTCGAGGGTGGACTCCTCGAGAGCTTCCAGGGACGGGTTGATCACGAGCTTGCCGTCGATCTGCCCGATCCGGACCGCGCCGATCGGCCCGTAGAAGGGCAGCGGTGAGATCGAAAGGGCCGCGGAAGCCCCGTTGATGCAAAGGATGTCGTGCGGGGTGACGAGGTCGGCGGAGAGAACGGTGCAGATGACCTGCACCTCGTTCCTGAAGCCCTTCGGCCAGAGCGGCCGGATCGGGCGGTCGATCATCCGCGCCGTGAGCGTTGCTCGCTCGCTCGCTCGACCTTCACGCTTGAAGAAGCCGCCGGGGATCTTCCCTGCGGCGTACATCCGCTCCTCGACGTCGATCGTGAGCGGGAAGAAGTCGGCATCCGGCCGTGCATCCGGCCGTCCGACGGCTGTTGCGAGAATCATCGTCTCGCCGGACCGGACGGTGACTGCTCCGTCCGCTTGCTTTGCGAGCTTGCCCGTCTCGAAGACGATCTCCTGACCGCCTACGTCGACAGACACCGTGGCACCTAGCCCGGTGTAACTGTGCTCATGTGAGGTATCCCTTCACCTTTCCGTTGTGTGGAAGGTGGAGGTTTGAGTCAGCTCCCTCCGCCCGGAGCTCGCTCAAACTTCCACCTCCCTCCGATTGGGAGTCGCGCCTACCGACGCAGGCCGAGCTCCTTGATGAGGGCGCGATAGCCCTCGAGATCCTTGCGCTGCATGTAATCGAGAAAGCGCCGGCGTCGCCCGACGAGTCGCAGCAAGCCACGCCTCGAGTAGTGATCTTTCGGGTGTGTGCGCAGATGCTCCGTCAGATCGTTGATGCGGCGCGTCAGCATCGCGATCTGTACTTCCGCGGACCCGGTGTCCTGTGGTGACCGCCCGTGCTGCTCGATGACTTCCAGCTTGACTTCCTTGGTGAGGCTCATGCATCTCCTCCTGGTAGACGACTCCGCTGTCCCCGCCCCGCGTGAAGGAAGTTGACACGGGAGGGCCGCGACTGCGGTCTCCGGGAAGGCTAGCAGCCGCGAACGGCCTTGTAACACACTGTTACTCGGCACCGACTCTCCTTCGGGCACCATTCGTGCCGTGATGAGACCCGGAGTCGCCGCAGGGCACCCCGCCACGGCCGAGGTCGGCGCAGAGATCCTCGCCGACGGCGGCACGGCGGCAGACGCCGTGGTCGCGATGGCACTCGCGTCCTCGGTTGCGGAGACCGTGTACAGCGGCCTCCTCGCGGGCTGTCATGCGATCGTGTTCGACGGCACACGGGCGCTGAATCTCGACGGGTTCGCGGCCGTGCCCGCGGCGGACGCCGAGCTCCTGGAGCTCCCGATCGCGTTCGGAGAGGAGGTCGTCACCTATGCGATCGGCCCCGCCTCCTGTGCGGTACCCGGGCTTCCGGCGGCTCTCGACGCGCTTTGGCGCGCGTTAGGCCGGCTTCCCTGGAAGCGGCTCGTCGAGCCGGCTCTCGCTGCTCGCACGGCAGGGCGTCCCACTCCCGCCGATGCACGAGCGCTCGCTCGAGATGCTCGGCGACCTGCTACACGCTCGAACGGGGAGCCGAGCTCTTCGCGCCCGCTGGACAGATCTCTGCGCGCGGGCGACGTCTTGCAGCAGCCGGGTCTGGTCGACGCCCTCGAGGCGCTGCTCGCGGAGGGCGCCGCGAGTGTCTACGACGGCGCGATCGCCGAGGCGCTCCTCAGCACGGACGGAGTCGTCCTCACGCGCGACGACCTGGCGCGCTACGAGGCCCGCTGGCCGAACCGGTTCGTGTCCCCTTGAGCGCTTTCAACGTCGCGACACGAAGCGGGCTGTCCGGAGTGCCGGAGCTCCTCACACGGCTGCCTGCCCTCGCCGGCTTGAGCGAGACCGACCGCGTCATCGCATTCGTCGAGGCGTTACGGAAACAGCGGATGCGGGCGGAGAGCACACGACGAACATGGTCGCGGTCGACGGCGACGGTCAGGCGTGCGTCCTGACTCACAGCCTCGGCGTCGGCGCCGGAGTATGGGTGCCCGGGCTCGACATCCAGTTGAACAACCTGCTCGGAGAGAGCGACATCGCGTTCGGGGAGCCGAAGCCGGGTGACCACCTCGAGAGCAGGATGGCTCCGAGCCTCGTGTTCGACGCCGACGGTCTCGCGCTCGCCATCGGCTCCGCTGGCGCGACGCGCCTGCGAACAGCGCTGTGCGGCGTCCTCGCCGGCATCCTCGACGAAGGGCTCGAGCCCGCGGTCGCCGTGGCTCGCCCGCGCGTCCACCCCACGCCGTCCGTGATCGACGCCGAGCCTGGTGTCGACGAGGGCGCTCTGGAGGCGCTCGAGTCGCGCGGCCGGACGATCCGCCGCTGGGATCACATCCACCACTACTTCGGTGGCGTCAGCTGCGTCGGGCGGACGGGCGTCGGCCGGCGACCCCCGCCGCAGCGGCGCGGCGAGACTCGTCTGACTACTTGAGGAGCAGGCCGTCGATGCGGCGCGACGCGATTGCCATCCCGACGATCCCCATGACCAGAAGATAGGCGACGTTGACGAGCTGGTAGGCGCCGACAGTCCCGGTGGTCGAGCGAGCGGACGAGCTCGATCCCGTGGTAGAGGGGCAGCGCCCGGACGATCCACTCGAGCACCTCCGGGTAGACAGAGATCGGGTAGAAGGTCGCGGAGAACATGAACATCGGCAGCATGACGAGCTGGATGATGTCGAAGTCCTTCCAGTTGCGCATCCACGTCACCGCGGCGATTCCGGCTCCGGCGAACGCCGAAGCCGATCACGAAACATGCTGGAAGCGCCAGGATTCCCCACCACGACTCGACGAGCCCGAGCGCAGCGATGACGATGAGGAACGCGGCCGAGTACAGCATCGCGCGCACGACCGCCCACATCGTCTCGCCCACGGCGACGTCCTTCGGCCCGACCGGCGTCGAGAGCATCGCGTCGTAGACCTTGCCGTATCGAAGCTTCCAGAAGACGTTCGTCGCGTCGTAGAAGGCGCCGTTCATCGCCGACGCCGCGAGCAGCGCTGGCGCGACGAATGCCGCGTACTCGATGGTCTCCCCGGCAGAGGTGACGTCCCCGATGAAGTTCTCGAGCGGGTAGACGAAGAAGAAGAGGTAGAACAGCGGCTCGAAGAAGCCCGAGAACAGGATCATCCAGGTCCGGCGGTACACCATTGCGTTCCGCTCGATGAGCAAGAGACCGCCGATGCGCGGCCTGGCGGATGCGACGAGCGGCGTCCTGACGACGTAGTCGGTCACAGGACGAGCCGCTTCCTGTAGGTGTAGAGCGCGGCCGCGACGCCTACCGCGATCCACGCGATCAGATAGCCGAGGTGGAGGAGCCGCGCTCCAGAGCTCGACATCGCCCAGCGTCAGCTCGCGACAGAGCGTCACGCCGTGCCACAGAGGCGTCAGGTACGCGATCGACCTCGAGAGGCGCGGGCAGCCGATCGATCGGGAAGAACGTCCCCGAGAAGAGGAACATCGGCAGGATCACGAAGCGGAAGATGGCGACGAACGACACCTCCGTCTCGGTGTGTGCCGCCCACGCGGCGATCGGCGTGGAGAAGGCGAGCCCGACGAGCACCGCGACCGGGATCGCAAGGATGCCGAGGGGCGACGTCACCGCTCCGAACGCCGCGATCACGACGAGGTAGACCGTCGAGGTCATGAGGAGACGCGCGGCGACGAACGACTGGTGACCGATGAGGATGTCCCGGACGCGCAACGGAGTCGCGAGCATCGCGTGGTACTGCCGATCCCACTTGATCGCCGAGAGCACGGGCCAGCTCGACTCGAACGTCGCGAGCTGCATCGCCGTTGCCGCAAGGAGGCCCGGGGCGACGAACTCGAGGTAGGAGATGCCGTCGGGAAGGTCGGCCGAGCGGTCCACGAACACGCCCAACCCGACGCCGAGCGCGAGGAGGTACACGATCGGCGTGATGACGCTCGTCACCGCGGTGCCGCGCCAGACGCGCTTGTACTGCGTGAGGAAGAACTCGAGCGGGCGGAGGGCGAGGGCGACGGAGCTCATGCCGGATCACTCGATCAGGGTCCTGCCGGTCAGGTGCAGGAACACGTCCTCGAGAGTGCTCCGGCGCACGAGGACGCTGTCGGGGACGAGCCCGCGCTCGTGCAGGGTGTGGGCAGCTGCGTCGCCGTCGTCCGTGTACAGCAGAACCCGGTCCGGAAGCGACTCGACTCTCGAGACGTGACCGTCCGTCCAGTGGCTGAAGTCTTCGGGGCGCGTGCCGTCGAACCGGAGCTCGACGACCTCACGCGTCGAGTACCGCTCGATGAGCTCGCGCGGGGAGCCCTCGGCGACGATCTTGCCCTTGTCCATGACGACGAGGCGGTCGCAGAGCTGCTCCGCCTCGTCCATGTAGTGCGTCGTCAGCACGAGAGTCACTCCGGACTGCTTCAGCCGGTAGAGGCGATCCCAGACGACGTGGCGAGCCTGCGGATCGAGTCCTGTCGTCGGCTCGTCGAGCAACATGACCTCGGGGTCGTTGACGAGCGAGCGTGCAATCGTGAGCCGGCGCTTCATCCCTCCCGAGAGCGGCTCGACCTTGTCGTTCGCCCGGTCCGTGAGCTGGACGAAGTCGAGCAGCTCGTCGGCCCGCGGGCCGAGCTGCTTGCGGGGCAGCCCGAAGTAGCGCCCGTAGATGACGATGTTCTCGCGCACGGTCAGCTCCATGTCGAGCGTGTCCTGCTGCGGCACGACGCCCAGACGCGCCGCGGATCTTCACGCCGTCGCGCGCCGGGTCGAGCCCGAACACGGAAAGCGTCCCGTCCGTCACCGGGGAGACGCACCCGATCATGCGCATCGTCGACGTCTTCCCGGCCCCGTTCGGGCCGAGAAAGCCGAACGCCTCCCCGCGCTGGAGGTCGAAGTCGATCGCATCGACGGCGACGAGCTCCCCGAAGCTCTTGACGAGCCCTCGGGCCTGGATCAGCGGCTGACCGTTCTGCTCCCCCACGAACGTGAACGCTAGATGAACCGACCTACGCCACGGGGCGGCGCGCACGACGCGTCGCCTCGACGTCCAGGGCGATCTGAGCGACGAGCGCTTCCTCGGACGCGAAGACCTCCTCGTCGCGCAATCGCTCCCAGACCTCGACGACGAGCCGCTCCCCGTAGAGGTCGCCGTCGAAGTCGAGAAGGTACGGCTCGATCCGCCGCTCGGTGCCCCCGTAGTGCGGATTCGTCCCGATCGAGACGGCGGCGAGGTGATCGAGCGCGGCGCCGGCGTAGATGCCGTAGCGCGGAACAGCGAGCTGCGGATCGACCGCGAGGTTTGCCGTCGGAAACCCGAGCGTCCCCCCACGCTGGTCGCCTGCGACGACCACCCCGTCGAGCTCGAAGGGTCGTCCGAGCATACGGGCCGCGCCGACGACATCACCTTCCGCAAGCGCCGACCGGATAGCCGTTGACGAGACTCCGTCCATCTGCGGCGCGGCGATCGTCTCGAACCCGAGGCGCTCGAGGAGCTCGAGATCTCCCGACCTGCGTACGCCGAACCGGAAGTCCTCGCCGGCGACCACGACCTCGGCGCCGATCGCGGTGAGGTACCGCTCCGCGAACTCCTCGGGTGTCAGCCGCTGCAACTCCGGAACGAACTCCGCGACGAGCGTCGTCTCGACGCCCGCCTCGCCGAGCAGCTCGAGGCGCCGTTCAAGCGTCGTCAGGAGGTCCACGCGATTGCCGAACGCGATGCGCGGATGCGGGTCGAACGTGATCACCGTAGGCATGAGGCCGGTCCCGGCGACCACTTCGAGCACGACCCGGTGACCTCGATGCACACCGTCGAACGCGCCGATCGCCACTGCCCGCGGTGTCCTGTCGATCTCCTCCGGCACGGTCGCGATCTTCATTCGGGCCTCGCCGGCAGGCGAACGAGCGCATCGTCCGGGGGAATGATCGTCTCGTCGTCGGCCTCGTCCACCGAGAACGGCCCTATCTCGGTGCGGCGGAGTGCGCGACAGTGACCTCCGAGCGCGTCCGCGATCGAGCGAATGTAGGTCCCCGAGGAGACGAGCAGCTCCAGCCGAGCGACGCCGTCCTCGTAGTCCACGAGCTCGAGCTCGTCGGATCGTCATCTGCCGGATCGGCATCTCGACGACGACGCCTCGCCGGTGGAGGCGGTAGGCGCGCTCGCCGTCGATCTTCACGGCAGATGCTGCCGGGAATCGGTAGCCCCACCGTCCCACGAAGGCCCGCGAGCTGCTCTTCGAGCTCACCCGCCGAGGAGGGCTCGTGCTCGTCCACGACGTCGCCGTCCAGATCCCCGGTCGACGTACGCGTGGTCAGGTCCATCTCGGTGAGGTAGCGCTTGTCGAGACCGACGAACCGCGGTTGGAGCCTCGTCGCCGCTCCGGAGAGGACGAGCAGGAGCCCGGTTGCGAAGGGATCGAGCGTTCCGGCGTGACCGGTTCGCGCTCCCGTGCGACGACGCACCGCCGCGACGATCGCGAAGGACGTCGGCCCGGCCGGCTTGTCCACGAGGATGACTCCGCTAGGCGTCAGGGCGCGCGGTGGCACGCTCGAACTCCTCGACGATGAAGCGCTTGAGATCGTCGAGCGCGAGCTCGCTCGAGAACCCGGCAGCCCGCTGGTGACCACCACCACCGCTCTTCCGAGCGATCACCGAGACGTCCACCTCGTCGACCGACGAACGCAGCGAGACTCGATGCGTCGGCCCGCTCCCGGTCGGTGGCTCGCGGATGAACGCCGCGACCACGGCCCCCTCGACCGCGCGTAGGTAGTCGATGATCCCTTCCGCGTACGGCTCGGTCGCACCGGAGGCAACGAAGTCCTCCTTGAGCAGGCAGGAGATGACGAGCTCGCCCCCCGCATGGACCTCGGCCCGCTCGAGTGCCCGCGCGAGCAACTTGAGCTTCGCGAACTGGACGGTCTCGTAGACCGTCTGGAACACCTTGTGCCAGTCCGCTCCGGCATCGATCAGATCGGCCGCCAGCCGCAGCGCCTTGGGGCTCGTGTTCGCGTACTGAAAGCGTCCGGTGTCCGTCACCACGGCCGTGTACAGGGGCTCGGCGATCTGCGGCGTGATCTCCACTCCGAGCTCGCCGAAGAGATCCGCCAGGATCTCGCCCGTCGACGACGCATCCGGGACGATCAGGTTGACGTTCCCGAACCGAGTGTTGTCGTGGTGGTGGTCGATGTCGAGCGTGAACGGCGAGCGCTCGAGCACCGACGGATCAGGCCCGATCCGCTCCTCCTTCGCACAGTCGACTGCGACGAGGACGCGCTCCGGATGGTCGGCGGGCGGCTCGCGGAGGATCCCGTCGAGCGCGAGGAACCGGTACTCCGCAGGCAGCGGGCGCTCGGGGCCGGACAGGAACATGACGCTGTCCTTCCCGAGCTGTCGCAGGGCGAGGTGCATCGCCAGGAGCGACCCGAGGGCATCGCCGTCCGGGTTCTCGTGCGAGGTGACCAGGAATCTGTCGTGCTCTCGGAGCGCGGCCACGACGGCCGCCATCTCACTCGTCTCTTGCGTCATCGCGGTCATCCCTCATCGGATCCTCGGTCGTCGCGTCGGGAGTCGTCAGCTCGGGGGGAGGAGCGAGCTCGTCGATCAGGTGCGTCAGGCGCACGCCGCGCTCGACCGCGGGATCGTATTCGAAGGTCAGGACCGGGTCCGTCGGAGGCGGAGCTCCCGTCCGAGATGCGACTGCAGCACACCGTGGGCTGCCCTGAGGCCGTCGAGTGTCCGCTCCTGTTCCTTTTCGCTGCCCAGCACACTCACGAAGACCTTCGCGTAGGCGAAGTCCTTCGACGCGTCGACGCCCGTCACCGTCACGAAGCCGATTCGAGGGTCCTCGAGACCGGGGATCACGTCCGACAGCACCTGCCGGATGGCCTCGTTCACACGTCTCTGGCGGTTACTCACCGGGAACCACGACCTCGCGCTCCACCTGAACCACCTCGAAGTCCTGCGCCACCAGGTAGCGCTCTGCAGCGTCGAGGAGCTCCTGGAGCTCTCGGTGACCTTGGGCCGCGCACGCGACCGTCAGGCGAGACCGCTGCCAGAGATCGTGATGGTCGACCTCGGCAACGGACATCCCGAACCGCTGACGAAGGTTGCGCCTTGGCGGACTTCACGTGCTTCCGTTTTCCCTTGAGCGATCCGGACTCCGGAAAGTGGAGCTCGACCGAGAGGATTCCGACGTAGCCGGCGGCCACCCGCGGGCTCGTGGCTACTCGGCGGGCGTCGCAGCGACGGAGGGAGTCTCGGCGAGCTCGGTGCGCTCGATCTCGCGCGTCTCGTAGGCCTCGAGCACATCGCCCTCCTTCACGTCGTTGAAGCCGTCGAGGAGGATGCCGCACTCGAAGCCCTCGGCCACCTCGCGCGCGTCGTCCTTGAATCGTCTGAGCTGCGCGATGGAGCTGTCCTGGACGACGCGTGCCGTCGCGGATGACGCGAACCTTGGCGGCCCGCCGGATGACTCCGCTCGTGACCATGCAACCCGCGATCGTGCCGAGCCGCGAGACCTTGAAGAGAGCACGGACTTCGGCCTCGCCGAGGATCTCCTCGGTCTCGACCGGCGCGAGCATGCCGACGAGAGCCTGCTGGATGTCCTCGGTGAGCTGGTAGATGACGCGATACGTGCGGATGTCGACGCCCTCGCGTTCGGCGAGCTGTCTGGCTTCTCCGCTCGGACGGACGTTGAAGCCGACGACGACGCCGTTCGACGCCGACGCGAGGTTGATGTCGTTCTCCGTGATCCCCCCCACGCCCGTGTGGATCACATTGACCCGAACCTCGGAGTGCTGGATCTTCTCGAGCTCCCCGAGCAGCGCCTCCACCGAGCCCTGCACGTCGCCCTTCAGGACGATGTTGAGCTCCTGCACCTCGCCGACCTGCATCTCGTCGTAGAGCGTCTCGAGCGAGACGAGCCGCCGCGGTCGCTGCGCGAACTGCTCGCGGCGCAGCCGCTCGGCGCGCACGTTCGCGAGGTGCTTCGCCTGCCGCTCGTGCTCGACGACGCGACAGAACTCACCTGCCGGCGGGGGTTTGTCGAACCCGAGGATCTCCACAGGATCGCCCGGCAGAGCCTCACGGACGCGCTCGCCCCGATAGTCGTGGAGCGCTCGCACCTTGCCCGAGGCGTCGCCCGCGACAACCGCGTCGCCGACACGCATCGTTCCGCGGAGTACGAGCACTGTCGCGACCGGCCCTCGGCCGACGTCGAGACGAGATTCGATGACGAACCCCGAGGCATCCGCTCCGGGATTGGCGCGCAGATCGAGCTCGGCGTCGGCCACCAGGAGGATCCGTTCGAGCAGGTCGTCGAGATTCGTCTTGAGCTTCGCGGAGACCTCCGAGAACTGGGTCGTCCCGCCCCAATCCTCCGGCTGGAGACCTTCGGCTGCGAGCTCGTTCTTCACGCGGTCCGCGTTCGCATCCGGGATGTCGACCTTGTTGACGGCGACGACGATCGGCACCTCGGCGGCGCGTGCATGGGAGATCGACTCCTTCGTCTGCGGCATGACGCCGTCATCGGCGGCGACGACCAGCACGGCGATGTCCGTCACCTTCGCGCCTCGTGCTCGCATCGCGGTGAACGCCTCGTGGCCGGGGGTGTCGAGGAACGTGATCCTGCGGCCCGCGATCTCCGCCTGGTATGCCCCTATGTGCTGGGTGATTCCACCGGCTTCGGTCTCGACGACGGACGTCTCGCGAATCGCATCGAGAAGGGTCGTCTTCCCGTGGTCGACGTGGCCCATGATCGTGACGACCGGCGGACGCGCGAGGAGATCCTCGTCCGAGTCGTCGAAGTCCTCTGGCTCCAGCTCTTCCTCCGCTGCGTGCTTGATGGTGATCTCGCGCTTGAGCTCGGTGCCGATCGACCTCGACCTCCTCGTCGGACAGCGACTGCGTCGCGGTCCGCATCTGGCCGAGGCCCATGAGGATCTTGATCAGCTCGGGCATGGGCACGCCGAGCGCATTCGAGAGATCCTTGACGTTGACGCCAGACTCGACGGTCACCGGGCCGGTAGGAGGAGCAACGGGCTGCTGGGTGCGCGGCGGAGCCGACGCGTTGCGGTCGCGGGCTTGGCGGCCGTCGCGACCGCGGGCGCCGCCGCCCTCGATGACGACCCGGCGCTTACGGCCTCCCGGGCCTGCGCGCGGGCGAATCGGGCGGTTCGGCCTGTTGCGTCCGTCTGCCATCGGGCGTCAGCTTACTCCTCGTTCTCGGGAGTTTCGGTGTCCTGACCGACGGCGACCGCGGCGTCCTCGAGCGACTCGTCGTCGGACGTATCACCCTCGACGTCCGCGCCCGCAGGGCTCCTCGCCGTTGCCCTCAGCGGCAGGTGGCTCGGCGGACGCAAGATCCTGATGCGCGGGCACGCCGCAGTACCGCGTGCCCGGCAGCGCCGCGTTCGGGCAACGCTTGCCGTTCGAGAGAATCGCACCGCAGCGACCTGAGTACTCCTCGCCGTCGTCCGCACCCGCGTATGCCGCGTCGGCCTCGGCCTGGGCGAACTCGGCCTCCGACTGGATGTCGATCTTCCAGCCCGGTGAGGCGCGTCGCGAGACGTGCGTTCAAACCCTCTTTCCCGATTGCGAGCGCGAGCTGGTCGTTCGGAACGATCACTGTCGCCTCGCGCGTCTCGTCGTCGATGTACACCTCTCGGACGCGCGCCGGCGATAGCGCCTTCGCGACGAAGCGGGCGGGCTCGGTGTTCCAGGGGATGATGTCGATCTTCTCCCCGCGAAGCTCGGACACGACCATGCGGACGCGCGACCCGCGCGGGCCGACGCACGCGCCCACGGGATCGACTCCCTGCATGTGCGACTCGACCGCGATCTTCGAGCGGTAGCCGGGCTCGCGTGCGACGCCGCGGATCTCGACGAGACCGTCTGCGATCTCCGGCACCTCGAGCTCGAAGAGAGCGCGGATGAGCTCCGAATCGCGGCGAGAGAGAATCACCTGCGGCCCCTTCGTCCCGGAACGAACCTCCGCGATGACGGCCTTGATCCTGCTTCCCTGCTCGTAGCGCTCACCATCCACCTGCTCCGAGCGCGGGAGGAGCGCCTCGACACGGCCGAGGTCGACGAGGACGTTGTTCCGGTCGCCCGCCTGCTGGACGATTCCGGTGACGACCTCGCCCTGGCGATCGACGTACTCCTCGTACATGATCGCGCGCTCTGCCTCGCGGATCCGTTGCTGGATCACCTGCTTCGCCGTCTGCGCGGCGATGCGGCCGAAGTTCTCCGGAGTGACGTCCGTGCGGACGATCTGATCCGGCGGAACCTGCGACCAGTCGAGATCGAGGTCCTCGTCGGCCACGAGCGTGTGCTGCCGCTCGCCGGTCTCCTCCTCGATCCGCTCGAGCTCGGTGATTCGCGCTTCGCGGGCGTCCTCGAGCAGTCGTACCTCGACGTCCGCCGGGGATCTCGATGCCGTCGACACGGAACTCGCCGTCGCCGCCGAGCTTCACTTCCGCATGCCTCGTGGCACCGGGGGTCTTCTTGTACGCCGCGAGCAGAGCGTCCTCGAGCGCGGAGATGAGGATGCCCTCCTCGATCCCCTTCTCTTTCTCGATCGCCTGTATGCCTTCGATGATCTCTTGGCTCATGGTCTACCCCTCGTCGATCAGGCTGTGTCCACTAGGTTGGCCCGCACGATGGCGTCGTACGGGATGCGCAACGGCTGAGCGCCGTTCACGGCGAGCGTGACGGCGTCGTCCTCCGCAGCGACGACCTCCCCCCGAAATCGGTTGCGCCGGCCCACGGGGTGCTCGGTACGGACGGCTGCACGTCTGCCGAGCGCGGACGCGAAGTGCCGTTGAGTCCGCAATCGGCCGCTCCGGCCCCGGCGACGAAACCTCTACCGTGAAGCGGTCGAGGTAGGGCCGAAGCACAGCGGTCACACCCTCGCAGAGGGCATGGTCGACACCGTTCGGATGGTCGACGTAGACGCAGAACCGGCTGGGCGAGACGAGCTCCACCGCCAGCACCTCGACACCCGGCAGGCTGCGCTCCACCGCGGGCGCGATCTCGCCTTGCAGCGTCTGTTCTCGTGCGTACAACGTCGTCATGCGGCGGCCCTCCGAAAAAACCTTGTCGCCCTCAAAAAAAACGGGCGCGAAGCGCCCATTTCTCCAAACAGGTGAAATGTGGTTCGCGAAGGATAGCACCGTTGTCTCGGCCCTCCTTTCGTCACGCGCCGGCGACGAGGCCGACTCCGAGCACGACGAGCACGGCGCCTGCTAGCCGATCCCGGCCGACGGGCTCCCGCAGTAGGACGGCGCTCAGCACGGCGACGAACACGATGCTCGACTCCCGCACGGCGGCGACGGGAGCCGGTCGGCGCAAGCGCCAACGCCGCGAGAACGAGCGCGTAGGAACCGAACGACGCGAGCGCTGCCGCCACCGTCCCCGGCCCCAGCGCGTCAGCGAGAGCCCCGAGGCGCCCGGCAGCCGCTTCGTGGAGGACGGCGAGCATCGCGACGGGTGCGAGGACGAGGACGAGGTATGGAACGGCCGCGGCATGCTCGATCCCCTCGTTGTCGACCAGCGTGTACCCCGCTATCGCCACACCGATTACCAGAGCGAGTGCTACACCGCGACCGTCCGCCGTCCCGCGCACACCACGCACCAGGATCACGCCGACCCCGACGAGAACGACACCAACGGCCTGCCGGACACCGACCGTCGCACCCACGAATGCGCCGAGAAAGAGCACGAGGACCGGAGCGGTACCCCGGGCGATCGGATAGACGAGACTGACGTCCGATCGCGAGTACGCCGCCACCAGAAAGACGAAATACACGAGCTCGAGCGCGGCCGACGCGACGATCCAGGGAACAGCGGACGCATCCACCCTCCACGTCGCAACCGCGACCGGGGCAAAGAAGACGATGGACAGCGCGAGCGCGACAGTCGTCGCCGCTCGCACATCCCGCGATCCTCCGAGAAGCACGTTCCAGAGCGCATGGAGCGCCGCTGCCGTGAGCGTGAGCACGAGCGCGGACGTCGACATCCGCGAGCGCTACGTCTCGAGCACGATCGTCACCGGACCGTCGTTCGCGAGGGCAACGAGCATCCTGGCGCCGAACACTCCTCGAGAGACCTGGATCCCCTCGGCTTCCAGTCCGGCGCAGAACCTCTCGTAGAGTGGCGCAGCGTGTTCCGGGTCGGCGGCGTCCGTGAAGCTCGGACGGTTGCCTTTCTCTGTGCTCGCGATCAGCGTGAACTGGCTGACGACGAGCGCCTCTCCGCCGATCTCGAGCAAGGACCGGTCGAGGCGGCCCTCCTCGTTCTCGAACACCCGGAGCCGGGCGATCTTGGAGGCAAGGCGGTCCGCGTCCGGCTCGCCATCCCCTCTCGCTATCCCGAGGAGGACGGCCAAGCCTGCCGCACAGGAAGCGACGATCTCACCGTCCACGGCAACCGAAGCCTCACGCACACGTTGCACCACCGCCCGCACGCCCGGATTCTTAGCGCCCGCTCACGTCCGAAGGGCGCGAAGCCGATATCTCGACGGGATGGAAGCCGCTCATCAGCCCTGGCCGGCGCTCGGCTCCCTGCTCGTGCGCGACGGCCTCCTGACCGAGGAAGAGCTCCAGTCTGCGCTCGAACAGCAACGCGAGTCCGGCAAACGACTCGGTGAGATTCTCGTCGAGCGCGGAAGCGTCACCCGGACGCAGGTTGCACGCTTGCTCGCCGAGCAGGTCGAGATGCCGCTCGTCGAGCTCGAGGAGGCGGACGTCGACTCCGAGGCGGCGACGTTGCTTCCCGAGGCGCTCGCGCGCAGGTACTCGGCTGTCCCCGTCGGATTCCTCCCCGATCACTCGCTGCTCGTCGCGGTCGCGGATCCGACCAACGTTCTTCATTGGGACGAGCTGCGGCTCGCCCTCGGGGTACCGATTCGCTTCGGTGTCGCCTCGCCCGAGGCGATCGATGCGGCGATCTCGTTCGTCCACCAGCAGACAATCGACGTGGTCGACAGCGACGAGGCCGAGGCGAACACTGCAGCCGGAGTCGTGGACATGCACGACGCAGATCTGGACACGCCTGCGGTCATGCAGGTGAACAAGACCATCCAGCGAGCACTCGCTCTCGGCGCGTCCGACATCCACTTCACGCCCCAGCTTCGCGCGCTCGAGGTACGAGCACGGGTCGACGGCGTCGTCCGGCGCATCGGGTCGATCCCCACGTCGCAGCAGGCGGCCGTCACGAGCAGGCTCAAGGTCATGGCCCGACTCGACATCGCCGAGCGCAGAGCGCCCCAGGACGGCCGAGTGGCGGTTCGCGCGGGAGACCACACGATCGACTTGCGCATCGCGGTTCTGCCGACGAAGTTCGGGGAGAAGATCACGCTGCGAGTCCTCAACCAGGCGTCGGCTCCTCACTCCCTGACCGAGCTCGCGCTCTCCGAGGAGGCCGAGGCGACGATCAGAGACGCGATCCACCAGCCGTTCGGAGCAGTCATCACGTGCGGCCCGACGGGCAGCGGGAAGACGACAACGCTTGTACGCAGCGCTCAACGAGCTGAACACCCCGGAGCGCACGCTGATGACGATCGAGGACCCGGTCGAGTACCTCACGCCAGGCGTCGACCAGATCGAGGTCAACACACGCGCAGGGCTCACCTTCGCACGGGGACTGCGAACCGTCCTCCGCTCCGACCCGGACGTGATCCTCATCGGTGAGATCAGGGACGAGGAGACCGCGCAGATCGCCATCCGTGCAGCGATGACCGGCCATCTCGTCTGCTCGACCCTGCACTCGCAGACCGCCGCCTCTGCAATCCGGCGGTTCACGGACATGGGTGTCGAGCCCGGGCTCTTGGCCGCCACCTTGACCTGCCTGGTCGCACAGCGGCTCACACGCCGTATCTGTCCCGACTGTCGTGAGACGTACAAGGCGACGAAGACGGAGCTCGTCGCCCTGGGCCTGCCGAACGAACGGGCCGGCCGGCGACTGCTGACACGCGGCCGCGGCTGTGCAGCCTGCGGCGGAACCGGGTACCGGGGCCGGATCGCGCTCTTCGAGGTGCTCGTGCTCACCGACGAGATCCGCGAGCTGATCGCCCACGGCGCTTCGACCGTCGAGATCCACCGCACCGCCGTCGCCGGCGGGATGCGCGCGCTTCGTGACGACGGCAACCGCGTCTGCCTCGAGGGCATCACCACGCTCTCCGAGATACAGCGGGTCGTCGGCGACCGCACGCTAGAGCTCCTCGCGGGACTCCTCTTGCGCGTCGACCTGCGGCGTCGATCGCGGCCTCAGGGACCGGGCGAGCTTGATGTGCGGCGTCGCTTCCCGGCGGCGCCCCTGCTTGACGAGCGATCGCGCGAGGCCGTAGTGGGCGTACTCGTCCGCCGGGGCCAGATCCACCAGCGTGCGGAACTCGGCCTCGGCCTCCTCCCAGCGACCGAGCCTGAAGTACGCAATGCCGAGCGCCTCCCGAATCGAGCGCGACCGAGGTTCCCGGCGCTTCGCCTTCTCGAGTGCAACCGTCGCCTGGGCGGGCCGTCCCGCGCGGAGGTGCGAGCGCCCCTGCTGGAAGAGGTCGTACGTTTCGGTCATCGGCCGACCCCAGTCACCTCACGGCCCTGAGACCGGATGGCGTGGTGGGCGGCGGTTCGTCATCCCTGCCAACCGCGCAGAGATCGGAGGGAGACGAACCCGCGCAGCGCGAGCCCTGAGCGAGAGCCCGCCGCGCACCTTCCGCAGCAGCACCTGGAGCTCGCTCCGAGCGCTCGTCGCGGCGCTCGGAGCCGCCTCGGCGACGCCGAAGCGGGCCCGTCCAGCCGCCGCGACGTAGTCGCTCGCGTCGAAGCCGAGCTCGTCGGTCGCAACCCGCCCCACCTCAGCGAGCGTCGCGCTCTTCGGCACTGCGACTCCCTGGTCACGCAGAAACGACTCGAGCTCCCGGCGACTGGCTGCCGCCGTTCGCCGCGGATCGGTCGTGAAGTACGAGAGGCGACGGACGGCCCACTTGAGAGTCCCGATCGCGATCGCGACGACCAATCCCAGCGCAAGCGCCACGGCGAGAATGGACGGGGGCTCGTCTCGCTCGGGCAGAGCAAGGAGCGTCGATCCGTCCTCGGGCAAGTCCCGGCGGCTGTCAGCGCCGGTCAGGCTGTCGAGCGCCCCGCGCCGGAGCGCGTCGACCGTCTCCGCTGAGTTCGACGCGAACGAGTACTGCGCCGAGAATCGTCCCCGTCCCGGGGTCGGATCGAACGGGACCCAGCCGTGCCCGGGGAACCAGGCCTCAACCCACGCATGCGCGTTGTGGTCGGACACCGTCCACCCCCCGTCCTCGTACCGCCCGCTCGTGAAGCCGACCGCCACGCGAGCCGGGATCCCGAGGAGACGCGCCATGACGGCCATCGCGCCCGCGAAGTGCTGGCAGTAGCCCGCGCGGCTCGTGGTCACGAAGTGCACGAGGGCTGGACCGTCGCTCACCGCAGGCTGCTCCTCGTACGTGAAGCCGCCTCGTTGTCGGAACCACGACTCGAGCGCGAGAACTGCCGCGTAGGGCGAAGTCGCACCCGCCCCGACCTCACGCGCCTGGTCGTACAGAACGCGGTATGCAGCAAGGCCCCCGGACGACGACTCGGCAAAGAGCTCTTCGACGCGCTTCTCGCGACGCGGCGTCGCGAACGCCGGGAACGTGTGACGCCAGACGGTGAGAAACCGATCCGCGGCCCCCGGATACCGACCTGGCGCGGCACTCAGCTCGGCTGGAGCAGGGTCCGGCACGTAGCTCCACATGCGATACCGCGTTCCCGGACGCAGCACCCGCTGAGCCCGAACGACCCCTCCCGAGAACGCGAACACCGTGCCGAGAAAAGGTGCGTCGAATGCAACGGGAGTGCCGGCGGCGACCAGGCGCTCGTCGACGAGCGCCTTCACCTCGACTCGCTGCTCGAGCCAGTTCGCCTCGTCATGCGCTTCCGGTGGCGCCAACTCATCCAGACGGATCGGACCGCTCGACTCCCGTTGCACGGACAGCGACGGATCCTCCAGCCAGCGATCGGCCTGGAACGTGTCCAGCGTCGACGCGCGCCAGTACTCGGCCCGGTCGGTACCGGTAATCCGCAGAACCGTCGTCTTGGTGGGAGGAAACGTGATCCCCTCGTACTGCGCGTCCCAGACGAACCGCACGCCCTGTGCCTCGGTCGCCGCTCCGCGAAGATCCCATGTCTGCCAGTCGAGAACGGCGTTCCTCGTGAAGGAGGTCGCGGCGGACGCCCAGGCTGCTCCGGAGACCACCAGCGTCGCGACCACGGCACCGACGGCAATCGTCGGTCCCGATCGGGCTCGAAGCACGAACGGGATGGACAACGCGGCTGCAAGAGCAAGGGTTCCAACCGCAACTGCGCCGCCATCGAGAAGCGTCGCCGGCCAGCCGACGCCCGCAACGGTCACCGCCGCCGCACCGAGCGGACGACGAGCCGCGACCAGCCAGGCGATCGCGCAGACGAACCCGAAGACCGCGAGGAGAACGACCGCGTGCATCTCCGCATGCCGTGCAGAGTCGAACGGGAGGACGAGCCGATAGAAGTCTCCGATTCCGAGCTCGATGCGTTCGACGATCGGGCCGACCACCCGCTGGTCCCGGAAGGGAAGGAGCTCCCAGGGCTCCGGGCCGAACGCGATCCAGACGACGGCAGAGAGCGACGACGACGGCCGCCAGCACGCGGGCGAGACCAGGGCGCACGAGCGCGGGCACGAGCGCGAGCAAAGCGACGAGAACGAGCTCGCGCAGCCGCGCTGGCTCCTCCAAGCGGATCCACGATGCGGCGACGGCTACGGCCGGCAAGCACGCTGCTGCCAGCGTTCTACCCATGAGCATGCGCCTCGGTGCGAGGGACCTGGAGCGCGGCGCCGAGGTCATCGCCGAACCGGACCACGGCCACCGGGACTCCAGCTGCGGCGAGTCGGAGCACGCCGGCAGCGACGCGCGTCGGCCGCCCCGAGAAGCTCGGTGCGTCGATCCACACAACGGACACGACCCGCTGCTTCGACGCCTGCACGAGTTGCGACGCTGACGAGGGCGAGAGCACAGAGGTCACGATCACGAGCTCGCCTGCATGAGCTACAGGGGAGCGAGCCTGGCCGAGCGCCTGCGCAAGGTCGTGGGGGGCGTCGGGCTCGGCGACGGCCAGTGCCCCGAGCGCGAGCCGAAAGCCGTCACGCGGCGAGCCCGCGCTGACCGGACATCCGTCCTTGCCGGTCGTCACGAGCACTGCTCGGCGCCCGCGGGCTGCGTAGACGCGGAGGATCGACCCAGCTGCACGCGCGGCCTGGTCGAAGCTCGAGTCGGGGGGATCTCCTGCTTGCCCCGCCGGGTCGCAGTCGAGAACGACGACGACAGAGTCGCGCGGGGACTCCTCGAGCTCTTTCACCATCAGCTGGCCGCGCCTCGCCGTGGTCGGCCAGTGAACGCGTCGTAGCGACTCTCCTTGCTCGTATTCGCGCACGGAGTGCAGGTCGAATCCCGCTGGCCGCCGGAGCAGGAAGCGACGGCCATCGCTGCCGAATCTCCCGGCATCGCTGAAGAGGTTGTCGAGCTGGACGAGACGCGGGTAGACGACCACCGAAACGGCCGTGCCCAGCGGGCTCGATCGGGTCTCGAGCCCGAGCGGGTCCCGAAGCTCGACGGTCGCGTCCGAGCTCGAGAATCTCCCCCGCGGGAGCGCGCCAAGCGCAACCTCGCCGGTGACGATCCGGCGACGCTCCACCCAAGCGGCACTCGAACGAGCCCAGGCGGTCGAGTGTTCCGGCGACAATCACGGTGCTCCCCGGAATGCGCGAGCGGCGCCGCGCCGTGATGCGCAGCGTGACGTCGTCACCTTCTGTTGCAGGATCGGGCGCGATCGAGGCTCGTAGCCCGTCAGGTTCAGCCACGACCATCATCCAGCCCCGAGCAACCAACGCCGCGAGGACGAATCCGAGCCCGACAACGCCGAGCGGACGCGAGGCGAAGATCACGGCCGCGGCCAGCACGGCAACACCGAGGGCAAGTGCTCCGCCGCGACGCATCAGACGGGCACGGGAGTCTCGTCGAGCGCTTTCCTGACCGCCTCCTCCGGTCCGGTGCCGGCCCCACGGGCCTCGGGCGCGACGATGAGCCGGTGAGCCAGCACCGGCTCCGCGACCGCTTGGACGTCGTCGGGCAGGACGTAGTCCCGGCCGCGTGCGATGGCACGCGCCTTGGACATGCGAAGGAGCGCGATCCCCGACCGTGGGCTCGCTCCGAGCGCGAGCTGTGCGCTCGCTCGCGTGTGCCGGAGCAACGCGACGACGTACCGACCGACGCTCTCCTCGACGAACACACGACGGGCCGCCGCGACAGCGTCGAGCACCTCATCGCGACCGGCCACCGCGCCGGAGGTCGTCGAGCGGCGGTGCCGTCGTCTGCTCGCCGAGCATGCGTGCCTCCTCGGCAAGGCCTGGATAGCCGAGTGCGAGCCGCGCCGTGAAGCGGTCGAGCTGCGCCTCCGGCAGCGGGTACGTACCCTCGTACTCGATCGGGTTCTGCGTCGCAACGACGAAGAACGGCGGCTCGAGCGGGTACGTCGCACCGTCGATCGTCACTTGGCACTCCTGCATCGACTCGAGGAGCGCCGACTGCGTCTTCGGCGACGCGCGGTTGATCTCGTCGACGAGAACGACGTTGGCGAACACCGGCCCTGGCTTGAACTCGAACTCGTTCGACCTCTGGTTGAAGACGTTCACACCGGTGACGTCCGTCGGCAGCAGATCCGGCGTGAACTGGAGCCGGGAGAACGCGAGATCCAGCGAGCGTGCAAGCGACTTCGCGAGCATGGTCTTCCCGACGCCCGGAAAGTCCTCGATGATCAGGTGTCCTTCCGCGAGAAGGCAGAGGACGCAGAGCTCGAGCGTGTCGCGGGAGGCACGAACCGACAACTCGAGATTCGCTACGACCCGCTCGACGACGTCCGCACCGGCGGCGGGCACGGCCTCACGCATCGGGGTCGCATCGCTCATGACTCGCTCGACCGCTCGGCGACGATGCGCTCGACCTCGTCGAGGACCACCGCCGCGATCTCGCTCTTCGGAGCTCTCGGGACGTGCTGCTCGCTCCCGTTTCTCAGCAGGACCACCTCGTTGTGATCGGAGTCGAATCCGATGTCCGATCTCGACACGTCGTTGAAGACGACGAGATCGGAGCCTTTCGCGTGCAGCTTCTCCCGTGCTCGCTCGAGACCGGATCCGGAGCCGTCGGCGGCGAATCCGACGATGACCTGACCGGGTCGGCGACTGGCGCCGAGAGCCGCGAGCACGTCGACGGTCGGGATCAACTCGACGGTCCACGGTGCGTCGTCCTTCGGACGCTTCTCTGTCACCCGCACGGCCGGTCGGTAGTCCGCAACCGCAGCCGCCATCACGAGGACGTCGGCGTCGGAGCGAGCGAGTGCCTCGCGTTCGAGATCGGACGCCGTCGGCGTGTCCACGACGGTGACGCCGCGCGGAGCGGGGACGCCGAGGTTGGCGGCGAGCAACGTCACCTCCGCGCCACGCCGCCGGGCCTCCTCGGCCAGGGCCACGCCCATCCGGCCGGACGAGCGGTTCGCCAGGAAGCGCACGGCGTCGAGCGGCTCGCGTGTCCCACCGGCCGAGACGACCACGCGGCATCCATCCAGGGATCCGGCCGAGGGGCGTCCAGAGCCGCCGGTCAGCGATCCGTTCGACGACCTGCAGCGATCTCCTCCGGCTCGGCCATCCTCCCGACGCCGCTTTCCCCCTCCGCGAGCTCTCCTTCGGCCGGGCCGACGAACTCGACGCCTCGGGAGCGCAGGAGCTCGGCGTTCGCACGGGTGGCCGCGTGCTCCCACATGCGGACATTCATGGCGGGCGCAACCACCAAAGGACCAGCGTGCGCCAGTGCCGCCTCGGTGAGGAGGTCGTCAGCGAGCCCGTGCGCGAGGCGCGCGAGCGTGTTCGCGGTAAGTGGCGCAACGACGAGCAGGTCGGCGCTGCTCGAGATGCGGATAAGGACCGGCGCTCCTGCTCTTGCGAGCGAGCGCGAAAAAGGTCTCTGCCGAGACGAACCGCTCGGCGTCCGCGGTCAGAACCGGGTAGACGTCATGACCGCTCGAACGAGCAGGCGAACGAGCGTGCAGGCCTTGTAGGCAGCAATCCCGCCGGTGACGCCGACCAGGATGCGTGCCATCGGCGGGCCTCGGCTAGACGGGCGGGTACCGGTACGTGATCTTCCCGTTCGCGACTTCCTCCATCGACATGGTGAGGTAGTTCTTCGAACGGGACTCGATCAGCGGCGGCGGAGCTTCCTCGAAGCCCATGCCCTCGCCGAGCTGGTGGTGATAGTTGTTGATCTGGCGCGCGCGCTTGGCTGCGACGATGACGAGGGCGTAGCGGGAGTCGACCTTTTCCAGCAGCTCGTCGAGGCGGGGATGGATCATGACCCGCTCATCGTACCTGCGAGCGCGAGCTCGCACTCGACCAGGGCTGAAAGAGCCGCCGTCGCGCGCTCGAGATCGTCGTTTCGGACCATGTAGCGGAACCGGTGTGCCTGCTTGAACTGCTCACGCGCCAGGGCGATCCTGTCGCCGATCTCCCCCGTGCTCTCGGTCGCCCGCTCGCGCAACCGGCGCTCGAGCTCGTCGAGATCCGCCGCGATGAAGATCGTGACGCTTCCGTCAACCTCCTGCTGCACCTTGAGCGCCCCCTCGAGCTCGAGCTCGAGGACGCAGACCTTGTCCTCGCGGGCGATCCGGTCGATCTCGGTGCGTAACGTGCCATAGCGCCGATCCCAGACGTAGTCGACGTACTCCAGAAACTCGCCCGCCTCGATCCTCCGGTCGAACTCGTCGTCGTCGAGAAACCAGTACTCGCGACCGTGGATCTCACCCGGTCGCTGCGGGCGCGTCGTGGCCGAGATCGCGACTTCCAGAACCGAGAGTCGCTCGACGAGCCCCTTGATGAGGGTCCCCTTGCCCGCACCCGACGGCCCGGTGATGACGAAGACGGGGCCTCCAGACCGAGAGACTCACCGGCAGCTCAGTGTCCCGTCACGGGACGGAGCACTAGGACCGGTGGTTGAAGAGATCGACGAGCTCGGTGCGCTGACGCTCCGAGAGGCCGCCGACGGTCTTGGACTGGCTGATGCGGCAGTGGTTGAGCAGTCGCGCCGCCTTCACTCGCCCGAACTTGGGCACCGCCATGAGCATGTCGAAGACCTTCGCCGTCGAGACGAACTCCGGTGGCGTGAGGAGGATTTCCTCGATGTGCACGTGACCCGCTTTCAGGTCCCTTTTCAGCTGCGCTCGCCGGACTCGCACGTCGTTGGCCCTTTGCAGCGCCTCCATCCTCTGGTCGAGCGAGCGGGCGGGCGCCTGAGCGTGCATCTTCGACGTGACCATGAGCCGCCCGAGTCTACCAACATCGCTCTCAGGGTCAAGCGGGAACGTTTTGCATGATTTGCAGGTCTTTTTGCGTTGTCTATTCTGCCGACAGAGCCGCCGACGCGACGTCTTGACGCGCGACGCCCCGAATCGCGGCCGGGGACTCGTACTGTCTGGCCACGACTTCGGCCTCGAGCTCCTCGCGTACCCGGGTCGGCGAACCGGGGTCCGAGAACAGGATCGTTCCGAGTGCGACCGCACTCGCGCCGGCAGCGATCAAAGCGAGTGCATCGAGTCCGGTTCGCACGCCGCCCATCCCGACGATCGGGATGTCGACGGCCCCGGCGCACGCGTAGACGCACGCCAACGCCACCGGGGCAAGCGCCGGTCCCGAGTATCCGCCGAGGCCCGCCCCGAGCCGCGGCCGCAGCGTGTCGCGGTCGAGGGACAGGCCGCGAATCGTGTTGACGAGCGAGAGCCCGTCCGCGCCGGCTGCCGCGACGGCTCGCGCGTTCTCGGCGATATCCCACGTCGCAGGCGAGAGCTTCGCGTACAGGGGCTTCGACGTCACCGCCCGGGCCGACTCGACGAGCTCCGCGGCCGATTCGGGTGCCTCGTCGACGTTCGGGCAGGACAGGTTCAGCTCGAGGGTCGTGACTGCAGCACAGCCGTCGAGCACGGCGCACACGTGGGCGAAATCGTCTGCTCGAAAACCCCCGACCGACACCCAGATCGGCATGTCGAGGGCCTCGAGTGCCGGCAGCTGATCGCGAACGAACACGTCGATACCCGGGTTCTGGAGACCGATCGAGTTCAGCATCCCGTGCTCCGTCTCGGCGAAGCGCGGCGGTCGGTTCCCTTCGCGTGGAAGCGGCGTAACCGTCTTCGTCACGAACGCGTCGAGGCTCCGAGCGACGTCCGGAGCCGCGAGCGCGTCGAGGCACCCACTCGCGTTCAGGAGTGCGATCGTCACGACGCCCTCAAGACCGGCCCAGAGAGGCAGAGGCGCTCGAAGTGCCCTTCGACCTCGACGACGCATCCGTAGCAGGCTCCGTACCCGCATGCCATTGGCGCTTCCCGTGCGAGCTGCGCGCCGGGAACCGCGGCGGCGATCGCGTCCAGCATCGGCTCGGGACCACACGCCATGACATCCCCGGGGTCGTCCGGCAGGAGCTCGGTCACGAGTCTCGGCTCGACCACGACCTTCGCCTGCGGAAGGAGTGACGCCGCACGTGCGTGCCGTTCGCTTCGGAAACCGAGCAGCGCGGGCGCGCCGCCGAGCACCTCTGCGAGATACGGCAGCGGCGCCATCCCGATACCGCCCCCGACCAGCAACGGTCGCGCGACGGTGAGGTCGAAGCCGTTCCCGAGCGGGCCGAGGACGTGAATCTCCTCTTCTGGTCGCAGCGCGCAGAGAGCTCGCGTTCCCGGGCCGATCGGGTCGATCAGGAAAGCGAGCTCACCCGCAGGGGCGAGGCAGAGGCTCATGGGCCGTGGCAGAAGCCTCCCCGGCGCCTCGAGCATGAAGAACTGCCCCGGGACTCCCGGCTCGAGATCGCCTCGCTCCAGCCTGAGAAGCGTGTACGGGCCGACGTCCTCGGTACCGCGCACGCGCAGACGCTCGCGTGAGGCAAGAACGCCGCACCCGCGCTGGCTCTGAGTTGCGAGGATCACGCCTCGATTCCGATTCGCTCCTGCAAGGAGAGCGCGGACTCGGCACGTGCGTTCGCAATTGCGTGCACGGCTGCTGCGGCGCCCGAGATCGTGGTCACGCACGGGACGCGCGCCACGAGCGCCGCCTCGCGGATGAGATACCCGTCGGCGCGAGCGCCGCTGCCTTGCGGCGTGTTGACGATGAGATCGCAGCGACCCTGACGGACGAGGTCGACCACCGTGGCCTCGTCTGCAGAAGCGTCGGCTACCTTCGCGATCTCCTCCACCTCGAGACCCGCCGCCCGAAGCGTGCGGGTCGTTCCCTCGGTCGCCACGAGGGTGAATCCCGAGACCCGCGAGAGCCGCTGCGACCGCCACGGCTGCGGGCTTGTCCTCGTCGCGCACCGAGAGGAATGCGGTTCCAGAGGTCGGAAGCGGCCTGCCTGCGGCCCGCTCGGCCTTGGCGAGCGCGGTCGGAAGATCGGCTGCGCTCGCCATGACCTCCCCCGTGGACCGCATCTCGGGGCCGAGCACCGGATCCGCGCCGGGGAAGCGAGCGAACGGGAGCACCGCGGCTTTCACGCTGACCTGCGTGGGGCGCGGAACCGGCAACGCGAGCTCGCTCAGCTTCTGTCCGACGGCGAGCCTGCACGCCGCGTCGACCAGGTTCACTCCGATTGCCTTGCTCGCGAACGGCACCGTCCGTGATGCCCTCGGGTTCACCTCGAGCACGTACACCGTCGAGTCCGCGATCGCCAGTTGGACGTTCAGCAGCCCGACGACGCCGAGCGCAGGCCCGAGGCGCTTCACGACGTGCTCGACCTCGAGCGCGGCGGCAAGCGTCAAGGATGGCGCCGGCAGCACGCACGCCGAGTCGCCCGAGTGAACGCCAGCCTCCTCGACATGCTGCATGACGGCCGCGATGTAGACCTCCTCACCGTCGCAGAGAGCATCCACGTCGAGCTCGATGGCATGCTCGACGAAGCGGTCGAGCAGTACGGGGCCATGCACGGCTGCCATCGCGGCCTCGAGCTGGGTGTCGTCGTAGCAGATGCGCATCGCGCGCCCACCGAGGACGTACGAGGGCCGGACGAGCACCGGGTAGCCAATCGTCTCGGCAGCGGAACGCGCCTCCTCGCCACCAGAGACGGTCGCCCAGGGTGGACACCTGATGCCGAGCTCGCGGGCGAGCTGGCCGAACCGTTCCCGGTCCTCGGCGAGATCGATCGCCGCGTGCGGTGTGCCGACGATGCGATAGCCCGCCTCCTCGATGTGCTGCGCGAGCCGAAGCGGCGTCTGGCCACCGAACTGCGTGACGACGCCGAGCGGCTGCTCTCGGTCGCAGACCGCGAGCACCTCCTCCGGCGAGAGCGGTTCGAAGTACAGCCGGTCGGATGTGTCGTAGTCCGTGGAGACGGTCTCGGGATTGCAATTCACCATCACCGCGTCGTAGCCGAGCGCCCTGAACGTCTGCGCAGCGTGGACACAGCAGTAGTCGAACTCGATTCCCTGCCCGATCCGGTTGGGGCCGGAGCCGAGGATCACGACGCTCTCCTTGCCCGTCGCCGGCAACGCCTCTTCGGTCTCTCCCCAGGTCGAGTAGTAGTAATTGGAGGCCGCCTCGACCTCACCCGCGCACGAGTCGACCCGCCTGAACACCGGCCGGATCCCGCGCTCGTGGCGCAGGGCGCGCACCTCGTGCCCACGCATCCCGAGCGTCGCGCCGATCGAGTCGTCGCCCCACCCCGCGCGCTTCGCGCGCACGATGTCCCCGGAGGCGAGCTCCTCCCGCGCTGCGGCGATCTGCTCGCGGAACCACGGATGTAGTCCCTCCGGAAGGTCTTCGTCTTCGAGAGTCGGCCAAGGTGTGGGAGCGTTCGTCTCGAGCTCTCGCGAGCCGTAGGCCTTGAGAAACGCCTCGGTGAACGTCCGCCCGATCCCCATCGCTTCGCCAACGGACTTCATCTGCGTCCCGAGCGTCCGGTCAGCGCCCGGGAACTTCTCGAACGCAAAGCGTGGGAACTTGACGACCACGTAGTCGAGCGTGGGCTCGAAGCTCGCCGGCGTCGTCCTTGTGAGGTCGTTCGGGATCTCGTCGAGCGTGTACCCGACTGCGAGCTTTGCCGCAACCTTGGCGATCGGGTAGCCCGTCGCCTTCGACGCCAGCGCCGACGACCGCGACACCCGGGGATTCATCTCGATCACGCGGAGCTCGCCTGTCGACCGCCGGCGTGCGAACTGGATGTTCGACCCCCCCGTCTCCACGCCGACCGCGCGAACCACCGCCGCGGCTGCATCCCGGAGCTCCTGGTACGCCTCGTCGGACAGCGTCATCTGCGGAGCGACCGTGACCGAGTCCCCCGTATGGACACCCATCGGATCGAGATTCTCGATCGAGCACACGATCACGACGTTGTCCGCGCGATCGCGAATCACCTCGAGCTCGAACTCGTCCCAGCCCCTTACCGACTCCTCGACCAGCACCTGCCCGATCGGCGACTCGAGGAGCCCCCGCTCGACTTGCAGCGCGGAGCGCTGCGGGGTCGTCCGCAAAGCCACCGCCGTGCCCTCCGAGGGTGAAGGCGGGACGGACGACCACCGGGAGGGCAACGCCCTGGAGCTCGTCGAGCGAGGTGACGATCCTCGAGGTCGGAACCTGCAACCCGCAGCTCTGCACAGCCTCCTTGAACTCCTCGCGATCCTCGGCTCGCCGGATCACGTCGACCGGGGCACCGATCAGCTCGACCCCGAGATCCTCGAGGACGCCTGCCTCGGCAAGGCCCACGGCGAGATTGAGCGCTGTCTGGCCACCGAGCGTCGGAAGCACGGCATCGGGACGCTCGCGCTCCAGGACCGATGCGACGCTCTGGAGGTCGAGCGGCTCGATGTACGTCCGGTCCGCGAAGCCCGGGTCGGTCATGATCGTCGCCGGATTCGAGTTGACGACGATCGTCCGATATCCGTCCTCCCGAAGCACCTTGAGCGCCTGGCACCCCGCATAGTCGAACTCGCACGCCTGACCGATCACGATCGGGCCGGAGCCGATCACGCAGATGCTCTCGAGATCGCGACGTGCCGGCATCAGCGCGCTCCGAGTCCTGCGACCCAGGATTCGAGGATCGGCCATGCGTCGTGCGGTCCGGGACCCGCCTCGGGATGGAACTGCACCGAGCGCGCGCGGAGCTCCGGGAACTCGAGCCCTTCGACCGTCCCGTCGTAGAGCGAGACGTGCGTCGCCTCGATGCCGGCGGAGGGCGCAACGGCGAAGCCGTGGTTCTGGCTCGTGACGAGCACGCGGCCGGTCCGCCGCTCGAGAACCGGGTGATTCGTCCCGCGGTGCCCGAACGGCAGCTTGAAGGTCTGATGCCCCGTCGCAAGGCCCAGAAGCTGATGCCCGAGGCAGATCCCGAGGATCGGCGTACGCCCGACGAGGCCGCGGACCGTGTCCACCTCCGCTCGAAGCGGCTCCGGGTCTCCAGGGCCGTTCGAGAGCACGACGCCGTCGTAAGGCGCGAGCTCGTCGGCCTCTGCCGTGTGCGGGAAGACGGTCACGCCCGCGCCGGCGTGCGCGAGTCGGTTCAGGATCGAGCGCTTGGTCCCGTAGTCGACGACGGCCACCTTCGGGCCGTCCGCTTCGTGGAAGACGTATCGCGTGCGCGCCGAGACCTGCGCGACGAGCGCCTGTCCTTCCATCAGTGGCTGCTCGCGAACCCGTGCCAGAGCTTCCTCGACGGGTTGCACGGCCTCGTCCGCGACGGCTGCGGCGCGCATCGCGCCGCCGTCGCGAAGCCGGAGAACGAGAGCTCGCGTGTCGATCTCGTCGAGCCCGACGATCCGATGCGACACGAGCCAGTCGGCCCACTCGCGACCGCCCAGCTGGCGCATGATCGCGGCGTTGGCGTGAGGGCGGTCGGACTCAGATCGTTCGTCCGCCACCCCGTAGTTGCCGATCATTGGGGCCGTGAAACAGACGAGCTGGTCGGCGTAGCTCGGATCGGTCACCGTCTCCTGGTAGCCGGTCATCGCGGTCGTGAACACCGCCTCGCCATACGCGGCGCCGAGCGCCCCGACGGACCGTCCACGGAACACAGTGCCGTCTTCCAGGACGAGGTAGCCCGCGCTCACGCCGTGAACACCTCCCGGCCGTCGGCGATCGTTCGCGCGACGCGCCCGCGCAGCGTCTGCCCGAGGAGCCAGGAATTCCGGGAGCGCGAGCGGAAGCCATCCTCGGCCACAACCCACTCGGCGTCGAGGTCGAGCGACACCAAGTTCGCCCGGGCGCCGAGCTCGATCCTGGGCTCGGCAAGCCCCAGCGCGCGGGCAGGCCCGGTCGACATGCGCTCGAGGAGCGTCTCGAAGCTCAGAACGCCGGGTAGGACAAGCCGCGTGTAGAGCGCGGAGAATGCGGTCTCGAGACCCGTGACGCCGAACGGCGCCTCCTCGAACGGAACCTCCTTCTCGTGCAGCGCGTGAGGCGCGTGATCCGTCGCAACCGCCGTGATGGTCCCGTCCCGCAGCGCCTCGATGAGCGACTGCCTGTCGGCCTCCGAACGGAGCGGCGGGTTCATCTTCACGTTCGTGTCGAGAGCGCGCACCGCGTCGTCGGTGAGGCAGAGATGGTGCGGCGTGACCTCGCCCGTCGCCGGCACGCCATCTGCACGAGCTGCCCGGAGCGCCCCCACCGACTCGCGCGCGGACATGTGCATGACGTGGAGCGGCCGCTCCTCGAAGGCCGCCAGGGCCAGGTCGCGCTCGACCATGACGCTCTCGCCGACCGACGGGTAGCCACCCAGGCCGAGCTCCGCGGTGACCGCGCCCTCGTGTGCGTGCCCGCCCTTGGAAAGTGTCGGATCCTCGCAGTGGAGCGCGATCGGCCGATCGGCGAGCGCGCTGTACTGGAGCGCTCGGCGCAGGAGCGCCGCCGAGACCACGGGATTGCCGTCATCGGTGAATGCAGCGGCGCCGGCGGCAGCGAGGTCGGCCATCTCCGTCAACTCGCCCCCACGCTGCCCTTTGCTAATCGCCGCCATGAACCCGGTCGGGATCGTGGCCTCCTCCCGCGCGCGCTCCACGAGTGCGCCCATGACGGAGGCTGTGTCGACCACCGGATCGGTGTTCGGCATCGCGAGAATCGCGCAGTACCCGCCCGCGGCAGCGGCATCCGTGCCGGAGCGGATCGTCTCCTCGTCCTCGCGCCCGGGTGTGCGCAGGTGGACGTGCGGGTCGACGAACGCAGGAGCGATCACGAGCGAGCTCGCAGTGGCGGGCTCGAGAGACGCGATCACGCCGTCCGCGATCGTGATTCGCAGGCACTCGTCGATCCCCTGTACGGGCGCGAGAACCCTTCCCTCGAGCGTCAGCGAGTCGCGCTGTCCGTCTCGGAACACGAGCATCAGGCAACCCCCAGCGCCGTCGTCGCGCTAGTCGTGCTATCGGCCGAGGCCTGAGTCGGAGGTGCCGCCGTGGTCAGCAGGTCGTAGAGGACGGCCATTCGAACCACGAGACCGGCGCGCACCTGGTCGATGACAAGCGCCGCGTCGGAGTCGACTACGCGCGGATCGATCTCGACTCCGCGGTTCACGGGACCGGGATGCATGACGACCTGCCCGGGACGAACGCGGTCGGGCGTGATCCCGTAGAGAGCGCTGAACTCGCGCAGCGACGGCACGAACGCTTCGCCCTCGTCCATGCGCTCACGCTGCAGGCGGAGAACGTAGACCACATCGGCGTCAGCGGCATCGGCGATGTCCGTCGAGACGCCGCACCCGAACACCTCGACCCCGCGCGGGAGAAGCGTTGGGGGGCCGATGACAGTCGAGCGTGCACCGACGAGCTCGAGAGCCTGCATCAGCGAGCGAGCGACCCGCGAGTGCAGCACGTCTCCGACGATCGCCACATGGAGTCCGGCAAGCCGTCCCAGAGCCTCCTGCATCGCGTAGAGGTCGAGGAGCGCCTGCGTGGGGTGCTGGTGCTTGCCATCACCGGCGTTCACGACGTGAACCGGGGCAAGGCGCGAGATGAGCTGCGGCGCACCGATCGACGCGTGTCGGATGACGATGACGTCGGGGTCGTACGCCGCGAGCGTCAGAGCGGTGTCCTTGAGGGATTCGCCCTTGTCCGCCGACGAGCCCGACGAGCGCAGCGACATCGTGTCTGCAGACAGGCGCTTCGCCGCGAGCTCGAAGCTCGCGAGCGTGCGCGTCGACGACTCGTAGAAGAGGTGGACGACCGTGCGACCCGCAGGGTCGGAAGCTTCTTCACCTCGCGGTCGAGCGACGACGACATCCCCCGTGCCGTCTCGAGGATCCGCTCGATGTCGTCCCGAGTCAGGTCCTTGACCGAGAGGAGGTGTCGTCGTGTCGTCGGCCGGGGAAGCAGCTCAGACAAGTCTCGTGTCCTCCGCTTCCGGCAGGAGGAGCACCCGATCGATCTCGTCGACCTCCACGAGCTCCACCTGAATCCGCTCGTTCCTCGCGGTGGGCAGGTTCTTGCCCACGTAGTCCGGGCCGGATCGGAAGCTCTCGGTGGCCTCGATCCACGAGAACTGCGAGCTGCACTCGAGCGGGCCGACCGAACTCGAGCAACGCGTCGATCGCTGAGCGGATCGTGCGGCCGGTGTAGAGAACGTCGTCCACGAGCACGACGGTCTTTCCCTGGAGCGAGAACGGGATGCTCGTCGCGCGGACGATCGGCTGCCTGCCAGGTGGACGTGCGCCGTCGCGCACCTGGAGATCGTCGCGGTGGAACGTGATGTCGATCGCACCGAGCTCGAGCTCGTTGCCGCTCCGCTCGGCCACGAGCCGGCGCAAGCGCGAGGCGAGCGGAACGCCGCGCGTCTGGATGCCGACGAGCGCGACCCGATCGAGACCGGGCTCATCCGGCCGAGAGTCGTCGTGCACGGCGTTGCGCTCGATGAGCTCGTGAGCGATTCGCGAGAGCGACCTGGCGATGGCGTCGCCGTCCAGGAGAAGCTTGGGTGCTGCCTGGTCGGATCCGGGTGGCCCGGGAAGGCGAATCGACACTCGTGCTCCTTTCCGGTCTCGCTGAACCGGGTTAAAGGGGTCGAGGCAGTCTAGCGACCGCGCGCGACGATCAGCGCGAGCGTCGTCACGTCTGTTCGGACACGATCTCCGTCCTCGCGGCACGCGCCCCCGACCGCTGGAGCCCAGGGATCCCGCGCTCGGCGAACGGAATCGCGATCACGTCGAAGTCGCGCGGTACCACGGTGTCGGGAAAGAGCTCCCGAGCCTCCTCGACGACCTCGTGGCCGAAGTACCGGGTGGACAGATGCGTCAGGGCGAGCAGTCGCACGCCGGCCTCGCGTGCGGCGAGCGCGGCCTCACCGGCAGTCGAGTGCAGCGTCTCGTGGGCGCGCTCGCGCTCGTCCGCCAGGAACGTCGCCTCGTGGACGAGCACATCCGCCCCAGTCGCCGCCTCGACGACGGACGCCGCGGCTGCGGTATCTCCCGTCAGCACGAGCTTTCGACCCGATCGCGCCGGTCCGAGTACCTGCTCCGGAGCGACGGTCGTCCCGTCCGCGAGAGTCACGGCGGTCCCCTGCTGGAGGACGCCGCGCTCGGGGCCGTCCGGCACTCCGAGCGCCGCCGCAATCTGGACGTCGAACCGGCCGGGGCGAGGGCTCTCGACGAGCGCGTACCCCACCGCAGGCACTCCGTGGTTCACGGCAAACGCCCGGAGCTCGTAGCCGTCGCGCACGAGCGCGTCACCGGGAGCTAGCTCGACGGTCTCGAGCGGATAGTTCAGACGCCCGAATACCCGGCGAAGAGCGCCGAGCAGGTCGCGCAGCCCGCGCGGCCCGTAGATCGTCAGCGGAAGCTCGCGCCCGCGCAACGAGTACGTCTTGAGCATTCCGGGGAGCCCGAGGTAATGGTCGGCGTGGTAATGCGTCAGGAACACCTCGCGCAGCTCGAGGAGACCGACATCGCAACGGAGCAGCTGGCGCTGGGTTCCCTCGGCGCAGTCGATGAGCAGCCGCTCTCCGCCACGACGAACGAGGGTTGCGGCCGGGGCGCGCTGAGCGGTGGGCGTGGCCCCGGACGTCCCGAGGAAGACGACGTCGAGGTCCACGGCGCCGGATTCTAGATCCGCGCGCGTTCGGGGGTACTCCCGGATCGAATGCGAGTGTGTGCGATGACGCTCAAAGTCGTCCTCGCCCGTGCCGATACACGGCTCATGGCGCCCCGGGGCTACCGCTCGGCTGGACTGTCGAGGTCGCTCGCGCTCCTCTGGACGTTTCTCCTCGCAGCGGCGGCGATTCTCGCCGTCGGCGCGTACGTGCTCTCGACGGTTGTCTCGGCCAACCTCCGAGACCAGGCCCTCGACGACAACGCACATCACGTCTCGTTGTATGCGAGCACCGTGCTCGCACCCGCTCTCGTCCGAGGAAGACGTGTGGCCATCACCCGCGGTTCGCTCCTTCGGTTGCGTGCGACCGTCAGGGCCCGAAGCGACGTGACCGGCATCTCGGTCTGGTCGCGCAAGGCTCGACTCCTCGCCTCGACGAGCCGACGCCGAAAGGCGGCCGTGCCGGATGACGAGGTCTTCGCATCCTCCGTAGCGGCCGGCCATACGCGACCATCGACGAGGTCGCAACCAAGCCCGGTGGTTCCCAGCTCACCCGACGTCAGATCGTCGTGTGGTCGGCGCTCCGCTCGCGCAAGGGTCGAATCGTCGGTGTGACGGAGACGACCGTCGACCCCAAGGTCCTGGATCGGAGCGTGGCGGCCGCGTCACGGAACGTCTGGATCGTCGTCGCGATCGTCTTCGGCGTGCTCTGGCTTGCGCTCGCGCTCCTCGTGCGGGGCGCGTCGGCGCGCCTGGCGAGGCAGAACGACGCCTTCCAGAGCCGGTCGCACGACCTCCTCGAGTCGACCCGGCACCTCGAGGAGAACCTCCTCGAGACCGTCGAGACGCTCAACGCGGCCGTGGAGGCGCGCGATCCGTACACGGCCGGTCACTCTCAACGCGTGCGCCGCGTCGCGCTCGCGATCGGGCGGGACCTCGGATTGTCGTCCAGACAGCTCGGCGCGCTTGGCACCGCCGCGCTGTTCCACGACGTCGGGAAGATCGGGATCCCCGACTCGATCCTGACGAAGGCGGGGCCGCTCGAACCGAGTGAAGCCGCCGTCATGCGCGAGCACGTCACTCGTGGCGCGGAGATCGTGGCGAAGGTGTCGTCGTTCCAGGACTCCGTTCCTGCTGTCCGTCACCACCACGAGCGCTGGGACGGTCTCGGCTACCCCGACGGCCTGAGCGGCGACGAGATCCCGCTCGAGGCGAGCATCATCGGTCTCGCCGATGCCTGGGACGCGATGACGACGGATCGACCCTACGCTACCGCGCTCTCGCTCAACGACGCCTTGCTGCAGATTCGCACAGGCCGAGGAAAGCAGTTCAATCCATCCGTGGTCGACGCGTTCACCGAGGTCGCCAAGCGGCGTCCCGCGGAGGTTCTCCCGCCCGCGGCGCCTGCTGCGACCGTCGCCGCCAGCTGATCGACAGAACGCGCGCTCAGCCGAGCGCGGGCACTCGTCCGAGAGCGAGATCCGTGTACACCATCTCGCCCTTGAACTTCCGCGCCGACGGATCCCACGGGAAGAAGATGGCGTTCCGCCACTCGAGCGCCTCCCCCGTGGGCTCGTGCTCGAGCCAGCGGCCCTGGTGGGTCGCCGTCACACGCGCTTCCTCGCAGACTCCCTGCGGACCGATGACGATGTAGTCCAGATCGAAGTGGATATCCGGGAACGCGGTCAAGAGCTCCGTGTAGAAGCGCGCCGCTCCTTCATGCCCTTCCCAGCGAACGCCAGTCCCGACGACTTCGTAGACGCAGTCCTCGGTGAGCGTCGAGATCAACCCCGGAAGGTCGCGATTGTCCTCCGCGATCGAGTGGGTCTTCCAAAGCTCGCGGATCTCCGTGTACTCGTCGGTGTCGACGGGCCGCCGCAGGAGCTCGAGAATACGGTCGCTGGCCATGGGTCTCCTTCCGGCCGGGTTGATCGGGAATCGGGCGAGCCGACTCTAAGCGAACGCCGCGGCTTCATCGAGCGAGGACGTCACGCAGGCGACCTACGGGAGCACGAGCTGTTGGCCAGGCACGATCATCGTGCCATCGAGCCCGTTCCGGCGCTGGAGCTCCCAGACGCCCTCCCGCGGGTCTCCTGCGAAGGTCGATTCGGCTATCGACCAGAGCGTGTCCCCCTGACGCACGTCGTACCGGCGCTCCGGCCCGGTGGCTCCGGTATCGCGAGCAAACGCCGCCCACACGACGATTGCGACGACGACGACGATCAGGATTCGTACGAACACCTGTTCGTAGTATGCCCGAACAGATGTTCGTATGTCAAGCTCTGCTGAACGGCACGCCCGCGCTGCCGACGAGAACCGTCCTCCGTGCCTTGTTCGCCTCGGCCACGAGCTCGACGGCTACCCCGATTCCGCTTCGTGCGACCCCGGGCGACACGAATGGGACGTCGAGCGGCCGCATTCCGGTCACCAGCGAGGTCCTGCAGCGCGTCCCGGCTGACGCGGCTCGGCGGCGGGTCGTGGGTGCACCGAGCGTCTTCGTCCCGATGCAGATCGTTGCTCGCGTGTCCTCTCCGGCCCAGAGGCGAATCGACATCGACCAATCCGTTTTGGTGAGTACGGCCACCGACGCGTCGAGGACCTCGGTCGCAGGCTCCCACTGGACTGGGGCATCGGCGCATCCGGCGGCCGCGCCGGCGATTGCCGCCTGCACCGCGTCCGCAGCGGGTCGCGCCGTACCGTCGAGGCGCTGCAGCGCAGCCTGGAAGCCTGCGCGCGCGCCGTCGTCTCGGAACCCGAAGAAGCTCACCTCGGCGACGTCCGGGTCGCAGGACGCACGACGCACGAGCTCCGCATAGACCAGGGCCTGGGTCAGCTCGTCGGTGACCAGCACGTTCTCGAGCCCGGCGTACCCCGGCTGGCCCGCCGTGCTCACCTGCCAGCCCACCTCGTCGAGGTGCAGCTTGAGCCCGTCGACGGTCGTCGGCTGCGCGGTTCCGCTGAACGCGTCCCAGAGCGCCTGCTTGATCCGATCGAGATTCACGAAGCCGGCGTTCGGCCACGCGTAGCCGCGATCGAGGGGGTCCGTCGCCTGGTTCGGATACGGATGGAAGCTGAAGCCGTCCATCAACGGCAACGAGCGACCACTTGCCCGGTACCAGGCTCCAAGGGCGCGGAGGAATCGCACCGGGGAGGTCGAGATGTTGCTCTTCGCACCCGGCCGGTCGTTGCCGCGCGGCGAGAGCCCGACCCCGACGACCGTGATCCCGACGTCTACGGCTTTCAGCGCGTCATAGGCCGCGGCCAGATACGGGCCGAACGCAGCAGCGGACGCGTTCGACCCATCCGCTGCGAACTGCGGTCTCCAGAACGCGGGTTGGTTCGGCTCGTTTCCGACGACGAACTGCCTGACCTCGGGGAACGCCGTCGCGACCGACGCCACGTAGGCGCCGAAAGCCGCCGGCGATGCCAGCCCCGCTTCGACTTCGCGCGGTGGATACGGGTAGACGGTGAGGACGACGCGAAGTCCGGCGGCAAGCGCAGCGGGGATCGTTCTGTCGAGATGACCCTTGTCCTGGATGGTGAGTGGGTCGCTCGGCTTGTAGCGCGTCGTCAACACGATCTGACGCAGCCCGATGCTCGCCATGTCCCCGTAGAACGCGGCGCCCCCCTCCTCCAGGTACTTGCCCGTGTCGTCATTCGCACCGATGTCGGCGGCGCGCGCGGACGAGACTCCGGTGAGGAGCGCCGCGGTGAGCACGGTTGCCACAGTGATTCGTCGCATATCCATCCCCGGGGGCTCCCCTCGGCCCACCAGCGGCTCGCAAGCCTAGAGCCGCGCGAGAATCGAGTCAAGGAGCGGGCCGCTCCCGAACCGAACGGGGTCATCCGCAGGAAGACCGGTCTCGGACTCGGCAGCGGCAATTGCCTGCTGTGCGGCCCTCTCGTCGAGCTGGCCCGTGTTCAGCGCGATGCACGCCACTTGCGCAGGTCGCGCAGGGAGCGCCATCCGCTCGTGCAGCTCGACGAGCGCCCCGAGCGGGGGTATCGGGTGCCCTGGACAACCCTCGATCTCGGTCGCGCCCGGGACGTGGCAGAGAACGAACAGATGCGGTGCGGCGCCATGGACGAGCCCGAGTGTCACGCCCGAGTACAGCGGGTGCACGAGAGAGCCCTGCCCCTCGACGAAGAGGAGCTCGCCGCCACGCTCTGCTCCCTCCACGACAAGCCGCTCGGCCGCCCCGGCGAGGAAGTCCGCGACGACCGCGTCGACCGCGATGCCCCAGCCCGCGATCGCGATCCCGGTCTGGCCCGTCGGCACGAACACCGACGCGAGATCGCGTCGCCGTGCCTCCAGATCGAGCTCCACCGCGACCGTCTTCTTCCCGATCGCGCAGTCCGAGCCCACGGTCAGGACGATGTTCGCGTCGACCGCCAGGTTGGCCCCCGTCGGGACGTTCAGGTCGCTCGGCGGCTTGCGGAGGTCGCGGAGTGCGACGCCGTGCCGGCGCGCGAGCTCGGTCAGCTCCGGGTCGTCCGAGATGAACTCGTGCAGGCCACTCTCGACGTCGAGCCCTTTCGCGATGCAGGTCTTGAGCAGCGCTCGCCAGGCGGGTGGAAAGCGCCCACCCTGTGTGGCCACGCCGACGATCGCGACCGTCGGATCGAAGCAGAGCGCGTCGTTCACGCCGCCGACGATCGGAATCCCCTCGTGGAGCTCGCCTGCACGAACCGAGTCGACGATCGCGACGACGGGATCGCGTCCGTACCGAATGATCCCCCGCATCGTCTTTCCGTAGTGCGGATCGTCGGAGAACCCCTCGCCGAGCATCAGGATCCGTCTCGGCTTCGAGCGTCACGTCCAGCTCACGGCGACGCCAAGGCCGGGCGCAGCCAGCGGGCACCTGGATGCCGTCGACGAGCTCGACACCGGGGCACGGATCCTCGCGCAGGAGCAGGTTGCCGTCGAGGTCGACGTAGTCGCACAGCGGCGCGACGCAGCAGGCTGCGGCGACGCCGAGCCCTGACTCGAGCATGCAGCCGAGCATCACGCCCAGACGGAGCGCACGAGCGGCGTGCGCCATGCGGATCGCCTCGCGGATCCCACCCGATTTCGCCAGCTTGATGTTGATCCCGTGGGCGATCTCGCCGCAGCGAGCGACGTCGGCAAGCGTGTGGCAGTCCTCGTCGACGTAGATCGGCACCGGCGAACGATCCCGGAGTGCCGGCCCTCCCTCGTCTCCGGCCCGCAGCGGCTGTTCGCAGTAGGCGACGCCGAGCTCGTCGAGCTGCGGAAGCGCAGCGAGTGCTTCCTCGAACGACCAGGCTTCGTTCACGTCGACCTGCAGCGGAAGATCCGTGACCCCCCGCACCGCTCGGACGCGCTCGACGTCGAGGCCGTCGCGACCTCCGAGCTTGAGCTTCAGCCGGCGAAAGGACGACGCGGCAGCCTCGGCTCGCCGTGCCATGTCGTCCGGGTCGCCGAGCCAGACGGTCCACGATGTCGGCGGCCCCGAGCGCGGGAGCCCGAGCAGACGTGCGGTCGGCAGCCCGAGCAGCTTCCCCTGGAGGTCGTGCAGCGCCGCGTCGAGTGCCGCTTTCGCGGCCTGCTCGCCGGGTACGGCGGCAAGGCGCTCGCCGAGGTCCTCGAGGGCGAACGGATCGTCGCCGAGGAGCTCGGCGTGCTCGAGCACGAATGCCTTGGCGGTCGACGGCGACTCGTCGTAGCGGTCGACCGGCGCTCCCTCCCCGTAGCCGGTGGCGCCGTCGTGCGTAATGGCGACGTGGAGCACGTCAGCGTGATCGGTCGCCTCGCGCGCGATGACGAAGGTCTCGGCGAGCTCCAGGCGGACGATCCGGGCCTCGACCTCCACGCCGGGAGCCTAGCGACGCTCAGGGAGTCGAGATCGAGACGACGTACGCGACGACGTCGGCCTCGTCCTGGCCCGACACGAGCCCAGCCGGCATGACGCCTGCACCCTGGCGGATACGCGCAGAGACATCCTCGGCGAGAAGAGCGCTGCCCTGGAGCTGCGGGCCGGAGCCGCCCTCTCCCCCAGGCCCGTGACAACCGGCACACTCGCGCTGGAAAACCGTCTCGCCGCGGTAGACGTCACCCGAGGTCGCCGAGCCTCCACCGGCCGCAGAAGGCTCGAACACGTGAGCCTGGGCGAGGGCGAACGTCCCCGCCGCCACCACGCCGCCGGCGATGATCGGCCTCCACCCCCGTCTCATCAGAATCCGAACCTCACGGTCGTGAAGTACCAGAGGCTCGATGTGAGCCAGAGCACTCCGAGCATGGACGCGAGAGTGAGCCCCGCGGTCGGCAGCGCCCAGCTCGGAAGCGACCGGTCGCGCACGATGAGCACCTTCGCGACGAAGACCCCGTACAGGAACGTGCCGACGAGCGAGTGCACTGCCACCCGTGCATTCGGCGTCTGGAAGCCGAGGATCGTCACGCAGTGGAAGAACACGGGGAGCGTGCAGAGCAGCGCGACTCGGCCCGACCAGCGGTGGATGCGTGCGATCCCCTCACCGCGCTCGGGCAGGAAGGTCAGGCGCCCGTAGATCCGAGCGGCGGTCGCCACCTGGACGAATGCCAGCACCAGCGCCGCGGTAGCAAACCACGCCTTCGCGGCGATCGTCGACGAGAAGACAGTGGTGACGAGATCCGTGTAGGTCTGTGAGACGTCTCCGAGCGGCATCCGCCGGAGCGTACGACGTCTCGCTTCCTGGCGACAGGGAGCGGCGCCGATACACTGACGCACTCGAGCGCCCGTAGCTCAGGGGATAGAGCGCGCGCCTCCGGAGCGCGAGGTCGCAGGTTCGATTCCTGCCGGGCGCATTTTCAGCCGCACGGTTGAGCAAAATCCGCATGGTTGAGCGAGACAGGCGTGCCGAGAATGCCGGAAATGCTCGTCCCGTAGGTACCCCGGTAGGCCTCGGGATCTCGTCGACCTGGCAACATCGCTCCCCGTGCGTAGAAGTCGTGCGCGGCGACGATCCGGAGCCTTGCGAGCCACTTGCGGATCGAGGAGCGGGAGCTCGAAGCGGGTGGGGTGAACTAGCTGGCGCCCTGCTACCGGGTGCATGAGCGCAGGGAATCGATCGTCTCGGGTGTCACAACCCCACGGTTGTCCGACCATCGGATCCACAACTCACCATCGATCTCGTCAATCGCCACATCGACCGGACCACAGCTGGTGTCGACCGAACCGCTGCCACCGCGTGGACCCGAGTTCGACCAATCGACGTTCAAGCCGGCGTCGCTAACCCGTCGGCGGAAGTCGTCTGGAGTTCCGACGCGACCATCGGCCAACCAGTAGACCATCGATCCGACAACGATGAGGGCGACGATCGCAACCGCCACGAGCACGCCCGTCCGGATCGAGCGACGCGGCTTGGACTCCACGAGCGAACCGTATCCACCTCGACAGCGGGCTGACTCGGTTGTTCTCGAGCAGGGAGCCCGAAGATCGGGCGCGGAGGGCGGTTGCGAGTGGGGTCTGGGCAGCCCTGTGTGGCCGGGTCGCCGAAGTACGAGCGGGCGGCGATTCGCTAGCTCGAGCGGTATCTGACGGAAGGCTCGCCGCGTCTGCAGCACTTCGCGGAGATCGCGGCTGATCTCGCGACGCAAGAGGTCCAAGGGCGGATCGAGGAGCGCGAGCTCGAGGCAGGCGGGCGGAACTAGCTGTGAACGACGGCTCTCCCCCGGGAGCGCCGCGGCGGTGACCCGGCGCTCCCGAGAAAGGCGCGAGCACCCTTCGCTGGTCGCCGCCCGAGTCCGGCTAGGTTCTGCCCGGGGCGATCTTCACCGGCGCGAACTTATGCGTGCGTGCGCCGCCGTACATGGTGAAGGCGTCGTAGACCTCGTACCGCCACGTGCCCACGTCCGGGAAGACGACGCGAGCGCGGTAGACGCCCGGGCGACTTGTCGGCCTGGCCCTGAAAGTCAGCGACTTCTTGAGAGCCGCGCTCGTGGAGCGGACCTGCGCGACCCTGCGAATCGTCACGGTCGGCTTCAGACAGCAGAGAGGCTGGCTAGCCAAGCCGTGCTGAAGCACCGTGATGTTGACGACCCACGGCTCGTCCGCAGACAGGCCCTTCGGCGACGTACTTAGCCTCACGGTTGCCCAACCCCCCGCGAGCGCTGTACTCGCACACACAAGCGCCACGGCTGCGCGCGACGATGATAGTGACCTCCGCACGAGCGACCTCCTCTGTTCGGATGCCGCGTGTACACCGGTCCGCCGCAGCGGGTTCCACGAGCTCGGTCGACTTGCGGATCGAGGGAGCGGGAGCTCGAGGCGGGCGGGCGGAACTAGAACCCGCCGAGTTGCGCAGGCGGCTCGAGTGGAGCAGACTGCTTGCCCACGACCGCGACGATGGCAAGGGGGCTCGCATGTGGTGGGGAATCGGTGGTTTCGCTGCTCTCATTTGGATCGTCCTCTTCGTTTGGCTCGGTCTCAGGACGCTCCGAAACGGACACGGATGGATGTTCTTCTTGGGAATCTTCTTCCCGCTGCTCTGGATAATCGGCGCGTTCATGCAACCGGCGACGTCACAGGAGTACTGACGCCCCGCCGACTCGACCCGCCCCGGCGGCCTGCCTGCGGATCGAGGAGCGCGAGCTCGAGGCGGGAGGGCGGAACTGAACGACCGTTGAGTTAGGAGCTTGACGAGCCGCACACCGGGAGAGGCCTGGCACCACCCTCGCCCCCGGATCTACGGAGCGCCGGGCCCTGTTCGCGGGAAGCCGCGTCCGTACGTTCGGTTCGAGTAAAGCGACGTTAGGTGCTAATGAAGTTGGCCGAGGGCAAGCGACTTCCCCCCTTATCCTCGGTCTCGCCCGCTAAGCGGGCATGCGCGTCTGGGGGACTGGGCGGCAGTCCTCTCGACACAAGGAGCTTCGTGTATCGCCGCCTGCTACTCACTGTTAGCGCACTTGGTATGCGCGGCCTCCCCGAGCGCGAGGGCCGGCCGTGACGGCTACCGTGCTGCTGCTCGTCACGGGCGCGACGGTCGCGTTCGTCGTCGCGCTCGTGCTGCTCGTCGAGTTGCAGGCTACGTCGATGGAGTGGCGCGAGCGCGAGCTCCGACGGCTCTATCGCGAGGCCGTGCTCGAGGCCGCCGCGCTCGATGAGCTCGAGCCCGAAAACGAGCGCGAGCTCGCCGACGCTCGAACGCTTCGCCGAGATCGCGGATGATCTCGCGAAGCGAGAGGTCTAGGGGCGGATCGAGGAGCAGGAGCTCGAGGCGGGCGGACGGAACGTCTACTCGCGACGAAAAGCTGAGCCCTACCGGAACACGACGCGCTCGCACCCGTGGACGGTGCGCAGCGTCTTTCTAACGTCGGCACGCGCAGCCGTGGGGACACGAACGAGCTCTGCGACGTCGCGCCCTCTGCCGCAAGCGCTCGGGAGGAAAGCGTCGGTTGCATTCGTGATGTCGACCGAGAGCAGCTTGTCGTTGCCGGGGCCTCCTGAGTACGTGTCTGCCGCCCAGGCGCTTACCCCGGAGGTCCCGCGCAGGACGTCATTCCCTGGTCCTCCGATCAACCGAATCGTTCCCTCGCGACTCGAGACGAGCAGGTCGTTACCCGCGCCGCCGTCGAGCTCCTCGTAGAAGCCAGGGCGACCGCCTGCGAGCAGCGTGTCGTTGCCGGCGTCCCCGAACATCACGTCGTTCCCGTCTCCACCGTCGAGTCGATCCGAACCACCCCGACCATGCAGCGTGTCCTTCCCCGCAAGGCCGCGAATGGTGTCGGCGCCATCCGTACCTCGGAGGACGTCGGCGCCTGGTGTGCCGGTGATCGTGTTGAGCTTGAGCGCCGTAGCGTTACCGGCGTGGCGTGAGCCGTGAGCGGGGACCGCGAGAACGCAGAGGCTCATCATGACAACCGCCAGGCAGCGCATATCTCAGTCTCTGCCGGCTTCGAGAGCCCCTGTCATGAGCGCGATTCTCTAGATCGGAGACTGTCTGGGAGCGCCGCCAAGGCTGGCCTGATGAGTGGGACCAACTCGAAGCGTGACCGCGCGTGCTCACTTTGTAGGTACCCCGGTAGGTACCTCGACGCTAATAAATCGCGATTGGGTGCCGAACCTCGCGTGCTCGATGCGGCAGCGGCTAGAGCGGCCACCGCGAGCGCCATCATGAGCCGCGACCATTTCACGATGGTCACATCCTGTCGGGAACCGTCGACGCAGGTGGCCAATAACGGGTCGCTGGTGAATCACGTCCCGAGTGACGAGTGCCGGATTTCCAGCGGTTCGTCACTTTCGGGCGCTCACCGATTTGCACGCCACTCTTGGGCGTCGGAGGGGTGGGCTAGCGCCCACCACCTCCGACATCTTGTTCACGAGCTAGACGCGGCCCGCGTCTAGGGGCACGTGACCTTCGGCCGTCGGCGTTCCGCCGGGTGGCTTCATCGAGAAGTAGGCGGACAAGAGGGGGAACTCGCCACCCCGCATGGGACGGCGGTCTTTCATGGTCGCTCGGTAGGCGTCGGGGGTACGATGGCGAACATGGCTCCAACGCTGGACGACCCTCTCAGTAGCCGTGCCGAGCTTGCCCCGCATCCGGCGATCCCGCTCCCGCAGCGCCGGGGTTGCGTCCGCACGCCCGGCTCCGGTCGTCCACGAGCTCGCAGCTAGCGACCTCACCTGGATCAACGTCGTCTCGCCCGACGTGGCGACCGCACAGGAGCTCGCCGCGCGCTTCGGCTGGCACCCGCTGGACGTCGAGGACGTCGTCTCGAAGCGCCAGCGCCCGAAGGTCGACGACTACGAGGACGAGGGCTACCTCTTCGCCGTCCTCCACTTTCCCTTCTACGACAAGCAGATCCAGCGGCTCAACGCAGCCGAGCTCGACATCTTCATCGGGCACGACTACGTCGTCACGATCCCGAACCGCGAGCTCCACCCCGTCACGCGCCTCTTCGCACGTTGCGAGGAGGACGCGCAGCTCCGCGAGCAGCTCTTCGCGCGCGGCTCAGGGCGACTTCTCTACGAGATCCTCGACGACCTCTTCGACTACTGCTTCCCGATCCTCGACAAGATCGCGCACAAGCTCGACGGCATCGAGGATCAGATGTTCGAAGGCCAGTCGCACGAGGTCGTGCGCGACATCTCGAACGTCAAGCAGGAGATCATCTCCTACCGCAAGATCATCAAGCCGGAGCGCTCCACACTCCGTGTCCTCGAGCGGCGCGTAGAGAACTTCCTTCCGGAAGAGCTCGAGCTCTACTTCGACGACATCGTCGACTCAGCCGAGCGAATCTGGGACCTCCTCGACAACTACAAGGAGGTCGTCGAGGCTCTGGAGTCGACGAACGAGTCTGTCATCTCACACCAGCAGAACGACGTCCTGCGCCTGCTCACGGTGATCACGGTCATCGTCCTCCCGCTGACGATGCTCACGGGTGTCTTCGGGATGAACGTCGCATTCCCGGGAGAAGGATCGCGCGAGGCGTTCTGGGTAATCGTCGCGATCCTCGTCGCAGTCCTGGTCGGGATGGCTCGGCTTCTTCCGCTGGAAGCGCTGGCTCTAGCCGAAAGGCAGAGCACCGCACCGCTGATCGGAGTGACTTCGACTGCGTCCCACGCTCTGATTGACTCCATCCGATCCGTGACCGAGCGTCTCAGACCAAGTTGGCGCATCATCTACGGCCATGAGCAGGACGCTCTGGATCATCTTCATCGTCATAGTCGCCGTGAGCCTGCTGGTCTACTTGGCGAGCCAAACGCTCAAGCCCGGCAGTTAGCCGACGCCGAGTCGCTGCTCTTCGAAAGTAAGGCGATCGCGACGGCACGAAGCACGTCCGGGTGGAAGACACCCCGTTTGGGGCATCCCCCTCGCGCCGCACACGAGGTTGACTCCCTGCTTCAAGCGTGACTCGTGCGTCTCCAAGGAGGTGGGATCCTTGTCGAGCGGAATTCGAACAGCTTTTCTGGCTCTGGTCGTGGCAGCGCTGCTCGTGCTCGTCTTCCTGTACATGGCGGCACCGTCGATCGAACCTGCCTAACGGGGCCATCCGCAGCTCCAGGCCGGGACCCCCGCCGCACCGGGGCCCCGGCCTGCTTCCGCCGTCAAACGAGGATCCGCAGCGCCGTCTCGGAAGGACAGCCTCGTCGTACGAGCTCCGATGCGTCATGGAGGTCGATCTCGACGTGCGAGGCAAGGAGGAGAGCAGAGCCGATGTCGTACCCGGCTCGAACGAGCTCGTCGAAACGCCAGCGAAGGATCATCTCTACTTCGGTCTCATCGATCGTCTCGAACTGGGCCGCAGTCACCGGTCCCCCTTCGTTTGTCGCTGTCGGCTTACAGTTGACCGCGTACGCCGAGGCGCGGCCCTCGCTTGAGGTCCAGACGGCACGGGACAAAGGTCTGGTTTCGAGGGAAAACGTCCCTCGCGCGAGGGACAATCCGGGCTGGCCGACCCTCGATTGGTCGTCGCTAGCGGTGGCGCGTCTCGACGGGAGCGTCCGTCGTCCAGGTCACGCGACAACCGCCCCACATGCCGCGCGCTCCGCGTCGCGCACTGCTGACGGCCGCCAGAAGCCCGCCGGCGTACCGCCCGCGCTCACCGCCGTAGAACCAAGGGGTTGCTGCGCCGCGGCGTACGAGCTCGACGTTGACGTTCGCACGAGGCGTGTGGACATATCGGAGCAGACGCCCGTAGCGGTCGACCTCGTCGAGGCGCGGATCTTGCTCGAGAACGACTCGCAGCCCGGGCCGAGCAAGGCGAGCGAGCTCGCGCGTGGCAGCCTCCGCGTAGCACTCGCTGCCCGCCTCGGGCGAGTCGATCTGGACGAGCCGTACGCGTTGGCCGCCTCGGACGACGAGCGTATCTCCGTCGATGACTCTCTCGACGATCGCCGTCGTCCGCGACGCCGTCCCGATGGGAGCGGGAGTCGCGCACGATGCCCAGACGAGCGCAGCGACGCCAAGCGTGAAGAGGAAAGCCGGTCGGAACATGCCCTCGGCAGACGATGGTATGTGCGTGCGGACCTTGAAGGCGCGCTAGATGCGCTCGAGCCCGGCCCGGGACTCGCGATCCTTCTTGTCCGTCCGCCAGGCGAAGAAGAGAAACCCGCCGAACACGAGGACGAGCGCGGCTCCGAAACCGATCCTGAACCAGAGCTCCTCGAAGATCACGATCGCCAAGACCCCGAGGAGGAGCATGACGATCGCAGCCGCACCGAGCTTCATTGCATAGCCCACGTCGACGAGTGTACGGCGCAAGCCCATCGACACGCAACCTCGCGAGGGCGTGGTGGTAGAAACCACCGATGACCAAGCAGCTCTGGGCACCGTGGCGACTCGAGTACGTCCAGCAAGCCGACGAGAGCGCAGAGTGCGTGTTCTGCGCGGAAGCGTCCGGAGAAATCCCGCCGGAGGAATCGCTCCTCGTGCGACGCGGAGACGCATCGCTTGCAATCGTGAACAAGTTCCCGTATTCGTCAGGACACGTGCTCGTGGCCCCGCTCCGCCATGTGGGCACCCTCGAAGCGCTCACCGACACTGAGGCGGCCGAGATCCACCGGATGTCCGTTTCCGCGCTGGCTGCACTCACCGCAACCTACGAGCCCGAGGGCTTCAACCTCGGCTGGAACCTCGGCCGTGTGGCCGGAGCCGGCATCGCCGACCATGTGCACCTCCATATCGTCCCGCGGTGGTCCGGAGACACGAATTTCATGCCGGTGCTCGCAGACGTCAAAGTGCTCCCGGAGCACCTTCTGGCCACGCGCAACCGGCTTCGCGAAACGTGGCCTAGCGGGTGAGAGGTTCGAGCACCGGCCATGAACGCGCGGGGGTCGTCGTCCAGTCGTAAAGACTGACGCCGATGGTGTGCCCATCATCCGAGACCGCCGCGGCAAAGCCTGCAAGCTCCTCCGGCCCGAGTCGATTGGCCACTCCACCCGCGACGTGGATCGCGACGTCGGGGTTTCCGGTCTGCACACGGAGCAGCCGAAGCGCGCGGGTCACGTAGCCGTACGTCGCATCGAAGCCGACGAGCGAGCCGCCCGTATAGATCATCGGCGCGAACGCATCGGCGACCTCGGCGAGCTGCGCCCACGGAAAGCCGGGCCATGTGCTGGGACGACGCTCGAGTCCTCGCGGGTTGAAGGGGATGATTGCGAGCGGCGTCTCCCCCGCTTCCTGGCGCACGCGGCGCGCGAGCGCAAGCGCGCGCCGAGAGCGGAGGCCGACATCTCGGAGCTTCGTCGACTCGATGTTCAGGCTCACCGCATCGAAGGCCTGGTCCGTCGCCGTTCGGAAGCGGAGCATTGCGAGAGCGCGGCGTGTGTCCCGCGCGGGATCGACATGCCCCGGCAGATACCACGCGACGACCTTGATTCCCCGGGCGTGCAGAGCATCCACGAGCCGCCCGAGTTGCTTCGGCTTGACGACGTCGACGGCTGCACCGAAGTTCGCCGTCTCCGCCCACACCGAGGTCACTCCGCGCGCGGCCATGCGGCTCGCGGTCAGCTCGGGCGCGCGGTAGACACCCCCGTCGTAGATGTCCACCCACGTTCCCAGCCCGCCGAACGCCGAATCCACCGGCTGCTGGGCGGGCGCTGCGCTCGTCCCTCCGGTGCATGCGATCGCAACCGAGCCCAGAAGTGCCGCGGCGAAGATACGCATCGCACGACTGTACGGACGGCGTGTGAAGGCACTGTCAAGCCAGGGCTAGAATCGCCAGCACGCGGACGTAGCTCAGTTGGTAGAGCACTGGCTTCCCAAGCCAGGTGTCGCGGGTTCGAGTCCCGCCGTCCGCTCTACAAAAAGACCCGCTAACGCGGGCCTTTTCGTTTCGTCAGGCGACCTCTTCGGCCGCCGGATCCGGCTCGTGCCACGTCGGTGCCACGCCTAATCCGAGGGCGACGAGCGCATCGCGTGCCTGGTCGCGTTCGATGGCGTCCCGGTGTGCCTTCACGTACGTGCCGTGGAAGACCTCCAACGTGTGGCCCTACGACCCTGTTTAGTCCGAAGGTTCGTCGATGTCGGGCGTCTCAGGCACCGGCCCGACTGCCTCTACCAAAGGTCGAAAAGGCGTAAAGCGGACAGGCAAGCGCCACCGGCGTACGAACGTCGTGACTTCCGCTTGGAGCTCAGCAGGAACTGGCACGTCTGTTCGGATCATCAAGGCGCCGGCCGCGGATTGTCGCACTTCCGCCGTCACACCGTTCGCTTCAAGCAGGGCTGTGGTGCGGCGGATCGCAGGGTGGTTTGGGGGCAAACGCCGTGGCCCAGGCCCAAGTCGAGTCGTAATCAGCCGACCGAGCGATCTGACCGTGTCAAGTGTTTCTTCGAGAAGTTCACGCTCGGATCGGATCGCTTCCGGCTCGCCGGCATCGTCTTCCGCGATCTCGGCGAGTGCCTCCGCGAGCGACGGCCAGTTCAACTCGAACGCCTTCTCCAACCGCTCGGGGGTGAGCGCGGTGCAGGCGCTGTTGAGTGACTTCATCACTTCGCGCATGCCGTTCTCGTCTGCGTGCTGGGCCTGAAACTGTCCGAGCGGGTTCTTCACGTCGGACGGTTTGAGGTCGATGGCCAGCGGCACAAGCCTGCCTTGCTCGACCGACTTTGCGAGTGCTCCCGCCTCGAAGTTCAGCCATGGCTCCAATTGGTTGTCTCGCGTTACACAGACGATCCCGAAGTTCGTCGAATCGAGTTTCTCAGCGATTTCAGCCTGCCAGCGAGATCCAGCATCGATGTCCTTTGCGGAGACCCACGGGTCAAGCGCCTGGATGACAGACGGCAACCACTGGCGCAAGGTGAGGGCGACCTTGCGACTCTTCTCGCCTGACCATGAAATGAAGACCTGCATCCGGGGACAGACCCTAATCGCTCGGCTGGTCGAAGAAGTGCTCGGGCCGCGTCGGCCAATTGAAGTCCGTGGCGGCGAGAGCCTCGCCTCTCCCGAAGAAGTGCCGTCGTGGCGGCCAGAGTTCCGCTTCGCCAGGCGCTCGTAGATCGTCGGGCCACGCTTGAGGCCGGGCAGAAAGACGAGGTCGTCGTCGATCTTGACGACGATGCTCTCGAGCGGGCGCGGCCGGTCGACCCAGGCGATGCCGCGGCCCGCGTGTGAGTCACGGCGGTGGACGACGAACCGGTCGAGGATCAGCTCGGCCGGATTGGCGATCTGCCGCCGTACGAGGTTCAGCTCGGGCCGGAGCGCGTAGCGGCAGCCGAGGGCGGCGAAGGCGATGAGGTACGCCGAGCGCAGGAGGGCGACCTGTGCGTGGCGGTCGTCGAAGCCCGCGAAGTGGAAGCGAACGGTCGCCTCGCCCTCGTCGAGCGCCTGGCGAAGAGCCTCGTTGTAGGCGACGGCGTCGGCCGGGTTGTTCTGCTTCGGGAGAGGGTGGAGCGTGACCATCTCGGGCGTCCGCTCGACGTCGACCCGGAGCGCGATCCCGGCGACCTCGAAGCGGGCGCGCAGCGGTTTCCCGACACCACGGCGCCACTCGCGCTCGTGCTGCGCCTTGCGCAGCTCCGCGTCGACGGTGTGCCCGGCGGTGCTGTTGCACTCGGAGCACGTAAGGCAGATCTCGCGCCCGCCGAGACTCTCCGGCGGCGCGTGCTCGAACGTCAGGTCGTCGAGCGAAGAGAAGGCGAAGATGCAGAGCGGGCAGATGTAGCCGGGCACCGGCTCGCCGAGGACACGCTCGGCGGCCTCGACGCCGAGGTCGAACCACCACTGCTTCTTCCGGCGTCGCTTGTCGCCGCGCGTCGTCGCCGTCATCCAGGCGTGATCGTAGGCACCGGCTCGCCGCGATCCTGAGGCCTGCCCCTACGCTTCGTCGCCGAAGTAGTCGCTGTCCACGCGCTTCACGGAGTACGTCTCGCGGTCGCTCACTCCGACGTTGTGGTCGATCATCAGCTCGGCGAGGCGCTCGCCGTCGACGAGGATCACGCGTGGCGACACGCCCGCCGCGTAGTCCTGCGCGTCGGCCGAGAAGCTCGACGCCGTGAAGATGATCCCTTTCGAGGCTCTCGCGCCCTGGAGTGCGCCGACGAAGCCCTGCACGACCGGTCGCCCGACCGTCGCCTCCCATCGCTTCGCCTGCACGTACACGACGTCGAGGCCGAGCCGGTCCTCACGGATCACGCCGTCGATCCCGGCATCGCCGCTCGCGCCTGTGCGCAGCCGCGAGTGCTCGGTGCCATCGCCGTACCCCATCGCATGGAGGACGTCGAGCACGAGGTCTTCGAACGCTGAGGGCGGCATCGCGGCGATCCTGTCCCGGACTTCGGCGATCAGCGCCTCGCGCAGCTCCTGGTACGCCGCCTCGATGCGCTCCTCTGGCGTCGCCGTTTCCGTGACTGAGGCTGCGCGTCGTCGCGTTGCCCTCGCCCGTCTTGTCGCCTCTCGCCTTTCTGAACTCGGCGAACTCCGGGAACTGCGAGAGCACAGTGAGGTCTACTCGTTCGGGATTCGCGGCGAGCACTTCGCGTCCGCGCTCGGTGATCGCGTACACAGAGCGACGTGGCCGCACGAGCAGGCCGACGCGGTAGAGGTACGTCGCAGCCCAGCCGACCCGGTTGTCGAACGTCTTCGCAAGTCCACTCGGCAGCCTTTCGGCGAGCTCCTCGGGTGTGAGCGCGAACTTCGACGCCAGCACGGCTCGCACATCGGCGATGGGCCGCTCGCCCTCCCGCCGCGTACTCCTCAAGCAGAGGGCGCATCAGCGTCTGGAAGTCGGGAACGGCCATCGTCGCGTCGTACTCTACGACGCATGACAGCGCACTCCCGTACTGCCGGTCACCTCACGCTGGCGGCAAGTCCAAGCGTGCGAGAACGGGCGTGACGTTCGTGTACTCGCGCGAGCGGTCTTAGACTCCTCGCGCTATGTGGAGCGCGTGCGCCAGGGTCACTCTTCTCCTCGGAACTCTTGCCGCACTCTCGGTCGGTTGCGGCGGAGGGAACGGCAGCGCGAGCGTGACTGCCACGAACGCCGAGAAGATTGAGCAGCGCATGGGCGGCTACCGCTGCATTTACCACAACGTCGGCGTCATCTACGAATGCATCCGCAGCGGCTATGTCACCTACGTCTTCACGTGCGATGACCGCACGTGTGTGAGCCGAGACCGACAGGTCATCGTTCGGCTCGACGAGTAAGCGGACGACGCCGCGCCAGAGGCACGTCCGTGCCACGTCGGTGCCACGCCGCCTGGCAGAACCGAGGGAATCCCAGGGAAACGATCTGGCTTAGTCAGACTGAATCGCGGTGCCCAGGGGAGTCCAGGGGAGACCTCGGAGGGCTTCCCAAGCCAGGTGTCGCGGGTTCGAGTCCCGCCGTCCGCTTCAAGAAAAGACCCGCTGATGCGTCCTTTTCACTCAAGGGACGCGACATCAATTTAGACCGCAGAGAAGTCGACCTCCGCGGTGGGTGTGACATTGCCTTTGCTGTGAGGCGCCGACGCCCAGCTCCAGTACGCGTTGGTGTACGCGATCGACTGCTCCGGGCTGACCGGAAAACCCCACTCGCGCATGTCCTCCGTGGTGTGTGCGTCGGCAACGAGCGTCGCGTCGTAGCCTCGCACCAGCGCGCCGTGCAGGGTCGAGCGGATGCACGCGTCCGTTTGCGCGCCGGTGACCACGAGCCGACCTACTGACCGCTCGGCGAGTAGCTCTTCCAACTCCGTGGCGGCGAACGAGTCCCCGTACGTCTTGTGGACCAGGGGCTCGGTTTCCAGGCGCTCGAGCTCGGGGACGTACTCCCAGCCCTCCGAGTCTTTCGGCAGCTCGTCGTCGAAGTGCTGCACCCAGAGGACGGGGACGTCCTCGGCCCGGGCCTTGTCCACGAGGGTCTGGATGTTGGCGATCACGCGGTCGCGCTCGTAGGCGTTCCCGACGACGCCGTTCTGAACGTCGACGATGAGCAGCGCAGTGTGAGGTCGGTTCTCGAGGGAAGTCATCGCTACCTCCTTTGGCTCCTGGCTCTCCTTGCCCAGGGTAGTCGAGGCCAGGGTGGTCGAGGCGAGGATAGTCGGGCGGTGACGGCCGCGGGACTCTCGCGAGCGAAATCGAGAATCGCTCGAGCGTGCCACAGCGTCAACGCCGTGGGAGGTGCATCCTTCTGCGGGACCGGCGCTTCCAGAGCTTCCACGAACCACGCGAGGTGCGCGTACCGCCACCTCGCGACGAAGCCAGTGTCTCACGGTCGCCTGGCCGGGGCTTGGTCGATCGAGGTCGGTCTAGTGCTCGCGTCGGAGTCGAGTTGCGAGCGCCGCCACCAGGGCGTCCCCCATCGCGACGATCCCGTAGGCGACCGCGATGTACGCGGCCGCCGCGGCGAGCATCGTCGCGGTCTGCGTGTCGGCTTCCAGCGAGCCGAGGAGGAAGAGCGCCAAGCTCATGACACTGATGGCTGCGGCGATCAGTAGGAACACGACTCGTGCAGGAAAGCTCAGGCGGCTCAGGAGACGCGACATCGGCGAGACCTCGGTTCGCCAACGTGGCCGCTGATCCCTTCTATTCCACTGGATCAGGCGCGCGCGACGGCGCCACTCGGTCAGGCTTCAGCCGCGAGGATCCCGGTCGTGAGCTCGGTCGACCGCTCGATGAGGCCGAGAAGCACCGTGCTGCGAAGCGCGTGTGCCAGATCCAGGCCCTCCTCGACGGTCGACTCGAGTATCCGTATCGCGACGAACGTGTGCGCGTCGAAGCCGAGCCCCGCTGCCGCGAGCGTTCGCCCGATCTGTGCCCCCTCGTGAGCCAGCGCGTATTCGGCTGTGGTCAGCCGGTGGGCGATCCTACGTCGCGCTCTTGGCGCGCGCGCTCCCACGCAGGCTGACCACAGCTATCGCCCTCGGACCCCTCCATCGCGTAGATCAGACGGCCGACAGCCCGACAAGTCTGTTGCAGACGCGTTGCGCATGAGCTTCGCTAGATACTCCACGCGTGCCTAGCCGTGTTGCAGAGCCGGAGCGAGCCAGCCGGTGAACATTCTCGTCGGCCTGCTCGTGCTGATCGCCGCCGTCGGCGTGGCGGTCGGAGCGATGCTGCTCGTACGCCGCTCTGCGCCGGCTGGGAGCTATTTCCAGGACGGCGATCGGGCAGCCGGCGTATTCGGAGTGCTCGCGACCGGCTTCGCGGTGTTCGCAGGCTTCGTCATCTTCCTCGCGTTCACGACCTACGACCAGTCGCGAAACGGTGCCGAGACCGAGGCACTCCTCGTCGCGCAGCAGTACGAGACGGCGCAGCTCTTCCCCGCTGCGGTGAAGGCGCGCCTGTCTGGTGAGCTCATCTGCTACGCACGATCGGTGGTGCATGAGGAGTGGCCGAGAATGGAAGCCGGGACGGGAGGAGAGGCCCTCAACCCCTGGGCAGTCGCCCTCTTCAGAACCTTGCAGGGAGCCGATCCGGAGACCGTGCCCCAGCAGGCGGCCTACTCGAAGTGGCTCGACCAGACGTCCGACCGCGAAGAGGCGCGCCGGGACCGGATTCACGGAGCGGCGAACGTCATCCCCGACCAACTCTGGGTCGTGCTGCTCCTGACGGCAGCGGTGATCTTCGTGTTCATGCTCTTCTTTGCCGACAGCAGCGAGGGGCCGATCACCCAGGCGATGCTCATCGGATCGGCGACCGCCGTCGTCGTCGTGACCCTGCTCGTCATCAGAGGCCTGGACAACCCGTATCAGCCCGGATTGGGGCAGTTACAGCCCGCGGCGATGGAGCGGTCGCTCGTGATCCTCGAGGAGGAGCGTCAGGTTGTCGACGACACGACCCCGCTTCCCTGCACGGCGGAAGGCGCAGCAGCCCGATGACGGCGACGAACGCCGCGCCGCCTCACAAGGAGCGCTGGCTCGAGCTCGTCGCGACCGTCCTCCTTGCTCTGGCCGCAGTCGCCACGGCCTGGGCCGGATACCAGTCGTCGCGTTGGCACGGCATGCAGGCCCAAGCCCAGAGCGCGTCGATCGCCGCTCGGGTCGAGTCCACTCGCTCGGCGAACGTCGCGAACCGACAGGTGCAGATCGATGTCTCGGTCTTCACCCAGTGGGTGGATGCCTACGCCTTGGGAGAGACGGAGCTCGCCGACTTCTATCGACGCCGGTTTCGCGAGGAGTTCGAGCCGGCGTTCGAGGCCTGGGTTGCCACCAGGCCGCTCAGCAATCCCCGCGCGCCTCTTACACCGTTTGCCATGCCCCAGTACACGCTGGCCGCCGAGAAGGAGGTGGACCGACTGGAAGCCGTTGCCACCGCCGCTTCCCACGAGGTCAAGGTCGACATCCAGCGTGCTGACAACTACGTTCTCGCGGTCGTGCTGTTCGCGGCATCGCTCTTCTTTGCCGGGATCAGCACGAAGATGCACACACACGCTGCGCGCGCGGCAATTCTCACGCTCGGCTGCGTTCTCTTCCTGGGAACTGCGATCTGGATTGCGACGTTCCCGGTGAGCGTCGCGACCTAGGAGCGCCGATGCTCAGAGAGCGCCGAGAGGATTCGGCTCGGCGCCGGGTGGAGCACGCTCGCCGTCTGCCTCCGCCTCCGCTGCCTTTGCCGCCGCAAGCTCACGGCTGATGTGGAGAGCGGCAGAGGTCAGCGGTGCGCCGAGCACGAGCCCGACCATCCCGAACAGGCAGCCGAAGCCGATCGTCACGATGAGCACGACGAGCGGGTTCAGATCGAGCGTCGCGCCGAACGCGATCGGCTGGACGATGTTCTGGAGCAACCCGTTCGCGAGCAGGACGATCACGAGCATGATCAGCGCGGTCGTCGTGCCCTGCGCCGAGAGCGTGAGGATCACGGCGAACGCACCCGGAGACGAACGCGCCGATGAAGGGGACGTACGCCGTCACGAACGTGACGACGGCGATCGTTCCCCAGAGCGGAACGTCGAGAAGGTACGCGCCGATCCCGACGACGATCGCGTTGAACGCGGCGACGATCGTCACGCCGAGGAAGTAGCGCCGCAAGGACAGGATCACGTTCCGGGTGATCGTCGTCGCGACCGCCTGGGGAACGCCGAGACTCCGGTCGACGAAGCGCCGCACGGCCGGGCCGTCCTTGAGCAGGAAAAACGTGCTGAAGATCGTGAAGGTCAAGAAGAACACGAGTGAGGTCAGCCCCGAGATTCCGTTCGCGACGCCCTGCAGGAGTGTCCTGCCGGCGTCGGCGGTTCCGCTTTTCGCGTCGTTCGATGCATCGTCCGTGTTGTCGACTCCGACGTCCTTGGCCCACCCCTGCACCTTCTCGACAGCTTCCGAGGCGGCGGCTCTGATCTCGGACGACTGCTCGACGATGCCTCCGAAGACGAGCAGGAAGATGACGACACCGAGCGCGAGCAAGCCCGAGCAGGACGATGCCCGCTCCAGCCGCGCGAGGAATGCGATGTGCTCTGCATCTTGCGTGACGAGCGGGCCGGCGACCGTGGCCAGAATCGCACCGACGACGACGGGGTCGACGATCGTGGAGGTGAGCCCGAGCAGCCAGACGATGCCGAAGAGAACGAGGCCGACCCCGACGAGGAACCACGCGAGCAGACCCAGGTCCCGAAGCCACATCGGCGCCGAGAACACGCGCGAGAGGGCGGTGGCGTCGATCTGGACGACCGTGGAACGTCGGACGCGGGCACCGGCTCGGCGTCTGTGTGCTTGCGCGAGAACCGCTCCGCTGAACGGCAACTTCACCGCGGAGAGTCTGTCGTCGGCGTCGGTCGGATACGTGTGCCGCAGGCGGTGAGATACTCCGCTTCCGAACTCTTCGACGAGAGGCACTCCTTGACGCTCAGACATCCGAAAGGCCTGGCAGGGCGAACCCGCGACCTCGCGGTCGCGCCGCTGTTCAGCCTCGAGACGACGACCATCCCGCGGCACGAGTTGCCTGCAGGTGAGATGTCGCCCGACGTCGCGTACCAGATCATCCACGACGAGCTGATGCTCGACGGCAACGCGCGGCTCAACGTGGCGACGTTCGTGAGCACGTGGATGGAGCCGCAGGCCGAGAGGCTCATGGCCGAGTGCTTCGACAAGAACATGATCGACAAGGACGAGTACCCGCAGACGGCCGAGCTCGAGATGCGCTGCGTGAACATCCTGGGCCGGCTCTGGCACGCGCCGGACGAGGGGGATGCGACCGGATGCTCGACGACCGGCTCGAGCGAGGCGGCAATGCTCGGTGGGCTGGCACTCAAGCGACGGTGGCAGAAGAAGCGGGCGGCTGACGGCAAGCCGACCGACAAGCCGAACCTCGTCATGGGGATCAACGTCCAGGTCTGTTGGGAGAAGTTCGCGAACTACTGGGACGTCGAGATGCGCCTCGTGCCGATGGAGGGCAACCGCTTCAACCTCTCGGCCGAGGAGGCAGTCAAGCTGTGCGACGAGAATACGATCGGTGTCGTCGCGATCCTGGGGTCGACCTTCGACGGCTCATACGAGCCCGTGAAGGAGATCTGCGACGCGCTCGACACGTTCGAGAAGAGCACGGGAATCGACGTTCCCGTGCACGTCGACGGAGCATCCGGAGCGATGATCGCCCCGTTCGTCGATCCCGATCTCGAATGGGACTTCCAACTGCCGCGAGTGGCGTCGATCAACACGTCGGGCCACAAGTACGGGTTGGTCTACCCCGGTGTCGGCTGGATCGTGTGGCGGGACGCCGAGTCGCTGCCCGAGGATTTGATCTTCTGGGTCAACTACCTCGGCGACAACATGCCGACCTTCGCGTTGAACTTCTCGCGGCCGGGCTCTCAGGTCGTCGCCCAGTACTACAACTTCATCCGTCTCGGGTTCGAGGGCTACCGACGGGTGCAGACCTACGCCCGCGACGTGGCGACGAGCTTGTCGACAGCTATCGCGGAGCTGGGGCCATTCGCGCTCCTGACCAGAGGCGACGAGCTCCCGGTCTTCGCATTCACCTTGAAGGACGACGTCGAGAACTACACGGTGTTCGACGTCTCGAACGCGATGCGCGAGCGCGGGTGGCAGGTGCCGGCGTACACGTTCCCCGAGAACCGAACCGACCTCGCTGCGCTTCGAGTCGTCGTCAGACGCGGGTTCACCCACGACATGGCCGACATGCTCGTCCACGACCTCGAGCGTCAACTCCCTCGCTTGCAGAAGCAGCCGGCACCGGTGCACGACGACGCCAGCGGCTCGGCCTTCGCCCACTAACGGCAGAAAAGGGGACGAACAATGTGCCGCTGGCTCGCATACTCCGGAACACCGCTCCTGCTGGAGGAGCTTCTCTACAAGCCCGCCCACTCCCTCATCGACCAGAGCCTCCACTCGCGGCTCGGCGCGGAGACCACGAACGGCGACGGCTTCGGCGTCGGCTGGTACGGGGAAGGTGCGACGCCGGGTGTGTTCAAGAGCATCGAGCCGGCCTGGAACGACCGGAACCTGCGCGAGCTCGCCGGCCATGTCCGCGCCGGCCTCGTCTTCGCACACATTCGCGCGTCATCGGGCACACCGGTGCAGCAGACGAACTGCCATCCGTTTCGCCACGGTCGCTGGCTGTGGATGCACAACGGGGCAATCGCCCAGTTTCACGACGTGAAGCGGGAGCTCATGCTCGCAGTGGACCCGTCTCTCTATCCGGAAGTGGAGGGATCGACCGACTCCGAGGCGTTCTTCTTCCTGGCGTTGACACTCGGGCTCGAGGAGGACCCGCCGGGCGCCGTCGAGCGCGCGGTCGGCGTCATCGAGCAGGTCGGTCAGCGCAACGGGATCGAGCATCCCATCCAGATGACGGTCGCGACGAGCGACGGTGACACGCTCTGGGCATTTCGGTACTCGAGCGAAGGCAAGTCGCGATCGCTCTTCTACAGCACGGCCGTCCACACCCTGCGTGCCCAGTACCCGGACAACCCCGTCCTCCACGACCTCTCCGACGAGACGAGGCTCGTCGTCTCCGAGCCGCTCGGCGATCTCGAGGGTGCGTGGAACGAGGTTCCCGAGTCGAGCTACGGCGTGATCCAGGAGGGCCAGGACGAGCTGAGGCAGTTCACGCCAAGGCCTCCGGCGTAGGCACCCCCGACTACGTCGCCGGTGCGGGGACGCGCGACGCGCCGGTATCGCTTTGACCTTCCTCCTTGTCGCCCTCGGTGGCGCGCGAGATCGCGACTGCTCCGCCGAGCGCAAGCGCAAGGCCCGAGTACGCGACCAGCTTGTGCCAGGTCGGCTCGCTAAGCCGCTCCTGGAGAAGCAGGGTGCCGATGAGAATGCTGACGAGCGGGTTGAAGACCGACACGGTTGCCACGGATGCCGCCAAGTTCCCCGTCGCGAGTGAGACCTGCTGGACGACGAAAGCGCCGATCCCCGCGAGCGCGAACGCATAGAACTCCCAGCTCGCGAGCACGCTCGACACTCCGTCGTCGCTGAAGATCTCCATGGTCGGCTTGCACAGCGAGGCCGAGAGCCCGAAGAGCATTCCGGCGGCTGCGCCGTAGAGGCCGGCTTTTCGCCCGAGCGAGCCGCGCCCCCCGAGCACGATCAGCACGACGGAGATGATCACCACGACGACAGTGACGATGGCCCATTCGTTTGCAGGTGCGTTGTCCCGACCTTCGGCCGCCTCACCGATAACCGTGAAGATCGCAAGTCCGAGAACAACCACACACGCGCCGAGAACCTCGGTCCGTCCGACATGCTGATTCGTCAACCAGTACCCGAGCGGGAGCGCGAAGACGATCGTGAGCACGAGCAAAGGCTGGATGACCGCAAGTCGGCCGCGATCGAGCGCAGCGGCCTGAAACACGTAACCGACGAGCAGCGCGACCGTGCCGATGAGCCACACCCTCTGCTTCGCCAATGCGAGCAGCGACCCCGGTGAGCTGAGCGAGACCTCGCCCATGCCGAGCGCGCCCTTCTGCTGCAGCGTGGCCGCAAGTGCGAAGAAGAATGCCGCGCAGACAGCGAGGGCTTCCGCCACGCGCGGGAGCCTACGTCGCCCCCGGGGTGCCTGCAACGTCGTCGAGCGTGACGACCTCGTCGACGCGATCCAGGCCTTCGGGGCGATGGGTGATCAGAAGCACGGAGCGGCCGTCCGCAACGGACAGGATGTCGCCGACGAGCTGCTCGGCCGTCTCGGGATCGAGGTGCGCAGTCGGCTCGTCGAGGACGAGCACCGGGGCTTCGGAGAGCAGTGCGCGGGCGAGTGCGACGCGTTGTCGCTGGCCGCCTGAGAGCTGAGCGCCCTCCTCTCCGACGAGGGTGTCGGCGCCGTGGGGCAGCGTCGCGACCCAGTCGCCCACCCTTGCTCGCTGCAGCGCGTCGTCGATCTCCTTGTCGGTCGCCTCCGGGCGGGCCAGGCGGACGTTCTCACGAATGCTGGTCGAGAACAGGTACGAATCCTGCCCGGCAACTGCGAATGCTCCCCGCACATCCTCCTGGCGCAGGTCCCTGAGATCGTGTCCGTCCAGCGTGATGCGTCCGTCCGTGGGATCGAGAAACCGAAGGAGAAGGTTGACGACGGTCGACTTCCCCGCGCCACTCGGCCCGACGAGGGCTACCTTTCTTCCCGGCTCGAGTCTCAGCTCGAAGCCGTCGAGAACCAGCGGCTGCTGCGGGCGGTAGCGGCTGCTGACACCTTCGAACGCGACCGTTGGCCGAGCCGAGAAGCCCGGCACCGGGCCTGATGGGTCGCGCACCGTCGGCTCGCGGTCCGTGAGCTCGAGCACACGTCGCCCGGCTGTCAACGTCGACGTCAGCTCCCTGGCCGCGAGGGGAAGCGGTGTGACTGCCTCGAAGGACGCAAGTGCGAGCAGCGTGAGCACGGCGACGAGCACGCGGTCGAGCCTGTCGTCGGCGTGCGCCGCAACGGCGACGGCGAGCACGGCGATCGTGGTGAATCCTGCGACCGCGATTCCCAGGCCGTCGGCAACCCCCGCAGCGAGTGCATCTCGTCTTCCGATCCGCGCCAAAGCACCGTCTGCATCACGAAACCTACGCAGTGCTTCCGCGTCGCGGCCGTAGACGACGAGCTCGGGCGCGCCACGCAGGAGCTCGACGAGCTCTGCTCCGAGATGTCCCTGTGCGGCCGCGCGCCGACGCCCCGCTGCGCGCCCGATGAGCCCGGCAATCAAGGGCACGACAATGCTCCCGACGAGCAGCCCGCAGGTGAGCACGAGCGCGGCCGCGGGCAGGATGGCCGCGGCGACGCCGACCGCGACGGCTCCCGCTGCGACGGCGACGAGCGGTGGACCGAGTCCGCGCAGATACAGGCTCTGCAGTGCATCGACGTCCCCGACCATGCGACTGACGAGATCTCCGCGCCGGTACTGCTCCAACCCCGCGGGTGCGATCGGCTCGATCCGCTCGTAGAAACGGACCCGGATCCGGCCGAGGACGCGGAAGGCAACGTCGTGCGACGCAAGGCGCTCGAGGTACCGGGCAAGCGGGCGGGACAGCCCGAAGAAGCGCACGAGAACGATGACGGTGGTCAGCGACAGGACGGCCGGGTGCTCGGCCGCGCGGGAGATCAGGTACCCGGCGGAGGCCATCAGGCCGATGCCGAAGATCACGGCGAGCGCACCCAGGAGGATCGAGAGTCCCACCCTTCCGAACGGCGGCCTGGCGAGCGCGACGAGGCGGCGAAGCGTCGCGATCATCGGGCTTGCACCGGATCTCGCTCGTCCTGCACGCGCCCCCCGTCGAGGCGGATGATCCGGTCGGCGCGCCGCGCGAGCTCGGGTCGATGCGCGATCACGAGCACCGTTCTCCCGTCGGAGAGCCTGTCGAGCGCCTCTCCGACCGCAGCTGCGTGTTCCGGATCGAGATTCGCCGTGGGCTCGTCGAGCACGACGAGCCGAGCGTCGCGTAGAAAAGCCCTCGCGAGGGCGATGCGCTGGCTCTGCCCTGCCGAGAGAGGGCGTCCACCGTCTCCCACAGCGGTCTCGTAGCCGCGTGGAAGCGTCCGGATAAACCTGTCCGCACCTGCGAGCGCCGCAGCGGCTTCGACGCGCGGGGAGTCCGCGTCCGGGTCGCCGAGCCGGATGTTGTCGCCGATGGTCCCCGTGAAGAGCGTCGCGTGCTGTGGCACCCACGCGATCCGCCGCCGCCAGGCGGCAATGTCGACGGCCGTGAGGTCGTGGCCGTCGACGGTCACGCGACCCTGGGTCGGCTCCGCTAGGCCGAGGAGCAGCGCGGCGATCGTGCTCTTGCCGCTCCCGCTCGGTCCGACGAGCGCCACCGTCTCCCCCGGCTTCAGCTCGAGATCGACTCCGTTCAGCACGGCACCCGCCCGAGCCGAGTACTCGTACGACACGCCCTCGAGGCGAACGGTCAAGTCTCTGGGTAGAGGCGGCCACTCCGTCGGTCGAGCAGGCCCGCCTTCGGGCCCCGCAGTCAGCTCGAGCAACCGCTCCACCACGGCGACGCCGTCGGCGCTCGAGTGGTACTGGGCCGCGAGCATGCGAAGCGGGAAGTACAGCTCGGGTGCCAGGAGCAGAACGGTGAGGCCTGCCTCGAACCCGATGCCACCTTCCACGAGCCGGACGCCGACCGTGACGGCGACGAGCGCGATGCCGAGTGTCGCCGCCAGCTCCAGGACTGCGCCCGAGAGGAACGCGACCCGAAGGGTCTTCATCGTCGTGCGGCGGTACTCCTCGCTCGCGGCGGCGATCGTCGCCGCCTGAGCGCGTCCACGGTTGTACGCGCGGAGCGTGGGGAGCCCGCGGACGACGTCCAGGAAATGCGTTGCGAGCAGTGCCAGCGCCCTGGCTCGCGCGTGTGTCTTCTGTGCCGTGTAGCGGCCAATCAGCACCATGAAGACCGGGACGAGTGGGAGCGTGAGCAGCATGATCAGCGCGGACGTGAGATCGATCGGCACGACCCACGCGATCACCGCGACCGGCACGACGACGGCGAGAACCAGCTGTGGCAGGAAGCGACCGAAGTACGCCTCGAGCGGCTCGATGCCGTGCACGGCTGCCGCTGTGATTTCGGCACTCTGACCTCCGTCGAGCGATGCGGGCTCGTCGCGCAGACGTCGTTCGACGAGGTCGAGTCGAAGTTGCGAGAGGACGGAAAACGCGGCATTGCGCCCCGCGAGCTCGAACGCCCATGCGAGCAACCCCCGGCTCGCGAACAGAGCCGCGAGGAGAACGAGCTCGCGAGATACGTCGTCGAGCGACGCTCCGGCGAACGATCGCGCGATGACCCGAGCGAGCAGCGTTGCCTGGAAGAGGACGAGGAGCGCCGTGGCGAGTCCGATCGCGACGTCGGCGCCGAGCAAGACGCGTGCCGCCTTGGCGCGATTCAGGAGGCGCGGATCGAGCGGGCGCACCCTAGTGGTTAGGCGTCACGGGACTTCGCTCGCGCAGACCCGTGCCTCGCAAGAATCCCTGGAGCCGTCCGGTTCGCGACCGTGGTGCTCCCAGGGGACTCAACCGTCTGATCCGGTTTCTGATCCTCTGTCTAGTCCGGCGTCGCGCTGCGAGTCGATCCAGCCACATCCCGGGCAGGCGAAGACGTGCACGATCACGCCGTCCAACGCGACGGTCATGGCCGCGATCTCGGCACGCGTGGCCGGATGACCGAGCTTGTCAGCCTGATGGTTCATCTCGTTGCCGCACCTCGCGCAGGTCATCGACGGTCGCGTCAACTCGCCCCGATCGATACGTGCGCCCGCCCGTAGCGCAGCGTCTCGGCCATCCAGCAGAGCTCGTCGAGGAACATCTCGATCCGGGGGAGGAACGACTCGTCGAGGAGCTTGCCGTCGTCGTCGAACCGACTGTGGACGCTCGTGAAGTTCATGTCCCAGAAGATCGTGACGAGGCCGAGCTCTCGCAGCACCGGGAGCAGGTTCTGGATCGCGCGCGCCCCGCCGAAGATCCCGGCGGAGACACCGACCACTCCCGCTGCCTTGTGGATGTACTCCTTGAGATTCGTGTCGAGCGCGTGCTTCAGAAGCCCCGGGTAGCCGTGGTTGTACTCGGGAGCGACGATCACGAGCGCATCGGCGCGATTCATCAGCTCGGAGAAGACCGGATCCTTGATCGCCTCCCCGGCGTCGTTGATCGGAATCGGCAGCTTCGCGACGTCGATGAGCTCGGTTTCGACTCCTGGCCGCTTCGCGATCTCGGCCGCTCATGAGCTCCGCCGCGTGTTCGCTCATCCGGCCCTGCCGTGGCGTCCCGAGAATCACGGGGATGAAGAGCGCACGGTCGGTGGCCATGGGTCTACGACCAACTCTCTGCGAGCGCCCGACCGCCGAGACGCAGCCCCGACCACTCCGCGAGGGTTGTCGTCGCGAGCCGGACCCGCGCGAGGTCGACCGTCGTGACCGCGAGCGGGCTCAGCACAGGTCGATCATGGCAGCAGCGCTGCGCGAACGAAGGAGATTCACCCAGGTGAACCGTTGCCCGGGCTAGGCGTTCCACTGGCCAGATCTGGAATGCTCTGCCCGGTGAGCGAGCCGGGAAGCGAACGCACACGTCCTCGCGTTGTCGTGCTCGGCGGCGGCTTCGCGGGAATCGGCGCCGCGAGAAAGCTGAAGGACGCGGACGTCGACGTCGTGGTGATCGACAAGCACGACTACCACACGTTCCAGCCGCTTCTGTACCAGGTCGCCACCGACCTGCTCCCCGAGTCTGCGGTCGGGCACCCTCTCCGCGACCTCTTCCACGAACAGCCGAACGCTCGTGTTCACAAGGCGACGGCGACCGCAATCGATCTCGAGAACCGCGAGGTGCGGTTCTCGGAGATGGAGCCGCTCGGCTACGACTACCTGATCCTGGGATTGGGCGCCCAGGTGAACTTCTTCGGGGTCACGGGAGCTGCCGAGCACGCGTTTCCCCTCTACAACCTCCCCGATGCCGTGCGTCTGAAGCGACACATCCTCGAGCGCTGGGAGGCGGCCGACAAGAATCCGTCGCTCATCGACGACGGTGCACTCAGCGTGGTCGTCGTCGGCGGCGGCCCGACAGGTGTCGAGAGCGCCGGCGCGATCGCGGAGCTGTATCGCGGCCTCTTCTCCATGGACTACCCGGATGTCCCACAGGAGAAGGCGCGGATCGTCCTCGTAGAGGCGGGGCCGGAGATCTTCGCGATGTTCAAGCCGAAGCTCCGCCGGTACGCGGAGAAGGCGCTGGCAAAGCGGGACGTCGAGATCCTCGCGGGCGAGATCGTCGAGTCGATCGCGCCCACGCGTGTCACCCTGAAGTCGGGAGCCGTGATCTCCGCCCACACGCTCGTCTGGGGTGCCGGCTTGCAGGCGAACGCGCTCGCAGCGGCGCTCGGGCTCGACCTCGAGCGCGCGAACCGGATCCCGTCGAATCCTGACCTGAGCGTCACGGGGCATCCCGAGGTGTTCGCGGTCGGCGACATCGCGTGGATCACGGCCCCGACGAAGACGGTCGTGAACGTCCGAAGGAAACACAAGACGGAGACCCTGCCCCAGCTCGGGGGCGTTGCGCTGCAGTCCGGTGAGCGCGCGGGCGAGAACATCGCGCGCCTCGTCGAGGGCAAGGAGACGGAGCCCTTCGAGTACGTGGACAAGGGCACGATGGCGATGGTCGGGCGCGGAGCGGCGGTCGTTCAATTCGCACGCGGGCCCACGATGACAGGGAAAGCCGCACAGATGGCGTGGGGGTCGGTCCACCTTGCGCTGCTCTCGACGGGTGAGGACCGCGCGAAAGCGGTCATCGAATGGAGCTGGGGTGGATTCGCGCACGAACGCTCCTCCCGGATCAGCGTGAGCGCGGAGGACGATTGAGCACCGACGCGAAGCAGGCCGACGTCCTCGTCGTCTTCGGGATCACCGGCGACCTCGCTCGGGTGATGACCTTCCGCTCGCTGTACCGCCTCGAGCAGCGCGGCCTCCTCTTCTGCCGCGTCGTCGGCGTGGCCTTCGACGACTGGACGATCGACCAGCTCGTCCAGCACGCCCGGGACTCGATCGTCGCCACCGGTGAGCCGCTCGACGAGACGGTGTTCAAGCGCTTCGCGGACAAGCTCTCATACGTCCACGGTGACTTCTCCGACGCCGCTACCTACGACCGCGTCGCCAAGGAGATCAAGGGCGCGAAGCTCCCCGTCTTCTACCTCGAGGTCCCACCCGTCACTCTTCGGCATGGTCGTCGGAGGTCTCGCGAAAGCGAGCCTCACAGAGAACGCGAGGGTCGTCGTCGAGAAGCCGTTCGGCCACGACCTCGAGTCGGCCCGCGAGCTGAACGAGACGCTGCACGCCTTGATCGACGAGTCGCAGCTCTACCGCATCGACCACTTCCTGGGAAAGATGGCGGTCGAGGACATCCTCTACCTGCGCTTCGCGAACACGATCCTGGAGCCGGTCTGGAATCGCCAGTTCGTCGACTGCGTCCAGATCACTATGGGCGAGGACTTCGACATCGCCGACCGCGGGAACTTCTACGACCCGGTCGGGGCGATGCGCGACGTCGTCCAGAACCACCTCCTGCAGGTACTCGCGATGGTGGCGCTCGAGCCGCCCACCGGGCGTGGCGAGGGAGTGATCAACGATCGCAAGCGCGACGTCTTCGTCGCCATGGCAGAGGCCGATCCGGCGCACTACGTGCGGGGCCAGTACAACGGCTACCGAGAGGTGAACGGTGTAGCAGCGGACTCCCAGACGGAGACCTTTTGTGCGATGCGACTCGAGATCGACAACTGGCGTTGGTCGGGTGTTCCGTTCTTCATCCGCGCGGGCAAGTCGATGCCCGTGACCGTCACCGAGGTGCGCGTCTACTTCAACACCGACGCCGTGGCTCGGCTTCGTGCCGAAGGATGCGCCTCGACCCGAGCGGAACCAGCTCGTGCTCCGGATCGGGCCGAAGCCCGGGGCGCGGCTCCGGCTGCAGGCCAAGCACCCGGAAGAGAACGCTCTCCGCCCGGTTCAGCTCGACATGGACTTCGCCAGCATGGGCGGCGAGGGCCCCACCCCTACGAAGTGCTCCTGCTTGCGGCGATGAACGGCGACTCGAGCCACTTCGCACGCCAGGATGCGCTCGAGGAAACGTGGCGGGTGGTGCAGCCTCTGATCGACGCGCCGCCGGAGGTTGAGCCCTACGAGAAGGGGACCTGGGGACCCGCCTCCACCGAGAAGCTCGTAGCCGACTACGGCGGCTGGCACGACCCGTGGCTACCTTCGTGAGCGTCGAAGGTGCAAGGCCGGATGCATGGTGACCCCCCAAGACCCACAAGCGAGCAAGGTGGACATCGATACCAGGTGCATCGACACGATCCGTACGTTGTGCATCGACGCGATCGAGGCGGCGAACTCGGGACACCCGGGAACGCCCATCGGAATCGCCCCGGTCACGTACACGCTCTGGCAGCAGTTCCTGCGCTTCGACCCGACCGACCCGATCTGGCCGAACCGCGACCGGTACGTGCTCTCGTCAGGCCATGCCTCCGCTCTCCTGTGGTCGATGTTGCACCTGACAGGGGTTCAGGCTGTCGATCCCGACTACGAGGTGCTCGGGCAACCCGCAGTCCCGCTCGACGATCTCAAGCGCTTCCGCCAGCTCGACTCCAAGGCCCCCGGCCATCCGGAGTACCGCTGGACGAGCGGTGTCGAGACGACCTCGGGCCCTCTCGGAGCAGGCGTGGCCACCTCGGTGGGAATGGCGGTGGCGAGCCAATGGCTCGGCGCGCGCTACAACCGCGACGGGCACACGCTGTTCGACTTCGACGTCTACGCCCAGGCCGGCGACGGCTGCATGATGGAAGGCATCGCGTCCGAGGCGGCGTCGTTCGCGGCACATCAGCGCCTGGCCAACCTCTGCTGGATCTACGACTCGAACCGCGTCACGATCGAGGGGCACACCGACATCACGTTCACCGAGGACGTGCCGGCGCGGTTCACGGCCTACGGCTGGAACGTCACCACCGTCTCCGATGCCAACGACCTCGACCAGGTGGCGAAGGCGTTCCACGACTTCAAGGCGGAGCACGAGCGCCCGACGCTGATCGTCGTGCACAGCCACATCGGCTACGGCACGCAGGTCGAGGACACACCGAAAGCGCATGGCGAACCGCTCGGCTCCGATGGCGTCAAAGCTGCGAAGCGCTTCTACGGCTGGCCGGAGGACGCTCAGTTCCTCGTCCCGGACGGCGTCTACGAGCACT
>CAVWPL010000002.1:0-78808 GCA_963756925.1 uncultured Actinomycetes bacterium | reverse complement strand
GCGAATCCTCGCATGCCGTCTGATGCGGGTAGATTCCTCCCGCAAATGCGCTACGTGTACGACTTCGACGAGGACACGGGGGGAGGGCGCGAGCTTCTCGGGGGCAAGGGGATCGGCCTTGCCGAGATGACCCAGCTCGGCATTCCCGTACCCGGCGGGTTCACGATCACGACCGACGCGTGTCGGGCGTACATGGCTGCCGGCGGCGCCGTGCCAGACGGTCTCGACGACGAGGTCGATGTCCACGTCGGCACGCTCGAGGAGCGGACCGGAAAGCGGTTCGGCGACCCTCGGGATCCGCTTCTCGTCTCCGTCCGGAGCGGAGCGGCCATCTCGATGCCGGGGATGATGGACACCGTCCTCAACCTCGGACTGAACGATGTCGCGGTCAGCGGCCTGGGCGAGTCGACGGGGAACGCACGTTTTTCCTACGACTCGTACCGGCGGCTCATCCAGATGTACGGCGAGGTGGTGGACGGCGTCGACGGCCAGCGGTTCGAGCAGGCGCTGCGCGACCTCAAGACCTTGCGTGCTGCGAAGGAGGACGTCGACCTCTCCGCCGATGACCTCCGCGAGCTCGTCGACACGTTCAAGGAGATCTACGAAGACGCGACGGGCCACGGCTTCGCACAGGACGCGCGCGACCAGCTCCGCCGCGCATACCGGGCGGTGTTCGACTCGTGGAACGCACCTCGCGCACAGGTCTACCGGAGGACGTACGACATCCCGGACGACCTCGGCACTGCGGTCAACGTCGTTCAGATGGTCTTCGGCAATCGTGGCGAGGCGTCCGGGACCGGAGTCTGCTTCACGCGCGACCCGGCGACCGGTGAGAAGACGCTCTTCGGTGAGTTCCTCTCGAACGCACAGGGCGAGGATGTCGTCGCCGGGATCCGCACGCCCGAGCCGATCGAGCGGATGCGCGAGCGCATGCCCGCCGCCTACGAACAGCTCGTGGGGACCCTCGATCGCCTGGAGGTTCACTACCGCGACCTCCAGGACATCGAGTTCACCGTCGAGGAGGGCAAGCTCTACCTCCTGCAGACACGTACCGGCAAGCGGACTGCGGCCGCTGCTCTCCGCGCCGCGGTCGACATGGTGGATGAGGGCCTCATCTCTCGCGAGGAGGCGGTCGCACGAATCGATCCGAGCCAGCTCGATCAGCTCCTGCATCCGAGGATCGACCCGACCGCGAAGATCGACATCGCGACCAAGGGTCTCAACGCGTCCCCCGGAGCCGCGTCGGGCGCGATCGTCCTCGATGCCGACACCGCCGAGGAGCGCGGGAAGGCCGGCGAGGACGTCATCCTCGTCCGCTGGGAGACGACGCCCGATGACATCCACGGCCTGATTCAGGCGCGGGGGGTGCTCACGGCGCACGGCGGGATGACCTCGCACGCCGCTGTCGTCGCGCGGGGGATGGGCACGCCGTGCGTCGCAGGCTGCGAGCGGCTTTCGATCGATTTCGACGCGGGAACGGTCACGATCGGCGACCACGAGCTCTCGGCCGGCGACATCATCACGATCGACGGCGGCACCGGAAGCGTCATCATCGGCGCCGTTCCGCTCGTCCCTCCGGCCATCGACGAGAACTTCGGCACGATCCTGGGTTGGGCGGATGAGCTCCGACGCCTGAAGGTGCGCGCCAACGCGGACACACCGGCCGACGCCGCGAAGGCCAGGGAGTTCGGTGCGGAAGGCATCGGTCTCTGCCGCACCGAGCACATGTTCATGGCCGAGGACCGGCTCCCGATCGTGCGAGACATGATCCTCGCCCGCGACGAGGAGGAGCGGCGGGGCCCTCTCGAGCGTCTGCTCCCGATGCAGCAGGCCGATTTCGAGGGAATCTTCGAAGCCATGGCCGGGCTTCCGGTGACGATCCGGCTTCTCGATCCTCCGCTGCACGAGTTCCTGCCGCCACTCGAGGAGGCGACGTCGGAGGCGATGCGTGACCGCATCCGTCAGCTGCACGAGGCGAACCCGATGCTCGGCACGCGCGGCTGCCGGCTCGGTCTACAGTTCCCCGAGATCTACGAGATGCAGGTGCGCGCGATCGTTCGCGCGGCCATGGCGGTCGAGGAGAGAACGGGTGACGCGCCCCTCGTCGAGATCATGCACCCGCTCGTCGGCTTCCGTGAGGAGCTCGCGCGGCTCCGCGAGCTCACCGAGCGCGTCGCTTCAGAGGCGCCGTCCGTCGCGTATCTCTGCGGGACGATGATCGAGCTTCCTCGCGCCGCCCTGCGTGCGGACGAGATCGCCGAGGAGGCCGACTTCTTCTCGTTCGGGACGAACGACCTCACCCAGACGGCGCTCGGATTCTCGCGCGACGACGCCGAGGGAAAGTTCCTCACCTTCTACCTCGAGCACGGCATCCTCGAGCGGAACCCGTTCGAGGTGCTCGACGAGGACGGCGTGGGCGACCTCATGCGGATCGCCGTGGAGCGGGGAAGGAGCACGAAGCCCGAGATCAAGCTCGGGATCTGCGGCGAGCACGGGGGAGAGCCGCGCTCGGTCGCCTTCTGCCACCGGCTCGGGCTCGACTACGTGTCGTGCTCGCCGTACCGCGTTCCATTGGCCAGGCTCGCCGCGGCACAGGCCGCGCTCGCCGAGTCCGGAGTCACGGCCGTCGCGATCGGCGGCTAGGCGCCGCTACACCTGGGAGAGCGCGATGGCGATGCTCAGCGCGCCGACCGCCGCGACCGAGAGTGTCGCGAGCGCGGGTTTCCGTTGCAGGCTCGAGAATGCGAGCGCGGCCGCCGCACCACCGATGAGTCCGCCGATGTGGCCGCCGATCGAGACTCCTGGGATCAGGAACGTGATCGCGAGATTGACGACCACGAGTCCCATCGCTTGTCCACCGAACACGTAGATCTTTCGCGCTTCGAGCACGAGCGCGGCTCCCATGAGCCCCCAGATTGCGCCAGATGCGCCGACCGTGAGCGCGTTCGGCGACACGATGAGCGCTCCAGCTGATCCGGCGAGCCCCGACACGACGTACAGGAGCGCATATCTCGCGTGTCCGAGGTACTCCTCGAGAGCAGGCCCGATGAACCAGAGCACGAGCATGTTCATGCCGAGATGCAAGAACCCGTAATGAAGGAACGCGGCAGTGATGAGGCGCCACCACTCACCGTCACCGACGAGCGGTCCGAAGAGCACGCCCTTCTCGTAGATCCAGCTGCCCGTCCCGTTGATCGACCCGCCCAGCAAGAGCGCGAGCAGGAACACGCCGACGTTGATCCCGATTAGCGTGAACGTGATGAAGGGTCCGTACTGGGCCAGCGATCGCGACGCGCGTCGCGCGGCTGCCCGCGGCGCAGTGGGCGGCGCGGCGACCCCGGCGTGATCCGGGCAGCGGATACCGACCGGCCCGAAGGTCATGCAATCAGGGCAGATGCCGCGGCCGCAATCCGAGCACGAGACGTAGGTCTCGCGGTCCGGGTGCCGATAGCAGCGGAGGGCCTCGGCCACGGCGGCTAGCGTACCCGGGTGCGCGTTCACGTCGCCCTGACACCGGACGAGGCCGGAAAGGCTCCGACCGGGATCGTCATCGACGTGATCCGAGCGACCTCGACGATCTGCCAGGCGCTCGCCTCGGGCTACGAGAAGGTGCTGTGCACCGCGGAGATCGATGAGGCGCGGGCGCTCCGTGACGAGCTCGGTGCAGGCGTCCTCGGTGGCGAGCGCGCGAACGTCCTGATCCCCGGGTTCGACCTCGGCAACTCGCCGCGTGAGTACGTCGCGCCCCGGGACGGGCCGCTGATCCTCACGACGACGAACGGAACGCGTGCGATCGTGGCTGCCGGAAGACGGTGCGAGCGCGTGTACGTCGCATCGCTCCTGAATCTCGGCGCCGTGGTGGAGGCAGTTCGGGCAGGCGCTGACGACGTTCTCGTGGTCTGTGCAGGTGTCCAGGGAGCGCTCGCGCTCGACGACGCGTTCGTCGCCGGGCGTATCGTCCAGGAGCTTGACTGCGAGCCATCCGATGCAGCGGAGGCAGCAGCGCGCCTCGTAGGGACCTGGGACGGCGCGGATGAGGCCTTCCGCGCCTCGAGGAGCGGCCGAAACCTGCTCGAGAACGCGCCAGACCTCAAGGCGGACCTTGCCTTCTGCGCACGCGAGAGCGTCCTCGAGGTCGTGCCGCAGCTCGCGCGGATGCGCGGTACCGCGGCCGAGATCGCGCTGTGATCGTCAACCGCGACGACGAGAGCCGCGGGCCTGCGACGTCGTTCGCGCTCGTCGCGGACTCCTACGAACGCGGTCGGCCGGGCTACCCCGAGGATGCGGTCCGCTGGCTCGTCGGGGACGGACCCCTGGACGTCGTCGATCTGGGGGCGGGAACCGGGAAGCTGACCCGGTCGCTCGTCGTGCTCGGACATCGGGTCACTGCCATCGAGCCTCTTCCGGAGATGCTCGAGCACATCCCGGGGGCTGCGCCCGGTGCCGCGGCGATTCTCGGCAGCGCCGAGATCATCCCCCTTCCCGACGCGTTTGCGGATGTCGTCACGTCGGCGCAGGCGTTCCACTGGTTCGACCAGGCGCTGGCGCTCTCGGAGATCGCGCGGGTGCTCAGGCCGGGCGGCCGGCTCGCCCTGGTCTGGAACATCCGCGACGATCGCGAGCCGTGGGTCGCGGAGCTCAGCGAGACGGTCGGTGGTGAGACCATCGAGCGGGAGGACGCCGAGGGGCCGATCGACCGGAGCGGTCTCTTCGAGCCCGTCGAGCGCGAGTCCTTCACGTCGATGCAACGCCTCGATCGGGCGACGCTGCGAGATCTCGTCCTTTCGCGGAGCTACTGCGCGAAGCTCACGCCGGGCGAGCGCGAGCCGATCCTCGACGCGGTCGGTCGCGTCTTCGACGAGCACGCCACGGGCGGGGAGCTCGAGCTGCCGTACATCACCGAGTGCTACCGCGCTGCAAAGAAAGGAACGGGCTGATGGCCGAACGCCTACCGCGCCGACTGCTGCACCTGGAGGGTCTCGCCGTGCTCGTGGGGGCGCTCACGCTGTACTTCGATGCCGGGTACGGCTGGCTCCTGCTCGTCGTCCTGTTCCTCGCACCGGATCTCTCGGCCGTCGGGTACCTCAGGAGCCCGACTGTCGGAGCGGTGATGTACGACGCCGTTCACACATACGTCGGGCCGATCGCGCTCGCGCTCGTTGGAGTCCTCGGAGACTTGACCACGGCCACCCAGATCGCCCTGATCTGGGCCGCGCACATCGGAATGGACCGGATGCTCGGCTACGGGCTCAAGTACCCGACCGGCTTCAAGGACACCCACCTCCAGCGCGTCTAGAACTCGCGACGCACGGCCTCGACGTTGTTACCGTCGGGGTCGAGCAGGAAGGCCGCGTAGTAGCGACCGCCCTCATCCGAGCTGTACTGCTCGCGGACACCCGGGGCACCGTTGTCCTGTGCTCCGGCCTCGATGCCCGCACGGTGGAAGGCGTCCACCTGCTCGCGTGACTCGGCGACGAACGCGATGTGAACCGGGCCGCTCGTCGTCGGCTCGCCGTCCGTGACGACGAGGTTCGCGAGCTGTGCGCCGCGCTCCGACTCCCAGATCGGAGGGATACCGAGCGGCTCGAGGACGGTCTTGTAGAACGCGACGCTTGCCTTGGCGTCGCGTACGCGAATGTGGACGTGGTCGATGACGACGCGTGTCCAGTCCCAGTCGACCGCCATGTTGCGACCCTACCGAAAGTGCTTGACAGGAGAACATGTGTTCGTATAGAACATACGTTCCGGTGATCGCATGCCTCCTCATCCCTGGGTTTGAGCTGAGAGCGGCACTGCGCACGCAGCCACGGCTCACGCTTGTCCCCGCCGCACTTGCTCCTGAGCCGGGGGAGGAGCCGCTCCTCGGCCCGGTGACTGCCGCGGCCGAGGCTGTGGGAGTGAAGCCCGGAATGCGTCTGGGGGAGGCGCTCGCGACGTGCCCGGGGCTCGCCCTCGTCGATCGGGACCCGGCAACCGTCGAGCGGGAGTGGGAAGAGGTGCTGCGCCGGCTCGAGGACGCCGGGTTCGCAGTCGATCCGGTCGAGCACGGTGTCGTCGTTTTCGAGACGCGTGGCGTCGAAAGGCTGTACGGAGGAGTCCGGCCCGCGCTCGACCGGGCGCTCGCCGCAGTCGGATCGACCTGGGATCCGCGTATCGGCGCAGCCGAGCGTCGCTTCACCGCCCTCGCTGCCGCGAGCGTGGCGCGTCCCGGTCAGATCGTGCTCGTGAAGGACTCGGAGGAGAAGGAGTTCCTCGAGCCGCTGCCACTCTCGCTGCTTCCGCTGCCGGCCGACCGCTATGCGGAGCTCGAGGGTCTCGGTCTGCGCCGGCTCGGTGAGCTCGCCGAGCTTCCCGGCGCGGCCGTCGCCGAAAGACTCGGCGTGGACGGACGTCAGGCGTGGCGGCTTGCCCAGGGCGGCAGGAAGGCCCGGGTGCGAGGGCGCAAGCCGGCCTTCGAGCTCGCCGAGGCGCTCACATTTCCGGACGCCGTCGGCAACGAGCTGACGCTGCGGCGGGCGCTCACCTCCCTCCTCGAGCGCCTGCTCGCGCGTCCCGAGCGAGCAGGGCGACCCTTCAGGAAGCTCGCTCTCTCTGCACGGCTCGTCGGTGGAGGCTCGTGGCGCCGGGCAGTCACGCTACGAGATGCGACTACCGAGACCGGCCGCCTCCGTGCGGCAATCGGGCCGAAGCTCCAGGAGCTGCCCGCACCGGTGCTCGAATTGCGCCTCGAGGCAGTAGAGCTCGCGGAGCACACGGGACAGCAGCTCGCGCTCGTCGAGCCAGCCGGGGAGGAGGCGGGCAACCGTCTACGCGAGGGCCTGCGACAGGTTCGGGCGAGCACGGGAACAGGATCGGTCTGCAGCGTCGTGGAGATCGCGCCGTGGTCACGGATACCGGAAGCCCGAGCGCTCGTCGTTCCGCGGGACGACTGAACGCGCCGAGGCCGGCGCTCGTCGAGTCTGCTTTCGACGGCACGCCCCGGATCGTCAATCGTCAGCTCGTCGCGGTCGTCCGGGAGGAGTGGCGCGTCGTCGATCGCTGGTGGACGGAGGAGCCGGTCGACCGACGGTACTTCGACGTCGTCCTCGAGGGAGGACAGAACGTGTGCGTCTACCGCGACCGGGAGGCGAGCTCGTGGTTCACCCAGAACGCCTGATCAAACACCTAGGAGCGCGTGACGACTCGCCTGGCGAAACGCCCGACTGCATAGAGCGCTCCGAGGCTAGCGCCCGTCACGAGTGCCAGGAGATTCGTCGTCGTGCAGGTGCGACAGGCGTTGCAGCAGACGGCGGCCATGGGAGCCTGGTCGCCGTACTTCGCAGCAATCTGCATGGCGCGCCCCTGCCAGATCTGCTTCACGGTCGCACAGTAACCCAGGAGCTCTCAGCCGACATCGAAGACGTCATGGCGCTCGAAGAAGGCGTCGTCGGGCTCGATGCCTTGCTCGTGGAGGGCGAGAAGCTCGCGGCGGTACTCGACGAATCCGCCGGGCGTGTGGAGGTTGAGGAGTCTCGCCCGCTCGCTGCTCACGTTCTTGAAGAAATGGACCACGTTCGGCGGGGCCAGGACGTACGTGCCCGGAGAGCCACTGACGACGTGATCTCCGACGTGGAACTCGACCTCGCCCTCGAGGACGTAGAACGAATCGCTGTGTCCCTTGTGGAAGTGGGGTTGCACGCCGCCTCCCGGAGCAACTTCGAACTCGATCAGCGAGAGCTCGGGGCGGGCGGCTTTGACGAGGCTCTTCCCGATGTGCTCGCCTTCGCCGGAGGGCAGGACGACTGGGGAGCTCTCGTTTGCCACCCCAACCACCTACCCCGAGAGACGAGTCGCGATTACGGATGCCGGATCCACGCCTCCGTCGGTGGGCGGATCGTGCTGGTCGAAGCCGGGGTTCTGCCCGCGCAGGTAGTCGCCAAACCCGCTCGACGGCAGGTGGAAGTTGAAGAAGCGCACGCTCTCCGCGCCATCGTTGTCGAAGCCGTGGACGACGCCAGGAGGAAAGATGACCAGCGTTCTCGCCAGGCCACGGAGCGATCGGTCTTGCAAGGCGAACGTGAGCTCGCCCTCGACGACGAGGAACGCGTCGGCATGGTGGTGATGGACGTGGAGCTTCGCCCCTCGCTCGCCGGGGCCGTGGAGGAACTCCGTCACGGTGAGCTCGTCGGTATCCACGAGCAGAGTGGCACGGCGCCCCGGGCGGTCGGTGATCGTTTCTCCGTCGGTGCCTCCCGCATTGCGAACGACGACGAGCCCGGGATCGCTCGAGGCGTACTCCGGAGCCGGCTGCTGGTCGAATGCCGTGCGCACCGCCCGCAGCTCTGCCTCGTCCTTGGCGGCGTGCAGGCCGCGCACGAAGTCCCCGACGCCGCAGCTCGGAACGTGGAGATCCAGGAAGCGCGCCCGCTCGGCTCCGGTCACCGCGAACGTGTGCACGACCTCGGGGGAACGAACACCCAGGTCCCCGCCTCCGCCCGGTGCTCGCCGTCCTCGAGCCGGAACGTGAGCTCGCCCTCGAAGACGAAGAACGCCTCTGCGTGCTGCGCGTGGACGTGCAGCGGCGGAGCTATCCCGCCCGGATCGGAGCTGACCTCCACGACGCCGATCTGCTCGACGTCCGCAAGGAGAGTCACTCCGAGCTCTCCATCGCCGGTGATGCGCTCGCCTTTGCCGATCTCGACCACGAGCCCGCAGCCTAGACCGTGGGGTACGTCGAGCTCCATTGCCATTCCTCATACTCGTTTCTCGACGGCGCTTCGCAGCCCGAGGAGCTCGCTGCACGGGCTGCGGAGCTCGGGTACGAAGCGCTCGCCCTCACGGACCACGACGGTGTCTACGGATCGCTCGAGTTCGCGCACGCGGCGAAGGCGCTCGGAGTGCGGCCGATCACGGGAGCCGAGATCACGCTCAGCGGCGTAGGCTCGACGGAGCCGCCGGGGAGTGGAGGTGCCGGCTTTGCCGGCGCCGAAGCAGGGGAAGGCGGGTCGCATCTCACGCTGCTCGTGGAGTCGAAGCGCGGGTACGGAAATCTCTGCCGTTTGCTTACTGCCGCACATGCAAGAACACGGCGAGCGGGAAAAGAGGACCGCGAGCCGTTTCCTCCCTCGGTACCGCTCGAGCTGGTCGCAGAGCTCTCCGAAGGCCTCGTTTGCCTTTCCGGCTGCGCCCGTCTTGGCCTGGGCGTTCGCGATCCGAACGCTGCGGTGCAGCTTGCGCGGAACTTTGGCCTCGATCGTTTCTACGTCGAGCTCCAGCGCCCCTATGAACGCGGCGATGCGCATCGGAACGTGCGGCTCCGCGACCTCGCAGAGCACCTCGGAGTCGAAACGATCGCGACGGGGAATGTCCATGCGCATCATCCGCGACGGACGTTGCTCCAGGACGCGCTGGTCGCGATTCGCTGCCGCACGTCGCTCGAAGGCTGCGAGCCGGACCGACGCGGAAACCGCGAGAGCGTGTTGCGTGCACCCGAGGTGATGATCGAGCGCTTTGCCTCCGACCGGGCGGCGGCGGAACGGAGCGGGGAGCTCGCCGAGCGTCTCGAGTTCGATCTGACGGAGGAGCTCGGCTACCGCTACCCGGACTTCTCCGACGGCGACGACCCGGCCATCCAACAGCTCGCGAGGATCTGCCACTACGCTCTCGCGGAGCGCTATTCAACGTGCAACGACCAGTTTCAAAGCGCTGCGCGCGCGCGTCTGGAAGGTGAGCTCCAGCTGATCGAGGAGCTCGGGCTTGGCGGGTTTCTTCCTCCTCCACCGCGAAGTCCTGGAGCTTGCACGCGAGGTTGCGCTAGAGGTACGTGGAGCTGGCTCTCCGAGGCGGATTCTTCCGCCGGGTAGAGGGCGGGGGAGCTCGGTGGGGTCGATCGTCTGCTACCTCACCGGTCTCTCGCACGTCGATCCCGTCTCGAATGACCTCTCGCTCGGGCGCTTCCTCAACCGCGAGCTGGCTTCCGTTCCGGACATCGACCTCGACTTTCCGCGCGACATCCGCGAGAAGCTGATCGTCGCGGTGACGGAGCGCTACGGACGGGAGCACGCGGCGCTCGTCGCGAGCTTCGCGACGTATCGCTCGCGCGGTGCGATCCGCGATATCGGCAAGGCACTCGGGCTTCCGCAGGCAGAGCTCGAACGTCTTGCTCGGCTCACGGACGGCTGGGACGCGCGTCGTGTGGGAGAGGAGATCGGGCGGCTTCCGGACGGGAAGCAGAAGCTCGACTCACGCCGCTGGCGCGCGTTCGCGTGGCTGGCGGGCGAGATTGCAGGCCTTCCCCGGCACATCTCGCAGCATCCGGGCGGGATGATCGTCTCGACCCGCCCGCTCGTCGAGCTCGTCCCGGTGCAGCCGGCTGCAATGGCCGGCCGCCAGCTCTGCCAGTGGGACAAGGACTCGTGCGCGGACGCGGGCTTTCTGAAGATCGATCTCCTCGGTCTCGGGATGCTCTCGGCGGTCGAGGACTGTGTCGAGCGGATCGCCCACGCTCGAGGCAAGGTAATCGACCTCTCGCGCATCCCCTTCGACGACCACGAGGTGTTCGCCGAGATCCAGCGCGCGGACACGGTCGGCACGTTCCAGATCGAGAGCCGTGCGCAGATGCAGAGCCTGCTGCGGACAAAACCCGCGAACCTCGACGACCTCACCGTGCAGGTCGCTCTCGTGCGGCCCGGGCCGATTCAGGGCAAGGCGGTGCATCCGTACATCGACGCGAGGGAGCGGCTTCGGAAGGACCCTTCCTACGTCTGGCCCGTCGACCACGAGCTCCTGCGCGAGCCACTTCGTGGGACGTACGGCGTGGTGGTATTCCAGGATCAGGTGCTCGAGGTCGCGATGACGCTTGCCGGCTTCACGGTCGGAGAGGCCGAGGGACTGCGTCGGGCGATGAGCCGCAAGCGGAGCCACGATGCGCTCGAGGCCTACCGCAGCCGCTTCGTCGAAGGTGCCGCCTCGAACGATGTGGACGCGGAGACGGCCGACCGCGTCTTCGACAAGCTCGTCGGCTTCTCCGGCTTCGGCTTCCCGAAGTCGCATGCCGCCGCATTCGGGCTGCTCGCGTACCAATCGCAGTGGTTGCGCCGTCACCATCCGGCGGAGTTCCTCTGTGCGCTCCTGAACGAGCAGCCCATGGGCTTCTATCCGCCCGCGACACTCGTGCGGGACGCGCAGCGGCGCGGAGTGGAGGTGCTTTCGGCGGACGTCAACCTGAGCCAGGCCCGCTGCAGTCTCGAAGGCGAAAGCGTCCGCATCGGCCTCGACTACATCGCCTCGGTGGGGAAGGAAGACGCCGAGGCTCTCGTCGCAGAACGTGACGCGGGCGGGCTGTTTCCCGACATCTCCGATCTCGCCCGGCGCTCGCGTCTCTCGTACGACGGGCTCGAGGCGCTGGTGAAGGGTGGCGCCTGCGACGGCTTCGACCGTCCTCGCCGCGAGCTTCTCTGGGACCTCGGGCTGGTCTTTCGACCGCAGTCGGTGCCGGGAACGAGCGGGGAGGCAAAGCAGCTTCCACTCTCGCTCGACCCGACTGTCGAGACGCCTGTCTTGCGAGATCTCACCCGCTGGGAGCGAATGCTCGCCGACTACCGGCACACCGGTCTCTCGGTCGGGATGCACCCGCTCACGCTCCTCCGCCCGCACCTGCCGTCGGGAACGCTCTCGAGCGCGGATCTCCTCGAGACGCAGCATGCGTGCCAGGTGGCGGTTGCGGGGATGACCGTCGCTCGCCAGCGCCCGTCGACCGCCAAGGGAATCGTCTTCATGCTGCTCGAGGACGAGCACGGCCAGATCAACCTGATCGTCCCTTCGCTCGTGTACGAGCAACACCGCGCGACGGTGCGCGCCGAGCCGCTCGTCCTCGCGCACGGCCGCTACGAGCGGGTCGGTGAGAACCGGAACATCCTCGTCGCCCGGATCGAGTCGCTCGGTCCGCTTGCCCGCACCGTGGCCGACAGCGACTCCGTCTGGGCATCGCTTCCGCGTCCGCACTCGTTCGGCCGCCGCTAGCTCACACCTCGTCTTCGAGCAGCGCGGAGTAGCGACGGAAGCGCTTGTTGGCCGCACGGTTGAACGCTCCTCGGTAGTCGTCAACTGTGCGCTCGTCGAGCGAGGCAGCGTAGGTCTCGCGAAGGTCGAGAAGCCGTTCGGCGATTTCGTCGACGACGAGCTGGTAGTCGCCGTACAGGTCTTCGGAGTCCTCACGGGTGGCGCGGGTCCACGCCGCGTCGGCCTCGGCCGCCTCGGCGAGCAGAGCGCTCGAATCGGTTTCGAAGAGATCGAGCTGTCGCCCCACGAGCTCGGCGAAGCGGTTTCTTCCCAGCACGGGCTGGAGGGTAGGCGGTCAGAATGCCGCGATGTCCGACGAGCTCGAGAGGGAGCGTGTGTTCGAGGAGGCGCGTGCGCAGTTCCCGGTTCTCGATCGCTTCGCGTATCTGAACGCGGGCAGCTGCGGCCCGCTTGCTCGCGCCACCGTCGAGGCGATGCAGGCCGAGGATGAGCGGGAGCTCGTCGACGGTCGCTCCGGCAAGGAGTTCATCGAGCGCATGCTCGACCTGCGCACGGAGCTTCGGCGAAGATTCGCGGGGCTCGTCGGCGCAGATGTCGAGACGATCGTCCTGACCGCCTCGACCACCGAAGGATGCAATGTCGTCGTCTCGGGGCTTGGCCTCTCGTCCGGCGACGAGGTCATCACGACGACGGATGAGCATTTCGGGCTCATCGGGCCACTGCACGTGTCCGGGGCACGGGTCGTGGTCACGCGGCCGGACGCCGAAGCCGTCGCCGCTGCCGTTACTCCCCGGACGAAGCTCATCGCGCTGTCCCAGGTCCTCTGGACCACGGGCCAGGTGCTTCCTGTTCGAGCGCTCAGGGAGCAAACGGGAATCCCGATCCTCGTGGACGGAGCACAGTCGGTCGGCGCGATCCCGGTTGACGCCGGCGGGCTGGACTTCCTGACGATCTCCGGACAGAAGTGGCTCTGCGGGCCTGCGCCGACGGGAGCACTCGTCGTCGCCGACCCGGAACGGCTGCGGGTCTCTCGACCGAGCTACTTCGCCCAGCAGAGTCACGAGCCCGACGGTGCGTTCAGTCCGTGGCCCGGCGCGCGGCGATTCGATCCGAACTGGATCTCGACGAGCTACCTCGTGGGTCTGCAGGCTGCACTGGACCTTCGCCCGGAGTGGTGCTTCGACCGCGCGGCCGAGATGGCCGAGCGTTGTCGTGAGCTCCTCGGCTCGGCGGGCGAGGACGTCGTCCTTCCCGACGCGAGGGCGACGCTCGTCTCGTGGCGGCCGAGGGACGAGGAGACAGACACGGTCGTCTCGCGACTTGCCGAGCACGACGTTCTGGTGCGAAACCTGCCAGGGACGGGGCTCGTTCGCGCGTCGATCGGCTGGTGGACGAGCGACGCAGACCTCGAGCGTCTCGTCGCCGCACTCGGCACGCGCTAGGCTCGAACCATGTGCTTCGACCTCGACTCGAGCCCGCCGATTGCACCGATCTCGGGTGCGGCGATCTCGCACCGCGATGTCGTCCTCGAGGCAGCTGACGGCAACCGGTTCGCTGCGTTTGCCGCGTCGCCCGACGAGCCGTCGGGCATCGGCGTCGTGATCCTCCCCGACGTGAGGGGTCTGTACCGCTTCTACGAGGAGCTCGCGCTCCGGTTCGCCGAGCGCGGATACACCGCAATTGCGTTCGATTACTTCGGGCGCACCGCGGGAGCCGAGAAGCGGGACGACGACTTCGAGTACATGCCGCACGTCCAGCAGACGACACCGACCGGTGTCCAGCAGGACGTCGCAGCCGCTGCGTCCTTACTTCGCTCGGTGGACGGCGGCTCGAGTCGCGCCGTCTTCACCGTCGGCTTCTGCTTCGGTGGACGCAACTCGTGGCTCGCCGCTGCGAGCGGGCACGGGCTCGCGGGTGCTGTCGGCTTCTACGGTCGCCCGGGCGCCGGGCCGGACGGCGCACCGGGCCCGACCCAGAGAGCCGGCGAGATGGCCGCTCCGATCCTCGGGCTGATGGGTGGCGACGATCCCGGGATCCCGCAGGAGGACGTCGACTCCTGGGACGAGGCGCTCGACGATGCGGGGGTCGAGCACGAGATCGTCACCTACCCAGGTGCGCCGCATAGCTTCTTCGACCGCAAGTACGAGGCGTTCGCAGACGCGTCCGAGGACGCCTGGATACGCGTCCTCGCGTTTCTCGAGCGATACGGCCGCTAGCGCCGGGACGCCACGCCCGCTACGTCGCGCGTCGACCCGCTACGTCGCGTCTGCAGCGGTCTTGAGGCCGAGCTCGCCCGCTATGGGCTGCATCGCCGCGACGACGTTCGCGATGTGCTCGTCGAGCTCGAGGCCCAGGAGCTCGGCGCCCGCGTACACCTCGTCGCGGTGCACGCCCGCAGCGAAGGAAGGCTGCTTCAGCTTCTTCTTGACCGACTTGGGCTCGAGGCCGTCGAGGCCGGTTGGCCGCACGAGCCCGCAGGCATGGACGAAGCCCGAGAGCTCGTCACAGGCGAAGAGCACCCTTTTCAGCTGGGTGTCGCGAGGCAGCGCGAGATGCTCCGCATGAGAGAGCCCGGCGTCGATGAGCTCCTCGGGGTACCCCTCCTCGCGGAGGATCGGTGCGCCGTCCTGAGGATGCTTGTCGAGCGTCGGGTGGATCTCGTAGTCGAAGTCGTGCAACAGGGCGACACAGCCCCAGAACTCCTCGTCCTCTCCATAGAGGTGCGCATACGAGCGAACCGACGCCTCCACGGCCAGAGCGTGGCGCAGGAGTGCCTCGCTCTTCGTGTAGCGGGTGAGCGTCTCCCATGCCTGTTCGCGCGTCGGCTGCATGGCGCAGTACGATAGCCACCGCCGTTGGACCTCAAGCAGACCGAGCGCGTCATCGCGCCCTACGGGACCTGGTCATCGCCGATTAGCGCGGAGATGGTCGCGCGCGCCGGGGTCCGCCTCACCACGCCGTGGCTCGAGCACGGGGTCGTGTGGTGGCTCGAGGGAAGGGCGGCAGAGGGCGGTCGCGTTGTCCTCGTCAGATCCGATCCGGGAGCAGAGCCGGCCGATGTGACGCCGCCGGGCTTCAACCTTCGCACGAAGGTTCACGAATACGGAGGCGGCGCCTACTGCGTCCACGAGGGGATCGTCTTCTGCTCCCGCTTCGACGATCAGCGTCTCTACCGCTTGGAACCCGGGTCGGAGCCCGTTCCGATCACGGCGGCCGTCGAAGGGATGCGCCACCGCTACGCGGACGGACGCGTGACGCCCGACGGGAGACTCTGGATCGGTGTACGTGAGCGCCATTCGGAGAGCGGGCGCGCGGCCGAGGTCGTCAACGAGCTCGTCGCCCTGCCGACCGACGGCTCGACCGAGCCGCGCATCCTCGCCGGTGGCGGGGACTTCTACTCGAATCCACGGGTCTCCTCAGACGGCACTCGACTCTGCTTCCTCGCCTGGGACCTCCCGTGGATGCCGTGGGACGGGTGCGAGCTGTTCGTCGGTCAGCTGACACCCGACGGGGTTCTCGATGGGATCGAGCACATCGCAGGTCGCGACGGTCAGGAGTCGATCTGGCAGCCCGAATGGAGCCCGTCCGGCGAGCTCGTCTTCGCGAGCGATCGCAGTGGCTGGTGGAATCTCGAGCGCTTCCACGACGGTGAGCGCACCGTCCTGCACCCTGCCGAGGCCGAGTTCGGCGGACCGGCGTGGGTGTTCGGCGCCCGCTCGTTCTCGTTCCTCGGAGACGGGCGCATCGCCTGCGCCTACGAACGAGACGGGCGGACGTTCTTCGCCATTCTCGACCCGGAGAGCGGCACCCTCCAGAGCCTCGATGTCGCGCACGACGCGTGGTGGGGTGGGCCGTTCATCGCCACCGAGGGCTCGCAGATGGTCTTCATCGCCGGCTCGGCGACGCTGCCGAACCAGGTCGTCAAGCTCGACGTCGCTACGGGTGCGAACGAGATCCTTCGGATGAGCGCGACGGTGCCCGTCGACACGAGCTACTTCTCCGTGCCGGTTCCCATCGAGTTCCCGACCGAGAATGGTCTGACCGCGCACGCCCTCGCGTATCCGCCGACGAGCCCCGAGTACGCGGCGTCTGCGGACGCCCGGCCGCCACTGATCGTGATGAGCCACGGCGGCCCGACAGGGAGCACCACCGCGATCTTCAGCCTGGAGACGCAGTTCTGGACGAGCCGTGGGTTCGCGGTGGTGGACGTGAACTACGGCGGTTCGACGGGGTACGGGCGCGCGTACCGCGAGCGATTGAACGGGCAATGGGGAGTGGTCGACCTCGAGGACTGCGTGAACGCCGCCCGATACCTCGCCGAGCGCGACGAGGCCGATCCCGCGCGCCTCCTCATCCGAGGCGGAAGCGCAGGTGGGTACACCACCATCTGCGCACTCACGTTCACAGACCTCTTCGCCGCCGGAGCGTCGTACTTCGGCATCGCCGACCTCGACCAGTTCGGCGGGGGCGAGACCCACAAGTTCGAGCTCCAGTACGAGCACACTCTCATCGGTCCTCATCCCGAAGCCGCCGACCTCTATCGGGAACGAAGCCCCATCCACTTCACGGACCGGATCACGACGCCGATGCTCGTGCTCCAGGGAACCGACGACGAGGTCGTGCCCCCATCGCAGGCCGAGTTGATCGTCGCAGCACTCCGAGAGCGAGGCATCCCGCACGCCTACTTGCTCTACGAAGGAGAAGGGCACGGCTTCCGCCAGGCGGAGAACATCATCGGGTCGCTGGAGGCCGAGTTGTCCTTCTATCTCCAGGTCCTCGGGCTCGAGCCCGGCAATCCCATCCCGAAGCTCGCGATCGACCACCTCCCCGCCTGACAGACTGGTTCCGGTGAAGGCGGTCAGTACCATTGCGCCCGCGATGCAGTCCTTCGAGATCGAGGGAGGACGTCCCCTCAGCGGACGCGTCCGGGCGTCGGGGAACAAGAACGGCGCGCTCCCGATTCTCGCCGCGAGCGTCCTCGCCTCGGATGAGGTCAGGCTCTCGAATGTTCCGAGGATCCAGGACGTGGAGACGATGGTTGCGCTCCTGGCCGACATCGGTGCCAACGTCGAGTGGACTGGCACGAACGAGGTCCGCATCGATCCGAGCGGGGTCGACAAGACCGATCTCGACCCCGACCTCTGTCGCGAGATCCGCGCCTCGTTCCTGCTCGCCGGGCCGCTCCTGTCCCGCTTCGGACGCGTGACGGTGCCGCCTCCGGGCGGCGACGTGATCGGTCGTCGGCGGCTCGACACGCACATCCACGCGTTCCAGGAGCTGGGGGTGGAGGTCGAGCTGAACGGCGCCTACGAGATGCGAACTGCCGGACTCCGTGGCAAGCGCATGTACCTGGACGAGGCATCGGTCATGGGAACGGAGAACGCGATCATGGCCGCAGTTCTCGCAGAAGGAGAGACGGTGGTCGGGCACGCTGCCTGCGAGCCGCACATCCAGGATCTCTGCCGTTTCCTCGTCTCGCTCGGCGCACGGATCGACGGGATCGGGTCCAACGTCCTCCACATCCACGGGGTCGACGAGCTCGGCGGGGGCGACCATCGAATCTGTCCCGAGCACGTGGAGGTCGCAAGCTTCGCGGCGTTGGCTGCTCTCACCGGTGGCGACGTGACGATCGAGGATGTGGAGCCCGACGACCTGATCGCGATCATCCCGGCGTTCCGCAAGCTCGGCATCCGCATGGACGTCGACGAGCGGACAGTGCACGTCGCACCGGGTCAAGACCTGCGAGTCGTCGACGATCTCGGCGGTCAGATCCCGAAGATCGAGAGCGGTGTCTGGCCCGCGTTTCCAGCCGACCTGACGTCGATTGCGCTCACGTGCGCGACCCAGGCGCACGGAACCGTCCTGATCTTCGAGAAGATGTTCGAAAGTCGACTCTTCTTCGTCGACAAGCTCGTTGCGATGGGAGCCCGAATCATCCTCTGCGACCCCCATCGCGCTGTCGTAACGGGCCCGGCATCTCTCTACGGCCAGCGGCTCGAGAGCCCCGACATCCGCGCGGGCATGGCGATGGTGATCGCCGCCCTGTGCGCGGAAGGACGATCGTCGATCGGCAACATCGGCCAGATCGATCGTGGGTACGAGCGCATCGACGAACGTCTGCGCGCGCTCGGTGCCAGCATCGAGCGAGCCGACCTTTGAGCCGCGAGGGCGCAGCTGTCATCGCACGCGGCCCGGGTGCGTCGAGCGTCGCGACCGGCGTCGCCGTTCTCGATCACCTGCTCGGCGAGCTCGCAGAGACGGGCGGCTTCGAGCTCAGGCTCGAAATCGCTCCGGGAAAGCCCGAGGCCGAAGTCGGGGCAGCCGGCATGGAGCTCGGCGAAGCACTCGCGCCCCTCCTCCGGTCGGACGCTGCGCTCGGCCGCGGCGTCGGCGTCGTTCCCGCTGACGAGGCACTTGCGATGGTCGTCGTCGAAGTCTCCGAGAAGCCACTCGTCGTCTCGAACGCGGATCTGACGTCGACGAGGGCGGGTGGGCTGCAGACGGATCTCGCCGCTGCCTTCTTCGGGAGTCTGGCGGAGTCCGCCGGTCTGACGATTCACGTGCGGCTGATCGAGGGCGACGACTCGCAGCACGTCCTGTCGGCGATCTTCAAGGCACTCGGCGCCGCTCTTGCGCAGGCGTGCTCGGTCAACTGAGGAAGGAGCTCCCATGGCAGAAAAAGAGGTCATCAGCACCGACCGCGCACCCGGCCCGTTCCAGGGTGCGCCGTACAACCAGGCGATTCGCATCGGGGATCTCGTGTTCGTCGCGGGCCAGCTCGGCACCACGCTCGAGACTGCGGAGCTCGCCGGCCCGTCGGTCGAGGAGCAGACGGAGCAGATCATGCGGAACATGGCTGCGATCCTCGAGGCCGCAGGTAGCGGCCTCGACAAGCTCGTCAAGACAACGGTGTTCCTTCTCGACCTCGCCGACTTCGGCGGAATGAACGAGGTCTACGCTCGACACGTGGGTGACCGCCCGCCCGCGCGCTCGACGATCGGCATCGCACAGCTTCCCAGTGGCGCCTGCGTCGAGATCGAGGCGATCGCGCACGGCTAGTCCAGGCGAGCTGGTCGTTCGCACGGGGGCCCGTGAGGACGCCGAGGCGATCTCGAGGGTTCGCGCTCGCACCTGGCAAAGCGCATACGCCCACATCTTCCCCGCCGAGCAGCTCGAGGCGATAGAGGCAGAGCGGTGGTTCGAGTGGTGGCGCGGCGTGCTCACCGATCCAGCACCTCGGACACACACGCTCGTGGGGGAGGAGTCGGGACGCGTCAGCGGATTCGTATCGACCGGGCCTGCCCGAGACGAACCAGGGGTCGGCGAGCTCTACGCAATCTACGTCCTCCCGGAGGCGTCGGGACAGGGGCTCGGACAGGCGCTCATGATCGAGGCGTTGTTGCGGCTACGCGTCGAGGGATTTCCCGAGGCGATCCTGTGGGTGCTCGAGGACAATCCGAGGACCCGCCGCTTCTACGAACAAACCGGCTGGCACGCGGATGGCGGCTCCAAGGACGAGGAGTTGCTCTCCACGCTCGTCCGAGAGCTCCGGTACCGGATCATGCTCGACCCGCCGCGCTAGAACGGGGGGCAGAATGGGCCCATGCGGGCTGAAGAAGTCATCGCGACCCACGGGAACACCGACTTCGACGCGTTCGGGGCCATGCTTGCCGCGCGCCGGCTCTATCCGGCTGCCGTCGTGGCGGTTGGTGCGCTGAACCGCAACGTCCGCGACTTCTATCGCCTGCACGTCGACGAGCTCGGTCCGGTCGTCGAGGCAAGCCGTCTCGAAGCCGACGCGATCCGGCGGCTCGTGGTCGTCGAGGCCACACAGGCCTCGCGCCTCGGTGACCTCGAAGCAGTCGCTCTCGATCCAGCGGTGGAGAAGGTGCTGCTCGACCACCACTCGGAATCGACTCCGGAGTGGGTCAGTCCCGATGCCACGGTGACATCGACCGACGGTGCACTCACGACCACCCTGGTCGGGATCCTCGCCGAGCGCGAGATCGAGCCCACCGCGCTCGAGGCGACTGCGTTTGCCCTCGGGATCCACGAGGACACGGGGTCGCTCACGTATCCGACGACAACGCAGCGTGACGTCGACGCGCTTGCGTGGTGCTTCCGCCACGGCGCCCGTCAGGAGCTCGTCTCGCAATACCTCCATACCCCGCTCGGAGCGAGTGAGCGAGAGCTCCTCAAGGTGCTGATGGAGTCGCTCGAGCCCGTCGACTTCGGAGGCGAGGAGCTGCTCGTCGCCACGGTGCGCTGGCCGGAGTACGTCGAAGGCATCTCGAACCTCGCCCACAAGATCGTCGACCTCACCGACACGCACGCGCTCGCGCTGCTCGTGGAGATGGACGGACGCGTCTTCGCGGTCGTGCGGAGCCGGAGCGAGCGAATCGACGCGGCCGTGCTCGCGGCAACACTGGGCGGTGGCGGCCATGCTCAGGCGGCATCGGCCATCGCACGCGAGGATCTGGACGCCGCTCGGGCGAAGCTGCTGGGCGCGCTGCAGAACGCGAGTCGCGAGCCTCGGAGAGCGCGCGATGTGATGTCGGCGCCGGCCCGAACGGTCGGCCCCGACGAGAGCGTCCGCGCTGCCATGGTGCTCTGCCAGAGGCACGGGCAGAGTGGCGTGTTCGTCGTCGAGGGCGGACGCGTGGTCGGCGCGGTGAGTCGTGAGGATCTCGACAAGGCGATCGGCCACGACCTGGCTCATGCTCCTGTGCGGGGGATCATGAGCGGGCGCGTAGTGACGGCCTCCGAGGATGCCGACGCTCGCTGAGCTGCAGTCGCTCGTGACGACGGCGGAGGACGGACGGGTTGGCCTCGTGCGCAACGGCGATCTGGTCGGTGTCGTCACGCGCTCGGACCTCCTGCGCGCCCTCGAGGGTGTGGAGCCGGAGGCGGTGGAGCGAGGCGTGAGCCTTGCCGGCCCGCTCGCAGCCATCGATCGCCTGGGCACCGTGTTCGAGGCGGTGGCGTCTCTCGGCGAGCGCCCCGAGGGCGTCTACCTCGTCGGTGGGACCGTTCGGGACATCCTTCTGGGAGAGGACAACTTCGATGTCGACATCGCCGTGGAAGGCGATGCGATCACGTTCGCGCGCGCACTTGCATCCGCACTGGACGGACGCGTCACGCCGCACGAGAAGTTCGGCACGGCGGTCGTCCAGTACGGGGACGGTGGTCGCGTCGACGTCGTGACGACCCGAACCGAGTTCTACGACTCTCCAGGCGCTCTCCCGGCCGTCGAGCGCGCCGGCCTGCGGGAAGATCTCTTTCGCCGCGACTTCACGATCAACGCCATGGCGGTGTCTCTCAAGCCCGCCGACTTCGGGCGCCTCGTCGACCCGTTCCGTGGCCGCGAGGACCTGGCGGCGCGGGTCCTCCGGGTGCTCCACAACCTCTCGTTCATCGACGACCCGACGCAGGATCTTCCGTGCGATTCGGTACGAGGCGAGGTACGGGCTGCGCCTCGAAGAGCACTCGGCGCGTCTCGCTCGCGGAACCATCGAGATGGGGCTCGTGGGCGACCTCTCGTCCGCCCGTCTCCGGGACGAGCTCGTCGCGCTGCTCGAGGATCCCGGTGCAGCGGGAGGGATCGTGCGTCTGGGCGAGCTCCGGGTCGATCGCGCGATTCACCCTCGGCTTGCAGCCGACACGGATGCGGCTGCGCTCTTCGAGCGCGCTCGTGCGCTCCGAACCGACCTCGAGGTGGACGTGCCGGTCTGGCGCCTCGGAGTCGCCGCGATCGCTCGGGACCTGAGCTCGGACGAGGCCTACGGCTGGCTCGAGCGCCTGAAGCTCCGCCGACGAGATGTCGAGCGGATCGTCGGTGCGATTCGCGTGGCACCGCTCATCGTCGAGCGGCTCGCCGCTGAAACCCTTGACGCAGCCCAGGTCGTCGCGCTGGCAGACGCCTACGCGCCCGATGCCCCACTGCTCGCGCTGGCGCTCGAGGAACGCTCTGAGCTTCGCGAGTACTTCACGCGTCTGCGCAACGTCGAGCTCGAGATCGGCGGCGAAGATCTTGCCGATCTGGGGCTCGCCGAGTCGCCGCGAGTGGGGGAGGTGCTCGCCGAGATTCGGCGGCGCAAGCTCAACGGCGAGCTCGACGGACGCGAGTCGGAGCTCGTGGCGGCAAGAGCACTGATCGAGACCGGCGCGGGCCTGGAGGCGTGAAGCTCGCGCCTGCTAGCGAGATCCGCGAGCGCTACCAGCGTCTCTGCGAGGAGGTCGGCTCCGGGGTGACGGTCGTGGCCGCGACGAAGTACGTGGCAGTCGACGAGATGGAGGTCATCGCGGAAGCCGGCGTCGAGGTCGTGGGAGAGAATCGCGCACAGGACCTCGAGCGAAAGCACGACCTCCATGGCCCGTCCTTTCGGTGGCACTTCATCGGCCATCTTCAGTCGAACAAGGTCAAGGTCGTGAACAGACTCTGCGAGCTCGTCCATTCCCTGTCGTCGGAGTCGGGCGCGGAGCGGTTGGCGATCCCCGCTCTGCTGGAGGTAAATCTCGCGGGTGAGGGGACGAAGTCCGGCGTCATGCCGGACGACGCTGCGGACTACGTGCGTCGCTATCCACTCATCCGTGGCCTCATGACCATGCCACCACTCACCGGCGACCCCGAGTCGTCGCGGCCGTACTTCCGGCGACTGCGCAGCCTCGCTGACGAGCTGGGTCTGCCGGAGGTGAGCATGGGCACGTCGCAGGACTTTCGTGTGGCCGTCGAGGAAGGCGCGACGATCGTGCGAATCGGCGCCGCCCTGTTCGGTGCGGATGGCACGAGTCTGGTCCGGGACTAGAATCGCGCGGGCATGGGCTTCTCGGACCTCTGGAACCGCACGCTCGTCTACTTCGGCATCGCCGAGGACGAGGAGTGGGAGGACGACGACGGCTACGCGACGAACGAGCAGCTCGAGGAGAGCTATCGGCGACGCGACCGCCAGAACGTCCGCCGGCTGCCGAATGCTCCGGAGGAGGACGACTGGGCCGCCGCTGCCGAACCGACACCGCGCCGCCAGTCCACGCGCCTGCGACCCGTGGATCCCGGGCCGCCCGCGAAGGTGCATCTCGTCGTGCCCCGGAGCTTCAACGATGCGCAACAGATCGCGGATCGCTTCAAGGCGCAGATTCCGGTCATCCTCAACCTCCAGAACGCCGACACGGATCTCTCGAAGCGGCTCATCGACTTCGCGAGCGGCCTCACGTACGCACTCGACGGGAGCATGCAGCGGGTCGCGGACAAGGTCTTCTTGCTCACGCCTCGAAACGTTGAGCTGTCTGCCGAGGAGCGCGCGCGCGCTCTCGAGCGCGGCGGCTTCTACAACCAGGCCTGAGCCCACGACGTAGGAACGCCGTCGACCACGGCGAACACGCGTCCGATGGGCGCGATCGCCACATTCGGGCTGCTTCTCGACACAGCATCGTCGCTGCAGCAGTTCGTTCGCGTCTTCGTGGGGATCTACATCCTGCTGATCTTCGTGTGGGTGCTCCTGTCGTGGATTCGGATCCCCTACTCCAGCACGTTCTCGGCTGTGCAACAGTTCCTGGACGAAGTCGTCAGCCCGTACCTTCGTCTATTCAGGGGGCGCATCCCGACGCTAGGACCGATCGACCTCTCGCCGATCGTCGCCGTCGTCGCGTTGCTCGTTGCGGCCGAGCTCGTGAACTTCGTCATCGGGGCGCTTCTCTAAGGGAGGTTCTATGCCGCTCACGCCAGTAGAGATCAGACATGTGGAGCTCCGACGAACGTGGTTCCGCGGCTATCGCCGTGGGATCGTCGAACGGCTTCTCACGGACATTGCCGACAGCTTCGAGGACGTGTGGCGCGAACGCGCGGACCTCGCAGACCAGCTCGAGGAGCTCGAGGCGGAGGCGTCGAAGCACAAGGAGCTCGAGGAGCTCTTGCGGGCGACGCTCGTCTCCGCGGAGCGAGCCGCGCAGGACGTTCGAGACCAGGCGAGACGAGAGTCAGACCTGATCGTCCAGGAGGCTCACGCCGAAGGCCGCCGGGTCAGCCGCTCGATGGCCTCCCAGAAGGAACGCCTCGAGGAGGACATCCGGAGGATCCGCGCACAGCTTCGCAGCGCTCTCGAGGCGCTCGACGAGCCTCGGGATGTCGACGTCGCCGTAGAGGCCGACGCTGCCGTGCCGAGGCCGACGAGTGTCGAGGGAGCCGAGGCCGGGATTCGGAGGGTTGCCGGCTAGATGCTTGACTGGAAATTGGCGCGCCGTCGGGGGCGGTCACGACCAAGCCGGGCGTGGGTGGCGATCCGGCGACGTGTCGTGGCCGCCGTCCATCTCGCGCTCGGTGTCCCTCTCGCCGAGCTCGGGCGCGCGTGAATTTCGGTTCAAGCATCTAGGGCTCGAGGTCGAGCGACCGCCGCGGATATCCTTCGGGACGTGGGAGGCCCGAAGACCCGCTTGCGGTTGCGCGTCATCCCCGGTGCTGCTCGTTCCGGTATCGCCGGTCGCCACGGTGAGGCGTGGAAGCTACGCATCGCGCAGGCGCCCGAACGCGGAAAGGCGAACATCGCGGTGCTCGATCTCTTGTCGAGCGCTCTTCGCGTGTCTCGAAAGCAGATCGAGCTCGTGCGTGGTGAGAGTGCACGCGACAAGGTCGTCACGGTCACGGGGCTCTCGCTCGAAGACGCCGAGGAGCGACTCGCCTCGGCCGCGGAGCGCGACTGAGGTGGTCGTGGATCTCGACGCCGTGCGGTCGACGCTCGAGTCCGAGCGCATACGACTGCAGGCCGCGATGGAGAGCGTGAACCACAACCTGTCACTCGAAGAGGAGACCGGGGATCTCTCGATTGGCACCGACGACCACATTGCGGACAGTGCGACCGAGACGTTCATGCGCGAGCTCGACGGCGGGCTGGAAGAGAACGCGGAGCACCTCCTGGCGGAGATCGACGATGCGCTCGATCGGATCGCGGGCGGTACGTACGGGATCTGTGCAGCGTGCGGCCGACCGATTGGCGAGGAACGTCTCCACGCGGTGCCTTGGGCACGGCTGTGCATCGACGACAAGCGCGTTCAGGAAGGTCGATGAGCGAGCCCGCGGCGAAGGACGCACCGGTCGACGTTCGGGTCGGCTCGGCGCCGAACGCGGTCCGGCCGGTTCTCGCCGCTGAGCGCTCTCTCGCCGCAGGCACGGCACAGTGGGTCGCGCTGCTCTCCGTTGCCGGCGCGGCGTTCGTGGCCGACCAGCTGACGAAGCAGGTCGTCGGGCGCACACTGGCCGTGGGTGAGAGCGTCGACATCGCCGGTCCGTTCTCCGTGCATCACGTCCAGAACTCGGGGATCGCGTTCGGGCTGTTCGCGAGCCGAACCACGATCGTTATCGGCGTGACCGCGATAGCCGTGGCGTGGATGATCTGGTTCTTCGCGCGCTCGGGCCGGCGGCATCCCGTCTTGCCGGTTGCTCTCGGGCTCGTGCTCGGTGGGAGCCTCGCCAATCTCAGCGACCGGGTGCGACTGGGGCACGTGACGGACTTCCTCGACCTCGAAGCGTGGCCTGCCTTCAATCTCGCGGACGCGTTCATCGTCGTCGGCGTCGCGGTTCTCTTCGGCGCGCTCGTTCTCGCCGATCGGCCGCGAAGGCCGCACGGCCCTCGACATCAGACGCGCGACTGAAAGCAACGTGTCGCGCGCTTGTAGCGGACGCAGCGCACGAGCGCGCACGCGGTCGGTGTTCACACAGATAAATCTCGACGGTGCGCTCCATGGGGACTCTCCGATTCACCGTCGCTGACTCGGACGCGGGGTCGCGCCTCGACAGGGTGCTCGCGGCCCGTTCCGAGATCGGCACCCGGTCGCTTTCGGAGCGGCTCGTCGCAGAAGGAGCAGTGCTCGTCGACGGCGCCGTACGGCCGAAGAGCCATCGTCTCGAGACGGGGTCGATCGTCGACGTGATGCTGCCTGGCCCCGTGCAACGTGTTCAGCCGGGACCTGTCACTGCGACCCTTCCGTACGAGGACGACCACCTCGTCGTCGTCGACAAGCCGGCGGGCCTCGCGGTGCACCCCGGGGCGGGGACGAAGAGCGCGACGCTTCTGCCGCAGCTTCTCTCCCTCGGTGCGGCGGGCGGATCCGATCCCGAACGCCCCGGCGTCGTCCATCGCCTGGATCGGGACACTTCCGGGCTCCTCGTGGTTGCACGCACCGAGGAGGCGTATGGAGCGCTCCAGGAAGCTATACGCCGACGTGAGATCGAACGCCGGTATCTCGCGCTGGTTCGTGGACATCCCCGGTCGCGCACCGGGCGCATCGATGCCCCGATGGGACGAGATCGTCGTGACCGCACGCTGCGATCCCTCGACACGGACGAGCCGCGGGAGGCGGTCACGCACTTCGAGCTCGCCGAGGCCTTGCCCGCGCATGCGCTCCTCGAAGTCGTGCTCGAGACGGGGCGCACACATCAGATCCGGGTCCATCTCGCCGCGATCGGGCTCCCCGTGTCGGGAGATCCGCGGTACGGAGCCGCCGGTGATCTCGGCCTGGCACGTCAGTTCCTGCACGCCCACCGCTTGGTGTTTCGCCACCCGCTGACCGGCGAGCAGATCGACGTGCAGTCGCCTGTGCCAGCGGACCTCGACGCTGCGCTCTCGCGGGCTCGAAGCTCGTAGCTCGACTCCAGGTAGCGAGTGGTGCGGCCTGGTACATGCCGGCAGCTAGACTTGCGCCTGTCCTTGTTCCACCGACCCGGCGACTCGTCCGGAGCGGGGGTGCCGTCGCCTTGAGCGCGGTTCCGCCCGGGCCCGCCGGCGTTAGATATCAACCAGGCAGAAAGGGGCTGATCCAGTGTCAGTCGTATCGATGCGGGAGCTGCTGGAGTCCGGAGTGCACTTCGGCCACCAGACGCGCCGCTGGAATCCGAAGATGCGCCGTTTCATCTTCTCCGAGCGGGGCGGGATCTACATCATCGACCTGCAGAAGACCCTCGAGCTGCTCGAGGAGGCGCACGACTTCGCGCGCAATCTCGCCGAGCGCGGCGGGACGATGCTCTTCGTGGGCACCAAGAAACAGGCGCAGGACGCCGTGTCCGAGCACGCGGGACGCGTGGGCATGCCGTACGTCAATCATCGCTGGCTCGGCGGTCTCCTCACGAACTGGCGCACCATCTCCGAGCGAATCGCGTACCTCCACGACCTTCGTCGCTTGAAGTCCGACGGGCAGCTCGATCTCTTGCCGTCGAAGGAACGCATCACCATGATGAGCGACCTCGAGAAGCTCGAGGCGAACCTCGGGGGTGTTGCTGACATGAAGCGGCAGCCCGACGCTGTCTTCGTGATCGACCTGAAGAAGGAGCAACTCGGGGTCCGCGAGGCTCGCAGGCTCGGTGTGCCGGTAGTCGGGCTGGTCGACACGAATGCCGACCCCGACGAGGCCGACTTCGTCATTCCGGGGAACGACGACGCGATTCGATCGTGCAACCTGATCACGCGCGTGGTCGCGGACGGGATTGCCGCTGGCAAGACCAAGGTAACGGCGGCCGAGCTCGAGCGACGCCAGGAGCCGGAAGCGGCCGATCCGTCGCCCGCCGAGGAGTCTTCGGAAGCCATGGACGAGCAGCCTGAGGTCGAGCCAGAGACGAGCGAACCGACAGTGGAGCCGGAACCCGCTACGGCCGCGGTGGCCGAAGGTGCTGAGGCACAGTGAGCGCGACGATCAGCGCATCTCTCGTCAAGGAGCTCCGCGACCGCACCGGCGCGGGGATGATGGACTGCAAGCGCGCGCTCGAGGAGACGGACGGCGACGTGGAGGCCGCTCGCACGCTCCTTCGGGAGCGGGGAATGGCCTCGGCAGGAAAGCGCGCCGGTCGCGAGACCACTGAAGGCCTCGTCGGCTACATCGTCACGGACTCAGCGGGCGCCATGGTGGGCGTCGGCTGCGAGACCGAGCCCGTCTCCCGAAGCGACGAGTTCCAGGCCTTCGCCGAGGGCGTGCTGCGCGCAGTCCATGCGGAGGGCGAGGGTGTGCTCGAGCGGTTCGAGGTCGATCGCCTCGAGCTCATCGCAAAGCTGGGCGAGAACATCGTGATCGCCGACGCCGTGCAGTTCGAGGTCTTCGACGATCACGTTGTCGAGGGGTACGCACATCCGCCGGCCAACAAGATCGGCGTCCTCGTCGATCTCGCCGGCGGGACCTCCGATCTCGCTCGACAGCTTGCGATGCACATCGCGTTCGCAGCACCCGAGTGGACGACACGCGAGGATGTGCCCGCCGAGGTCGTGGCGAGCGAGCGTCAGATCTACGCCAACTCCGACGAAGTCCAAGCGAAGCCTGAAGCAGCTCGTGAGAAGATCGTGGACGGCATGCTCGCGAAGCGCTTCTACGCGGCCACACCGGGTGGGACGCTCGCCGATCAGGCCTGGATCCACGATCCGTCGAAGACGGTCGCCCAGGCCCTCGAGGAGGCTCGAGCCTCGGTGTTTCGGTTCGCACGGATCTCGGTCACCGGGTGAGCGTTAAGTCCGACGAGGTAACCGAGAAGATCTCGTCGGAGACGTCCGCGGCGTTCCAACGCGTTCTCTTGAAGCTCTCCGGCGAGGCGCTTCTCGGCGGCCGCGAGTACGGGATCGACCCCGAAACCGTGGGCGCGATCGCACGCGAGGTGCACGCGGTCCACGACGCGGGAACCGAACTGGCGATCGTCGTCGGGGCGGGGAACATCTATCGCGGTATGGCGGCGGCCGCGGACGGGATGGATCGAGCAACTGCGGACTATGCGGGCATGCTCGCCACGCTTCTGAACGCGCTCACTCTCCAGGACGCGCTCGAGCGGATCGGGGTGCAGACGCGCACGCAGTCTGCGATCGCGGTGTCCGAGGTGGCCGAGCCGTACATCAGGCGCCGCGCGATTCGCCACCTCGAGAAAGGGCGCGTCGTGATCTTCGCCGCCGGTACCGGCAACCCGTTCTTCACGACGGACACGGCCGCGGCGTTGCGCGCGCTCGAGATCGGGGCCGAGGCGATCCTGATGGCCAAGAACGCCGTTAGCGGTGTCTTCGACGGCGACCCTCGCAAGGACGCGAATGCCCGCTTCATCCCCGAGCTCACGCATCTCGAGGCGATCGAGCAAGGGCTCAAGGTGATGGACACGACAGCGCTCAGCCTCTGCATGGACAATCGACTGCCGATACACGTCTTCGAGCTCGCGGAGGGCAACATCCGCCGCGTCTCGGCAGGCGAGCGCGTGGGCACGATCATCAAGACCCCGTAAGAGGAGGACAGAGATGGCCGCAATCGAGGACTTTCTCGCGGACGCCCAGCGCCGCATGGACAAGTCCATCGAGGCGACGCACCACGAGTTCAACAGCATCCGCACCGGGCGCGCGTCTCCTGCCCTCCTCGACAGGATCACGATCGACTACTACGGCACGCCGACGCCGTTGAAGAGCCTCGCGTCGATCGGCGCGCCGGAAGCGCGAATGCTCACCGTCCAGCCGTTCGACCCAGGCTCGATGAAGTCCATCGAACGCGCGATCCAGGAATCCGACCTCGGCCTGACCCCGTCGAACGACGGCAAGCTGATCCGTCTGCCGATTCCCGCGCTCACGGAGGAGCGCCGCAAGGACCTCGTCAAGGTCGTAAAGAGGGTCGCCGAGGACGGGAAGGTCGCGATCAGGAACGTCCGCCGCGACGTTCTCCATCACCTGCGCGAGCTCGTCGTCAAGGGGGAGGTGGGCGATGACGAGGAGCGGCGCGCCGAGCAGCTCGTGCAGAAGGTGACGGACGACCATACGAAGGCGATCGACGATCTCCTGAAGGTCAAGGAGGCGGAGATCATGGAGGTGTGACCTCCCAAGAAGAAGTCACTGTTGGGCCGGGTCATGCCCACGCCCGCAGCGTCGCGATCATCATGGACGGGAACGGGCGCTGGGCAGCCGCCCGCGGCCTCCCCGTCGCCGAAGGACACCGAGAAGGTGCGCGCGCCCTCCGACGAACCGTCGAAGCCGCGATGGACCTGGATGTGCGGTCGCTCGCCGTGTACGCGTTCTCCACGGAAAACTGGGCGCGTCCGCCGGACGAGGTCGAGTCCCTCATGGAGCTCATGGAGGAGACCATCGAGCGCGAGCTCCCGGATCTCGCCAAGCAGGGTGTGCGGACACGCTTCGTCGGCCGGCGCGATCGTATTCCCGCGTCCCTGCAGTCGAAGATGACCTCACTCGAGGACGAAACCGCTGGAAACGAGCGCCTTCTGCTCTGGATTGCTTTTGACTACGGCAGCCGTGCCGAGCTGGTCGAGGCCGTGCGGCAGCTCGTTGCCGACGGGGTTGACGCCGAGGACGTCTCCGAGGATGCGGTAGGTGCCCGGCTCTACGCCCCGGACCTCCCCGATCCCGACCTTGTCATCCGGACGTCGGGCGAGCAGCGCATCTCGAACTTCCTCCTCTGGCAGTCCGCGTACTCGGAGCTCGTCTTCCAGGACACGCTCTGGCCGGACTTCGGCCCCGATGCCCTGCGCGTCGCACTCGAGGAGTACACGCGCCGACAGCGCCGGTTCGGTGCCCGTTGAGGCGCGCATGAGCTCTTTTGCTTCGCGGATCCTCGTCGCCGCGGTTCTGCTTCCACTCGTCATCGGCGTCGCGTACCTGGGTGGTTGGTGGCTTTTCGCCCTCGCCCTCGTCGGCGGGCTCGTCGCGCTCCACGAGCTCTATCGCATCGCACGCGACCTGCGCCCGCTGGTGCTTGCCGGCTACCTCGGCTTCGGGCTCGCGCTCCTCGGGATGCAGCTCGGCGAGGCCCCATGGCTCCTCGGAGGGATGCTCGCGACCCTCGTCTTCCTGTTCTTTCTCTTCGGGCTGTCCGACTCGCGGCCCTCGGCGACGGCATCGTTCGGGACGACGCTGCTCGGAGTCGTGTGGGTGGGCGGGGGACTCGGCCTCCTGCTGCTCGTCCGCGACGTTCCCGAATACGGATTCTGGGCGCTCATCGCCGTGCTCTTCAGTGTTTTCGCGGCGGACACGGCGGCGTTCTTCGTGGGCCGCGCGATCGGAAGGCACAAGCTCGCACCGGCGATCTCACCCGGAAAGACGTGGGAGGGATTCATCGCCGGCCTCGTCGCCGGAACAGCGGCAGCGTTCCTCATCCTCTACCGCGACCGCGACGAGTTCCTCTCCATCCCCGAGTCGCTCGCCCTGGGAGGTGCCGTGGCGTTCGCATCCGTCGCCGGAGACCTGTTCGAATCCGCGGTCAAGCGCGATCTCGGGGTCAAGGACTCCGGGCGTGTGCTCGGGGGTCACGGTGGCATGCTCGACCGCCTCGATGCACTGCTCTTCGCAGGACCGACGGCGTACTACGTGATCCTCGCGTTCAGCTGACCGCTGCCTGTCAGAAGACCGCACGCATGGTCGCTTCCGAAATTCGCAGCTTGTTCTGAACACAACGGCGGTTAGCCTTCGACCGTGGCGATGGGCGAAAAAAGAGTCGCGTTGCTCGGGGCTACCGGTTCGATCGGGCGTCAGGCCCTCGAGGTGATCGCCGGCGACCCGGGTCTCAGCGTCTGTGCACTCGCGTCCGGGTCGCAACCCGTCGAGGAGCTCGCTGGCCTTCTCGGCGTCGAGCACACTCAGGTTGGAGGAGATCTGACGGACGTCCTCGAGGCGTCTCAGCCCGATCTCGTGTTGAACGCGGTCGTCGGTTTTGCGGGCGTGGGGGCGACGCTCTGGGCGCTGGAGCGAGGAGTGACGCTCGCGCTCGCGAACAAGGAGAGCCTCGTCGCCGCGGGTGAGCTTGCCCTGTCGGCGTGGAGATCCGGAGATGGACTGCTGCTTCCCGTCGACAGCGAGCACTCGGCCGTGTTCCAGTGCCTCGAAGGGCGAAAGCCGGAGACGGTCGAGGCCATCGTGCTCACGGCGTCCGGTGGCCCTTTTCGCGACACCCCAGGCGACGAGCTGGCATCAGTGACGGTCGACGAGGCGCTCGCACATCCGACCTGGTCGATGGGGCCGAAGATAACGGTGGACTCCGCAACGCTCGCGAACAAGGGGCTCGAGTTGATCGAGGCGCACTATCTCTTCGATGTTCCATACGAGAAGATCCGCGTTGTGGTGCATCCGAGCTCCATCGTCCATGCGCTCGTGCGCTTCCGCGACGGCGCCTCGCTCGCGCATCTCGGGTATCCGGATATGCGAGTGCCGATCTCGTTCGCCCTCAGCTACCCGGCTCGCCGAGCCGTCCCGGTGCCACCACTCGACCTCGAAGCGGGGCTGACGCTCGAGTTCTACCGCACCGGACGAGACGCGCTTTCCACTTCTTCGTCTCGCGCGTGAAGCCGGGGAGCGCGGCGGGACGTATCCGTGCGCATTCAACGCGGCCAACGAGGTTGCGGTCGAGGCGTTCCTCGACGGACGCATCGGCTTTCTCGATATCGCGCAGCTCGTCGAAGATGCGCTCGGGAACGTCGACGGCGCACCGGCGCGAGACCTTCCCGAGCTCGTCGAGGCCGACGCCGAGGCGCGCCGGCTCGCGGAGGGAAGGCTCGCAGCCGGCATGAGCATCTTCATCGCAATCCTCGGTCTCGGGCTCCTGATCCTGATCCACGAGGCCGGTCACTTCTTCGCCTCGCTCGCGGTCGGGCTTCGTCCGCGCCGGTTCTACGTCGGGTTCCCGCCCGCACTCGTCAAGCGGACTCGGAACGGGATCGAGTACGGCATCGGGACGATTCCGCTCGGAGGCATGGTCAGCATCCCCGGGATGCACCGGCCGATTGCACATGACGCCGAACGCCGCTTCTCTCGCGCCGTCTCCGAGGCGCCGGGGCTCGTGGGGCCATACGACCGTGTACGACGGGCGCTCGACACGGGAGATCATCCCGCTGTGCTCTCCGCGCTCGACGACTTCGAGCGAACGATGCAGGAGAGCAAGCTCTCGGCCGACGCAGCTCACGCCGCCGAGAAGGGCGTCACCGAGCTTCGAGACGGCCTCGGCCCGGATGCCTACTGGAAGGCGGCGACGTGGCGGCGGCTCGTCGCGATCATCGCTGGCCCGGCGGCCAACGTCGTTTTCGCGATCGTGCTCATGAGCGTGCTCTTCATGACGAGCGCAATCAAGCCGACGTCCGACGTCGCCCTCGTCTCTCCACGCACGCCGGCAGCAGCGATGGGATTGCTGGCCGGGTGACCGGGTCGTGCGCATCAACGGACAACGGATCGCAACGCCGACGGACATTCCCGACCTCATCTCGGGGTCGGAGGGCCGCAAGATCACCGTGGTCGTGGTTCGGGATGGGAAGGAGACCACACTCGGCCCGACCGCTCCCGAGCAGGTGGACAACGGCTATCGGCTCGGGTTCGCTCTCGACAGGGTCACGCTGCGGCCGCTCGCCGCAGTTGCGCGCGCGTTCGAGTACACGTGGATCGTCGCGGCCGAGATCGTCAAGTCGCTCGGACGCCTCGCGGTCGGCGAAGGCCGTGAGGACATCGCCAGCCCGATTGGCATCACCCAGGTTTCGTCGGACGCGGTGGAGCAAGGCACCACGAGCTACCTGTGGGTGCTCGCGCTCGTCTCGCTCTCGCTTGCCCTCCTGAATCTCCTTCCGCTTCTCCCGCTCGACGGGGGGCACGTCCTGTTCGCGCTCCTCGAGGGTGCGCGCGGGAGCTTCTTCCGCCGAGAGATCTACGAGCGCGTCTCGGTCGTGGGGCTCGCGGTGGTGCTCCTGCTCTTCGTCATCGGCGTGACGAACGACATCGGACGCCTGACGTAGAGCCGTCGGGCTACCCTCTAGGCGTGTCGAGCGCCGTTCAGATTCGCGTTGGAAACGTGCCCGTGGGAGGCGGTGCGCCGGTCGCGGTGCAGTCGATGACCCTCACGAAGACGCATGACGTCACCGCGACGACCGCCCAGATCGCTGCTCTCGCCTCGGCCGGATGCGAGATCGTCCGCGTCGCAGTCCCGAAGAACGAGGACGCAGCGGCGCTGCCCCTGATCGTCCGGCTCTCGCCGCTCCCGGTGATCGCGGACATCCACTTCAACGCATCGCTGGCCGTCAAGGCGATCGACGCCGGAGTCGCAGCAGTCCGCATCAACCCAGGGAACATCGGCGGTCCCGACAAGGTCGAGCAGGTAGTGAAGGCCGCGAAGGCCGCTGGAATTCCGATGCGGATCGGCGCAAACTCGGGCTCGCTTCCGAAGCATCTCCACGACCTGGCGCAGCGCGATCAGGCCGACGCGCTCGTCGCAGCGGCCGCTCGAAGAGGTCGAGCTGCTCGAGAAGCTCGACTACACGGACTTCAAGATCTCGGTGAAGGCGACACACGTCCCGACGATGATCCGGGCGTACCGGATGCTCTCGGCGAAGGTGCCGTACCCGCTGCATCTCGGCGTCACCGAAGCCGGGACGGAGTTCGCGGGCGCGATCAAGAGCGCTGTCGGGATCGGCGCGCTCCTCGCCGACGGAATCGGTGACACGCTTCGGGTCTCGCTCACGGCCGACCCGGTCAAAGAGGTTGGCGTCGCGTGGGAGATCCTCAAGGCGCTCGGGCTTCGCGAGCGCGGGCCGGTGATGATCGCTTGCCCCTCGTGTGGCCGTGACAACGTCGGCGTCGAGAGCCTGGCGGTCGTCGTCGAGGAGCGGCTCCGCGCGTATCCGCAGGCTTTCGAGGTCGCCGTCATGGGCTGCGCGGTCAACGGGCCGGGCGAGGCGGGCGACGCCGACTTCGGCATCGCCGGTGGCCGCGACGTCGGCTTCATCTACGCGCATGGCCGGGTCCTGCGCAAGGTCCCGTCCGAGATCCTCGTCGACGAGCTGTTCCGTCGAGATCGACCGCTGGCTCGAAGACGGGATGAAGCGGCCGAAGCGGCTCAAGATGGCGAAGCCTGCGGCGCTCGCGATGGCCGAGGCCTCGCTGATCCCGCTCGACTAGCCTAGGCCGACAACGATGATCGCCCGCGCAGTCACAGCTCCTCCTACCCGACCTCCGGACGCCCCGCCGACGCGGAGGCCGCCTCGCACAAGCTCCTCGTCCGCGGCGGCTTTATCCGGCAGGTCGGCGCAGGCCTCTGGACGTACCTCCCGCTCGGCTGGCGCGTGCACCAGAAGGTCGTGCAGATCATCCGCGAGGAGATCGATGCGATCGGCGGCCAGGAGATGCTCTGCCCGGTGCTGACTCCCGCCGAGCTCTGGGAGCAGACCGGCCGGATCGCCATTCCCGGCGCTCTTCAAGCTCACCGACGGAAGCGGCCGGCCGTTCGTGCTGCCGCTCTCGCACGAGGAGACGATGACCTTCCACGCACGGGAGCTCCAGTCGTACAAGGAGCTGCCGCAGGTCTGGTACCACTTCACGACGAAGGAGCGCGACGAGCCGCGTCCTCGCGGTGGGCTCCTGCGCGTGCGCGAGTTCATCATGAAGGACTCGTACTCGTTCGATCGAGACGAGGCCGGGCTCGACGAGAGCTTCGAGCGCCACGCGAAGGCGTACGCGACGATCTTCGAGCGCTGCGGCGTCGAGGCATACCTCGTCGAGGCGGAGTCCGGGATCATGGGCGGCAAGGAGTCGCTCGGCTTCCTCGCGCCGACAGGCTCGGGTGAGAACGAGCTCATGCGCTGCGAGAACGGCGACTACTTCGCCGATATCGAGGCTGCGCGAGGCATCCCGCGCGCGCCCGAGTTCCCGGCAGCCGCTCGACGCTCCGGAAGAGGTCGAGACGCCCGGCGTGTCGACGATCGAGGCGCTCGCCGAGTTCCTCGGAGTCGATGCCGTCCGCGACGTCGAAGGCGATGCCCGTCGTCGTCGGCGATCGTCTCGTGCTCGCGCTGGTCCGAGGTGACGACCGGCTCAGCGAGGAGAAGCTGACGACGATGTTCGAGGCGTCGTTCCGCCCCGCGACCGACGACGAGATCCGCGACGCCTTCGGCGCGGGCGGCGGGTCGCTCGGCCCGGTGGGCGCCGATCGTCGAGGTGATTGCCGACGAGACCCTGCGCGAGGGCCAGTTCGTCGCCGGCGCGAACCGCGACGGCTGGCACCTGCGCGGAGTCGAGGCCGGACGCGACTTCGAGCCGACGTTCGCCGACATCCGCCAGGCGAGGGCAGGCGACTCCTGCCCTGAGTGCGGCGGCAAGCTCGTCATCGAGCCGGCGATCGAGGTCGGCCACATCTTCAAGCTCGGCACGTTCCACTCCGACCGCGCTCGGCGCGAGCTACGTCGACGAGGACGGGACGGAGAAACCGATCGTGATGGGCAGCTACGGCATCGGCCCGGGCCGTGCGATCGCGGCCGTCGTCGAGCAGCATCACGACGAGCACGGAATCGTCTGGCCGCGGACGATCGCGCCGTACGACGTCCATGTCCTCGCGCTGCACGGTGGGTCGGACGAGGTCCTCGCGAAAGCGGAGAATGCCGCGAGCGCACTCGCCGAGGCGGGCTTCGACGTCCTCCTCGACGACCGCGACGAACGTCCGGGAGAGAAGTTCGCGGACGCCGACCTCGTCGGTGCGCCCATACGTCTCACCGTGGGCAAGAGGACACTCGACGACGACAGCGTCGACGTTCGTACCCGCGGCGAGTCCGAAGACAACCGTGTTCCGATGCAGAACGTGGTGAAATGGGTGCTGGAACGCTGATGGCGAAGCGACGGCGGTACAGCAACGAGCTCTTCGGCCCGACCATCGAGCGGCTGATGTCGGACACGGGAACCACCTACCGGGGGCTCGCCGACAAGGCGGGGCTCTCGGCCGGTTACCTGAACCACATCGTTCACGGCAACCGACCGGTTCCCGCGAACGACGTCATCGCACGCATCGCGACCTCGCTCGGCGTCGAGCCGGAGCACTTCCGCGAGTACCGCATCCGCGTGATCACCGAGAGGCTCGAGGAGATGCCCGAGCTGATCGACCGGCTCTACAAGCGCCTGGCCTGAGCGGCGCACCGGGAGAAGCTAAGGTGTCGAAGCCACGGGGCGTGGCGCAGCCTGGTTAGCGCGCTAGTCTGGGGGACTAGAGGTCCCGAGTTCGAATCTCGGCGCCCCGACTGGGGAACCCGCTGCAAACGCGGGTTTTCCGTTGCCGGGACACCCCCCGCAAGCCGATCGAAGTCACATCGACGACCGCCGCGGCGTGCAGGCTTTGGCCGCTATCTGCCTACGCGGATGAAGGACATCTACGATCGGCATCGATGAAAGCGACAAGCCGAGCTCGGACGCTGCATGGAAGGTGACCCGCTGCCTCTGGCACTAGCTCCACGGATCCTCCTGGAGAGGTTGCGCACGGCCGCAGACGCCGGCGACTGGGACGGCGTGCGAAGCCTCTGCCACCCCGACGCACGCCTCGTGCTCCAAGTATCGGATGGCCGCCCTTTGTCACTCGACGAGGCGCTCGTCCTACTGCGGGCCGAAGCCGAAGCCGGGGAACACGAACCGGCCCACTACTACGTCAACGACCTCGATGATCGGGCGGCGATTGCGCTCGGCTACGTCGCGCGCCAGGGGACAGAGAAGCACCTGTGCTGGCTCCTGACATTCGTCGAAGGTCTCGTCTACCGGCAGGCGCTCTTTCGCTCGTTGAGCGACGCCCAGGCCGCGTACGACGAGTTCGGACTCGAGCTCGGCATGCCTGGATCTGATCAAAGCGATCGCGTGCTATCTCGCGCCTGAGCTCGGTTACCGTCGACGTATCGAGACGTTGGTCTCGCACCAGGTCGAGGTCGATTCATTGGAGGCGCAGGGATGCGTCACGCTCGGTTCGCGCCGGACGACTCGTGGGTACACCCACAGGCAGATGGACACCGGCTACCGCATCTTCTGGGGTGGAACCGTTCACGATCCCCTGGGAGCGAAGACGAGGTGGTGGGTGAGACGGCACGAGGGCTTCGAGGCAATCTGGGGACAAGGCGGCGACAGTGGCTGGCGGATCGCCGGCAACTCCTTCCTCGATCCTCGCGGGTCGCAGACGAGTTACTTCGTGGTCGCGAGCGGTGACCTACGCGAGATCCACGGACCGGAGGAAGCGCTTCCCTGGGAATAGGCTCGTGCGGGCTTCGTGCTTGCGACTACCCGACGTCGCGGTGCACATGGCTCGGCCCATGCGGTTCAAGTAGAGCCGGATTCGCATCCTCGCGGAGACGGCCGTTGCCGCGTGTACGCGTCCTCCATCGCCTTGCAGAGCGCGACAAGCTCGTCGAGGTCGGACGCCGACCAGCTGGCGTCGACCAGCGCCCAGAACGTCTCGTTCGCGGTCGGCACCACGGCGGCACCGGACCGAGGTCTCACGGTGTCCATCCCAGTTCCCCTCGTTACTGCGCTCAAGCCTACTCCGGCGGCGCGCGCGCTCCAAATCCCAGTCAGATTCCGGTCTCGTGGGTTATCGAGCGTGCGAGTTGTGCCGATACGAGAGGGGTGTCTACCCGGTTCTCGCTCACGCTCGTCGTGGTGATCGCTGCCCTCGCATTCGGAGGCTGGCAGCTGCTCGCCCCGCAAGCCGAGAAAGCGACGGAAGCCGCCGGAGAGAGCGCCGACGTCGTGGTCGACACGATCTCCGGCGCGTACTTCACGGGCGCAGAGGCTTCTCTCCAGGTGCAGCGATCGACGACCGGCACGTACGCTGGCGCGACACTGCAACCGCCCGTCACGCTCGTGCGAGCGGACGAGAGCTCGTACTGCGTCCAGCTCGATCGGCCGTCGCTGCAGCAGCATCTGAACGGTCCCGGTGGAACACCGGAGCTCGGCCCCTGCGCCTGATCAGTCCGATCAGGTCCATGTGAACCAGCGCCGTTCGATGCGCGAGTATCCGCGGATGCACCGCCGCGCTCTCGTCACGCTCTGCGTCGCTGTGCCCTACACCGCGGGCGGGCTCTGGCTCGATCGCAGCGTCGGGCACACCGGCCAGCTCCTTCTCGGACTGCTGACCGCAGCCGTGCTCGCCGCGCTCCTAGTGCTCCAATCCCGAGCCGTGACGGTGCAGACGTTGGCCGTGGTCGGCATCGCGACGCTCGGAGAGGTCGTCGGGTCCCTCATCTGGGGTCTCTACAGCTACCGCCTCGACAATCTTCCAGCGTTCGTGCCGCCTGGTCACGGGCTCGTCTTTCTCTCCGGAGTGTCGCTTGCCACGCTCTTCGCGCGACGCCCGGCTCCGCTTCTGGGTGTGGCGATCGCGGGCGCCTGCGCGTGGGGGGTGGCCGGCCTCGGCCTCCTGCCTACGCTGGACCTGGCGGGTGCGATCGGATGCGCGTTTCTCGTAGTAGTCCTGGTACGGACGCAGCGGGCCGTGTACGCGGGAGTGTTCGTCGCGGTCGCGGCACTCGAGCTGTACGGCACCGCGATCGGAACGTGGACCTGGCAGGGCGTCGTCCCGGGGCTCGGGCTTGCTCAGGGCAACCCACCGAGCGGCGCGGCGAGTGGCTATGTCGTCTTCGACGTGCTCGCACTTTGGGTCACGGCACGCGTTAGCCGCTCGGCTCTGCGGGGCATACGCACGAGAGTGCAGGCATTCGCCGCCAGCATCTAGCAGACTCTCTCCGGTCCGGAGCATCAACGAAGGAGGCTCGACATGGCCATCGCACGCGTGACAGAGATCAGCGCGACTTCGACTCAGAGCTTCGAAGACGCCATCAAACAGGGCCTCGAGCGCGCGAACGCGACGCTGCGTGGCGTTCGCTCGGCGTGGATCAAGGAGCAGCAGGTACGGCTCGAGGGTGGCGCCATCACCGAGTATCAGGTGAACATGCTCGTGACGTTCATCCTCGACGAGTAGGCGAAGAGGCGGTGAGCTGCTCTACGCCAACAGGGCGCGGAGCGACTCGGCGTCGACCGGCTCGGCCGCGGTGATCAGCTCACGGGCGGCGTCGACCTTCCCCCAGACATCCCAGAGCAGGAATCCGCGCGGCGTTCCGCCGTCGAGGTAGCAGACGATTCCCTTGCGGTTCGGATCCTCCCACTCGGCGATCGTCTCGAGGCGAGAGTCGACGTCGCCGACGGCTTCGTACCCGAGCTCGAACAGATCGGAATAGAAGAACGGGAGATGGTCGTACGGCGCGTCGGCTCCGGCCATGTTCGCGCCGACGTGGCGACCGTGCGTGTTCGCATGGTCCTCATGCTCGACGCGCCGTGTGCCGCCCAACGCCGGAACGGGAAAACGAGCGACGTCGCCGGCGGCGAAGACGTCTGCCCGACCGCCGGCTCGCCCGTGGTCGTCCACGAGGATTCCGTCGTCGACCTCGAGCCCTGCGGCCTCGGCAAGCTCTGTCGCAGGCACGATGCCCAGTCCCGCAACCACTGCGTCGACTTCCACAGCTCGTCCGCTCTTCGTCTGCACACGAAATCCGTCACCCTCGGGATCGATCGAGGCAACGAGCTCCTCTGCGAGCACATCGACACCCTTCGAGCGGTAGTACTCGTTCACGAAGTTCGCGAGCTCGCTCGGAAAGAGCCTCGACCCGATTCCGGGCTCGGGGAAGAGCATCGTCACCGTGCAGCCGTTGGTCGTGAGAGCGGCCGCTACCTCGGATCCGATGAAGCCTCCTCCAATGACGGCGACACGAACGCCGTCGCCGGCCGCCTCCTGGAGGTGCCGGTAGTCGTCGTAGGTCCGGTAGTAGACGACACCGTCTGGGCCGGACGGAAGCCGCCGAGGGCTGCCCCCGGTCGCAAGCAGGAGTCGCTCGTAGGCATACGACTGGCCGTGGTCGTCCGTCGCGGTGTGTTCGGCGAGATCGACCGACGTGATCGCACGAGCGAGGTGCAGCTCGACGCCGAGGGCTTCGGTGCCACGCCAGATCGAGTCCTCGGACTTTCCCGACCAGAGCGCCTTGCTCAACGGGGGACGAGCGTACGGCGGATGCCCGTCCGACCCGACAAGCGCTATGGAGCCCTCGCTGTCGTGATCGCGGATGCCTCGACACGCCGCGTCCGCCGTCATCCCGCCACCGATGATCAGATACCGGTACTCGGCCACGCTGGGGATGCTAGATGCTTGACCGGAATTCACGCGGCCGGATGGCGGCCACGACACGTCGCCGGATCGTCACCCGCGCGCGTCGCACAGGCTTCAAGCCTGCACGACGCGTACGGGCGACGCCCGGCTTGGTCGTGACCGCCCCCGACGGCGCGTCAATTTCCGGTCAGCATCCAGTCGTCATCCGCAAGCTCACGCACGAGGCGGGTGCATCAACGATCCGGGCCTGACGTTAGAGTCCCGCGCTGAATGCGCCGAATCTGGGCAGTCGCAACTGGAGCTCTCGTCGTTGCGGCCCTCGCACTGCCCGCCGGCGCAGGCTCGGGGCCACCCGGCACCTCGAGCTCCGCGGGTGCAGAAGCAGCGATCTTCTACTACCCGTGGTACGCGACGCCGACCCGGGACGGGCACTGGGCGCACTGGTACGTCCACGGCGAAGACGGACAACCCTTTCTGTCCACGCCGTACTACCCGATGCGCGGCCTCTACTCATCGTCGAACGCGAAGATCGTCGGCGCCCAGATGCGGGAGATCGCGGCGACCGGCATCCGGACGGTCATCGTCTCGTGGTGGGGCTTCGGGTCGCCGGAGGATCTCCGACTTGCTCTCGTTGCGAGTGCGGCGAGCAAGCACGGGCTCTCGGTGGCCGTCCACATCGAGCCCTACCGCGACCGAACGCCGGCCACCACGGCCGAGGACATCGCACAGCTACGCGACAAGGGATTCGCGGACTTCTACGTGTACGACGCCGACCGAGACCCGGCGACCGCGTGGGCAGCCGCGCTTTCGAATCTCGACGGAGTCCGAGTCTTCGGTCACACACATCTTGTCGGGCGCGCACAGGCGGCGGGTTTCGACGGTCTCTACACCTACGACGTCGCCACGTGGAACGGCAACACGTTCGCCCGTGTCTGCTCGCAGGCGCATCGGGTAGGGCTCCTGTGCGCACCTTCTGTCGGCCCCGGGTACGACGCCACGCTCGCAACGCGCGACCCACTCGTCCGGCCGCGGCTCCGCGGTGCGACCTACGACCGCATGTGGAGGGCGGCTGTCCGGGCGCGAGCCGACGTCGTGACGGTGACGAGCTACAACGAGTGGCAGGAGGGGACGCAGATCGAGCCCGCCCGCATTCAGATCGAACGACCTGGGTACGAGGGCGCATGGGGGAAGCGTGGCGTTTCGGCCCAGCGCGCCTACCTCGAGGCAACCACGCGCTGGGTGGCGCGATTCCAGAAGGCAGTCGTCCAGTAGGGACTCAATAGAGAGTCGTCGCGAGCCTGCGCCGGTACGACATGGCGATAGGATCTTCGTGACCGAGGTGGTCGAAGATCGCGACGGCGAGCTCTCGCAGCTGGTTTCGCTCCTCCGGAGGCGCTGTTCCGATCGCCGTCATGATCAACTCGAGCGCCTGCTCGTGATCTCCCGCCTCGAGCGCCGCGAGTATTTCCGGATGGTCGCCCGACGCACGAAGCTCCTCGAGCGCCCCGGCAAGGAGCGGCGGCGCGAGCAGCCGGTCGATGAACGACGAGACGGCGGCCGAGCCGACGGCACCGACGAACTCGGTCACGATGCGCCCGTTGCGAAACCCCTTGACTGCTGGGATCCCCTGCACGCCAAATGTCGAAGCGAGCCCGCGGTTGGCGTCGACGTCGACCTTGACGAGCTCGACGGCTCCGTCCCGGCTGTCGACTTCCTTCTCGAGAATCGGAGCGAGCTGGTGGCAGGGCCCACACCACTCGGCCCAGAAGTCCACGACGACGGGCTTCTCCTTCGACCGTGCGATCACGTCCTGCTCGAACGTCTGCTCGGTTACATCGGCTGCCACGTCGGTACCGACTGTAGCGTGGGCCTACAGGACGACGACGCTCGCGTCGCAACTCGAGACCAGCGCGGACAGGATGTCGTCATCAGCAACGCCCGCGAGCGCACGGTGACCGCCGTCGATCCCGATCGTCGGCCACGCATCGAGACCCAGTGAGTGCGCTCCTGTCTCGGAGCCGAAGCGAAGCAGATCCTCGGTGCTGAAGACCCCGCGACGGCCGGTCTGGCGGCGTGCGATCCCTTCGAGCTCTCTCAACTCGTCGAACGGATCGATTCGCACGTTGGAGTCCGAGCCGATGCACAGCGGGATCGCACGGTGGCGGACGCGTTCGGCGGGGAGGAAGCCGTCGCCCAGGTCCGCCTCGGTGGTGGGGCATGCGCACACAGTCGTCCCGGACGAGGCGAGGAGATCGAGCTCGGCGCCGTCAGCGTGCGTCGCATGGACGACGGTCGTGCGCTCACCGAGACAACCGGTTCGCGCGAGCAGCTCGATCGGCCGGCAACCATGCTCGGAGAGACACTCCTCGATCTCCTTCGGCTGCTCGTTCGCGTGCACGTGAAGCGGCAAGCGCTCGCGCTCGGAATAACGTGCGATCGTCTCGAGCCAGTCGGCCGGGCAGGCACGGACGGAGTGGGGGGCAAGTCCAACCCGCAGGCCCTGCGAGCGCAGGCTGTCGACCTCGGCGAGATACGTGTCGACCGAGTCCTGGCGGAATCGCGGCAGCCCACCGCGCGCGTACGCCACGTGCAGAAGCACGAGCTCGACGTTTGCGGCCGCTGCCGCGTCCGCGGCGGCGAGAGCCTCGGGGACGCCGAGGTAGTGGAACTCGCCGACCGCCGTGTACCCGGCCGCTCGCATCTCGCGGTACGCGCCCTCGTAGCTCCCGCGAACGAGCTCCGGCGTCTGCCGGTCGGCCTCGGCGAGCATCGTCTCGCGCCACGCCCAGAAGTCCGAGCCGGCGGCGCGTCCTCGCAGCGCACGCTGGAAGGTGTGGCTGTGGACGTTGACGAACCCGGGCAGGGCGACCGTCGTCACGAGCGGCGACGCTACCACCGTCCGGCGCGAGCGTGCCCAGGTTGCGAGCATGTGCCCAACATGCGGCGGCACATCCCGAATGCGCTCACGCTTCTCCGGTTCGCAGCGATCCCGATCTTCGTCTGGCTCTTCCTGGGAGCCGGTGACGGCGCTGCCTGGGGAGCCGGACTGTTCTTCGCGGGTGCAGCGCTGACGGATCAGCTGGACGGCTATCTCGCCCGGCGATGGAATGTCGAGTCCGCTGTCGGGAAGATCGCGGACCCACTCGCTGACCGGCTGATGATCGGGTTTGCAGTCGTCCTCCTCTGGCTCGAGGGTCGACTGCCGTTCGCGGCGATGGTCGTGATCATCGCGCGCGACGTGGTGCTCGTCCTCGGCTACAAGCTTGTCGTCCCTCGGGGATACGACTTCGAGGTCAGCTTTCTCGGCAAGCTGGCGACCTGGGTGTTGTACGCCTCCCTATGCTTTCTGATCGTGACGCCGAAGGGTACGAATTGGCCGCTCGTCCTCGTCTGGATCGGCGTCACTCTGGCCGTTGCGGCCGCCGTCGAGTATGTGTTTCGTGCACGTCGTGAGGTCGTTCGCTCGCGCTAGGTGGCAGGGACTCGACGCTTCGTAGCGAAGAACGTACCCGCGAAACTCTCAACCTGAGGTTGACCCCTCGGATCCGCTGCTGCTTTACTCAAGGTGCACTCCGAGACGAAAGGCCACCACGTGGAAGCACTCCCCGATCTCTCGACGCTCTCAGACGACGACCTCCGTGGAATGATCCGCGAGCTGGAGAAGGAAGAGGACGAGATCTCCTTCCGCCGGCGCGTGTTGCACGGCCGCATCGACATCCTTCGTGCCGAGCTCGTCGCGCGGCTGCGTGAGCAGGTGAGCACCGGCGAGGCGCAGCTCGCGGATGTCGAGCGCCTGAGCGAGATCCTCTCCACCAAAGCCTCGCCACCCGGCGGCGGGGGCGAGTGAGTCACGTCTACTGCCCCGAGTGTGGTTTCCTCAGCCCTGCGAGCGCTAATTACTGCCCTCGTTGCGGAGCGCTGCTCACCACGGAGACCGGGGCGGAGACGACGATGAGCTTCGAGCTTGAACCAGACGGGGAGGACATCGACCCGACACGCGCGGCCGTGGCCCTTCGGGGCTCGGCGCTGGTCGTGCGCTCGGGCGGAGGGATGACCGGCCAGACGTTCCACCCGCCCGAGGGAAAGACGTTGATCGGCCGGTCGCCCGAATGCGAGATCTTCCTCGACGACGTGACCGTCTCGCGCCGCCACGCGGAGCTCGAGCGGACAGGCGACATATTCACCATCCGCGACCTCGGGAGCCTGAACGGAACGTACGTCAACCGACAGCGCATCGAGTCGACCGCACTCTCTGACGACGACGAGGTCCAGATCGGCAAGTACCGGCTGACCTTCCTGAAGCGATGAGCACGATCGCAGCTCGCAGGCGAGGGAACGAATCCGCAGGGCACACGCTGCGGACGATCGGTGCGATCTGCGACGAGCTCCGCGAGGAGTTCCCCGACATCTCGGTGTCGAAGATTCGCTACCTCGAGGATCAGGGCCTGATCGCTCCGCGACGAACGCGCGGCGGCTACCGGCTCTTCTCGCCCGACGATGTCGAGCGACTCGTCAAGATCCTGCGCTTGCAGCGCGACGAGTTCCTCCCGCTTCGCGTGATCCGGCAGGAGCTCGACGGCCCAGGGGCGCCGGCCGACCGTCCGCGGCGGCGGAACGTCGGCTTGAGCGGCACCGAGGAGGAGATCGACGGGGCCGAGCTCCTCGAGCGTGCCTCGATCTCGCCCGACTTCTTGCGCGAACTCGAGGAGTACGGCGTTGTCCTCTCGCGCGTCGAGAACGGCGACCGGCTGTACAGCGAAAGCGAGGCCGACATCGCGGCGGCGTCGGCGCGCCTGGCGCGCTTTGGGATCGATGCGCGCCACCTCCGCACGATCCTCACAGCAGCCGGCAGGCAGGCAGGTCTCGTCGAGCAGCTCGTCGCGCCAGGCCTCCGCTCGCGGAATCCAGAGCGACGGAAAGCGGCTTTTGAGGATCTCGAAGCACTTGCAGGAGTTGCACAAGAGCTCTCGCAGCTCCTCTTCCTGCGCGACCTGCGCGGGTACGCGGAGCGCGCGTAGTGACGCTCGACCTCCGCGAGAAGATCCGCGACGTCCCCGACTTCCCGAAGGAGGGGATCCTCTTCAAGGACGTCATGCCGCTCATCGCCGACTCCGAGTACTTCGCGGACTCGATCCACCAGTTCGCGGCGTGGACCAGGCCTCGGAAGCCGGATCTCATCCTCGGGGCCGAGGCGCGAGGGTTCATCTTCGGTGGAGCCCTCGCGTACGAGCTCGGCGCAGGCTTCGTCCCAGCACGAAAGCCGGGGAAGCTTCCGTGGGAGACGATCGAGGCGACATACGACCTCGAGTACGGAACGGACAGCCTCGAAATACACCGAGACGCACTGGGGGCGGGCGCACGCGTCGTCGTCCTGGACGACGTGCTCGCCACGGGAGGAACGGCAAAGGCGAAGTGCGAGCTCGTGGAGCAACTCGGCGGAGTCGTCGTCGGAGCGGTCTTCCTGATCGAGCTGACCTTCCTCAACGGCAGGGCGCGCCTCGGCGGCTACGACGTCCACGCGCTGATCCAGTACTGACCGCTCCAGGTCGTTACCGCTCGCCGACGAGCTCGGCTACCGGGAACGGGTGACGCCGCGTCCGCCCGGACGGGTACAACGAGACTGTGTACAACCCGTTGACGAGCAAGTACGCGCTCTCATGCCCTCAGCAAGGACAGGCGTGGCTCCCGCTCTCGGCGTTTCGCACGCTCGACCGCCTCCCAGGTCCGGCGCACCCCGCAGTCTTCAGCGTCCTGTTCGCCTGCCCATGCGGCGGCGTGCATCCGGGCTTCGTGACGCACGACGATCTCGACGTCGCGCCTCTCGGCCTCGGCGCCGGCGGCACGTTCCGGAATCTCATGACCACGCGCGACGACCTGCTGGAGGTGGAGCTTTCGAGCCTGGCCGCAACTCGCATTGGGGCGGGGGAGTGGCCGTGGAGCTTCTTCTGCCTGCGCGAAGCGCGCTCGAAGCCGATCACGCCGTCGGCGATCACGCTGATCGCACCGGGGGAGGATCGGTTCGGGGTGGCAGTTCGGTGCCCGTCGTGCGCGGCGATCTCGGTGAACCTCGTGACGCGCGAGCACGTGGACATCCCGTTCTGGAACGACAAGCGGGTGACGGTCGTTGACCACGTGTTCGACGAGCCCGGGCTGTATGGGGTCGACGCCTTCCACGAAGGCCTCTCCTCTGCCCGTTTCGGCGAGATGACGATCGATCTCGAGATCTAGTCGCGACGCCCGCCACCGGCCTTCACTCCCGCCAGGGATCGCGTCGGACGAGAGCGCTCCCGATACCAGGTGCATGAGCGCCGCCGCACTTACCAAGGCCCCGGCAGCGAGCTCGCCGCGACTTCTCGCCGACGTCAAGGCACTCGACGAGCAAGACGCCAAACGCGAGCCTGCGCTAAGTCGCCTCGAGGATGCCCTCGGGCGCGATTTTGCAGACCGCCTCGTCTCGGCCCTGAGCGCCCAGAAGCGTTAGCTCGCCGGGGCTGCTACCGCGACTCGCGCGGGGAGTCACCGCCGCGCGTCCGCACGAGTAGAAAGATCCCGGCCGAGAGAACGAGCGACACGACAAGCGACGTCCCTCGCGCCGCGCCGATCGCGAGTGCGCCCAGCCACATGTAGAGGAAGAAGACGACTGACCAGCCAAATGCATGAACGCCCTGGTCGTAGCTCGGCGTGCGGAGGTGCACGGCGCGATCCTAGCGCCGCTCGCGCGTCGCTCGCGCGAGTTGCAACCGCCGTCACCAAAAAGGCAAAAAAATTCACCGAGCCGGTTGCGCTTTCGTCCACTCAACCCGCTGACCTTCCGCTTCCGCGTAGAGCCCTCAAGCTGAGCTTCGGCCTAGTCACGCTCCGTGCTCGGTGCATCGGGGAAGCTATGGGACAGGGCTCACGCGGTCAAGTGACCGTGACACCTGATTGACGCATTTTGCGACGTTTTTCTCGGTACGGGCCGCGGACCGATCCGAATAGGATCACCGGATGCGCCGCTCGACCGTCTACGGGGCCGCGGCAGCGGCGCTGGGGTCCGCCGTCGCCCTGACGCTCCTCGGTGTCGGGGAGTCGGACAATGCGCTTACCAACGCGCAGGCTCTCGTTCTCGGGATCGTCCAGGGACTCACCGAGCTCTTGCCGATCTCATCGTCCGGACACCTGATCCTCGTACCGTGGGGAGCGGACTGGACGTATCTCGAGCAGAACGACCGCTTCAACCAGACGTTCGACGTCGCGCTCCACCTCGGGACCCTCGTCGCCGTCGGCGCCTACTTCTGGGCGGACATCGTGCGGCTCGTGCGCGCGTTCGTGCACTCGCTCGGCCGGCGGCAAGTCGAGACCTCAGACGAGCGCATCGCCTGGTTCGTGCTGATCGCGACGATTCCCGCCGGGCTCGTGGGCCTCCTCGGCGAGAACGTGATCGCAGACCATCTCGGCGAGCCCTGGCAGATCGCGATACTCCTGGTCGCGGGCGCTGGCCTCCTCTGGTGGGCCGACCGATCCCCTCAGGACCGGGCGATGGGCGATCTTGGTGTGCGCCAGGCCGTCGTCATGGGTCTTGCGCAGGCTCTCGCACTCGCACCGGGCGTCTCGCGCTCAGGGATCACGATTACCGCCGGAAGATTCATGGGGCTCGATCGAGACAGCGCGGCGCGATTCTCGTTCCTCCTGGTGTTGCCGACCGTGCTAGGAGCCGTCCTGCTGAAAGGAGTGGGGGACGTGCTCCTCGGCGATCTTCCAAGCGGGTGGCAGGGCCCTTTCCTCGTCGGCACGCTCGCTGCACTCGGCAGCGGCTTGCTCGCGATCGACTGGCTGCTCGGCTACGTTCGCCGGCACACGTACGACGTCTTCGTCCTCTATCGCCTCATCGCGGCCGCGGTCATCGTGCTGCTGATCCTGAGTGGGGTGCGGGAGGCCACATTCTGAGCCACTTACGGCTCAACTTGACATAACGCACGTTATCGTGCGTTCGACTCGGTGAGCCGTTTGTCTAAGCCGTTTCATCTTCCTCGGAACGCACTAACTTGCATTTGGGCGAGTGCGTCGGCGAGGTCTTCCCGCGTCGGGTGCAGATAAGCCTGCGTCGTTGCGACGGAGGAATGACGGAGGAGCGCTGGGCGAGCATGAGTTTGCCCGTCTCGCGCCACAGGTTGTCCGCGGCCGAATGGCGCAGCTCGTGGAGCTTTACCGTCGCGAGCAGGCGGTGACCGCCGAAACCATGCGCTTCCAGGACTGCTCGGCTGTGCCCACTCATCGGGCGTCTATCGGCGGTCGGTCTTGACGAATCCGAGGCTACTTAACCTCTTGTAGCACTCCGCACGAGCTAGAGTGGCTGGACTGGCCCTGCATTCGGGACCCGGCCCAAAGCCCGCAATACACCGACGCGCGATGCGCGCGAGGCGAGGAGCTAAGGAGAACGGACTGAGGCAGGGCCATGATCTGGTCGGCCCCGGTGGGCGCCTCTCCCCCGCGGCAAAGCCCGCCGCGGCCGCTCCAGTCCTCGTGGATGCACTTTCGCTCGTCGCGCTGACCAGATGAGCCCTGCAGAGCGTTGCGGGTGCAATCATTCTCTAGACGTGACAGACGATGATGTGATCGCCCAGGAGTTGAGCGGCCTCGGCGAGAAGGTTCGTGGCCTCGAGCGGCGCATAGCCGAGGTCGAGAAGGTGAACGCACGGCTGGAAGACGCTGCCCTGACCACCGCCCGTGCCCTGCAAGAGATCTCAGGTCATTGGAACGCGGTGTACGAGGCCATGCGCCGCGAAGAGGAAGACCCGGGGAGCTCGTCTGAGCGCGACCATGCTGCGAGCAAGGAACGTCGCGAGGGCGGTGCGATGCCCCCACGCCCAGATCACTGAAGGTGCCCTTCCGTGAGCACGCGGTTTGAAGCCCGAAGATCGCGGGTACACTCGACCCAGCGCGTTGGCTTAGTCGTTTGGAGCCGCCGAGGTGCAATTCCTCTTCGGGTGTCATACCCGGCCTGTGCGCAGCAGGGAGTTCGTTCGGACTCTCTGCCCTGATCGGAACAGAAGGAGCATCACATGCATGCGACCATTCGCCGTTACGACGGTGTGGACCAGAATCGCACGGTCGAGTTGACGAGCAAGGTCAACGAGAACCTCGTCCCGAAGCTGAACAAGCTCCCCGGCTTCAAGGGCTACTACCTGATCGAGGCCGGCGACGGCGTCTTCAGCTCGCTCAATCTCTTCGAGACTCCCGAGCAGAGCATGGAGTCGTCGAAGTTCGTTGCCACATGGATTCGCGATGAGAACCTGAGCGCGATCGTCCCCAACGAGCCGAAGATCACGAGCGGCCGCATTGTCGCTCAGAGCAACGGCCTAGCGGTCGCCTAGCTCGACCGCAATGCATTCGAACGGAGGGCTCGGCTTTGCCGGGCCCTCTCTCGTTTCGTGCGTTGACACGTCTACTACGAAAGGGGCGGCCGTAGCCGCCCCCTCGGTTGATCCGCGCTCCCTGCGCTACGACGGCGTCGCGGCCAGAACCTTGCTCAGCGCCACCTCGTAGCGCTCGACTGCCTTTACGGTCTCGTCCATCGCGGCCGCGGCCTCGCCACGAGCTTCGTCCGCCCACGTCTCGCTCGCAGCAAGCGACTCCTCGCTGTCCCAGAACGTGATCGTCAGCGTGCGCCCGTTCGCCCGGTCGGCGAGCGCGATGATCCCGCGCCAGCCCGTGATGTCGCTCGCCGCCGGCACGATCTGCTGCTGGATGAACTGAACCCCCTCGTCGATGCTCTCTGCTGAGCCCTCGAGCGAGCTGACCCGCGCGGCCCTGGCACCGTCGGCGACATCCTCGATCAGCGCCTCGTAGATATCGAGCGAGGCACGCCGCCCGCGTAGCTCCTCGGGAACTTCCTGTCCCATCCGCTCGAACACGGGCTCGGCTTGCCGGATCGCCTCCTCGCTCTCGAAAAAGGTGATGCCGAGAATCCGCCCCGCGGATCTGTCGGTGAGCATGAGCACGCGCTTTGCATCCGGAAGGTCCTGCCCGGCCTCTGCGCGCTCCGTAATCCTCGCGATCAGTTCGTCGACCCGACTCGTGTCGCCCTGCTCGAAGGACGCTACCCGTGCGTACATGACTGCCTCCTCGTCTCTTGACTCCATCGACAGTACGCCTGTTGGGTGCTCGTGACCAACCGCTCGAATGACGTACTGGTGAACCTCACGTGTCAGCGTCGTGTCACCCCCCGGGAGTGATTTCGTCAGGGAATTTCGCTCTGACCCCTAGACACGAGACAGCGGACGCGAGAGAGTAGAGCTTCATCTTCTTCCTCCCGTTCCGCCGCGCGTGACCCAGATAGACATCGAGACCATGCTCCTCGTCGAGGACATCCGACTCTTGCTCGAGCAATCCGAGCAGGTCGGGACTATCCGCGCGTCCGATCTCGCGGAGGTCGCGGAGACGTACGAGTTGACCGAGCTCGAACAGGATGCGCTCCTGCGCGAGCTCGACCACCGTGCGATCGAGATCGTGGAGCTGCCGGTGCCCCAGTCCGAGGTCGTCGCGGCAATCACGGCTCCGGTGGAGACGACGACCGATGCGCTTCAGCTTTTCCTCCGGGAGGCAGGACGCCATCAGCTCCTGACCGCTGCACAGGAGGTCGAGCTGGCCAAGCGCATCGAGCGGGGCGACATGAACGCGAAGGAGCGCATGATCCAGTCGAACCTTCGCCTGGTCGTCTCGATCGCCAAGAACTACCGAAACCAGGGGCTCCCGTTCCTCGACCTCATCCAGGAAGGGACGCTCGGGCTCATTCGCGCCGTAGAGAAGTTCGACTGGCGCCGGGGCTTCAAGTTCTCGACGTATGCGACGTGGTGGATCCGCCAGGCGGTCGCGCGTGCGCTCGCCGACAAGGCGCGGACGATCCGCATGCCCGTCCACATCGTCGAGCGGCTGCAGAAGATCAACCGCGCCGACCGCCTCCTCTGGACGCAGCTCGGTCGCGAGCCGACGCTCGAGGAGATCGCCGACGAGGCGTCGCTCACCGTTCAGCAGGTCCTCGAGGTGCGCGCGGCCGCGCGAGCGTCGACCAGTCTCGACGCTCCCGTCGGTGACGGCGACGATGCCGTGTTCGGCGACTTCGTCGCTGGTGACGAGCCGCTGCCCGAGGAGGCAGTCGAGCTGAATCTGCGCAGCGAAGCGCTGCGCCGGGCCCTCGCCGCTCTCCCCCAGCGAGAACGCGAGGTCGTCGTCATGCGCTACGGGTTGACGGGTGCGGAGCCACAGACGCTCGAGGAGATCGGTCGCCGGCTCGGGCTGACCCGAGAGCGCGTGCGGCAGATCGAGCTCGAGTCGCTGCGTCGACTGGCCGGGCTGCGCGAGATGGAGTCGGTGGACGCCACGTAGCGGACGCACTGCCGCTCGCGCGGCTCCGTGCCTCTACGAGCGCAGGTACAGCTCGAGGCCGGGTGCGAAGGCGCGAAGCTCGCGTAGTGCCCGTGCTTCGAGCTGACGTACTCGCTCGCGGGTGATCCCGAGGTTCGACCCGACCTCTTCGAGCGTGCGCGGCCTCACACCGTCGAGCCCGAACCGCTCGATGACGACGCGGCGCTGGCGCGGCTGTAGCTTCGCAAGCGCGATGAGAAGCTCCGACGCGCGAGCACGGTCCGCGGTCATGGTCTCCGGCTGATCGGCGCTCTGGTCGGGGATCAGATCCACGACCATGCTGTCGCCATCGCCGATCGGCGTCTCGAGGCTTACGGGGTCCTGAACGAGGTCGAGCAGCTCCTGGACACGTTCGGGTGTGATCTCGATCTCGAGCGCGATCTCTTCGATCGAGGGATCGCGGTTCAGCTTCTGGCCGAGCAGACGCCGTGTCTTCGTGACCTTCCGTACCTGATCTGCAACGTGAACTGGTAGCCGGATCGTCCGCCCTTGCTCGGCGAGCGCGCGCGAGATGGCCTGCTTGATCCACCACGTGGCGTAGGTCGAGAGCTTGAAGCCGAGCTTGTAGTCGAATTTCTCGACCGCTCGGATAAGTCCGAGGTTCCCTTCCTGGATGAGGTCGAGGAGCGGGACGTCGGCGCGTGTGTAGTTGCGCGTGATCGACATCACAAGCCGAAGGTTCGATTCGATGAGCTTGCGCTTTGCGCGCTCGTCACCCTCGTCCTTCAGGCGCGCCAGCTCGCGCTCCTCTCCGGGCGTGAGGAGCCGTCCGTCGCCGATCTGGCGTACGTAGAGCTTGAGCGGGTCGTCCGCGTTCGGGCCTGCGAGCTCCTTCCGCTCGCGCGGTACTGCCTCCTCAGGCGCTGGAGACGCTTCTTCGTCCGCAGAGTCGAAGAGATGTTCGGCCGCGCCTTCCACGGCGCATGTATCGGTTTCCGGGTTGCCCCGCTTGAGGGATGACATGCGGGACGAGGGATTAGGTCGAGAATCCAGAACCCAGCGCAACCTCTAGCAAACAGTGTCCTCATCCCCGTCTACTACCCTGAGAAGGCGTCCGATCCAGGAGTTACGTCGCGGTCTATGTGCGGAATAGCCGGTTACAGCCTCAGCCCTGACTCGCCTGTCGAGCGCACGCTTGCTGCCCAGGCACTGCTCGCCGGAATCGCCGAGCGCGGCGCGGATGCCGTCGGCTACGCGTTTCGGTCGGGCGCTACGGTCGACGTCACGAAGCTACGCGGAGGCGCAAGTGCCCTGCTCGACGAGATCTCCGTCCCGCAAGTGACGTCGCAGGCGCTCCTCCACGTCCGCGACTACACGAAGGGTCATCCCGATATCGAGGTCAACAACCATCCGATTCGGCACGGGACGGTCGTCGGTGTGCACAACGGAGTGATCGAGAACGACGACGACGTTCTCGCGCGCTACGGGATCGAACGATCTCACGAGCAGATGACCGTCGACTCCGAGGTGATCTTTGCCCTCATGGAACGACGCAGCCACGATCCGCGGGCGCTTCGCGAGCTTCGCGGGACGATGGCGGCCGGCTGGCTCGACGAGCGGGTTCCGGACAGCCTCTTCCTCGCGCGCGGGATCTCTCGACCGCTCTGGATCGGACGAACCGGAACCGACGTGTTCTTCGCGTCCACACGCCGCGCACTTGCGATCGTCGAAGCAGCGCTGCGCGTCCGGCTCGATGCACGACCGCTCAGGGAGGGGCGCCTGGTGGAGGTCGTCGCGGGTCAGGTCGTCCGTACCCGTCGCTTCAGACCCGATCGCAGCTACCGCGAGGAGGACAACGTCTCCCCGGTCCACTCGCCGCACGAGGCGGTTTCCTGCCTCGCGCAACTCGCAGATATCACCGCCGCTGCTGCCTAGAACGGGTTGACGCAAGAGACTGCCGCGGGCCGAGTCTAGAGGCCCCCCTCGGAAGGGATCGTCCCGTCGGGACGCACGGTTGCGCCGTCTTCCCGGAGGCGTTCGCGAACCAGGAACTGAAACGCGGTCCACGCCCCGCGCGGAACGTCGAGCAAGCGGTACACCTGCCATTCCGAGAGCAGCGCCGGGTCCGCTCGCCGCGCATCGGCCCAGTCCGTCATCTTCGGGAGACGGCCGAGGCTCAACGCAAGGCGCGCACCCTGCTCCACCGCACGGTCGAGCCGCTCCTCTCCGACAGGCAGGTCGAATCCGGCCGCGCGCAATGCGTTCGCAAGCGACCCGAACGTGTGGGTGTACGTCGACGCGGAAGGCATCGAACCACGTCGGGCGGTGAGGTCGCTCGTACGTGGTGTCCGCCCAAGCTCCTCCCCCAGAGCACGAAGCTGAGCGAGAAGGTCGTCACGGGTCAGGAATCGTCGTGGAAAGAGCCCTGCAGCGCGCTTCGCGGCGTTCCAGGTGCCGAAGTGCTCTATGACAGTCTGGGGATGCACCCGTGCCTCCGGATCCTGTGCGAACTCGCGCATAGTCGGTGATCGCCCGAGCCGTTTTGCCGCGTCCCGCAGCTCTTCGAGTATCTCGTCGTTCGTGTAGCGCCGGCGCAAGCCAGCGCGAAACGCGGCGAGCTCCGCCTCGTCGATGCGCACACGCGCACGACCACGTGACCGGGGGCGGGCCATCTGTGCAATCAGCTTAGAGCGTTTTGAAGAATCTGCAAGTGGTTCAGAGCACTCGAGGCCTCCACCCACCCGGTACCCTCGCCCGGGTTGAAAGGATCTGCCTGAACGTCCGGCTTCATCTGGAGACGGCTGCCGCGCGCGCAGTCGGGCGACTGTCTCGCGCCGCGGGTCGCGGCGGTGGCACGACGCTGCCCGGGAAGCTGCTCTGGAAGCTCGACCCGGAGGCTGTGGACACGCTGGCCGAAACGCTCCCACTCGGTGTCGCGCTCCATTCGGGACCAACGGCAAGACGACCACGACTGCGATGGCCGCCCACATCCTCGGCGAGTCGCATCGCCTGGCCTGGAACCGCGCAGGGGCGAACCTCCTATCGGGGATCACCTCGGCTCTGCTCACGGCCGACCACGCCACACTGGGGTTGTTCGAGGTCGACGAAGCTGCGCTTCCCGAAGCGATCGCTCGGACGCGTCCCCGCGTGGTATCGCTCGCGAATCTCTTTCGCGATCAGCTCGACAGATATGGGGAGCTCGAGCACATCGCGGAACGCTGGCGTGACGCCGTGGGCACGCTGCCCGCCGAGACGCACCTCGTCATCAATGCCGACGACCCGCTGATTGCCGAGCTCGGTGAGGGGCGGTCGTCCGCGTTTCGGTACGGAGTCGACGATCGACGTCATGCCCGGCCGACGCTCCAGCATGCGGCTGACTCGAAGTACTGTGTCCGCTGCGGCACGCCCTACGTGTACGCGGCGGCGTACGTCGGCCACCTCGGGGAGTACCGATGTGACGCATGCGGGCACGCGCGACCCACACTCGACGTGTCAGCACGCGACATCGAGCTTTCCGGCCTCCGCGCCTCTCGATTCGTGCTGGCGACTCCGGCGGGCGAGATCGCGGTGGAGATTCCGCTTCCCGGGCTCTACAACGTCTACAACGCGACGGCTGCCGCCTCGCTTTGCCTCGCGTTGGGTGCGTCGCTCGAAGAAATCCGCAGGGGGCTCGAAGGCTTCAACGCCGCCTTCGGTCGGTTCGAGCAAATCGCCGTGGGGTCGAAGGCCATCGTGATTCTCCTGATCAAGAACCCTGCAGGAGCGAACGAGGTGCTTCGCACGCTCGAGACGGGAGTGCCGCGCGTCCTCGTCATTGCTCTCAACGACGCGATCGCGGACGGACAGGACGTCTCGTGGATCTGGGATGTCGACTTCGAGCCGCTACTCCCCCACACTCGCCGCGTGGTCGCAACGGGGGATCGCGCTGCCGAGCTCGGTCTGCGGCTCCTCTACGGAGGCTTGCCCGCGGATCGGCTCGAGGTCATCTCCGACCTCGAGCAGGCGCTCGATCGCAGCCTCGAGCTCACGGATGCCGGTGACAGGCTCGTCGTCCTCCCGACGTACACCGCAATGCTGGCGCTACGCGGCTTCTTGACCGAACGAGGAATTGTCAACGCCTACTGGGACAGCTCGCCATGAGAGTTCGTGTCGCACACCTGTACCCCGAGTACCTCAACATCTACGCCGATCGCGGCAACATCGCCGTCCTCGACCGACGAGCGAGCTTGCGCGGACACGAGCTTGCGGTCACTCACGTAGGACTCGGCGACGAGATCCGCTCGGGCGAGCACGACCTCTACTACATCGGAGGCGGGCAAGATCGCGAGCAGGCGCTCGTCGCACCCGATCTGCAGGCAAAGGGCCGAGTCCTTGCGGACGAGGTCGCAAGCGGAGTCGCACTCCTTGCGGTGTGCGGTGGATACCAGCTTCTCGGACGCGGGTATCGGGGGCGCGACGGACGACTCATGGCCGGCGCCGACCTTTTCCCACACGAGACGGTTGCCAGTTCGATGCGTTCGATCGGCGACGTGCTACTCGAATGCGAGCTCGAGCCCGGGGAGCGCCGTACGCTCGCGGGGTTCGAGAATCACGCGGGTCAGACGATCCTCGACGCGGGTGCTCTCCCGCTCGGACGGGTCGTGTACGGCTTTGGAAACGATGGGACCTCCGGATTCGAAGGGTGTCGAATCGAGCGCGCCATCGGCACGTATCTCCACGGGCCGCTGCTTCCGCGCAATCCCTGGCTTGCGGACTGGCTCCTCGCGCAGGCGCTCGCACACGCCACGGGCGGCGCCCCCCCGACGCTTGACATCCTCCCTGACGAGCTGGAGCTCGAGGCCCACCGCGTTGCGGCCCAACGTGCCCGAAGCCGCGGAGGTCGTCGCTAGGAGCGGGTTTCCTATGGGGCACCCCATCCCACCACCCGCTTTCAGCCTACTGCCGAGAAGCGCGCGCGTGTCGCGCAAATAGCGCCAAGAGCGTGCCGACCTGATGCCCGCCTCACGGCACCCACATCTCCCCCAGGTACACCGCTGGATCTCCCGGCTGCCAGCGCTTGAGGAACCGCTGAATGGGTGGGTGTACCGTCACGTCGTCGAGCTCCTCCGGCTGGAACAGGCGATGACCGCCGACCGCCTCGTCCTCGGAGACCACGTTTTCGAGTGAGCCGTCGGCGGCTTCCGTCGCGAAGATGACATGGATCACGTGCTTTCGTCGCGTGCTCGAGTCGGGAGCGATCGAGTCGACGAGAGCCACCGGGCCCTCGAACAGGACCTCGGTCCCCTCCGGAAAGAGCCCTGTCTCCTCCCAGAGCTCGCGACGAAGCGCGCGCAAGAGGTTCTCGCCCGTCTGAACACCGCCTCCCGGAAGCAGCCACACGTCCTTCCCGAGCTTGGAGTGCTGGCACATCAGCATCCGCCCGCGCCAGCGCACGATCGCCGAAACCCGGATCCTCGGCTCGGCAGGGCTCAACGTGCGGACGACCCGAAGCCTCGCGCGCCCCGCTCGCTCGTGGCGAGCTCGTCGACCTCCACGAGCCTGACGGTGGCGACCGGAGCGATCACAAGCTGCGCGATTCGCATTCCAGGCTCGACGGTGAACGAGTCGGTGAGGTCGGTATTGAGAAGCACGACGTGGATCTCGCCTCGATAGCCGGAGTCGATCAACCCTGGAGAGTTGACGACCCCGATGCCGTGCTGTGACGCGAGACCGGATCGAGGTTGGACAAAGCCTGCATAGCCCTTCGGAATCTCGACGGCGATCCCGGTGGCAACCACAGCTCGCGCACCAGGTGCGAGGGTGACGCTGTCGCACGCTGCGAGATCGAGGCCGGCGTCGCCGTCGTACGCCTGACTCGGAAGGATTGCGTCGTCGCGAAGGCGACGAAGGGCGACTTCGATCACCCTGCCGATGCCCCTGCTTCGGCCTCGCCCGCGACGAGGAAGCGTGCAAATCTCGGAATCTCTCGGCGTGGCAGGCGTGCGCGAATACGAACACCTTCCGGCGTGTCACGCCGCTCGACGATCGGTGCTCCCAAGCCGTACAACTCGGCGAGTGCACTTCCATCCTGGTAGGGGACCAGCAAGCGAACATCCTCGAAACGGTCGGAGAACAGCTCCGCGATCCGACGCTTCAACTCCCCGACTCCCTCACCCGTGTGCGCAGACACCTGGAGCGCACGAGGGAACGAGCTTTGCAGTCGCCGCCGCGCCAACGAGTCCAGCACATCGACCTTGTTGAGGACGAGCTCGACCGGCACGTCATCGGCACCGATCTCGTCCAGCACCTTCTGTACGGCGGCGATGGTCTCGTCGAGCCGATCCTCACCAAGTGAACCATCGGCAACATGGAGGACGAGATCGGCGACGAGTGTCTCCTCGAGAGTTGCGGCAAAGCCTTCGACGAGTTGCGTCGGCAGGCGGCGAATGAAGCCAACGGTGTCTGTCACGAGATACCGCTTCCCGAGATGCTCGAACCCTCTGGTCGTCGGGTCGAGTGTCTCGAAGAGTCGATTGTCGACGGACACGCTTGCACCAGTCAGAGCGTTCAAGAGCGTCGACTTGCCGACGTTCGTGTAGCCAGCGAGTGCGATTGTTGGAACTGCTGAGCGATTGCGTTCCTTTCTGCGCACTGCGCGCTCCGCACCGAGACCGCGCAAGCGCCGCTTCACGAGAGAAACGCGCGTCCTGGCAAGCCGGCGGTCCGTCTCGAGCTGCGACTCTCCGGGGCCGCGTGTTCCGACGCCGCCGCCGAGCCGCTCGAGGTGCTGCCACATCCCGCGCATGCGAGGGAGGTTGTACTCGAGCTGTGCGAGCTCGACCTGGAGCTTTCCCTCGGCGCTTCGCGCATGCTGGGCGAAGATGTCGAGGATCAGCTGCGTGCGATCGACGACCCGCGCCTTCAGCACGTCTTCGAGCGTGCGCTGCTGCGTCGGCGAGAGTTCCTCATCGACGATGAGGACCTCAGCGGCACTTTCCGCGTACTCCGCTTTCAGTTCCTCGAGCTTGCCCTTGCCGACGAAGGTTTTCGGGTCAGGGCGGTTGCGGTGTTGGACGAGCTCGGCGACCGGGACGACGCCCGCTGTACGTGCGAGGTCACGGAGCTCGGCGAGCTCGTCTTCGCCGTCCACGCCCTTCGCGAGCACGCCGAGAACGAACCCGCGCTCCGCCTCCGCCCCCGGCGTGGGATCGGGCTGGCGCGTTGTCACACGCTGATTATGCCGCGGTAGGCTGGCCGAGTGACTCCGCTCGCCGAGCGCCTTGCTGCACGCACGCTCGAGCTTGTCAACATTCCCTCGGAAAGCAGACACGAGGCTGCGGTTCGCGATCGCCTGCTCGAGCTGATCCCGAACACGCTCAGCGCGGCGTTCGAGGGTGACGAGGCGTACCTGTTCGCGCCAGCGCGGCGACAGAGAGCTCCGCTCATCGTGCTCGCAGGCCACTACGACACCGTCCCCGCGCAGGGGAATTTCCCCGGCCGCATCGATGACGACGCTGTTCACGGGGTAGGAGCGAGCGACATGAAGGGCGGGGTCGCCGTTGCGCTCGAGCTCGTCCGCGATCTCGGCGAGCGTGCACCGGGGGCCCTCGACGTCGCACTTCTGCTCTTCGGGCGGGAGGAGCTCCCGGTGGAGCACAACCCACTTCCGGCGCTTCTTGCTTCCTCCGGGACGGTGGGGGAAGCCTCTATGGTGATCTTGCTCGAACCCACCGACGGCTGCATACACGCAGGCTGTCTCGGAAACATCGTCGCGCGTCTGACGTTCCACGGGCGCAGCGGGCACTCGGCGCGACCGTGGGACGCCGACAATGCGATCACACGCGCTGTCAATGGGTTGCAAGCTCTGGTCGCGCTCGACCATCGCACGGCGGTTGTTGCCGGGCTCCCGTTCGTCGAGGTCCTCTCGATCACGCGTCTCGAGGCGGGCATCGCGGACAACGTCCTTCCCGACAGCGCGACGGCGACCCTCAACCTTCGTTACCCACCCGACCGGACCGCCGACGACGCGGAAGCGCACCTCCGCTCACTGGTTCCCGGAGGGGCGACACTCGACATCGTCGGTCACGCTGCCGCCGGGGACGTGGTGGCAGAGGGGCCTCTCGTCGCCGCGCTGCTAGCCGCGGGAGCGAGGGACATCGAGCCGAAGCAGGCGTGGACGAACGTGGCGGACTTCACCGCAGCGGGAATCCCGGCGATCAACTTTGGGCCTGGGCACACCCGGTACGCGCACCGGCGAGACGAGCTCGTCGAGATCTCGGCGCTCGTGCATGCGTACGAGACTCTCGAACGCTTCGTGCTGCACGAGATCGGAGAAGATGTCGGCTGATGGAGCTCGCCGAGCAGATCGAAGGCATGTGGGAGAGCGGTGCTCTCGAGCCCGGGCCGATCGAGGAGGTGCTCGCAAGCCTGGATCGCGGCGACGTTCGCGTTGCCGAGAGGCGAGACGGCGCATGGGTCGTCAACGAGTGGGCGAAGAAGGCGATCCTCCTGTACTTCCGCCTGCGCAAGGTCGAGCCGATGGAGGTCGGCGGGCTTCACTTCCTCGACAAGATTCCCGTCAAAGCCGACTATGCAGCGCGCGGTGTCCGTGTCGTTCCGCCCGGGGTCGCGCGCTACGGGTCGTTCCTCTCCGAAGGCGTCGTCCTCATGCCAGGGTTCGTGAACATCGGAGCCTGGGTCGGGCCACGCACGATGGTCGACACCTGGGCAACGGTCGGTTCATGCGCCCAGATCGGTGCCGATGTCCACCTTTCGGGCGGTGTCGGTATCGGCGGTGTGCTGGAACCTCCCCAGGCGCAGCCGGTGATCGTCGAGGACGGGGCGTTCATCGGCTCGCGAGCGATCCTCGTCGAGGGAGTGGTCGTCGGGGAGCGTGCCGTGATCGCACCGAATGTCGTCCTCTCGGCGACGATCCCGATCATCGACGTCACCGGCTCGACGGCGGTAGAGCACCGCGGCTACGTGCCGCCGGGCTCCGTGGTGCTGCCGGGAACCCGACCGAAGGCGTATCCCGCCGGCGAATTCGATCTCCCGTGTGCGCTCATCGTGGGGCAGCGAAGCGCGTCCACGGATCTCAAGACATCCCTGAACGAGGTCTTGCGAGAGTTCGAAATCGCCCAATGACCGATGCTTCGGACGGTCGTGCGGTCGTCGAGGTCGCACTCTTCACCGGAGACATCGAGGCCGCGAAGGCGTTCTACGCCGGTCTCCTCGACACGGCACCCGAGGCAGAGTGGCCCGGCGGAGCGATCTTTGGTGCCGGGGGCGCGAAGGTTCTCGTCCACGAACGTGCAGCTTCGTATGGAGAACGGCCCCCCGAACGAGGATCACGTGGCTCTCGGCGTCGCGGATCTGGACGCTGTGTGCGACGAGCTGCGAGACAAGGGCGTTGTCTTCCTGGTCGAGGCTCGCGACTACCCATGGGGACGCTCGGCATACGTCCGCGACCCGGACGGGCGACTGGTGGAGCTCGCCGAAACGGTGTCGGTGAACGACTCCTAGGGCGGCGCTTCGACGGTCGACGGTGCGACGGTAACGCCTTCGACGATGCGTGAACGGCGATGCTCGAGCCAGTCGACGATGAGCACCTGAACGCTTCCCGCGATGGGTATCGCTCCGAGCGCCCCCACGACGCCCGCGAGCTTCGCGCCCATGAGGACGGCGACCAGGATCACAAGAGGTGAGAGCTGCACCGTGCGGCTGTACACCATTGGTTGCAGGACGTGATTCTCGAGCTGCTGGTAGAGGATGAAGAAGATGACGAGAACAACCCCGGCGGTGATCGAGTCCAGGAATCCGACCGTCGAGACGACGACGGCCGCAATCGTCGCTCCTGCGAGGGGAATCAAGTCGAGGATCGCGACCAGCAGGCCGAGAGCGACCGCAAACGGGACGCCGAGCACGAGCAGGACGATCGTCGACGTGATACCGGCAACGACGCTGATCAGGAGGTTGCCGGTGACGTATCCGCCGACCGTGCGGTAGATCTCGTCTCCAACCTTGCGCCAGCGTGGCTGCGACGGCTCCGGAAGCAGCGAATACAGACGCTCGATCCAGGTCGGCCCCTCGAGCAACATGAAGAGCGTGAGGAATCCGATTGTCACGACGGCGATCACGGCATTCACGACGCTCTTGGTCACCGAGAGCGCCGTTGTCGAGAGACCGAGGACCCCCGCGACACCACTCGTCTCGATCGCCTCTCGCACACGATCGACGATCTGGAACTCGCGCTGGAGGAAGCCGAGCCGCCCACGTCCGCGTGTCAGGTCGTCGATGTAGTCGGGCACCGCGGCCACGAAGTCGTTCACCTCGTTGATGAGAGTCGGGATGAACGTCGCCGACAGCGCGACGATCGCAAGAATGGCCGCGACGAAGACGATCGCGACCGCCACCCCGCGTCGCCGAATGCCCTTCGACTGGAGGTAGTCGACCGCAGGGCTCAGCGCCATCGCGAGAAAGAGCGCGACGAGTGCCCAGATCAGGACGTCCCGCGTGATCCAGAGGATCTGGAGAACGAGTGCCGCCGCGAGCACGATCCCGAGGACGACCAGGATCGACCGTGCCCGAAAGCCGACGAGGCGTTCTTCCATCCAGCCTAGATACGCCCACGAGGAGCCAATCCCTACCGCGCATGTGCGGGTCAGGGAGGAACCGCTCTCGATCAGGCGAGGCGCTCGGCGGATCCGGTCAGGTATGCGCGACCAGCGTGGAGGCGTACACGGAGATCGCCTCCCGGAAAGTGCACGAGCACGTCGCCCTCCCGATGTGTCGCGGCGGCGACGGCAACGGCGCCGGTTCCCGACGATGCAGTCTCCCCCACGCCGCGTTCCCAGACTCTCGCAGTCACGTCGCCCGGAGCGTCGACTCGCGCGACCTGGACGTTCGTCCGTTGTGGAAAGCGCGCGTGTGTCTCGAGGAGTGGCCCGAGCCGGACAACATCCGCCGGGTCACCAAGGACAACGGCATGTGGGTTCCCCACATCGACCGGAACCAGATCGACGCCCGCAACCTGCTCGAGCTCCCCCACTTCCACATCGCCGATCTCCTGCTCGATCTTGCCGTTCGCGAGCATGTGGGCGAGAACGTCTCGGCTTCCGACGCGAACTCGCACCGTGGCACTCCCGGTTCGTTCGGAGAGCCACGCAGCGGCGATGCGAGTCCCGTTCCCGGAAAGCTCGGCCTGCGAGCCGTCGGCGTTCCAGATCACGATCTCGATCGTGTCGACGCCGATGTCGACGATCTCGAGCACCCCGTCGAGATCGCGTGAGAGCTCACGCACGAGCTCAACCTCGAGCGGGCGTGCCTCCCCCGGGTCGACAACGAGGTAGGTGTTACCGAGCGCGTGCCACTTCCAGGATTGCATCCGTCACCTGCTTCGAGGGTCGATCGGCGTCGATCATGACGATGCCGGGTATCCGCCGCATCCACTTGCGCTGATACGCGGAGTACTGGATCGTTCGGCGTACGATCGCGGCGTGCGCGTCCTCGGGCGAGAGCGCGACGATCTCTCTCAGGCCGAGCGCCTTCTCCGCCGTCCTCGAGACAGTGCAGCTCCTGAGCGCCTCGCCCACTTCGTCGACGACACCCGCGTCGAACATCGCACCGGCGCGTTCCTCGATGCGACGATCGAGGATGTCTCTCGGCACGTCGAGCCCGACGACGAGTGTCGAGCGCCTGGTGTCGGAAGCCCAGAGCTGCTCTGCATCGGGCGCGAGCGACGAGCCGGACTCCGCGAGCTCGAGCGCACGGACGATACGACGCCGGTCGTGCGGATGCACGAGGGTCGCTGCTGCCGGGTCCCGAGCGACGAGCTGCGCATAGGCGTCCTCCGAATCCCTGTCGTAGACCTCCTCCCAACGGCCGCGTGCACCAGGTGCAGGTGGCGGTGGGAGATCGAGATTCGCAAGCGCCGCGCGGAAGTACAACCCCGTCCCACCGGCGACGATGGCGCGTCCGAACGAGCTCACGACCTCGTCGATTGCGGTGTGGGCAAGCCGGGCGAACTCCCCGACCGAGCCCTCGAAGGAGAGCGGCCACACGCCGACGAGCCGCGTCGTACGGGAGGGCTGGTTCGTGAGGATCGGCAGTCCTTGGTATGCCTGCATCGAGTCCACCGAGATGACCTGGGTGCCGAGCGCGTCCGCGAGCTCCTCCGCGATCTCGGTCTTCCCCGACGCTGTCGGACCAAAGATCGCGATGACTTCGACGGGGTGCATCTACAGATTGACGTGTTTGCGCACGCCAGCTCGAGCTAGGCGGCGACTGCGGCGCACTCGGTGCCGCGAAGCGTCGTCGAGGTCGCGCCGTCGATCGCAACGTTCACGAGCTCGCCGGAAACAGCTGTTCCTGTGAAGTTCACCGTCGTGTTTCGACGCGTTCGGCCACGGAGCAGTGACGGATCCGTGCGGCTCGTGCCCTCGACAAGCACCTGCTCGGTGCGGCCGACCCGCTCCGCGTTCCGCTCGGCGCCGAGGCGCTGGATGACGTCGACGAGTCGCTCGAGACGATCGTGCTTCACGTCGTCCGGAACCTGGTCCAGCATGCTCGCGGCCTCGGTCCCCCTCCGCGGCGAGAAGATGAACGTAAAAGCGCTCTCGTAGCGGACGGCCTCGACGACCTCGAGCGTCTGTTGGAAGTCCTCGTCGGTCTCGCCGGGAAAGCCGACGATGATGTCGGTCCCGATCGCCAGATCCGGGATGGACGCGCGAAGCTTCTCCACCAGGGCCAGATAGCGCTCACGGTCGTAGGTTCGACGCATGCGCTTGAGGATGCGCGACGAGCCCGACTGGAGCGGCAGGTGGGCGTGCTCGCACACACTCGGGCACTCCGCCATCGCCTCGATGACAGGGTCGCGGAAGTCCTTCGGATGCGGACTCGTGAACCGCAGGCGTTCGAGACCGTCGACTGCATCGCACGCACGAAGCAGCTCGCCGAACTCCGTTCGGAGGTCCGGAGCGAGATCCCTCCCCCAGGAGTTGACGTTCTGGCCGAGGAGCGTGACCTCTCGTACCCCGTCGCGAGCGAGTTGCGTCACCTCGGCGACGATGTCGCCGGGACGCCGACTTTGCTCCCGTCCCCGAACTGCCGGGACGATGCAGTACGCGCACTTCGAGTTGCAGCCCATGGACACCTGGACCCAGGCCTGGAACCGCCGTTCGCGGTGCGTGGGGAGATCGGCTGCGAAGTGTTCGTGCGTGCCGAACCGTCCCCGCGGGACGGCGTACCCGCCCGCGCCGATCCAGTCCGCGAGGTGAGGAATCGAACCGGGACCCGAACGCGACATCGACTGCTGGATAGAGCTCGAAGATCCGCTCCTGCTGTGCCTCCGCATAGCAACCCCCCACGGCGATGACGAGGTCCGGGCGCTCGCGCTTGCGAGCCGTGGCGTTCCCGAGGTAGGCGGCAAGCCGAGTGTCCGGCTTCTCGCGCACCGTGCACGTGTTGAAGACCACGACGTCCGCATCCTCCGGTGACCCCGCCTCGCCCAGGCCGAGCGACTCGAGCATGCCCTTGATCCGCTCGGAGTCGTGAGCGTTCATCTGGCATCCGAACGTCGTGACGTGATACCGGCGCATGTGGCGCGCAAATTGTAGGGACGGGATGTCTAGGTCGCAGCGCTGCGATCGAGTGCGTACCAGACGTGCTCGAGTCCGCGCCACACAGCCGCTCCCCCGAACGTCATGCCAAGTCGCTCCATCACCGCGCGGGAGCGGCGGTTGTCGGGAGCCGTGAAGCTATGCAGTCGCTCGTCGGGAAGATGCTCGAGCCACGCCGCTATCGACGCACGACCGCCTTCCGTCGCGAGGCCGCGACCCCAGAAGTCCCGATGAAGAACCCAGCCGACCTCCACCGGGTCAGGTGCGAGCGGCCAGTCGTGGTGGCGGAGCAGGCCCATTCGGCCGATGAGTCGCCCGGTCGTCCGCTCGCATGCCGCCCACTGGGCGAACCCGTCGTCCTCCCACCGTCTCGACCACATGGCGATCTGGTCACCCGCGTTCGCCGCAGGCATCGTCTCGAGGTACTCGGGTTGCGTGTAGATCTCGTCGAGCGCCTCGGCGTCCTCGGCCGACCACTCGCGGAGCAGGAGACGCTCCGTCAGAACCTTCGTCGGAAGCAGGTAGCCGTCTACTTGGCTACCTCGATGGCGCGAGACTCGCGGATCACGATCACCTTGACTTGACCCGGATACTCGAGCTGGTCTTCGATCTCGCGCGCGATCTCGTGCGAGAGGAGCGCGGCGCCGTTGTCATCCACCTCGCTCGGCTCGACGATGACGCGAATCTCACGACCTGCCTGCAGCGCGTACGCCTTGGCCACTCCGGGCTTCGCCTTCGCGATTTCCTCGAGCGCCTCGAGACGCCGGATGTAGTTCTCGAGCGACTCGCCTCTCGCGCCCGGTCGCGACGCCGAGATCGCGTCCGCCGAGATCAGGAGCACCGCCTCGACCGTCTGCGGCTGCACCTCGTAGTGATGCGCCTCGATCGCATGGACGACGCCTTCGGACTCACCGAAGCGCCGCGCGAGCTGGGTGGAGATGGACGCGTGCGAGCCCTCGACCTCGTGGCTCATCGCCTTGCCGATGTCATGGAGCAGCGCAGCGCGCTTCGTCGTCTTGACACCCGCGCCTAGCTCGGCCGCCATGAGCCCACCGAGGTGGACTACCTCGAGCGTGTGCTTGAGGACGTTCTGGCCGTAGCTCGTGCGGTATCGGAGTCGTCCGAGGATCTTGATGAGCTCTTCGTGGAACTCGCCGCAGTTCGCCTCGAACACCGCCTGCTCGCCTGCCTGGCGGACGTGCTCGTCGAGGTCCGTCTTCGCCTGGTAGTACATCTCCTCGATGCGTGCGGGATGGATGCGCCCGTCCTCGATCAGCTTCTCGAGGGTGAGCCGCGCGACCTCTCGCCTCAGCGGGTCGAAGGACGAGAGCACGACCGCGTGCGGCGTATCGTCGATGATGAAGTCGACGCCGGTCAGGTGCTCGAGCGACCTGATGTTCCTCCCCTCGCGGCCGATGATCCTGCCCTTGAGATCGTCCGACGCGAGCTCGACCACGCTTACGGTCGCTTCGGCGGTGTGACTCGCGGCCACGCGCTGAAGCGAGTCCGCGACGAGGGCGCGAGCACGCCTGCGAGACTCGGCGCGCGCCTCTTCCTCCATGTGCCTCACGTCACGCGCGAGCTCGTGCCTGACGAGATCCTTGGAGCGCTCGAGCACCTGTTGCTTCGCTTCGTGCGCCGTGAGCCCCGAGAGTCGCTCGAGCACGGCCATGGCTTCGACCTTGGCCTCCCGTAGCTCCTCCTGGATTTGCTTGATGTGCACCTCGCGGTCGCCGAGACCCTGCTCGCGTCGCTCGAGGTCCTCGAGCTTTGCGTCCGTCTCGCCCTCCTTCTGGAGGACCCGTTCCTCGATCTTGACGATCTGAAGCCGCCGATCCGCAACCTCGGCCTCGATCTCGGCCCTGATCTGCACCGCCTGCTCGCGGGCTGCAACCTGCGCTTCGCGCCGTACCGCCTCTGCGTCGCGTTCCGCGTCGCCCAGGATCCTCCCGCGCTCTACGTTCGCGCTACGGACCCGCGAGCGAGAGAGCGTCAGTAAGAGTGCGGCGGCCGCGAGCGCTCCGAGGACTATTCCGACAAGCACCGCAGCGACCGTGAGCATTGGGCCTCCGTGGAGGGAGTTCGATTGCCGCGGCGTTCACCGCGGTGCTCACACCGCCACTCGGCCTCGCTCGGCCGCGTTCGAACCTGCGCTACGCCCTCAGAGGAACAGGAGAGCTCAGAGGTAGAAGCAGCCTTCGCTCCGGGCCGAGACTCGGCCGGTCGGGATTGTCGTAAAGAGCGTTGATCACGGTCACAGGTTCAGAAACGCGCGCGAGCAGGAAAAATGTCGGGTGAAGCCGTTTCATCCTAGCTCGTCGTCGCTTCCGAGCGCAACGGCGGCGACTGTCTCGTTCGAGTAGCCCTTGCTCTGCAGGTAACGGATCGTCCGAGGGCTGCGCCCGCGCCGGTCGACGACCCGTCGCGCCCGCTCGGCCTCCGCTTCCAGCGCTTCGAGAACCTCGTCGACGAGCTCGGCCCCTACTCCCGCATGCTCCAGATCGTGCCGGATCAGCCGATCGCCGGCGCCTCGGCCGGCGAGCGCCGCCGCACGTGACTCCGCGAACCGACGGTCGTCGAGCAGTCCGGTGCGACGTAGGGTGGCGAGCGCTTCAGCACGCTCTTGCTCCTCGAAACCGCGCTCGGCAAGTCGTTGGTCGAGAGCAGCCGCACTCAGGTCGCGATGACGCAGCGCTCGAAGCGCGGCATCGACCGCCTCAGCGCGAGAGGCCGTGTTGACGACGTCGTTGCCGGACACTCAGCTCTCGACGGCGCTCTTCGCCCGAACTGCCTCCTCGATCTCTTCGGCTTCGGTGGCATCGTCGGCTTCGGAAGGAGATCCGTCGCCGTCGGCGGAGCTCGCAGCCGCCGCGTTCGAAGATGACTGCGTCGGCAAGAGTCGAGCGGAGATCACCTGGTCGTCCGGTGCCTCGGCCTGGATGCGAGCCAGGATCTGCTGGACGATGTCGGGATTCTCGGCGAGGAACGCGCTGGCGTTCTGGCGTCCCTGTCCCAGACGCTCGTCGCCGAAGCTGAAGTACGACCCCGCCTTCTGGACGATCTTCCGCTCGAGTGCAACGTCCAGGACGGTGCCCTCCCAGGGGATGCCCGAGCCGTAGACGATGTCGAACTCGGCCAGCTTGAACGGCGGGGCGACCTTGTTCTTGGCGACTTTCACACGCACCCGGTTTCCAACCGCCTCGGCGCCGTCCTTGAGCGTCTCGATCCGGCGAATGTCGAGCCGCACCGACGCATAGAACTTCAGTGCCCGCCCGCCCGGCGTCGTCTCCGGATTTCCGAACATGACGCCGATCTTCTCGCGCAGCTGGTTCGTGAAGATGCAGATCGTGTCCGTTCGGTTCAGCGTGCCGGCGAGCTTTCGGAGCGCCTGGCTCATGAGTCGGGCCTGCAATCCCACGTGGCTGTCGCCCATCTCGCCCTCGATCTCTGCCTTTGGAACGAGCGCCGCGACCGAGTCGATCGCGACGATGTCGAGCGCCCCCGAGCGAATGAGCAATTCGGTGATCTCGAGTGCCTGCTCGCCCGTGTCGGGCTGGGAGACGAGCAGCTGGTCGATGTCGACCCCGATACGCCTCGCGTAGGCGGGATCCATGGCGTGCTCGGCGTCGATGAACGCACAGATGCCGCCGCGGCGTTGCGCCTCTGCCATGACGTGGTAGACGAGCGTTGTCTTGCCCGAGGACTCGGGACCGTAGATCTCCACGATGCGACCTCGTGGGAGGCCGCCGATCCCGAGCGCGACGTCGAGTGCGAGCGAACCGGTCGACACTGCCCCTATGGCCACTTGCGGACGATCGCTCATCCGCATCACGGATCCCTTGCCAAACTGACGCTCGATCTGACCGAGCGCGGTGTCCAGCGCTTCCTCGCGGCTCATCCGTTCATCCTCCCAGGAAATTTGAATTCAGCGTGCATCTTTCGAGAATCTCGTACCGTGCCCCAGACGGGTGCAGGCGTGAAAGGAAAGCAGCAGCCTCGGACGGAGCGATGTGCCCGACCTCGGCCTGCAATGCGGCGAGTGGTGGCGAGAGACGAGGGCGCTCTCGGTAGCGGAGCACCGTGATGTGCGGAAGCCACGGACGTGCTTCTCTCCGATACGAGCCGAGCTCTTCGAGGCGTCCGTGCAATCCGTCTGCGAGCCGGGTCGCCTCGCCCGTCGAGTCGCGCAGGACCACCATGCCGACGGAGCGAGTCTCGCGATAGCGCTCCGGCTCGAGCGTGAAGGGACGAGCCCGCGCGGACGCGTTTCGGAGCTCCTCGATGATCGGCTCGAGCTCTGAGCGCTGCCGAGAGCCGAGGAAGGCGAGCGTGACGTGGAAGCTCGCGACGCGCCTGCCCTGGACGAGATGCTCCGCACTCCACCGCTCGAGCGTCTCGACGACGCTCGCAGGGAGTAGCAGGGCGAGGAAGAGCCGAAGCGAGCCACCGGGCTCGAGAGTAGCGCGCGAGCTCACACGCCTTCGTGGCGGTTCTGTGTCAAGAGTCGGCGCACGAGATGAAGCGCGGCAGCCGTCGCGCGACCGCGAATCATGTCCCGGTCGCCCGGCAGGTCGATTCGGCGCGCCGCTTCTCCATCGGGTCCCGCGGCGTGCAGGAAGACGAGCCCTACCGGCTTCTCCTCGGTTCCGCCTCCCGGCCCCGCGATCCCGGTGACGGACACGGAGACATCGGCACCGAGTCGTGCGCGTACACCGTCCGCCATCTCCCTCGCGGTCTCGGCAGAGACCGCGCCGTGCTCGGCGAGGACAGCTTGTGCCAACCTGCAGCTCGTCTTCCTTGACGTCGTCCGCGTACGCGACCACGCCTCCGCGAAAGACATCGCTCGAGCCCTGGCACAGCCGTCAAGCGGGCTGCCACGAGCCCTCCGGTGCACGACTCCGCCGTTGCGAGCGTGAGCCCCTCGCGCTCGCGCGAGATCGAGGACGATCTCCGCGATCGGACCGCTCGTCGGTCGAGAACAGGTATCGGCCGAGCGAGGTCCGGAACGCCTTCTCGAGCGCATCCGCGCGTGCCTCGGCGCCCGGCTCCACGACGAGGTCGACGTGGATCTCGAACTCGCGGGCGCAGATCGTGGCCTCGACCCCGTCGCCATCGCCCCCGGCGCCCGCAAGCACCTCGGCGACGGCCGACTCGGGCGTGCCGAAGAAGCGCAGCGTGCGCCGGCCCGCGATCGGGAGCGCGCGCGAGCACACGCTGCACGGGCTCGAGCTCCAGCGCGCGCTGCCAGAGCCGTCTCAGCTCGCCGGGGGGCCCCGGAAGCACGACGACGACGCAGCCGTTCGTCTCCAGCACGAGGCCGGGCGCCGTTCCGGCGAGCCCGACCGAGATCGCCCCCTCCGGACGTGTCGCTTGCTTGCGAACACCGGGCGCGAACTCGGAATACGGCCTGCGGAGTCGCTCCGCGATCATCTGCGATACAGCCTCGATCTCACGCTCGAGCTCGTCGTCGACGACGAGCGCGCGACCCGCCACGCGCGCGACGAGCTCGACCGTCCGGTCGTCGTGCGTCGGCCCGAGCCCGCCTGACACGAGACAGAGGTCTGCGCCGAATGCTTGCCCGAGAGCGTCCTGCAATGTGCGTCGGGGCGATCTCCGACGATCGTGATCCGCTCGGGCTCGAGGCCGAGCCGAAGCGCCTCGGCGGCGAGGAACGGCCCGTTCAGATCCTTCCGGTCACCGCGGACGAGCTCGCTGCCGGTGACGACGATCGCCGCCCGCGGCCGACCCGTCAAGACGATGCTGGGACGATCCGCCGCGCGGTTACGACGAACGCCGTTCCGGCGGGAAGATCGATCCGGCTCCCGTTCACGGCGCACGAGGACGTTCTCTGGCTCTGCGAGCGCCAGTTGGAGCCGACGCGCTTCGAAGCGCTTGCGCTGCCCTTGCTCGAGCGTCCCGCTGTACAGGAGCCGTCCCGACGACGACCCCGCTCGCACCTCCATCCAGGAGTCACCCTGGGTGCGCGGACGACGAGCGTCACGCGGCTTTCGCGCTGCCGCGGAACCGGCGCCGGCTGGTCCTGCACCGTCGAGACCCGGGACCTTCTCGCCCTCCGGGCCGCCGAAGCGCCAGGCGGCGATGACGAGCGCGGTGACGACGGCGATGCCGAACAAGGCGACGAGCGCGATCCGCGACTCCGCCGGTCGGCACGACTTCTGCTCGCACGTGGAGCATCGCCGCGCGCGGACGACGCTCCTCGTCTCCCACCGTGAACCGCGAGTTGTACTCGTCGACGAACGGCTGGCCGTCGAGGCCGAGCGCCTCGGCATACGAGCGCAGGAAGCCGCGGACGTACGTCGGCGCGGGCAGGATGTCGAAGCGCTCGTCCTCGAGCGCTCGGAGGTACTTCGGCCGGATCTTCGTCAGTTCCTCGAGCTCGGGGAAGTCGAGCCCCTGGCGGGCGCGGGCCTCGCGCAGGCTGGAGCCGATGTCGAACACGCGCCGGACAGTGTAGGGGAGCTCACCGTCGTGCGCCGCGTACTCGAGCAGCCCGTAGACGGCGATCGCGACGATCCCCGCCGCGGCGAGCCCGATCCCGACGAGCCCGAGCCAGCGCCCGACGCGCGCGGGCCACTCGCGACCGCCCCGCCCGAGGCGGAGCGCGCGCTGCCGCCGTGAGCGACGCGCGAGGGCGATCGCGAGCACGCCGAGCGCAGCGCCGAGCGGGATCGCGAACCCGGCGTGCAACAACTCGTACGACTCGCTGAACCGTGTCAGGTAGATCGCGACCGGCAGCGTCGCGACGGACGCCAGGCCGGCGAGGAGCGAGCCCCAGGCGGAGCGTGAGCCCGTCGCCGCCGCCACGCTACTGCTTGACGTACGGGCGACCGACGGCGGCAGGCGGGGTGGAGCGCCCGACGACGCCGGCCACCGCGATGATCGTGAGGACGTACGGGAGGACGTTGAAGATGAGCGCCTGCTGGCTGCCTTCGACGAAGTACACGTCCAGTCGATCGGCGATTGCGCTCGAGAAGCCGAAGAGAAGCGCAGCGGCGAACGCGCCGAACGGTCGCCAGTTCCCGAAGATGAGCGCCGCGAGCGCGATGAACCCCCGCCCGCCCGTGAGGTTCTGGTCGAAGAGGTGGACGTCGCTCAGCGACAGGTAGACGCCGCCGAGGGCGGCGAGCGCGCCGGACGTCATGACGCACGCGTAGCGAACCCCGTACACGGAGATGCCAACGGTCTCCGCGGCGCGAGGATGCTCGCCGACCGAGCGGATGCGCAGCCCGACGGTCGTCCTGAACATGACGAAGTACGAGACGACGACGACGACGAAGCTCAACCAGATCATGAGGTTGAGCGAGCCGAAGGTGGCGCCGAGGAACCCGAGGTCCTGGAAGCCATGAGATGTTGACGTCCGGGATCCCCGGGACGGTCGTGGGCGTCCCCTGGTCACCGTAGATGTCGATGAAGAGGTAACCGGTCAGCCCGAGCGCCAGGAAGTTGACCGCCGTCCCGATGACGATCTGGTCCGCGCGCAGGTGGATGCAGAAGAACGCGTGCAGGAGCGCGAGCGCCGCGCCGGATGCCACCCCGATGAGCAGGCCGAGCGGCCAGGACCCGGTGACATCGGTGCCCCAGAAGCCGAAGAAGGCGCCCATCAGCATCTGCCCTTCGAGGCCGATGTTCACCACGCCGCTCCGCTCCGAGAACATGCCGCCGATCGCCGCAAAGGTGAGCGGCGTCGCGTAGCGCAGCGTGGCGCCGATGAGCGCCGACCACACGATTACGAGGTTCAGGTTCTCGACGCTCGACTGGGTGGCGAGCATGCCCAGCGTCACGCCGAGCAGGTTGACCGCGACGCCGATCAGGCCGACGCGCCGCTCGCCCCTCGTCGTCGCCCAGACGCCCGCGAACAGCCCGAGCAGCCCGATTACCGCGGGCCACAACAGCTGCCGGGCCTCGATCGGCGGCAGCGCGACGAGCACGGCGAGGACTCCCAGTGCGATCCCCGCGATTCCCACCGAGCGCGCTCCGGAGACGCGCGACCAGGCGACCTGTCGATGTCCTCGGCGCGCGCGCTCACGTCGGAACCGCCTCGTGTGGTGGAGCATCGCGTCGAAGCTTCTTCCGCGCGTTCCAGAGGTAGAGGACGAGGACGTCCGCTCCCACGAAGAGCACGACGAGACCCTGGATGAGAAGCGTCAGGTTGTCGGCGAGGTTCGTGGGGAAGACGTCCGTCAGCTGCGTGTTGCGCGTCGACGTCCCGGTGAGCAACCCACCGAAGAGGAGCGCGGCGAAGCCCACTCCGACCGCCGTGTTGCGCCCGAGCAGGGCGACGGCGATGCCGATGAAGCCGATGGTCGAGATCTGGACGTCGTTGACCGCGAGCCGGAACTGCCAGCCGAGGATGTCGATCGCGCCGGCGAGCCCGGCGAAGCCGCCGGATATCGCCATCGCGAGGAAGTAGTTGCGCGCGACGCTGATCCCACCGTAGCGCGCAGCCTCGGGGTTGAAGCCCACCGCGCGGACCTCGTACCCGAGCGTCGTCCGGTTGAGGATCACCCAGTACGCGACGAGCGCCCCGATCGCGATGAAGAGCCCGATGTGGAGGCCCTGCAGGACCGGGTTGCCCCAGAACACATGCAGGTGGGCCGACTGCACGATGTCGTTCGACACGGGGTTCGACTCTCCGAACTCCTGCGTGTTCTGGAGCGGGCCCTGTAGTCCGAACAGGAACGTCCCGAACCAGTACACGATCCAGTTCAGCATGATCGTGACGATGACCTCGTGGGCGCCGACCGTCGCCTTCAGGATCCCCGCGATGCCCGCGACCATCGCCCCGGCCAGCACCCCGGCCACGAGCGCGAGGAGGATGTGCGCGAAGCCGGGCAGTCCTTCGAGCGACGTCCCGATCCAGACGCCCGCGATGGCCCCGAGCATGTACTGGCCCTGTCCTCCGATGTTGAAGAGCCCGCAGCGGAACGCGAATGCGACCGCGAGGCCCGTCAGGATGAGCGACGTCGTCAGGATCAGCGTCGCCTGCATCCGCACGGCCGCCCGGACCCGGTCCTCCCCCTCCACCCACGGAAAGAGCCAGTTCAGGCCGCTTCCGTCGAAGATCGCCTTGTAGGTCGAGAGCGGGTTCGCTCCCGTCGTCACCAGCACGACGAGGCCGCCGATGAGGAAGGCGAGCAGCGTGGTGATGAGCGCGGTGACGAGCCCACCCGACCGGTACAGCGCGGACAGCCGGACCGTCGCTCCCTCCTGTGCCGGCGGCTCGGTGCCCTCGGGCGGAGGCTGTGGCGCCGTGCTCATGCGGCGGCCTCGTCGCCGGATCCGCCGAGCATCGCGAAGCCGAGCTCCTCTTCGGCTACATCGGGCGAGAACTCCCCGACGATCCGGCCCTCGTACATGACGAGGATCCGGTCGGCGAGAGAGAGGATCTCCTCGAGCTCGAGAGAGACGAGGAGAATGCCACGCCCCTCGTCCCGCTCCTCGACCAGGCGTTGGTGGACGAACTCGATCGCGCCGACGTCCAGCCCGCGCGTCGGCTGCGCCGCGATGAGCACGCGCGGATCGTTCGCAACCTCGCGGGCGACCACGACCTTCTGCTGATTCCCACCGGAAAGCGCCTTCGCAGGCGTCTGCGGCCCGCCGCCTCGGACGTCGAACTCGCTCAGGAGCCGCCTCGCCCGGGCGATCAGGCGGCCGGGTCGCAGCCAGCCGAACCGGGAGTTCGGAGGCCGGTCGAAGTCGTGCAGGGCGATGTTCTCGGCGAGGCTGAACTCGAGCACGAGGCCCCGGCGCTGCCGGTCCTCGGGAATGTGCCCGACGCCTGCGTCGAGGATCCTGTTCGTCCCCGCATTGGTCAGCTCGTCGGAACCCAGCGCGATCCGACCGGACTTGACGGCCCGGAGCCCCGTGATCGCCTCGATCAGCTCGGTCTGGCCGTTCCCGTCGACGCCAGCGAGGCCCACGATCTCGCGTGCTCGTACCTGGAACGAGACGCTGCTGCACGCGGGCAGATCCCGGTCGTCGACGACGTTCAGGTCCTCGATGTCCAGAAGGACGTCCCCGGGCTCCGCCGCAGGCTTGTCGACGCGGAGGAGCACTTCACGCCCGACCATGAGACGCGCCAGGCTCTCCTCGGTCGCCCCCGCGGCAGGGAGTGTCTCGATCTTCTTGCCGCGCCGCAGGACGGTGATGCGGTCGGCGATCTCGAGGACCTCGTTCAGCTTGTGGCTGATGAAGATGATGGAGAGGCCCTCCCTCCGCAGCATCTCGAGGATCCCGAACAGCTCGGAGGCCTCCTGCGGCGTCAGCACGGCCGTCGGCTCGTCGAGGATCAGGATGTCCGCTCTGCGGTAGAGCGCCTTCAGGATCTCGACGCGTTGCTGCTGCCCGACGGTGATCTTGTCGATGCGCGCGTCGGGGTCGACCGCCAGGCCGAACGTCTTCGAGAGCTCGAGCACTCGGTCGCGTGCCGCTCCGTGGTCGAGGAAGAGGATGCCGTGCCGCGGCTCGGTGCCGAGCACGATGTTCTCGGCGACCGTCATGACGGGGATCAGCATGAAGTGCTGGTGAACCATCCCGATGCCCGCGTCGATTGCCGCCCTGGGCGAGTCCAGGGTCAGCTCTCGGCCCTCCAGGAGGATCTGCCCCTCGTCCGGGTGGTAGAGCCCGTAGAGGATGCTCATCAGCGTGGACTTCCCGGCACCGTTCTCGCCGAGGAGCGCGTGCACCTCTCCCCTGTGGAGGTCGAAGTCCACGTGGTCGTTCGCCAGCACACCCGGAAAGCGCTTGGTGATGCCCCGCATCTCGAGAATCGGCCCGGACGCCATGTGGGCGCGATTCTATGACCCTCGCGGCGTGCGTGTTCGAAAAGACGGAGGGCGGGCCACCGGCCCGCCCTCCGTCGTCGGTTCGTCTCTGGGTCGACCCGCCGTTAGAGCGTCGACGGGATCTTGATCTTCCCGGAGATGATCCTGGGCTTGAGGGCATTCATCCTGGCGATGAACGCCTTCGGCACCTTCGGGCTGATCTTCCCGACGTCCTGTCCACCGTTCTTCAGGTTGAACACGAAGTCCTTGCCGGCCGGGAACTTCCCGGCCTTCGATGCCGCGAACGCCGTGTACACGGCAGTGTCGACTCGCTTCACGCCGCTCGTCAGGATGTGCGGGCCGAGGTAGGACTGGTCGGCGTCCACACCGATGCCCCAGACCTTCCTCTGCTTGGCGGCGTCGAGCGCACCGAGTCCGCAACCGCCGGCCACCTGGAACACGGCCTGTGCGCCGCGGGCGATGTGGTTGAGCGCGATCTCCTTGCACTTCGGAGCCGCGGAGGGCGGGAACTGCCCGGAGTACGCGATGAGGACCCGGATCCTCGGGTTGGCAGCGATTGCGCCCGCCCGGTAGCCGGCGATCCAGTTGTCGACCGACGGGAGCTTCTGACCGCCGACGGCGCTGAGCACCTGCCGGCCGCCCTTCGCCTTCGCCATCAGCCCTGCGAGGTAGCCGACGAGGTAGCCCGACTCCTCGGACTTGAACGTCAGCCCCGCGGCGTTCTTGGGCTTGTCGGCAAGCGCGACCTGCGGGAAGTCGACGATCGCGAAGTTCACGTCCGGGAACTGTCCGGCCGCGGTGTTGAGGTCGGCCGCGAGCAGGAAGCCGTTCGCGATCACTACGCCGCCGGCGCCAACCTCCTGCGCAGCCGCAGCCATGTTCGGCAGATAGTCGGCCGTCGTCTTCGAGATGAAAGCGCGGGTCGTCATGTTGAGCTGATTCTGCGCCCGGATACGACCCTTGTTCGCGAGAAAGTTGAACCCTTTGTCGTTCAACCCCGCCGTGTCCGTCACTATCGCCCCGGAATTCCTGTTGGCCGTCGAGCCCGTCGCCACGGCGACGAGCCCGAGCGACGCCACGAGAACGCCGCCGGCGACCAGCGCCTTGCGAAGTACTTTCACGTGCCCTCCTTGAGATTTGGCCTTGCCGCCCTAGTTGGACGCCTGATGTAACCGCAAGTTGGGCTTCCTCACGACTCTGTGAAGAGGCCCTGATACCGGGCCAGATTAGCGCTTTTTGCCGAGTCAGACCGTGTGAACGTCGGCTTCCGAGACGAGCACGCGGCGCGGCTTGGAGCCCTCGTAGCCGGAGATGATCCCGCGGCGCTCGAGCATGTCGATCAGGCGGCCGGCGCGTGTGTATCCGACCCGCAGGCGACGCTGGAGAAGCGAGACCGAGGCGGTCTGCGTCTGGACGACGATCTCGATCGCGCGGTCGAGCAGCGGGTCCTCGTCGGGGTCGAAGTCGGAGTCCTCGTCCCCCTCGGCGTACGCCTCCTCCCGCGCCTCGAGCAGCGACTCGTCGAGGTCCTGGCCGCGCTGGGAGCGGCACTGCTCGACGACGAGCGCGATCTCCTCCTCGCTCACGTAGGCGCCCTGCAGGCGCTGCAGGCGGGAGGTCCCGAGCGGCTTGAACAGCATGTCGCCCTGCCCCAGGAGGCTTTCCGCTCCGGCGCCGTCGAGGATCACGCGGGAGTCCGTCTGGCTCGACACGGCGAACGCGATCCGGGACGGCACGTTGGCCTTGATCATCCCGGTGATCACGTCCACCGAGGGCCGCTGCGTCGCGAGGACGAGGTGGATGCCGACGGCTCTCGACTTCTGGGCGAGCCGGATCACGCAGTCCTCGACCGCCTGCGGCGAGACCATCATCAGGTCCGCGAGCTCGTCGATGACGACGAGCAGGTACGGGAGCGGGGCCTCACCACGTGCGCGGAGCGCGCGGTTCGCCTCCGGGAGGCTGCGGGCGCGCACGAGCGAGAGCCGCTCGTAGCGCCGCTCCATCTCGGTCACGACGTTCATGAGCACGGTCGCGGCCTCTTTCGGGCTGGAGACGACCGGCGTGAGGAGGTGCGGGATCGACTCGTAGTAGCCGAGCTCGATCCGCTTCGGGTCGATCAGGATCATCCGTACCTCGTCCGGCGTGGCGCGCAGCAGCGTGGACGTCAGGATCGTGTTGATGCAGCCCGAC
>CAVWPL010000001.1:0-731814 GCA_963756925.1 uncultured Actinomycetes bacterium | reverse complement strand
GTGAACGTCCTCGGTGGCGAGCTCGAGCCGTGCAGCTTCGATCCGGTGACGGGCTTCTACCGCGACGGGTACTGCCACACCGAGGGCGCGGATGCCGGCTTCCACGTCGTCTGCGCCGTCATGACCGAGGAGTTCCTCGAGTTCTCGGTAGAGCGTGGCAATGACCTCGTGACTCCCCAGCCACAGTGGCTGTTCCCCGGGCTACGTCCCGGCGATCGCTGGTGTGTCGTCGCGGCGCGCTGGCAGGAGGCACTCGAAGCCGGCGTCGCGGCACCGGTCGTGCTCGAGGCGACGCACGCCTCCGCGCTCGAGTTCGTCTCGTTCGCGGACCTCGAGGCGCACGCGTTCCGCTAGCCCGCCGCAGCCTCCTCGCCCCTTTTCCGCCAGTACCGCTCGATTCCGCGGTAGTGGTGCCAGAACGGCGCGGCTCGGTCGTACTCGTCGACGAACTCGAGGTCGGTCTGCGAGACGTCGTAGCGCGCCGCCGCGACGAAGGTCGCCTCGTCCATGCCGTTCTCGACCCGCTCCGACCAGCTCGCAAGGGTCGCTCGGAGCGCGGCCAGGTGCTCCTGGATGTCGTCGAACACGCCGAAGTGGATGAGCGCCAAGCGTCCCGGTGCACGGTTCTCGATCTCCACGAGCGTTCGCTCCCACGCTTCGAGGTCGAACTCGGGAGGAGGGCAGGGTGGGAGGACGAAGCGGCCGGGCTCGATGCGAACACCCGCGGCGTCTCCTGCATAGAGCGTGCCGTCGGAGTCGAGGAACGAGACGTGGTGAGACGCGTGCCCCGGCGTGCGAAAGCAGTCGAGCGAGAGCACGCGCTCGCCGACGACGTGGACGTTCGCGGCCGGGACGGGCGCGAGTTCTCCCCAGAGTGTGTCGAAGGCGTTGCCGTACAGGCGTCGCGCGCTGGCCTCGAGCTTCGTGGGATCGACGAGATGCGGCGCACCGATTTCCGAGACGTGAACCTGGAGCCACGGATGCTCGCGCACGAGCACTCCCGCGGCCCCGGCATGGTCGAGGTGGATATGGGACAGAAGCAGGTGCCGAACCTCCGTCAGATCGAGGCCCCGCTCGGCGAGACCCGCCTTCAGGTGCGGGACGCTCGTCGTCGGGCCACAGTCGAAGAGCGCCGGCCCATCGGCGGTCTCCACTAGGTAGCAGCCGACGATCCGTGGACGCTGGTGATGGAGGTCGATGGGCTCCGGAGTCATCCGGAGAGTGCGGTCTCGAGATCGGCGATCAGGTCCGCTGCCGACTCGATTCCCACCGAAAGCCGGATGAGGCCTCCCGGGACCGCGAACGGCGCGTCCGCCGTCGACGCATGCGTCATTCGCGCCGGCTGCTCGATGAGGCTCTCCACGCCTCCGAGGCTCTCGGCGAGCTTCCAGATCTTCGTCCGGGCGACGGTCTCGATCGCCTCTTCCTCGCTCGCGAGGAGGAACGAGATCATCCCTCCGAAGCTGCGCATCTGGCGCGCGGCGATCGCGTGACCCGGGTGCGTGGGCAAGCCGGGGTAGAGAACGCGCTCGACCCGCGGGTGCCGCTCGAGGACAGCCGCGATCGTGGCTGCGTTCTCGCAGTGACGGTGCATCCGCACCGCGAGTGTCTTGACGCCTCGGAGCACGAGCCAGCAGTCGAACGGCCCTGGAATCGCGCCGAGGATCTCTGGAGGAAGGCGAGGCGCTCCGAGACCTCGCTGTCGTTCGTCGCGATGAATCCGCCGACGACGTCGGAGTGGCCACCGAGGTACTTCGTCGTCGAGTGCAAGGCGATGTCCGCGCCGAGGGCGAGCGGTTGCTGGAGATAGGGGGTGGCGAACGTGTTGTCGACCACGACCAGCGCTCCGACGGCGTGGGCGGCCGCCGAGGCCGCTTCGATGTCCACGATGTTGAGCAGCGGATTCGTCGGTGACTCGAGCCACACGAGCTTCGTCTGCTCGTCGACGTGCTCGGCGAGCCCCGTCGAGATCTGCTCCGGCGTGAGGTACGTGAACCGGTAGCCCTTCGGCTCGTAGACCTGCGAGAACATTCTGTAGATGCCGCCGTAGACGTCGTTGACGGACACGACATGGTCGCCGGGCGAGAGGAGATGCATCAACGTCGTCGCCGCGCCGAGCCCCGACGAGAACGCGTGGCCGTGAGCCGCTCCCTCGAGTGAAGCCAGGCACTCCTGTAGGGCGGTGCGCGTCGGGTTCGCAACCCGCGCGTAGTCGTATCCCTTGTTGACGCCGACGGCTTCCTGGGCGAACGTCGACGTCTGGTAGATCGGGGTCGTCAGCGCGCCGGTAGCCGTGTCCGGCGCTTGCCCGACGTGGATGGCCTTCGTTTCGAACTCCATGGCGAGGATGCTACTGGCGCGAGCCGGACCGGCCGAGGTACGCGGAGACCCCGGCGTGGACGGTCGGAAAGACGTTCTCGCGGCCGAGAACGACGACGAGACCCGCGCGTTCGAGGATGTCGTGTACCGGTCCCTTCACGCGTGCGAGCATCAGCGTGATGCCCTGGGCGGAGAGCTCCCGGTGCACCTCCTGCAAGACGTCGAGACCGGTGGTGTCGACGTGCGTGATCGCGGCCGCGTCGAGGAGGATCGCCTGGAGCGGTGACCCGGCATTCGCAGTGAGCTCGCGCACGTAGTCGCGGAACAGTCGTGCGTTCGCAAAGAAGATCTCCTGGTCGAAGCGGAAGATCACGAGGCCGGGATACGTCTCGCCCTCGGGATGTCGCTCGATGTCGCGAAAGCCGAAGTCCTCGTCGCTCTCCGCGCCGGCGCGAACCCGCCCGAGGACGGCAGTGTGCGGCCGGAAGGTGCGATAGACGAGCGCGCCGAGCGAGGTGACGACGGCCAGCGCGAGTCCTCCGAGCACGCCGAACAGGAGGACACCGATGAGGCAGACGAGCGCGAGCGCGAAGTCGATCTCGTCGAGGCGACGGAGGCGACGAAGCTCGCCCGTACGCATCAGCGGCAGCACCGCCGCGATGACGATCGCAGCAAGTGTTGCCTGCGGCAGATCTGCGAAGAAGCGCGTGAGGAGAAGGATCGTCGTCAGGACGAGCCCGGCGTTCATGAGACCGGCGAGCTGCGAGCGTTGGCCGGAGTCGTCCGCGACTGCGGTTCGAGAGACGCTCGCGTCGATCGGGAAGCCCTTGAGCAGGCCGGAGCCGATGTTGGCCGCGCCCATCGCAATCAGCTCCCGGTTCGGGTCGACCTCGTAGCCGTGCTTCGCTGCGAACGAGCGCGCTGCGGCGACCGACTCGGAGTACGCGAGAATCGCAACACCGAAAGCTCCAGCGAGCAGCCGGTTGACCTCACTCCAGCCGACGCCTGGGAGCGCGAGATCCGGCAGCGACGAGGAGATCTCCCCGACGACTGCGACGCCGTGCGCTTCGAGGTCGATGGCGCGGGAGAGGAAAACGCCTAGAGCCACTGCGACGAGCGGACCGGGTACGCGCGGCGAGACTGCGCGAAGCACGAGGAGGAGCGCAAGGGTCCCGAGCCCTACCGCCGCCGTCCAGCCGTGCGCGGCGTCGGCTTCGCCGGCGAGGTTCCAGACACGTCGGAAGAAGCCGGCCGGCTCGTCGTGCAGGCCCAGGAGCTTTGGCACCTGGCTTACGGCGATCACGATCGCGAGCCCGACGAAGTACCCGGCCAGAACGGGCTTTGCGAGAAACTCGGCGACGAAGCCCAGCCGCGCCACGCCTGCGGCGACGAGGATCACACCCGTGAGCACTGCGAGCGCAGCCGACAGGACGAGGAAGCGCTCGCCGTCGGCGACTGCCAACGGCGCGATCGTCGCCGCCGAGAGCACGGCGATGCTCGAGCTCGGCCCGACGTTCAGCTGCCGGCTCGTGCCGAGGAGCGCGTAGACGACGAGACCCGCCAGCGCCGCGTACAACCCGTAGACGGGCGGAACTCCGGCAAGCGACGCGTACGCCATGGCCTGAGGGACGAGCACGGCCCACACCGCAAGTGCGGCGACCGCATCTCGCCTGATGAGCGACCTCCAGCCGGGAAGCCAGCCGGCGATCGGGAGAGCCGCGACGAGTGCGCTGCGCCAACGCGTGCGTGACGCCATCATGTGGCCTCGCTGTCCATCCGCCGCGGCATCATCGTCGACGCTGGCTGCGCGAACGAGAGCACGTCGACGCGAAGCGCCCATGACTCATCGCCAACCGCCCTGCATCGCCCGGTGACCTGGCTCCGCCGCCTCCGCGATGCCGTTGTCTCGGCGGTTCGAGGGTACTCGTCGCATGCACTTTCGCAGCAAGCCGCGGCGATCGCGTTCCGCGTGCTGTTCTCGCTCGTGCCGCTCGTCGCCCTTTTCGTCTCGATCGTCGACCTCGTGGTGCCCCCCGGGCGACGGGAGGAGGTCATCGCCTGGATCGTGGACAAGCTCTCGGGCACGGGCGAGCTCGAGGACAGCGTCCGGCGTGCGTTGACCGCGGGCGAGACCACGGCGTCAGTCGTAGGCCTCGTCGCGCTGATCGGGTTGATCTGGGCTGCGAGCGGGATGATGAGCGCGATCCGGCGGGCGTTTCACGTCATCTGGGAGGACGCGACGCCACGGTCGTACGTCCGCGGCAAGTTCGTGGACATCGTCATCGTGCTCGGCACGGGGCTCGTCGCGATCGTCGCATTCGGCCTCAGCATCGCGGTCAAGTCGGTCGTCGAGATCGGGAGCAACGTCGCCGGAGCGCTCGGTATCTCGAGCGCCGAGGGGCTCCTCAGCGTGACCGCCTCCGCCACGGCCACGCTCGTGCTGACGTTCGCCTGCTTCCTCGCCCTCTACCGGGTGGTTCCGCCCGTCGTGCCTGCATGGGACGCCCTGTGGCCCGGCGCGGCCATCGGCGCGATCGGCTTTCAGGTCGCCACGACCGTGTACGGCTCGTACCTCAGCACGTTCAGTGATCTGAACGTGATCTACGGGTCGCTGGGCGCGCTGCTCGGATTCCTGCTGGTCGTGTGGGCGGGTTCATCGCGCTACTGCTCGGCGCCGAGATCGTCGCGAGCTGGCCCGCCAGGAAGCCCGCTGAGCGCTCGCTAGGCGCCACGCCCGAGGGCTAGCGAACCTCGTCTCCGCTCCGCTCTTCGATTGCCGCCGGGGTCGGTCGTGGGTTTGCCTCGATCCAGCCTGCGTAGCGGCGCGCAAGCGGAGCAGCCGAGACGCCGTGGGCAAGAACCGACACTCCGACGGTGACGAACGCGACGGTCAGGATCAGTTCGTCGTGGGGCAAGCCGCCCTCCTCGATCAGAAGAAGCGCGAACACGATCGAGGCGAGGCCCCGCGGGCCGAACCAACCGAGGAAGGCAACCGTGGGAGGACGAGCGCCCGTGCCAAGCATCGCGATTGCAACGGGAACCATGCGAACCAGGGTGAGGCTCAGGATCGCGTAGAGCGCGATCTGCCAGGTGCTGTCGGCGATCGCGCTGCCGAGGAGAACTGCGCCGAAGATGACGAACGTCACGGAGCCGAGCACTGTGCCCACCTCCTCGATCAGATACGAGACCTCGCCTCCGCGATCTCTCCGAAACCCTCCAAAGACACCTCCGCCTACGAAGGCGGCGATGAAGCCGGAGCCCCCGATAGCCTCGGCGAGACCGAAAGCGAGAGCTGCGCCGGCCAAGGGCACGACCTGCAGCCACACGGAGTCGACGAGCCGGCGGCGTCCCGCGTATACGACCACCGCGGCAGCAGCGATCCCGGCGACGATGCCCCCCGCGATTCCGTAGCCGATCTTCTCTCCGATCAGCCGGAGACCGTAGCCCCAGCCTTCGTGTGTCTCCTCGACCTGTGCGATGGCCAGCGCGATGAAGAACAGCGGGACGCAGATGCCGTCGTTGAGCCCGCTCTCGACGCTGAGGCTCTGCCTGACGCGCGACGGGAGCCGCGTCAACCTGACCACGGCCTGGCCCAGCGCCGCGTCCGTCGGCGCAAGGATGACCGCGAGGACGAGCGCCTCCGGCCACGCGAGCACGTCGAAGATCGCCACCGCGGCGACGAACCCGATGACGAGCGTCAGCGGAAGCCCGAACCCGAGCAGCCGGGCAGGGACGTGTGCTTCTTCGCGCAACGTCCGTAGGTCGATCCGCGAGGCGTCCGAGAAGAGAACGACGGCGAGCGTTGCTACGGCGAGCAGCTTGACCTCGGCGCCTGTGGCCGCCAGGTCGATGATGCCGAGCACGTGCGCGCCGACGACCAGGCCGACCGCCGTGAACACCATCGCTCCGGTGATCGAGGTTCCGTCGATGCGCTTCGAGATCGCCGCGAAGCCGAGCAGGATCAGCGCGAGCGTGGCGAGCTGCCAGTGCACGCCGCCGACCTTACTTTTCGCGTTGGAGAGACGCCGCGAGGGAAGCGAGCGCTTCGTCCAGGCGCGATGTGTCACCCCACGCTCCGAGCAGCTCGAGTGTGCCCGTCTTCCGATCGAAGCGTGGCTCCGCGCGACCGACGAGGCGGTCGCCCACGAGGAGCGGGAGCACGTAGTACCCGTATTCACGCTTCGCCTTCGGGACGTACATCTCGAGCCGGTAGTGGAAGTCGAAGAGAGCCTCGGTGCGATCGCGGTCGTGGATGAGCCGGTCGAAGGGTGAGAGCAGCGTGACGCGATCGGGGACGGAGCCTCCGACTGCGTCGGGGTGGGCCTCCCAGCCACTCGGCGTGAGCCGCACGCCGAGTGCGCGGAAACGCTTCTCCGCCAGAAGGCGCTCGGCTTTCGGGAGCGGGACGGTCTCAGTCGGCGGATACCAGCGCTCGGCGAGGTCCCAGAGGCGCTGCCCGTTTCGTCGTCCACCGACGGCGACGATCCCGCGTCCGTGGAGGATCTCGAGCATGGTCGCGACGTTGCGGCTGCCCCACCACGGGTGCGCCTCGCTCCTGCGGTCGCGAGAGCGATCCTCGAGCTCGCGCGACAGCATTGGCCCGTTCTGCTCGAGCTCGCGCAACACGTAGCGCTTGAAGGGCTGGTTCGCCTGCAGAAACTCGTTGCCGCGGCGCTCCCACGTGTACCTGTCGCGCCGTCGGCGCATCCGGGCCCGCACGAGCGGGAGATCCTCGATCGGCCAGATGTAGGCGTTCCATTCGAAGAGCCGCTTCTCGACCCACAGCAGCCGGTCGAGCTCGGCCGGGTCGAACGCCCTTCCGAGCCGGCTCCAGAGAACGAGCTGCTGAGGCGGTGCGACGGTCGAGATCGGGTCGATCTGAAGGAAGCCGAGCTGATGCACCGTGTCGAGCACGGTGGAGGCCGAGCCGTCGAGCAGCTGCGCACGAACGGCGATGCGGCGTGCTTCCTCCAGCGAGACGATCCTCATCGCACGACGCGCTCGAGACCGATCGTCCGGCGGAGCCGGTCGAGCGCACGGTCGAAGGCGTCGTCGAGCGCTGCCGAGCGGCGAACCCCGGGCTCGAGGTAGAGCGCACGGACCACGAGGGCGCCATCCTTGCGCTCCGACTTGAGGTCCACTCGCCCGACGATCCGGTCGCGCCAGAGGAACGGGAGCACGTAATAGCCGTATTGCCGTTCGGGGGCGGGCTTGTACACCTCGATCAGGTGGTCGAAGCCGAGCGCACGGCGTGCGAACGGTCGGTCCCAGAGGAGGTTGTCGAACGGGCTGAGCAGAACTGCGGTGGATCGGCCGGTCCGGATCGAGTGGCGCGCCCGGCTCGACGATGACCTGCGGGCCGCCGTCCTCGACCTCGAGCCGTTCGAGCACTCCGTCGGCAACGAGCGAGTCGACGTAGGGACGGGCCCGCGCGCTTCGGCCCCGCAGGCGCCAGTGCTCTGCGATCGCAGCCTCCGTCAGTGGCCCTCGCGCGCGGACGGCGCGGGTGACGAGCTCGCGCACGAGTCGTCCTCCGACACGGAGGGTGCGTTCAGCACCTCGCGCGGGAGTACCCGCTCGGGTAGGTCGTAGACCCGCTGGAACCCGCGGACCCGCCCCGCGATCACGACCTCGCCTGCCGAGAACAGCGCCTCGAGCATCACCTTCGCGGGCTTCCAGTTCCACATCGTTCCGCGAGCCCCTGCCGTCGAAGTCGCGCGAGGCGACTGCGCCGCGCTCGCGAATCTCCCCGAGGACCTGCTCGGCAAGCCCCGGGTAGCGTGCTCTTACGTCGCCGTGCCAGGGGTGGTGGTTCCGGTAGCTGTCTCTGACCCACCCGAAGAGGGGCCAGTCCTCTACTGGCAGCAGGCACGCCTCGTGGGCCCAGTACTCGATGACGCGTCCCTCGGCAAGAAGCTGCGACACCGTGCCCGACCGATAGTCGCCCGCGCGCGACGCGATCGCGACCCTGTGGCTGCGCTCGACCGTCGAGATCGAGTCGAGCTGGATGCAGGAGGCCCGGCGGATTGCATCCTCGACGTCCCGCGTGCTTGCCCGCCGCGCCCGCGGCGCGTAGCCCTGCGCGGAGATGGCGAGCCGGCGAAGTGCAGGAAGGGAGATCGTGCGCATCGCGGAATCATGGCGGCATGGCCGAACCGTCGAGCGAGTCGCACGCTGAACGACTCGACCGAGAGCTCCTCGAGCTGCTCAACGAGATTCGCGTTCTCCTGCCGGGCGTGCAGGTGCTCTTCGCATTTCTGCTGACGGCTCCGTTCGCTGCTGGTTTCGAGCACGTCACCGATTTCCAGCGCGATCTCTACGCGATCTGCCTCCTTGCGGCGCTCGCGGCGACCGCCTGCCTCGTATCGCCGACGACGTATCACCGCATCCAGTGGAGGCAACGTGACAAGGAGCAGCTGCTCCAGACGTCCAACAGGCTGACGATCGTCGGCTCGGTGTTCCTCGCCGTGTCGATGACGTGCTCCGTCCTGCTCGTCAGCGACTACCTCTTCGACCGCTGGGTGGCGTTCGTGGCGGCGGCTGGGGCGGCGGTTGTGTTCTCGGTGCTCTGGTACGGGCTCCCGCTCGGCCGGCGTGCCAGCGCTGCTGGCGGCTAGTCGGGTACGCGGCCCTCGAGGATCGCTGCGAGACGCTTCGGGTCGATGTTCCCGCCCGAGACGATGCAGACGACGCGGCCGGTGCCTCCGTTGCCGGCGACCGCGGCAGCGACCGGCAGCGCCGCGGCGCCTTCCGCGACGATGCGAGCCCGTTCGACGAGCATGCGGATCGTCGCGGCCGTGGCTTCGAGGGAGACGACGACCGACTTGCTGACGAGTGGACGAGCGTGCTCCCACATCGCGGCCAGAAGGCCACCCGAACCAGCACCGTCGACGAACGACGGCACGAACTCGACCGCCTCGGCAGTACCGCCGTTCGCGAGAGCGGCGGTCACCGGTGCACCTGTTTCGGGCTCGCACACGATGATCTTCGTCTGGGGGCTGAGCGCGTGTAGTGCACTGGCGATCCCGGTCGTCAAGCCTCCGCCGCCCCAGGGAATGAGGACGGCATCGATGTCGTCGAGTTGCTCCACGAGCTCGAGCCCGATCGTGCCGTTCCCGGCGATCACCGGCGGATCGCGCACCGGGTGGACGAAGTACCCTTCGACGCCCTCGCCCAGGTCGCGCTCCTCGTCGGCCTCGACCGCGGCCCACCACTGCTCCCAGGGCACGCGCACGATTCGGCCGCCGAGTCGTTCGACCGCTGCAAGTTTCGCCTCGGACGCGTTGTCGGGGACGACGATGGTCGCGGGGACGCCGAGCTGGCGTGCCATCCAGGCGACTCCCTGAGCCATGTTCCCGGTGCTCGTCGTGACGACTCCACGCTGAAGCTCCGACCGCGGAGCGCTGAGAATCGCGTTCCCCGCTCCGCGGAGCTTGAACGAGCCGATCGGCTGCATGCTCTCCAGCTTGAGCCAGATCTCGGCGGGAGCGTCGTCCAGATGGAGACGAACGAGTGGCGTCCGCACGACCGTGTGCGCGAGACGGTCCCGTGCCTGCTCGATGTCGTCGATCGGGATCAGAAGTCGACCTCGATGCCCACGTCCTGCTCACGAGCGCGCCGGACGACGAGCTCGGCGGAGGCCAGGTCCTCCACGGCGATCCCGAGCGACTCGAACACGGTGAGCTCGTCCTCGTGCTCCCGACCCGGATGCATCCCGGCAAGAACCTCCCCGAGCTCGGCCTTGATGTGGTCGGGGCCTATCGCCCCGTCAGCCACCGCGAGGATGTAGTCGCCGGCTTCGTTCAGGCACGACTCGCGGCGGTCGACGAAGAAGGACGAATGAGCGACAGTCTCGGAGTCGAGCTCTCTCGTCGTCGGGAAGCACGAGCCCACGGCGTTCACGTGTGCTCCCCGGGCGAGCCAGCGCTTCTCGACGATCGGCTCTTTCGCGGCGGTCGTCGTGCAGACGACCTCCGCACCGAACAGCGCAGCATCCACCGACGGAGCGACCGTTGCGCCGACCTCGCCCGCAAGCCGCTCGGCCGCGTCCAGCTTTCGCGACCAGATGCGGATCTCCGGGTCGTCGAGTACTGCGCGCATCGCGTGGACGTGACCGCGCGCCTGTGCTCCCGCACCCAGGATTGCGACGCGCCTCGCGTCTGGCCGCGCGAGAGCACGTGTCGCAGCGCCGGACACTGCGGCCGTGCGAATCTCGGTGATCGGAGCTGCATTCAGCATCGCGACGAGCTGCCCCGTCTCTCCGTCATGGAGCAGAACGGCCCCCTGGTGCGTGTCGAGCCCGCGTCCGGGGTTGTCGGGCACGACCACGATCTCCTTCAGCGCGTACGCCGGAGCCGCCCCGCCGCGATAGCCGGGCATGAGGCCGAGGAGTGTGCTCGCCCCAGGGGGCCGCGCGATGGAGCGAAGAGGTTGGTACAGCTCCCCCCGAGCTAGCGACGCGAGCACCTCGGTCATCGCCTCGATGCACGACTCCATATCGAGGAGTCGTCGGACCTCGTGCTCTGGGAGAACGCGAACGCTCACGGGCCGGCCTCCGGGCCATGAGCGTGGAGGGGTGTGGGGAACCGGGAGGTTCCCCACGCTCTCAGGAAGAAGGGGGCTCGTGGGGGAAACATGGTTTCCACCACGGGAGCGAGCCGGAGGCGAGCGACGCTCACGAGAACAAGCCTCGCAGATGAGTGCGCTCTGCTGGGGTCAGCTCGAGAGCGAGCGCCTCTCGCACCGGCTCCAGATGCTCTGCGCGCCCCGGGCCGACGACGACCGCCGTCACCTCCGGGGTCGCGAGCAGCCAGGCAAGTGCCAGCCCTGCCATCGACACGCCTCGCGCCTCCGCTTCTCGACCGGCGGCTTCGAGAGCGTCGTAGACCGCGTCCGTCGTGTAGCGCAGGTACGAGCCCGGACGTTGGGTCATGCGCGAACCGACCGGAAACTCCTCTCCGCGGCGGTATTTGCCCGTGAGCCAGCCACCCGCGAGCGGCCCGAATGCCTCGTAGCCGAGACCGTGTTCCGCGCAGACTGGGAAGACCGTCTCGGCATCGGCCTGGTCGAGGAGCGAGTACGAGTTCTGGACCCACTCGTATCGAACCAGCCCTTCTCGTTCCGAGAGACCGATCGCGTCGGCGAGCTGGTCGGGCGCGAAGTTGGATGCGCCGATCGCGCCGACCTTGCCCGCGCGGGCGATCTCGTCGAACGCCCCGAGCGTCTCCTCCTGCGGGACATCGGGGTCGAAGTCGTGCGCCATGTACAGCGCAACCCGCTCGACGCCGAGCCGCTCGAGACTCGCATCGATTTGACGCACGATGCGGTCTGCGGCGAGGCCGTGATCGGCCCCGGCCTCCAGCGGGTTGAACGTCTTCGTCTCGATGACGATCGCGTCCCGGATGGCCGCGTCCTTCGTCGCCAGCCACTCGCCGATCCACGTCTCGCTTCGACCTCCGCCGTACGCGTCCGCGGTGTCGAACGTGGTGATGCCGAGCTCCCACGCGGCATCCATGATCCTGACCGCCTCGTCCTTCGGGATCCCCTGCCCGAAGAACGCGGGCGAGGATCCGACGCCCCCGAAGTTCCCGCATCCGAGGATGACGCGTGACACCTCGACACCGCTGCGTCCGAGCTCGCGCCTCTCCATGCGATCGATCCTACGAGGCGGCCTCCGCCGCCTGGGCTCGGAGCTGTGTCGGAAGGCGCACGAGCACGAGCGCACCGAGCACCGAGGCGAATGCTCCGGCGATGAAGACCGCTTCGTACCCGAACGACGGCAGCCACCGCACCCAGCGTGAGCGCACCGAGTGCGAAGCCGACGTCGATGCAGGCACTGAACGTGCCGATGACCGAGCTCCGATCCGCAACCTCGGCACGGTCCACGGCGAGGGTCATCAAGGCGGGAAATGCCAGGGCCGTTCCGGCGGCGAACACCGCGGTTCCGAGGAAGAGCCCGAGCGGCTCGATTCCAGAGCCCGATCACGAGCAGACCGACCGCGAGCATCGCCATCGCCGAGCCGGAAGCCTGCTTGGCGCCGAGTTGATCGGGTAGGCGTCGCCCGAAGATGCGGATCGCGACGACGATCGCGGAGTAGAGGAGGAACACCCAGCCCGCCCCGGCCAGTCCGAGGTCACGCGCGTAGAGCGCCACGAAGGCGTTGAATCCGGCGAATCCGAAGGCGGAGGCGATGAGCACGAGGCCTGGCCCGAGCGCAGCCGGGTGGATGATCCTCCCGGATGACGCACGCGGGGCCGTTGCCGGCCGGGTCTCCGGTCAATGCGAAGCCCGCCACCGCGGCGAGAAACGCGCAGCCCGACGCGGTCAGCCAGACGGCATCGAAGCTCGCGTGGCTGAGGACTGCCTCGCCGACCACGGGCCCCAGGGCGAGCCCACCCCACACCCCGAGCGAGTAGAGGCTCACGGCCTCACCGCGCCTGTGCTCCGGGGCCAGGTCGTTGATCACCGTCGCCGCACCGACGAAGACGATTCCCTCTCCGACGCCCGTGACGAGTCGAAGCAGGACGAGCGTCCAGAGCGTGTCGGCGAACGTGTACGCCGCGACCGAGACCGCGACGATCAACGGGCCGAAGATGACGAGAACACGACGGCCGCGCCGGTCGCCGATGCGCCCGGCGAGCGGCTGGAAGAGGAGCGCGGTCGGGCTCGCAGCGGCGACTGCGAGCCCGACTCCCAGGTTTCCTGTCCCGAGCGGCCCCTTCGCATAGAGCGGGAGCACCGGCAGGAGCATTCCGATCGTGAAGGAGACCCCGAGGATCGTCAGGACCGCCAGGAGGAACGGTTTCGAGAGCAGGCTGCCCGTCGGCTCCATCGTTCCGATACAACCAGATCGCGAACGCTAGTCTCGTGGCTGTGGCGAACGGGATCAGCCTCGAAGAGCTCCAGCTCGCTGCGCGAAACCACGGCATGCCGCTCGAGGCGTTGCGCTGGGACGTCACCCCGGTCGGCCTCCACTACCTCCTCATCCACTACGACATCCCCGAGGTCGACCCCGGGACGTTCACGCTCGAGGTCGACGGCCTCGTCGAGCAGCCGCTAACGCTCTCGCTCGACGACCTCCGCGCGCGGCCCGCAGTCGAGATGGCGGTGACGATGGAATGCGCCGGGAACGGGCGAGCGCACGTCGAGCCCCACGTCGTGAGCCAGCCCTGGCTGCTCGAGGCGGTAGGCACGGCCAGCTGGCGTGGAACGCGGGTGGCTCGCTGCTCGAGGAGGCAGGTATTCGCGAGGACGCCGTCGAGGTGCTCTTCACCGGGATCGATCGCGGCGTCGAGGGTGGGGAGGACCAGACGTACGCGCGGAGCCTTCCGGTCGAGGACGTGCTCGCCGGCGATGCGATCCTCGCGTACGAGATGAACGGCATGCCGCTGCCGCCGCAGCACGGATTCCCGCTCCGGCTTGTCGTTCCCGGTTGGTACGGGATGACGAGCGTGAAATGGCTCGCGCGCATCTCGGCCCTCGATACGCCGTTCGACGGATACCAGCAGCGCCATAGCTACAGGCTGCGACAGCACGAGGACGAGGTCGGCGAGCTCCTCTCTCGCATCCAGCCTCGCTCCCTGATGATCCCTCCGGGCGTCCCCGAGTTCCTGAGTCGATCGCGGGTCGTGCCCGGGGGCCCGTGCCCCCTGAAGGGGCGCGCCTGGGCGGGGGAATCCGAGCTCGCGCGGGTCGAGGTATCGACGGACGGTGGCACGACGTGGTCGGACGCGAAGCTTGGCGAGGACTCGCTCGGGCGATGGGCATGGCGGTCGTGGAGCTTCGACTGGAACGCGATTCCCGGTGAGCACGAGCTCTGCTGTCGCGCGAGTACCGTGGGCGGGGACGCGCAGCCGCTCGAAGCGCCGTGGAACGTGGGCGGGTACGCGAACAACGCGGTGCAGCGTGTCTCCGTCACCGTGACCGAGTAGCCGCCGCCGTTCGAGAGTCGCGGCGCACCGAGGCGTGCACGATTGCCTATCGTCTCGAAGATGAGAATTCGAGCAGCTGTCATCGGGCTTACCGTCGCCGCCATCGCCGCAGGCGCGCTCGCGGTTGGCAGGACCGGCGCGGATGCGGCCCCCACCCGCCTGACGCTCGACGGAGTGCCGTTCAAGCCCGAGCTTGCAATGCGCCCGGTGACCCGTTCGGTGGGGCTCATGAATCGGGTTCCCGCCCCGAAGGACGGGATGCTCTTCGTCTTCCCACGGCCCACGAGCGGTGGTTTCTGGATGAAGAACACGCACGTCCCGCTGACGATCTCGTTCTTCGACGCTGGAGGGAAGAGGGTGCGCCGGCTGCACGATGCAGCCGTGCCACAGCGATCCGTGCGAGGTCTACGACCCGGGCCGCTTCTATCGCTTTGCGCTCGAGATGCGGGTGTCCGATCGCCGTCCGGCCAGGCGGCTCGGCCCGGTGAGCGAGCTTCGACGACTCGTGCGGCTCTCGAGCTAGCGCGTGGAGCACCGGCCGCTCGGCGAGTCGGGCGTCGAGGTCTCGGTGCTCTCTCTCGGGTCCTGGCGCACGTTCGAGCGCGTGCCGCGCGAGACCGGCGTGGCAGTGCTGACTGCTGCCCGTGACGCCGGCATCGACTTCCTCGACGACGCACGCTATGACGACGAGTCCGGAGCTGCTCCGCTTCCGACCGGGTACTCCGAGGTCGTGTTCGGCGAGCTCTTTCGGGCAGCTGCTTGGGATCGAGGCGAGGTCGTGATCGCCAACAAGCTCTGGTGGGAGTTCTGGCCGAAAGAGACCGCAGCCGAGGAGCTCGACGGCTCGCTCGAGCGCATGGGTCTCGACTACCTCGATCTCGTCTACTCCGAGCGGCCGCCTGACGGGGTGCCGGTGGCCGAGGTGGTCGGTGCGGTCAGCGAGCTGATCGCTTCGGGGAAGGTTCGTGCGTGGGGGCTCCTGAACTGGCGTCACGAGCTCGCCGCTGCTGCAATCCGCTTTGCGTCGGTCGAGGGGCTCCCGGCACCGTGCGCGGCTCAGCTTCCGTACAGCCTCGCCTATCCCGAGTTCGTGGAAGACCAAGCGATGTCAGCGGCGCTCGACGCCGCGGGCGCGCGCGTCGTTGCCTCGGCCGTGCTCGCGAATGGCGCCCTGACCGGCAAGTACGCGGCCGCCGACGGAACCGGTCGGCTCTCCGCCATGCTCGGCGATCCGCGACGGCGAAAGGCACTGGAGATCGGCCGTCACCTCCGGACGATGGCGGAGCAACTCACGACGACTCCGGCGCGGCTGGCGATCGCCTTTGCGCTCGGAAACCAACGGGTCGCGAGCGTGCTCTTCGGTGCAACCAGTCCGAGCCAGGTGGCGGACAACGTGGGTGCCCTCGAGCTCGTTCATGGCATGACCGGCGCCGAGGCTCGCGGAGCTTCGGATGCTGGCCGAGTTGGACTAGGCGGACGTGCTCAGCGCCGCAATGCGCTTGTTGAACCAGCTCCGCCATACATCGGGGAGACCTTCCGCTTCGACCGCGCGGTGCATGGCAGTGATGTCGTCCCGTGCGTGCGCATAGAGCCGTGTGATCTCGGCGACGCTGACGCCGCCGCTGTTTCGCGCGACGTACACGACCTCGTCGCCCGCTTCGACGACCCCTTCGCTGACGACGGCGAGATAGAAGCCGGTTCGTCCGCTTGCGAGAAAGCGCTTCACCATGTCCGGACGCCTGAAGCGGAGCGCGAGCTTGGCGCACGGAAGCCGCGGCTGAGTGATCGCCAGCACAGCGGAGCCAACGCGAAGGCGATCGCCGATGTACAGCTCGCTTTCGTCCGGGAGACCGTCGATCGTGAGGTTCTCGCCAAACGATCCCCAGGGGAGCTGCACGCCCCGCAGCTCTTCGCGCCAGAAGGCGTAGTGCTCGGCGTGGTACGCGTACACGGCCTTGTCGGGTCCGCCGTGCACCGCGAGGTCGGATTGAAGGTCGCCGTCGAGATTGACGCGGCGGCACGCAGTCGGGCCGGCGACAGGGCTCTTGAAGATGGACGTACGGACGACTTCGCCCCTCCATTCGACCTCGCGAGGGAGCCCGACGTTGACCGACACGAGCTTCACGTCTTGTTGAACGCCAGTCGCCCCGTCTGGCATTCCGTTGGGGGGAGTGCCGGCTCAACCCGATGTCCTTGCGGGCCGATAGGCAGGGGGCGGTGCGGACCGAGGACGGAGATTGGCGTCACGAGGAGGAAAGCGGCGGTCGTGCAGACCCTGCGTCCCACGGTCGGTTGATCATCGGCCTGCTCATCGGAATCGCGCTCGTGCTCACGCTCACCCGTCCGCTCGCCGACCGGATGGTCCTCGGCGAAGGCCCGACGACCGGCCTCCGACTCGAGCTGTATCCCGGCTCGCCCGGGATCACGATTGGCGAGAAGTCCCTCTACCCCGAGAACGATGCGTGGAGCGCTTGGTTGGCGGACGAGAGCACGTGCCCCGGCGGAGAGAGCACCGCCGTGGCTCCCGACGTGCAGGTGCAGGTGCTCTTGTGCCTCGTGAACTACGCGCGTGACCACCATGGCCTCCAGCCCGTTGCGCTTTCACCGCTGCTGAACGCGACGGCGGCGGCGAAGGCAAGGGACATCGTGCTCTGCCGGGACTTCAGGCACGAGGCCTGCGGAAAGCCGCCTTTCCAGGTGGCCGACGACCTCGGCTACCGCGGCTCGATCGGCGAGAACCTCTACGTCGCCGAGGGTGCGCTCGAAGCGCCGAGGCTCGCCCTCGACACCTGGTTGAACTCGGAGGGCCATCGCGAGAACCTGCTGCAGCCCGACTGGCGCACGGTGGGGATCGCGCTGCTCCCCGGCGCCAACCTCGACGACATCGACGACGGGGTCGTGTGGGTGAACCACTTCGGCCCGTGACGGACTTGATGCTTGCCGGAAATTCACGCGGGCCGGATGGCGGCCACGACACGTCGCCGGATCGCCACCCGCGCGCGTCGCACAGGCTTCAAGCCTGCACGACGCGTACGGGCGACGCCCAGCTTGGTCGTGACCGCCCCCGACGGCGCGCCACTTTCCGGTCAAGTATCTAGAGCGCCAGGTCGGCGAAGATCGCGGCGTGGTCGCTGCCCGCGTGGACGGGCTTCGTCATCGTCGGGTAGTGCGGAAAGAGCGTTCCGTGCTTGCCGCCCCAGACGCCCATGCGGAAGACGCCTCCACCGGTCACCTTCGCGAAGAGCGCCGGAGACAACAGCACGTAGTCGATCTTCTGGCTCTTGGTCCCGTTTCCGAAGGTGCCCGGTCGACCGTCGCTCGTGAAAGACGGGTGCGTGCTGACGTCCTTGCAGATCCGTCTGCACGAGGAGGGGCGCGTAGCGGAGCGGAGTCGGGCGTGTCGTTGAGGTCTCCGACGACGGCGATGTTCTGCTCGCCCTCGGCGGTCAGCCGCTCGTAGATCTTCTTGATGCGTCTCGCCTGTCGCTTCCGTTTCTCGTTCGAGTCGGAGGCGACGCCGAAGCCCTTGCTCTTCAAGTGGTTGACCAGCACGACGAGCCGCTCTCCGCTCGGCGTCGTCGACGAGGAACTCGGGGCAGTCGCGGCTGAAGACCGTCCCGGACTGATCCGTGTCGTCGACGTGGGAGCGGATGCGACGTGATCTCGAAGCCCGCCTTGCACATGAGCCCCACGTCGATGCCGCGATCGTCGTTGCCGTCGATGACCATCACGTGCTCGTAGGGCGTGCCTCCGACCTTCTCGAGCAGCTGACGCGAGAACTTGTCGAGCGCGATCCGCGTCTCGGCCTCGACGACACCGAGCACGTCCGCGTGCGAGGTCGCGGATCACCATCGCCGTGTGATCCATCGCCAGCTCGTTCACCGGCTCCTTCTTGAGCTCGACCCAGCCGATCCAGTCGCCGCGGCCGTTCGCGACGATCTCCAGACCGCCGGCCTGCGGGCGCTTGACGAGCTTGCCCCGGTTCTGGCGCAGGATGACCCAGTCGCCGCCGTCGTCGCGCTTCTCGAGCCCGAGCTCGAGCAGCAGGTCTTTGATCGCCGTCTTGTTCGCCTCGCTGTAGACCGGGCGGTTGAGGAGCCTGTTGATCCGCGCGTGCTTCTCGAGGATCGGCTTTCCGTCGGCCCAGGTGTCCAGGTTCAGCGCGCGCGCCCGGTCGAAGAGGTTCTCCACGTTGAACGACGCGATTCGCATGAGGGCAGACTGAGCGTATGCGATGCGCCTCCGGTTGGCTCGCTGCGCTCGTGCTCATGCTGCCCGCGGCTGCGACGGGACAGACGGAGCCGGTCGTCGTCGTTCTCGATCCGGGCCACGATCAACGCGGAAACCCTGCGACGGAGCCGATCGGCCCGGGCTCTCCGATTCGCAAGATCAAGGACGGCGGAGGAACCCGCGGTGTCGTCTCCGGGCTGACCGAGGCCGAGCTGAACCTGCTCGTCGCGCAGCGTCTCCGCCCGCTGCTCGAGCGCGCAGGCGTACGTGTCGTGATGACGCGAACGAAGAACGCGGGAGCGAGCATGGGGAACATCGCGCGAGCGCGCATCGCGAACCGCGCCGGAGCGGGGCTCTTCCTCCGCCTGCACGCGGACGGCTCCACCGACCGGAGCGTCCGTGGAACGCACACGCTGCACCCGGCACTTCGCGCCGGCTGGACCGACGACGTTTATGCGTCGAGCAGGCGTGCCGCCCGGACCGTGCAGTCCGAGCTCGTCCGAGCGCTGAGCTTTCCCGACAGAGGCCTTCAGGAACGCTCTGACTTCACGGGGTTCAACTGGGCGGACGTGCCGGTGATCCTCGTCGAGATGGGCTTCATGACGAACCCGGCAGAGGACCGGCTGCTCGCGACGCCGGCCTATCAACGGCGAGCCGCAAGTGGCCTCTGCAAGGGAGCCTTGCGCTTCCTCGGACGTTCGACGGCGTCGTGCCGCTGACCAGGCGCTGAGCGTGCGCAGAGGCCGGTACCTCCTCGACGGACGCGTCTCCGCGACCTTCCGAAAGAGAGGACGGATCGGAGAAACGCGTATGCTCGAGCCCCGACAGAGAGGAAGTCAATGAGCTCGAAGAGACAGCAGACGATGGCAAAACTCACTCGCGAGCGCACGGTTCGGGAGAAGCGCGAGCGAAAGCAGGAGAGGAAGCGCGAGCGGAAGCTGGCGGCTGCCGCCGAGCGTGAGCTGGCGGCAAACCCTGTTGCGGCGGCGGACGACGACGCAGGCGAAGCGACAGCAGGCGAAGCGACAGCAGGCGAAGCGACAGCAGGCGAAGCGACAGCAGGCGAAGCAGGCGAAGCAGGCGAAGCTATAGAAGAGGCGCCCGAGCTCGATGCAGCGGAGGAGCAAGGTGCACCTACTGGCCCTTCGTAGAGAGTTCGGCCCCTAGTCCGCTACCCACCGACGCGCGGTGCGCGCAAGGCGAGGAACTCGACGCGAACGAACTTGTGTCGCGGGGCCAGCTCGCGCAGCGAAGCCTAGGCGCGCTCCTCGATCCGCATCAGACCGACGGAGACGATCGTTCGATAGCTCGTAAACGCGTGGTGCCCCGCTTGCAGGAGATACTGATTGCCCGCCTCGAGCATGCGGTGATAGACGTAGAGCGGGACCCTGACCGATCGTTCGCAGTCGACCTTCTTGCATTCGCACGCGAACTCCACGAGACCTTGGGCATCCGTGTTGGGGCTGATCTCCGCCGCCTTGCGCTCGTTCGCGTTTCGTCGCGAAACCCTGTGAGCGATCCCTTCCTGGACCTCGTCCAGCCTTTCGCTCGCATTACTCGTCATGCGACACCTCGCTCCTCCTGGCATGAACGGATAAGGAGGGCGCAGTCGGCGCCGTCGGTATTCGTCCCGTGTGCCGACTCAGTGTAGGCCAATGATCCGCGATTGCCCCGAGGGGGATGGCGCTCAACCGGCCGAGCGGGGTTGGTGGCGGGTGCGCGCCCCCGCGGTTATCGCGAGTGCCGCTGCGGCGGCGAGCAACCCTCCTGCGACGAGCAGCCCGATCCCGATCCAGATCACCGAGTCGAGCTCGGCGCCCACGCTTAGCTCCGTGGCGACGCCGCGCGTCGCGTCCTCGTTCATTGCGACAACGGTCCAGTCACCGTCCTCGGGCTCCCAGTCGAGCGTCTGCTCTCCGGCTCCACTCATCGAGGCGACCCAGAACGTCTCCTCCCCGGGCGGAGTCGTTGGGGAGGTGCCTCTCCGTCGAGAGTAGTCGGGCTCGTCCGCGATGTCGGTGACCACGACGTGCTCGACACCGTTCAGGTAGCGGGCCGCGTCGGCCACGCGTGCGATGCCCACGAACACCGGGCGCTCGCTCTCGCTGCGTATGCGAACCGTGCCGAGGAATCCCGTCACTGCCCATTCCGCGCCCTCGAGGTCGACATCCGCGCTCTCCGACGCGATCGCGTAGGTGGACGTCGAGAAGTCCTCCGTCGGAGACATGAGGAAACCGTCGTCGTCGCGCTGTGTCTGGTCGACGGCGACCAGTGCGCAGCCACCGACGAGCACCGCAAATGCGAGCAGCGCCGCGATTCCGCCCAGGATGAGCAACACGACCCGTCCGGCTCCTGTCCGACCCGTTCGCTCGACCGCCGGACCGTCGGCCGCGAGAGTCGGCGAGCGGCACCTCGTCGGCTCCGGTCGGGTCCGCCCCTCCCTGGTCGAGGCGGAAGGGCGGGTAGGCGTCGGTCATGAGGCTCGCGTACGCCACCACCCTGGCGACCCACCGGTCGAGCCCCACCGCAAGGTCGAAGATCCCGTGCGGATACCGCCCTGTGAAGAGCAATGCCACGCCCGCGAAGAGCACGAGCACGCCGATCAGCCCGCCCCCGAAGGTCCAGGCCCAGTTCTCTCCGCGCCAGGCGGCGTAGCTGCCCCCGCCCGCGAAGATCCCCACGATCACGTACTGCGGGATCGCCAGCAGCCACCACTTCACGAGCACGAGCCCGCGCGAAAGCCTCTCCGGATACTCGACGGCGAGCGTCGCGGGATAGTCGGGTGCCTCGTCGAGCGTGAACGGCGGGTAGCGATCGGTCCCGAGGGCGGCGTAGGAGTAGAACAGCACGCGCCACGTCCAGCGGAGCACGCCGACGTTGAACTCGAAGATGCCTCGCGGATACCGGCCCGTGACGAAGATCGCGAAGAAGGCGACCACCGTCAGCACGAGGAACGCGATCCAGAGGAAGCCGAGCACGATGTAGTGCGGAATCGCGAGCGCCCACTTGACCAGCCAGAGCCAGCGGCTCAGCGTGGGATCGAGTTGCCCCTCGATCCGGACCGGGTAGGCCGGTCGCTCCTCCATCAGCTCACCTCCTCGCTGGCTCGTACGAACACTCTTGCACGGGGGCAACCCCCGGACCTAACCCTAGACCGTGGTCTCGCCCGGTGGCCAGCCAGAAACGCAGCCGCGAGGCGCTTCGGTGCCTGGATCAGCCACGATTCCTCGATCCGCTCGGCCAGCTCGTCGCGTTCGATCCGCTCGAGTCGGATGAGAACGGCCGGGTAGCCCTCGTAGTGCGCGGTCGAGAAGTACACGTCGGGGCTCGAGTCGATCATCAGCTGCTTCTCGTCCCGATCGACCCGTACGACGAACGCACCTTCCGCCTCTCGTTTTGGGCTCATCCAGGCGAAGAGCTTCCCCCGCACGCGGAGCGAGGGCTGTCCATGCGAGGTGTTCTCCTCGACCTCGGGAAAGGCTGAAGCGATCTCGCGGACGGTCTCCCAGTCGGCCACCGGATGAGCCTAGCCACGCCGGGCCTGCAAGGGTGAGCCGTGCACGAGCGGCTGGTGGGCCGGGTCGCCCCGGCGTTCGCTCACGCTTTCCGGTCGAGGAAGTCCAGGATCCGCGCGCCGACGATCTCCGGCGCCTCGTACTGCACGGGGTGACCGGCGTGGTTGACGATGAGCCACTCCGCACCGGGGATCGCGCGCTTCATCTCGACCATCTGCTCGAGGCTCGCGAAGGGGTCGTCCTCGCCGGCGACGAGGAGCGTCGGGCACGCGATCCGGCCGAGATCCTCCTCGGTCCACGTGGGGTTCTCGGTGTTGTTCGCGACGATCTGGCGCATGAGCTCCTTCCAGTACCCCGGCTCCTTCCCCTGGTCGTGGCGCTGCCCGAACGCCTCCGCCGCCTCGGGCGCGGCCTGCTCGAGGGCGTCGGGGTCGAGGTTCGCCGCGTAGGCTCGAATGCCGTCGTGGGTCCGGTAGTTGCCGCCGACGACGGTGATGCTCCGTGTCAGGCCCGGCCGGCGCAGGGCGCAGTCGAGCGCCACCACGCCGCCGTCGCTGATGCCCGCGATGTGGACCGAGTCGATCCCCAGCTCGCCGACGAGTCCCGCGATGTCGTCACCGATCTGCTCGAAGGTCATGAAGCCCGCCGGGTTGTTCGTGCGCCCGTGGCCGCGGTGCTCGACGAGGAGCACGCGGTGGCGCTCGGCGAACGACGGCACCAGCCCGGCCCAGCCGCCGACTGGGTCGTCGATCGTCCCACCCGCGCCGTGCAGCAGGACGAGCGGCGGCGCCTGGGGCGACCCGAGGTCCTCGTAGTACATCGTGACGTCGTTCACCTGGGCGTAGGGCATCGGCCTCGTCTCCGTGGACAGGTCGTCCGCGAACGCGGCGCCGCAGCAGCCTCCGGTGAGGCGGAGCTCGGGCATCGCATCAGCCGGCGCCGGCTCCGAGCGGTCGCGCCTGCCGCAGTCCGCGTCTGACATCTCGAGGTGGTCTGGATCGACGTCAATGCGACATTCACGATCGTCGCATCGAGGATGACCATGAACTGCGCCATGCAGACGAGCACGAGGACGAGCCAGGGACTGCGGTGCGCCGTCATGAAACGCGCACCCTAGCGATGCACATCGGGCCTGCGTCCGACGAGCCATTCGGCGGTTTGACTACGTCGCGAGAGGCTCCGACGACGCGGTGTCGGCCGTCACCGACGTCGCGATACGCGCCCTCGCCTCGCGGGCCCGCCAACGCTCGATGAGCGCCGCCGCGACCGCGAAGCAGACGAGGGCAGCTGGGCCGACCGGCGGAGGATGGATGGCAAACAGGGCGGCCACCCCGACGAGCACCGTCACGATCCAGCCGGCTCCCGCGCGTCGCAACGCCACGGCGGCGGCGCCGAGCGCCACGACCCAGCCGAAGAAGCCGAGGAGGAGCGAGACCGACGCGGGGTCACCGAGAAGGTAACTCTTGTTGTAGTCCTGGATCGCGTCGGCGAGGACGGCCTGTTCGGGTGGTTCGAGCCCATTGGCGTAGTCGACGAGAATCCCCGTGCCGAGCCCGACCGTCACCTCGTACGCGGTATAGAAGACGAGGAAGAAGACGAGAGCGATCCGACTCACGGTCGCAGCGACGCTCTGCAGGCCGCTCAGCAACAGGTACGTCGCGGCTGCCATCAGCGGGATGAAGAACAGAAAGACCGTGTGCACGAACAGCCATTCGTTCACGTCGTCGCGTACGCCCTCGTAGACGTCCTCGCCCCCGGGCGGGTGGAACCACAGCACCACCGCGAGAGTCAGCGGCGTTGCGACAAGGAAGACTCGGCGTAGTGCGGTGATCATGGATCGCTCCTCGTGTCGGGTTCCAGCAGCGCGTCGTCGAAGAAGCCCACGACGCGCCGTTCGTACTCGGCCGGCTGCGCCTCGATGCCCCCGGTGTGCTCGGCGCCGGGCACCTTCCAGATCGTCTTTGGCTCGCGCGCGGCGTCGTAGAAGAGCTCGGTGAGCTCGGCCTCGCCGCCCTGACCGGGTACCGCGTAGATGAAGAACACGGGTCGAGGGGCGATGCGAGTCGCGAGATCCTCGAGGCTCGGGGGTGGTAGGTCGTTCGAGAAGATCGCCGTTGCCGGCGTAACGACTGCATGCGCGATCACGGCCTCGAGCCATTTCCGGGTTTCGGGAATCGCCAGACCCTCCCGAATCGAGCGAATGCCGGCACCCTCGGAGACGATCGCCTTGAGGCCGTCCGACTCCGCGGCCGCCTCGATCATCATCTCGCCGCCCACAGAGAGTCCGATGCCGCCGATGCGGCCCGGTTCGACATCGGAACGACTCCGCAGGTACGCGACGGCCGCGTTCACGTCTCGTTCTCCCGCCCAGCCGAACGTGTTCGGATCACCCTCGCTCTCGCCCTCACCGCGTCGGTCGAAGAGGAGCACGCCGTAGCCGTGACGGGCGAGCATTCGTGCAGGTCGCTGCGGGCCCCTTGCGGCCGGGGAAGGCGATCACCGCCGCTCCGTTCGTCGATGGGACGTACCAGCCCCTGAGCTCGAGCCCGTCGCTCGTCGTGAACGAGACCTCCTCGTAGTCGGCGCCGAGCTCAGGCGCGGGGACGAACCCGCGTGCCACATGCGTCACGACGTACGAGATGTACAGCGGGAAAGGACCAGGTACGCGGCGACAGCGATCCCACCGACGCTATCAGGAGCCGGCGCAGATAGCGCCACCACCGACGATCATCGGTCCGTCGCGTTCTCCACAGCGTCACGACGGCAACCCCGAAGAGCACGAGCCCGGCGGCGATCGACAGGAACCCGGTGAAGTCGTCGCCGGACGGGCCTCCCTTCGTCGAGTAGTAGATTGCCTCGACGCCGGCGACGATGCCGAACAGGCCGAGAGTCAGCGCAACCACCGCCCGGAAGCCTGCGCGGATGCGTGGATACCCCCAGGCCGCCAGCGCGAGCACGGCGAGCGGCACGAAGCCGCTGACCAAGTGATCTCCGACGGACGTGCCCGGCTGAGGCTGGAGGTAGTTGTCGTCGGCGACGTGGAGCGCGATCACCCCGAGTGCGACCCGAGCTACGACCGTCTCCGCCAGGAAACGCGATGGCGACGCGGATTCGAGCTGACTCGTCGTATCGGGACTGCCCGTCGGCTCATCCTGAACAGAAGAGGTCACTTCTCGAATCGACGATAGCGCCGTGCCGGCGGCGAAGCTAGGCGAGAATGGCGCGATGACCGAGATGCATCTCTACGACCTCCGCGTGACGGTCGAGCGGATCGACGGCCGTTCGGTCTGCGGGCTCGAGGTCGGCGACTACTTCGAGGTGACGGAGTCGAGCCGCGTGCGCATTCCGGAAGGCAAGCACTTCTGCCTCTTCGCGATGCAGTCCGTGCTCGCGCTTCTGCCGGCGAAGATGCGGCGGCTTCCGGACGACGACTGGCTCGAGCAGGATTCGCTCGTCGCGTGCCCGGACCCGGACGAGCGTCTCGTGATGCGGATCGAGCGCATCGGCGAGCGAGCGCTCGTGACAGAGGATCTGACGTAGCCGCCGAGCTCGGCATCGGGCTCCGCACCGATCAGGAGCCGCGCGGTGTACGAGGCGATCGCCCGGCGAGCGGAGAACGCCGCCGTCGACGTCATCTCGGTCTTCCACGACCTGCTCTACCAGCCGGCGATCGGACCGCTGTTGCTGATGGCACGTGCGACCGAGCGGCTCCGACTCGGGCCTGCAGCGCTGAACCCCTTCACGCTGCACCCCTACGAGATCGCCGGTCAGATCGCCATGCTCGACGCCGTCTCGAACGGACGCGCGTACCTCGGCCTCGCGAAGGGTGCGTGGCTCGATCGGCTCGGTCTCGAGGAGACCCGGCCCCTCGCCGCGCTGCGCGAGGCAGTGACGATTGTCCGCGCGCTGCTCGCCGGCGACGAGAGCGGGTTCCAGGGCGAGCGGTTCACGCTTGCGCCCGGAACGAAGCTCGCGTATCCGAGGACGCGCGAGTCCGTGCCGCTCATGATCGGCACCTGGGGTCCCGAGACGGCGCGCTGGGCCGGAACGGTGGCGGACGAGGTGAAGATCGGCGGCAGCGCGAACCCGGAGCTCGTGCCCGTCGTGCGCGACTGGATCGGCGACTCGGGGCGTGAGAATCGTCTTCGGCTGCGTCACGGTCGTCGACGAGGACGGTCGAGTGGGCCCGCGAGCGAGCGCGGGCCGCGGTCGAGCCCTATCTCGAGGTCGTGGCGCACCGCGATCCGACCCTCGAGCTGCGTGGCACGCAGTCGCCGCCGCTCGACCGGTTCTGCATCGCCGGGACGCCCGAAGAGGTCGCGCGCCGTGTAATCGAGCTCTGGGACGCCGGAGTCGGCCGTGTCGAGCTCGGGACGCCGCAGGGCCGCACGACGGCGAGCGGCGTCGACCTGATTTGCGATCGAGTGCTCCCGCTCCTCGGGCGCTGACGTCCTCGCGCGCGCAGGTACTCGTGGCTGCCTCGGTGCGGAGTTCGCTTGACGGTCCTGCCCGGAGGTTGGTCAATTGCGGAAGGCGTTGTACGCTCCTTGGAACGTGACCCGCCACGGTCGCAGAGAAGGACGTATGCCAGTGATCCTCCTTGGCGCGAGCGTCGTTCTCCTGGCAGCACTCTCCAGCGTCGCGCTCGGCTCGACGAGCCGCTCGGCCGCATCTGAAGCGGCGGCACAACGGCCGTCCGCGTCATTCCCCGGAGGCCGGTACTTCAACGTCGCGTGCGGGTTCAGCCATCGAAACAACGACGATCCGATCCTCTTCCCTGGTGCGCCAGGTCGGTCCCACAACCACACGTTCATCGGCAACCGGGACGTGGATGCCTCGACGACGCCGGACTCGCTCGTGGACGGGTCGTCCACCTGCGGCGAGCTCGACTCCTCGACGTACTGGGTGCCGACCCTGTACGAGGGAACCGAGCCGAGCACCCCGCTCGCAGCCGTCCTCTACTACACAAGGCACACCTCCGGTCCGATCGTCGCGTTCCCGCCCGGGCTGAAGATGATTGCCGGGAACGCAACGGCTCGGCGTCCCCAGCCAAAGGGCATCGTGTCGTGGAGCTGTGGCGGAAGCACCGGCAAGCGATTCGCGGCGGTCCCCGTGTGCTCCGAGGAGAGCGCCTTGGTGTTCAACGTCCGTTTCCCGAACTGCTGGAACGGCAAGGCGACCGACAGTGCGAACCACAAGAGCCACACGGCGTACTCGGCTGCGGGAGCATGCCCTGCGTCGCACCCGGTCCGGCTGCCGACGATCTCGCTCGTGCTCATCTATTCGCCGACCTCCAGATTCGCGCAGCCTGCGTCCGGGAAGTTCGCCGGACACGCCGACTTCATGAACGGCTGGGATCAGAAGGTGCTTGCCCGACTCGTGTCCGGCATCAACTAGCTGAGAGCGCCTGGCCGGGGCGGCGTCGACTAGCGTCCCGGCTGTGAGCGACAACGAGACCACCGAGCCCAAAGTCGACCACGCGCCTCCGACGGGGTCTGAGACGACCGCGACGTGGAGCGGCGACGGAGGAGCGATCGAGTACACGGCGACGGCCAACTGGCTCGTGCTGCGCAAGAAGGAGAAGCCGGCCGCGGAGATCTTCTCCGTGTCGTACGTCGCCCACGGCGATGCCGCCGATCGGCCGGTCACGTTCGTGTTCAACGGCGGCCCGGGCGCGTCATCCGCCTTTCTCCATATGGGTGTCGTCGGTCCGCAGCGCGTCGATTTCCCCCCGGACGGCTCACTTCCGGAGATGCCACCGCGCCTGGTGCAGAACGAAGCGTCGTGGCTCGCGTTCAGTGATCTCGTGTTCGTCGACCCGGTCGGAACAGGGTTCAGTCGCGTCATCGAGGTTGAGAAGAGCGATGCGAAGGAGAAGAAGGACGACGCTCCCGACCCGAAGGAGTACTTCGGCCCGAAGCGGGATCTGGAGTCCCTGTCGGAGTTCATGGGACGCTGGCTGTCGAGCCACGGCCGCTGGGGCTCACCCGTGTTCGTGGCCGGCGAGAGCTATGGCGGCTACCGGGTCGGCCGGCTCGTCCGGATGCTGCAGGAGAGCACCGGAATCGGCTTGAGCGGCGCGATCCTCATCTCTCCCGCGCTCGAGATCACGACGTTGAACCCCACCGACTACGACGTGCTCGGGTGGATCGACACGCTGCCGACGATGGCCGCTGCGGCGGTGCACCACGGACGCTCGCGCGCGTTCGCGGCTGGAGCGGCGCTCGAGCAGGTGCTGGGCGAGGCCGAGGAGTTCGCGACCGGGGACTACGCGTCATTCCTCACGAGGGGCGCGTCGATGCCCGCCCCTGAACGCGACCGCATCCTCGCGAGGCTGGCCGATCTCGTCGGGCTCCCGGTCGACCTGGTGGTACGAGCCGAGGGCCGGATCACGATCCGGACCTTCGCCCGAGAGCTCCTGCGCGACCAGCGCAAGGTGGTCGGCCTCTACGACGCGACGATCACGGCCACGGACCCGTTTCCCGACCGCGACCCGTTCGCCGGCGCCGATCCCACGCTGTCCGGAATCAGCCCGGCGTACACGATGGCGGTCAACCGGGTCCTGCGATCGGAGATCGGGGTCGAGACCGATCGCGAGTACACGTTGTTGAGCTACGAGGTGAATCTCGCGTGGAAGGACGACACCGAGAAGCATGCGTTCGAAGCTCCGGCTGGTGCCACCGACGACTTCCGCTACGGGATGGCCTTGAATCCGCACATGAAGGCGTTCATCACGCACGGGCAGTACGACCTCGTGACGCCGTACTTCTCGAGTGACCGGTTGCGGAACCTGATGCGGCTCGATCCGGAGATGGCCGATCGCCTGACGGTTCGCCACTTCGGAGGCGGCCACATGTTCTACGCGTGGGAGGCGAGCAGGCGCGAGTTCTCGGAGGCGATCGCAGCGTTCGTCGCCGACGCCACCGACTGAGCGACGCTCGCGCGTGGTGTCGGGCTCGTCGACGTCTTGCGACCATCTCGGTGAGCTTGTCAAGTCGGGTCCATCCCACTGCGAGTGGGCTTGGAGGGGTTCTCGCTCGGTGAGGGGCCACTCGGTGCCTAGCATTGGGCGTCATGCACGAGGCATCGCTCACGGCGTCTCTCACGGTCGAGGATCAGCTCGAGCAGCATCGCGTCGAGCTGACCGCCTACTGCTACCGCATGCTCGGATCGGTCGAGGCCGAGGACGCTGTGCAGGAGACGCTCATCCGTGCCTGGCGTGGTTTCGAAAGCTTCGAGGGCCGGGCGGCAGCTGCGCTCGTGGCTCTACCGCATCGCGACGAACGTTTGCTTCGACATGCTCCGGTCCCGCGAGCGCCGAGCCCGGCCGATGGACCTGGGTCCGGCGCGCGAGCCGGTGCTCGAGAACCTCAACGCGTTCCCCGAGGTCACCTGGATCGAGCCGATGCCGGACGGCCGGCTCGTGCCGGACGGAGACCCGGCAGAGGTGACCGTCGCACGCGAGACGATTCGGCTCGCGTTCGTCGCCGCGCTGCAACACCTACCGCCGCGCCAGCGCGCGGTGCTGATCCTCTGTGAGGTGCTCCGCTGGAAGGCGTCGGAGGTCGCGGAGCTCCTCGAGACGAGCGTCGCGTCTGTCAACAGTGCCTTGCAGCGGGCGCGGGCGACTCTCGAGGCGAGCAACGTGTCCGCAGCAACCACCGCGCCGTCGATCGACGTCGCGAACGCCGACCTCCTCGCCCGCTACGTCGACGCGTTCGAGCGCTACGACATGGACGCGCTCACGGCGCTTATCCACGAGGACGCAACGCAGTCGATGCCGCCGTACGACCTGTGGCTCCGCGGTCGCGACGACATCTTCGCCTGGTGGTTCGGCCCGGGTGCCGGCTGCCGGGGCTCGCGGGTGATTCCCACGCTCGCGGCGAACGGCGCACCGGCGTTCGGGCAATACAAGCCGAGTGACACGGGCAGCGGTTTCGAGCCCTGGGCGCTGCAAGTGGTCGAGATCGAGGGCGCACGAATCGTGGAGCTCACGTTCTTCCTCGATACCGAGACCGTGTTCCCGCTCTTCGGGCTGCCCCCACGCCTCGATTCGTAACACGCCTAGTGCGGAATCGCCCGGAGCTCATCGATCGCCGCGTCGGCTCGGCAGACATCCTCCAATCCCATGAACGCGACGAGCTCGAGCAGCGCGTCCGACGCATGACACAGGCGGACGCGGCAGCCGTGTCGCTTCGCGGCGAGCTGCAGCCGTGCGAGGGCATCAACCGTCACCGCGTCCGGTGCGATTCCCGTGACGTCGCACAGAACGACGTCTGGGTTGCCTTGCGTCAGCAGACCGCAAACACGTTCGCAGAGCCCGGACAGGTCGGCGCGTCCGATCGGGCCGGAGATTGCAAACGCGATCGTATGCGGCCCAGCGTCGGATCCCGTCGTGGGCATCGGGATGATGACCGTCGAGGCGGGCAAAACTCATCGCGCGGGACACCGATGAGTTCCGAGCGCGACGGCGGTCTGAGTTTCCAGAGACCGAAGACCGGGAAAGGAAGCTTGCTGACCATGGACACGCGCAGACGCTGGCTCGCACTCGTCGTTCTCTGCCTCGGCGACCTGATGATCGTCCTCGACACGACGATCGTGAACGTCGCCCTGCCCTCGATCAGAGAGGATCTCGGCTTCTCCGAGACGTCGCTCGCGTGGGTCGTGAACGCCTACCTGCTGACCTTCGGCGGGTTCCTGCTGCTCGGTGGCCGGCTGGGCGACCTGTATCGGGCACCGGCGTCTGTTCGTCGCCGGGATCGGGCTCTTCACGCTGGCGTCGCTTGCCTGCGGCCTCGCGGGCTCGCAGGAGTTCCTGATCGCGGCGCGGGCGATACAGGGTCTCGGCGGCGCCATCGTCGCGGCGGTCGCGCTCTCGCTGATCATGACCCTCTTCACCGAGCCGGCGGAGCGTGCGAAGGCGATGGGCGTGATCGGGTTCGTCGCCGCCGGCGGAGGGAGCCTCGGCGTGATCCTCGGCGGTTTCTTGACGGAGGCTCTCGACTGGCACTGGATCTTCCTTGTCAACGTGCCGATCGGGATCGCGGTCATCGTCTTCTCGTTGCGGCTGCTGCCGGGCTCGTCCGGGATCGCAGGCGCCCGTCTCGACATCGCCGGAGCAGTGACCGTGACGGCTTCGCTCATGCTCGCCGTCTACGCGATCGTGAACGGGAACGAGGCCGGCTGGACTTCCGCGCAGACGCTCGGGTTGCTCGCCGCCGCAGCGGCGCTCCTCGCAGTGTTCCTCGTCATCGAGTCACGTGTCGCCTCGCCGCTCGTCCCACTCGGCCTCTTCCGGCTGCGGAACGTCGCGACCGCGAATGTCGTCGGCGTGCTCTGGTCGGCCGCCATGTTCGCGTGGTTCTTCCTGGCCGCGCTCTATCTCCAGCTCGTCCTCGGGTACAGCGCGCTCGAGGTAGGCCTCGCCTTCCTCCCTGCCACGGTGATCATGGGAGCGCTTTCGCTCGGGCTCTCCGCCAAGCTCGTCATGCGCTTCGGGATCAAGCCGCCGCTCGTAACCGGGATGGCGCTCGTCGGGCTCGGTCTCGCGCTCTTCGCCCGAGCCCCGGTCGACGGGACCTTCGTAGTCGACGTGCTCCCGAGCATGATCGTGCTCGGCCTCGGTGTCGGCATGGCCATGAACCCGGTGCTCCTCGCCGCGATGAGCGACGTTGCACCAGAAGAGGCAGGCCTCGCCTCGGGTGTCGTCAACACCGCATTCATGATGGGTGGCGCGCTGGGGTTGGCGGTGCTCGCGAGCCTCGCCGCTTCGCGAACGGACAGCCTGCGCGCCTCAGGCGAGGACGAGCTCGCCGCGCTCACGGGCGGGTACCACATCGCCTTCGTCGTCGGCGCGGCGTTCGCAGCCGCGGCCGCCACGGTCGGGGCTGTGTTCCTCCGCGCGAGCCCCGTTCCGGCCATGCACGAAGAGGGTAGGTCCGAACCCGTCGCCGAATCCGCGTGACCATGGGCGAGGTCGTCCTCGAGATGTCGATGTCACTCGACGGATTCATCGCGGGTCCCGAACGTCGGCGTCGAGGCGCCAATGGGTGAAGGCGGGCGTCGGCTTCACGAGTGGCTGTTCGACTCCGAGAGCGGCGTCGATGTGGAGGCCGAGCGGAAGATGCACGAGTCAACGGGCGCTGTCGTGCTCGGCAGGCGCACGTTCGACGTCGGAGTCGGGGTTTGGAACGACACGCCGTTCCCGGTCCCGTGCTTCGTGCTCACCCATCAGCCCCTCGCGCAGCGGGTCGAGAAGAGCGGTACGTTCACCTTCGTCTCCGACATCGACGATGCCGCGCGGCGCGCAAAGGCAGCGGCTGGCGAGAGGACCGTACGGCTCATGGGCGCGGAGGTCTCTCAGGCATTCCTCCGGGCGGGCCGCGTCGACGAAGTTCACATTCAGCTCGTACCGGTAGTGCTGGGCGGCGGCACTCGCTTGTTCAACGGGCTCGGCGACCGGCACATCGAGCTCAAATGCATCGGTGTCGTCGAGTCTCCGCACGTCACGCATCTACGGTTCCGAGTCGAGAAGTAGACGACGAGGAAAGGACGACGACTGTGGACTTGAAGCTCGAGCTCGTGCTCATCCCCGTTTCGGATGTGGACCGCGCGAAGTCCTTCTACGTCGACAGCGCGGGCTTCCGGCTCGACGTCGACCACCAGCCCAACGACGACTTTCGGATCGTCCAGATGACGCCTCCAGGATCGGAGTGCTCGATCACGATCGGCAAGGGGATCACTGACGCGACACCGGGCTCCGTGCGCGGCACGCATTTGGTCGTCTCCGACATCGAGGCCGCACGAGCTGAGCTCGTCGAGCGTGCTGTAGACGTCAGCGAGATCCGCCACATGGGGTCGGCCGGATGGGAGCCCGGCGTCGATCCCGAGCACCGCGACTACGGCTCGTTCGCGGACTTCAGCGACCCCGACGGGAACACCTGGGTGCTGCAGGAGAGGCGAGGCGAGCCCACTCCGCGGCCGTGACGACAACGAATCGCTCCGTGCCGGAGGCAACGGTGATCCCCGTGCTCGCATATCCCGAGGTCGTCGATGCGACCAACTGGCTCTACTAGAGGAGGAGCAATGGACTGGAAGCTCGAGCTGGTGGCGATCCCCGTCTCGGACGTCGACCGAGCGAAGGCCTTCTACACGGAGCAGGCAGGCTTCAACGCCGACCACGACCACGCCGTCAGCGACGAGATCCGCTTCGTACAGCTGACGCCTCCTGGCTCCGCCTGCTCGATTGCGCTCGGAAAGGGAGTCACGGACGCGCCTCCTGGCTCGGTCCAGGGCTTGCAGATGGTGGTCTCGGACATCCAGGCCGCGCACGCGGAGCTCGCCGAACGTGGGGTGGAGGTCAGTGAGGTTCAGGTGTTCCCATGGGGCTCGTTCGTCTTCTTCAGCGACCCCGACGGCAATCGCTGGGCGGTACAGCAGCTTCCCCCGCGCGACTGACCGACGGCTTCATCGAGCGGGCTTCTGGTTCTCGCCTCTGTGGCTTGACCAAATAATTGGTCAGAGTGTAGGCTCGAGCGAATGGTTGGTTCGAGGGTCGCCGTCGTCGAGGACGAGCAGCGCGTTCGGACGCTCTTGCGCGGCCCACGCGTGCGGCTGCTCGAGGCGCTGCGCGAGGAGCCGGACTCGGCGACCGGGCTCGCGCTGAGACTCGGGATGCCGCGTCAGACGATCAACTACCACCTCCGCCAGCTCGAGCAGGCGCACCTCGTCGAGCTGGTCGAGGAGCGTGGTCACGGTCGTTGTGTCGAGCGAGTCGTTGCGCCGACGGCCGCGAGCTTCGCGGTCTCGCCGGGTGTGCTCGGTCCTCTCGGCCCGCAGTCTCGCGACGTGCACGACCGTGCGTCGGCCGAGTACCTCGCGGCCCGCGCGGGTGAGGTCGTTCGCGACATCGGGCGACTGCTCGGCCACTCCGAGGGCGTTCCGACGCTGACGCTCGAGACCCAGATCCGCTTCGCCGACGCCGAGGAGCGAGCCGCGTTCGCTCGCGACCTGCAACAGGCGATCGCGGGTCTCGTTTCCCGGTACCACGACAACGGTGCCCGCGGGGGCAGCACGTTCACCGTGCTCGTCGCCGCGCACCCGGAGGCCCATGACAGACATGAGTGAGTTCGAGTTCGACGATCGATGCACCGCGCGAGCAGGTGTGGCGCGCACTGGTCGACCCGGAGGCGCTCCTTGGCTGGTTCGCCAGCGAGGCTCGCGTCACGCCGGAGATCGGCGGCGAGTTCTACGTTGCCCACGGCGAACACGGGCAGAGCTCGACGATCGAGGAGATCGTCCCCGGCGAGCGCCTGCGGACGAGGTGGGAGCACACGACGACCGAGTTCATCCTCGAGGGCCGCGAGGGAATGACGTTCCTGCGCATCGTGCAGTCGGGCTTCGGAGACGACGAGCACGAGTCGCTCGAGCGTGGCTGGGGGAAAATTGTCGAGACGCTACGCCACTACCTCGGGCGCCATGCCCACGAGCCGGCAGCGGCGACGTATCTCTACTCGGGAGCCTCCGGGAGCGTCGAGGCAGCGCGGGCGGCACTTCCGGCGACGCTGCCCGAGGGTGCAGAAGTCTTCGACGAGTCACCGCGCAGCCTCGGCGCGCGCGTTCCGAGGCTGGGCGACGGGATGTATCGGGCGTCGATCGAAGGAAGCGATGGGGAGGTCTTCGTCTGGGTGCACCTCGTCGCCTATGGAGCCGGGCGGGATCGCCTCGCGGCTGTGGCGGACGAGGTCGAGGCGAAGCTCGCGCGGGAGGTGCTGCAAGCGTAGGTCGAGCGGCGACGGCTCAGTCCGGTAGGAGCGGCATTGCGATGCCAGGCTCGCGGCCGAGGAGCACCGCTCGGGTGACGGCGCTCGAACCGTATCGGTCGCGGACCTCGTCGAGAGCCGCATCGAGCGCGGCGTCGTGCAGTCGCTCGAACGGCAGTGCAAGCTGAACCCGATCCGCGTCCTCGAGGTTCGTGAGCGAGAGCCCGACGAGTGTCAGACCCTGGGCCTCGATCAGCGGCCTGGCGGTCGAGAGGAGCTCGCGCGCGGTGTCGAGAATCGGCCGCGTCGTCGCGGTTGCCTGAGGCATCGTCTGCGACCGGGTCGCGCGGGTGAAGTCGCCGAAGCGGAGCCGAAGCACGACCGTGCGGCACACGCGACGACCCGATCGCAGCCGGCGAGCGACCCGGTCGACGATCGCAACGACGGTCGCGTCGATCTCGGTGTGGGATCGCGGTCGCCGGCCGAGCGCACGCTGTGACCCGATCGAGCGCCGCCGTCGTCCAACTCGCACCGGACGCGGATCCTGATTGCGCGCGAGGGCGTGCAGGTGTCGGCCCGCTGCGCGACCGAGCATCGAGACAAGCGCGCTGCTCGTCGAGCTGCGCGACCTGGCCAACGGTCGTCAACCCTCGGCGACGGAGCTTTTCGGCGGTGACTCGTCCGACGCCCCACAGCCGCTCGACCGCGAGCGGGTGGAGGAACCCCAGCTCGTCGTCCGGGGGCACCACCAGCAGCCCGTTCGGCTTCGCGACAGCGCTCGCCACCTTGGCGAGGAACTTCGTTCGTGCGATTCCAACCGTGATCGGTAGGCCGACGCGCTCCAGGACGCTCTCCCGCAGCCGCACGGCGATGGTCTCGGGTGTCCCGCCAACCGCTCGAGCCCGCGAACGTCGAGGAATGCCTCGTCGATCGAAAGCCCTTCCACGAGCGGCGTCGTGTCGTCGAAGACCTCGAACACGGCCTTGCTCGCCTCGGAGTAGGCAGACATTCGCGGCGGAACCACCACCGCGGTCGGACAGAGCCGTCGAGCGTGGGCCCCGCCCATCGCCGTTTGGATGCCATACGCCTTCGCCTCGTAGCTGGCGGCGAGGACGACGCCGGCGCCGACGATGACCGGGCGTCCGCGAAGACGCGGGTCGTCTCGTTGCTCGACCGAAGCAAAGAACGCATCGAGATCCGCATGCAGGATGGTCGCCTTGCCTGACACGAACATATGTTCTCATCGATGTGGCAGCGCGACAACACCGATACGGTTGCTCGTCGGTGTCTGAACTCGAATCCCAGCTCGACGCGCTCGCCGCGAAAACGCAGTTCTCGGGCGTCGTCCGCGCGGACCGGGGAGAAGAGGTAGTGCTAGCGAAGGCGTACGGCTTCGCACACCGTGGCTACGAGATCCCCAACGAAGTCGACACCAGGTTCGCGACCGCGAGTGCTGTGAAGGGCTTGACGGCTCTGGCGGTCGTGAGCCTGATCGAGGATGGTTCGCTCGAGCTCTCGACGACGGCCCGCTCCCTGCTGGGCGCCGATCTCCCCCTCATCGGAGATGACGTGACCGTCGAGCACCTGCTCGCCCACCGGTCGGGAATCGGGGACTACCTCGACGAGAACGCGGAGATGGACATCAACGCCTACGTGATGCCCGTCCCAGTTCACGAGCTCGTTGTGACCGAGGACTATCTTGCCGTGCTCGACGGGTACCCGACGAAGTTCGCCCCGGACGAGCAGTTCTCTTACTGCAACGGCGGCTACGTCGTGCTGGCGTTGCTTGCAGAGCGAGCGAGCGGCGTTCCGTACCACGAGTTGGTTCGGCAGCGTGTCTGCGAGCCGGCGGGGTTGCGCGACACGGAGTTCCTGCGCTCGGACGAGCTCCCCGGGCGGACTGCCCTTGGCTACCTCGGGCTCGACGGCGTCTCGAGGACGAACGTCTTCCACCTGCCGGTGCGGGGAGTAGGTGACGGCGGGATCTACACCACCGCGGCCGACGTCCGGTTGCTGTGGACGGCGTTCTTCGCGGGCCGGATCGTCTCGCGCGAGTGGGTGGCGGAAATGGTGCGACCAAGGAGCGACGCGCCCGAAAACAAGGCGCGGTACGGCCTCGGCTTCTGGCTGCGTGAGTCCACAGACACCGTGATGCTGGAAGGCTGTGACGCCGGCGTCTCCTTCCACTCGGTGCACGACCCTAGGTCGGACCTGACACACACGGTGATCTCGAACACGGCCGACGGAGCGTGGCCGGTGACGCGCTTGCTCGCCGAGCAGCTAGGGACCTGACACCGACGCGCGCGGCGAGCGTCTAGTCAGAGCACGCTCGCGCACGCGACGGATCCGTCACCAGGAGCAGGCGCGCCCGGTGTTTTGGGATTGCCTCGCGATGTCTTAGCCTCAGTGCGTGCTCACATGCGCGAGCTGCGGCCATGACAACCCTCTAGGGGCCAGCTTCTGCAACAGCTGCGGCGCGGGGCTCGAAACGACGGCAGCTTCGCGGGAGGTCCGCAAGACGGTGACCGTGCTGTTTTGCGACCTGGCCGGATCGACGGCACTCGGCGACCAGACCGATCCGGAGGCCCTGCGCGCACTCCTGGCGCGGTACTTCGATCAGATGAAGGCGATCATCGAGTCGCATGGCGGCACGGTGGAGAAGTTCATCGGTGATGCGGTAATGGCCGTGTTCGGCATCCCCGCGGCACACGAAGACGACGCCTTGCGGGCATGTCGAGCGGCGGTGGAGATGCGGCACGCGTTACCGGAGCTCGGGATCAGCGGACGCATCGGCGTGAACACGGGCGAGGTGGTGACGGGGACGGAGGAGCGGCTTGCGACGGGGGATGCGGTCAACGTCGCGGCGCGATTCGAGCAGGCTGCAACGCCGGGTGAAGTGCTGATCGGCGAGCCCACGCTCGCATTGGTCCGCGAAGCCGTGTTGGCGGAGCCGGTGGGCCCCTTGACCCTGAGGGGGAAATCGGAGCCGGTGCCGGCGTTCCGGCTCGTCTCTGTCCTCGACGCGCCTGAGCGCTCCCATGCGTCGCGGTTCGTCGGTCGGGAGCGGGAGCTGCGATCGCTCGCGGAGGCGTGGGATCGGGCGCTGGAGCAAACGCGCTGCGAGCTCGTGACGGCGGTGGGCGACGCCGGCGTGGGCAAGTCGCGGCTGGTCGCCGAGGTGCTGGAGGGATTCGAGGCTCGTGTCGTCCGGGGCCGCTGCCTGCCCTATGGAGAGGGGATCACCTACTGGCCCGTGGTGGAGGTCGTGAAGCAGCTCGCGGTACTCCCGCCCGACCCTGTTGCGGCAGCGGCGATCAGCTCGCTTCTCGGTGAATCGGGGGTGGCGACGAGCGCAGACGAGATCGCCTGGGCGTTCCGCAAGTTGCTCGAGGACCAGGCGCCGCTGGTGGTGGTCTTCGACGACATCCAGTGGGGCGAGGAGACGTTCCTCGACCTGGTCGAGTCGACGGCGCTGCTCTCGGCCGGTGCTCCGCTCCTGTTCCTGTGCATGGCCCGGCCCGAGCTCCTGGAGCGGCGCCCGGGGTGGCCAGGGACGCTGCGGCTCGAACCGCTACCGGCGGAACAGGCGGATGAGCTGATAGGCGACGCGGTGTCGGGGGAGCTGCGAGAGCGGATCGCACGTGCCGCGGGCGGCAACCCGCTCTTCATCTCGGAGATGCTTGCGATGGCGGCACAAGACGCGGACGTCGACGTCCCGCCGACTCTGAAGGCTCTGTTGGCAGCTCGGCTTGACCAGCTCGACGAAGCCGAGCGCCGGGTGCTCGAGCGCGGCTCCGTCGAGGGCGAGGTCTTCCACCGTGGCGCCGTACAGGCGCTCGCTCCCGAGGAGACGCAGGTCACGACTCGGCTCGCTGGGCTCGTGCGCCGCGAGCTGATCCGCCCCGACCGCACCCAGCTCGCCGGCGACGACGGCTACCGCTTCCGTCACCTGCTGATTCGCGACGCGGCCTACGACGCCCTTCCCAAGGCGACGCGTGCTGACCTCCACACGCGCTTCGCCGACTGGCTCGACGAGCACGGCCACTCGCTCGTCGAGCTCGACGAGATCATGGGCTACCACCTCGAGCAGGCGAGCCGGTACGTCGCCGAACTCGGGCGCCCCGACCCGATTCTCGCCGAGCGCGCCGCGCTGCGGCTCGCCGCCGCCGGCCGCCGTGCGAAGGACCGCCTCGACGGTCGGGCAGCGCTCGCGCTGCTTCTCAGGGCGGTTGAGCTCCTGCGCCCGCACCGGGTCGATGTCGCGCTCGAGCTCGAGGTCGCATGGGTGGGCGTCGACATCGACGGTTACGCGGCAGCACAGGCAGCGGACTCCGTCGCGGAGCGCGCCGAGGCCGAGGGGGATAGCTCGGGGTCGATGCTCGCACGCGCGATGGCTTTGGTTCTGCGCGTGATCAGCGGCGACGTCTCCGCGACCGACGCGCCGGAGGAGCTCTGCCGCGCTGCTCTCCCCTTTGAGGACGAGCGCGCCGATCCCAGGCGGCTCGCGCTCCTCTGGTCAGTCATGGCCGTTGCCGCGGGATACCGGATGCGAAACGGCGAGAGCTTTGCGGCCTACGAGCGAGCGCTCCGCTACTTCCGCCTCGCCGGCGACTCCCCCTCGTCCGGCGCGGAGGCGCGCGGCTGGGCGCTGATCCTCAGCGATCGCCCGGCGGACGAGGGGCTTCGGATGCTCGACGAGCTCGTCGCCGACCGGCCTCCCGGAGACGGGGACCTCGCGCGGGCCGTGCTGCTCGCGATGGTCGGGCGTATCGACGAGGCGTGGCCCCTCGCCGAGGCGAGTTCGGATCACCTGCGAGAGGTGACGGGCGGCGTGTGGGCGGGCTACGAGTACCTCGCGGCGATCGCCCTGATCGAAGGCGACCGGCAGCGCGCGTGCCTGCTCCACGTCGAGCTGCTCGACGCGCTCCCGCCCGGCAGCGACGGGTTGGCCGCGACATGGAGGTTGCCGCTCGCCCGTCAGCTCTGCTACCTCGGTCGCTTCGACGAGGCGGAGGCCGAGCTGCGGCAGGCTCGAGCCGTCGCGGGCGGGCCGTTCGAGCGGGCGCTCATTCCCGCCGTAGAGGCACTCCTCCTTGCCTCGCGCGGCGAGTTCGAACGGGCAGAGGCTCTCGCCCGCGCAGGCGTTGCAGCCGCGGAGACCGAGACGGACAACCTGTGGCTTCAGGGCTGGGGTTACGAAGACCTAGCGACGGTGCTCGAGCACGGGGGTCACATCGAAGAGGCGCGGGACGCCCTCGAACGCGCGCTCGCAGTCTGGGAGCGAAAGCGCTGCCTCCCCTATGTCGGCCGCATCCGTGAGCGGATCGAATCGCTCGGCCAAACGCAGATCTGACCACCGCTCAAGGGACATTCCCGCACACTGGGGCAGGAAGGCGCCACGTCTCCTGAGCCTCTGGATCTTGCCGGCGCCGCTCAGGAAAGAACGCGCTCGAGCGCTGCGCGATGCGTCGGCTCGCCGTGCGCGGGGAGTACGAGCTCGACCGGCAGGTCGAGCAGCGGACGGAGGCGTTGGACGACATCGTCGCGCGTCACGTGCTTGCGATCGGCGATCCAGATGTCAAGACCGTCGCCGAGATCGGAGAGCGAGTCGCCGGTGACGATCGCGCCGATCGACGGGAGCCAAAGGATGAGGTCGTTGTCCTCGCGGCCCGCGTACGCGGTAATGCCGAACGGCCACGCTCCGGGACCGTGAAAGTGCCCCTCGCCTTCGCCGGCACGTAACCAGGCAAGGTCCTCACTCTCCATGCCGCGCACGCGATCGGGGTCGATGCCGAACTTCTCGACCCAGTCCTGCCAGGTGTCCGCGGGCGGCGTATGCACCGGGAGGCCAAGCCGACGTGCATCGCGCTCGTGGTAAGGCGCCGTCAGGACAACGGCGGTCGCGCGCTCGCGTAGCTCGTCGGGAACGGAGAGCGGGTCGAATAACACGAAGTCGTCGCCGAGCTCGATCCCATAGGACGAAACGATCTCGGGCCACTCCTCCTCCTCGGTCCAGCCCGGATGCGGCGATTGCCAATGCCAGACACCCGGACGCAGCTCACGCATGGGCACAGTCTGTCACTAGAGATTGTCTCTCTCCCCGACTAGCCGGAGCGTCACGCTCGCGCGAGCAACTCGCGGAGCGGACGCGGCTCGGCGCCCGGCTCGAGCGACTCGACGAGCAGCGGGATGTAGCGCTTCCGCCCCGACTTGCTCGTGAGGAACCTTCGGAGCTGGTCGAGGCGATTCCCGTCGCGGTGATGCGGCTGCTTCGTGAGGGTCTGGAATGCGTACAGGTCTCCCTGCTCCGCGATCAGGCTCTCGACCGCGTCGACGCCGAGCGCCTTGATCAGCTCGTCCTCGAGGTCACGGTCGCAGACGAAGAAGCCGAGGGCCTCCATGGCCTCGCGGTCGACCTCGGAGCCGAGGCCGGCCCGCTCGAGCCGACGCGACCAGCGCGCCTCGTGATCCACGTCGCAGAGACCGAGCAGCTCGAGGCCCAGGCCGTCGGGGCCGAGACGCCTCAGGTGCGCCGTGAGCCCGCCCCCGCCGCCCAGCCACACCACCGCGACTCCCTCCGCACCGAGGTCCCGTTCGGCGCGGCTCGCCATCGCCCGCACCGCGGCGGCGTCGGTGATGCCTTCGACCAGGATCGCCTTCTCTACGACACGTTCGAGGCGTGCTTCAGTGACCATCGGGTTTCCTCCTAGTTGATCTCGCTATCAGCCGCCGGAACACGTCACCGACGGCCGGTGCGTGTCAGCAGCCCCGCCGCGGGCTGCACCAGTGTGCGCCCGAAGGACGTGGACGAGTGGGATCAACTACGCCGGAAACGCCACGGTTGCAAGTCTAATCGCTGACACCTTCAGTGACATTCCCGAACACTCGCGCATCGGGCAGTGATCTCGTCGGACCCACATACCACCCGACGTTACGATCTTTGACGATGCGGATCTTCTCGATCCGCGATCATGAGAGCGTGGCGCTTCAACGGATGGACAACGTCGGCATCGTGGTGGAATCGCTTGATGCCGCTATCTCTTTTTTCGCCGAGCTGGGCCTCGAACTCGAAGGGCGAGCGATGATCGAAGGAGACTGGTCAGGGCGCGTCACTGGACTGCGCGACCAGCGCGTCGAGATCGCCATGATGTGTATGCCGGACGGCCACGGCAGGATCGAACTCTCGCGCTTTCTCACGCCGCCCCGGTCGCCGATCACCGGAACGCCCCGGTAAACGCCCTCGGCTACCTCCGCGTCATGTTCGCCGTGGATGACCTGGACGAGACGCTGGCCCGGCTCCGCAAGCACGGTGCGCAGCTCGTCGACGAAGTGGTCCAGTACGAAGACGCGTATCGGCTCTGCTACGTCCGAGGCCCCGAAGGCATTCTCATCGGGCTGGCCGCAGCAAATCGGCTGACGCCCAATACGCGCTCGGGCGTCATTCGCGAACACTGGCCCACTCGGATGTCCTCTCGCCGGAGCGAAGTCTCTGCTGCCCGGTCGATCGAGAGCGTCGCCCGCAGCTAGTCCTCGCCTTCCCAGTACTCGACCGTGGGCCCGGGCCTCGCGAACATGATGTCTTCGTCCTCGACGTCCTTGGCCAGAACCTTTCCGGTGTCGAGGTACTCGATGACCTCGCCGCGGATCATCGAGGAGAGCATCAGTACGCGTATCGGCGAGTCCGTTCGGTTGATGATCTGATGCGCACCCTCCTTGCCACGCGGAAAGCAGACGACGTCACCCTCCTTCAACACCTGCTCGCGTTCGGGCGTACGCAACGTCGGCTCGCCGCGAAGCACGATCACCCATTCCTCGTTCAGGTAATGCGTGTGGTACGGCCAGAGCTTGCTACCAGGCTCGACCTCGGACATGGTCGCGCCGATTAGGTCACCGCCGATGTGTTGGCCGACGAGCGCCCCCTTGGCGCGCCAGCCCTCGCGGTCCCTCGCCCCGTCCCACTCATCGCTGTTGAGGTTGAAGGGCTTCACTCGATGAACTGTAACTACGTCTCGAGGGACATCGCGACCTCGGGCAGCGACGCCGCCACCTGCTCGACGAAGTACGTCTTGCCGCTTCCCGGTGCCGCCCAGAGGAGGTGGTTGTCACGGCGCTTCGCCGGTTGCGCACAGGCCTCGGCGATCCGCACACGGGCGTCCTTCAGCCGCTCGCGCACCTCCTCCCCGAAGCGCATGTACGAGCCGATGATCCCGCACATTCGGGCAGCTGGCGCATAACCCGCTCGGCCGCTCCTGAGATGCTTGCGCCTTCGGCTACTCGATCAAGGAGGAAGTCGTGGAACGGTTCAGCTTCGCGCCGGAAGCGGCGTTCGTGCCGCGCGGCGATCTACTTGATCATGTTTCGCTCGCTCCGCTGACACCGTCCTCCGCCGAGGGGGCGCTCGTCCAAGCGGTGATCCTTCGATTTCAGCCGGGCGGTCGGCTCAGGCGGCATCCCGCGGGCTCCCCGCAGATCCTCGCCGTACTCGAGGGATCAGGCGAAGTGAGCGGGGCGAATGGTGTCCATGAGCCGATCGGCGCAGGCGAAGCGGTCTTCTTGCACGAGGGTGAAGACCACGAGATGAAGTCCGAGCCCGGGCTAACGGCGCTCATCATCGAGGGCGAGCATGTGGATCGGTTCCGCGAGCGTCCGAAGGCCGATCCCTGAGGCGACGGCTCAAGCGACATTCCCGCACACTGGCGCACGCGGCTGGTATGTCGCTAGCGAACGCTGAGAGCTTGAGCGAGACGACGGGCTGAACGAAGCTTACGACGTGCAGCCCAACTTCCTCGTACGGGATAGTCGAGCAGACGACGTAGATTCGTGTGTCTCCCTCGCGCTCATCGTTGTTCCGGACTCCGATGCGTCGATCTGGCGCACTTCACTGCTCGAGGACGTCAAGAGCCCCGACCGCCTACTCGTTGTCGCGGAGCATGCGGATGCGGTGGCTGGTTACGGCCGCGTGCTCCAATTCGTGCCAGAGCCTGACGCCCCACCTGACATCGCGCCTTCTGGCTACTACCTGATGGGGCTAGTTGTTCATCCCGACCACCGACGCCGAGGTGTTGCGGCTGCGCTGACCAAGGCCCGTCTCGATTGGATCTCGGAACGTGCGGACGACGCGTGGTACTTCGCAAACGCCGGCAACGCTGCCTCGATAGCACTCCATGCGCCGTTCGGCTTCGAGGAGGTCACGCGCTCTTTCGTCTATCCCCGAGTGGACTTCGGCCGTGGAGAAGGAATCCTGTTCCGCATTCGCTTTCCGAGCGCCTAGGCGAAAGGGTCCCACGGGAGGCTCTCGCTCAAGAGACATTCCCGCTCACGGCCATCTGAGTGATCGCCCCGGTATCCCCTATGGCTGAGCCAGATCTGGAGCCTCGACCTCGCAGGCTCGTGCGCGCGCCGGCGTGACGTGGCGTATGGGAGTACGCGAAGCGCGACTTTGACGCGAGCGTAGAGCTCGTTAGGGTGCCTTCTGCGTTCGGGCGGCGCAAACTCATCGCCCGCGCTCGTCGCTCAGAAGACATTCCCGCACACTCGGGGCACACCGACGTCCTCTCGCCCGCTATGTGGGCGATCTGCCGTATTTGCTACTGACCAGCTCTTGGAACGCGGGCAGGTTGCGGATCGAATCGAAGTCCGGGTCGTCTCGTGCCATCCCGCGGAAGTCCTCCACATCTCGATCGCCGTACGAAGGTGCTCAACAGCGCCGGCGGTTCGGCCCGCGAGGCTCTCACAACAGGCGACGTTGTAGTAGAGGTTGGCTGGTCGCGACGTGCCTCGATCAGCTCCAGGCCCTTGTCCGCCGCCTCCGCGTACTCGCCGGCCTCATACAGCGCTTGTCCGTGGTCCCACCACAACTCCGGCGCGAGCAGGCGCATCGACTCGGGCAGCCCGATCCAAGTATGCCGTCGTGAGTCGTAGCCGGACTCCGTCGGAGGCGGGAAGGTCGGATCGGCGAATGAGCCGACCGAGACGCCGATGAAATCCGGCTCCCTCGGCTCGGTGTAGAAGACATGCGAGCCGCAATCGGGGCAGAAGTGATCGACGTGCTCCTTGCGGTCGGCTTCGTCGGAAGTGCTCGAGTAGTCGCTGTAGCGACCCTCGATCCGCACTTGGTCCGTCCTGAAGCCAGCCTCCATCCCGAAGGCGCTCCCGGTTCGTCGCTTGCAGGCAAGGCAGTTGCAGATCGATACGGCGAACGGCTCGCCCGTCACCTCCAGGCGAAGTTGCCCGCAGAGACAGGTTGCCTCGCGGTCGGGCATGCCCGGCAACGTAGCCGATCACGATCCATCCCAAGAGGCTCCCGGAGCTCGGCCCGGAGGGAACCCTCAAGGACCATTTCCGCACACTCGCGCAGCGAGCATGATCTCCTCGCAACGACCCGACAGAAACGGAGGAGCGCATGCGCCGCCTGAACTTCTCGGAAGACGAGCCCTGGGATGAAGTGGAGGACGACACGCGCGTCCGGTGGTTCGGGCACCCGTTCGGGACTGACCAGCTCGGGGCGTCGCTGATCGAGTATCTGCCTCAGGCGCCCGACAGTCCGATGCACATGCACTACGGCGTTGAGGAGATGTTCTTCGTCCTCAGTGGGACGCCGACCGTCCGCACGCCGCAGGGAGCGGAGGAGCTATCACCCGGCGACGTCGTCTACTTCCCGGAAGGCCCAGAGGGGTTGCACACGTTTTCGAACCCAACGGATGAGCCGGTGAGGATGCTTGGCATCTCGACCAAGCGTTTCCCCGATGTCGTGGCCTACCCGGAGCGCGGAGTTGCGTGGGTGGCGACGCGCCATCCTGAACGCCCGGTACCCGAGGGCGGCGACGAAGGAGTTATCGCTCGCTTCGAGCTGGCACCGGACGACTGAGATCTCCGACCCACGGGCTCAAGCGACATTCCCGCACACTGGCACGGCCGAGCCGTATCCCCCTCGGCTGTCCTTCGGCCCAGAGTGCTTGACACCTCCGAGGCAGGTCCCTCAGACTCGCCGAGCCGATGACTGGAACAGAGGAGCCAACGGGCTGCCACCGCGCGGTGTCGACGGCTGCTATCCGTACCGCGTAGTGGGCGCATGACCGAATCCCCGGAAACCCTCTACGCGACCACCGAGGACGGCGTCAGCATCGCGTACCAGACGATCGGCGATGGACCCGTCGACCTGGTCTTGGAGCTCGAGAGCTGGGGCAACGTCGAGATCATGTGGGAGCTCGGAGCCCTCGCTGATCTGTTCGACCGGCTGTCATCGTTCTCGCGCCTGATCCTGCACGATCGACGAGGAACCGGGCTCTCCGGCGGCCGCGGTTCGTCGTTCCCAAACCTCGAGACACGAACGCGCGACCTTCTGACGGTGCTCGACAGCATCCGGTCTTCCCGTGCCGCACTGTTCGGAGAGAGGACTGGAGGCGCCGCCCTCGCGATGTTCGCCGCGACCTACCCTGAGCGGGTCTCGTCGTTGGTCTGGTTCCGAGCGCTCGCGACGAGGCGATGGTCGCCCGAGTATCCGTGGGGTCTGACTCCGGACGAGCATCGCCAGGAGGCCGCGTGGACGCGAGATGGGATGGGCGACAAGGCTTCCAGCGTGAGTGGCTGATGGGCTCGGCACCGAGTCTTGCCGGAGACGAGCGCCTGGAGGCCCAGCTAGCGCGACTGGACCGACACTTTATTGCACCGTCCACGGCGGTCGACTGGATCAATGTGGAGAGCGAGACCGATGTGACGGCGGTGTTACCGCTGCTTCGCTGCCCAACCCTCCTGCTCGACCACGAGGGGTCGTCGACAGGCGCCGCGGAGAGTCGCCACGTGCAATCGATCATCCCCGGCGCGGAGCTGGCGCTCGTCTCCGGAGACGCCTACGCGATGGTCTTCGGAAACCGGGCCGCGATCGCCGACGCTGTCGGGGGATTCGTAGGCCGGGAGCGGAGTCGCTGAAGCGGCGGATACGGTCCTCGGCAGCGTCCTCTTCACCGACATCGTTGGTTCGACCGAGCACCAGGCATCCTCGGCGACCGGGCGTGGGTCGACTTGGTCGGTCGCCACCACGCCTCGTTCGCGACGCACTCGAGCGCTGGCGAGGCGTCGAGAACGACACGGCAGGCGACGGCTTCTACGCGACGTTCGACGGACCCGCTCGCGCCATCCGCTGCGCACTCGACATCGTGGATCGCGTGCGTGACATGGGCATCGAGGTCCGCGCGGGCATCCACACGGGAGAGTGTGAGGTCGTCGAGGGCAAGCACGCCGGGCTCGCGGTTACGATCGGATCCCGGATCGCAGCCATGGCGGGTCCGTCAGAGGTCCTGGTCTCGCGCACGGTCAAGGATCTGACCGCCGGCAGCGGATTCTCATTCGAGGATACGGGGGACCACGAACTGAAGGGTGTGCCGGACCGCTGGCACCTCTACCGGGTCGTCGCCTGACGGACGGCCAGCGGTTGGGCGACTCCATCCCGTCTGCACAGGAACATTCCCGCAAGCTCTCTCAGATCGTCAGACCATCGTCGCCCCGTCTCGGGGAGATCCGTCTTCAAGGAACACTCCCGCACACTCGCGCAGGGCAGCGCCCACTCTCGCTGCCTAACCACGGGCGCCTGCTGGACTCTCGCTCTGAAGGCGCCTAGGCTCCGTCTCGTGTCGGAGACCGCCCTTGTTATCGACCTCAACACTGGCGCCCCCGAGCTTGTGCTCGAGCTCACGGAGCCGGCGACCAGGAGGCATCTTCGAGGCCCTGTCCGTGTGCAACGTGTCGAGCGCGCAGGCAAGGAAGCACGCCGCGCCTAGCGACGTGTTCCAGTTGGCCGCCGCCTGGTCGAGCATCGCCCCGGTCGTCGAACGACGTAGCCGGCGACAGCGGAGACTCCGAAGAAGATGCAGCCGAGCAGGTTGACTGCCGGCTGCCACCAGCCCGCGCCGTCACGCGCGGGCAACCACCCGTGACGCGCGGAGGCGCGGTAGGCGATCGCGCCCGAAGCAAGGAAGCAGATCGACCCACGCCAATCCGGCCGCCAGACGAGCGTGTCGTACTCAGCGCTCGTCAAGGCGGTGTGCATCGCCTGATACGTGGTGACGTTGAAGAACAGCGTGCCGGCGGACTGGATGATGGCCGCCCACCACGCAGAGCGTCCGCCAGTGGAGGCATGCCGTTCGGACCAGGCCAGCCAGCTCTGTAGCGCTCCGCCGGCAGTGAACAGGATCGAGCCAACGAAGAAGGTGATTGCGTCAGTCGAGTCGCCGACGAGCTCCGCGTAACCGGGGAACGGGGCAATGAGAAAGCACGTCGACCCAAGGGCAAACGAAAGAGCCATCCAGCGCCGGCGAGTCATGTCTCGACCCTAACCCGGTTCCCGTCTGCCGGATCTTGGCGCGGCGACGAGCAAGCAACCGGACCCTATTGCCCGTTGGGCAGCTTTGCGATACTGAACTAGATGGTTCAGTATCCGCAGACCGTCGACCTCGTGTTCGCGGCCATCGCCGACCCGACCCGGCGCGCCGTGCTCGAACGGCTCGGCGCCGGCAGCGCGACGATCAGCGAGCTCGCCGAGCCCTTCGGCATGTCGCTGACCGGGATGAAGAAGCACGTCCGGCTGCTCGAGGAGGCGAACCTCGTCGCCACGGAGAAGGTCGGCCGTGCCCGCAGATGCGCGCTCGTGCCCTATGCCTTCGAGGGCATCAGTACGTGGCTGCAGCGGCTCGACCGCTTCGCGCAGGTTGTCCAACGCACGAAAGGAGCACGATGAGCACCACCGTCACCACCCCGAACGAGCTCGAGATCCGCGTCGAGCGGATCTTCGACGCGCCGCGCGCGCACGTCTATTCCGTATGGACGGATCCGGAGCTGATCCCCGAATGGTGGGGTGACGGCACCGTCGTCGAGGAGATGGACGTCCGTCCTGGCGGCATCTACCGGTTTCGAACCGCCTTCGGCGCCGTCGAGGGCGAGTTCCGCGAGGTCGAGCCACCCGCACGCCTCGTGCAGACGTTCCAGAATCACCTACAGACGCTCGAGTTCGAGGATCTCGGTGAGCAGACGAAGCTGACCCAGACGATGCGCTTCGAGACGACCGAGCAGCGAGACACCACCATGCAGTACGGCGTCGAGGAGGGCGCGAAGGCGGGCTTCGCGCGCATCGACGCGTTGCTGGAGAAGATCGCTGCGTGAGGTCGGCGCCAGCGTTTCAGTAGCATCGCGCCGTGCGCGAGTTGCATCCGGGCCTGTGGCACTGGCAGGCACCCCATCCGGACTGGCGGGAGAGCGAGCCGTGGGACCAGAACGTCTCGTCCTACGCGATCGACGACGGCGAGCGCCTGCTGCTGTTCGACCCGCTGGGCGTGCCGAGCGAGATCGAGGCGCTCGCGGCCGAGCGCGAGACGGCGATCGTGCTCACCGCGCCGTGGCACGAGCGGGACGCCGAGCGCCTCGTCGAGCGGCTCGGCGTGCCGGTGTTCACGCCGCTGCCCGACTCTGCGCAGTTCCTCATGGACACGTACGGTCTCACCGCCGAGCAGGCCGGCGACGGCAGTCCAGACGTCGTTTGGCTGCTCCGCGAGAAGAAAGGCGAGGCACACCCGTACTCGGCAGGCGACCGGCTGCCGTTCGGTGCGGACGTGTTCGCCGGTCACAAGGCGAATGACACTGTGCTTTGGATCGAGAGCCAGCGTGCGGTGATCTCCGGCGACACGCTCGTCGACTTCGGCCAGGGCCTCGAGATCAACGAGAGGTGGCTCCGCCCTGGCGTGACGCGCGAGCAGATCGCCGAGGGCCTGCGTCCGCTGCTCGCACTGCCGGTCGAGCACGTGCTTGCGACGCACGGCGGGCCGACCGACCGCGCCGCCCTCGAGCGCGCGTTGTCCTCCTCCTAGACCGCTCCACGGACAACGGCGGCGAGCCCACGGAGAGCACGAAGGCGGTGCAGTCGTTCCATGGCCGCGTTCCCCGACACTCGTGAGGGCGTCGAGCTTCGGGCTTGCTTGAAGGGACGGTTCCGAACGCCGGCGCACGAGAGCAGCTCGCCCTTTGCGGACGGGCAGTACGTGTCAGCATGGCCGACATGGCGACGACGGCCGAGGTCACGATCTTGCCGGCGAACGAGGCGAGCTGGGAGGATCTCCAGACCGTGCTCGGCACGCGCGGAGATCCGCCGAGATGTCAGTGCCAGCGATACAAGATGCAGCGCGGAGAGTCTTGGGCCTCCGTTGGCGCCGAGGAGCTGGCCTTCCGGCTCCGGACGCAGACCGACTGTGGGCACCCGAAGTCCGGCACGACGAGCGGCCTGGTCGCATACGTCGAGCGCGAGCCCGTCGGCTGGTGCGCGGTCGCGCCGCGCGCCGCCCACCCGCGCCTTTTGCTCAAGACTCGTGTCCCCTGGGAGGGTCGAGCCGAGGACAAGAGCGACGACAGCGTGTGGGCCGTGACCTGCTTCATCACCCGCGTGGGCTTTCGGCGTCGCGGCGTCAGCCGTGCGCTTGCGCGCGCAGCCGTCGACTTCGCCCGGAAGAGAGACGCCCGTGCCCTCGAGGGCTATCCGATGATCACCGAGCCCGGACAGGAGGTCACCTGGGGAGAGCTGCACGTCGGCAGCCGCAGCATCTTCGAAGCCGCCGGCTACAGGGAGGTCAGCCACCCGACTCCCCGCCGGGTCGTGATGCGCATCGACTTCTAGGCCCGAGCGTTCCTCGTTCGGAGACCACGGAGCCCTACGGGCATGGCACCGCCGAGGATACCCCCGTGTGCTCGAAGTCATGGCTGGCTGCAGACGTGGCCGGCGGCAGCGTCGCCTGACGAATACGGCGGGTTGGCCGATGGTGCTGAGGACAGGTCGAAGGTCCAAGCGATGGGCGTACCGGTTGCGGCGTGAATGCCGGCCTGATGAACCGTCCGACAGATACATAATGCTGCTATGTATAGTGCTGCTACGTACTCGAGATCAGCGCGGTAGTGCAGCGGGACGAATGAGATCATGGAGATCAACAAGGACTTGATAGCCGCTTCCTCGACTCCGGTCGTCCTGGCGATCCTGGCTGAAGAGGACAGCTATGGCTACGCGATCCTCCAGCGAGTTCGGGAGTTGTCCGAAGGGCGCATGGAGTGGACGGACGGGATGCTGTACCCCGTGCTGCATCGGCTGGAGCGACTCGGCCACATCGAGGCGCGCTGGGAAGTCGCGGAGAGCGGCCGCCGCCGCAAGTACTACGCGATCACGCCCGCGGGGCGCGCCCAGCTCGCCGAGGAGCAGAAGCAATGGCAAGCGGTGGATGCGACCCTGCGGGTGATCTGGCAGGTGCTCGTCCTTCCGCTCGCCGCCGGCCATCCGCGCGACAGTCGCGCCAGTGCACGGGGAGCCTGACCATCCCGACTCCGGACGCGATATCGCTCGAGGAGCAGATCGACCAGTGGCGGAGCTATCTGCGACGCCGGCAGGCGATCCAGCCCGTCGACGTGGCGGAGCTGGAGGACCACCTGCGCGAGCAGGTCACGATGCTGGTCGACGCGGGGCTCGCCACCGATGAGGCGTTCCTCGTCGCGGTGAAGCGCATGGGCGACCTGGACTCGCTCTCGCGGGAGTTCGCGCGCGAGCACTCCGACCGTCTGTGGAAGCAGCTCGTCGTGTCTTCCTCCGACACCCGCGAGCCGCAGGTGGCCGCGCGAACGGATGCCATCGTCGCCTTCTGCCTCGCGGCGACGGCGGCCCTTGCGATCAAGGTGCCCGCCCTCTTCGGCATGGATCCGGACGAGGACGCAGGCTTCTACGCGCGCAACCTGAGCCTCTTCGTCCTGCCGCCTCTCACCGGCTACTTCGTGTGGAAGCGACGGCTGGGCGTCTCCACCGTCGGTTGGCTCGTGCTGGCGTTCGTCGCAGCGGCCGTGTTCGCCAACGTCTACCCGTTCGATCCGGACAGCTCGACCGAGCGCTCACCGCGCTGCACCTACCGATCGCGCTCTGGCTAGTCGTGGGCATCGCATATGCCGGCGGCCGCTGGAGCCGGGTCGAGGGCCGCATGGACTTCATCCGATTCTCGGGGGAGCTGTTCATCTACTACGTGCTGATCGCCCTGGGTGGCGGCGTCCTCACGGCGTTCATGGTCGCAATGTTCGAGACGATCGGGATCGACCCGGAGCCCTTCATCGAGTCGTGGCTGCTGCCATGCGGGGCAGCCGGAGCCGTCGTGGTGGCCGCCTGGCTGGTCGAAGCCAAGCAGAGCGTGATCGAGAACATGGCGCCGGTGCTGACACGTCTCTTCACGCCGCTCTTCACCGCCGTGCTGGTCACGTTCCTGGGGGCACTACTTTGGAGCGGACTCGGAGTCGACGTCGAGCGGGACCTGCTGATCACCTTCAACCTGCTCCTGGTCGTAGTCCTCGGCCTTCTGCTCTACTCCCCTCTCCGCCCGGGACCCTCGGTCACCTCGGGGCACCTTCGACGTGATGCAGGTCGTGCTCGTGGTCAGCGCGCTGTTAGCCGACGCAGTAGCGCTCTGGGCGATCGCCGCGCGCATCACCGAGCTCGGGTTCAGCCCGAACCGTGTGGCAGCCCTCGGTGCCAACGTGATCCTTCTCGTGAACCTGGCATGGTCGGCCGTGCTCTACATCCGGTTTCTGAGAGGGCGAGGGTCAGTAACGGCCCTCGAACGTTGGCAGACGGACTACCTGCCGGTCTACGCTGTGTGGGCGGCGATCGTCGTGATTGTCTTCCCGCCGGTGTTCGGGTACGACTGATCGGGTGCGGGGCTCTCCGCGACCTCCAACGGAACTCGTCGCCAGGCGATGCCATGCTCGCGTGTGTGAGTGATTCGGTGTCTCTAGCAGGTCGCCGTACTCGCACGGCCTAGGCCCACGGCAGCCCATCCCAGGTCTCCGGCGGCCCGGGTTGCCACTTCGGGAACGGGGCGTAGGCCTCGGCGGATGACGTCGTCTCCCTCTCGACGCCTGCCCCATGGCGCAGCGCTAGCTCGGAGCGTAGGTAGACGGTGCCCGTCTCCGGCCACCCCTTTCGCGCGCCTGTCATGAAGATCACGCACGGGCTATCACCGGCCCCGACGAAGCCGTGCTCGGTGTCGGGCGGGCAGTGCACGAAGTCCCACGTCTTGAGCGGTCGCTCCTCGCCCTCGATCAGGAGCAGGCACTCGCCCGCGAGGACGAGAAAATCCTCCTGGTTTGCCTCACGGTGATACCGCCCGCCCGCCTGACCGGGCCGGAGGACGGCAAGGGTGAAGCCGACATCGGGGAAGGGTGCGTCGTCGCCTTCGACGATGAAGGCGGCTCCGAGAGCCTCGTTCGTCACCCATGCCCCGTCCCGAACGTTGACGACGAACCAGCCGTCGCTCACGGGCGTGAGGCCGGCGTCCAGCTGTTCAAGGCGCGCTTCCTCGACCATTTCTGCTCCCCTCCTTGCGTCGCTCAGCCGCGGTCACCGACGACTATGCCCGACGGTGAGCGGAAGTCTCCACAGAGCGAATGGCACCAGAGGCAGGGCGGCGGCATGCGCGAGTGTGCGGGATGTCCCCGAGCACCTGACGGCATCTGAGACACTCTGACGCTTCTGTCGAGGCGGCACTTCCGTAGTCCTTCACTTGCACGACGAAAGGAACCATGACCATCAATCCGAACAAGGCACTCTGGGAGAAAGGCGACTTCACTCGCATTGCCGAGAGCATGCGGGAGAGCGGCGAGGCGCTCGTCAGGACGTTGGGAATCACCAGCGGGCTCGAGGTCCTGGACCTCGGATGCGGCGACGGGACCACGGCTGTGCCAGCGGCGCGGCTCGGGGCGGACGTCCTCGGTGTCGACATCGCCAGCAACCTCGTCGAGGCGGGCAACGCACGAGCACAGAGTCTCGGCCTCACCAACTGCCGATTCCAGGAAGGCGATGCGTCCGACCTGAATGAGCTCGAAGATGACAGCTTCGACCTCGTCGTGAGCATGTTCGGCGCGATGTTCGCTCCGAGGCCGTTCGACGTGGCCAAGGAGATCGTTCGTGTGACACGGCCCGGCGGGCGGATCGTCATGGGGAACTGGATCCCCAACGACCCGACTCTCGTCGCCCAGATCCTGAAGATCAGCTCGTCCTACTCGCCGCCACCCCCGGAAGGGTTCGTCAGTCCCATGACGTGGGGCGTCGAGGACAACGTGATCGAGCGATTCGCGGGCGCGGGAGTGCCCGAGGAGAAGATCTCGTTCGAGCAGGGATACGTACACGTTCAACTTCCCAGGCGCACCATCGGTACTTCTTGCTGCGTTCAGGACGTACTACGGGCCGACCATGAACGCGTTCGAAGCTGCAGCAGCGAACGGCCGCGAGGCCGATCTGCAGGCCGAGCTGGACGCCCTCTTCAACGAGCCAGAACGCAAGCCCGAGCGAGGATGCCACCTCGATTCCTGCGACCTTCCTGCGCGTGACGGTCGCCGCGTGAGACGGGCGTAGCGGGAGCGCGACCGCAGAGCGGCTGGACACCACCACGAAGGTCGGTGTCGATAGCTCACAGAGGGGTAGCCTCGAAGGCTTCGGCGAGAGTGACCTGACCCATGACGACCGAGGAGGAGATGGTGGCGCAGCGCACCCAGGCCCACACCGGCATCCCCGCCGCCGAGCTGCAAGAGCGGCGCGAGCGACTGCTCGAGCACGTCCGGCGCGAGGGCCTGTCCGGCTACGTCCTCTTCGGCGCGGACTACATCCAGTACTTCACGGGCTTCTGGTTCCTCTCGAACGAGCGACCGGTGATCTATGCGGAGAGCGTCGGTGGCGATTCCGCCATCTTCGTACCCGAGTTCGAGGTGGAGCGCACGCGTGCCGAGACTGCGTTCGCGCGTATCGAGTCCTATCCCGAGTACCCGGGAATCGAGCACCCGATGCAGATCCTTGCGGTGCGTGCTCGGCGACCTCGGCATCAGGGGCGCGATCGGCGCCGACCAGGACGGCTACCCCGGCATCCTCGGCTACAAGGGCCCGGCGCTCAGCGCTGCGTCCGGCGCCTCGGTCGCCCCTCTGGGCGACGTCATCGAGAGCATGATGGCGCGCAAGAGCGAGAGCGAGATCGCGCTCATTCGCGAGAGCGGGCGTTGGTGCGCACATGCACACCGGCTGCTGCAGGAGTACACGCGGCCCGGAACGACAGAAGCCGAGGCGAGTCTGCGAGCCGGCCAGGAGACAACGCTCGCGCTCCTGGAGGCTCTCGGCGACTCGTATGGAGGCGGGCTCTCCTCCTCCTCCGGGGCGTCCGCGGGCTACCGAGGCCAGATCGGGCTCCGCAGTGCGTGGGCGCACGCGGTCGCGCACAACATCGAGTTCCGGGTCGGCGACGTGCTCGTGACGGAGACGAGCGCGCCGATCTGGGGCTACAACGCGGAGCTCGAGCGGGCGATGGTCATCGGCCCGCCGACCGACGAGATGCGGAGGCTCTTCGACCACGCCGTCGCCGCGCAGCAGGTCGCTTTCGCCGCGATCCGGCCCGGCGTGACCTGCGCTGACGTCGACGGCGCCGTCATGCGCTACTTCGAGCAGAACGACCTCGTGCGGTACTGGCGCCAGCACACCGGCCACGCGATCGGACTGCGCAACCACGAGGCACCCTTCCTCGACATCGGTGACCATACGACGCTCGAGCCGGGCATGGTGTTCACGATCGAACCGGGTCTCTACGACCCGGCGATCGGCGGCTTCCGCCACTCGGACACCGTCGTCGTCACCGAGGACGGCATGGACTCGCTCACCGACTACCCGAGCGACATCGAGAGCCTCACGCTCCCGGCCTGACGCTCGCTCGTCGCCGTGTAGCGTGGGGCGCGTGGCCGAGCGCGTCCTCACGCTGCGCGAGCTGAACCGCGCGACGCTCGCGCGCCAGCTCCTGCTCGAGCGAAAGCGGCGTCTCGCCGACGGCGGTGATCGAGCGCCTCGTCGGCATGCAGGCGCAATGGCCGTCAGCGCCGTACCTCGGCATCTGGACGCGCACGACGAGCTTCCGGCGCGAGGCGCTCGAGCGCGAGCTCGCGCGTGGCGCCGTGGTCAAGGCGACGGTGATGCGGCAAACGCTGCACCTGGTCACGCGGCATGACTACGCGCTCCTGCGCGCGGCGCTGAGTGAGACGAACTTCCCATGGGAGTCGTCTCAGGCGCATCGACTCGCACCCTCGGTCCGCGCACTGGCCGCGGCAGGCCCCGTCACCACCCGGGAAGCGCTCGCACACATCGAGCGCGAGCACGGCCTCACAGGCATCGACGGACGCTACGCCTGGCGCAGCGCGCGGGTATGTGCGCACCTGGTGCACCACCACGAGACGGCGCTCTGGAGCTCGCGTCCCGAGGGCCGTTTTGTCGCGATCGAGGAGCCGGAGGCGCACGATCCCGTCGAGGCGCGCGCCGAGATCATTCGTCGCTACCTCGCCGCGTTCGGACCTGCGTCGCGTCGCGACATCGTCGCCTGGAGCATGATGCACGTGCCCGAGCTCCAGCGCGCGCTCGATCGGCTCGAGCCGCTGCGTCGCTTCCGCGACGAGCATGGACGCGAGCTCCTCGACGTCGCGCGCGCGCCGCTGCCGGACGCCGGAACCCCTGCTCCCGTTCGATTTCTGCCGAAGTGGGACAACGTTCTGCTCGCATTCGCAGACCGGACGCGCGTGCTCCCGGAGCAGTACCGGAAGACGGTCATCCGCCATGAACGGGGACGTCGCGCAGACATTCCTCGTCGACGGCTTCGTCGCCGGCGTGTGGCGCGTCGAGAGCGGGCGCGTCGTGCTCGAGCCGTTCGCGGCGCTGCCACGCTCGGTGCAACGCGAGCTCGAGGACGAGGCCGGGCGTCTGGAGGGGTTCCTCGCCGCCTGATGCACCCGCTTGGAGCGCGAGCGTCTCGACGTGCAGCTAGCGAAGCTCGAGACGGAGCAGCACCTCGTTGTCGAACACGATCTCGCCGGTCCGCTCGAAGCCGTAGCGCTCGTAGAACGTGACCGGACTACCGTCGCCCTGCCCGGCGCTCGTCCACATCACCTCGATGCCCGGCCGCCCACGGAAGTATTCGACCACCAGGTCGAGCGTCGCGGTCCCGTAGCCGCGGCCCTGATAGCGCTCGTCGATGAAGAGCTTCCACAGGTACTGCGGTATGTAGCCGGGCGCACCGACCTCGTCGCTGATCATCACGAACCCGACCGGTATCTCGTCGTCATAGACCGCCCAGTACAGGGCCCGACCGTCTGGCTCTGCGGCCGCCTCGCGCAACGAGTCGGCGACGTTGCTGACGAACTGTTGCTGGGCGGGAGATACCTCCAGAGCCTCGACTGCACCGCGGTTCGATTCGGTGATGGGCCGGAGAGAGACCACGGCGAAGACACTACTCGGCGGCCTACGCACAACAGCGCTCGCTTCGACTGTCGCCTATCCGAGCACGCTACGAGCCCTCGGCGTCGGGGAGCTGCTCCGCGATCTCCCAGATGTGGCCGTCGGGATCCGTGAAGCTTGCGGTACGCACTCCCCATGCCCGGTCGATCGGGCCGTTGAGCAGCCCAACACCGCGGGTTGCGAGCTCCGCGCACACCGCATCCGCATCGTCCACCCAGATGGTGAGCTGGAAGCGCGAACCGGCTTCCCGACTCGGCCACCGCCCCGGGATCGATGAGGTCGCGTGCCGCTGGAGTCGTGAGCAGGTTCACGAGCATGTTCTCGAACTTGAATGTTGCAGCGTCCTCGTCTTCGTAGATCGCCGGCACGTCGAAGACGTCCTCGTAGAAGCTCTTCGACCGCTTCCGGTCCTCGACGAACAGGGTGATCGCACCAACACTATTCAGCGACCTGCTCACGTCCACACCCCTCTCCGTTGGCGTGTGCCAGCTCGACACACGGCGATAGCCGACTTGTCGATTCCTAGACGGCCTGGAGCAGCCGAAATCATCGTTCCATGCAATCGAGCGTCAGGAGTCGTGGCTCGTCGCGCAGCGCGACGTGGTCTCATTCGAGCGTGCGGATCGCCGTCATCGGGCCGAGCGGGAGCGGCAAGACGTGGCTGTCGTCGCAGCTCGCGAGCTCGCTGGGGCTCCGTCATGTCGAGATCGACGCGCTGCACCACGGTCCGAACTGGGAGGCCTGCAGTCCGGAAGAGCTCCGCTCTGCGTGTAGCCGCAGCGACCGAAGGCGATGACTGGGTCTCCGACGGGATGTACCACCAGATGATCGGCGAACTGGTTCTCGAGCGCGTCGAGACGGTCGCCTGGCTCGACCTTCCTCTCCGCCTTGTCATGTGGCGGCTGCTTCGGCGCACGTATGTCCGAAAGCGTGAGGGGACCGAGCTGTGGCACGGGAATCGCGAGGGGCCGTGGCGCGACTCGTTCCGCTACCTGATCTGGCCTGCGTTCAGGCGCGGCTTCGAGAACCGCAGGACGTTGCCGGCGCTCTTCGCCAAGCACTCCCATGTGTCCGTGCATCGGTTGCGTTCGGACGAGGCCGTCCGGGGCTTCGTTGACGCGATGCAGCAAGCGAGACCGTAAGCGCGGTTTCACCACGACGCGAGTTGCGACAACGAGTTTTGGTTGACACGACCATAACCGCCTGCTACGGTAAAAGTCATGGCGACCAAAACAACAGCTGGGACGCGCCGCTCGGCTCACGCGGCGCACGCCGCTCGCAGGGCGACCGCCCAGGTTCAAAGGAGACGACCATGCTTCCCGCAGCGCTTCCGTTCGACTATTTCCAGCACATCGATCAGGGCGACCGGATCCGCCGGTCGCGGATCCGGCCGAAAGGCAGCCGCGTGCGCCGCGGCATGCCGGGTGGGACGCGTGAGTCGTAGGGACATACCGATGCTCGAGACCAGCGCAGCGCGCTTTGCGGAAGGCTCACGTGACGATCGACCCCGGAGCCGGGGAGGCACCGGCGGCTTACGACCCGTCGCAGTTCCCGGCGTTCGCGGTGACGGTGGACGTGGTCATCCTGACCATGTCCGAAGGCACGCTTCACGTCTTGCTCGTGCGCCGCGGCGAGGCGCCGTTCCAGGGCATGTGGGCGATCCCGGGAGGCTTCAAGCGCCCTATCGAGACATTGGACGAGGCAGCAAGACGGGAGCTCGTCGAAGAGACCGGCGTCGACGTCGCGAGCTTGTTGACCCAGTTCGGTGCCTACGGCGATCCCGAGCGCGACCCCCGAATGAACGTCGTGACGGTCGCGTATCTCGCGGTGCTTCGCGACGTGGGTGCGGTCATGGCAGGTACCGATGCAGCCGAAGCCGAGCTGATCGCCGGTGTCCGACGTTCTCAACGGAAGAATCGACCTGGCGTTCGACCATCTGCAGATCGTGCGCGATGCGATAGAGCGTGTCCGCGTCGAGCTCGAGGTCTCGGGCATCGCAACTGCGTTCGTCGGGACGACGTTTACCCTGGCCGAGCTTCGGACGGTGTACGAGGCCATCTGGGGCGTTCAGCTCGACGCCGCGAACTTCCGGCGGAGCATCGTCGCAGAGGACGGTTGGGTCATCCCGACCGGCCGCCGGGCCCGACCCGGCTCAGCCGGCGGCAGGCCCGCGGAGCTCTATCGGGCAGGGCGCGCGTGGAGCCACGGCGGACCCATCCATCGATTTCAGCGGGACGAGAGGAAGTGAAGGCATGAAGGCCGTTGTCCAGGACAGGTACGGACCGCCGGAGGTCCTGCGGCTCGAGGACGTCGACCAGCCCGTCCCGAAGGACCACGAGGTCCTCGTCAGGGTGCACGCCACGTCGGTCACTCGGAGCGACTGCGGCGTGCGTGCAGCCCATCCGTTCTTCGCGCGCATCTTCACCGGTCTCCGGCGGCCGAAGACGAGGATCGCCGGCATGGAGCTGGCCGGGGTGGTCGAGGCCGTTGGCGCAACCGTCACCGAGTTCGAGGTCGGAGACGAGGTCTTCGGCATCCGCTCGGGCGCGAACGCGGAGTACGTCTGCGTCCGCGAGCAGGGCGCGCTTGCACGCAAGCCGGCTGGCATGAGCTTCGAGGATGCCGCGGCGGTGTGCGACGGGGTGATCATCGCTCACGCGTGCCTGCGCAAGGCAAATCTCCGAGAGGGGCGGAGCATCCTCATCTACGGCGCCTCCGGATCCATCGGAACCGCCGCCGTACAGCTGGCCAGGCACATGGGCGCGACTGTCACTGCGGTCTGCAACACGAAGAACCTCGAGCTCATGAGGTCGCTCGGAGCCGGCGAGGTCATCGACTACCTGCAGGAGGACTTCACGAAGAACGGCAAGACGTACGACGTCGTCTTCGACGCGGTCGGCAAGCACTCGTTCAGGCGGTGCCGGCGCTCGCTCGCGCCGGGCGGGATCTACATCGAGACCGACCTCGGATTCATGTGGCACGTACCGCCACTGGCCTTGCTGAGCCGCTGGATCGGTGACAAGAGGGTGACGCTCCCGATCCCCAGGTACACGAAGGAAGAGGTCGTCCTCCTCAAGGAGCTGATCGAAGACGGTGAGTACCGGGCGGTCATCGACCGGCGCTATCCACTGGAGGACGTCGTCGAGGCGACGAGGTACGTCGAGACGGGGCAAAAGACGGGGAACGTCGTCCTGACCGTCGACCGCAACGGCGCGGCTCCCTCGCGGCTGTCGAGCCGACCAGAGGAGGTGAAGGCATGAGAGCGGTTGTCCACGACAGATACGGGGAGCCGGAGGTCCTACGACTCGAAGAGGTCGAGCGGCCCGTACCGAACGATGGCGAGGTTCTCGTGCGCGTCCATGCCACCACGGTCACCCGGACGGACTGCCACATGCGCGCAGCGAGCCCGTTCATCTGGCGTTTCATGCTCGGGCTCCGGCGACCCAAGCGCAGGATCCTGGGCCTCGAGTTCGCAGGCGTGGTCGAGGCGGTGGGCGCCGCAGTCACCGATTTCGTCGTGGGCGACCGCGTCTTCGGTCTCCGGAACGGCTCGCACGCCGAGTACGTCTGCGTGCGCGAGGCCGGCTTGCTCGCGCACATTCCCGACGGCATGACGTTCGAGGAGGCGGCAGGGGTCTGTGACGGCATGAGTCAAGGTCTGGCCGGTCTCAGGAGCGGACACGTGCATAAGGGGACGAGGCTTCTCGTCTACGGCGCATCGGGCTCGTGCGGAACGGCGGCGGTGCAGCTGGCCAGCTACCTCGGCGCTCATGTCACGGCGGTGTGCAACACGAAGAACGTCGAGCTTGTGCGTTCCCTCGGTGCGGACGAGGTCATCGACTACCTGCAGGAGGACTTCACGAAGAACGGCGAGACGTACGACGTCGTCTTCGACGCAGTCGGCAAGCACTCGCTCCTCCGCTCGCGCGCGCTCGCTCGTGCCAGGTGGTCTGTACGTCGCGACCGACCGCCTCTACAACTTCCCCCTTGCCTTTCTGACTCGGTGGCTCGGCACGAAGAAGGTCGTGTTCGACGTCGCGGGCTACAAGCGGGAGGACGTCCTGCTCCTCAAAGACCTCCTCGAGGCTGGGCGGTACCGCGCGGTCATCGATCGGACGTATCCGCTCGAGGATGTCGTCGAGGCGACGAGGTACGTCGAGAGCTGGCAGAAGACCGGGAACGTCGTCCTCACCTTGAACGGCGCAGTCCGATGAGGGCGGTCGTTCACGACTCGTTCGGCTCACCCGACGTCGTCGAGATCCGCGAGCTCGAGAAGCCGACGCCGGCCGACGACGAGGTGCTCGTGCGGGTTCGCGCGGCCTCGATAAACCCTGCGGACTGGTACGGCGTCACCGGCAGGCCGTGGGTCGCCCGTCCGACGATGGGGTTCTTGCAAGCCGAAGGAGACCCGGGTTGGCGTCGACTTCGCCGGAACCGTCGAGGCGGTCGGCGAGGACGTCACGCAGTTCCGCCCGGGCGACGACGTGTTCGGCGCAAGGACCGGCGCGCTCGCCGAGTACGTCTGTGTACGCGAGGAGCGAGCCGTCGTGCCGAAGCCCGCGAACCTGACGTTCGACGAGGCGGCGGCCGTCCCCGTCGCTGCTCTCACAGCTCTCCAGGGTCTCCGCGACAAAGGCGGCCTCCAGCCGGGGCAGAAGGTCCTGATCAACGGCGCATCCGGAGGCGTGGGCACGTTCGCCGTGCGCATCGCCAAGGCGCTCGGAGCGGAGGTGACCGGTGTCTGCAGCACGCGCAACCTGGACATCGCGCGTTCGCTCGGCGCGGATCATGTCATCGACTACACGCAAGAGGACTTCACTCGAAGTGACGAGCGCTACGACCTGTTGCTCGACATCGCTGGAAGCAGGTCGTGGTCGGAGTACAAGCGCGTCCTCCAGCCCGAGGCGAGTCTCGTCATCGTCGGAGCACCGAAGGGCACTCGCCTCATGGGGCCCCTGAGCCACATCGTCAAGGTGCGTCTGGCGGCAGTGCGCAGCAGTCGGAAGGTCACGTTCTTCATCGCCAAGCTCACCAACGCGGACATGGGGGTCCTGCGAGAGCTTCTCGAGGCCGGAACGGTGACGCCGGTCATCGATCGGCGGTATGAGTTGAGCGAGATCGCGGACGCACTCCGGTATCTGGGAGAAGGACACGCCCGAGGGAAAGTCGTCCTCACCGTCTGAGGCGGCTACGTCAGCTCGTTCAATTGCGGCAGATCGTCGGTGATCTCGCCTAGCGCGCGGCGTAGTCGAGCTCGAGGAACTCGCTCACCTCGGACAGCCAGCGCTCCTGCACGAAACGAACGTGAGTCCGGGTGGTCGTTGTAGCGCTCGTACGCCGGTCGATCCGCGAACTCCATCGAGATCCCGTAGCGGTAGCCATTCTTCGGGCTGACCTCGGCCAGGAGCTCGAACGCCTCGACGCCAGGAATGCTCGCGAGTCGCGCGGCGGCCGCGAGGAAGTCGCGCTCCTCCTCAGATCCCGTGGGATGAGCGAGCGCGAACGCAACGGTGTGCCGAATTCGCTCCGCGTCCATCCCGGGAGACTACGTACGCGGTGCGCGTGCGCTCGGACGACATTCCGCACACGGGCGCGATCGCACGCCCCGCTAGCATCCGGAGGTGGTCCCCGAGGCTCCGCTCCGAGACACCGAGGCCGGGCTCGTGGCCGCCGGAGAGGGCTGGTTCGTCCTGAACGCCCGCGAGGCGCGTTGGCGCCATCGCGAGGGCCGGGGCGACAGTCTGGGCTTCCAGGGCGACACGCAGTTCCCGCAGATCGGAATCGGGCTCGTGGTGCTCGGGCCGGGTGAGCCGATGGCGATGTATCACTGGGAGACCGATCAGGAAGACTTTCTCGTGCTCTCCGGCGACGCTCTCCTCATCGTCGAAGGGCGAGGAGCGACCGCTTCGCCAGTGGGACTTCGTGCACTGTCCCGCCGGGACGAACCACGTGATCGTCGGTGCCGGAGAACATTCCTGCGTCGTCCTCGCCGTCGGTGCACGAGAGCATCACACCGTCATCCTTCCCGACGGCACCATGGACGGAGCTCTGGACTGGGGCGCGTACACGGTGGACGAGGCCGCACTTCGGCACGGCGCGGGCGTCGAAGCGGAGACCACCGACGAAAACGTCGCATACGCTCGCTTTCCGGAGCCCGTGCCAACGCGATACCGCGATGGCTGGCTTCCGAGTCTCTAGCCGCCGGCAGAAACGATCGCCGTAGCGACGACCGCTACCGTGCGATCCGCGCCTCGTCCTCCCTGAGGTACTGGTGCACGAAGGCGATCGCCATGCTGCCCTCGCCGACGGCGGCAGCCACGCGCTTCACGGGGCCGAGCCGAACATCGCCGGATGCGAAGACGCCGGGAACGCTCGTCTCCAGGAGGTACGGGTCGCGCTCGAGCTCCCACCGGCCGGCGTCGCGCACGTCGGAGCCGGTGAGCACGTAGCCGTGGCGGTCGAGCGCGATCTCGGTTGGCAGCCACGCCGTCTCGGCATCGGCTCCGATCAAGATGAACAGGCCCCCGGAGGCGAGCCGGGTCGTTTCCGCCGTCGTCGAGTCACGGACGTCGATCGCCTCGAGCGACGTCTCGCCGTGAGCGGCCGCCATCTCGGTGCGATACAGCACGCGGATGTTCGACCGCGCAGCAAGCTGGTCGATGAGATAGCGCGACATGCTCTTCTCGAGGCTCTCGCCGCGACAGAGGATGGTCACGCTGCTTGCGTGCGTGGAGAAGAGGATGGCCGCCTGTCCTGCCGAGTTTCCTGCGCCGACGATGTGGACGTCGAGGCCGTGAGTGGTCGCCGCCTCACTGCGCGTCGTGCCGTAGGAGATGCCTTTTCCGGCCAGCCTCTCGAACCCCTCGATAGACAGGCGCCGCCAGGTGACGCCGCACGCGAGGATGATCGTTCGCGCTCGCAGAACGTCACCACCGTCGAGGTGCACCTGGCGGGTCGCAGCGTCGATCCGCGTGATCGTCCGGGTTACGAGGATCTCCGCACCGAGCCTCCGCGCCTGTCTTAGCGCGCGGCTCGCCAGCTCGTCGCCGGACACGCCCGACGGGAAGCCGAGATAGTTCTCGATCCGGGACGACGTGCCGGCCTGACCGCCTGGAGCCTCTCGCTCGATCACGATCGTTCGAAGGCCCTCTGACGCGCCGTACACGGCCGCCGCGAGCCCGGCCGGCCCTGCGCCGACGATCACCGTGTCGTACTCGGTAGCAAGCGGCCTCGGTACCAAGTCCCAGCAGCTCGGCAACGCGGCGGAGCTGCGGCCGCACGACCGTCTTGCCGTCGACGATGCGAATCACCGGGCAATCTCCCTCGGGCGGCAGCGGGCCGCCCCAGTCCTCGGCCGCATCCGGCCCATCGGGCTGGAGCCATTTGAACGTGATCTGATTGCGGTCGAGGAAGCGCCGCAGCTCTGCGCAGGAGGCATCCCAGCGAGGCCCGACCACTAGCGCTCGAAGCGACGGCGGCTCTGCGGCGAGGCCCTGCAGCCCTGCGGATCCCCCGATCCGATCACTCGCCAGCCTGCCAACCTCCTAGCCGACGTCCGGCGCCCCGGCCGCCACGGCGTAGTAGTCGCCGGCTCGACACGCATGACGCGCGACTTCTCGGCCGCACGGAACCCGACGGGGAACACCGTCCCGAGTGTGATCGGCACCTCCCCGAAGATGTCCCCAGGGCGGCGCTCACCGACGACGCGGTCGACCCATCGACGAGCTTGACGGCCTCGATGCGACCTTCGAGCACGGCGAAGAGCGCCCTTTCACCGCCCTCGTGGGCCGCGTACTCGCCCGGGACGAGGCTGATATCGGCGGCGGCCTTGGAAAGCCGCTCGAGGTCCGCCTGCGGCAACGCCGCAAAGGCCGCGACCGCACGGATCTCGTCCGTCGTTACCAAGAGTTGCTCCGCCACCGCAGACGGTGGGTCGAGAGCGAGCTACGGCCGAACGTCGGCATGCCAGTGACTGCTGAAGGACACGCCTTCTGCGTGAAACGCGCCATCCGATCCACGCTACTGAGTTGCATCTGCACGCGCATGGTCGTCCGTCGCCGCCGACGACGGCTACCCGACCATATGGTGGCGACGACGGCAGCTCACGGAGGAGGGAAGTGCAGCATGAGCCTCACTCAGTACTACACAGCGACCACGCTCGATGGCTTCATCGCCGATCCCGACAACTCGCTGGACTGGCTTTTCACCCGCGATCAGCAAAAGGACGGGCTACTCAACTATGGCGAGTTCATCGCGAATGTCGGCGCACTGGCAATGGGGGCGACGACGTACGAATGGATCCTCGAGCACGAGTTCGCGGGGAAGGATCCGGCAGAGTGGAAGTGGCCATACGACGTCCCGTGCTGGGTTTTCACCCACCGACAGCTGCCCGTCGTCCCCGATGCTCGAATCGAGTTCATAAGCGGTGACGTCGCAGGCGTGCACGAGCGAATGGTCGGCGCCGCGGGCGGCCGAAACGTATGGATCGTCGGCGGCGGTGACCTTGCCGGTCAGTTCGCTGAGGCGGGGCTGCTGGACGAGGTCATCGTCTACATCGCGCCGGTGACTCTTGGTGGCGGCGCCCCTCTGCTACCCCGCCGGATCGAGCTGAGCCTGGCCGAGCTTGGACGGAACGGCGACTTTGTCTGCGCCCGCTTCTCGGTCGTGCGCCACGCCTGACGCTGGAGGGGCTCTCGCGGCGCGCATCGTGCCGGCATCATCGTGAGCCGAACGAGGAGGCTCGTGCCTAGGGGCAAGATGCACGCCGACGAAGTACCACACCGACGCACCGCTCGTGCGCCGGCTGCTCGCGGCACAGTTTCCGCACTGGGCGGACCTTCCGATCGTGCCTGTCCCGTCCTCCGGGACGGACAACGCGCTCTATCGACTCGGCGACGAGATGGTCGTGCGGCTCCCGCGCATCGAGCGGGCCGTGGGGCAGGTGGAGAAGGAGCACGAGTGGCTACCGAGACTGGCCCCGTCGCTTCCGCTTGCCATTCCCGTTCCGCTCGCGAAGGGGATGCCCGGCGAAGAATACCCCTGGGCCTGGTCCGTGTACCGGTGGCTCGAAGGTGAGACGGCGACCAGCGACCGGATCGACGATCGCGGTCAGGCGGCAACCGACCTGGCGCGGTTCGTCGGCGCCTTGCAGCGAGTCGATCCCGCGGGTGGGCCGTCGCCTGGTGAGCACAACTCCTTCCGTGGTGTGCCGCTGGCGACACGCGCAGCGGCGACCCGCGCGGCGATCGCGTCGCTTCACGGCACGATCGACGCCGGTGCCGTGACCGCCGCGTGGGAGGAAGCTCTCGAGACACCTGCTTGGGACGGTCCGCCCGTCTGGATCCACGGAGACCTCCAGTCCGGAAACCTGCTGGCGTCGCACGGGCGGCTCAGCGCGGTGATCGACTTCGGCTGCCTCGGCGTCGGGGACCCCGCCTGCGATGTGATGGTCGCGTGGACGTACCTCTCCGCGAGAGCCCGGGGCGCATTCCGCGCCGCACTGCAGGTCGATGATGCGACCTGGGCGCGTGGTCGCGGTTGGGCGCTCTCCGTCGGGCTGATCGCCCTCCCGTACTACGAGAGCAGCAACCCGGTGCTCGCTGGAATCGCCCGACGCGCGATCGACGAAGTCCTCGTCGATCACGCGGGTTCCGGCTGATCCAACTGCTCGCGCACGTTGCGGCAGGATTCGCAGGTAGTGGTCTACCTCGAAACCGAGCGCCTGGTGCTGCGACGGTTCACCGCCGAAGACGTCGACAATCTCGTCGAGCTGGACAGCGACCCCGAGGTGATGCACTACATCACCGGCGGCCGGACAACCTCTCGCCACGAGATCGAGACGGACATCCTCCCGGCGTTCCTCGACTACTACGAGCGCTACGACGGGTACGGCTTCTGGGCCGTCGAGGAGAAGTCGACCGGCGACTTCGTGGGCTGGTTCCACCTGCGTCCGGAGGACCGCGACCACCCCGACGAGGTCGAGCTCGGCTACCGGCTTCGCAGGTCGTGCTGGGGAAACGGCTACGCAACCGAGGGCTCACGCGCTCTCATCGAGAAGGGCTTTGCCGAGTTCGGCGCCCAACGCGTCGTTGCATCCACGATGGTCGTGAACGTCGCCTCGCGCCGGGTGATGGAGAAAGCCGGCCTGAGATTCGTGAGGACGTTCCACCAGCCCTGGCCCGACCGGATCGAGGGCGAGGAGCACGGCGATGTCGAGTACGCGCTGCTCCGAGCAGAGTGGGAGCAGGCACGTCGTGCTCCCGCGGATCGGCACGGTCAGACTTGAGCTCCGTGTCGCCCGACGAGCAGATCGAGATCCGGCGCCTCGATGCGGCAGAGGTTCGCGTCGAGGTCGAGGGACTCGCGACCGTCCTCGCCGATTGCGTCGAGGGTGGCGCGGGGGTGGGGTACATGGCGCCCTTCCCGCACGAGGAGGCGCGCCGCGTGTACGAGGCGTACGCCGAGGACGTCGAGAGCGGCGGCCGGTTGCTCCTCGCAGCATTCGCTGAGGGCGAGCTCGTCGGCACGGTGCAGGTTGTCTTCCCCCCACATCCGAACCAGCCGCACCGCGCGGACATCGCAAGGATGCTCGTCCACCGCTCCGCGCGACGAAAGGGCATCGGCCGGCGGCTCATGGAGCGTGCCGAGGCAGAGGCGCGAGCGGAGGGCAAGACGCTGCTCGTGCTCGACACGGTCACCGGCGGCGACGCCGAGCGTCTCTACACGCGACTCGGGTGGACGCGGGTTGGCGTGATCCCCGGCTACGCCCTCATGCCAGACGGGCGGCCAAGCGATACGACCGTCTTCTGGAAGTCGCTCTCGCCGGCGGGCTAGACGAGGCCTCGTGCCGCCCAGGCGACGGCTGTGAGCTCGAACGGCGCCGCGGGCACCAGCTCGTGGCACCGGTCGCGCAGCTGGCCCTGTCGCTTCGGGTCGAGACCAGATGTGTAACTGCCGGCAGGGCCTACGCCGAGCGTGAACGGCTCCCACCAGTCCTCGAAGCTCTCGTGCTCCACGCTGCACCGAGAGCGCGGTCTCGTGGACATCGTGTAGCCCGGCGGCTGCGGACAGCTCCGCCGAGGTGGCCTTCGCGGGCGCCGGGAAGCTGCGACTCGTCGTCGACCTCGGGATCAAGCGCTCGTGCTGCCTCCCAAAACGACTCTGAGCGGTCCTTTGTCGCCAGCGTGGTCCCACACGCAGGTTGCAACGACGCCACCCTCGCGCGTCACACGCGCCATCTCGCGAAGTCCTGCGACGGGGTCTGGGAAGAAGTGCACGACGAGCTGCGCCAGTGCCGCGTCGAAAGCCTTGTCGTCGAACGGCAGCTGCTCCGCGGACGCCCGCCGCACGTCGACCCCGGGATGGCGCTCACGAGCTGCGGCGACGAAAGGCTCAGACGGGTCCACCGCCGACACGGCAGCCGATCCGAGCCGTTCGACCAACTCGGTCGTCAATGCCCCCGGCCCGCAGCCGACATCGAGTACGCGCTGACCTGCGGCGACCGCCGCGAAGTCGGCGAGCTTCGGGGCAAGGGGTATCGAGTACCTGCCCATGAAACGGTCGTACGCATCAGCGCCGACGGTGAAGCTCACGATTGGACTGTACGCACTCCGCCCGCCCTGCTCGGAGTAGAGCCAACGTCGCTGCGTGGCTGGTTCCTCGACTCGGCTATGCGGTAGTCGAGACTACCTCCTCGACGACGTTCGGACCGTGCTTGTCTTCGAACCGATCCAGGACGCCCGACTCCACGAGCCTCCGCTGCGCCTCCTGAGCGTCCTGGGTGGAAGCGAACTCGAGAAAGATGAAAACGTGTCCGGGGTCGTCCACGCTGCGGAAGACACGCTGCATCGTGGCCTTCTCGCGGGCGCGGGGGAGATCCTGGTCGAACATCGGCCTCCAGGTGTCGTAGTCGCCGACCTGGATCCGGGTGATGATGAACGCGGACAACGGCGCGCTCCTCTCGTTGGGCCGCGACCGTAACACGCCTTCCGAGCGTGTTCAGTCGACCGGCGGTGCGGCTTCGCGTACGTATTTCCTCGGATGCGCAGCAGAGACAGTGAGCGGCAGACTGGAGACATGAGGCTTCGCACCGCTGCCGTCGCGCTCGCTGGAATCGGCGTCCTCTACCGCCTGTCGCTGCGCGAGCGGATCCTCACCTGGGGAGCGACGTCAACCGAAGCTCGGGCAGCGGCTGCCAGGCGACGAGTTGCTCGAGGATGCCGACGGAATGTCGACGCGCGCGATCGAGATCGCCGCTCCTGCCGCCTCGGTCTGGCCCTGGCTCGCGCAGATGGGCCCAGCGCCGCGTGGCGGGGCGTACACCTACGACTGGATCGAGAACATCCTCGGCCTCGACATGCACAGCGTCGATCGCGTCCTGCCCGAGTTCCAGCACCCCCAGGTCGGCGACACGATCGGCTACGGATCGAATCGAATGCGGGTCGAGCGAGTCGAGCCCGAGCGCGTGCTGGCGTGGCGCTCGGAGGACGGCAACTGGGTCTGGACCTTCGTCATCGAGGAACGTTGACGGCTCGACGCGGTTGATCAGTCGCAACCGCTTCCGGCTCCCGACGGTGGCCGCTCGTCTGGGCATGGTCCCGATGGAGGCGGCATCGCTCGTCATGGAGCGGAAGATGCTGCGTGGGATCAAGCAGCGTGCCGAACGGCTCGCCTCCCGCGTGAGCTGAGCGGCCACGCGAGCGGTGGACGCCTTAGGACTGTTCCCCGAGCTGCGGCGGGAGCTCGAGTGGAAAGCCCGGCCCGGGGACGAGCTCTACTTCATGATTGGCGAGAGCCGGCGTTCCCTCCGGGACGAGTGCGGCGACGACCGGCGTCCTGTCCTCCTTCACGCGCAGAAGTCGCATGGGCTTGACGCACAGGTACCGATCGCCCCACTGTCGCAACGCGTTGAGAGCGACAAACAGGTCGGAGCCTTTCTCCGTCAGCCGGTACTCGTGCCGCGCCGGGTGCTCGCTGTAGAGCACACGTTCGAAGATGCCCTCGTCGACGAGCCGGCTCAAACGTGCGCTCAGCACATTCGGGGCAATGCCGAGGCTCTCCCGAAACTCGGCGAACTTCGTCATGCCCAAAAACGCATCGCGAACAATGAGCCAGGTCCAGCGGTCGCCGACGATCTCGAGGGTCCTTGCTACCGAGCACAACTCCTGCCCGACGTAATCGCGCTTGAGCACGAGCGAAGCGTACGGGTTCGAGTTGCATGAAGCTAGTCACTCTTGTACTGTCACTTGCTTCGAGCAACTCACTACCCGTCAAGGGAGGAAGCCATGACAGCCGAACCGACCGCACCCGACACGATCGTCCTGATCCACGGGCTCTGGATGACTCCGCGCAGCTGGGAGCACTGGGTCCCGTACTACGAGGACAAGGGGTACAAGGTCCTCGACGCCCACGTACCCCGGCTTCGAGGTGGAGGTGGAGGCCCTGCGGGAGGACCCGGCGGTCATCGCCTCGCTCACCGTGCCGGAGACCGTGGCGCACCTTGCGAGCGTCATCACCGAGCTCGACCAGCCGCCGATCATCATGGGCCACTCCTTCGGCGGGACGCTCACGCAGCTCCTGCTCGACCACGGCTGCGGCGTGGCCGGCGTCGTGATCAACTCCGCGCCCACCGAGGGTGTGCGCGTTAGCCCGCCGTCTCAGATCAAGTCCCTGTTTCCGATCCTCAAGAACCCGGCGAACCGCCACAAGGCGGTCGGATTCACGCCGAGGAGTTCCACTACGCCTTCACCAACACGCTCAGCGAAGAGGAGTCCGGAGAAGGTCTACGACCGGTATCACATCGCCGCTCCGGGGAACTGGGTCTGGGCGTACGGCCTCATCGCCAACTTCAAGCCAGGCCACCAGGAAACGTGGGTAACTACCGAAACGACGCGCGCGCCCCGCTGCTCTTCATCGCCGGCGGCGAGGACAACATCATGCCGCCGTCGGTGAACGCGTCGAACACCAAGCACTACAGAGTCGAACACGATCACCGAGTACCACGAGTTCCCCGGCCGCTCGCACTGGACGTGCGGCGAGGACGGCTGGGAGGCGGTTGCCGACTACGCTGCGGAATGGTCGGCCGCGCGCGCGATCGGAGCGGAGGTGGCTTCGGCCGTTTCCGTGTGACGCATGAGCTTGCGGGGCCGCCGGTGCGGGACATCCGCATGCCCGCCGCAAGCCCACCGCCCTGATCGAGGTCGGGGGTTGGCGCCTCCTCGATCGAAGCAGCTCGCGGTCGGAGAGGGCGTAGGACGTGTGCGCGCGACCGTGCGGCCCGGGTTACGGCTGGTACTGCTGATCGAGCGCGCACACGGTGTCGACGTCGACGCGTATCCAGACACCGGTTTCGAGCGGTTCGAACAGCTCGACGGGTTTCTCGCCGTCCACGAGCTGCGCGAGCTCGTCCACCGTGACCGGGGTCGAACCGAAGCTCACCGGGTCGCCCTGTCTCGTCAGGACCGTGACGGGCACGTCCGTCGGCACCAGATACGTCAGGAGGCGATGACCTTCGTCCACCCGGTAGTTGTCGTTGGGCACCGGTTCGCCCGGCTCGATCACGCCGTCCTCCGCGGCCGCCGTGTTCGCGGTCACGCCGCTCGTGAACCACGCCGGGTCGAAGCGCATCTCGTAGCCGTCGTCCTGCGGGCTGAGCGAGGAGATGTGCCCGAAGATCCGGTCGCCGCACTGCTCGGTCGCCGCAGACTCACCTCCCGAATCCTCCGTGAAGTACAGCGCCGCGAAGACCACGGCTGCTACGGCCGCAACGACTGCGATCACGGCAAGAGCTACGTGCGTCGGTCTCATACCTGTCTCCTCTACGACGAGCCTGCCGTGGGAGGCGCCATCTTGCCTGCAGCGGTTGACGGACGCTCTCCATGCGTGCTATATAGCTATTTACCTATGGAGATAGATAAAAACGGAGCGACTACGTGATCGAGTTCCGGCTCAACGAGCGGTCCGGCGTCCCGACCTACCTGCAGTTGGTGCAGCAGGTCCGGCAGTCGGTTCGGCTGGGAGTGCTGCAGCCCGGAGACCAGCTCCCCACGGTGAAGGAGGTCGTCGGCAAGCTCGCGATCAACCCGAACACGGTGCTCAAGGCGTACCGGGAGCTCGATCGGGAGGGGCTCGTCGAGGGTCGCCGTGGGCGAGGGACCTTCGTCTCGGACACCCTCACTCCGACTGCACCCGCGGAGTACGCGGCGCTGCAGGCGGCGCTCCAGCGCTGGATCGCGCAAGCGCGCGGCGCAGGGCTCGACGAGGACGACGTGGCCGCGCTCCTGGCATCCGCCCTGCGGGCGGCGTTTGTCGAGGAGGCCGCATGAGCCCGTCGGGCTCGGCAACTGGGCGCGCCCCCCAACTACCGGCAGCCGATCGAGGCGTCCAGGACAGAAGGCACAGGCCCCGATCTCGCCGGCGCCTGGATCTTCAGGCAGGGCGGCGAGTTCCGAGTCGCAGACGGCCAGCCGCCCGATCCGTCGGTCGTGCAGGGGTGTGTCACCGACCTGTCCACCAAGAGCTTCGATCAGGGGTGCCTGGCCGATCACGGCATCGCGGTGTACGAGCACGCCACGTATCACCCCGCGAGCCGCTTCTGGCTCTTCCAGACGATCGAGGCCGGAACCTTCGTCGCGATGGCGTTGGTCCTGCTCGCCTTCTCCGTCTGGTGGATTCGGAAGCGGATCAGCTCGAGCGCTCGGGCCGCGACGGCCGAGGAGATGCTCACCCCGAGGTCGCGCAGCAGCCCGTCCTCGAGCCCGTACACGATCCCGTGCACGGTGAGTTCCTGGCCGTGCGCCCAGGCGTCCTCGACGATCGTCGTCTGGCAGACGTTGATGACCTGCTCGACGACGTTCAGCTCGCACAGCCGGTCGAATCGACGCTCGTCGGGAAGCGAGGAGAGCTCCTCCGCGTGCTTCTCTCCGACGTCCATGACATGCCGGAGCCAGTTGTCGATGAGCCCGTGCCGTGGCCGTCGAGCGCCGCGCGGACGCCGCCGCAGCCGTAGTGGCCGCAGACGATGACTTGCTTCACGCCGAGCACGTCGACGGCGTACTGCAGCACCGACAGGCAGTTGAGGTCGGTGTGCACGACGACGTTCGCGACGTTGCGATGGACGAACACGTCGCCCGGTGCGAGACCGACGATCTGGTTGGCCGGAACCCGGCTGTCCGAGCAGCCGATCCAGAGGTACTCGGGAGCCTGATGCTCGGCGAGCCCGGTGAAGAAGTCGGGATCTCGTGCGACGACCTCGGCCGCCCAGGCGCGGTTGCGCTCGAACAGCTCGGCGAGGTCGGCCACGTGGGGAGCATGCCGTGTCGAGCCCCGTCGGGCGCATAGGCAGCGCACGAGCCGGATCGAGTCGAACCAGCCGGCAGGCCGCTAGCGCTCGCTCGGTCGAATGTCGCGGAGCGATTCGACGAACGCGCTGATCTCCTCAGGACCGTACTTCGTGTGCCGCCGCCGGTTGCCCGGCGGGTCGTTTACAAGCCCGGTGCTCTCCCGCCATGCCTGCGCTGGACGGAGTGGCCTCGGCTGAAAGCCGCCGCCGCAGTTCGGGCAGACGTCGTGGAGGACGTCGTCGACACAGGCGGCGCAGAACGTGCACTCGTACGTGCAGATCCGCGCGTCGGGAGCCTCGGGCGGCAAGTCCTTGTCGCACAGCTCGCAGTTCGGCCGGAGCTCGAGCATGGGGCGCCACGCTATCTGCACCGGTCAACGGAGTTGTCCGCACCTTCCAGTTCGGCCGCTGATCCATGTTTCGCTGACACAGCGAAGGAGAGCCGAGGAGTCGGCTAGCGTCGCCGCATGGCCGCGGCTCCCCTACGCAAGAACCGCGACTTCATGCTGCTCCAGACCTCGCAGCTCTGTCGAGCGGCGGCTCGCAGATCACCGCGATCGCGTATCCGCTGCTCGTCCTGTCGCTCACCGGCTCTGCGGCGAAGGCCGGCGTCGTCGCGTTCGCCCGGTTACTTCCCCATGCGGTGCTCGCGCTGCCGGCCGGGCTGGCGGCTGACCACTGGAGCCGCAGACGCCTGATGATCGCGGCGCACGTCGTTCGCGCTCTGGCTGTCGGAACCCTCGGGGCGCTGATCCTCCTCGACGAGATCGTCTACTGGGTAATCCCGGTCGTTGCGCTGGTCGAGGGAAGCGCGGGCACGGTCTACTCGGCGGCGCAATCGGGTGCGCAGCGGGCTGTCGTGTCGAGGGAACAGCTGCCGGCTGCCGTGGCCACCGTGACCGGCCGGGAGGCCGCGATCGGCCTCGCCGCACCACCACTCGGCGGCGCGCTGTACGGACTTTCACGCGCACTGCCGTTCCTCGTCCACGCGGTCTCGTACGTGTTCTCGACGATCGTGCTGCTCGCGATCCGAACGCCCTTTCAGGAGGAGCGCGAGCGAGACCGCTCCCCGCTGCGCTCGCGGCTCGCGGAGGGATTTCGTTTCCTCTGGCAGCACCCGTTCCTACGCACGTGCGCTCTCCTGTTCGGGTTGGCGAACTTCATCGTCCCCGGGGTGCTGCTTGCGGTCATCGTCATCGGAGAGGAGGAGGGCTTGTCCAGCGGCGAGCTCGGCCTGCTGCTCTCCGCATTCGGGGGGTGCATCCTCCTCGGCGCGTTCCTATCGCCATTCGTTCGGCGGCTGCTGCCGGTCCGAGGAGTGCTGCTGCTCGAGCTCTGGACGTACGTCGGCCTCGGCGTGTTTCTCGTCTGGCCGAACGTCTATGTGCTCGTCGCGAGCATCCTCCCGACCGCGCTCGCCATCCCGTCGACCGACTCGGTCGTGCACGGCTACCGGCTGGCGATGACGCCGGACCGCCTTCTCGGCCGGGTTGCGAGCGTGTGGAGCACGATCGCGCTCATGATCGCGCCACTCGGCCCGCTCACTGCCGGGTTCCTGCTCGAAGAGGCCTCGGAGCGCGCGACCATCGCCGTCTTCGCCGCCTTCGGCCTGGTGCTCGCAGTGTGGGGAACGCTGAGCCCGTCGATCCGTGCGGCGCCGAGCCTCGACGAGCTAGCTGAGCCGCCGGCTCCAGAGACCAGTTGACGGCGCAGGTGCTCAGCTGGCGCTCGCGAAGCGCTCGAAGCGAATGGCGAGGCGCTCGGGATCGGGCCGCCAGAGCCGGCGTGACGGCGCGTCGAGCGCCGCTCCGTGGAAGCCCTTGAGCACGTCGAGCATCGGGCCGTCCTCGTCGTCGAGTAGCCGGCGAGCGACGTGGACGCGGAGATCGGGTGCGACGCCGACGAGGTCCTCGTCGAAGGCGCGATGGTGGATCGAGCAAAGGCTCAGGCCGTTCGAGACGACGGGCTCGCCCGCCTCCTCGGCGTCGGCCACGATGTGCGCCGCATCGAGCAGCCGCACCTCGCGGAGCCGGCAGATTGCGCACCGATCCTGGTACGCAGGAAGCACTGCACCCCGGAACTGCGCCTGGTGGATCCGCTGCTTGACCTCGCGGACGACGTAGCGCCGCTCGATCTCGTCAGGAATGTGAACGGGCTCCCGCTCGTCGTACGGCCCGCGCATCTTCCCGAAGGTCAGGAGGACCCTGAGCTCGGCGAGGTCGTCCCGCTCGACGAAGGTGGGGTAGATCGGCCGGTACCAGTTCGGTCGCGTGCCGACGAAGTAGACGATCGGTACGTCGAGCAGGTGTGCGCTTCGGAGCCAGCGGTTGAAGTGATTCTCCGGGTCGTCACCCTGGTAGCGGTAGAGGACGCCGTCAGGCGTCTGCTCGTCCTGATACCGGATCTGCCTGGGCGAGCTGTTGACGGAGAGCGCGGCCGGCCCGCGCTGCGCGTCGGCGGCGCGGTAGATGCCGAAGGCGCGGTTGAGGAAAGGCACCCGGCGGCCGCGAAAGTTGAACCCCTCGGCGAGCGCGGCGTACGGGACGTCGGCTCCCCACTTCGCCTGGAGTACGTCGAGCGCCGCGAAGCAGGCGCTTCTGACGTCATCGTCGCGCACGCTCGAATTCTCAGGTGCCGGCGCAGACTGTGTCAATCGAGCCGAGCGGACTTGAGCGGTAGTGCACAGGTCAAGACCTGGCCGGGGCTCCCGGCCGCGGCTCTGCCACTCCGCCGACTCGACCTAGCCCTCGCCGACCGGTCGGTAGGTGCACACCTGCACGCCTGTGCCGCTGGTGACCATGGAGACCAGCTCGAGCGTGCGCAATGCGCCGTCGTCCGGAAAGATCGACTTGCCGCCACCCAGGATCACAGGCTCGATCATGAGTCGGAGCTCGGCGACCAGGCCTTCGCGCAAGAGGGAGCGCACGAGCGTGGGGCTCCCCATGACCAACAGATCGCCGCCATCCGTTTCGTGGAGCTCCCGGATGCGAGCGACCGCCTGGTCGCCGGGGATGCGCGTGGTGTTCGTCCCACGTCAGCTCGGCGTCGCCCAGCGTCGCGGACACGACGTATTCCGGAATCGGCGTTCATTCGGTCGGCGAAAGGATCGCCCGCACGCCGGGCCACGCCCGCGGCCATCGTCTGCCATGTGCGGCGCCCGAACAGCAGCGCCTCCGCTTGGTCAACGCGTCGTCGAAGGCGCCCGCCTACCACCTCCGGATCGAAGAACGGGTGCGACCCAGCCGCCATGGGCGAAGCCACCGTCGGTGTCCTCGTCGGCGCCGCCTGGCGCTCTGCACGACGCCGTCCAGGCTGATGAACTCGGTGACCACGATACGCATGAGACTCGCTCCTCTTCCTCGCACGCGGTGTAGCCGTGAAGACGATTGTCGCGCGCCACAATCATCGCGCCCTGCCGACGGGCTGCTAGCTCCGTTGCATCGGTTCCAGCCGAGAGCCGCGATCCCGCGGCTCTCTGCATCACCCGCTGTCGGTGGCGGTTACGAGCAGCCGGTGTTGGTGCCGCAGTCGCGGCAGGTGTAGCAGCTGCCCGTCCTGCACCATGCGGCCGCCGCAGCTTGGCGCACTCGACGGCGTCCTCCCACTGGTTGAAGAGGGCCGTCTGGCCGGGCGGGGAGCGTCGAGCGCCGCCGACCGCGACCGAGTGCTCTCCGGCCTCCGAGTACGCCGCCGCCAGGCGCGCCTTCACCTCGGCGCGTCAGGATGCCGGCCTCCTCCTGCTGGTCGGTGGAGAGGAACTTCTTCCCCATCCAGCGGAAGATGTAGTCGACGATCGACTTCGCGACGCGGATGTCGGCGTCGTTCGTCATCCCCGAGGGCTCGAAGCGCATGTGGCTGAACTTCGAGACGTAGACCTCGAGCGGCACGCCGTACTGGAGGCCGAGCGAGACGGAGATCATGAACGAGTTCATGAGGCCGGCGAGGGTCGTGCCCTCCTTCGCGATGTCCACGAAGATGTCGCCGGGCGTCCCGTCGTCGAAGAGGCCGACGTGGATGTAGCCCTCGTACTCGCCGACCTTGAACTTGCGGCCGACCTCGACGCGGTCGTCCGGCAGGCGGCGGCGCTGCGGGAGCGGGCCGGCGACCGTGACGGGCGCGAGCGTCGTCGCGCCGGCATCGGCCTTCCCGGAGAGCGGCTGCGCGACCTTGCAGTTGTCGCGGTAGATCGCGATCGCCTTGACGCCGAGCTGCCAGGACTCGATGAAGAGCTGGGCGATCTCGTCGACCGTGATCTCCTCGGGGAGGTTGACCGTCTTCGAGATCGCGCCGGAGATGAAGGGCTGGACGGCGCCCATCATCTTCACGTGGCCCATGTAGTGGATCGCGCGGTCGCCGATCGCGCAGTCGAAGACCGGGAAGTGCTCGGGCTTGATGTACGGCGCGCCGACGATCGGTGTTCCGCTCGTCGATGAAGGCGACGATCTCCGTCGACCTCGCTCGGCGCGTAGCCGAGCTTGTCGAGCGCCATCGGGACGGTCTTGTTGACGATCGTGATCTCGCCGCCGCCGACGAGCTTCTTCGACTTCACGAGCGAGAAGTCGGGCTCGACCCCGGTCGTGTCGCAATCCATCATGAAGCTGATCGTCCCGGTCGGCGCGAGGACGGTGGCCTGCGCGTTCCGCCAGCCGGAGACCTCGCCGAGGTCGAGCGCCTCGTCCCACGCGCGGCGGGCCGCGACGAGCAGCTCGTCCGGCACCGAGCGTCGTGTGCTCGATGTTGCCGACGGCGGCGCGGTGCTTCGCGATGACGCCGGTCATGGCCGCAGCGTTCGGCTGGTAACCGGCGAACGAGCCCATCCGCTTCGCGATCTGGGCCGACTTGCGGTAGCCGCGGCCGGTCATGAGCGCGGTGATCGCGGCCGCGTAGGCGCGACCCTCGTCGGAGTCGTACGGGAGCCCGCGCGCCATGAGCAGCGCGCCGAGGTTCGCGTAGCCGAGCCCGAGCTGGCGGAAGGCCTTCGCGTTCCCCTCGATCTCGGGAGTCGGGTACGAGGAGTAGCCGACGGCGATCTCCTGCGCGAGGAAGACGACGTCGACTGCGTGCTCGAACGCCTCGACGTCGAACTCGCCGTCCTCGCGGCGGAACTTCATGAGGTTGAGCGAGGCGAGGTTGCACGCGCTAGTCGTCGATGGACATGTACTCGGAGCACGGGTTCGACGCGTTGATGCGGCCCGTGTTCGGGAGCGTGTGCCAGGTGTTGATCGTCGTGTCGTACTGGACGCCCGGGTCGGCGCACTCCCACGCCGCCTCGGCCATCTGCCGGAGCAGGTCGCGCGCGTCGGTCGTCTCGACGACGGAGCCGTCGGTGCGCGCGGTGAGGTTCCACTCCTTGCCCTCGATGACCGACTCCATGAAGGCGTCCGTGACGCGGACCGAGTTGTTCGCGTTCTGGTACTGGATCGAGGCCCAGTCGGGCGAGTCGAGCGTCATGTCGTAGCCCGCCGCCTCGAGGACGCGCGCCTTGCGCTCCTCCTTGGCCTTGCACCAGATGAACTCCTCGACGTCCGGGTGGTCGACGTCGAGGACGACCATCTTCGCGGCGCGCCGCGTCTTGCCGCCGGACTTGATCGTGCCGGCCGAGGCGTCGGCGCCGCGCATGAAGGACACCGGGCCCGGACGCGTAGCCGCCCTTCGAGAGCTGCTCCTTCGAGGAGCGCAGCCGGCTCAGGTTGACTCCCGAGCCGGAGCCGCCGCGGAAGATGACCCCCTCGCGGCGAATCCAGTCGAGGATCGACTCCATCGAGTCCTCGATCGAGAGGATGAAGCAGCGCTGAGCACTGCGGCTTCGCCTCGAACCCGACGTTGAACCAGACCGGGGAGTTGAAGGAGGCGTACTGGTTGACCAGGATCGCCTTGAGCTCGGCCTCGAAGGTGTCGGCCTCCTCGTCGGTCGCGAAGTAGCCGCCCTCGCGGCCCCAGCCGCCGATCGTGTCGACGACGCGGCCGATCATCTGCTTGACGGAGCGCTCGCGCTCGGGAGAGGCCATGCGCCCGCGGAAGTACTTCTGCGAGACGATGTTCGTCGCGGTCTGCGACCAGAACTTCGGGAACTCGACGTCCTTCTGCTCGAACGCCGGCCCGTCCTTGCCGGGGATGTGCGCGTGGCGGAGCTCCCACTCGATCTCCTCGAACGGGTCGCGGCCCGGGATCGTGAAGAAGCGGCGGGGGCGACGCTCGCCTCCTCGTCCACGACCGTGTTGACGACCTCGTCGATTGCCTCAGCCGGTGCTGCTGCCTAGGGGCCTGCTCCTTCGCGCGTTGCCATCGTTTCCTCCCGAGCCGTGTCCGACATCAGATCCTCCCGCCCGGTGGACCGAGGGCGTCGTGCGAGCGGACCAGGGAGAGTAGGTCGACCACCGGACGTACTCATTTTCACGCAAATTGCAGGTATTTCCGACAGGCCATCGACCTGGGAATTCTACCTCGCGCGGCCGCTCTGGCCGCCGGCGTCAGTCCGCGTTGCGGCGACGGCGCGAGACGTACGCCGAGTCCACCGGCGGCGACCAGCGCGAGCGAGACCCCGCCCACGAGCGCGAGCGCAAGCGGGAAAGACGAGCTGTCGGGCGCCGTCGCTGCGGGTGCCGGCGTCCCGGTCGGCGTCGTCGCTCGGCACGCTTGCCGGGCTCCGGCGGACCGCGTTCGTCAACGCTCGCCCGATGATCTCCTCCGCGTTGGTGTAGTCACGGAGATCGAGTGGCAGCGCGGCGATCGCCTCCTCGTAGCAGCCCAGTGGGTAGATGCCGTCGATGCGCCCGTTGTCGGACCAGTCCGCGAGAACGCGTTGATCGCAGGGGGCGGCGGCACTCGACGGCTCGGCTCCGTGCGCGAGAGCGATAACGGAAGCGATGACGACGAGACACGCCCCAAGGGCGTGCTGCGTACGGAACATGGCTTCTCCCCTCTCCGTTCCGTGTGTCCTCTTCCGTGATAGCGGAAGCCGGAGCCGGGTGGCCACTGTCCTTACAAAGAACTGACGAGTTCTAGAGGAGCGTCGGATCGTCGAAGTCGCTCGGTTCGCGAGCGGCCTGGCGTCGGCGCGAGATGTACCCGAGCGCGCCGGCCGCGAGCAACGCCAGCGACATGCCGCCGAGAACGAGCAGCGGGATCGGGATCGACGACGGCCCGGACGTGTCGACGTCGGGAGTCGCCTCGGGTTCCCCGCCCGGTCCGGAGCCGTCCGGATCGTTCGGGTCGACCGGTCCCGCCGGGGATGCGCGGATCGTCCGAGTCATCGCCCGGTGTGGGGTCGATGCCGCCGGTCGCAGCTTGCCGCCCACGGCGCGCCTGCAGCGCACGCGAGATGACCTCCTCGGCGTCGGAGTAATCGCGGATGTCGTCCGGGATCGCGTCGATCGCGTCCTCGTAGCAGTGGCAGCGGATACAGGCGGTCGATGCGTCCGTTGTCGCACCAGTCAGCGAGGACCTTGTCCCCGCACGGTCGTGGCCGCGGCCGCCGTCCCGGCGAGCGAGAGCACGACGAGAACGCCCAGCAGGAGGGCGAGCAGCGCCAGAACGACGTGCGGGGAGCGGGGTGTGTGCCTCGAATGCGGTGTCACACGTGGCGACCGGAGAGCCCAGTACGGACGAGTCTCCCGGCTCCAGGTGATCCGGTGGTGTGGGGAGAGTAAACGATTTGTTAGACGGCACCGGGCCGTACCCTTCCCTGCGCCGGGCGGAAACGCGAAGGTGCGCAGTGGTACCGTGGCCCGCCATGGAGACGGCGCCGGAGCCCTCCGTCGGGCCGCCCGGCGCGGCGGCCCTCGGCTGCGCGGGCCTCGTCGGAGCGGCGATCGCTCGCGGCCGCGTTCGCGGGAGACGGGTCGGGCTTCGACGGCGTTCTTCCGGTCGGCGGGCTGGCGGTCGGGCTGCTCGCCGCGTTCCTCGTCGCGGTCGCGTTCGGCGGCTCTCCGCTCCGCGAGTTGGCCGCTCGGGCGCGCGTGCTGCTCGTCACGATCGCTGCTCGTCGTGTGGACGGGCGCGACGGTCGGGTGGTCGATCGCCGCCGACCGGAGCTGGGACGCCTTCAACAGGAGCGTCGGCGTTCGCCGCGTTCCTCGGGCTCGGGATCGTGCTCGCCGGAGTGGGGCGCCGGGTTGCCGCCAGGCTCGCTGCGTCGTCCTGGCGCTCGTCACCGGCGTCGTCCTCACCTGGGCGCTTCTCGCGAAGGCCGTGCCCGCGCTCGACCCCGGAGGCGATCGGATCGCGCGGCTCCGCGAGCCGGTCGGGTACTGGAACGCGCTCGCGCTGCTCGCCGACGTCGCCCTCCTCGCTCGGGCTCTGGCTCGGTGCTTCGAGCGGCCGGCAGGCTCTCGCTGCGGGTCGCCGGGGGTCTGCTCGCGTACGTCGCGACGCTCGCGCTGCTGCTCACGCTCTCGCGGGCCGGCGTTGTCGCCGGCGTCGCCGTCGTGCTGCTCTGGCTCGCGCTCTCGAGCGAGCGCCTCGCGGGCGGGCTGCTGCTCGTCGCCGCCGGCGTCCCGGCCGCGCTCGTCGCGGGCTGGGCGTTCACGCGGCCGGCGCTCGTCGAGGGCGGTGCCGAGCGGGCAGACCGGGTTGCGGACGGGGCGGTTTTCGGCGTGCTCGCGCTGGTCGGAGCGGCCGTCGTCGTGGCGCTCGTCGTCGTCGGCGAGTCCGCCATGGTCTCGATGCGCGGCTTCGACGTCGGGCCGGGCGCGGTTTGCTCGCCGCGGCCGGGCTCGTGGCTGCGCTCGCCGTCGTCGCGGTGGCTGGTCGCGATCGGGAACCGCGCGACCTGGTTCGCGAGGGGTCGCGGGCTCGTCGTGCTCCGAGGTCGTGAACGATCCCGGGCCGCTTCGGCTCGCTCGACAGCAACCGCGGTGCTGGTGGAGCGAGGCGTGGGATGTCTTCGCGCGCAGCACTCACCGGAGGGCGCGGGCGCGGGCACGTTCGAGATCGCGCGCAAGCGCTACCGGCGGACGCGCGAAGCGTGCTCCAGCCGCACAGCGTCCCGCTCCAGCAGCTTGCGGACGGAGGGTCGTGCGCGCTCGCGCTCTTCCTCGCGCTCGTCGGCGCGGCGGCGGCGGTCTGCGTCTGCGCGCTGCGCCGGCTCGAAGGCGGGAGCGAGCCGCGGCGGTCGCGCTCGTCGCGGCCCCGGCCGCCTACCTCATGCACGCGCTCGTCGACTACACCTGGGACTTCCTCGCCGTGACTGCGCCGACGATGGTCGCGCTCGGCGTGCTCGCGGGCGCGGGGCGGCCCGTCGTTGCGCGCTCGCGCGGCGCCCGCTGCTCGCCGTCGCTGGCGTCGCTCGTCGCGCTCGCGGTGCTCGCCTCCTTCGCGGCGCCCCGGCTCGCCGAGCGGACCGTCCGCGCGTCGACCCGGCGCTCTGACGCCGGCGACTTCGCGAGGGCGCGCGACCGGGCGCTCTGGGCACGCTTCTTCAACCCGCTCTCGGTCGCGCCGCTGTACGCGCTCGCCCGGATCCCCGAGCGCCGCGGACTCCTGAGCGACGCCGAGCGGCGGTACGTCCAGGCGGTCGAGCTCCAGCCCGAGAACCCCGAGACGTGGTACGCGCTCGGCCTCTTCGAGTTCCACGTGCTGGGGAACATGTGCGCCGCCTACCGGTTCCTGAACGACGCGTACACGCTCGACCCGGCCGGGAACCAGTGGGTGCCGGGCGGGCCAGCTCGACGTCGCCCGCGACGCGGTCAACGCCGGCGCCTGCGAGCCTGGCTGATCCCGGCGTCTAGGTCGGCCGGTCCGGCAGCGGGCTCGAGGCGTGACGGCCGTCGCGCGCTCGTCGCGCGACGGTGAGCACGGCCTCGAGCGTCCCGGGCGGGGCGAGCTCGGCGGGGAGCTCGTCCCAGGCGAACCAGCGGACCTCGCTCACCTCGGCCGGGTCGACCGGCCCGGCTCCCCGCGCGGCCACGGTCGCCAGGTAGTAGGCGACGTTGATCACCGTCCGCGTCCGGGCGACGCAGGGTCGTCCGCGTAGCGGTCGACCCAGACGCCGATGTAGCCGGTACGTCGGACGCGGTACCCGGTCTCCTCGAGCACCTCGCGCTCGACGGTCTCGATCGGATGCTCGCCCATCTCGCAGAACCCTCCGGGCGCGCACCACATCCCGTTCCACGGTCCCGCTGGGCGCGGCGGACGAGGAGGACCTTGCCGTCGTCGACGACGACGGCGTTCGCGCACGGCTTCGGGTTCCGCCAGTGGCTCGTCCCGCACGCTGTGCACGTGACGGGCGGAGCAGACGGAAGCGCCGCTCCGCACGCCGAGCAGAAGCGGGCTACGGCCATCGACACACGGTTCGGGGTGAACGGGTCGAAGGCACTCCAACGAGCAAGTTACAACGTGCAACTTGCTCGCATCGACGCTGCCACGCGGCCAGATCAGGCTCGTGACAAGGTAACTTGCCCCTGGTCGACGGGTTCGAGAGCGGAGGCTCCGAGGAGCTCGCGCTGGCGAGTCTCAGGCGCCGAGGATGAAGACGACGTGCGCGCCGCTTCAGCTCGCGCGGGCGCATCCCGTCGAGCGGGTCGACCAGCGTCACGCGGAGGTCGCGCCCGAGCCTTCTGCCCTCGCCGACGAATCCCGGCTTGTACATGACGATGCTGCGGGCGAAGTCGCTGCGCGGCGCGTTCCCGACGCCGCCGATCCGTAGCCGCGCTGCCGCACGCTCGCCGCGGCGACCGCCGGCGCGCCCGGGCGTCCGTTCCCGTTGAGGACGAGGACACGGTCTTCGTCCGCGGACCTTGGCGGCGGCGGCCGCTCGGGCTTCTGGGAGACGCGCTTCGACGGTGCGGGCGTCGGCAGTTGCGCGTTTCGTCGCCTCCCGCTCGACGCGGTCGGACACGGCGCCGACGAGTGCGCCTCCGCCGATGACGAGGAGGAGGAGAAGCTCGACCGCGGCGATCGCGACGGCGATGAACGCGGCGGTGCGCCACGGTCGGACCAGGGCGTCGGGCGCGGCGAGCGGATGATCCACAGGGCGCTCGATTCGCCCGCGAGGCGGCTACTCCTTCTGCGTCCGTCCGTCGAGCCACTCCCAGGTCGCCTGGAGCCCGTCCTCGAGCTCGACCATCGCGCGTGAACCCGAGCTCGTGTCGCCGCGCGCTACGGGTCGAGGACGCTTCGCTGCGAGCTCGCCGGGTCGCGACGGGCGCGTGCTCGGCCGTCGGCGTCCGAGCCGGCGACCCGGCGGCAGAGCTCGTACAGCTCGACGACCGACGTCTCGCGACCGGTGCCGACGTTGAAGACGCCGCCCTCCTGCCCGAGCGCAGACAGCGTCGCGCGGGCGACGTCACCGACGTAGACGTAGTCGCGGGTCTGGCTGCCCGTCGCCGAAGATCCGCGCCTGCTCGCCTCGTGCGGAGCGCGCCGAGGAAGATCGCGACGACGCCTGCCTCGCCGTGCGGGTCCTGCCGCGGCCCGTAGACGTTCCCGTAGCGGAGCGACGACGTGGATCGACCCGTACAGCCGGTTGTACTCGCGGAGGTACTCCTCGCCCGCGAGCTTGGCCGTCGCCGTACGGGGAGAGCGGGCTGAGCGGCGCGCGTCTCGGGGGCCGGCCCGCGTCGCACTCGCCGTAGATCGCTCCGCCGGTCGAGCTGAAGACGACCTGCGCCGCCGTGGCGCGCGCGGCCTCGAGCACCCGCACGGTGCCGAGCACGTTCACGTCCGCGTCCTCGACCGGGCGCTCGACCGAGACGCGGACGTCGGCCTGGGCGGCGAGGTGGAAGACGGCCTCGGGCCGGACCTCCCCGAACAGCTCGTCGAGCGGCTCGCGGACGTCCTGGACGTGGAGGTCGGCTGCCGGCGGCCACGTTCTCGCGCTTCCCGGTCGCGAGCGAGTCGACGACGACGACCTCGTCCCCGCGCGCGACGAGCGCGTCCACGACGTGGGACCCGATGAAGCCGGCTCCTCCTGGTCGACGACGACGCGCATCGGGCCGCATCCTACGGAGCCTGTGCACCGCGCCGGCCGTAGGATGGCCACGCGATGTTCGTCACCTTCGAGGGCCTCGACGGCTCGGGCAAGACGACCCAGGCGAACCTGCTCGCGGCGCGGCTCGAGGCCGACGGCGAGGACGTCGTCGCGACGCGCGAGCCGGGCGGCACCGAGCTCGGCGAGAAGTATCCGCGACCTCGTTCTGCACGGCGGCGCACGTCGCGCCCTGGGCCGAGGCGCTGCTCTACGCGGCCGCCCGCGCGCAGCACGTCGACGAGGTCATCCGGCCGGCCCTCGACCGCGGCGCTATCGGTCGTCTGCGACCGCTACGTCGACTCGTCGGTCGCGTACCAGGGGGTCGCGCGCGGCCTCGGGCTCGAGCGCGTCCTCGAGCTGAACCTGGCCGCGGTCGGCGGGCTGTTGCCGGACCGCACGTTCCTGCTCCTGCTCGACCCGGCCGAGCTTCCGGCACCGGCTGCGACGGGAGCACGACCGGCTCGAGCGCGAGGACCAGGCCTTCCACGCGCGCGCCGCCGCCGGCTACCGCGAGCTCGCCGAGCGCTTCCCCGACCGCATCGTCGTCCTCGACGGCACCCGCCCCGCCGACGAGCTCGCGGAGGAGGTGTATGGAGCACTTCGCTGACGTTCCTGAGCAGGCCGAGGCCAAGCGCCTGCTCGAGGCCGCGCTCGCCGACGGCCCGGCGCACGCGTACCTCCTGCACGGGCCGGCCGGCGTCGGCAAGCGCACGGCTGCCCTCGCGTTCGCCGGCGCGCTGCTCGGCGACGAGCGCCGCGTCGCAGGCGCGCACGCATCCCGACCTCTACGTCCTCGAGCCGCTCGGCGAGATGATCCGCATCGACGACGTCCGCGCGCTCCGCCACGACCTGCACATGCGCCCGTTCGAGGCCGACCGCCGCGTGTACCTCGTGCTCGACGCCGACCGCATGAACGAGGACGCGGCCGACGCGCTGCTCAAGGACCTCGAGGAGCCGCCGCCCTATGCGGTCATCGTGCTCGTCGCGAGCGAGCTCGGGCCGCTTCCGCCGACGATCCTCTCCCGCTGCCAGCTCGTCCCGTTCCGCCGGCTCTCCGAGAGCGGCGGTCCGCGCATGGATCGCCGAGCGGGCGCCCGACCGAAGCGAGGACGAGGTCCGCGCGCTCGCGCGCGCCGCCGCCGGGCGGCTCGACCGCGCGCGCCGGCTGCTCGACCCGGCGGCAGCCGGGCGCCGCGAGGCGCTCGTCGCGGTCGGCCCGCGCGGTGTATCGTCGACGACGGAGTTCGAGCCGGCCGACGGCGGCAGCGGCGCTGCTCGCGGCCGCGGACGAGCGCGCGGAGGAAGCGCAAGGAGCGCGAGCAGGCAGACGATCGAGGGCCTCGACCTCCCCGCGCGCGAGGCCGACCAGCGCGTCCGGCGGGCCGATCGCGGGGCCGAGCGGGACGAGCTGCTCGCCGGTCTCGAGGGGCTCGAGGCGTGGTACCGCGACCTCGTCGTCGTCGCCGCCGGAGCCGAGGCCGCGGCGGTGCACGCGGACCGGCTCGAGGAGCTGCGCGCAGGACGTCGCGCTCGAGCTCGGCGACGGCCCGGCGCGCGCGGCCGAGACGGTGCGCGAGCTCTGGCGAGTGCTCGAGGAGTTCAACCTCAACCCGTCGCTCGCGCTCGAGGCGCTCTTCGTCCGCTGCACGCGAGAGCTGCGCGTGGGTGTCAGGGTCTAGCGGGTGGTCGTCGGCCTCGTCGGCTGCGGCGAGTGGGGGCGGCACATCCTCCGCGACCTCGGGCGCTCGGCTGCGACGTCCCGGTCGTGGCTCGATCGGACGAGAGCCGGGCGAGGGCGGTGGAGGGCGGCGCGGCAGCGGTCGTCGCGCGAGGTCGCGTCGCTGCCGTCGGTCGACGGTGTCGTCGTCGCCACGTCCACGAGCGCGCACGCCGCGGTCCTCGACGAGGTGCTCGAGCTCGGAGTCCCCGTCTACTGCGAGAAGCCGCTGTGCAACGACCCAGGTGACGCCGAGCCGGCTCGCGGCACTCGCTCCGGACAGCCTCTTCGTCATGGACAAGTGGCGCTACCACGCGGGCGTGCTCGAGCTCGCCGCAATCGCGGCGCGAGCAACGGCTCGGGGCGGTTTCCGGAATCAAGACGCTGCGGCTCGGCTGGGGAAACCCGCACGACGACGTCGATCCCGTCTGGGTGCTCGCGCCGCACGACCTCTCGATCGCGCTCGAGATCCTGGGGGTCCTGCCACGCCCGGAGGCGGCCGTTGCCCACTGGCTCGACGGGCGCGCCGTCCAGCTGTCGGCGCTCCTCCGTGGGCCGGGCTGGTGGCATGCGCTCGAGGTGTCCGTCCGCTCGCCGGCTCGCACGCGCCGGATCGAGCTCCACTGCGCCGACGGCGTCGCCGTCCTCGCCGGGGGATGGGACGAGCACGTGACCATCCACCGAGATGGTGCCGACGGACCGGAGGAGGAGCGGATCGAGACCCGCGGCGAGCTCCCGCTCCTGGCCGAGCTGCGGGCGTTCGTCTCCCACCTTGCTGGCGGTCCCGCTCCGAAGTCGAGCTCAGCGGAAGGCGCGGTCACGGTCGCGACGATCGCCGAGCTGCGTCGGCTCGCCGCGCAGACATGATCGACGCCTCGATCCTCATCCCGACCCACCGTCACGCGGCGCTCCTCCCGTACGCCATCCGGAGCGCGCTCGACCAGGAGGGGGCCTCGGTCGAGGTTCTCGTCGTCGGCGACGGCGTCGAGGACGAGACGCGCGAGGTGATCGCGGGCTTCGCGACGACCCGCGGGTCCGCTTCTTCGACTTCCCGAAGGGGCCGCGGCACGGCGAGGCTCACCGCCACGGCGTGCTCTGCAGGAGGCGTCGCGGGACGCATCGTCTGCTACCTCTCCGACGACGACCTGCTCCTGCCGCGACCACGTCGCGAGATGTGCCGGCTGCTCGAAGGACGCCGACTTCGCGCACGCCGCCGTCGGCGCGTTTCCAGGCCGACGGCGAGCTCCTGTTCTTCCCGTGGGACTACGGCGCGACCGGAGTTCGTGGCGTTGCGCGCGGCCGGGTCGGTTCGATCGGGCTCACCGGCGACAGCGCACACGCTCGAGGCCTACCGGCGCCTGCCGTACGGCTGGCGGACGACGCCGGACGGGATGCCGACCGACCACTACATGTGGCTCCAGTGGCTCGACCTCCCGGGCCTTCGGGGCGTGATGGGCGAGCGGCTGACGCTACCTGAACTTCCCCGACCCCGATGGGGAAGGCTTCCGGAGAGCGAGCGCGTCGCCGCAGCTCGCCGACTGGTTCGAGCGCTCGCGGGAGCCCGGCTTCTCGCGCGGAGCTCGACGCGGCATGCTACGGTGGCGATCCGTCGCGCCGCTGAGGACTACCATCTCTGGGCGCGGCGCGAGCAAGCTCGGGCTCGCGGCCGTTCCATTCGACCCGCACCTGGCGTGCTGCGCGAGCGGCTGCGTGCGGTCAGGCCGTTGCGAGCGCTGCTTGCACGGCGGCGCGAAGCTCGCTGAGCGAACCAAGCTCCTGGTCGCGACTCGAGACGATCGGATCCGAGCACGGCCAGGGAATGTCGAGCGCAGCGTCGTCCCACCGGCAGCCCATCTCGTCCGCCGGATCCCACTCGTGGCTGACCGCGTACACGTGCAGCGACGGCCCGTGGAAGTAGAAGCCGTGTGCGACTCCGGTCGGGATCGAGATGGCGGCCGGCTCGTCGCCGACGAGCTCGACCATCGCCCCAAGCCCCTCTGTCGGCGAGCCGTCGCGAAGGTCGTGGAGACCGATCGTCGCGTGCCCGGCGATGACCGTCAGATAGTCGAGGTGCCGCCTGTGAGCGTGCACTCCGCGGAAGACGTTCGCGTTCGAGCGCACGACGTTCCACTGCACCGGGGCGACGGGCAGCTCCCACGAATCTCGAAAGAGCTCCGTGAAGACGCCGCGCGAATCGGGGTGTGGATCCAGTCGATGGACCTCGACGCCGTCCGGGAGCACGGAGCGATTATGTCGTGTCGGCCCGGCCGGTGTCCTGCCACGAGCCTCTAGTACCCTTCGCGGTCACTGCCGACGTAGCTCAGCTGGTAGAGCACTTCACTCGTAATGAAGGGGTCCACGGTTCGAGTCCGCGCGTCGGCTCTAAGGAACCGCCTGGAGACGGTCGGTTTTTCATTCCGCGCTGCCTACCTCCTCGAGCGGCCCGCACATCGGCTACGTCGTGCCGCCCGACTCCCCGAGGATGAAGTAGATCATCAGCATGAAGAGGCCCGACGCAACGAGAACAGTGACCAGGCCGACGACGAGGCTCACCAACCGCCGTCCAGGTTCAGACCACCGGACGAGCTCGTCTTGGCAGTGATGGCCAAGCCAGCCACTGAGTAAACCGATCAGCACCGCCGCGAGTACGAACACGGGAGACATGGCGGGCATATCGGCCGTAAGGCTTTCCGCCCGACCCCCTCCCCGGTGCCCTGCGTCAGCGTGGCGCTGCTTCCTCACCGACGGCGGGAAGAGGGGGCGTTGACGTCGGCCTCGAGCGTCAAATAGGCTCGCGCCAGCTTCGTGCTGTGAGGCAACTAGGTAAAGCGGGAGCGCGGCTCAGATAGCGGCGTTCGTGAATCACCCCGCAGCGGCCGTCAAACGAGATCTCTCCGTCGCCGTCGAGTCGTGGTTGCTACGGCCGGATGGCTCGAACTTCGCCGTTGCCCCTCCTTACGAGTACTACTTTTCAGAGGCCTCGGAGACTCACTCATCGATGTACTCCGCTTCGCGCCGGAAGCGTTCCCCCCGTAGAGGTACTTCAGGCACCGCCTAGCTTTTCACGCAGTCCCGCCAAAGCGCGGCTCGCGCGACCAGCTTCGTTCGGCTCTGACAATCACGAGACGGTGATCAGAGAGAGCTGGTGAGTCTCGGCCGTGTTTCGAGTGTCGCTGACCTACGCGACCAGACTGGCTACCCCGTAAGCACGTCCGGGTCGGCTGAGGAAATTACTCGCTGTCGCGGAAATCATTTCGGCGGAGCGAGGGGCGATCGAGAACTTCCTGCGCGGTCGGCTCGGCCCGCCGGCGTACGCATTCATCCAGAGCGAGTACGACGACATCGTCACCAATCTCAGTGTCGCGCTGATCAAGCTGTGGCCGGCGCGATAGAGACAGCGTCGTGATACCGGTTGCCAGCTTGCGAGAACGTCCTCGTCAAGCTGGCGGCTTACCAGACCTCGGTCGGTGAGCCTCGCCGGGAAGAAAGGCATCATCCAGAAGGCGAACGCGTTACACCCCAGCGGCGCGGTCGCGCACAAGCACTGGTGATACATGATGTACCTCGGGCACTTGAGGAACGCAGCCGACCGCGGGATCCATCAAGACGTCAATGCGACCGGTCGATCACACCTGAGGCGGTGGGCTCGGTGTGTTTCACTGCTGTGGGCTGCCAAGAGCATCGGCGCGCTGAAAGACGGCAAGGCAGAGTTCAGCCCCGCAGGCGTGCGCGAGCGACTCAGGACGCTTCGGACGCAGATCCCTGAGCCCCACTCGACCGTGACCACCCACGACTACCTTCCCCGACTGCCTGGAACTTCATCCATGTCTCACGCACGTCGTCGTAGTTGAGGAAACAGCGTGACCTTACGCAGCCCAGCTGTGCTCAAATGTTCTCCGAGAAATCTCGCGGTCGAACTTCGCCTTGGTCTTCTCGCCCTCGCCGACGATGAACGCTTCCGGGATCGGGAAGTCGATCATCACATCGTTGAAGCGGAGTAGGCCCGAGTAGACGCTCGTCGAGTGTTCGATCTCGAAGAACCGCTCTGGGTGACCCGCGCTCTTGCGAAACCAGATCACGTCGATGCCACGCATGGCGATGCGTGTTCTCTCAGGCGCCACTACAGGAAGATCCGTCAGGCACCCGTCGCCGAGCCGTCTGCCGTTCCATTCGACTCCACGATCCGCGACCCAGACATCGTAGCCTTCATGAAGTCCAATGTCGCGCAGCTTGGCCTGAATCTCCGTATGTGTACGTGGCTCTGAACCTGCTCCTTCTGCTACTTCCCCTTCTGGAGTCGGGGACGACCTGCAGCGACAACACAGCCTTGGCGTCGAGGAGCGTGGGCTCAGGACGTATGACCTCGCGGCGGCGGCGTGTGCCTTCGGGACTTCAATCGGGACGGACTTCCTCGGCTCCTGGAGAAGAGCAAGTAAGCGCTCCCATCCTCGTCAGGAACCCGGTTGAGTGACCTCTGGAGGAACGTGTACCACTTCGTGAGGCGCTTGAAGACCTCGAGCTGCGAAGCGACTTCTTCGCCAGGGATGCCCCCTCCGGATCGAGCGCGACGAGCGGTTCGACCGCATAGCGCCACGGGTAGCGCGCATCGCCCGTTTCCGTCAGGCCCCAGACGGTTCGTCGCTCTGGAAAACCTCGCCTGCGACGCGAAGCGCACCGATGAAGCGACTTGCAGGCGCTTTGCAGTAGCAGAGGAAGATGTCGCCCTCCTCGACCCGCTCGAACATTGAGACGCTGTAGCCGCCCTTGCCTGAGGTGGGCGCCGGAAACCCAGTTACAGTGAACGAGTAGTTGCGAGCTTGCGCCCAGGTCTCAAGCGTGAAGATGTCAGTCCAAGAAGGCCATAGGCCTCGTGCAATGGTAATCCGCCCGCGATCGACGATCTAGGAGGGCAGGCAGCTTGCGCGCCCTCGCCGTTTCGGGCACGGGTCGAACTCGCTAACGGCAGCCGGGCGAGCGAAGACACGCCCCTAGGCCGGCGAACCTGGGTGGCCAGTTGGTGAGCGGCTGGCACGCCGAGTGCCCTGATCTGCGCGGGAGCGAGAGAAGGGAGGGGCGCGATGAGCACCCTTGCAGAAGTCAAGCCGCCCGAGGAGCAGGCCTGGGAACGGCAGCTCACGGAAGCCTGAAAAACGAGGAGGCGGGTGGCTGAATGCGCACCTCCTTTCTCGAAGTGCGACGACGTTACGCACGTCTCGCGAAGACGCCAACCAACTACCTGGTGAAAGCGCAAGCGACTTGAAGGGAGGCGCTGACCTCCTGGCTGCCTCCGCTCTTGCCGCCGCGCGGGACGGGCCAACGAAGAAGGTTGCAAAATGCGCGAATCGGACAATCCGCGGGCTTGACCTTCCGCGTCCCACCGCCTAGGTTCCTCCTTGCACCGAGCACGGAGCGCGAGTAGACCGAAGCTCAGCCTGAAGGCTCTACGCGGAAGCGGAAGGTCAGTGGGTCGAGTGGACGAAAGCGCCACCGGCTCGGTGAATTTTTTTTCCGGGACGCCCGCCTGGTCGCGCGATCTCGGCGCTGAGCTCACTCGTAGCGAGGGCGTCCCGGTTCGTGTCCGCGCGTCGCCTCTTCTCACCCGGAGTGGGCATGCGAAAGGGCCGGTGCGCCGTGCCATAGTGCGGCGACGTGGCGCAGCGGATTCCCGGGAAGCTCGACCTCGCCCAGGTCTACAACGACACCTGGCGCGGCTGGCCCGTGAAGCCGCTCCACAAGCAGCATCCGATCCGTGGGTCGTTCCTCGATCCGCGGCCGGACCCGGAGCTGGGCGCCATCTACCACGACGGGCGTGGATATCGCGGTGCGCGACGACCGGCCCGAGAACGGCGCTCCCGCGAGACGTACACACCGCGTCTACGCGATCGAGGGCGGGCCCGTGCTCCTCCGCGGCTCCTCGGGGCACACGCGGTGAAGCCCGGATCGGCCACTTCGGGTACGGGCACATCGATCCGATCGTCCTGACGGGAGGGATCGTCACGCCCGGGCAGCACATCGGCTGGACGTGTCTGGGCGACTGGCACGTCCACCTGAGCGAGTTCATTCTCACGTCGGGTGGGCTCGTGACCATCAACCCTCTCCGTCCCGGCGGGAAGCTCGGCCCGTACGTCGACACGGCGCCCCCCGCGATCCGCGAGGTTCGCTTCTATCGCCGGCGAGCCCCGCGTGGGCGCGGCGTGCGACAACGAGCGTCGCCCTGCTTCCCCAGGCGGGACAGCGCTTGCCGAAGGACGCGTTGCACGGCCCGGTGGACGTGCGGGTCAGAGTGAGCGATCCGCAGACCTTCCTCGGCTGGTTCCAGGACCTGCCGCATCTCGCTGCTCCTCACCATCCGTTCCGCCTTGCCGTCACCGTCGTGGATCTCGAGACCGGTCGCATGGTCCGACGCCGCGAGGCGTTCCGGGCCGAGCAACTGCTCGATCAACCCGCGAGCCCAGCACTTCGCACCGGGCACGGAACAGAATCTTCCGGCGGGTGGCTGCATGAGTCGCCATGGCGAGCTGAGCTGCGACGGCGTCTACTGGTTTCGGCTGTTCCCGCGCGGCTGGGACACGGCCCGGCTTCCGGACGGCCGCTACGAGGTGAGGGTCAGAGCCTGGGACGTTGCGGGAAACGTGGCCCGCGTCGAGTCGCGGTGACGATCGCGAACGGGGTGTAGCGCTCAGACGTCGTCCGGCAGGAGGCCGAGCCACTCCACGGCTCCGGGGAGCTGGAGGCGCCGGTAGCTCTCCGCGGTGTGGCTCCACGAACCGGTCACCTTTTCCAGCGCGCCTTGCGGGTTGAGCGCGCGGAGATCTTCGAAGAACTTCCCGGACTGGTTCTCCTGGCCGGTGACGATCTCGTCGGCGTCGCTCCACCACACCTGGAGCGGCACCCCCGACGCTGCGATCTCGTCGATCCATCGAGCCGGACTGCGCTCTCGGTACGCGTTCGCGTGCGTGGCCGGCGTGCCGCCGACCTCGAGCCGTGCAAGCCCCTGGAGAGCGGTGCCTTTCCGGCCGAGCAGCGCGAAGTCGTCGTAGCGGCGGAAGAAGTCGGTGACGGAGTCGAAGGCCACGGCCCCCGCCAGGAAGCCGGGTGCCGGCCGACGAGCAGCAGCGTCTCCTGACCGCCCATGCTCCCCCCGACTGCGTAGACCCGATTGGAGTCGATCCTGAGCCAGGGTCGCTCGGCGCGGACGATCGTCGGCATCCGTGCGAGATCGTCGATCTGCCCCTTGAATCCCCAGGAGTGCAGTGGGAGGCGTCGTCCCATGCCGCCGGGACAGACGACGGCGAAGTCACCCCGGCCCGGCAGGCTGCCCCACATGCGCGCATTCGTCCGTCCTCGAACACCGCGTCCGTGCGGCGAGACGACGAGCGCCAAGGGTGGCGAGGGATTCCCAGGGCCGTACTTCGCGGGTGCGGAGACGACCGCCCAGCGCCGTATGCCGTTGTGCGCCCGGTAGCGAATTCCCCAGGTCTTCGTCTCGCCACTCATGCGGCGCCTAGCGTGCTGCCATCGGGCAGAGCGGCAGTTCCAGCTCGCGGCCCTCGGGTGATGTGCTCGTCCCAACCCAGGGGTTGCTCTCCGCAAGGGACGGCACGTGGTGGACGAGCGGAACCGCGAGCAGTCGCGGGCCATCTCGGTTGACGCCGAACGCCACGACCGCCTGGATCATCGCGTTGTCGGGACCATCGACGCGCAGCTTGGGAGCCACGGGGCCGAGCGCGTCGACGCGGCAGACCAGGTTCGTGTCGGAGAGGCTCCAGATCCTGGTGTTGCGGCCGTTCTGCTCGAGTGCGTGGAAGTCCGCGAGGCCGCTCGCCCAGACGAGATCCCCGTCGGCGCGCTCGATGCGCAGCGACACCGGCTGTCGAGTGGGAGCGTTCGCGTTGTTGGCGAGCGACACGAGCACGACGATCTCGTTGAAGAGCGTCGCGTCGTCACCCGAGTCGACCAGCGTCAGGGGCATGGAGCCGAAGCCCTCGCCCTCGTCGTCACTCAGGTTGACGCCGACGTCGAGATCCACCGTGAGCGGGACGACGGCGCCTGCGGAGTCGATCCCCCAGAGCAGGAGATGCCGAGGGCGCAGGAGATCGTCGCCGCGAAGCTCGAGCCTGATCGACGACGGGTCGAAGGGACCCGTATCCAGCTCGAGCGTCCCGCCGACTCCGAAGTTCCCGAACGGGAAGCTCCCGAACGCGTACACGCTCGCGAAGCCCTCCGGACCGAAGCGGGGAACCGTCACGTACGTTGCGCCGGCTGGCGGGCTCACCATCATCCTGGCGTGGACGATGTCTTGGCCGCCGCTGTTGGCGATGAGGGACCAGTTGCTCCCCGAGGAGCTGTGGCGGAACTCGCGGACGTGAACTGCTAGGCCGAGCGAGTCGATGATTGCCATCGGCGTCCCTCCTGGCGATCGACAACGCGCCGCAGTCCGATTCCGAGCGTACTCGAAGCAGAAGATGACCGCTCAGGAGCCGGCGAGCTCCCGAGCCAGCGGCTCGAGCGCGGCGGCTGCCTGCAAGGCAGTCGGGCGGGTGGTCGGATCCCGAGCGAGCATGCCCATGATCACGCGCGCGAGCTCCTCGGGAACGTAATCGGGGATCGGGAGCGGATCCTCGACGAGCTGTGGGTACCGGGCGAGCAGCTCGCTGCCGCGCGGCGCCGGTTGTGAGAACGGCCGGTTGCCTGTCAGCGCGTGATACAGAGTCGTCGCGATCCCCCACACGTCGGCGGGCGGTCCGATCGTCCCGAGCGCGGACTCGGGATCGCATTGCTCCGGCGCCATGTACGACGCAGTGCCGATCGGCGTTTGCCGTGTTGCAAGCTCCTCGAGCGTGCGCGCGGCCCCGAGGTCGATCAGCTGGGGCGGGTCGGTCATCACGACGTTGCTCGGCTTCACATCGAGGTGGACGACGTCGTTCTCCGCGAGGTAGCCCGCGGCTTCCAAGAGGTCGCGTGCGAGAGGTACCGCCTCCGCTGCGGGGATGGTGACGTACTCGTGGATGATCTCCCGCAGGTTCGCGCCGTCGACGTACTCGAGCAGGAGGTGCGGGAACGGTCCCTCGAGGATGGCACCCGAGGCCGCGGACGAGTGTCGGGTGCTCGAGGCGTTCGAGCAACGCGGCCTCGCGACGCAGCGCATTCACCGCGCTCTCGTCGTCGACGCGATCGGGCCGCAGGATCTTCGCTACCGCCTCGACCCCGAGGGCGTCGTCCCAGACGAGGAAGACCTCGTAGCGCCGGCCCCCTCCGAACGACTCGAGCACGGTACGCCCGTCGGCGATCGGCGTTCCTTCTTCGAGATTCCAGCTCTGTTTCGTCTCGGCCGCCTCGTATCGGGTTGCGCTCGTCGCCCGGCACATTCCCAGACGGGGCTGACGGATGACGAAGGGGGCCGATCGGCCCCCTTCGTCTTCACACGCTACTCGTCGATCTGCTTGCTAGTGACCCCACCCGCGACGATCGCCCCTGCAGTCGCGGTCATCGGAGTCGTCCGAGGAGTCATCCGAGGAGTCGTCCGAATCGTCGTCGTTGCCGCCACCGCCGTGGTGGCCGTCACAACGGTCGTCGTCCTTGCCTCGCTGACTATTGCCGCGGTACCGATCATCGCTTCGGTCGTTGCCGCGATACCCGTAGCCGCCGTAGTGGTGATCCTTGTCCTTGCCGTCGTGCCCCTTCGGGCAGTCGTCGTCCTTCTTCTTGCACGTCACCGTCACCGTTGCCGAGTCGCTCTGCCCGGTCTCACGGATCTTCGCGGTGTTCGTGTGCGTCCCCTTGTCGCTGCACCGGAACGTCTTGGCGTACGTCTTCGAACCGCCCGCTGAGAACAACCAGGACATGCCGTTCGTGTCGTCGACGTTGACCGAGTCGTTGGTGACGGTCGGCGCCGCCGGAATCGTGAACGCTGCCTCGGCACCCGGTCCGACCGGCTCCGGGCCCCTCGGGTCGTTCGTGATCGTTGCTCGAGCCTCGTTCGCATACCCCGTTGCATTCGGGAACGGCTCGATCGGGAACGAGTACGGATAGCAGTACGACTCGCCCGGGTCGAGAACCGGATTGGCCGAGAGGTCGAGGGGAGTGGACTTCACGATTGCCCGCGCACCGCCCGCATGGAACGCCACGATTCGGTCCGTCACCTCGAGCCCGACGGTCGGCGGAGCTGCCGCGTCATTCGAGACGCACACCTGGCCGTCGACCCACATCGCCTCGGTGCCGGCGCTCTTCGTCACGGCGACGGTGTAGGTCGCGGTCGCCGATTCGCCTTCCTTCAGCTCGATCGCGCTCTTGTTGACGCTCTTGTCGATCGTCCAGTCGTACGACCGCGTCCAGTGAGCGGTTGCAGTCTTCGAGATCGTCAGCGGTGTGTTCGCGAGCGCCGACGGTGCGAACATGCCGGCGATCACGATCGCGAACACGGCCACGAGGCCAGTTCGCGTGCGAAGCATCGAACCCATGTTATCCCCCTTCATTGTGTTTCGGTTCACGGGGCGACGCTGTTCAAAGCCGCAGGAGCGCGCCGCTTGCCCGTTCGCCAGTCCCTCAAATCACGGTACTGACCTTTTGGGGGGTGTCATCTCCCCGTTCGAGTGATTGCGAATCCCCCCTGAGGGGGATACAGTGCGGCGAGTAAAAGTGCGGCTCCAGACCCTTGGCCGTGCCAGGCGAGCGGGTCTCGGCTCTTGTAGACGGCGATGGGAGAGGGGTTCTCGATGAAGAAGTTGGGGTTCTTGCGACGGCGCGCAGTCTTCGTGGCGGCTGCGGTCGTCCTCGGTGTCTTGTTCACCGGGGTAACAGGCGTCCAGGCCACGAATCCCGGCGCGAAGATCATCGTTCGGAAACTGACCGAACCAGCCGGCGATCCGACGAGCTTCAACTTCGTCTTCACTCGCCCGAACGGGAACTCGTTCGGATTCAGCCTTGTCGACGGTGGACAACGGGTGACCGGACAAATCGACGTGGGGACGTACTCCGTCTCGGAGTCCACGCCAGCGGGCTGGACACTCACCTCGGCGACGTGTAGTGACGGGAGCTCGCCGGGCTCGATCGGCGTCAGCGCGGACGAGGAAGTGACGTGCACGTTCGTGAACTCGAAGAACCCAACGCCGCCACCACCGCCACCACCGCCTCCGCCACCACCTCCGCCACCTCCACCTCCGCCACCACCACCACCTCCACCACCTCCACCTCCGCCACCTCCACCACCTCCGCCACCTCCACCACCTCCACCACCTCCGCCACCTCCACCACCTCCGCCACCTCCACCACCTCCGCCACCTCCACCACCTCCGCCACCTCCACCACCTCCGCCACCTCCACCACCTCCACCACCTCCGCCACCACCACCTCCGCCACCACCACCTCCGCCACCACCACCTCCGCCACCACCACCGTTCACTCCGCCCACCGTGAAGCCGGTCTGCCTGACGCTGACCGTGACGCCGAAGCTGATCAAGGCCGACGGAAAGCCGGACACGATCTCGGTCAAGGTCACGGCTGGGAAGAAGACGGTGAAGGGCGTGAAGGTGCTCGTCACGGGTAAGGGCATTCGCGTGACGGTCCGGACGAACGATCGCGGTATTGCGATCACGAAGGTCAACTTGAACGACCCGGGTCTGATTCGGGTCTCGACACTCGGGAAGCGGGAATCCTGCGGCGTGAAGCGAATCGGCGTCGTCGGCATCTTCCTCCCGCCGGTGACCGGCTAGTCCGGACGCTGCGACGAGGATGCGCGGAAGGGGCGGCTGCGGCCGCCCCTTCCGCATTCAGATAGCCGTTTTCTGACCAGCTCGCTTGCAGGCATCTTCCCGGCTGTGACGAACCGTTCGCCGGGATGCGTATGTTGCTCGTCGTCCTGGCGTTCGCGCTGGCCGGTCTGCTCGCAGTCGATCTCGAGCCGTCCGCGTCGCCGCGGGCCGCAACGGCCGCTCCCGTCAAGGCAGCTGCGCCGAAGCCCCAGCCGGCGACGGTCGAGGTCGCGTTCCTACGGAACGGGAGGTTGACTCGGGTCGAGCGCGTCGTGCGGGCGGGAGTCCGCCCGGCCACGCATGCGCTCCGTGAGCTCTTGCAAGGTCCGACCAAGGTCGAGCGCGCGCAGGGTCTCCGGTCAGCATTCCGGCCCGGAGTCCGGTTGCGCTCGGTGCGGGCGAAGGACGATCTCTGGCTCGTGCGTCTCTCGCGTTCCCTCCTCGGGCCTGCGACCGCGCAGACGATGGAGACCCGACTCGCACAGATCTCGTCGACGCTCGCCCGGCTCGGACCGCAGGGCTGGGCTGCGATCTCGGCCGAAGGCCGACTCGCGACGACGCTTCGCATCGGCGTCCGTCCGAGTCTGTGGCGCTCGACGCGGGGCGAGAACGGCTACGCGTACACGGTGCGCGGCGTTCAGCTTCGGCTCTGGATGCTCGGCTATCTCGACCGCTCATCCGTCACAGGGGGTGTCGACTACGAGACCGAGCAGGCGCTTCTCGCTTTCCAGGGTTGGAACAGCCTTGCTCGCACCGGGACGGTGACCGGCGAGACGCAGCTCGAGCTCTTTCGCGCTGCACCGCCGCGACCTGCGACGCATCGACCGGGACGTCGCGTCGAGATCTACCGCGACCGTGGCGTGCTGCTCATGGTGGACGGGGCGGAGGTGCGCCGGGCGGTGCACACGTCAACGGGTGCGTTCGGCCGGACCCCAGTCGGAACGTACCGCGTCTACCGCAAGGAGCTCATGTCCTGGTCCGTTCCTTTCAGCGTATGGATGCCGTGGGCGTCCTACTTCGTCGGCGGGATCGCGATGCACGAGTACTCGTACGTGCCGGAGTACCCGGCTTCGCACGGTTGTGTCCGGCTCCCCGCGGGTGAGGCAGAGCGGGTCTTCGCGTTTGCCGACATGGGCACACCTGTCCACGTCTTCTGATCGATCCTCGATCCGCCGCAAGTTTCTTCGTCCGCCTCCACTCCCTACGGTGCGATGGTTTTCTACCGATGAACGGGTAAGGAGGAAGAGCGAACATGATTGTGATGCGCTCGATAGCTTGGCTTTCCCTGCTTCTCTTGCCTGCGTTGATCCTGGTGCCGGCGTCGGTTGCGAAGGACGGCGACGTTCTCGTGCGTGGCACATGCACGAAGGCGAGCACGTCGAAGCTCAAGCTCAGCTCCGAGGACGGTCGTATCGAGATCGAGTTCGAGGTCGACCAGAACCGAAACGGCATCAGGTGGATGGTCTCGCTGAGGCGCGTGGTTCCCGGCGGCACACGGCTCCTCTTCAGCGGCGCCCGGGTGACACGCGCGCCGAGCGGTTCGTTCGAGTTGCGGCGCGTCGTCGAAAATCGAGTAGGCCGTGACACGATCAGTGCCCGAGCGACGAGCCCTTCGGGCGAGTTCTGTCGCGCCATGGCGACGCTCCAGGCTGGAGGTTAGGTAGCGAGCGACAGCGTCACGAGGAGCGGCAGCACGATCCAGACGCCGACGGTGAGAGACACGGCAACCGCGGTGAACCGACGCGACTGATCCTTCGGCGGCTGCCCGCAGGAGCCGATCGTGATCCACAGCTCGCCGAGAGGCTCTCCCGCCGAGAGGCGGATTCGCCTGCTCGCGAGCGCGGCACCGCGGAGCACGATCCAGGAGATCGCGAAGCCCACCAGAACGCCGGTCATGCCCAGGATGAGCGCGACCCACCAGTGCGCGAACGTGAATCCGCTCGCAAGCCTCCACATGGAGAGCCCGAGCGGGACTAGGAGGCCGCCAAGCACGAAGGTCGGGATCCCGAGCTCGCGACTCCTCGTTATCTCGACAAGCGCCTGCGCGTCGAAGCGCGCCCTCTGTAGCTTCTGTGCCTCGGTCGAGTCGTCCGGCGCTTCCATCTCCCGCAGCCAGTAGAGGTTGCGAAGGTCGAGCGCGACCTTCTTGACGTGCGAGACGACGACATACCGCGCGACGAGCTGGACGAGGAAGCGAGCTGCGAGGTGGAGTGGGCCGAGACTCACCCCGGCCCGCGATCCGTGATACCCGTGCCGACGAAGGCTCTCCAGCGCCACGAGAACGCGCCGGTGGTCGGCCTCGAGTCGCTCTGGACGTGCCACCGCTGACGCACGCGCGATCTCTTCGAGCATCTCTCGCTCGCGTGGGCTCGTGATGTCGATCTCGTCGAGGAACGCTGCGATCGCGCTGTCGTCACCGGCAAGCAGCTGCAGCCGTTCGAGCGGATTGTCGTAGAGCTCGTCGAGCTCGCCGGCGGTGGCCGCCTCGACCGGTGGGGTGGCGGACGGGTCCTGCATCGCGCGGTGGCGATCGTACCCCGTCGAGTCGCGGCCGGCTGAGGGTGGACCTGGTGACGTACTGACGCGAAGTCGGCGCACAGCCGTCACGTGTAGACCCGTAGTCTCGAGACACGCCCGCTTCCGACGGAAGAGGAGGCCAGATCCCTCGACTCGCTGCTCTGCTGCCGATGCTCGCACCAATCGTGGCCGTGGTGTCGGCGCTCGTGCTCAGCGGGATGGCTGCAGCGCACTTCGACCCTACGAGCCCCTACACGCAGCGGGCCTGTCCGGCCTCACTGGACACCCGAGTCGACCCGATCAATGTCGTCTTCCATGGCTGGGGGACCTGGGGTCGAGCCGTCAATCAGATCGAGGCGCACGCTGGCTGGACCGTCGCGACGGGCTCGACACAGGTCTTCGTCGATCACGAGACCTGCCGCCCGCAACACGCGCAACGCGCGAGTGGCCTCGGCTCGCGCTTCCACGTGCGCGTGCGCGGCCAGCACCCGGACCCGGTCCTCGGGTGGACAGCGGTCGGAGCCGTCCATCACGAGGATCTGGTGCTCTTTCCGTTCCCGTGCGGACATGCGGTCGACTCGAACGGATCGAGTGGCTCGGGCTATGACCGCGGGCGCGACGAGCTTCGCGACCGCTTCGCGGACGCCGGCCACGCGTGGAACCGCGTCTGGTGGGGCAATACGCAGAGCTTCAAGCAGTGCGATGGCGACTACGCCGGATCGGACGGCTGGACAGTCGAGGTCGCGCTGCACCAGGTGAACCACTGAGGACGTGGGTGTTCCTCGGTCTGATGCTCGGCGCGTTGGGAGCGCTCGGGCTGACCGCGTGTGGCGCCGCACGCACGAGCGCGACGCCCGGCAACTTCACGCTCGTACAGGCCCGACGGTTTGCTGCCTTCCCTCTCTCCTACGCAGGCGACCGCGTGGACGGCCTGGCGCTGGTCGCGGTCCTCAGGCGGAATGACACCGCGAACTATGTGTCGTTCGTCTACGGCGACTGCACGACCGGCGACGTCGAGCAGAGCTGCGCGCCGCCCGCGGAGATCCAGGTGTGGCCGACGAGCGCACGAAACGTCGACGCGTACAAGGTGGGTGCGCCGGAAGCTCCGGTGCCGCAGAGAACCGTGATCCGGGGCCTTCCAGCCGCGCTCATCGGCACCGGGCACCTCGAGATCTATGCGGCTCGCGCGACCGTGGTCGTCTTCGCCGGATCTCGCGAGCGGGTGCTCGTGGTCGCCGCCGCGCTTCGCTGCCTGACTGCGGCGAACCCCGCAGCGCCGGGCTCCGGTGAGCTCGGCGGAACGCTCGACTGCTGACGACGCGACCGCGCGTGGCAAGATCGTCCCGCCGTGGAATCGATGCGTGCCGTCCGCAAGCGCAAGTCCGAGCCTGGCCTCGTGCTCGACGAGGTCCCGGTTCCGACACCGGGTCCGGACGAGATTCTCGTCCGGATCGAGGCAGCAAGCATCTGCGGCACGGATCTGCATATCAACCGGCTGGGATCAGTGGTCGTCCGAACGTGTGCAGCCACCGCTCACGCTCGGGCACGAGCTGTGCGGGACGATCGTCGCGACGGGTCGGGAGGTGCGCGATCTCGAGGAGGGCGACTACGTGTCGGCCGAGAGCCACGTCACCTGCGGGACGTGCTTCCACTGCCGCACGGGGCGTGCGCACATGTGCGAGCGGACGCGCATCCTCGGAGTCGACTGCGACGGAGGGTTCGCGGACTTCGTGGCGATCCCGGCGTCCGTCGGCTGGCGCAACGACCGGGCAAAGCTCCCGCCCGAGATCGCATGCCTTCAGGAGCCGTTCGGAAACGCCGTGTTCGCGACCAGCACGCAGGATCTCGCCGGTCGGGCCGTAGCGGTGCTCGGATGCGGGCCCGTCGGGCTCTTCACGATTGCGATCGCCCGCGCGTTCGGCGCGGGGAGGCTGCTCGCGTCCGACACGGTGCCCTTCCGACTCGAGCTCGCCAAGAAGCTCGGGGCCGAGGAGGTCGTCAACGTCAGCGAGACCGACGATGTCCCGGGGTGGTTTCTCGAGCAGAACGAGGGCGTCGGGATGGGTGTCGTGTTCGAGATGTCGGGAGCGCTGAAAGCGATCCACAACGCGTTCGGGATCGTGCGGCACGGCGGCAACGTCGTGCTCTTCGGCATCCCGTCGCAACCGGCGACGATCGATATCGCCGAATCGCTGATCTTCAAGAACCTCACCGTGAGCGCGGTGAACGGACGGCAGATCTGGGAGACGTGGTACACGACCCGCTGGTTGCTCGAGCACGGCGTGGTCGACCTGCGGCCGTTGATCACCGCGGAGCTCCCGCTCGAGCGCTACGAGGAGGCATTCGCGCTGCTCGAGACGGGCGAAGCCTGCAAGATCGTCCTGCGACCGAACGGAGCGGCACCGTGAACACTGGGCTCTCGACACACATCGGCGAGGAGCTCGACGCCCTGCGCCGGGCACAGACCTACAAGCGCTTCAACGTGCTCGGATCCATGCAGGGCCCGGTCGTCCAGATGGCCGGCCGCGGCGAGGTCGTCGTTCTCTCCTCCAACAACTACCTCGGCCTGGCCGCACATCCCGATGTCGTCCGCGCCGGAATCGAAGGACTCGAGCGCTACGGCGCCGGCACCGCCTCCGTGCGCTTCATCTGCGGGACGTTCGAGCCTCATCTCGAGCTCGAGAGCGCGCTCGCAGCGCTCTCGGGAACGGAGGCGGCGTTGAGCTACGTCTCGTGCTGGAACGCCAATGAGGCCGCGATCCCGACGCTGACCGACGAGTCGACGGTGATCTTCACGGACGAGCTCAACCACGCGAGCATCATCGACGCCGTTCGGCTGTCGCGACCTGCGCAGAAGGTGATCTATCCCCACTCGAACATGGATGTGCTCCGAGACGCGCTCGCGGCGGCGCCGAAGGGTGTTCGCAAGCTGATCCTCACGGACGGCGTGTTCTCCATGGAGGGAGACCTCGCCAGGTTGCCGGAGATCGTCGAGCTCGCGCGCGAGCACGACGCCGTCGTCGTCGTCGACGATTCGCACGGAGTAGGGGTTCTCGGCGCGACGGGGCGCGGGGTGGTCGAGCACTTCGGGCTCCTGGGCGAGGTCGACGTCCTGACCGGGACGCTCGGCAAGGCTCTCGGCGGCGCGGCAGGGGGATACGTCGCCGCGTCCGAGGAGGTCTGCGATCTCCTGGCACAGCGCTCCCGTCCGCAACTCTTCTCGAACGCATTGCCGCCGACCGTCGCCTGCAGCGCCCTGCGAGCTGTCGAGGTGATGCTCGATCGACCGGAGCTGCTCGCGCGACTGCGCGAGAACACCGCGACCTTCCGGTCGATGCTGGTCGAGGCGGGGTACAAGCCGCTCGACGGCGAGGCCGCGATCATCCCGGTGATCGTGGGCGAGACGTCGACGGCGATCGCGCTCTCCGAGCGCTTGCTCGACGAGGGCGTGTTCGTGACGGGCTTCGGATTCCCGGTCGTACCGGAGGGAACCGCTCGGATCCGCATCCAGATGTCCGCCGCCCTCGAGGCCGAGCACCTGGAGCGCGCAATCGAAGCCTTCGGGCGCGTTCGCGCGGACTTCTCGATCTAGCAGCTGCGCTTCGTGAAGACCCAGTCGTTCGCCTTGCACCTGCATGTGACAGGACACGCACAGCTGACCCTGCGCGAGCACGGAGTAGCGCCCGGTGGGGCTCGAGCGCACGTACTCGACCCAGCGCCAGCGGCCGTTGACCTTCCGCATCACGGCGACCTTCGCGATGAACGTTCTCGGCGGCTCTGAGATCGACTTCACGATCACGGTGCCGTTCGGATACTTCGCGCCCGACTTGCGCTTGCTCGTGTAGACCGTCTTGACGCCGGCATGACCCGAGCGCGGGTCGGTGTTCCGGATGGGCTTCGTGTTGATCTTCGGCCACGTCTGGTAGCCGTTTGTGTACGACGGAAGCCCGTTGGCGGTCGTCGAAGCGGCGGCGACCACGACGACGGCAACGGCGGTCGCGATAACCGTCACGACCGTGAGGACCCTCATCCGCACACGGGATGATGACGGAGTCGTTGGTCAGTAACGGCGCACCGGGTGGGTGCGGATCGCAGCCGGAGGCACGATCGGGTCACCGCGGACGGATCGAAGGCGGCGATCCGACAGAGCCGGTAGAACCCCTGCGTGGGCTCGGATCATGATCATGGCGGCGGAGTAGAGAGCTCCCGCGCGCTCGCTTCGGCGCTCGCGCTGACGGCGGCCTACACCGTCGTCGAGGTCGTCGGCGGGGTCTTCACCGGGAGCCTCGCGCTGCTCGCGGATGCCGTTCACATGCTCTCCGACAACGTCGCCCTCGCCCTGGCGCTCGTCGCGGTCTGGCTCGCACGAAAACCTGCGACTCCCGACCGGACGTACGGCTACAAGCGCGCCGAGGTACTGGTCGCCCTCGTCAACGGCATCACCCTCGTCGCGCTGTCCATCTGGATCTTCTACGAGGCGTTCCGGCGTCTCGAAAGTCCGCCCGATGTCCTGGGCGGCTGGATGCTCGCGATCGCGCTCGTCGGCATCGCCGTGAATCTCGCGGCCGGCGCGATTCTCTTCCGGGCGCGCAGGGCAGCATCAACGTCGAAGCGGCCTTCAGGCACGTCTTTGCCGACCTGCTCGGCTCGCTGGGGGTTGCGGTTGCGGCGGTGACCATCCTGCTGACGGGTTGGTTCCAGATCGATGCGATCGTGAGCGTGCTGATCGCGCTGCTCGTCCTCGGGAGCTCGTGGTCGATCCTCCGAGATGCGACGACGATCCTCCTCGAGGCCGCCCCGAGAGGGATCGACACTCGCGGAGTGGGCGAGCGCCTGGCGGCTGCGCCCGGCGTCGTCGAGGTGCACGATCTCCACATCTGGACGATCACGTCCGGCTTTCCGGCGCTCTCGGCGCACGTGCTCGTCGGCCGCGGAGAGGACTGCCACGGCAGGCGTCGCGAGTTGGAGCAACTTCTCCAGCGAGAGTTCGGCATCGAGCACACGACACTTCAGGTCGACCACACCGGCGATGCGTCAAGCCTCGTCGAGCTGGGGCGGTTCGACGAGAGCGGGAGCTCTGTAAGCCAATGGAGCTGCGTCAGATCACCTACCGACGACTCGCTGCGGCCGATCTCGAGCAGATCGGGGAGATCGACAGAACCGAGCGGAATCGACACGATCTACGTGCAGCATGGCTCCCGGCTGGAGGAGCTGGGCGGCGACTGGAGCGCCACGCCCTGGACAGCGAAGGCGATGGCGAGCACTCGGTCGCTCATCAGCGTGCCGAGTGTGAGAGGCATCTCGCTCGAGGAGCGCTCGCGCTCGGCGCGTTCCGTGCCGAGCGCCTCGTCGGCATCGGACTGGTCGTCCCGCACGTACGCCCCGGCATCGCGCAGCTCGCGTTCCTCCACGTGAGCGACGGTCATCGCGGGCGAGGCATCGGCGTCACGCTCGACGAGGAGCTGGAGGCCCTGGCGCGCGAGGCCGGCGACGGGACATCGGTCGTCTCCGCCACGCCGTCCGAGAACACCGTTCACTTCTACGTCGGACGAGGGCTACGAGCCGTCGGCCGAGCCGTTCCCGGAGCTCTACGAGCTGGAGCCCGACGACGTGCACATGCAGAAGCGCCTCTGACGCGGAGAGCGGCTCACAGCACGAGCTCGGCGCGCGCGGTGCCCGCTCGCTCGTGGCGCACGAGGACGCCAACGGTCTCGCCGGCAGGCGCCTCGATCACCCAATCCACCTTCGCGAGGTCGCTTGTCGAGTGGTCGACGCCCCACCACGTCACCGCGCGCCGCTCCACGCGCCCGGCGAGCTGGCCGGTTTCCTCCCGTTCCTTGCCCGTAACGACCCGCGCGCCGTCCGGGAGCTCGAGCGAGACCTCGATTGGCCGGACGGCTTTGCGGTCGAGAGCCTTCTGCGTCACGTTGGTCGGCAGCCACCCCGTGTTCACCAGCACGAGCCTGAGCCGATGCGCGCCGTCGCCGACCGGCGTGGACTCGAACGACCGCACCTCGAGGCGCGGCGAGACGAGCGCGAGGAAGAGCGCGAAGTCGGCGTGCGGCCGGACTTCTGCCTCGAGGCGCGAGAGTGGCGGGTTGAACCAGAAGTAGACGAGATTCCAGCCACCGAGCTCGACCGGCCCGAGCTGCGGATGCTCGAACGGGTACCAGTCGACGTATCCCTCGCCGAGGTCGTCGGCCAGCTTGAGCAGTGCCCGATCGTCCTCGGGCGGGTGGTCGCGGATCCAGTCGATGAAGTGGTAGTCGGTGAGGCCGGCGGCGCGCTGCGGGCTCCAGAACTCGGTCACCCACGCGAATGCGCCCAGGAAGTCGTAGACCCAGTCGATATCCCCACCCTTGATGACCATCTTCGGGTCGTACTTGAAGTCGTGAAAGATCGAGATCGCCGGGTACCCCGTGATCCGCGTCGCCTCCTCGCCCATGAGCTTGTACGCACGCAGGTCCGGGTCGGGAAGTCGTCGTCGGAATGCCCCGAGTGCGGACGCAGGTGGACGCCGCTGAACGTGTGGTAGCCCACGTAGCTCGTGATGTTCGGGCGATCGACGATGGCCTGGACGAGCGCACGTACCTCCGGCTCGGACACCGGATACGGGCCGGCTCCGGCCTGCTCGTTCTCCGGAGCCCAATCGGCGGGCCAGTTGCGGTTGAGGTCGAGACCTTCGAGTGGCGGCGCGATGGGGACGGTCACGCCGTCCCAGTTGTGGATCGTCCCCTCCGGGAACACACGGTAGAAGTCGCCTTCGAGGTCGTGGGGCTGCCGGGCGACGAGCAACCGCGGATCATCGGCGTGCGGCTTCCAGGACCCGTTCGGGTCGCGAAGCCGCATCATGAGGACACGCCCGTCGCCGTCGACGTCCTCGCCGTGGAGGCCGTCCTCCAGCTCCTCGCGTGGGTACGGCCGAACGCTCGACCGCCTGAACCGGCCGTCGGCGAGCCCGGCCTCTGCGCCGTCCGGGTTGACCCGCGGAACGACGTAAAACGTGCGTGTGTCGAGGGCGTGCGTGACGCTCGCATCCTGGCCGTAGTCGTGGAGCAGCCGGTCGAGCAGATCCAGTGCGGCCGTCGTCCCCGTGAACTCCATCGCGTGGATCTGCGCGTGGATGAAGACGGCCGGCTTCTCGTCCGGCGGGCCAGTCTCGAGGTTCGTGACCGTGGCCAGCGAAATCTCCCGTCCTTCGTAGGACGTACCGATCGACTCCACGCCGAGTAGTCCGGGGAACTCCGTCGCCCACGCCCGGAGCGTCTCGTTCAGGTCGGCGTACGTGTAGAAGCGATCGAACCGGACGCGCGTGGCCACCCGTGCGACCCTAGTCCATTACCCTCAGCCCGTGCGCGAACTGGCGACCACCGGGCCGAGTTCCCGATCCTCGAGCACACGACGTATCTCGCGAGCCACACGCTCGGCCCGATGCCGCGAGGAGCCGCCGACCGGCTCGCCGAGTACGCGCGCATGTGGGCGGAGCGCGGCATCCGCTCGTGGGCCGAGGGATGGTGGGACGCCCCGATCCGGGTCGGAGACCAGATCGGGCGCATCGTCGGGGCGCCCGCGGGATCGACGGTCATGCACCAGAACGTGTCCCTCGCAGAGGCGGTCGCACTCTCGTGCTTCCAGCCAACCTCGGGACCGCGCAACCGCATCGTCTACGAGCGGGCGAACTTCCCGTCCGTTCGTTACCTGTACCAGGCGCAGCCGGACCTCGAGGTCGTCGTGTGCGAGGACGACACGGAGATTCTCGAGCAGATCGACGAGCGGACACTCCTCGTCCCGATCAGCCATGTCCTCTTCAAGGAAGCCGAGATCCAGGACGTCGAGCCGATCGTCCGGCGCGCTCACGAGGTCGGCGCGCATGTGATCCTCGACTGCTACCAGTCGGCCGGGATCGTCCCACTCGACGTCACCGAGCTCGGCGTCGACTTCGCCGTCGGTGGCTCGGTGAAGTGGCTGTGCGGCGGACCGGGCAACGGGTGGCTCTACGTCCGTCCGGATCTCACCGAGCGGCTTCGGCCGACGATCACAGGCTGGCAGGCGCACGCGCGGCCGTTTGCGTTCGAGGAGGAGCTCGAGCTCCGAGCAGGCGCCGCCCGGTTCCTGACCGGCACGCCGAACCCGGCCGCGCACTACGCGGCGACGGCCGGCTATGACCTGATCGAGGAGATCGGCATCGAGCGCATCCGCGAGAACTCTCTGCGCCAGACGGAGCTCTTGATCGGGCTCGCCGATGGCGCCGGCTTCGAGGTGCACAGCCCGCGCGACGAGGCGAGGCGTGGTGGCGCTGTGATTCTCGACGTGCCCGAGGACCCGCGGTGTACGCGGAGCTAGAGCAACGCGCGATCCTCGGCGACTACCGCCCGGGAGCAGGGATCCGCCTGGGCCCACACTTCTTTACCGCCGACGACGAGCTTCGCTTCGCGGTGGATCAGATCGCGGAGATCCTCGATTCGGGCGCCTACAGCGGCACGCAGACGCCGTCGCTCTTCACTAGCGGCGCCTGTCAATCGGGACGCCGAGCGCGGCAACTGGACTCGGGAAGGGGTCGCGGCTTACGATCGGCCTGCTAATGGCGCTGCGGACAGGCGAGAAGACACTTCATCAGATCGTCTCGACGGTTGGCTCGTCGCTCGAGCTCACCGAGGTGCTCCGTGCGGTGGTCCGACTCATGTCCGAGGCAAGCGGCGTCCATGCGTGCTTCGCGTATCTCGTCTCCGACGATGGCGAACGGCTGGAGCTGCGCGCCGCGTCCCCGCCGTACGAGCGCCAAGCGGGCAAGGTCGCGCTCGAACGTGGAGAGGGCCTCGCGTGGTGGGCAGCAGAGCACGGTGAGCCCGCTTTCATTCGCGAGAATGCGCTCGACGACCCACGCACGAAATACGTCCCCGAGCTGGAAGAGGAGAAGTTCCAGTCGCTTCTCGCGCTTCCCGTCATCGGGCGCTCAGGCGAGGCGATCGGCGCTATCACCGCCCACACCGCCGCGCCGCGGGAGTTTTCGGACGACGAGGTCGAGTTTCTCGTGACCTCCGCCTCGCTCGTCGCCGGCGCGATCGAGAACGCGCGGCTCTACGAGGACGCGCGGCTGCGGGTCTCGGAGCTCGAGCAGCTCACCGACCTCGCCGAGGCCATCGCGCGCGCAGACGCGCTCGAAGAGCTCGTGCAAGCTGTCGTCGACGGCGCTAGGCCGCTGCTTGCAGCTCGAGCGTGTCATGTGTACCTCCTCGAGCCGTCGAGCGAGGAGCTCGAGCGACGCGCGAGCGATCCCGAGCCGGGGAACGCGCGCGAGACGCTGGGGCTCGCCGAGCTCGGGCCAGAGCTCGCGCGCGGCGGTCGGAGCAGCCGGCTGGCCGTGCCGCTCGTGGCGAACGGCGAGCTGATCGGGCTGCTCGTTGCCGAGGGAAGCACACGCGTGGAGCTCGGCCGTGCCGTGGCGAGTCAGGTCGCGGTAGGGATCAAGAAGGTGCAAGTCATCGAACAACTCACGGAGAAGAACCTGATCAAGGACTTCTTCGAAGAGCTCGCCGGTGGACGCCCGCGCGGCGACCTGGAGGGGAGAGCCGCCAGGCTCGGCTGCGACCTCGATCAGCCGCATGTCGTCCTCGTGGCCGAGCCACCCGACGAGCTGTTCGAGCGCGCGCTTGCGCTCAGCCGCTCCCGGATCGCTCTTCGATCGTCGCGAGGACTCGCTGCGTGCGCTCGTCCGAGTACCCACATGGCAATGCAGCGAGCTTTCTCGAGCGGGCTCGCAAGATCCAGGGTGACGCCGAGCGGCCGATATCGGCCGGCATCTCGAGCGTGTGTCGCGGGCAGGGCTCGTTCACGGACGGCTTCGCCGAGGCGCAGCAGGCGCTGATGGGCACGATCGTGCTCCGCGGTGAGCCGGCGGTCCTCTCCTACGAGGATCTCGGCGCGTACAAGTATCTGCTCCGAGTTGCGGTCGACGGCGGTATCCGCGACGCAACCGTCGATGCGGTCGGCCGCCTGGCCGACTACGACGCCCTGCGCGGGTCGCAGCTCGTTGCGACGCTCGAGGAGTTCCTCCGGCGGCACGGGAACATCAGCGCGACCTCGGAGGCGCTCTTCGTCCACCCGAACACGTTGCGCCAGCGGCTGCGCCGGATCGCGGAGCTCTCGGGTCTCGACCTGCGTCGCGACGACTGGCTGATGATCGAGATCGCCGTGAAGATGGTGAAGCTCGACCAGGCTCTCGGAGCAGCCCGGCCCGGGACCGGGACGCAGGCGGCCAAACCGAACACATAACCAGCTGGAAGGTGTGGAGGACCCGCACCTTCCCTCGCAGGGAAATCGCGTGTTAGGCCTATGCCTCCACGTGCTCAGCTTTACGCCCCGACCGGAATCAGCTCGCGTGGATTCCGAGCGCGAAAAATCCTAAGGGGAGGTGCTCGAATGGGTGGAACCGCCGTCGATGCCGTGTGGAAGCAGATGCAGGAGCGCGGAGTCGAGTTCGTGTTCGCGCAGTTCGTCGACATGTATTCCCGGCCCAGCGCCAAGCTCGTGCCGGTTCGCTCGAAGGAGGATCTCGAAGGCCTGGTGGCCGACGGGGCGGGGTTCGCGGGGTTTGCCGCCGGCGAGATCGGCCAGGTGCCGAGCGATCCCGATATCGCCGCGATTCCGGATCTCGACACCTACACGCCGGTCCCGTGGCAACCGAACCTCGCCCGCTTCGCCTGCGACATCACCGTCGAGGGCGAGGATTGGCCGTATTGCCCGCGCACGATCCTGCGACGGATGCTGGCCCGCGCCGAGGAGCGAGGCTCGAGTTCAAGATGGGGCTCGAGCTCGAGTACTTCCTCGTCAAGCAGCGCGAGGACGGCTCGATCGAGATCGCCGATCCGTACGACACGCTCGACAAGCCGTGCTACGACATGGCGGGGCTGACTCGTCGCTATGACTTCCTGACGACGGTCTCGCGCTACTGCAACAACCTCGGGTGGGGGAACTACGCCAACGACCACGAGGATGCGAACGGCCAGTTCGAACAGAACTTCACGTACGCGAACGCGCTCGTGAGCTGCGATCGCGCGATCTTCTTCCGCTACATGGTGCACACCCTCGCGGAGCAGAACGGCATGATCGCGACCTTCATGCCGAAGCCGTTCTCCGACCTCACCGGGAACGGCTGCCACTTCCACATGTCGCTCTGGGACGGCGAGACGAACCTCTTCCTCGACGAGTCGGACCCGCGTGGCCTCGGCCTCTCCGAGCTCGCATACAACTTCATCGGAGGGCTCAAGAGGCACGCGCGTGCGACGAGTGCCCTCACGGCGCCGACGGTGAACTCGTACAAGCGGCTCAAGGTCGGGACGACCGTGAGCGGGGCGACGTGGTCACCGGTGTGGATCTCCTACGGCTATAACAACCGCACGCAGATGCTGCGCATCCCCGGTCCCGGACGGATCGAGGACAGGACGATCGACGGCTCGTGCAACCCGTACCTCGCCGCTGCGGCAGTGCTCGCGGCAGGGCTCGACGGCATCGAGACGAAGGCCGACGCCGGCGAGCCGAATGCCGAGAACCTCTACACGATCCCCTACGACGAGCTCAAAGCGCGCGGCCTCGAGACGCTTCCTTCGAACCTTCTCATGGCCACGCACGAGCTCGCGCAGGACGAGGTGCTGCGAGCAGGGGCTGGGCGCGGGCAGGGACGAGGACTACGTCGACTACTTCATCAAGGTGAAGCTCGACGAGTGGAATCGCTACCACGAGCAGGTCTCCCCGTGGGAGATCCGCGAGTACCTGACGCGTTTCTGATGATATGGATGAAAGCTCCATATCCGTTGGCTGAAAAGCGTTGGAAAACAGCCGTTTCAAGCCACTGGTCTATGTAGATACTTTCCATATATGTGCGGAATCGTCGGACTCTTCGCGAAATCGGCCGAGGTCGAGGCTCGCCTCGGCGAGCATCTCGCCGCGATGCTCGTCCAGATGTCGAGCCGCGGCCCGGATTCCGCGGGCGTCGCCGTGTATCGCGATCCGGTCGACGACGGCTGGACCAAGCTCACGCTCTACTCGGCCGATCCGCACGAGCCCTGGGGAGCAGTCAGGGACGGGCTCGGCGACGCGTTCGGTGGCTGCGAGGAACCGTTGATCCGTGCGAGCCACGCGGTTCTCGTCGTACAGGCAGCTGCGCCCGAGGCGGAAGCGTGGGTGCGGGCGAATCGACCCGACCTTCGTGTGATGAGCGCCGGCGAGGTCATCGAGATCTACAAGGAGACGGGACTTCCGGAGGAGTTCGCAGCGGCGTTCCACCTCGAGGACCTCCAGGGCACACATGCGCTCGGCCACACGCGAATGGCGACCGAGAGCCGCGTGACGACCGAAGGCTCGCATCCGTTCTCGACCGGGCTCGATCTCTGTCTCGTGCACAACGGATCGCTCTCGAACCACAACCGGCTGCGCGAGAGCCTCCGGCGCGAGGGGATCGACTTCCAGACGGAGAACGACACGGAGGTCGCGGCCGGCTACCTCGCCTGGCGGCTGCGCGAAGGCGCGTCGCTCCAGCAGGCACTCGAAGGCTGCCTCGACGATCTGGACGGCTTCTACACCTTCGCCGTCGGGACAGCGGATGGGTTCGCCGTGCTCCGCGACCCGATCGCGTGCAAGCCGGCCGTGCTCGCCGAGACCGACGAGTGGGTCGCGATGTCCTCGGAGTGGCGATCGATCGCGGTCCTCCCGGGTGCGGCCGATGCGCGAGCCTGGGAGCCGGAGCCCGGCGTCGTGTACGTCTGGGAGAAGGCGGCTGTCGCGTAATGGCGTCGCCGCGCGACACAGGCCGCCGAGCTCGAGGTCGTCGACCTCGAAACGACCGCGGTTCGGGAGCTCAACCAGCGCCTCCACGATCTCGCGGCAGGCGCGCCACGGCCCACGCCACTTTCGAATCGTCAATCCGAGCGGGGCACACGCCCTTGCCTGTGGGCTCGACGCGGAGATCGAGGTCGAGATCGAGGGTCATGTCGGTTACTACTGCGCGGGCATGAACAAGCTCGCAACGGTGCGAGTGCACGGCAACGCTTCGACGGGAATCGCGGAGAACATGATGTCCGGCGTCGTCGCGGTCGACGGCAACGTGAGCCAGTCCGCGGGTGCGACCGGGCGTGGCGGGCTCCTCGTCGTTCGAGGCGACGCCTCGTCTCGCTGCGGGATCTCGATGAAGGGGATCGACATCGTCGTCGGCGGCTCGGTCGGGCACATGAGCGCCTTCATGGCGCAGACCGGGTGCCTCGTGGTCTGCGGCGATGCCGGCGATGCGCTCGGCGACTCGATCTACGAGGCGCGTCTGTATGTCCGTGGCACCGTGGCCGGCCTGGGCGCGGACTGTGTGGAGAAGGAGTTGCGCGCGGAGCACGTCAAGCAGCTCGGGGGCTTGCTCGACGCGGCGGGCATCGACGCCGATCCGGCCGACTTCCGCCGCTACGGCTCCGCGCGGGAGCTCTACAACTTCAAGATCGACAACGCCGGGGCGTACTGATGGCCGTCGAGACTGATCGGCCCTGGGACCTCCGCGAGTCGTACCTCTTCGACCGCAACGTCATCTCCGAGATCCAGCGCGCCGCCCGCGAGGGCATCTACGACATCCGGGGCTTCGGCGCAAAGCGCCACGTGCCTCACTTCGACGATCTCCTCTTCCTCGGCGCAAGCGTCTCGCGCTATCCGCTCGAGGGCTACCGCGAGCGCTGCGCGACGGACGTCACGCTCGGCACCCGGTTCGCGAAGAAGCCGCTCGAGCTCGCGATCCCGGTGACGATCGCCGGGATGAGCTTCGGTGCGCTCTCCGCGCCCGCGAAGGAGGCGCTCGGGCGCGGCGCGAGCGAGGTGGGGACGTCGACGACCACGGGTGACGGCGGAATGACGAACGAGGAGCGCGAGCACTCGGAGACCCTCGTCTACCAGCTCTTGCCGTCCCGGTACGGGATGAATCCGGACGACCTGCGCCGGGCCGATGCGATCGAGGTCGTCGTGGGCCAGGGCGCGAAGCCAGGCGGCGGCGGGATGCTGCTCGGCCACAAGATCTCCGACCGCGTCGCCGAGATGCGCGACCTGCCGAAGGGCATCGACCAGCGAAGCGCGTCGCGCCATCCCGACTGGACCGGGCCCGACGACCTCGAGATCAAGATCCACGAGCTGCGCGAGATCACGGACTGGGAGAAGCCGGTCTTCGTCAAGGTGGGAGCGACGCGGACGTACTACGACGTCCAGCTCGCGGTGAAGGCGGGCGCGGACGTCATCGTCGTCGACGGGATGCAGGGTGGAACGGCGGCGACGCAGGACGTCTTCATCGAGCACGTGGGCATCCCGACCTTGCCGGCGACGAGGATCGCAGCCGACGCGCTCGCCGAGCTCGGCATGCAGCGGAAGGTGCAGCTGATCGTGTCCGGCGGGATCCGGACCGGGGCGGACGTCGCGAAGGCCCTCGCGCTCGGCGCCGACGCTGTCTCGATCGGCACCGCTGCGCTCGTGGCGATGGGTGACAACAGCCCCGAGTACGAGGATCAGTACCGCCAGATCGGGAGTGCGGCCGGCTTCTACGACGACTATCAGGCGGGCCGAGACCCGGTCGGCATCTCGACGCAAGACGATGAGCTCGCCGCGCGCTTCGATCCGGTCGTCGGAGGGCGGAAGGTCGCGAACTACCTGCGCGTGCTCACGCTCGAGGCGCAGACGCTCGCCCGTGCGTGCGGCAAGTCGCACGTGCACAACCTCGAGCCGGAAGACCTCGTCGCGCTCACCATCGAGGCAGCAGCGATGGCGCGAGTGCCGCTCGCAGGGACGGACTGGATTCCGGGGCGCTGACTGGCGTCCGCCGACGCCGGATCGTCGCGCTACTCGACGTCCAGCTGTGCGGCGGCGTAGACCCGCCAGGTGGGCAGGTCGTCGACGAAGCACATGAGGGCATACCGACCGGCAGGCACATCGGCCGGTAGGAAGCTGCTCGCACCGCGCCGTCGACACCCGAGCGGACCAGCTGCTCGTAGAAGGGCGGCAGTCGGGGAGCGTTCCGCTCTGCTCGAACTGCTGGCGTGCCTCGTCGAGGTACGGCTCGAGGTCGTCGATCGTGGAGCCATCGGCGATCGTAGCGAGCGCGAACGCACCCGAGTGCTCGGTCTGGTTCTCGACCTCGACGGTGAACATCCCCGCCGCGGGCGTCTTGCTCCCCTTCGTAGGTGCATCCGTCGTCGGTCAGTACGAGGCGCATGGCGTTGTCATCGTCGCTGCCTCCGCATGCCGTCGAAAGCACGATCGCGACCAGGGCGACGATGACTATTGCTGAACGGACACCGAGTGCCACGACGTAGAGCCTACGACCGTGGCTCGAGCGCCGGCTCGGAACCGAGCCGGGATGCCGCGCACCCCGATCGGCTCAGAGCCGTGTCACGTGTGCGGAGACCGCGAGCCAGCGCCCATCGCGGCGTGCCCATACATCCGTGTACCGGCCGGCTCCAGGTCGGCCGTCCGATTGCACGTACGTCGTTCGCGCGTGGATGATGGCGACGTCGCCCAGAACGCGGACTTTCACGTCGTGCGCTTCGAGGCCCGAGATCGTCACAGGTCTTGCCGCTTGCTCGAGAAACGCGGCCCGATCGACCAGCGATCCGTCGGGGTTCGAGCACAGGAAGTCCTCTGCCAGGATCTCGTCGAAGCGGCCGACAGCGGAGTGCTGCACCGAGTGGATGTAGTCGCGGTTGAGATCCATGAGGACATCGAGATCCGCCTGGGAAAGGGTCGTCGTCACGGTCTGCTCCTCGGTCGGGGGAACGCGATCGGGTCCGAACTCGACGATTGCACCCGCGGCATCTGAACGACGAAGCCCGCCTTGCGGCGGGCTCCGTTAGTTGACACGGGCTCGCGCCCGCGATCGCCTGAGAAGCAACCTGATTGTAGTTTGCGAAGGTGGGGCGGAGGGCGCCGGACTCGAACCGGAACCGACTCGCGTCGGTCGATCGCTTCTCAGACGATCATCCCGCCTCGGGACATCAACCCTCCGCCACGGCGACCGTAGAGGCAGACGCCTCGACTAGCGAGTTCCGTGGCGATCCGGCGCACTTCCGGCGCAGCTTTGGCGCGACTACGAGGTGGGGCGCCAGCCGAGCTCGCGCGAGACTGCCTCGGCCCGCTCGACCAGGAGCGGGACGGCGGCCTCGACCGCGGTTCCGTCGAAGCGCGAGCTCGGGCCCTGGAGGGCGACGATCGCCTCGAGGTCGCCGCGGCTCGAGCGGATCGGGGCCGCGATCGCGGAGAGACCCGGCTCGCGCTCCTCGATCGCCTGCGCCCAGCCCTGGGAACGAACCCTCTCGATCTCTGGGCGAGCTCCCTCGGATCCGTGATCGTGCGTGGCGTGTAGGGCCGCAGCAGGCCGGCTGGAAGCCCGCGGCCCGAGAACGCGAACATGACCTTCCCCGCTGAGGTGGCATGTGCGATGGACGGTCGACCGAGCCGCGAGATCGGCTGGACCTGGTGAGCACCCGAGACGAAGTCGACTGTGATCGCATCCTCCTCGCCGGGCACGGAGAGGGTCGCGGTCTCTCCGGTCTCCCGGACCAGCTGTTCGAGATGCGGGCGCGCCACCCCTCGCACGTCGAGGCGGGCGAGCAGTGCGTTCGCGAGGTGGACGATCCTGAGGCCAAGGCGATACCGGCCAGTCGCCGCCACTCGCTCGACGAGATCCGAGGCTGCGAGCGTCCCGAGCTGGCGGGACACGGTGCTAGGTGTCATCCCGGTTCGCCGCGCGATCTCGTTCGTGCCGAGCTCACCGGCTTCGGCGAGCGTGTCGAGAACGGCGAACGCTCTTTCCGCTGCGCCGATTCGGCGTGTAGAAGGTTGACGCGTGCGAGGCATGGGTATACGGTCGTTGCGGATCCTGGCACAGCGTTGCTGATAGTGCAATTCATGAGATGTCGTTCCTCCTGCCCTGTCCGCACTGTGGGCCGCGTCCCGTTGACGAATTCGCCTACTTCGGTGAGGTCACGAAGAGACCGAAGGCGTCGCCGACGCTGCGCGAGCTGACGGACTACGTGTACTTCCGCGACAACGTGGCCGGGCAGCAACGTGAGTGGTGGCAGCACCGGCTCGGGTGCGGGGAGTGGTTCCTCGCCGAGCGGGACACGAGGACGAACGAGGTGCTCTCCGTTTCCGTTCCCGAGCCGACCCGCCCCGAGTGATCGTCGAGTGAGACTGCCGCCTCAGCGCGGGGAGCTGATCGACCGGGACGTGACGCTTCGGTTCCGACTCGGTGAGTCGGAGCTCGAGGGCTTCGGAGGCGACACGATCGGCTCGGCGCTCTTCGCGAACGGACGCCGCGTGTTCTCGCGGTCGTTCAAGTACCACCGCCGGCGAGGTCTCCTCTGCTGCTCGGGCCACTGCCCGAACTGCATGATGACCGTGGACGGAGTCCCGAACGTGCGCGTGTGCGTGGAGCCACTCCGCGAGGGTGCGGTCGTCACGCCGCAGAACGTCCTCGGCAAGCTCGACATGGACTTCCTGAGTGTGGTCGACAAGGTCGGCGGGCCGTTCACACCGGTCGGCTTCTACTACCGGACGATGATCCGCCCGCGGCGAGCCTGGCCGCTCTACGAGAAGTTCCTGCGGAACGTTGCCGGGCTCGGCCGACTCGACGAGCACGCCGGCCACTCGCGCAGGTACGACGTCGAGCATCGACGTGCGCGGGTGCTGGTCGTGGGTGGGGGCCAGGCAGGGCGCGCGGCCGCACTTGCAGCAGCGACCGCGGGTCCCGATGTCGTGCTCGTCGACGAGGGCTCCCGCTTGCGCGACGCGGATCTGCACGGAGTCGAGGTCCTCGCGCCGGCTCGTGCCCTGGGCATCTGGGAGGGCAATCTGGTTCCCGTCGACTGCGGGACGGTCCTCTATCGCTACCGCGCGGAGCGGATCATCGTCGCCACCGGTGCGCGTCGAGCAACCGCTCGTCTTCCCCGGAAACGACCTCGCCGGCGTGATGCTCCCCGAGGGTGTGCGGCGTCTGGTCAGGGACTTCTCGCTGCAGGCCCGGGACTCGCGCGGTGGTCGTGGCTGCCGACGATCGAGGGCTCGAGTCCGCCGACGAGCTCCGTGAGGCCGGCATCGCGGTTCCCCGGGTCGTGGATCTGCGCGACGGCGCCCGCGAGCTCGAGGCCCAGGGTCGCCGCGGCCAGGTGCGACGGGTCGTCGTCGACGGCGACTCGGTCGACTGCGACCTCGTCGTCGTGGGCGGCGGTCGCCAGCCCGCGTACGCGCTGCTCTCGGAAGCCGGCGCGCGCGTCGAGTACGACGAAGCGCGTGGGATCTTCGTCCCGATGGACCTGCCAGCGGGGGTGGAGGCGGTTGGCAGCGTCACGGGTGAGGGGATCGAGCGCGCTCGGACGGCCCCGGCGTACGAGGGTCGCGGCAAGTGCTTCGTCTGCGTCTGCGAGGACGTGACGACGAAGGACGTCAAGCGCGCGATCAGCGAAGGTTTCGACTCGATCGAGCTCGCGAAGCGGTACACGACCGTGACGATGGGGCCGTGCCAGGGGAAGCTCTGTCAGCTCCCGAGCATCCGCCTGTACGCGAAGGAGCGGCACATGTACGAGTCGTCGATCGGCACGACGACGGCGCGCCCGCCGTGGGCGCCGGTCGAGCTCGGTCTCCTCGCCGGGCGGCATCTCGAGCCCACGCGTCGCACCTCGATCCACTTCCGCCACGAGGAGCAGGGCGCCCGGATGATGTGGGCGGGGCCCTGGAAGCGTCCCTACTCGTACGGCGAGAAGCCCGAAGAGGAAGTGCGCGCCGTCCACGAGTCGCTCGGCGTGATCGACGTCTCGACCCTCGGGAAGCTCCTCGTCGAAGGCCCGGAGGCGGCCGACCTCCTCGAGCGCCTCTACCCGAACCGCTTCGGAGACATGAAGCCCGGGCGCATCCGCTACGGCGTTCTCACGAGTGACGGCGGGCGGATCATGGACGACGGCACCGTCGCTCGGCTCGCCGACGACCTGTACTACGTCACGACCACGTCGACCGGTGCGGACGCCGTCACGGCCTGGTTCGAATGGTGGAACGCCGTCTGGGGCTACGACGCGGAGATCGTGAACGTGACCGGTGCGCTCTGCGCCCTGAACCTCGCCGGCCCCGAGGCGCGCGACGCGCTCCAGCGCCTGACCGAAGCCGACGTGTCCGCCGACGAGTTCCGCTACCTCGACGCGAAGCACATCGAGGTCGCGGGAGTTCAGTGTCTTGCTCTGCGAATCGGGTTCGTCGGCGAGCTCGGCTACGAGCTCCATTTCCCGAGCCCCGCGGGCGAGCATCTCTGGGATCGCCTCGTCGACGAGGGCGCGCGGCCGTTCGGGCTCGAGCCGCAGCGCGTCCTCCGGCTCGAGAAGGGGCACATCATCGTCGGCCAGGACACGGACTCCGAGTCGAACCTCCTGTCGGCGGGCATGTCGTGGCTGCCCAAGATGGACAAGGACGACTTCGTCGGCAAGTTCGCGCTCGAGCACTTCCCAGACCGGGAGGAACGCGAGCGCCTCGTCGGGTTCACGATGGAAGAGGACGTCGTCCCGCCCGAGGGAGCACAGGTCGTGATCGACGGCTGGCCCTCCGGTCGCGTGACGAGCGCGCGCCGCAGCGACCAGGTGGGAGCGGTCATCGGCCTCGCGTGGCTTCCGCCCGATCGAGCCGATGCCGGGACCCGCTTCGAGATCCGCGTCGACCGCCGCCTGCTTGGCGCGAGGGTCGCGCACGGTGCGTTCTTCGACCCGACCGGGGAGCGGATGCGCTCGTGAGCGTGCTCGACTTCCTCTCGCCGGCGCGCTGCGCTCCGGAGACGCTCGCGTCGCCGCTCGCCCGAGCGCTAGACACGGTGTCTGACACCGCACCACGGAACCATGCGGGTTTGAGAGGCGAAGGTGTCAGACACTGTCTACGCGACCTCTCGTTCGAAGGGAAGGTCGAGATCCGCGGCGACCTGACGCTGGTCGAGCCTGGCCCGGGCGAGGAGCTGGTCCGGCTCTCGCCGCGACGCGGCCTCCTGCTCGTCGACGGAGATCCGCTCGCTGCGATCGAGCGGCTCCGTGAAAGCGGGGTTCGCGCCTACGACATGACCGGCGCGCTCGCCGGGCCTCGAGCTCGAGGGCGAGGTGCTTCTGCGCCGGCTCACCGATCTCGACCTCGATACCCTTCCCACGGCCGGCGGGTTTGCCCGCATCGGCGCGACCGTCGTCCGCGACGAGGGCGAGCGCTTCCGCGTCTACTTCCCGCAGGAGCTCGGCCACTACGTCGCCGAGGTCGTCCTCGACGCCATCGCCGGGCTGGAGAACCGATGAAGGAGATCTTCTTCCCGAAGCGCATGTGGCGGCCGCGTGGCGAGCTCAAGCGGCGCTACGACGTCGTGATCGTCGGAGGAGGCTCGCACGGCCTGGCGACCGCCTACTACCTGGCGAAGCACCACGGCGTGAAGGACGTCTGCATCCTCGAGAAGTCGTACATCGGCTCGGGCGCGTCGGGCCGCAACACGACGATCATCCGCGCGAACTACCGCACGCCCGAGGGGGCCGAGTTCTATCGGGCGAGCGTGAAGCTGTACGAGCGGCTGTCGAAGGAGCTCGACTTCAACCTCATGTTCTCGCAGCGAGGGCACCTGACGCTCGCGCACTCGGACCGGGGAATGGTGGTCTCGCAGGAGCGGGCCGAGGTCAACAAGCTGCTCGGGATCAAGTCGCGCGTCATCGGGCCGAGCGAGATCCACGCGCTCTGTCCCGAGCTCGATCTCTCGGACCGGCCGACGTGGCCGGTGCTCGGCGCGCTCTACCACCCGCCCGGCGGGATCATCCGCCACGACGCCGTCGTCTGGGCGTTCGCGCGCGCCGCCGACCGCCTGGGTGTCGAGATCCACCCGTACACGGAGGTGACCGGGTTCGAGCGCTCGAACGGCAGCGTGACCGCCGTCGAGACGAACCGCGGCCGGATCGAGTGCGGGCAGGTCGTGAGCGCCACCGCAGGCTGGTCGACGCTCGTCGGCGCCCTCGCCGACGTGCGGCTGCCGATCACGACGCACATCCTCCAGGCGTACGTCACCGAGCCGCTCAAGCCGTTCCTCGACGTGATCATCGTCTCGTCTCAGCTGCACGTGTACATCTCGCAGACCGACCGCGGAGAGTTCCTCATCGGCTCGGAGATCGAGCCGTACACGACGTACAAGGGCGTGGGCACGCTCTCATTCCTCGAGACATCCTCGCGTCACACGCTCGACCTCTTCCCGCAGCTCGAGCGGACGAAGGTGCTCCGCACCTGGACCGGGCTCTGCGATCTCTCCCCGGACTACAGCCCGATCCTCGGGCGAACCGAGCTCGAGAACTTCCACGTCTCGGCGGGGTGGGGGACGTACGGGTTCAAAGCCGCACCGATCGTCGGCGTGACGCTCGCAGAGCTCGTCGCCACCGGCAAGACACCCGACCTGATCGCGCCGTTCGCGCTCGAGCGCTTCCACACGGACACGCTCGTGTCCGAGCTAGCCGCTGCAGCCGTGAGCCACTGAAAGGACTTCCATGACGACGACAATGCCTTCCAGCCTCGAGATCGCCCAGGCGGCGACGCTTCGGCCCGTCCTCGATGTGGCCGACGACCTCGGCTTGCTGCACGACGAGGTCGAGCCGTACGGCCGCTACAAGGCGAAAGTGGACCTCTCTGTGATCGACCGGCTCACGGACCGTCCTGACGCGAAGCTCATCAACGTCACGGCGATCACGCCGACGCCGGCGGGCGAAGGGAAGACGACCACCTCGGTCTCGTTGACGCAGGGGCTCGGCAAGCTCGGACGGAGTCCCGTGCTCTGCCTGCGGGAGGCTTCGCTCGGGCCGGTCTTCGGCGTGAAGGGTGGTGCGGCCGGGGGCGGCTACGCGCAGGTCGTTCCGATGGAGGACTTGAACCTGCACTTCACCGGAGATCTGCACGCGATCACGGCGGCGAACAATCTTCTCGCCGCGCTGATCGACGCGCATCTCCATCACGGCAACGCAGCTGGCCTCGACCCGCTTGCGATCTCGTGGCGTCGCTGCATGGACATGAACGACCGCAACCTCCGGAACGTGGTCACCGGCCTCGGCGGCCGAGCGCACGGCGCGCCGCGCGAGACGGGCTTCGACATCACGGCTGCGAGCGAGATCATGGGACTCGTCGCGGTCGCCCGCGACCTCGCCGATCTCCGGGAGCGGCTCGGCCGCATCACCGTCGGACAGACGTACGAGGGCGAGCCGGTCACGGCCGAGGACATCAAGGCCGCGGGCGCTCTGGCCGTGGTGCTCAAGGACGCGATCAAGCCGAACCTCGTTCAGACCCTCGAGGGTCAGCCCGCGTTCGTTCATTGCGGCCCGTTCGCGAACATCGCGCACGGCAACAACTCGCTCGTCGCCGATCGCGTTGGGCTGAAGCTCGGCGACTACCTGATCACCGAATCGGGCTTCGCCTCCGACATGGGGATGGAGAAGTTCTTCGACATCACGTGTCGGATCGGAGAGCTACGGCCGAGCGCAGTCGTCCTCGTCGCCACGGTGAGGGCACTCAAGCATCACGGAGGCGATCTCGACGGTGGTCCGGCCGAGATCGAAGCCGGAGCGGCCAACCTCGCACGCCACATCGGGATCGTGAACGGCTACGGGTTGCAGGCTGTCGTCGGCGTCAACAAGTTCCCGACGGACACCCAGGAGGAGCTCGAGCTCGTGCGGCGGCTTGCGACCGAGGCCGGCGCGTACGCGTCTGAGATCAACACCGCGTTCGAGGACGGGGGCGCGGGAGCGACCGCGCTTGCCGAGGCCGTCGTTGCCGCCGCGGATGAGCCCAACACGTTCGACTACGCCTACGCGCTCGACGCTTCGATCGAAGAGAAGATTCGCCTCATCGCAACGCGCGTCTACGGTGCAGACGGCGTCGAGTTGCTGCCGCCCGCAAGGAAAAAGGCTGCCGAGTGGGCGGGCTCGGAGCTCGCACGCCTACCGATCTGCATGGCGAAGACGCATCTCTCGCTCTCGCACGACCCGACGTTGAAGAACGCTCCGACGGGCTTCACCGTGCCGATCCGCGACCTGCGTCCGTACACCGGCGCGGGCTGGATCGTCGCCCTCTGTGGAGACATGATGACGATGCCGGGGCTCGGCAAGAGCCCGGCGGCGTTCTCGATCGACATCGACGAGTCGGGCGAGACGGTCGGGTTGTTCTAGAGTCGACGCCCGCCCCTTCGTACGTGTGGACGATGAGCACGTCGCAGCGCGCCATGCGCTGGACGCCCTCGCTCACCGAGTGCCCGAGCAGACGCTCGACGTGGCTCAGCTCGCGCGTCCGACGACGATCAGGTCGCGCCGCGGCTCTCGGCCACCTCGACGATTGCTCCGAGATCTCGCCGACGCCTCCACGAGCTCGGCTTCGATCCGAGCTCGCCGAGCGCGTTGAGCGACCTGGAGCTCGAGCCCGGCCCCGCCAGGCTCCGCCCCGACGAGAACCGGGACGACGCTCGTGACCACGACCTTCGCGCCGTAGAACTTCGCGAGCTCGCCGTTCGCTCCAGAGCCCGGTCGGAGTCGTTCGTGTCGTTGTATGCGAGACGATCGTCTTCACGGAGCCTCCTCCGGTCGATTGCCGCGATCGTCGCGATGCGCGGACCGCGGCATCGCGAGACCCGGTTCGCTGCGGTTCCTACCTAGCGGCCGGGCTGTGGGCCCCGAGACCGAGTGCGGCAGCACGCGGTCTGCCAGTCGGGCTGCTGCCGATGCAGGTCGGGCAGGCCCGCAGCGTCGAGCCGTGACGGCGGGTGCTCGATTGTACTCGGGGGCAACTCGAGTCGCCCCCAGGCGGCGCCGGAGATCAGGCCGTCGGCCTGCTTCCGGCTACAGATCGACAGTGGAGGTAGAGCGCCACTACGCGCAGCTTACCCCACGGGCCGATGAAGGCGCCTCGAGATCGGTCTTGAGGATGACCACGACGACGACGATGCAGAGGAGCGAGAGCCCGAGCATGAAGGGCGCGAGCCACGAGACCTCTTTCTGCAGCGGCGGGAAGTCGATCTGCTTCTCCATGTCTCCTCCTCTCTAGCCAGCGGGTGGCGGTGCCGGGGTTGACGCGCCGAAGGCTCCGGCTGCGCGAAGTGCCGACGCCTGGGCCTCGAGCTTCTGCTTCTCCATGACGAAGAAGCCGATGATCGAGGCGACCATCAGGATGCAGCCGAGCACCGTGAGGACGTACGTACCGGTTGAGTTCGCGCCGCCCCACGTCCAGAAGTCGGTGACCTCGGTCGGCCTCCACGAGTCGTACGGGAACGTGTTGAACATGGTTCCTCCTCAGGCTCCGACTTTGGTGGGCGTGTTGCCATTGGTCGCGCGGTACGCCTCGAGCAGCACGTCGGCCGCCTCGACTTCCTCGCCGTCGGGCATGACGATGACCTCCGGCACGCGCTCGAACTCGGGGAAGAAGTCCTGCTGGAACTCGGCCAGGTCGAGACCTTCGAGCTCCACCTCGGCCGGGACGCGCAAGAGGTTCATCTTCTTGAGACCCCAGCTGAGGATGAAGCCGGGAAGGAAAGCGAGGGGCAGGAATGCCATCATCCCCATCAGCTGCCCGCCGAACGAGACCGGGATGTTGTTGACCCCGGTCGGATAGCCGCCGCAGAAGATCCCGACGAGGAACACGCCGTAGAACCCGCACACGCCGTGCACGGCGACGGCGCCGACCGCGTCATCGACGCGCAGCTTCTTCTCGATGTAGCCGCCAGCCCAGACGGCCACGAGTGCGCCGGAGAACGACGAGCAGATAGGCGAGGGACGGGTGGTAGACGTCTGCTCCCGCGGACACCGAGATCACGCCGGCGAGCCCGCCGGACAGCGTCCAGAACGGGTCGCCCTTGCTCGCAAACCAGCCGCCGGTGAACCCACCGGCGAAGCCGACCGTGATCACCATCGAGATGGCGCCGAGCGTCGTCGGCGAGAGGTAGATGTTCACCCAGCCTGGGAATACGGTGGACTGGATGAACGAGGCAGGCGGCGTAGAAGCCGTAGAAGCCGGTGAAGATGAGCATCAGCCCCATCAGCGTCATGTGCGTGTTGTGGGGTCTGAACCGCCGCGCGCGGCCGGCGATGTCGTACTTGCCTATGCGCGGCCCGAGGTTCAGGAGGACGCCTAACGTGAACGCCCCCGCGACGCCGTGGACGACCAGCGACGCGATCGCGTCATGGAAGCCGTACCGGGTGGTCAGCCAGCCGCCGGAGCTCCAACCCCACGCGGCGTCCATGATCCAGACGACCGAGCCGAGCACGACCCCGAGGAACAGGAATGCCGACAGCCGCACGCGCTCGATGAGCGCGCCGGACATGATCGAGGCGGTCGTCCAGGAGAAGAGGAGGAACGCGAGGAAGAAGACGAGGCTGAGATGCCCGGTGAAGTTGCTCTCCATGTTCGGGCCCATGCCCGAGCTCCATGGCGCCGTGAGTCCGCAGAAGCCGGGGACGGCATCGGGACTGGCGTGCCCGCTCTTCGGCCAGCCTTCCTCGAAGCAGCCGTAGATGTACCAGCCGAAGTAGTAGAAGGTCGGCGTGACGACGGCGATCGTGAGGATGTTCTTCATCGCCGTCGACATGACGTTCTTGCGCCGGGCGATGCCCGCCTCGTACGCCATGAAGCCGACGTGGATCAGCCACATGATCACGACCGTGGTGAAGTAGTAGAACTCGAGCAGGACCAGCGAGTCGAGGTTGACCGCTTGCTCGAGATCCTCGATGGTCGTGGTCGTCTGGGCCAACAACGTCGAAACGATCGACGAGACCATGCGCATCCTCCCTCAGGCCGCACCGGCGAACGTGGCGCAACCGTATGAGACGGCGCTCGCGCGTTCCATGTACGGGAACGCAGGCCTTGATCCGCGGCTTATGGAGACTTGCTACATACCGGCTTCAGCGCCCTTGCTCGACGATCGCGCCAGTCGTGGCGTTGACGATGATCAGGTGCACGCGGATAGCGCGGTCCTGTGGACCGACGTCGTAGAGCGACACCGCCCAGCGCGGTTGTGGCGGGATTCCCTGCTGGAAGAAGCGCACCTGGTGCTTGTCGGGGACGAAGTCGGTCGACTCGCGCGCGATCGCGACGGCCTCGTCGGCCGTGACGTTGCGGTCCGCCGAGCCGCAACTCCGCGCCACGCCGAGGGCGACGAGCAGGACGACGAGGAGCGCGACGAGCCGGAAGACCCAGCTGTCCCGGAGGTCGCGCGCGACCTTCGCGGTCAGGCGAACTGTCGTCGCCGGTAGAGGACGTAGGCACGGAGGAAGAGGTAGCCGACGAAGTGGGTCATGAAGACCAGGAGCAGCCACCAGACCCAGCGCGTGTAGTGCACATTCATGGTCCGGAGCTCGATCACCGTCAGGTAGAGCACGACGGCAAGGGTCAGCACGAGGAGCCACGGCGTGAAGCCGAGGACGAGGAAGATGAGCACGGGGGCATCGTGGACTAGCCCCGCTGCGGGTGCAAGTGAGGGTCGTCGTCCACCGGGCGGCCGCCGCGCGGTGCAGAATCGCCCGCGTGGAGGTCAAGGACATCATGCTCACGCTCGGCGTCATGCTCGGCGCGGGGCTCGTGTGCCACCTCGTGGCGGACACGCTGCGCATTCCTCGCATGCTCGTGCTCCTCGCGGCCGGGGTCGTGCTCGGCCCGTCGGTCCTCGACGCGATCGACGTTCCGCTCGACTCGACCGGGCGCCGAGCTCCTGCTGACGCTCGGTGTCTCGTTCATCCTCTTCCACGGGGGGCTCCAGCTCTCGACGCGCGTGCTCAGCCGGGTCGCGGTCGGGCTCGGGCTGCTGGCGATCCCCGGGGTCGTCATCACCGCGCTCGTCGCCGGCACGGTCGCCGCGCTCGCGTTCGACGTGCCGTTCTCGACCGGGCTCCTGATCGGCGCGGTGCTCGCGCCGACCGACCCTGCGATCCTCATCCCGCTCTTCGACCGCATCGGCATTCGACAGAAGATCGAGCAGACGGCGATCGCCGAGTCGGCGCTCAACGACGCGACGGGAGCGGTGCTCGCGCTCGTGTTCGCGGGCGTGGTGCTCGAGCGGCGACGCGTCGGTGACGGACCCGGCGCTCGACTTCCTCGAGGATCTCGGGATCTCCACTGCGCTCGGTGTCGGCTTCGGGATCCTGCTCTCCCTGGTCGTCTCCGATCGGCGCGCGGGCGTCTGGCGAGAGTCCGCGGCTATCGCTGTCGTCGCCGTCGTCGCGGTCGGCTACTTCTCGATCGACTCGGCCGGTGGCAGCGGCTATCTCGGCGCGTTCCTCGCAGGGCTCATCGTCGGCAACATGGATCGGCTTCGGCTCGGGATGCACTCGAGCCACGAGCGGGACATGCGGGCCTTCGTCGACACCATCACCGAGGTCGTCGTCATCCTCGTGTTCATCACCCTCGGCGCGAATCTGCCGTGGGGCGACATCTGGAGCAACCTCGGTCCGGCACTCGCCGTCGTCGCGGGCCTGATCCTCGTCGCGCGCCCGCTGACCGTTCTTCTGTGTCTGCTGCCCGACCGCCGGGGTCGCTGGACGCGGGAGGAGATCGTCTTCCTCGCGTGGACGCGCGAGACCGGGGTCGTCGCCGCGGCTCTCGCGGGAGTCATGGTCGGGCTCGGCGTGGCGGACTCGGAGCTGATCGTGACCACCGTTGCGCTCGCGATCGTCGTGACGCTCGCCGTGCAGACGACGACGAAGGCATGGCTCGGGCGACGGCTCGGGCTCGACGAGCCGACCGCGAGCTCGGCGACGCCGCCGACCTCGCGGCACCGTGAAGGTGCGACCCGCTGGAGAGCCAAGCGCGCTGGCGCGGCGCCGCCTTTAGGTTCGCGCGCTAGGACCAGGGGTACGGCGAGCTCGACACGGGGTGCAGATCCCCGGTCGCGAAGCGCTCGAAGCGGAACGGATAGAGGAGGCGCGAGTGCTCGCCGACGAGCACGGACGCCACCTCCTTCCCGACGCCGATCATCTTGTAGCCGTGGTTCGAGTCGAGAATCGCGTACAGGTTCGGGCGGAAGTAGTCGAAGACCGGGAAGTTGTCGACGGTGAACGCCCCGACGCCGCCTGAGCGGGCCGTCTTGTACAGCGGGCGGCACCCCTCGAAGCGCGCCATCGAGTGCGAGAGCGCGGCGCACCACATGTCCGGGAACGTCGGGTCGACGTCCGTCGTCTGCGGGTACGGATCGAGCTCGACGTCGCCGTCGACGACGAGCGGCGATGCCCCGCCCTGGACGCCGTGGCGGTCGCGCTTGAAGTAGATCCCCCACAGCTCGTCCGTGACGAGCTGCCCGTCGTCCGTGACGAGGGGAGCGTCGGTGTCGAGATGGATGACGGGCGGCGCGGAGCCGTCCGCGGTCGCGAAGAGCAGTGGGTCGATCTCGACCTCGCCCTCCTGGAGATTCCAGTACGTCCACATCGGCCGGTCGGCAATGACGTCGCCAGAAGGCGTGCGAACGTCGATCGTGTCGGGCAGCCCGAGCATCCGCCAGAACCGCTTCGCCCAGGGACCCGGCGCGACGACGACCTGCTCGCCGACCTCGATCGGCCCTTCGCTCGTCTCGACCGTGGTGATCGAGCCGTCGCCTGCCTCCGCGAAGCCGGTCACCTCGACCCCGGTCACGACCCGCACTCCCTCGGAGACGCACTTGTCGTGCAGGCCGCGGACCGAGTCCATGTTGAACGCGAACCCACCCTGGTGCTCGTGCAGGCAGACGGTGACTCCCTGCGCGCGCCAGTCCGGGAACAGCGCCTTCATGTGCGCGTCGACGGCGTCGGCCCCGACGACGAGCTCGGAGTCGTAGCCGATGCGCTCCTGCCGCTCGTACGTCGCGGTCAGGTCGGCCTCCTGGACCGATGCGCCAAGTGCCATGTAGCCGACGGAGTTGTAGGAGTACGCGACAGGATCGGACTCCCACACCTCGACGCATGCCTGCATGAGCTCGCTCATCGCCGGCTGGAAGTAGTTGTTGCGGACGACGCCGCAGGCGATCCCGGATGCCCCGGCTCCCGGCTGTCGCCTTGTCGAGCACGACGACGTCCTCGCCCGAGCCCAGGCCGCGCGACCGCAGCTCGCAGGCAAGGTGATACGCGGTCGAGAGGCCGTGGATGCCGGCGCCTACGACGACGTACGGCGCGCGCTTCGGGAGCTCCATGTTATTGCCTTATGTGCAACATCGTTGCGAACGGGTCGACACTCACCGTACCACTGCTCGACGGCGACACCATCGAGAACCACGGCGATTACGTATCCGGCGCCAGCCAGACGAGGCATGGCGAGTCGTCGCGCACCTTCCGCACTGCTCGCCGGTACCGGCGAGCCGACATGCGCGACGGGTCCGGGCCGAGGACGAGCAAGCCCGCGCCACGCTCGACGGCGAAGGACAGGAGCGCATCGACCGGACGCGTCGAGCGAAGGCAGAACCGCTCGACCTGGACCCCCAGGCCGTGTGCGAGCTCGGCCGGCGCGCGCAGCGACTCCTCGACGTCGGGCGGCGTGATGTAGTCGTAACCGAGCGTCAGCCCACACGGCGCCAGCATCGTCTCGACCGCGTTGACGACAAGAAGCGGCTGGCCAGCCTCGACCGCCGAGTCCACGCCGAGCCGCGCGGCATCCTCGACGAGTGGCGCCTCGAGTGTTGCGAGGAGCACCGGACGCGCCCCGGTACGCTGCCGCACGATACAACAGCCGCGGTGCCGAGGTCGCTCATGCGGCGACTCCGGGTTGGCAGTCGGATCATTCGGGATGCAGCTCCCACCTGGGCGCGCTCGCTGCCGCATGTCGGAGGCGGCGACGCCAGAACGGCATGTACAGGAGCATCCACGCGAGCCCGACGATGACCGCGAGGAAGACGTACCCGCTGTCCACGAACAGAACGAGCGGGACGAAAACGACCAACAAGACGATGACGAACCCGAGCATCTCGAGCCGGAAACGCTGCATCTGCCGATTCCGGCGGGCGTACGCCTCTTCCGGGATCTGCGCCGTGTTCCAACGCCGGCCGCAGGCGGCGCACGTCCACAACTCTCCGTAGGGCACGGAGCCGCTCTCGCCACACTCGCAGTTGATCGCGATGGGCGGCGGAGCGGCGCACCGCCCGATTGTACGAACCGGCGGAGCGACGCGCATTGCCGTCACAGGCAATGCTGCTGTGAGGGTGAATTGAATTCGTCCGAGGAGGGTGTTATAGGTCCCCCGCGCACGTCCGCGGACCTACGACGCTCCCAGGGAGGTTGGCTGTGGCTGAGGCGGTAATCGAGGAACGTCATCTCCTCAAGAAGCTCCGCTGGTACGACGGATTCGTCATCGCCCTCGCCACACCGGGCTTCCTGCTCGGCTCGCTCGGGTATACTCGGTCGCCGACCTGGGTGGCTGGGGATCCGCGCTGCTCTGGGGGATCTCCGCCGGGCTCGCGTTCTTCATCATGACTCTCTACGCCGAGATGGCGGCGATGTTCCCGGACAAGCCGGGCGGCTTTCCGCTCTATGCGCACGAGGCCTGGCGCAAGTACTTCACGCTGATCGGCCCGATCGTCGACCTTCGGCTACTGGCTCGGCGTGGTCGGTCGTGCTTGCGTTCCTCGGCGTCTTCAGCGGTCAGATCATCACGTCGGCCTGGTTCCCTGGTGAGCCGACCGGGAGCGCGTTCTTCGGCAGCTCCGCGGGCGAGGGCTACTTCTCGACCGGCGGCGCCGAGATCGGCCTTCCGCATCTCATCGCTATCGGGCTGATCCTCGCGGTCTGGCTCTTCAACGTGCGCGGTGTACGGGTCGCGGTGACGTTCGGCTACCTCGCGGGCGCACTGCTGATGATCCCGCTCTTCGTCTTCATGATCCTGCCGTTCCTGAACGGCGACTTCGACAGCGCCAACCTGACGTGGGGTGCGCTCGACGGCACCGCAGGGAGCGGCGAGGAAGCGGTCTCGCGTCTCGACCTGGGAGGTCATCCGCCTGTCGCTCGTCTGGCTCTGGCTCATGGCCTGGTCGTGCCTGGGGGGTGGACACGTGTGCGACGTTCGCCCCCGAGTACAAGGACACGGCCAGCGACACGAAGCTCGCGCTTCGCTCGGCCGTGCATGTTCACGATCTTCGTCTACATCCTCCTTCCGATCGGCCTCGTCGGCGGCGTCGGCGAAGAGACGGTGGCCGCATTCGACTACGTGGGCGCGCTCGAGACGCTGACCGGGTCGACCGCGCTGACGAACTTCTTCGTCATCGTCATCGTCGCGAGCTTCGTCATCTCGATGAACACGGCGACGGCCGACGGCAGTCGCGCGCTCTACGGCATCGCGCGCGACGACATGACGGTGAAGCAGCTCTACATCCTGAACCGGTGGAACGTGCCGGGGCGGGCGATGACGCTCGACATGGTCGTCAACATCTGCTTCGTGCTCTTCATCGGGAACATCTTCGGCATCCTCGCCGCGAGCAACATCGGATATGTGCTCGCGCACTTCTTCGCGATCACGGGGTTCATCCTGCTGCGGAGGGATCGGCCGGACTGGCCGCGGCCGATCAAGCTCTCGCCGATCTGGGTGCCGATCGCGGGTCTGCTCGCGGTCGATCACGGCCGTGCTGACGATCGTCGGCTTCGGCTGGTTCCAGACCGCGGCCGGCGGCTACGGCGGAACGAACGAGAAGCTCATCGGCTTCGGCGTCCTGATCGTGCGTCCTGCTCTTCTTCTTCCGGCGGATCGTCCAGGACCAGGAGCGGCCGCACTGGCGCGAGGAGCACGCCCGGTTCCGGACGCGCGCAGGCGGCGCTGCTCGAGCGGAGATGCGCTCGGTCTGAGCGCGCCTGACCTCGGTGAGAGAGAGGCGGCTTCGGCCGCCTCCTTCGTCTCCCGTCAGAATCCGTCGTGATGGAAGGCCCGAGCCCCCCGGAGTTCGAGGTCGCGCTCGAGTGTGCGATCTCGGCGCCCGAGGCGTTCGGCGCGTCGTTCGACGTGGCGCCCGCCGCCGGACGTGCTCGAGCTAGGCGAGGGGCTCGAGGGCGACCCGGCGCTCGCCTTCCGCAAGACGCTCGGGATGTTCGCGACCGGCGTGACGGTGCTCACGACCCGCATCGGCGAGCAGGTGCACGGGATGACCGCGAACGCGTTCATGTCGGTCTCGCTGCGCCCGCCGCTCGTCCTCATCTCGATCGATCGGCGGGCGAGGATGGGCGCCTGCTCCACGAGGGCACGCGCTTCGGCGTCAGCGTTCTCGAGGCGAAGCAGACCGGCCTCTCCGACCGTTTCGCCGGACGCGGTCGCGGACGACCGCCGGAGGCGACGCTTCGAGATCGTCCACGAGACCCCGCTCGTCGAGGGCGCGCTCGCGCATCTCGTCGCGCGCGTCGTGCGCTCGTACTGGGGCGGCGACCACTCGCTCTTCCTCGGCCAGGTCGAGTTCGCGCGCTACGGGGAGGGCGGCCGCTCCTCTTCCACGGCGGGCGCTACGAGCGTCTGATCGATGACCCGCGCGTCTTCTCGTTGCTGCCGCGCGAGCTGCTCGATCCGATCCTCGCGCTCGGGCGAGGAGCGCGAGTACGCCGACGGCGAGCCGATCATGCGGAGCGGCGAGGCAGGGCGTGAGCTCCTGCTCGTCGTCGAGGGCTCGGTGCGTGTCGAGCGTCCCGGCGTCTCGCTGACGTCTGGGCGCCGGCGAGCTCATCGGCGAGATCGAGGTGCTGGATCCCGGGCGGCGGCCGCATCGCCGACATCCATGCCGACGGGCCCGTTCGGTGCGCTCGCGATCTCGCGTGCAGGCAGCTGCTCGTCCGCGCTCGAGGCCGACCCGCGCGCCGCGCTCGCGCTCATCGAGGTGCTCGCCGCGCGGTTCCGCGAGACGGCGTAGGAGCTACCGCACGACGCGTCGTCGGCGCGCTGCGAGCGGCGCGTCGCCGCCGACCGCGTTCGACGCGATCACCTCGACCCGCAGGCGGTATCCGCGGTCAGCGGACGCACCGGTACGCCGCGCGCTCCGATCTGCGTCGCAGACGCGCTCGCAGCGCTGCCAGATCGACCGTGAAGCTTCAGGTCGGTGCCCTCCCAGCGTCCGCGACGTGCGCACGAGCCGTGTGCCCACGCGGCCGCCCGCGATCGACGGGCGCGCGAGCGACCTGGCGGCGCCGCGACCGCTCGCGTCGTCGCGGACGTGGCCGGCGCCGCAGCCGTCGACGCAGACGCGTGACCCGCAGATCCGTAGCCGCGCGTCGGCCGCTGTCGGCGCGTACCGCGGGCGCGTCGCGCCGGCGATCGGGGAGCACGGTCCGCCGCGGCACCGCTCCCACTGATATGTGACCGCGAGGTTCCGCGCCGGACCAGATGCCTGTGAACGCCTCGAGCGGCCGGCCGACGACGGCGCGTCGCCGACGATCGACCGGCCGCAGCCGCGGCTCGCGGCTTGGCCGAGCGCGCGCGAGCGCCGCCGCCGCGTCCACGAGCCCGTGACGCGTTCCCGGCACCGGTCGGGCGCTCTCGAGCGAGCGCACCTCGAGCTCGTCGGCGCGTCGCGAACGGCGCGTGCGTACGGAGGAGCGCAACGATCCCGGCGACGAGCGGCGTGGAGATCGACGTCACGCAGCCGACGCCCGACCTCCACCGACACCGTGACCGGCGCGCACTCGGGCGCCGCGAACCCGACCCAGGAGCCGTAGCCCGAGTAGCTCGCGTCGCGCTGCCGTCGCAGGTGCCGCGGACCCGACCGAGATCGCCTCCGGAAACGCAGCCGGGTACTGGGGATCGTGCGGTCCCCTCGTTTCCCGCCGCCGCGACGACCAGCACGCCCGCCGCGCGTGCGCGCGCGATCGCATCGCGGAGCCGGCTGCGGCGAGTTCGGGCCGTACAGGCTCGCGTTTACGACCGCGGCGCCGTGGTCGACGGCGTAGTCGATCGCCGCCGCGGTGTTCGTGTTGAACGCGATGCCGTCGCGGCCGAGCACGCGGAGCGGCATGACGCTGCAGCGGAAGCACGCGCCCACGCCTCCGAACCCGTTGTTCGCGCGCGCGGCCGCCGCACCGGCAACCGCCGTGCCGTGCCGGGCCCGGGGATCGGTTGCGTCGTCGTCCCGGTCGACGAAGTCGTAGCCGGGCAGTACGGCGCCCACGAGGTCGGGATGGGTCGGATCGATGCCCGAGTCGACGACCGCGATGACGACCTTCGGCGACCCCGTGGTCAGCTCCCAGGCCGCCGGGAGGTTCGAGGGCCGCGTAGGTCGGATGGTTGCCTGCGGGTCGGAGGGCACGAGCGCGTCGACCCTCGCTGCGAGGGCGCCTGCCCCGACCAGAGCCAGCGTGACCACGGTACACCGATGCGCATCCGACGCGGCTCCACGTCGCTAGCGACGAAGCCTGCGAAGAAAAGATAGGTGCGACCGCCCTCAGGTGACCCGGCGAACGGTTGGCTCGCCGCCTAGACTCGACGCCATGCGGTCCGGCCTGCTCCGCCTCGCGTCGGACTCGCGCTCGCCGACTCGTCGATCGTCACGCTCGCGCTGCCCGACATGCTCGCGAGACTTCGACGTCGGCATCACCATCGGTCGCGTGGGTGCTCACGTCGTTCAACCTCGTGCTGGCTGCTCTTGCCGTGCCTGCGGCGTACGTCGCGCGGCGGAGACCGAGGGACGTGTTCGCGGCCGGCATCGTCGTGTTCGCCGGAGCGTCGCTCGCCTGCGGGCTCGCTCCGTCGTTCGAGGTGCTCGTGGGCGCTCGTTGCGTCCAGGCGGTCGGCGCCGCTCTCATCGTCACGGCGGCACTCGACTTGCTCTCGGAGACGGGAGGCGACGCGCGAGCAGTCCGAGCTTGGGTCGCGGCGGGGATACTCGGCGCAGCACTCGGACCCGCGCTCGGCGGCATTCTCACCCAACTAGCGGGCTGGCAGGCGATCTTCCTGGCGCAGGTGCCGGTCGCGCTCGTTCTGCTCGCGGCAGTGAGAGAGTCCGGGGCGGCGCGGCCGCTGCCGGCGCCGGTCGGTCGTCCGCATCTCACCGCGAATGTCGCGTTGCTCCTCGTCTCCGGGGGGCTCGTCGCTGCGCTCTTCCTCATCGTGTTGCTGCTCGTCGACGGCTGGGGGATGTCGCCCGCGGCGGCGGGGCTCGTGGTCACGACGATGCCGCTCGCGGCGATCGCCATCGGTCGCTTCCGCCCACGTTCGCTCGGCGCCGTGCCGGGCGTCGCCAGCGGCGTGATCCTCATTGCGGGTGGCCTGTCGGCGCTTGCGTTCATGCCGCATGCGGGGTGGGCGTGGACGATTCCGCCGCAGGTCCTCGTCGGTGCGGGTCTCGGTCTCGCGCTCGCGGGTCTCACCGAGCTGGCGCTCGACGGACATGCCGACCAGGTGGTGCACGGAGGCTGGACGCTGGCGTCGCGTCACGCCGGAGTTGTCCTGGGACTCCTTCTGCTCGCGCCCGTGCTCACGACTGCGCTCGACGAGAGCCGGGAAGAGGCGATTCGAGCGGGTGCCGCAGTGGTTCTCGACAGCGAGATTCCGGCGCTCGACAAGCTGCGCGTGGCACAGGACATCCTCGACGAGGTCGAACGGGCAAGAGGGGTCGGCGAGTTGCCCGACGTCGATAGGGTGTTTGCGGATCGGCCGGACGACGACGGGTACCCGTCGCTCGTGTCAGGGCTCCAGGATCAGCTCGATCGCGCGGTCACGAACGCGTTCTCAGGACCGTTCCTGCTCGCGGCGGTTCTTGCTCTGGCGGCCCTCGTTCCCGTGGCGCTCATGGGCCGGAGGAGGCCCGTGTGAGACGAGTCCTTCCGCTCCTCGTCGCCGTCGGCATGGTCGCGGCGGTGCTCGTCCCCTATCTCGCCCTTGGCGGCGCGTCGTACGAGCCGACGCCCGTTGCCGATCCGTGCGTGGTACGCGATTGGCGTGACCCCGGTGGGCTCGAGGAAGTCCTCGAGCAGATCGTCCTCTCGGCGCTCGACGGAGCTGCTTGCGAGCTCGGGGTCTCGCGGGAGGACCTGGTTCTCGCCGTCCGCGACGAGGCGTCGCTCGGGGCCTTCGCCGAGGAGAACGGGATCTCGCGCGAGGACGCGGAGCAGTCGGTCAAGGACGGTCTCGAGCGGGCCGTCGACGACGCAGAAGAAGCCGGCGCGATCGAGGGGATCTTCGCGACCCTTGCGCGACGGGTCGTCGATACCGTGCCACCGTGGCTCATCCTCGAGTCGCTCGAGAGCCTGCGTGCGCTCCTGCCGTAGCGCGGCCGATGCCTAGTCGATCGCCGGCAGGTCCGCGAGCCAGGGCGTGCGGTAGCCGGATGCGTCCCACATGACCGGGAAGAACGACTCGTCCAGCGAGAGATCACCCCGGCGCCGATAGCGCGAGTACGTGACGTCGACGTTGGTCTCGTGAAAGCGCGTTTCCACCGGGAGCATGTGCGACACGAGCGCCATCCTTGCCACGGACGCGTTCTCGTTCGGGGCCGAGCCGTGCCAGGTCAGACCGTGATGGAACGAGCCGCCACCTGCCTTGACGACGACAGGGACGATCTCGAGCTCCTCGCCCTCGGGAGCAGCGGTGCGAGCGCCGGCGAGCCAGTCGTCCGGAGCGTGGAACTGCGTGCGCGCCGGTGGCGACTTGGGCCAGTTGTGCGAGCCGCGGACGAACTCGAGCGGCCCTGCGTCGGCAGTGGTGTCGTCGAGCGACACCCAGCAGGTCACCATCTCGGGCGGGACGAGGTAGTCCGCGTACGAGGAGTCCTGGTGAAAGCCGATCGCCTTCGTGCCCGGCGGCTTCCAGAGCACGTTGTCCTGGAGGATCCGAACGCCGCGTGTATCCCGTGAGCTCCCCAGCCAGACGTCCCGTTCGCTCGGACATGACCTGCGCCGCGACGACGTTGTCGGACTTCCACGCGTTGCAGAGCTGGCGCGTCCGGTCCTCCGGGTCGCGACCCGGAACCCAGTTCACCTCGTCGGGCCTGATGCCCGTCTCGTACTCGCCCTCGAACAGGCGGAGATACCGCTCGCGCAAGAGCCCGAGAGCGCGCTCCGAGACGAGCCCCTCCTCGACGATCAGGAAGCCGTCACGCTGGAACGCCTCGACCTGCTCGGGTGAAAAGGTCTCCACCACGTCGTCAATCCTCCCGTTCGATCAGGGAGTCAGGACCGCGGCCGGGTCTTGTCGGGGTCGTAGAACGGGAAGCGCACGACCGTCGCGGGGATCCTCTTCTGGAGGCCGTCGAGCTTGCCGACCTCGACCTTCGATCCCGGCTCCTGGTACTGAACCGCGATCCGGCAGAGCGCGATGTTCTTCTTCAGGATCGGGCTCCGTGTGCCGCTCGTGACCACGCCGACGCGCTGACGACCGACGTAGACGTCGTCGCCGTGTCCGGCGGTCTCCGAGCCTTCGAGCTCGAGGCCGACGAGCACGTGCTGAGGGTGAGCCTTGCGTTCCACGAGCGCGTCGCGGCCGACGAAGTCCTCGTCCGTGTCCAGGTCGACAGCGAAGCCGATACCGGCCTCGAACGGGTCGACCTGGTCGTCGAACTCGGAGCCCGCGAAGATGAGCCCCGACTCGATTCGGAGGATGTCGAGCGCCTCGAGCCCGAGCGGCGTGAGGCCGTGGTCGGCTCCCGCCTCCCAGATCGCGTCCCAGACCGCCGGCCCGTCATCCGGGTGGCACCAGACCTCGTAGCCGAGCTCGCCGGTGTAGCCGGTACGCGAGACGACGATCGGGATGCCGTCGAAGGTTGCCGATTCGTCCTACTGTGAGCCGAAACCACCTGAGCTCGTCGAGTGAGGTCTGCGCGGGTGGTGTCCACACGATCTTCTTCAGGATCGCCCGGCTCTCCGGTCCCTGGACGGCCAGGTTGTGGAGTTGCTCGGTCGACGGCTTGATCCACACCTTGAGCTCGTGCCGGTCCGCGAGCTCCTTCAGCCAGATCCCGTCGTACTCGTCTCCCCCCACGAAGCGGAAGTTGTCCTGCCCGAGCCGGTAGACGGTGGCATCGTCGATCATGCCGCCGGTCTCGTTGCAGAGCGCCGTGTACGTCACCTGGCCGACCGAGAGCCGGCGCGCGTCGCGGGTGATCGCGCGCTGGACGAGCGCCTCCGCATCCGGGCCGAGGATCTCCCACTTGCGGAGCGGAGAGAGGTCCATCACGGCTGCCTTCTCGCGGCACGCCCAGTACTCCGCGATGGCCCCTTCGTTGTTGAAGCAGTGGGGGAGCCAGTAGCCGCGATACTCGACGAAGCTCTTCGTCAGGTCGCTCGTCCGCGGATGGAAGGTCGTCTCCTTGGTGAGCACCGGCTCGGCGTCGGCGGTCACTCGACGTGCGATCGCGATGGAGAACGTGTTGTCGGGCGCGTACACCCGCACGTGGATCGGCGTGACCTGCCAGCCGTTCGCCGGGTCGATGTCGTCCGGGCACGACGACGACGCGCACACGAGGTCGGCCATCGCGCGGAGGAGGACGTAGTCGCCCGGGCGGGACCAGGGCTCGTCCATCGTCAAGACCATGTTCGCGTCGAAGCCGGTGTTGTAGAAGAGATTGAGAGCCTCCCAGCCCTTGCGGGGCGCGATCCCGAAGGGTGTCACCTCGCCGTTGAAGTTCTCGGTGCAGTTGACGTGTCCGGGGTAGCCCTTGTCCTCGTAGTACTTGGCGGTACACGCGAGGCCGAAGGTGTCATGGCGTCCGACGGTGTCGCGGACGACCTCGATGAGCGGATCCTGGTCGACGTCGTAGAACTTCCCCTGCAGGCCGGGCTGCGGGTATGCCTGGCCCATGAGGCTCCGCGTCGTGGTCGCGTCCAACCCAAGCTCTCGGCCCGCTTCGAGCTTCCTCCGGTGGAAGGCGAGGAAGTCCGAGCACTGCTTGCCTTCGACGTCGATTACCTGAATGAACTCGCCCGCGCGCACCTCGTAGGCGAGCGCTGTGGCAGCGTCGACACGCACGTCGAGCCGCGGCTCGGCGAGCGGCGGCGGCAACTCGAACTGCTCGTATTGCCTCGGCGTCACCCGGCGCACCTCGACGAGGAGCTCCGACGGAGGCGGGGCTCCGTCGACGATCCGCCCGCTCGGCGCGGCGACCACCACCGTCACCGGACGGTCTGCTCTGAACGTATGAGAGCTCCCGGGCGGCGACGACTCGTCGAACAGTCGGATCGCGCTTGCTTCCGATGGATCGAGGCCGCGCGACGCGAGCTCTGCGACGAGCAGGCTGCCGTTCCGGTCCGCGTACGCCGCTCGCACGACGGTCGCGGGCGCGTCCGCCTTCGCGTCGAGCGCGTCGGAAGCGTCGAGTCCGCGCTCGTCGAGGGGGGTCACCTCCGCGACCTGGCCTCCGTACGCGTCGACGACCGTCAACCGCTCGTCCGGTGCCAGTGCGACGACAGTCGCCCCGCCAGGCCGGACGAGATAGGTCTCGACGAACGGATCCTCGGGGAAGAGCCATCCCCGCAGGCCGGTATCGGCTCCGAGAGCCACGCGTTCTCCTCAGGCCTTCTGGGCGGGCGCCTTCGCCGCGTCCTCCTCGGCCTGGGCGAGAAGTTGCTCCGCGAGCTCGCGTTTTCCGCCCGCGTCGAGCTTCTTGATCTCGTTCTCGACTGCTCGACGGTTGTACGTCTGGTTCCAGTAGTCGAGCGAGTCGAAGCCGAGAAGGACGGCCTTGCCGACGAACTGGCGCAGGACCTCGTTCGTCGGGCCCATGACCCAGCCGGCCTTCGCGTCCCGCAGGTAGCGCTCGAGCTCCATGTCGCGCTTGTAGCCGGAGCCACCGCACGCGTGCAGCATCTTGTCCACGACGTGGGCGACGTTCTTCGCCGCGATGAACTTGATCTGCCACACCCAGTGGAGGAAGTCGGCCCGCGCGAACTCGCCGGGCGCCAGAACCTTGGTGTTGTCGTCGGTCGCGCGGTCCAGCGCGCTCGCGATCGAGAGCACGAAGGCGCGGGACGCGTTCGTGTCCATGACTGCCTCGCCGACGTAGTCCTGGATCGTCGGGTAGTCGGCCACGCGCATGCCGACGTCGACATGCCGCTTTCGCGTCGTATGCCGCTTGGCGATGTCGATCGTTCCTAGCGCGATGCCGTTCCACACGGACGACGAGCCGATGAGGAACCAGGGATCGACGGACTCGTCGTTCGACGCTGCGCCGTCCCCGACGGGGCCGACGATCTGGTCGCCCGGGATCTCGACGTCGGGTACCTCGAGCGGGCCGGACTGGTTTCCGCGCAGGCCGAGGGCGTCCCACAGCGACGGCTGCGCCTGGGCGGCGTCACCGTCGATCACGAAGACCGAGAGGTCGTCGTAGCCCGAGAAGTCGGGGCTGGTCGTCTGCACGACGTAGAAGTCGGCGAATCCGGCCGAGGTCGTCCATGACGCCTTCTTGCGCACCTTGAAACCGCCGTTCGAGCGCTCTGCACCCGAGGAGATGGGGTACCAGAAGTGCGAGCCGGTCTCGGGATCGGAGTACGAGAGCGTCCCGATCTTCCCGGAGTTCAGAGGCCGGATGTAGCGGTCGATCAACTCGGGCGTGGAGCGGAGCATGATCGCGTTGACCGCGCCGATGTGCATCACGTAGCACATCGCAGTCGACGCACAGCCGTAGCGCGCGATCGTCTCGCAGGTCATCGCGTACGCCACGTGGTTCTGGCCGAGCCCTCCGTACTCCTCGGGCACGGTCAGCCCCAGGAAGCCGTGCTCTCCGAGCAGCTCGAGGTTGCGCCGCGGGAAGAGGAGCTCGTCGTCCGAACGCTTGGCGTTCGCGCGCATCTCCTTCTCGCAGAGCTCGATCAGGATGCCGCGGAGCTCCTTCTGGCGGTCGGTCAGGAACCAGTCGGGATCCCACTCGTAGCCGAGACCCCAGTACGGCTCGGAGCCCCACATCTTCTCGGACATGCCCACCTCCGGTGTGACGACGTCGCTGGCGTCGTCATCGTAGAGCGTTGCCGGACGAGCGGGCAAGACGACACACCGCACGTCGCCTGCGCACCGAGGGTGGCGGTACCCGACGTCTGCAGGGGTCGGCAGTCCCGATGACGTTGGCCCTCTTCGAGGAACATTGACCACAGACGTGAATCTCACGACCAATTGCGACTACCACGAAGAGGTCCTGCGGGGGCTCCGAGCGATCGGCAATCCCGCGCTCGGCGAGGCGATTCGAAAGGACCGCGGCTCCCAGCTCGAGCATCTCGGGATCCGCTTTCCGGAGCTACGCCGGCGCGTCAAGCAGGGGTTCTCGTTCTACGACCTGCCGGAGGACGAGGTCCTCGAGATCTGGGACTCCCTCTGGAGCTCGTCGCCGTATGGCGATGTGCTCTTTGCCGCGCTGGAGTACTACGCCCCGATCGTCCGCAAGCACGTGAGCCCACAGCTCTGGCCCGCGATCCGGGACTGGGCGGGTCGCGTGGACAACTGGTGCCACAGCGACCTCTTGAGCAGCCTCTATTCGAGGGTTCTCGAACGCTACCCGGACGAGGTGTACCCGCAGATCCAGGCGTGGAACCGCGCCGAGGGCGAGTGGTTGCGTCGGATCTCAGTCGTGAGCCTCGTCCACTACAGCGGGAAGAACGCTGTCTTCATCCCACCCGACAAGGTCTTGCCTCTCGTCTCGAACTGCCTCGACGACTCTCGGCACTACGTGCAGACGGCTCTCGGATGGGTGCTTCGAGAGCTGGGTCGAGTGTATTCGGACGAGGTCGTGGAGTACCTAGAAACGCACGCAGCAGCGATGAGCGCCACCGCCTTCTCCCGTGCGATCGAACGGGAGAGCGCGGTGGAGCGCGCTCGACTCCGGGAGCTGCGGAAGGCACGCCTCGCGTGACTGCTTTAGTCCAGCGCGAGCTTGCTAATGGCGAAGGCGACGCTAGGGCGCTGACGCGAGAACGGCGAGGAGGTCGCCGCCATAGCGCTCGAGCTTCACGGGGCCGAACCCCTTCACACCTGCGAGCTCGTCGAGCGACTGCGGGCGGAGAGCCGCGAGCTCGCGGAGCGTCGCGTCGTGAAGGACGACGTACGCGGGCACGGCATCCTCCTGCGACCGCTCGAGACGCCAACTCCGGAGGCGCGTCACGAGATCCTCGTCGACATCGGCCTCGCTGCTCGTCCTGATGCGCGGTGGCGCAACCGACCGGTCGACCCGGAGAATGCGATAGCCGTCGGGGGTCGTCGCTTCGACGAGCGCTCCCGAGGTCTCGAGGAGTCGTACCCAGCGGCGAACCTCTGCGTCGGTCGCCGCCGCGAGCAGGCGGTACGCACCGGAGCGCCGGGCAGAAGGAGGCGCTTTGAGCGATCCACGGAGCGTTGCGATGAGACTTCTCCGGCCGAGCGGCCACTTGAGCGAGCCCACGGCCTCGACGATCGCTTCGCCGACGTCCTCGGGAAGCGGCGGTGGAGGGCTCGACAGCGATGCCGTGCTCCGGGCAAGCGGTGCGCAAACGTCGCACGCACCGCACGGGCCCCTGAAGGTCTCGCCGAAGTGCGTCCCCACCTGCTCATGGCGGCAGACTCGCGCTTCCGCGAACGCGATCACGCGGTCGGCGCGCGACTCCGCGACGAGCCGAGCGCGGTTGAGAAGCGCCTCGACGCGCTCGCGCGCGTCGGCGGGGGCTGATGGCAGCTCGATCCGCATGCGCCGACCCTCGTCGAAGCTGCGGCGAACGAGGCCCGCCTGCTCGAGCATCCCGACGAGGACGCGCGCGTCACGTTCGGGCACGAGCGCCCGCAGGTCGCCCGGATCGACGAGCCCGCCCGCATCCCGGAGCGCGGCGTAGACGGAGCGGAGTTCGGAGGCCGCGGGCACGTCCGACACCGCGAACCGCCTGAGTGCGGTCGCGTCGCTCGGGCTCGCGAGCAGGAGCGTCTGGCTCGGTTCGCCGTCCCTCCCTGCACGACCCACCATCTGCACGAAGCCCTCGACCGAGTCCGGGTAGTTGACGAGGCAGACGAGCCGCACGTCGGGCTTGTCGATGCCCATGCCGAACGCGGTCGTCGCGACGACCGTCTGCGCATCTCCGGCCACGAAGTCGTCCTGGACTCGCGTTCGCTCTTCGGGTTCGAGCCCCGCGTGGTAGTGCTCGGCCCGGAAGCCGTGGCCGCGGAGGACGCGAGCGAGCTCCTCGGTCGAGCGGCGCGAGCGTGCGTACACGATCGTCGAGCCGCCGCGCAGAGCGCGGAGCCGCTCGACGAGGATTGCGAGCCGATCGTCCGCGTTCGCGACCTCCTCGACGTCGTAGCGCAGGTTCGGGCGCATGACGCTCGTATGGACGACGTCGAACGTTCGCCCGAGTGCCTGGCCGATATCGAGCGCCGTCTCCGGCGTTGCAGTCGCTGTCATCCCGAGCACCGTCGGCTCGCCCAGGGCTTCGAGGCCGCGCCGGATGAAGAGGTAGTCGGGACGGAAGTCGTGGCCCCACATGCTCACGCAATGCACCTCGTCCACGACGACGAGCCCGATCCCCACGTCAGCGAGGAGCTCGACGAAGCGCGATTGCCGCAGGCGCTCTGGCGCCGCGTACACGAGGCGTGTCGTACCGGCCGAGACTCCGGCGAGCCGTTCGGCCGTCTCCTCTGCTGTGAGCGACGAGTTGACGAAGGTCGCAGTGGCAGCGATCTGCGGTGGCAGCTTGTCGACCTGATCCTTCATCAGCGCAATCAGCGGCGAGAGCACGAGCGTGGGCTCGGGCCGCAGCATCGCGGCGAGCTGGTAGGTGAGCGATTTCCCCGAGCCGGTCGGCATGAGGGCGAGCGTGTCTCGCCCCTCGACTGCGGCGCGTACGACCTCCTCCTGCCCTGGGCGGAACGCGTCGAAGCCGAACAGGTCGCGAAGCGAGGAGACGAGCTCGGTCAGGCGCGCGAGTATAGGAGCCCCGTCGGGTGGCCCCCTTGTCAGGGCGAGGTTTCGGTGCGAAGTTCTTAGTCAGTCGGCGGTGCGAGCGAGACGTCGAGCCAACGTTCGAAGAGTTGGCGTGCGTGCCCCAGCATCACGTCCGCGTCATCATCGAGCTGTGCGATCAGACGCTCGAGCGCGCCGGTGCCGAGAACCCGCTCGAGCGACGCTGCGTACTCGGGTACTTCTGCCCACTCTCGGGCCATCTGTGGCGAGACCTCGAGATGGAACTGGACGCCATACGCGCGTCGCACGCGGAAGGCCTGGTTGGGATACGCCGGCGAGCCGGCGAGTCGAGCGGCGCCGTCCGGAAGGTCGAACGTGTCGCCGTGCCACTGGAGCGTGAACACCTCCTCCGGCAAGCCCGCGAACACGGGGTCGGAGCGCCCGGCGGCCGTGAGCGATACCGGGAGGATTCCCACCTCGGGAGCCGGTCCGGGAAACACTCGCGCCCCCAGGCTGGCTGCGAGGAGCTGGACACCGAGGCAGACACCCCAGTACGGCGTGCCTGCGGCCACCGCTTCCGCGATCAGGCGTTTCTCGTCCGAGATCCAGGGAAACGCGGCATCGTCGACCGCGCTCATCGGCCCGCCCATTGCGACGATCGCGTCGAACTCTCTCCAGTCGGGCAGCAGCTCGCCCTCGTCGAGCTCGACGCGGGCGAGCTCGATGCCGCGATCGTCGAGCACGTCCTCGTAGGCACCCGGCGGCTCGCACGCGATGTGCTGGAGGACGAGGGCTCTCAGCGCCATGGGATCTCGAAGCCGGTGAGCTCGGCGTCCCTGGGCAAGCCGTCGTCCGGGAGCGTGTCGTAGTCGTCGTGCGCGTGGTGTGAGTACCAGTGCCCCGCGACCCGTAGGCCGGTCGGTCGGTCGAGCGTCCCCGCTGCGATGTTGATCCTCTCTCCGTCTGCCGGCTTCCAGAAGAGACTCGAGCCGCAGTCGCCGCAGAATCCTCGCTGCGCGCGGCGGTCGCTCTGCGGGCTCTGCACCCAGCGCAGTGTGCCCGACTCGACGATCGTGAGATCCTCGATCCGGGTCGCGGTGAATGCCCCGATGTAGCCGCCCCAGCGCCGGCACTCATCGCAGTGGCAGAGCAGGATGTCGCGAAGCAGCCCCTGGACCTCGTACGTGACTGCCCCGCACAAGCAGCGCCCGGACGCGCGAAGCTTCATCGCGCGCATCATGGCAGCCTGATCCTCTTGGGCGATGCCGAAGTCCGGTGAAATTGCTCTACTGAGAAGCGATGCGGCGCGCTTTCGGCTATCTCGCCATGGCTTTCGTCGGTACGGCGCTCCTCGCCACGGGCTGCGGCGGGGCCGACGCGACGCAGGAAGCCAGCTCCGAGGGCGCCACCCTCTTCAACGAATCGGGCTGTGCAGGCTGCCACACGCTGACTGCTGCGGGCGCGCGCGCGCGCATCGGCCCTGATCTCGACGCAGCGAAGCCGAGCTATGCGGATGTCGCGCAGCAGGTGAGAGAGGGAGGCTCGGGCATGCCGGCCTTCGGCGACAAGCTCTCGGACGGCGAGATCGCCGCCATCGCGACGTACGTGTCCACCGTCGCGAGCGGGACAACGGACGCAACGAGCACCTCCACTGCAGCCGAGTTCAAGCCGGATGAGACGAAGCTCGAGGACTGCAATGGCAGCTTCTCGTGCCTCGAGCAGGCATTCGGGAACCTCGCGTACGAGGAAGGTCCGAAGCCGGCGCTCGAAGAGTTCGACCGGCGCATCGCGGCCGACTCCGAGATCGAGCGCAATTGCCACAGAATCTCGCACAAGATCGGCGCGGGCGCGCTCGTCCACTACAAGGGGCGCGTCGGGAAAGCGTTCGCCGATGGCTCGGCCAGCTGCTGGTCGGGGTATTACCACGGGATTCTCGAGCGGGCGTTCCGCGACGTCGAGCCCGAGAGCCTGGGCTCCGTCGCGCGCGAGCTCTGCGCCGACCCTGATGTGCGGCGGACGGCCTTCGTCGCCTATCAGTGCGTTCACGGCCTGGGCCACGGGCTGATGATCTACACGGGCTACGACCTGCCGCACTCGCTCGAGATCTGCGACGTGCTCGACACCGCGTGGGACCAGACGTCCTGCACCGGCGGCGTGTTCATGGAGAACATCTCGTCGTCCTACGGCATCAAATCCGAGTGGCTGCGCGACGACGACCCGATCTACCCGTGCCAGGTCGTCGCGGAGCGGCACAAGCTCTTCTGCTACCTGATGGTCACCTCGAGGATCCTTCCGCTCGTGAACTACGACTTCGCCAAGACGGCCAAGATGTGCCGCCAGAGCGAGACCGCCTGGGTCGCGACCTGCTTCCAATCGCTCGGTCGTGACGCCTCGGGTCAAACCCGCGGGAACGCCGTGCAGATTCTCGGCATCTGCGCGAGGGGCGGCGATATGGCCGACGAGTGCGTGTACGGAGCCGCCCGCGACCTGACGGCCAACGACAACGGGTCGGGCCGTGCGGTCGTGCTGTGCAGCAAAGCCGCCGCGAGCATGCAGGACTACTGCTTCGTCGGAATCGGGACGATCCTGGGAGGCCTGTACGCGACCGAGTCGGAGAAGCAGAAGGCCTGCGCCGCGGTGTCGCCGCTCGCCGCGCCGAAGTCCGCGTGCAGGCGCGGCGCCGGCCTCAGCTCGTAGCTCCTGGCTGCGATCCAGCCGTAGACTCGACGAATGATTGCGTCCCGTTCGTGCGCGGAAGCATGAGCGCTGCGGCCGTACTCCTCACCGGGCGCACTCTGACGCTCGACGACGTCGTCCGTGTCGCGCGTTCCGACGCGTCCGTCGAGCTGAGCGCCGAAGCGCTCGAAGAGATGCGAGCTGCCCGCCGTGTCGTCGAGAACGCGGTCGAGCGTGGCGAGGGCGTCTACGGATTGACGACCGGGGTCGGTATGCGAAAGCGCTTTGCGGTGGCTGGTGAGCAGGCGCGCTTCAACCGGATGCTCATCAGCGGGCATCTCATCGGCCAGGGGGAGACCGCATCGAGGGAGGTGACGCGCGCGATGATGCTGCGGTTTGCGAACGGGCTTGCGCAGGGGGTGACCGGCGCGCGCCCCGAGGTTGCCGAGCTCGTCGTCGACGCCCTCAACTCCGGTGTGACACCACGGATCCGAGTTCTCGGGTCGGTGGGTCAAGCCGACCTCGCTGCGAATGCCGATCTTGCGGACGGCCTTCTCGGGGACTTCGAGCTCGCGCCCGGCGAGGCGCTCGCGCTTCTGAACAACAACGCGTTCTCGACTGCGGTCGCGACGCTGGCGGTCGCTGACTACCGGGCGTTGCTCGCCGCGCTCGACGTCGCGGGCGCGCTCGACCTCGAGGCATTTGCCGCGAATGTCGGTTCCCTCGACCCCGCCGTCGGTGAGGCTCGGCCATACCCGGGTCTGCAGGACACGCTCGGGCATCTTCGGGAGCTACTCGACGGCAGCTCGCTCTGGAGCGATGAGCCGAGGAACCTCCAGGATCCGCTCGCCTTCCGGACGCTGCCGCAGGTCCACGGCGCCACTCGCGACGCGCTCCACTACGCGGAGAGGGTTCTGGCGGTGGAGCTCAACGCGCACCAGGGAAACCCGCTCGTTCTCGTCGCGGAGCAACGCATCGTCTCGGTCGGGAACTTCGACGTCGTCGCACTTGCGGCTGCTCTCGATCTGCTCCGCATCGCTCTGGCGCCCGCGCTGACGAGCGCCGCCGAGCGCGCACTGAAGCTTCTTCAGGCCCCGGCGAGCGGGCTCCCTGAAGGCCTCGCGGCCGAGCCGGGACTCGCCGAGCCGGGGCTGAGCGAGCTCGGGGCTGTCGTGCAGGCGCTGACGGCCGAGGCGCGCTTGCTTGCGCAGCCCGTGTCGTTCGAGCTGGCGAGCACGACGCAGCACGAGGGAATCGAGGACCGGATGACGATGGCTCCGCTCGCCGCGAGGCGCGTCGCCGAGATGGTCGAGCTCGGAGCCAGAGTGGTTGCGGTGGAGCTGACGATCGCGGCACAGGCCGTCGACCTGCGCCGGCCCGGCGCACTCGGCGCCGGCACGCGCCGCGCGTACGCGCTCGTGCGTGACCTCGTGCCGTTCACGGATGCTGGCGAGGCGCTCCCACCGGATCTCCAACCCGTTGTCGACCTCGTTCGATCAGGCTGCCTCGGGGAGTGACGGATGCCCGCCGTCGACATCCATCAGCACTTCTGGCCCGCGCCCCTCATCGAGGCTCTCTCACGACGAGTGCAACCGCCACGCCTGCGGGGCTCGACGCTCGTCCTTGCCGAGGAGCATGAGGCGGAGATCGATCTGCGGGCTCACGATCTCGATGCGCGGCTCGCCCTGCTCGACCGCATCGAGATCGATATCGCGGTGATCTCGCTGCAGCCGACGCTGGGTATCGAGCAGCTCCCCGGTACCGAACGTGACGAGCTCGTCGGCGCATACGAGGACGGGATGCTGGAGCTCGGGGCGACCACTGCCCGGCTCGTGCCTCTCGCCGCCGGGCGAAGAAGAGACGGATTCGCAGGAGCCTGTATCGCGGCCGGTGAGCTGATCGACCTGGAGCGAGTCGCGGCGACGCTCGACGAGCTCCAACGCAGCGGCGCGTTCCTCTTCGTCCATCCAGGGCCCTGCCGCCCGCCGCCGGGCGCGCCGCCGTGGTGGTCCGCGGTCGTCGAGTACACCGCCCAGATGCAGGCTGCGTACGCAGCATGGTTGGCTGGTGGCGCCGAGCGTTGGCCGAGTCTCAGGATCGTGTTCGCGATCCTCGCGGGAGGCGGGCCGTTCCAGCTCGAGCGCCTCCGCTCGCGAGGAGTTCCGGGCCGCGATCTTCTCCACGAGAACGTCTACCTCGAGACCTCGTCGTACGGCCGCCGAGCCCTCGAGCTCTGCCTCTCGACGTTCGGGGTCGGCCAGCTTCTCTTCGGGAGCGACGTGCCCGTAATCGACCCGACGCCAACTCTGGACGCCGTCCGCGGCTTCGGTGATGCTGTGACGGAAGCCCTTTGCGAACAGAATCCGTCACGGCTCCTGATCTGAGCGATCTCGCTCACTGGGTTCACGAGCGTGTACCCGGTGACTTGGATCTCGATCTCCCTGCGCTCTCCAGTCTCGTCGTCGACCTGGGTGCCGAACCGCGCTTCTGGCAACACCTCGTTCAACACGATCCGAACACGCGCTACTTCTCCCAGCTCTACCGCGACCCGCATCTCGACCTCTGGCTGATCTGTTGGCTGGACGCGCAGGACACGGGCTACCACGACCACGACCTCTCCTCGGGAGCGGTCTACGTGTGCGAGGGAAGGCTCTACGAGGACTTCTTCGGCCGTGATTCGGACGGCTGGATCCGGGAGCGGACGAACGTCCACCATGCGGGCGAGGCGTTCCGCTTCGACGCCTCGTACATCCACGGTGTGCGTCACGCGGGCGGCCCGCCCGCAACATCGATCCACGCGTACTCGCCCGCGCTCTGGCGGATGGGGCACTACGAGCCCGACGACGCCGGGGCCGTTCGGCGTGTGCCGATCACGTACGCGGACGAGCTCGCGTCTGCGGGCTAGGGCTCGATTCCGGCGAGCCCGGCGTCCATGACGAGAACCGTGCGCGCTCCCTCGCCGCGCCGGAGGCGCTCCAGGGCCGTGGAGACCCCGTCGAGCGAGTCGAGGTGTGTCACGACCCCCGCGAGATCGAGCTCGCCCGAGACGGCGAGAGCTGCGAGGTGGGGCAGGTCCGTCTGCGGGTCGCCCGAGCCGTAGTACGAGCCGCGGACTCCCTTGTCCGAGAGGAACTCGATCGCGGGTAGCGCAACCTCTTCCCCTCTCGGTGCGAGGCCGACGACGATCGCGGTGCCTCCGGGACGTAGAACGGCCCACGCGAGTCGCATCGTCTCGGCGATGCCGACGACCTCGAAGGCATGGTCGACCCCTCGGCCGGCGATCTCGACGACCCGCGTGGCGGTCGTTGCCGAGCCCGCTTCCACCGTGTGGGTCGCCCCGCGCTCGCGCGCGAGCCCGAGCTTCGTCTGATCTCGATCGACCGCGATCAGGGGCTCGGCGCCCGCGATGCGCGCGGCAGCGACGACCTGGAGGCCGACCCCTCCGCAACCGATCACCGCGACGCTGTTGCCCGCCTCGACCCGTGCGACGTTGCGAACGGCGCCGAAGGCGGTCACGACACCACAGCCGAGGAGCGCTGCCTGCCAGAGCGGGAGGCCCGGAGGCACCGGGATCGCTCCCGCCGCCATGATCACGGCCCGCTCGGCGAAGCAGGCAGTCATCAGCGCGTGTTGGAGCATCGTGCCGTCAGGCAGCGCCAGACGAGACGTGCCGTCCATGAGCGTTCCGCGAACGGCGTTCTCTCCGGCGGGGATGCAGAGATTGAGTCTTCCCGCGCGGCACTCGTCGCACGCGCGGCACGACGGGACGATGCAGAACGCGACCCGATCCCCGGTCGCGACGTGCGTCACGCTCTTGCCGACGACCTCGACGACCCCGGCACCCTCGTGGCCGAGCACCATGGGCCACCGGTCCGGGCCGAGCTCGCCATCCGCGAGCCGTACGTCCGAGTGGCAGACGCCTGCGGCCGCGACCCGGACGAGCACCTCGCCGGCCTTCGGCTGACCGAGCTCGACCTCCTCGATCGAAACCAGGGTGCCGGGCTCGCGCAGCACCGCGGCGCGGATCCTCATCAGGCCGTCCGGTACTGCTCGAGCTCGTGCCAATCCGGGACGACGCCGAGGCCCGGTCCTTCCGGGGGCGCAATCGTCCCGTCGGCGGCGATCTCGAGCGTCACGGGCAGCAGCCAGTCGCGACGCTCCGCCGACCAGGCGGGCGGGTCGAACGGGACTTCGAGGTACGGGCAGGTGGAGAACGCGAGCGCGGCGTGGAGGTTCGCGAGCAGCCCGTAGCCGTTCGACCACGTGTGCGGGCTCCACCATTTGCCGTGCCCGACGAGCGAGCTCGGCGATGCGCCGGGCACCGTGGACCCCGCCGACGAGGACGACGTCGGTCTGCGCGATGTCGATTCCTCCCCGGCGAACGAGCTCCCTCGCCTCGAACTCCGAGCGCACGAACTCCCCGGCGGCGATGCGCAGGTCCACTGCTTTGCGGAGCGCCGCATACGCCTCGACGTCCTCGGTCGGCAGCGGCTCTTCGAGCCAGTAGGCGCCGAGTCGCTCGAGCTCGCGGGCGAACGCGAGGGCGGTGTCGAGCGTCCAGCGGGGTGTCAGGTCTCCCGGCATGCGCCAGCCCTGGTTGGCATCGATCATGATCTCGAGCCCGGAGCCGACGGCGTCGCGAACGGCCTCGATCACCGGAAGGTCGAGGCGCCAGTCCTGCGAGTGCAGGCGGAGCTTGACGGCGCGAACACCAGAGTCCCGCAGCGCCAGACATCGCCGTACGCGTTCCTCCGGGCTCACGAGCTCCGCGGCCGATGCGTAGGCGCCGATTCGATCGCGCTCGCCGCCCAGCAGCTTCCACAGCGGTTCGCCGGCGGCGCGTGCGACGAGATCCCAGACAGCCACCTCCAGGATCCAGTTGCGTCCGTGGTGCAGGTCGACCGTCTCGACGATCCCGTGCACGGTGTGGGCGTCCGCGGGGTCGACACCGACGAGAAGGCGCTCGAGCAGCTCCCGGTCCGGGAGCGCATCGCCGCTCGCGTAACCCTCGGCGCCGTCGTCGGAGCGGACGATCACGATTGTCGCGTCCTGATGAGCCCGCGGCACCGGATCCCACGCGACGTCGACCGGTGGATCGAGGGGGTAGCGGTAGCGCCGCTCCTCGATCGCCGCGATGCGCATCGCTACTCCCCCGAGTAGAACGGGTTGCGCAGCGAGTCGCGCCGGTCCACGAGCGCGGCGGCCGCGCGCGCATCGCGACCTTCCACGCAGACGCCGAGCGCCTTCCGCATTGCGGCGCGGCTGGCGACGCGGAGCGCCGTCTCGTCGTGGGCAGCCGGGTCGACCCAGAACGCGACGAGCACGAGCAGGTCTCCGCTCGCCTCGATGAGGCCGTCCGCCACTGCGTCGAGCACTCCCTGGCCGATCCCGAGCTGGGCCGCTCCCCAGGTCAGCGTCTGATGCCGGTCGTCGACGGCGGTGGCCTTGTTCATGATCAGCGTCGGCGGCCAGACGGGCTCGTACTCCTGCTGCGTCGGCCCGACGCAGACGAGCACCGGCGTGTGGCCCGGTGCGGGGTGGGCGAGCATCGAGATCGCAGTTGCCGCCGTCACGCTCCCGCGGCGCGCGAGCACGACGTTCACGTGAGACCCGTTCGGCGCCTCACCGCTCCAGCCCTCGCCGATGCGGCCGTCGAGCTCTTCGTGGCTCACAGCTCGAGCACCACCCGAAGCGCATCCCCGGAGTGCATGAGCTCGAACCCGCGCTCTGCCTCCTCGAGCGGCAGCCGGTGCGTGATCAGGCGATCGAGCGGCAGTCGTCCGTCGCGGTAGAGGTCGAGCGTGTGCGGAAAGTCCCGCTCGGGTTTCGTCGAGCCGTAGATCGAGCCGAGCACCCGTCGCTCCATGCGCGGGATCGTTACAGCTGGCAACGACAGCTGCGCGTCCGGGCGCGGAATGCCGATCAGCACCGCAGCACCGCGGTTGCGGGTCGAGAGAAATGCCGTCTCCATCGCCTCGGGCCGGCCGGTCGCCTCGATCGCGTAGTCGACGCCGCCGCTCGAGGCAGCGCGCACAGCCTCGGCAGTCGCCTCCGCGCTTCCCTGCCACTCGACGGTGTCCGAAGCGCCGAGCGAGCGCGCGACCTCGAGCTTCTGCGGCGCCGCGTCGACTGCGATGATCGGCTCGGCTCCGATTGCGACCGCCGCCATCAGCGCGGACAAGCCAACGCCGCCGCAGCCGACGACCGCGACGCGGTCGCCTGGCTCGACGCCGGCCGTGCGCCAGACGGCTCCGACCCCGGTCGAGACGGCGCAACCGAGGAGCGCGGCAACATCGAACGGCACATCCGAAGCGATGGGGACGCACGAGCGCTCGGGGACGACGCACGCGTCCGCAAAGGTCGAGAGGAGGGAGTAGTGGTAGACCGGTTCGCCGTCTCGGGACAGCCGGGGAGTCCCATCCATCAGGCCACCCGTCCCCATGGCCGGCCACACCGTCGCGCACAGCTGCGGCAGGTCGCGCGCGCACTCCTCGCACGCCCCGCACGAAGGCGTCCAGGAGAGCGCCACGTGATCGCCGACTGCCACCCGCGTGACTGCGTCGCCGACGGCCTCGACGACGCCTGCGCCTTCGTGACCCAGCACCGCCGGGCAGACCGTCTCCGACGTCCCGTCGATCGCGTTGTAGTCCGAATGACAGACGCCGCTCGCGCGGAGCCGCACGAGCACCTCCTCGGGACCCGGGGGTGCGAGCTCGAGCTCGCACACCGTCAGCGGCCCGCCGGTCCGCTCGAGCACGACACCCCGGATCCTCATGCGGTCGCCTTCTCCTGCGCCTGCAGGGCTCGTAGCTCCTCGATCGGGATGTGGCAGCGCATCAGATGCTCGTCCTCGACCTCGACGAGCGGCGGCTCCTCCTCCACGCAGACCGGCCCCAGGAAGCGCGGGCAGCGCGTGTGGAAGACGCAGCCCGAGGGCGGCGAGGCAGCGCTCGGGATGTCGCCTTCGAGCTTGATCCGGTCGCGGCCGCCGCCGTCGATCGTCGGCACCGCGGACAGGAGCGCCTCGGTATACGGATGGTGAGGCCCTTCGAAGACCACCTCTGCTGGCCCGAGCTCTTGCAGGCGACCCAGGTAGAGGACGGCGATCCGGTCGGAGATGTACCGAACGACGCCGAGGTCGTGCGAGATGAAGACGTACGCGACGCGCTTCTCGGCCTGGAGCTCGACGAGGAGGTTCAGGATGGCCGCCTGCACGGACACGTCGAGCGCGGATGTCGGCTCGTCGCAGACGACGAGCAGCGGATCGCCGGCGAACGCCCGCGCGATCGCGACTCGCTGCTTGAGACCACCCGAGAGCTGCACCGGTTTCTGCGTGAGCGTGCGCTCGGTCACCCGCACGCGGGCTACGAGGTCCTGCATCCGCGCCTCCGCAGCACGCCCGGTCACGCCTGCGAGCTTGCGCAGCGAACGCAGCAGGATCCGGCGGACGGAGTGCCGCCGGTTGAGCGCCGAGTCGGGATTCTGGAACACGATCTGAAGCGCACGAAGCTCTGCCTGCGAGCGCTTCTGGTACCGCTCCGGCAGCGGTGTCCCGTTCAGGGTCGCTCTGCCGCTCGTCGGAGGGACGATGCCGAGGAGCAGCCGTGCGAGGGTCGTCTTGCCCCCGCCCGACTCGCCCACGACGCCGAGCGTCTCGCCGGGCCAGATCGCCGCGGTGATGCCCGTGAGCGCATGCACTTCGTGCTTTCGTTGCGTGAAGACCTTCGTGAGCTCTTCGAGCTCGACGAGCGGTGGCTGCGAGCGGTCGACACGCGGCAAGTCGAGATCGGCCGCCATCTCGCGCGGGAGGTCTCGCGCCCGGTCGTGGTACCAGCACCTGCTCTCGTGCCCTGCAGTGACGACGAAGTACGGGGGCTCCTCCACGTGGCAGCGCTCGTCCGCCAGCGCGCAGCGGTCGGCGAACACGCAACCGGGGAGCTCGACGCCGAGCGGTGGGAGGAATCCGGGGATCGTGTCCAGGCGGCCGTGGTCCTTGCGCACGCCTCCTCTCGGAATGCAGCGGAGCAGGCCGACGGTGTAGGGGTGCCGCGGGTCCTGGAGCACCGTCTCGACCGGGCCCTCTTCGACGAGGCGCCCGGCGTACAGCACGCCGACGCGCGAGCACATCTTCGAGATGACACCGAGGTTGTGGCTGATGAAGAGCACGGACATCTGGAGCTCCGCCTGGAGCAGCGACACGAGGTCGAGGACCTCGGCCTCGACGGTCGCGTCGAGCCCGGTCGTCGGCTCGTCGAGGATGAGCAGCTCGGGGTTCTTGGCGAGGGCCATCGCAATCACGACACGCTGCTGCATGCCTCCCGACAGCTGGTGGGGGTAGCGGCCGAGCACGCTCGACGGGTCGGCGATCTGCACCGTCCGGAGCGTCTCGAGCGCTCGCAGCACGGCCTCCTTCCCGGGGACGCCTAGGACCGTGAACGCCTCCGCCACCTGATCGCCGACCTTCAACGACGGGTTCAGCGCCGAGCCCGGGTTCTGGTAGACCATCGAGACCGTGCGAGCGTGGTACTCGCGAAGCCCGCGCCCTCCGAGAGCGAGGACGTCACGCCCCGCGACCGAGATCGTGCCGCCCGTGACGCGGCCGTTGCGAGGGAGGTAGCGAACGATTCCGAGCGCAGCGGTCGACTTTCCGCACCCCGACTCGCCGACCAGTCCGTACGACTGCCCGCGCTCGATGGTGAACGAGATGCCGCGGAGAACCAGTCGATCGACGCCACGAACCCGGTACACGAGCTCGAGGTCCGAGACATCGAGCGCGGGAGCCGTCGCCTCGATACCGCTCATCGCTCGTACACCTCGCGCACGGCGTCGCTCACGAGGTTCGCGGCGACGACGAGGCTCGCGATCGCGAGCGCCGGGAACAGCGTCATCCACCAGTACGGGTCGATGAGCGTCCAGTACTCGTTGATCTGTGCCGCCCAGTCCGGCGACGGCGGCGGAACGCCGAAGCCGATGAACGTCAGCGACGCGACCGCGAATATCGCGTACCCGAGCCGTACCGTGAACTCGACGACAACGAGCGGGAACACGTTCGGGAGGATCTCGGAGAACATGATGTAGTGCGGGCGCTCGCCCCGGAGTCGAGCCGCCTGTACGTAGTCGAGCTCGGTCTCTGCGAGCACAGCGGCCCGCACGGTGCGCGAGATCACGGGCGTGAAGAGCAGGCCGATCGTGAGCGTGACGACCCATCTGCTGGAGCTGCCGACCGCGGTCACGATCAGGATGGCCGTCACGATCAGGGGCAGCGACAGGATCGCGTCGACGAGTCGGCTGACTCCGTCGTCCACCACGCCACGGAAGTAGCCGGTGATCAGGCCGAGCGTGGTCCCGAGAACCGTTCCGATGAGCGTTGCCGCCGGGGCGATCACGAGGATGCTGCGCGACCCGGCGAGCACGCGCGAAAGGATGTCCCGGCCGTTCGTGTCGGTCCCGAACGCATGCCCCCATTCGGGTGGCTGGCTCGTCGGAAACTGGTTGTCGAAGATCGGGTTATACGGTGCCACGAAGTCGGGAAAGAGCGCGCAGAAGACCCAGAAGGCGAGCACGAGGGCGCCGATGAGCACGGTGGGGGAGCGCAGCAGCAGCCGGAGGCGTTCGGTGCGCGCGGCCCGGGTCTCACGGAGCGGCGGGGTCGACATGCCGTCGAGGCCGATGTCGGTCACTCCGAGCTCCCGAGCCGGACTCGCGGGTTGAGAGCCGCGTAGAGGATGTCGGCGACGAGCGTGACGACGAGGTAGACGATTCCGACGACGAGCACGCCCGCCGTAAGCAGCGGAAGGTCCTTCTGACGTGCGGCTTCGTAGATGAGGAGGCCGATTCCCTGATAGTTGAACAGGACCTCGACGGCGACGAGGCCGCCGACGAGGTATCCGACCTGGACCGCGACCACGGCGATCGTCGGCGGGAGCGCGTTCCGCAGCACGTGCTTCCGTACGACGACGCTCGACGGAAGTCCCTTCAGGTATGCAGTTCGCGTGTAGTCGCTCTCGAGCGCCTCGATCACCCCTGCTCGTGTGATGCGGGCGATGTACCCGAAGAGGACGAGCGTCAAGGTCATCGCCGGCAGCAGCAGGTACTTCAGCTGCGTCAACGCGCTCGCACCTTCGTCCGTCTGTGCGGTCACCGGTAGCCAGCCGAGCCAGATCGCGAAGACGAGGATGAGGACGATTCCGGTCACGAACTCCGGCATCGCGGCGAGCGAGATCCCCATGATCGTGATCGACTTGTCGGTGAGCCGGCCATATCGGAGGCCTGCGATCACGCCGCCGAGGATCGAGAGCGGGACGCAGACAAGGAATGCGACGAATGCGAGCTTGAACGAGTTCTCGAGCGCCGGCCACAGCAGGTCCGACGCGGGGACGGCCTTCGTCAGCGAGGTCCCGAGGTCACCGTGGAGCAGGTCACCCGCCCAGTCGACGTACTGCTCGAAGACCGACCGGTCGGTTCCCAGCTGCTCGTTGAGGGCGTCGACGGACTCCTGGGTCGCGAAGGGGCCGAGAACGGCACGGCCGACGTTCCCCGGAAGAATCGTCGAGATCCCGAAGACGACGACGCTCAGCAGGAACAAGGTGATGAGCGCCAGACCGATGCGCTTGAGGAGGAAGCGGGTCACGGACGCTCCGGATCGAGCGAGGAGCGGGCGGCGGACAGATGTGCGTCCGCCGCCCGCTCCTCGTGTGCTTCGTTAGGCGAGGCCGACCTTCGCCAGGCGGACGTGCGAGATGCCCTCGGGGACGTAGTTCTTCACCTTCGAGGAGCTCGCCGTCACGTAGCTGATGAAGTAGTCGGTGATGACCGGCGTGTCGCGAAGGAGCAGGCCCGCCATCTGCTTCGTCGCCGTACGCTGCGCCCCGACATCGAGTGCTCCGAGGTACGTCCTCGCGACCGAGTCGAACTGGGGGTTCTTGTAGTGCGCTCCGTTCCAGTCGCCGGCCGACATGTAGCAGCGTGAGATGTAGAGGTTCGGCACCCCGCGCCACCCGTACTCGGTCAACGAGCAGGGGCGGTTGAGCCAGGGCGTGGTCGTGAAGTAGTCCGCTCCGGCAGGCTCGGAGTCGTAGTACTTCGACACGTCCAGGACCTCGATCCCGACGTCGATGCCGGCCTGACGGGCATAGGCCTGGATCGATGCAGCGTGATCGGTGTGATCGAGGAAGTCCCACGTCGTGATGCTGAACTTCAGATCCTCCGCGTCGGCTGCCCGGAGCAACGCCCTCGAGAGCTCGAGGTTCTGCTTGCGCTGCTTGATCGATCGGTCGGTCGAGGCGAACTGCCGCCAGAACGGGTTGTCGTTACCGATCTGGCCGGCACCGAGCATGACCCTTGCGAGCTGCTGCGGCCGGTTGATGGCGAGCGCCACCGCCCGACGCACCCGCGCGTCCCGGAACGGCTCGACGTCGGTCCGCAAGCACACCTGTCGGTGCGCCGAGGTCGGTTGCTGGTAGTGCTTGTACTTCGAGTTGTTCCTGAACGGTCGTGCCTCCTGCGGCGAGAGCTGCATCGCGAGGTCGATCTGCCCCGCGCGGAGTGCGAGCACCAAGGGCGCGCTCCCCTGGTAGAACGTCACCCGGACCCCGGCGAGCGGGGGACGGCCGCCCCAGTAGGCGGCATGGCGCACCAGTTCGGCGCTCCGCTTGTCGACGTACCGTACGACCTTGAACGCGCCTGTGCCGATCATCCCGCTCGCGACCCAGCCGCCGGGGCTCGCCGCGATCCCTGCCGGTTGGATGATCGCCTGGTACGTGGTCTGGCTGAGGAGATACGGGAACGCTGCGACTGGCGACTTGAGTCGGAAGACCACCGTGTAGTCTCCCTCGCCGACACGCCCGAGGCGTCGAAGAACGGGGAGAGGCCGGCGTTCGAGTCCGAGCGAACGTACTGCTTCATGCTCGCGACGACATCTCTTGCCGTCATCGTCCTGCCGTTGTGGAACTTCACGCCTCGTCGGATCTGGAAGGTCCATACGGTCGCGTCGGCGTTCGGCCGCCAGCTCGTCGCGAGCCAGGGTCGGACCCGTGCCTGCGGGTCGGTGAAGGTGCAGGTACTCGCCGGGGATGCCCGCGAGCGCGAGCGCCCCGCCTTCGTTGAGCTTGTACGGCTCGAGCGAGGCACCGAAGGTCGTGAGGCCGACGCGCAACGTCCCGCCGGCCTGTACCGGCGCGAGCGGCGAGCCGAACGCGAGATCCGCGTCGCCTGCGAAACGCAGGAGCGCTCCGATCGTCCCGGCCCCGAGGCCGAACATCGTCGCCCGCCGCAGGAACTCCTGCCGGTCGAGCTCCCCGTCCACGAGCTCGTCGATGAGGTTGTTCTCGATCGGGCCCGCCTGGCCGTGGCGGTACTCCTCGATCTTCCTCCTGGTCTCGCGATCCATCCCACCGTCTCCCTTCGGTCCTGAGGCAACGTCGACCCCATCAGGCCGACGCCGACCGGCGGCGTGCTGCGGATGGGTCGACGTCCCAGCGGTTAGTGGGGTTATGCCACCCTCGTGACGGGCTCGTCAAGGCAGCGCGCCTCCATGCGCCTGCCCCGGACACGAGCTCAGTGGCCCTGCGGTCTCTCCCATCCCTCGAGAACGGGTGCGGTCCAGTTGCCCCCGACCATCCTCGAGCCGTCGACCCATGGTCCGAGCTCCGGCTGGAGGAACTTCGTGTGCTGCTCCTTCAGCTGGATGCCGTAGGCGTTCCCTGACTGGAGGTGCTTCACGAGCACCTTGCGGGCGAGCTCGTCCTCGCGACCCACGGGGATTGCGAAGTAGATCTTCAGGAACGCGTTCGAGTAGCGGTCGAAGACCGCGGGGACGCCGTCCTCCTCGAGCAGGTTGATGTCCTCGAGCCAGTTGAGGTCCTGGCCGGGCGTGGCAGCGTCGAGATCGACGTCCTCGACGAGCGCCAGGTCCTCCTGGTACGCGTATCGCTGACCGGAGAGGAACTCGGCGTCGATCGACTTGATCTTCTCGGGCTCGGAGTACGCGAGCTCGTGTCCTGTCGGCTGCTTGCTCATGTCTCCACGGCTCTGAGATCCGCGACGTCTGCGGTCTGTCCCGCGACGAGCTCCTCCTCGGCTTTGATCGCGAGCAGGCGCTTCACCTCGGCGAGGATCTCGTGCTCGGTCTGGCCGACGGTGTACGTCGTGCCGGCGAGCGGCACACGCGCCATGGCGGACGCCTCGATCGTGAGCGCGGCCAGGTCCTCGGGCTCGAGCGAATGGACATTCGTCTTCCCGCACGCCCGCGCGAGCATCTGCAGCTCCATGGTCATCGCGGTCAGGAAGTTGTAGACGCGCTCTGAGGCTTCCTCGACGACGAGCCGCTTGCGGAGCTCGGGATCCTGCGTCGCGACACCGACGGGGCAGCGACCTGTGTGGCAGTGGTAGCACTGTCCCGCAGGAACTCCGACGGTCCCCTCGTAGTCGGTGACGCCGGGGATCTCCCTATTGCAGTTGAGCGCCATGAGGGCCGAGTGCCCGATCGCGACGGCCTTCGCCCCGAGTGCGAGGCACTTGGCGACGTCGGCGCCGTTGCGGATACCGCCCGCGACGACGAGGTCGACGTCGTCGGCAAGGCCGACGTCCTCGAGCGCGCGGCGGGCCTCGGGGATCGCGGCCATGAGCGGGATCCCGGTCTCCTCGGTGGCGATGTGGGGGCCTGCGCCCGTGCCACCTTCCGCGCCGTCCAGGTAGATGATGTCCGGACCGCACTTGGCCGCCATGCGCACGTCGTCGTAGACGCGCGCCGCGCCAAGCTTCAGCTGGATCGGCACCTGGTAGTCCGTCGCCTCGCGGATCTCCTGCACCTTCAGCGACAGGTCGTCCGGCCCCAGCCAGTCGGGGTGGCGCGCGGGCGAGCGCTGGTCGATCCCGGCCGGCAGCGACCGCATCTCTGCAACCTGCTCGGTCACCTTCTGGCCCATCAGGTGGCCGCCGAGCCCGACCTTGCAGCCCTGCCCGATGAAGAACTCGATCCCGTCGGCGAGCATCAGGTGGTGCGGGTTGAACCCGTACCGGCTCTGGATCACCTGGTAGTACCACTTCGTCGAGTAGTCGCGCTCGGGCGGAATCATCCCGCCCTCGCCCGAGCACGTCGCCGTGCCTGCCATCGACGCGCCCTTCGCGAGCGCCATCTTCGCCTCGAGGGAGAGAGCGCCGAAGCTCATGCCGGTGATGTAGATCGGGATGTCGAGTGAGAGCGGCTTCTTCGCGAACCGCGCGCCGAGGACGGTCTTCGTCTCGCACTTCTCGCGGTAGCCCTCGATCACGAAGCGGGTGAGCGTGCCCGGCAGGAACACGAGCTCGTCCCAGTGCGGCATGGGCTTGAAGATCGAGAAGCCGCGCATCCGGTAGCGGCCGAGCTCGGCCTTGATGTGGATGTCGTTGATGACCTCGGGAGTGAAGATACGGCTGCGGCCGAGGACGTTCTTCTGAGACGGGGCGGTTTCATCGGCCATCACAGGACCAGCTTTCTCTCCGAGGGCTCGAGCGTGTCGTAGTTGTAGAGCACCTTCCCGCACACGAACTTCTGGAACTCGGGCGGAGCACCGAGATCGTAGATCCGGAACTTCCGCTCGATGAGCTCGGTGTCCGCGTCCGTCCACTCGCCGGGGACGCAGTCGATTCCGAGGGACTTCACCTTGCCGGCCACGTAGATCGTCCCGTCGTACATCGAGTCGCCGAGCCCGGGTCCGACGTCGCCGCCGATGATGATCCGCCCGCGCTGCATCATGAACCCGGTCATGGAGCCCGCCGAGCCGAGGATCAGCACCGTCCCACCCTTCTGATCGACCCCGGTCCGGGCGCCGACGCGACCCTTGACGACGACGTCTCCACCTCGGATCGCCGCCGCGGTGAGCGAGCCCGCGTTCCCGTCGACGACGACGACGCCCGACATCATGTTCTCGCAGGCCGACCAGCCGACCCGGCCGGTGATGTGGATCTCCGGGCCGTCGATGAGCCCGCACCCGAAGTAGCCGAGGCTGCCGTTGAACCGGACCCGGCAGCGCGTGAGGATCCCGACGCCGAGCGAGTGCTTCGAGCCGGGATTGTCGATCTCGACTTCCTTGACGCCTTGCTCGTAGAGGAGCCAGCGCAGCTCGAGGTTGATCGCCCGCGTCGTGAGATCCTTCGCGTCGAACCGGGCGCGGTCGCCCTCGATCTCGGAGATCTTGGGCACGTCCGCGAACGGCTCGGCAAGGCCCCGTGCGTCGTAGGTGATCTTCTGCTCGCCTACCGCTGCCACACGAGCACCTCGCGCTCGTAGGGGTCGTACGTGTCGATCTCGTGGTCGACGATCGCGCGGATCGCGATCTCCTCCGACGCGAGCGCGACGAGGTCGTCCGATTCGTAGAGCACGAGCGGCTTGGCCGCGAGCTCGTCCTTCGCAACGCCGAGCTCGTCCTTCGTGACCGCGATGTAGGTGAAGACGCCGTCGAGCTCGTCGAGCGACTTGTCCATCGCCTCCTTGAGCGTCGCGCCTTCGCCCATCTCCTGTGCGAGGTACACCGCGATGATTTCCGAGTCGCACTCGGACATGAAGCGACGCCCCGCGCGTTCGAGGCGGCGGCGCCACATGAAGTAGTTCGTCAGCTGTCCGTTGTGGACGACGGCGACGTCCGAGTACGGGTATGCCCAGTACGGGTGCGCTCCGGCGATGTCGACCTCCGACTCGGTGGCCATGCGCACGTGGCCGATCGCATGCGTCCCGTTGAACGACGAGAGCCCGTACTGGTCGTGCACCGTCTCCGCGTCACCCAGGTCCTTGACGATCTCGAGCGAGCGCCCGAGCGAGAGCACCTCGGCCTCGGGGATGTCCTCCACGAAGTCGGCGAGGAGCTTGAGGTCACCGTCGTACTCGAACGAGACCCGAAAGGCGTACGGCGTCTCCTCCTCGACCTCCTTGACCCGTGCGCCGAGCGCGGCCAGCCGCGACTCGACGACGCTGCGGTGCAAGCGAAGCCGGTCCTCGAACTCGAAGTCCCGCGGCGTGTTCGCGTCGGCGAGCTTGTAGCGCATCACGAGTCCGCCGTTCTCGGCCGCCCCGTAGAGCGCATATCCGGTCGAGTCCGGCCCGCGATGCTTCATGGATTGGAGCATCAGCGTCATCTCGTCGCCGATGGGGTGCTGCGACCCGTCCCGGTAGATGATCCCCGCTATTCCGCACATGTCGTTACGGCAGCACGTCGAGGTACTCGGACACGTCCCAATCGGTGACGGTGGCGCAGTAGCGCTCCCACTCGTCGCGCTTGTAGTGCATGAAGACACGGTACATCTCGCCGGGCAGCGCCTTCTTCACGACCTCGTCGGCCTCGAGCGCATCGAGCGCGTCGCCGAACGTCATCGGGATCTTCTTGACCTGCTTCCCGGCCTCCATCGCCTCGTAGATGTTGCGCTCCTCTGGCTCTCCCGGGTCGAGCTTCCGCTCGATGCCGTCCTGCATCGCTGCGATCAGCGCAGCCATGGACAGGTACGGGTTCACGGCCGAGTCGACCGAGCGGTACTCGAATCGGCCGGGAGCCGAGACGCGAAGGGCGGTCGTGCGGTTCTGGTAGCCCCAGTCCGCGAAGACCGGCGCCCAGAAGCCCGTGTCCCACAGCCGCCGGTACGAGTTCACCGTCGATGCGGTGACCGCGGTCAGGGCGGCGAGGTGCTCCAGGATGCCGCCGATCGCATGGAGGCCGACCTGGCTCGGCTTCTGCTGGTCGTCCGTCTCCGGCATGAACGCGTTCGTATCGCCTTCCCACAGCGAGATGTTGTGATGGCACCCGTTCGCAGAGACGCCCATGAACGGCTTCGGCATGAAGCATGGGAAGGCGCCGAGCTCGCGCCCGACTGCCCTGCAGATCTGGCGGAACGTCGAGAGGTTGTCCGCGGTGCGCTCGGCGCGGTCGAACCCGAAGTTGAGCTCGATCTGGCCGGGTGCGTCCTCGTGATCGCCCTGGATCATGTCGAGCCCCATCGCCTGGCCGTACTCGACGACGCGATGGATGATCGGCTGGAGCTCGGAGAACTGGTCGATGTGGTAGCAGTAGGGCTTCGTCTTGCCGGTGACCGCCGGTGTGCCGTCCTCGTTGAGCTCGAGCCACATCATCTCGGGCTCGGTGCCCGCGCGGAGGTGGAGCCCGGTCGTCTTCTCGAACTCGGCCTGGATGCGCTTGAGGTTGCCGCGGCAGTCGGAGGAGAGGAACGCCGCGGGATTCTCGCGCTCTTCGCGGTTACGGAAGCAGGTGCACCAGACGCGCGCGACCTTCGAGTCCCAGGGAAGCGGCTGGAACGTGTCGGGCTCCGGGACCCCGACGAGCTCGGCCGCCTCGGGGCCGTACCCGATGTAGTTGCCGTGCCGGTCGGTGAAGAGGTTCGCGGTCGAGCCGTACACGAGCTGGAATCCCTTCTCCGCGAGCGTCTCCCAGTGCTGCGCCGGGACGCCCTTGCCCATGATGCGGCCGGTGACGGAAGGGAACTGGTAGTAGATGTAGGTGATCCCCTCGGCGTCGATGCGCCGACGAACCTCCTTCACGAGATCTGCTCGGCCTTCCGCGTCGACAAAGCGCTCCAGGTCGGTCGCCACCTATTCCTCCTTATTCGCCCGCTCCGAAATCGGTAGTGCGGGAGCGTAGTCAGCGGGCGGCAGTCATGCACGGTTAGCCTTCGACGCGTGACCGAACCTCGCACCGAACTCACTTCTTCGCAGCGCGCGGCGCTCGAGGCCGAGCTCGCGGAGCTCGAAGGCCCGAAGCGCGCTGCGGCCATCGAGGCGATCAAGGTTGCCCGTGGCTACGGGGACCTCTCCGAGAACTTCGAGTACCACGCGGCGAAGAACGACCAGGGAATGCTCGAAGCGCGGATCCGGAAGCTTCGTTCGCGTCTCGACAGCGCAGTGACGGTGGAGCACGAGAGTGACGACCAGGTCGGCGTCGGCTCGATGGTCGAGCTGGCCGACGAGGAAGGCGAGACGATGGAGGTGGAGATCTCCGCGGTCGGCGGAGTCGCACCGGACTCGCCGCTCGGTGAGGCGCTGATGGGTGCTTCCGTGGGAGACGTCGTCGACGTCAAGGCCCCGCGCGGCTCCTGGAAGGCGCGCGTGCTCTCCATTCGACGCGCCTAGCGGGAGGCTGTAGTGCCCGCCTCGCTCGCCGATTTGCACGCGCGCGAGGAGGTGCGGTTCGCCGAGACCCACCCGCGCTCGCGAGAGCTCGCGGAGCGCGCACGCTTATCTCTCGTCGAAGGTGTGCCCATGCACTGGATGCGCAAGTGGGCGGGTGGCTTTCCCGTCTTCGTGCGGGAGGCGAGTGGCGCGCGGTTCGTCGACGTGGATGGGATCGAGTACGTGGATCTGTGCCTCGGAGACACGGGCGCCATGTCGGGCCACGCGCCCGAGCCGACGCTCCGTGCGCTTGCGAAGCAGGCTGGCGAAGGGCCTCACCCTCATGCTTCCGAGCGAGGACGCGCTTTGGGTTTCGGAGGAGCTCACCCGGAGGTTCGGCGTCCCGTCCTGGCAGTTCGCACTCACGGCTACCGATGCCAATCGCTTCTCGATCCGGCTTGCGCGACACCTCACCGGGCGACCGAAGATCCTCGTATTCAACTGGTGTTACCACGGGACGGTGGACGAGTCGTTCGCGACCCTGGTGGACGGACGCGTCGAGGCTCGTCGCGGCAGTCTCGGCCCTCCGGTGAACCCGGCCGAGACGACCCGCGTCGTCGAGTTCAACGACGTCGAGGCGCTGGAGCGGGAGCTGCGTCACGAGGACGTCGCGATGGTTCTCGCCGAGCCGGCGTTGACGAACATCGGCATCGTCCATCCGGAGCCAGGGTTCCATGACGCGCTCCGAGAGCTGGCACACCGGCACGGGACCCTCCTCGCGATCGACGAGACCCACACGATCTGCTGCGGCCCGGGCGGGTTCACCGCCGCAAACGGGCTCGAGCCCGACATCGTCACGATCGGGAAGGCGATCGCCGGCGGGGTCCCGGCCGCTGCGTACGGCTTCTCGGAAGACGTTGCCCGGAGACTCGCCGGGACGATCGAGCTCGAGGACGTCGACGTGGGGGTATCGGCGGCACCCTGGCCGCGAACGCGCTGTCGGTCGCGGCGATGCGGGCCACGCTCGCCGAGGTGCTCACGGAAGTGGCCTTCGCGCGCATGATCCCCCTCGCTGAGCTCTGGACGGACGGCGTCGAGGCCGGGATCGCAGAGGCCGCGCTCCCCTGGCACGTGACGCGCATCGGCTGCCGCGCGGAGTATCTCTTCGGACGGGACCGGCCCCGGAACGGGGGCGAGGCTCATGCGGCCGGCGACGTCGAGCTCGAGCGCTACATGCACCTCTTCGCGCTCAACCGCGGCATCCTGCTGACGCCGTTCCACTCGATGGCGCTCATGTCTCCCGCGACCACGGAAGCAGACGTCGACCGGCACACCGACGTGTTCCGCGAAGCGGTTCTGGAGCTCGCGGCGTCCCGCTGACCACTCCGCACGGCAGCGTGCCTAGAGGCAGCGCGGCCCTCAACCCTCGCCGGCACGGTTGCTGTCTCGCCGCACATATGTGACGAACGAGAACCGCGTGCCGTCGTCGGACACGTGCGGCTCGCGGGAGACTTCGTTGAACTCCGAGGTGTCGAACCGCGGGAGGAACGTGTCTCCCTCGAACGCGGCGTCGATCTCGGTGAGCAGGAGCTCGTCGGCGAGCGGCAGGCTCGCTGCGTAGATCTCAGCCCCGCCGATCACGAACGCCTGGGGCCTTCGTCCGAGCAGCAGAAGCGCGTTCTCGAGCGACCCGGCTCGCTCGGCACCCTCCGCGCTCCATGCCTCGTTTCGCGTCACGACCACGTTCCGGCGCCCGGGAAGCGGCCGGAACTTCGCCGGGAGCGACTCCCAGGTCCTCCTCCCCATGATCACGGGGTGCCCCAGCGTGAGGGTGCGGAATCGGGCCAGGTCTTCCGGGAGCCGCCAGGGGATGGTCCCGTCACTGCCGATCACGCCGTCTCGAGCGACGGCAGCGAGGAGCGAGAGCTTCACACCGCGATCGGGGCGCGGATCGCGGGGTGGTGCTCGTAGTCGACCACCTCGAAGTCCTCGAACTCGTAGTCGAAGATCGAACCAGGGCGGCGGCGCAGAGACAGCTTGGGAAAAGGAAACGGGTTGCGCCCGAGTTGGAGCTCTACCTGCTCGCGATGGTTGTCGTAGATGTGGCAGTCGCCGCCCGTCCAGACGAGCTCGCCGACCTCGAGGTCACTTTGCTGCGCCAGCATGTGCGCGAGGAGCGCATAGCTCGCGATGTTGAACGGCACTCCGAGGAAGACGTCCGCGCTTCGCTGGTACACCTGGCAGCTCACGCGCCCGTCGGAGACGTAGAGCTGGAAGAACGCGTGGCACGGCATCAGTGCCATCTCGGGGAGATCGGCGACGTTCCACGCGCTGACCAGGATCCGGCGGGAGTCGGGCTCCTCCCGAAGCAGCCGGACTGCCTCGGAGATCTGATCGACGTAGCCGCCGTTCCGGCGTCGGCCAGCTGCGCCACTGCACGCCGTACACCGGGCCGAGATCTCCGTTCTCGTCGGCCCACTCGTCCCAGATCGTGACGCCGTTCTCCTGCAGCCAGCGGACGTTCCCGTCGCCGCGCAGGAACCAGAGCAGCTCCTTGGCCACCGAGGGGAAGTGCACCTTCTTGGTGGTGACGAGCGGGAACCCCTCGGCCAGATCGAAGCGCATCTGGTAGCCGAAGGCGCTCACCGTACCCGTGCCCGTGCGGTCGTTCTTCGGAGCACCCACCGTGAAGACGTGGCGCATGAAGTCCTCGTACTGGGTGCGTACCGGGCGCTCGGACACGTGGAGACGACGATAGCCGCTTGCTCGGAGACTACGGCTCGACCGGCCGCGGTCGGACGCAATGACTCCCGGCGTCCGTACGTGCGCGAACGGCTACGTCGTGAGCACTGCCGTGTCGGACCCCTCCTCGACCACGACCCAGCCGTCGAACTCGTTGAGCTTCCAGGGCGCGTTCATCGGCACCACCGTGCTGCCGTCCTCGTCCGCCAGGAAGCTGCCGCAAAGGGCGACGAGGCGGCCTTCACGCGTCAGCCAGAGCTGATACAGATCTCCGCTCGCGGCCGGGCCGAGGCCGGTGACCTCGAGCTCCATCGGCCAGTTCCCGGCGGCGTCGGCGTCGAAGATCTCGATCGTCGCGCGTGCGCCTTCGGCGGCACCCGTCCCGGTCATTGGCACCACGTCGAACGTCCCGTAGTCGTCGCTCCGCCCGCCGGTGAGAAAGCCGATCGAGAATGCGAGCACGCCGAACGCCGCAGCGATCGCCACGAGCGCGCCGCGCCGTCGGCGGAGCACGTGCACGGAGCCAGGGGTCGGGGGAGCTCCGAGGTCCGCTGGCAGCTCGGGCGGCGGGCCGGCCTCGACGAGCAACTCGTGGACGCGGCGCAACCGGTTGCGCTCGCCAGGCTCGAGGTCGGACCCCACCAGCTCGTCGAAGTCAGGGCTGCGCCCGGTCATCGAAGCTCGTCCTCGAGAGCGTCGGCGAGCCGGGCGAGCGCGCTGCGGGTTCTGCGTCTTCACGGTTCCCAATGGGATACCAAGCGCATCGGAGATCTCGCTCTGCGACAGCCCGCGCCAGTACGCGAGCTCGATCACCGGGCGCTCGTGCGGGGGGCAGCACCTCGAGCGCCCGGTGCACCTGCCATGCCGTCCACGATGCTTCGGCCCGGTCTCCCGGGTCGGGATCGCCGGCAGGCCCGTCCACGAGCTCCGCGGCGGGCTCGGGGGTGCGGCGCAGCCCGTCGGTGATCGCGTTTCGTGCGACCGCATAGAGCCAGGGAGCTCCCGCGCCGCGCGTCGGGTCGTACGTTCGTGCCGACCTCCAGATCGCGACGAACGCCTCCTGGGCTGCGTCTTCGGCGCGCCCCCGATCCCCGATCCGCCGGAGCGCGAGCGCGAGCACGGCCCGTGCGTATCGGCGATAGAGCTCCTCGAACGCCTGCCGGTCGCCTTCGGCGACGCGCTCGAGCAACTGGCCGTCGGTCGGCTCCGGGTTGGCGTCTCGGCGCACGACGCTCATCCGTCGGCTACGGAGGGGTGCGACTGGGAGCGCGACCGACGAAGCCACCGCACGGTGCTACGCATGCCGGTGCGACTCCGGATTGGTCATGAGCCGACGGCAATGCCGCGTGGCTACGACCGAGCGGCTTCGAAGCGGGTCGACACGGCGTCCCAGTCGACCACGTTCCACCAGGCCTCGAGGTAGTCGGGGCGCCTGTTCTGGTAGTTGAGGTAGTAGGCGTGCTCCCACACGTCGATTCCGAGCAGCGGCACGTCCGACTCCATCACCGGGCTGTCCTGGTTCGGCGTCGACTTCACCGCCAGGCCGGTGCCGTCCCAGACGAGCCAGCTCCAGCCCGAGCCGAAGCGCTTCACGCCGGCGTCGTTCACGAGCTTCTTCAGCTCGTCGACGCTTCCGAATGTCGATCCGATCGCGTCCGCCGAGCGCTCCTGCTGGGCTCGCCGCCGCCATTCGGGCCCATGATCTCCCAGAAGAGCGTGTGGTTCGCGTGCCCGCCGCCGTTGTTGCGAACCGCCATGCGCTTGTCCTCGGGAATGATCTCGAGGTTTGCGAGCACGGCATCGAGCGGCCGGTCCATCCACTCGGTGCCCTCGAGTGCAGCGTTCAGGTTCGTCACGTACGCGGCGTGGTGCTTGTCGTGGTGGATCTCCATCGTGCGCGCGTCGATATGCGGTTCGAGCGCGTCGAACTCGTACGAAAGCGGGGGAACGCTGTACGCCATGTGCCGGCTCCTCTTGTCGCGGATCGTCGTCGAGGGGAAGGATATGCTCCGCGACGTTCCCGCCCTGGCGTTGGAGGAAACCCGGATGACGAACTTCGTCGAGATCAGACCGCGAGAGCTTCAGCCCGCGCTGCTCTCAGCTCGACGGCATCTCGCGTACGACGATCGAGGCGCACTACCGCCTCTACCAGGGCTACGTTGCCAAGCGGAACGAGATCCTCGGCCGGCTCGAGAGTGTCGACCTCGATGCCGCGAACCAGGTCTACTCGGATGTGCGCGCGCTCAAAGTCGACCTGACGTTCGCCGTCGGCGGGATCAAGAACCACGAGATCTACTTCGAGCACCTCGGTGGCGAGGGCGGCGACCCCGACGGCGCGATCGGCGGGCTCATCGAGCGGGACTTCGGCACGTTCGACGCCTGGCGCGCCGACCTCAAGGCAACCGGCATGGCAGGTCGTGGCTGGGCCTGGACGGCCTACGACTGGGACGAGGCGCGGCTCTTCAACTACATCGGGCGACGCACAGAACACGTTCCCCGTCTGGAACGCGACGCCGCTCGTCGCCCTCGACGTCTACGAGCACGCGTACTTCCTCGACTACCAGACCGATCGCGCGGCCTATATCGACGCGTTCCTCAAGAACCTCGACTGGAACGCCGTCAACGCCTGGGTCGCGTCCTACTCGATACCCACCGAGTAGGAGCTCGGGTAGGCGACCGTGGTCGAGGCGCTCGCCATCGGAGGCGGGTATCTCCTCGGCTCGCTGCCGTTCGGGTACTGGCTCGTCCGCAGCTCTTCCGCGGCGAAGACATCCGGAAGTCAGGCAGCGGGAACGTCGGCGCGACCAACGTCTTCCGCGCTCTACGGGAAGCGGCTCGGAATCGCGGTTGCGCTGCTCGATATCGCGAAGGGATTCGCGGCCGCGCTGCTCGGGCTCGCAGCGGGCGGCGCGCTGATCGGGGTTCTCGCGGGAGCGGCGGCGATGCTCGGGCACGCCCGTCCGGTCTTCTTCGGGTTCCGGAAGGGCGGGAAGATGGTCGCGACCGCAGGCGGCGCGGCGCTGGCGGTCGCTCCGCTCGCCGCCGCTCTGCTGTGTCGGTGTCTGGGTCCTCGTCTTCCTTGCGACCCGTTACGCGTCGCTTGCGTCGATCGCGACGGCGTTCGCCCTTGTGACTCTCGTCGTGCTCCTCGACTACCCCTGGCCCGTGATCGCGTTCGCGATCGCCGGCTCGGCCGCCGTGATCTTCTTGCATCGCCAGAACATCCGCCGGCTGTTCGCCGGCACCGAGCACCGGTTCGAGTTGCGGCGCACTCGCCGCGCGTAGCTAGTCGGAAAGCCAGCCGGCGAGCGTGGTCTGTCGCGGGCTGGGCTGGCCGGTGGCGAGCTCACCGCGGAGCTCGCCGACGGTGCCGTAGCGCTCGGCGACGACGTCGTGGACATGGATCGTCTCGAAGTTGACCTGCTTCGAGAGGAGGAAGTCGGAGTCGTCGAGCTGTGGGAGGGTCTCGAGCGCGTCTCTCAACGCGTGGCGCACCGAGTCCTCGACGAAGCGCGGCTGCAGGTGGGCATGCTCGACGACGAAGAGCTCGTCGGGTCGCTTGAGGAGGTCGTAGATCGGGGCGCTCATCGATCGCTCGGCGATCGCGACGAGCAACTCCGCGTCGAGGTCGCCCTCGGTTCCGACGAAGAGCGTCTGCCGCCCACGCTGGTTGTGGGTCGCAATCGGGACGAGCTCGAGGATCTTCTCGATGTCGCTCGAGTCGAACCCTGCCTCCAGAAGCCGCTCGCTCGCGCGATTGCGAACGAGTCCCTGCGCACACGGGCACGCGTTGATCCCGGTCGCCTCGACGCCGACGGCACGGCGGGTCCCCGCCTCTGACGCAGCTGCGATCCCGCAGAGCGTGACCATCTCCTGCGTCGCGATCCCGGTGACGGGGGTCAGACGGCGGATCGGCCATTGCGCACGGATCCAGACCTCTGCCTGCAGCGCGCCCTGGCGCTCGACGACACGGCTTGCGATGTGCTCGGCAAGCGTCTCGACGAGGAGCGCCTCGCGGCCGACCACGACGTCGATCGCCTCCTCGAAGAGCTCGGGGAACCGAGACATGTGCACGCCCTTCTGGTCGGCGGCAAGGTCCACCGTGCAGTCGATGATCGCGGCCATGACCGTCTCCGCGTCACCGCGCCGAATGCGGACCGCCTTCTGCACACCTCGCACGCCCGCGTGGGAGAGCGCGAGGCCGATCTCGGGCGCGGACGCCTGGAGGTCCTCGACCAGGTTCGGGAGCTTGGACATCGTCGAGGAGGATACGTGCGGAGCACCGCACCGGTTCTTACGTCCGCACGGCTCTGACTCAACGAAGGAGCCGCGAGAGACGTCTGTCCTTGAGGAGCTTCCCGCCCGTCTGGCAGGTCAGGGCAGTAGTAGACCGTGTGCTCCTCGTAGTCCACTCGCGCGATCGGCGTCGCGCAGACAGGACACGGCTCGCCGAGGTGGTTGTGCACCCGGTATATGTCGCGGTCGCCCTTGCCACGCTCGCGGAGGTCGAGCGCTCGCTCGAGGTCTTCCTCGCATCGCACCCGCCAGAATGGCGATCTCCTCGTCAGAGAGGTCGGTCGACGACCTTGAAGGGCGAGAGCCGCGCCCGGTGGAGGATCTCGTTCGCATGAGCACGCCCGATGCCGGCGATCGCGCGCTGATCGCGGAGGAGTGGATGGAGCTGCCGGCGCTCCCGGCCGAGGATCTCGCCGAGGGCCGCCGCGTCCAGGTCCAGCGCATCGGGGCCTAGATGCGCGAGATCTGCGTCGACCTGCTCCGGAGTCGTCAGCCACACCCCGGCCCGCTTCTTCTTGCCGGCTTCGGTGAGGACGAGCTCGTCGCCTCCCACGAACCGCAGCCGGAACATCGGCGTCTTCGGCCCCTTCGCTCCGGACGGGATGAAGCGCAGGCGCCCTGCGGTCATCAGGTGGACGCGCAGCACGAGCTCGTCGCCGTCCGTCGGGAAGAGGAGTTGCTTGGCGCGGCGACGTGCACCCACGAGGCGGCGCCCTTCGAGTGCCGACAACGGGGGGTTCGCCGTCTTCAGCGTCGCGACGTGTGCGGGTCCGGCGTGCTCGATCGGCGACGCCGAGACGAGCGGGTCGAGCTCGCGCACCCAGGCCTCGACCTCTGGTAGCTCAGGCATCGACGCCGATCGCAGCATGCGTCGTCGGCGGGCTGGCCAACGGATCGGGCTCCTGCGCCGTGGGCATGTCTCTGAGTCTGCGCAGCGGCGAAAACATGATCGGGATGAAGCACGAGCACGATCCGATCGCGCCGACCCACAGCGTAGGACGCAGCCCGATCGTCGACGCCAGGACGCCGCCGACGAGCGCGCCGAGTGGAATCGTCCCCCACACGACGAATCGACGGCTCGCGTTCAACCTGCCGAGGAGACGTTCGGGAGTCAGAGTCTGGATGAGGCTGATCCCGGTGATGTTGTAGAGCACCCCCGCGAAGCCCAGGAGCGCAAACGAGACGATGAGGAAGGGAAGCGGAAAGGAAACAGGAGCGATCGGCACGAGCAGTGCTGCAGGCCCGAACAGTACGGCCGCGAGAATGATGGTCGGGCCGACGCCGAATCGGGCGGAGAGGCGGCCCGCGAAGGCGGCTGCGCACAGCCCGCCGACTCCGATGGGGATGAGGGACAGACCGATCAGCTGGGGGGACATGTCGAGCGTGCGCACGGCATACACGAGAAAGATCGAGAAGGCCACGTTGCTGAAGAAGTTAGAGGTCGCGGTGCAGATGGCAATCGGCCGCCAGTACCGGTGCGAGACGAGGTAGCGGAGCCCCTCCCGGAGCTCCCGGCCGACGCTTGTGTTCGTCGTCCGCTCGGGGCGTTCCTCGGTCGTGCGGATACGAGCGAGGAACCCGGCGGAGGCGAGGAAGCTGAGCGCATCGACGAGAACCGCGTACGGCGCGGTGATCGCTCCGACGAGGACTCCCGCAAGCCCGGGGCCAGCGATGAACGCACCGGAGCGGCTGACCTCGAGCTTCGAGTTTCCCTCGACCAGGCGGTCACGGTCGACGAGCGACGGGAGGTAGGACTGGTACGAGACGTCGAAGAAGACCGTGCCGATCCCGACCACGAAGCCGACGACGTACAGCTGCCAGATCGTGAGTGCGTCGAGTGCGTACGCGACGGGCACCGAGAGCAGCGCAAGCGCCCGCCCGATGTCCGCGACGACCAGGATCGGCCTCCGCGGCAGCCGGTCGACCCATACGCCCGCGGGCAGCGTGAAGAGGACGAACGGCAGGAACTCGACGGTTGTGAGGAACGCGACCTGAAACGCGCTCGCGTCGAGGATCAGGATCGCCGTGAGCGGAAGCGCGAGTTGCGAGACCTGCGTCCCGAGCTGGCTGATCGTCTCGGCCGACCAGAGCCTGAGGAAGTCTCGGTGACGCCAGAGTCCACCGGTCGGCCAGAGCCTCACGTGACAGTCGACCCCAATCCCGTCCTAGGCGAGTTCGGGAGCGGTCCCCGAGCGAGGGCTCGAGCGGCTCGGTCGGCATGTCGCGCACGCTGCGCATCGGCGAGAAGAGGATCCAGAGAACGGCCAGACCGCCACCGATCGCGCCGATCGACGATCGCCCCGCGCAGCCCGACCACGTGGCGAGCGCGCCGCCGGCGAGCGTTCCCGAGCGGGATCGTGCCCCAGACGATGAAGCGCATCACCGAGTTCATGCGGCCCTGCAGCCGCGGCGGGCAGATCGCCTGTCGGTAGCTCACCTGGACGATGTTGTAGACGACGACGCGTGAACCCGAACAGGAGCAGCGCAGCGACGAGGAACGGGATCGCGCGCCGTCCCCACCGGGCGCGAAGGCGATGAGCAGCATCGCCGGCCCGAGGAGCGCGGCCGACGACGATCGTCGTCGGGCCGATCCCGAAGCGGCCGGAGATCCGCGTCGCCGTCAGCGCGGCGGCGAGCGAGCCCACGGCTCCGATCGAGAAGCACGATGCCGATGACGTCCGGCTGAGAGCTCGAGCTCACGCACGGCGAAGACGAGGATGATCGAGAAGCGCGACGCTGAAGAACAGGTTCGACGTCGCCGTGCAGCCTGCCTGCGCGCGCAGGTTCGGGTTGCCGAGGACGAAGCGCAGACCCTCCTTCAACTCCGGCCAGCAGCTCGGCTTGCTGCCCGTCGATCGTCTCGCTCGGCGCCGTGGTGCTCCGCGCTTCCGGATGCGGAGGATGAAGAGGCCAGAGGCGAGGAAGCTCACCGCATCGACGAGGATCGCGTAGGGGGCGGTCAGGACCTCCACGAGGATCCCGCCGAGTCCTGGCCCGGCGATCTGGGCAGCAGAGCGGCTGATCTCGAGCTTCGAGTTGCCCTCGATGATCTGCGTCTCGGTCGACGAGCGAGGGCAGGTACGACTGTAGGCGACGTCGAAGAAGACCTGGAAGATGCCGCACGAGGAAACCGACGACGAAGAGCTGGCCCAGCGTCAGAGCGTCCGCGACGTACGCGATGCGGGATCGTCAGCGAGGAGGGCAGCCCGCCCGAAGTCACCGACGATGAGGATCGGGCGCCGCGGCCAGCGGTCGACCCAGACGCCAGCCGGCAGCGTGAAGAGGATGAACGGCAGGAAGAGGACCGTCCCGAGCGCGGCAACCTCGAACGCGGTCGCGTCGAGCACGAGAATCGCGACGAGCGGGATTGCGAGGTCGTCGATACCTGCGACCCGAACTGGCTGATCGTCTCGGCCGACCACAGCTTGAGGAAGTCGCCATGGCGCCAGAGGCCGCCGGTGGGCCACCACCTAGGCATCGTCACCGTCCGTTGCCCGGGGCGGCAGGACAGTCGTCGATGCGGAAGAGCGCGAAGGCGAGCGCGTGCATCTCGCCCTCGGGGTCGGCGGCGCGGTGGAAGTCGGCGACCAGGCGGTTGAGCCGCCGCTGGAAGCGCGGGACGTCCTTCGCCGACGAGCCGTGACGTGGACGAGCGCAGACGTGTCCTTCTCGACAGCCCTGATGCGATCGCCTCGTCCGCCGCCTGGCGAAGCATCATCGCCGCGGATCGCACCGCCGCGGAGCTCTGTCCGGGAGCGGCGTCGGCGGTCTTGAGCACGAACAGCCGCGCCACGCGGCCGTAGTACTTCTCGGTCAGCGCGCGGACCTTTCGCGTACGGACGACGCGCATCGAGCCCTGCCTTCTCGAGCACCTTGAGGTGATGCCCGACCGTCCCCTTCGGGGTCCCGAGTACTGCGGCAAGCTCGGTCGTGCTCGCGGCGCGCTGGTTGCAGCAGCGTGACGATCTTAGCGCGAAGCGAGTCGGCGAGCGCGCGGAGCTGCTCGGGCTCCTCGACGACGAGAATGTCGTCGAGCTCGTAGTCGGGGTAATGGTCGATGATCGCGAAACATACGGGAAATCCCGACCATTCGCCACTCGAACTGAGCTAGTCGAACTGGCGAGAGCGGCTCGAAGCCAGAGTTGCGAGCCAGTGCGGCGAGAGAAGCCGCCGGCAGCACGCTGCCGGCGGCTTCTCGGTTCCTACAGTGCTCGTGTCAGTCCCAAGTCCCCTGCGGGCCTGCGGGAGGCGGAAGGGTCACCGGTGCCCCCGGCACCTTCCTGCCCTTCACGCCGTTCACCGACTCGGTCGAGTAGGCGAACGTGAGCTGGGCAAACGCGATCAGATCGCTGTTCACGTCCAGCGCGTGCATGCTGACGTTGCCGAACGTGTCGCAGGCGATGTGGTAGCAGGGATCGAGCTGTTCCCCGACTGTCCCGCCCCAGATCGCCGCCTGCTCGGTGGACTTCGGCTCCTCGGCGCCCGTGAACAGGCCTCCGGACGGGATGCCCGCGTTGATGAACGCCTCGTAGTCGCTCCGACCCGAGAACTCGGCGTCGTCGTACGGCTCTCCGATCAGCGTGTAGTAGGACTCGTAGAGATCCTCGATCGCCGTCGACCCCGGCGGGATGACCACGGGGGCCTCGAACGTCGACTCGTCCGCGTCGTACACCATCTGGATGTAGTTCGGTGAGCCGACCATGTCGTAGTTCATGTACAGCGCGATCTTGTCGCGCTGCTTCTCGGTCAGCTCGGCGACGTACGCGGCCGAGCCGAGCAGACCGAGCTCCTCGGCGCCCCACCAGGCGAACCGCAACGTGTTCTCCGGCTTGACCTTGGCCATCTGGAGTGCGGTCTCGAGGAGTGCCGCCGAGCCGGACCCGTTGTCGTTGATCCCGGGCCCCTCGGTCTCGGAATCGAGGTGCGCACCGGCCATCACGACGTTGTCCCGGTCCTTCCCGTGCAACTCCGCGATGACGTTGACGTTGGTCCGCTCCTCGGGCTCGTCCACCTGCACATGCGCAGTGGAACCCGCCTGGGCGAGAGCTGCGCCGTCGGCGAAGCTCGCCCCGACGACTGGGATGCCGGGCTCGTCCGGTTCGAGCGTTCCGACGATGAGCCCTTCTCGATCGGGCGTATTGCCCTGGTTGAAGATGATCACGGCATCTGCTCCTGCAGCCGCGGCGTTCATCGCCTTGACCGCGAACGTGCACGTGCCACGCTGGATGAGGGCGATCGCACCGGCCGGGAACCCGGCGAAGTCCGCGGCCTCGCAGCCGCTCGTCGTCGCACGCGGCGGAACGAGGTTGATGTCGACTGCGACAACCGCCGCGGAGACGTCATCGAACCCGCTGTTCGTGAACGAACCGGTGTCGTACTGCGCGCTCACGGGTGTCAGCTGCTCGAGAATCGCGGGGAAGTTGAAGTCGAACGTGAACTCGTCGAGGGTGACCCTGTAGCCGGCGTCCCTGAGAAGCCGCTTGACGTAGGTCACGCTCTCGGCGTAGCCCTCGGTCCCTGCGGCGCGAGTGCCTGGGTAGAACGGGTCGTCGTTCGCCTCGGCGATCTCCTGGAAGGCCGCCTGGTGTACGCGTACGCCCTCGAACGTCACGCATTCGAGGAGCTTGTCGTAGGTGTTGTTCACTTGTCGCTGGCACTGGGTTCCTGCACCGGGCGCCGCCGCTGGAAGCGCGAGCGCCAGGAGCGCGATGGCTGCTGCGGCGAGCAGCGCGAGAGTCGACGCCGCGGTGTGTCTCGATCGGCGTGTCCGTCGATCGGTCATGCCTGACCTCCTTCGTAGGTTCATCGTTCCTTCTCCCCTCGGCCGTAGGAACAAACCTAGGTACGCCGGCCAGTCACCGCAGAGGCTCACGCTCGGGGCGCACGTTCCTCGTCCCCTCGTCCGTCCACCGAGCCGAAAGACTGTCGACGGCGTCGACACTAGGCCGTCAGCCGAGGATTCGCAACCCTGACGGTTTCGTAGGCTGCCCGGGTGGAGCCCACGCCGATCGTCGTGGACGTGCTGAGAGGCCCTGTCGTCGAAGCGCGACACGTCGCGCACGCGGTCGCGGTCCAGGACGGCGCGATCGTTGAAGCCGTCGGCGATCCGCAGCTACAGACGTATCTGCGAAGCGCAGCGAAGCCGCTTCAGGCGCTACCGCTCGTCCGCGCGCGTGACGACCTCACGGATGTCGAGATCGCGATCGCCTGCGCGTCCCATCTCGCGCGACCAGACCAGCTCGAGGCCGTTCGCAGCCTGCTCGCACGAGCGCCTGCCTCGGAGGCGGAGCTCGAGTGCGGTGCCGAACCGACGCCGTTGGAGCACAACTGCTCGGGCAAGCATGCAGGGATGCTGGCTCTCTGTCGCGCGTCCGGCTGGGAGAGCAGTGGCTACCGGTTGCTTGGGCATCCGTGCCAGCAGGCAATGTTGCACGAGATCGCTGCAGCTGCGGGAGTCGATGGCCAGTCGCTGCCCGCCGGCGTCGACGGGTGTGGCGTTCCCACGTTTGGCTTGACGCTCGAACGCATGGCGAGCGCCTTTGCCGGCTTCTCCGACCTCGACGGCGCGTCGCACGTCGTACGAGCGATGCGAGCGCACCCGGATCTCATTCGTGGCCTTGGAGCCGCCGACACCGAGCTCATGCGAGCCCTTCCCGGGTGGATCGCGAAGGGCGGAGCCGAGGGGGTTCTGTGTGCTGCCTCGGCGGAAGGGCTCGGTGTCGCCCTCAAGATCGAGGACGGCGGGAATCGCGCGGTTCGGCCGGCGATCGCGGCGTTTCTGGGACACCTCGGTATCGACGCCGGGGAGCTCGCCGTCGTCCCGGTGGAGAACGCGCGGGGCGAGATCGTCGGCGAGATCCGACCCGCGCGCTGACCATCCGGTCAGATTTGTTCGAGGAGGCCCTTCCCCAATCGGCCAAGTCCGACTAGGATCCCCGCCCGGGTGATAGGAGCCGGGCTGCGGGGGAACCGGTGCAGTGCGTGTCGCAAGGTCAGTATCCGTTCGAGCGAGAAGGAGAACGCCAGGGTGGCCATGCTGTCTGTCGAAATCTCTCTGCCGGAGGCTGAAGAGCTACACCGGCTCATCGAACAAGGGCTCGAGAAGGGCTTTCTCACCTACGACGAGATCGTCACGGGACTCGAGGAAGTCGAGCTCACGAAGGAGCAGGTCGAAGACTTCTACACGTACCTGATCGATCATTCGATCGAGCTCGTCGAGGGCGTCGAGCACAAGTCGCTTCCTCACGAGGAACCGGTCGTGACGCCGGAGGAGGAAAAGGCGACGCCCAAGCTCGACCTGTCGGTCGAGCCGTCCCTCGATTCGCTGCGGCTCTATCTCCGTGAGATCGGGAAGGTTCCGCTCTTGACGGCCGATCAGGAGATCTACCTCGCCAAGCGCATCGAGCGTGGCGACATGAACGCGAAGCAGCACATGATCGAGGCGAATCTTCGCCTCGTCGTATCCATTGCCAAGGGTTATCTGGGCCGCGGGCTCTCATTCCTCGACTTGATCCAGGAGGGTTCACTCGGCCTCATTCGTGCAGTCGAGAAGTTCGACTACCGGAAGGGCTTCAAGTTCTCCACGTACGCGACGTGGTGGATCCGGCAGGCGGTGACACGTGCCATCGCCGACAAGGCACGCACGATCCGGATCCCCGTGCACATGGTCGAGAAGCTCAACAAGGTCGTCCATATCGAGCGTCAGCTCGTCCAGCGCCTCGGGCGCGAGCCGCTACCCGAGGAGATCGCAGAGGAGCTCGACATCGCGTGTGACGAGGTGCGCGAGATCCTGCGGATGTCGCAGCTTCCCATCTCGCTCGAAAAGCCGATCGGCGAGGACGAGGACTCGTCACTCGGGGACTTCGTGCCCGACGACATGGCGGAGTCGCCGTTCGACACGGCGTCGCTCTCGCTGAGGCGAGAGGACGTCGAGCTCGCGCTCGCATCCTTGCCGGAGCGCGAGCGTCGAGTCATCGAGCTCCGGTACGGGCTCGACGGCTCTCAACCCTGCACTCTCGAGGAGGTTGGGCGCGCGTTCGGCGTCACGCGTGAGCGGATTCGCCAGATCGAGAACAACACGCTGAAGAAGCTGGAAGGCCTCCCGGAGGCCCAGGCCCTCAAGGACTGCGTCTGAACGAAGGGGGTCGGGCCCCGGCAGGCCCGTCCCCTTCGGTTTAGCGTTCGAGCGTGGTGCGGATCGAGTACGTCGGACATGCGACGGTCGTCGTCGACCTCGACGGCGTACGCCTCCTCACGGATCCGCTGCTCCGAAACCGTGTGGCGCATCTCAAACGAGCAGTGCCCGTGGATTCGAGAGCCCTTCGCGGAGTCGACACGGTCCTGATCTCACATGCGCACTACGACCACCTCGACCTGCCATCGCTCGAGAAGCTGAGCAAGAAAGTGCCCGTTGTCGTCCCGCGCGGACTCGGCGGCCTGCTCCGCAAGCGACGCTTCGAGAGCGTCATGGAGATCGAGGCGGGTGAGCGCTTCCATGTCGGGGCACTCGAGATAGAAGCCGTTCCCGCTGAGCACGACGGCGGCCGTGGCCCCTTCGGGGCATCCGGTGCAGCTGTCGGCTACGTCGTGACCGGCTCGAGCACCGTGTACTTCGCGGGCGATACCGATCTCTTCGACGGAATGGGAGCGCTCGGCGACATCGACGTCGGGCTGATCCCGATTTGGGGCTGGGGACCGACTCTCGGGCGTGGCGGGCATCTCGACCCGGCGCGTGCTGCCGAGGCGGTCAGGCTCGTCGCTCCGCGTGTGGCGGTCCCGATCCACTGGGGGACGTACTCCCCGATCCACCTCGGCCTGCGCGGCGCTCCCCGGTTCCTCGAGCTGCCGCCCGCCGAGTTCGTTGTCGCCGTACGCGAGCTTGCGCCCGAGGTCGAGGTGCGTGTCTTGCAGCCCGGGGAGAGCTTCGTCTTCGAGGAAGGCGAAAGCGACCGCTAGGTGGTCGGGAGCAGCTCGGCCTTGCCGAGCGCGGCGATCGCGTTCTCGCGGATCTCGCTTGCGATCTGCGGGACGTTCGCGCCAGGTGGGGCGTACGCGACCACGTTCAGCCATGCCGTCGTCTCGCTGACGACGCCGATCTGCACGTCGAGCGTCAGGTCGTCGGCGAGTGCAACCCGGGAGGCCGCTTCGGCGGTCAGCGTGCGTGCTTCGGCGAGAGAGGCTCCGAGGCGTACCGGGAGCTGCACCGTCACCAACCGCCGTGGATCGCTCACCGAGTTGTTCACGAGCATTGTCGACACCATCGACTGGTTGGGCACGAACACGCGCCGGCCCTCGTCGGTCGCGAGCGCGGTGTAGCTCAGGGTGATCTCGTCCACGACGCCCGTCTGGTCCCCGATCGTGATGCGATCGCCGAGTCGGACGGGCCGTGTGAATGCGAGCAGCACTCCCGAGCCGAGGTTGCCGAGTGGGGTAGTGAGGGCCAACCCGGCGATGACGGCAAGCACCGCACTCGAGGCCAGGAACGCGCTCGCGATCTGCTGGGTCACGGGGAAGATCGAGAGAACGCTCCAGATGCCCAGCAGCGCGACCAGCGCGACCGCGACTCGGAGCAGGAAGCTGAACGTTGTGCGGCGGCGCGCAGCGACGTCGGGATCCTGCTCGGACAGCCGCTGCTCGTAGCGGCGAAAGGCGACGTTCAAGGTGAATCGCACCGCGACGACGATCACGATCCAGATGATCGCGACGACAACTGCCTTCACACCGTTCGAGTCCACGGCGCGGACTTCGGCGCCGACGGCAGCGGGCCTTCCTATCCGCCCGCCAGCACTCGGGCCTTGGCCGCTGCGAATTCGGAGTCGGACAGCTCGCCGCGTGTGTGCAGGTCGGCGAGGCCGGCCAGCTGAGCTGTGACGTCCGTGGCAGCGACCGGGGTCGCTGCAGTCTCGGCCGGAGCACGTCTCGCGTCCCACCAGCTCTCGACTCGCGCACGCGTGTCGTCGAGGAGCACGGCACCTTGCGCGTCAGGGAACTCCCGCATCGTCTGCGTGCGTGTGAGCTCGATCCACACAGCGCCGAGCGCGACGAGCAGCGCGATCACGAGGAGCCTGGCGAAGTCGTTCACCGGGCTTGTCACCAGGAGGATGAGCGCGGCGACTGCGAGTGCGACGTACGGCCATACGCGCTCACGCAACGCTGGCGCGAGCGCATGGCGCGTGGCAACCGCCTTGCGACCGGGACCCGCGAGCCACGAGGCGATGACGAACAGCACTCCGACCACGACCATCCAGCGAAACGACGCTCGCATGAGATCGGTGAGGATGTCCCAGGCGTTGCCGGCGGCGGGTCGCACGTCCCGTTCCGCGACGAGCGTGTGGACGACGTAGTTCCCGGTGAGCGAAGCGGCCAGAAGTCCGAGCACGCCCACGACGACGACCGTGACTCCCACCCTGCGCAGCGCACGCCGGCGATCCGGCGCCAGCCAGATGGCACCTGCAAACGCGAGGAGCGTCAGGACTGGCAGCACCCAGGCGAGCGTCTTGAGCAGCTGAAACACGTTCTGCGCCGTGTCGAGCTCATCGGACCGAAGCACCTCGATGCGACCGGCGTCCTCCGGGAGCCTCTCGTCGACCTGGCTGCGAATACCGAGTCGGGCGGCTGCCTCGAGGACGAGGTCGCGGAGGTCGAGCACCACGACGCCGTCCTCGGTGGAGACGACGTCCCCGTTCCCTTCGAGCACCTTGACGAGCGTTGCGTGAGACTGCTCCACCGCGTCGGCCCAGAGGCGCTGGAGTGCGGGCTGTTGGAGCGCGCGGTCGAGTATCTCGGGGGCAGCCTGCCGTAGCCCGGCCGAGACTGGCCCCGCGAGCGACTTCGTGTCCTTGGGAAGCCGCTCCTCGATAACGGCCTCGACGTCGACGTTCGCGTACAGCTCGTCAACCGACCGCTGCGCCACCGCCTGGCGTATCGCCGGGTCGTCGATCAGCTGGGTCGCCGCGTCTGCAAACCCGTCCGTGTTGAGAGCAACACGGTTGATCCAGAGGGCGAACGAGGAGAGAAGCAGCAGCAGGCCGGCGAGAACGAGCACGACGTAGAGGCCGATGCTCCGTCCTCGCGATCGCCGAGCAGCAGGTGTCGACTCGGCCTGGGCGCTCACATTTTCGAGCCTATCCGGACACAGGGGTGACGTCGTCCGCAAGCTGGAACGCGCCGTGGAGGGCGCGCACCGACCTCTCGATCTCCGAATTGTCGACGAGGCACGAGATCCGGATCGGCGAAGTCGAGACGGAGCGGACACCGACCTCGATGTCGGCCAGGGTTCGGAACATCAGCGCTGCGACGCCGACGTGCGCGTGCATTCCCGCCCCAACCACAGACACCTTGCCCAGGTTCTCGATCTCGACGATTTCAATGCCGCTGGCAGGTGCCTTTGTGGTCTCGTCGAGGGCACGCCGTGCGGCAGGCACGTCTTCTCGTGCGACGGCGAAGGCAAGCAGGGCTGACTCGTGTCCGGGGCTCAGCACGACGGTGTCCACGCCGACTTGCTCGCGGGCGAAGGCAGCGAAGACCGTGGCGAGGGGGCCGGCGCCCGCGGCCAGGCCGCGGATCTGGAAGAGCACTTCGTCCCGCGCGTGCGTGACTGCCAAGACGACGCGCTGCTTCGAGCTCGAGGGCTCGCGGATCAGCGTCCCGCCGGAGGTCGAGAACGTCGAGCGTGCGTGGATGGGCACGCCGTGCGTTCGCGCTAGCTCGACCGCGCGGAGCATGAGCACGGCGGCCCCGGAAGCCGCCATCTCGAGCATCTCGTCGTACGAGACGACGTCCAGCCTGCGTGCGTCGGGGACGATCTGCGGGTCGGCTGTGTACACGCCGGGGACGTCCGAGTAGATCTCGCACGATGCGCCGAGTGCCGCTGCGAGGGCGACAGCCGTTGCATCCGTGCCGCCGCGGCCGAGCGTCGTCACGTCCATCGTCTCTCGCGAGAAGCCCTGGAATCCGGCGACGAGGACGATCGTCCCGGCGTCGAGCGCTTCGAGCACGCGGACCGGGGTGATCTCACGGATCTTCGCCCTGGTGTGAACCGCATCGGTCAGGATCCCGGCCTGCGATCCGGTGAACGACACCGCTTCGTGCCCCAGGTCGTGGATCGCCATCGCAACGAGCGCGCACGCCGTTCGCTCTCCGGTGGACAGGAGCATGTCGAGCTCGCGCGGGGCTGGATCGGGTGAGACACGGCCTGCGAGCTCGAGCAGCATGTCCGTCGTTCGCCCCATCGCCGAGACCGTTCCGACCACGCGAGCGCCCCGCTGTCGTGCCTCGACCAGAAGCCGTGCGACCTGTCGTATCTCCGCCGGCCCGTCCACCGACGTGCCACCGAACTTCATGACGACGGTTCCGACCGACGCGGGCGCGGTGCTCATGCAGCGGGATTGTGACGCCCTGACTAGTCCCTGCCGGCGGGCAGGTCTAGGATTCCGGAACGGGGTAAGTAACGGCGTGCACCGACGTACTGGGTGCACCAACGAGGGGAGATGCGAATGCCTCATGTTTCCTGGGCCAAGCGTTGTCTGCTGCTCGCGGTACTGGCGGGCTTCGTGCTCGTGCCGACGGCCGCGCAGGCGGATTCGAGCTTCTATTCGACGCCGCTCTTCGGCAGCACGACGACACCGAATGGCACGCTGCTAGTCGCTGACACGGGCCAGGGCATCGTCGATGGCGACGACGGGACGCTCGTCGCTTCGCTGCCCGGCGTGACGGACGTCGATCCGATCACCGATACCTCGCTCTGGGCCATCACGAGCGGCGATGACGTGGAAGCGGACAGCGGCCAGGCACTATGGCGCGTCGAGAACGGCGTGCCGACGATGGTCACGAACCTGTTCGACTTCGAGGCGACAAAGAACCCGCATCCGGAGACGGTCGACTCGAATCCGTTCGACGTCGAGGACTTCGGCCGCGGGCGCGCGCTCGTCGCTGACGCCGGCGGGAACTCGATCATCAAGGTGGAGCGTTTCGGCAACCCGAAGCTCGTCGCGGTGCTGCCGGACGAGCTCGTCTCGACGGCCAATGCGAAGAAGATCTTCGGCTGCCCTGCCGGACCAGACTTCGTCTGTGGCCTTCCGGACAGGATCCCGGCGCAGCCTGTCGCCACCAGCGCTGCGATTGGACCTGACGGCTGGATCTACGCGGGCGAGCTCAAGGGCTTCCCCGCTCCGATAGGAGAGTCCAAGGTCTGGCGGATCAGACCGAACGCAGAGAACGTTCGCTGCGGAAAGGAACCGGGGCGCTGCAGGGTTGCGCTCGACGGATTCACCTCTGTGATCGACCTCGTCTTCGGGCCTGACGGGCACCTGTACGTCGCGCAGATCGACGATGCGAGCTGGCTCGCAATGGAAGAGGGACAGGGTGTTGGCGGCTCTGTCCGACGCTGCAACGTTGCGACGGGAGTGTGCACGACCGTCGCGAGCGGCCTGCCGATGCTGTCCTCGATCACCTTCCGGAACGACGGAAGCCTGTGGGGGACGACCTGGGCACTCGTGCCCGGAATGGGCGACGCCGTTCAGATCCTGCCGTAGGTCGTACGGAAGCCGGGAGGGCTCTCACCGAGCCCTCCCGGCTCATCTCTTCGGCGGGTCGCGGTTCGTGGTCTCGGCGCTGTAATCGACCCGATCCCTCGTCGAGCTGAGCCACTGCGTTCCGTGAGCGAGGTGAGGTCCGGGGCGGAGAGGGCGTCGAGCGGCGTGTGCTTCACGCGCGAGCACCGTAGTCGAGCGCGACCCCGTCACTAGAATCCGCCCGCGATGAACGTCGTCGTCTACGTATCGGACGCGCTCCGCGCGGACCACCTCGGGTGCTACGGCGCTCGATTCGTCAACACGCGGACGATCGACGAGCTCGCCTGGGGTGGCGTTCGCTTCGACCAGGTCGTGAGCGCCGCGCCGTGGACGGCGCCCTCGATGACGTCGATGGTGACCGGGCTCTACGCGCACCACCACGGCTATCTCCACTGGGACGCCGAGCTCGATCCTGCGCGCGACACGCTCTTCGGCGCCTTCGGAGGAAGCGGGTACGAGGTCGGCACCTTCGTCTTCGACCGGAACTACCTCTTCAAGGACCTACCCGAAGCGAACGTCGCCGGGACGAGCGAGACGCTCGACGGCGCGATCGCCTGGCTGCGCGAGCACCGTGAGTCGCCGTTCCTGCTCTTCTTCCACAACTGGGCGACGCACATGCCCTATGACATCCTGCATTCCGCGCGGAAGGACTGGCTCGCCGCGAAGCAGGAGGTCATCGGCGGCATCCAGAGCGACTCCGCGGCCGCACTCGAGGCGACCCGCGAGGCGTATCGCGCTGCGGTCGAGCGGCAGTCCGAGACCCTCGTCGCGGGCATGCTCGAGGAGCTCGAGGCCCTCGGTCTGCGTGAGCAGACCGTGTTCGCGTTCACGAGCGATCATGGCGAGTCATGGGGCGAGCGCTTCCGGGACAAGACTGACGTCAAGGGCGTCTACCACATGCACGGGGCGACGCTGCACGACGAGATCGTCGAGGTCCCGCTCATCGTCTCCGCACCCGGGAGCCTCGACACGGGCACGGTCTACTCACAGGTGCGATCGGTCGATCTCATGCCCACGCTTCTCGAGCTTGGCGGGATCCAGACGGGCGAGCTGTCCGGCGCGCTCGACGGCGAGTCGCTGCTGACGATCGTGCACGGCAGCGAGGAGGGAGACCGGCCGGCGATCATTGCGGGGACGGACACGGGAGCCCTCACGAAACTCGCCGTTCGTCTCCCTCCGTGGAAGCTCATCGTGGACGTCGAGACCGGAGAAGAAGAGGCGTACCGCCTGGACCTCGACCCGCGCGAGCTTGCTCCGCTTCCAGCAGGTGAGGCTCCGCAGGAGCTGCGCGACCTCCTCTACCGCGAGCTCGAGTCCGCTGACCGGCGCGAGCTGACAGAGGAAGAGGAGGCGACCGTCACGCGACGGCTGGCCGACCTCGGGTACCTCTAGTGACGGAGCTCTCGACTCTTTACGAGCGGATGTTCTTCATCCGCCGCTTCGAGGAGACGCTCCTCGACCTGTTCTCGCAGGGGAAGCTCCACGGAACGACGCACACCTACATCGGCCAGGAAGCGAACGCCGTCGGGGTGATCGACCACCTCGAGCCGGAACGCGACGTCGTCTTCTCGAATCACCGTTGTCACGGCCACTACCTGGCCTTCACGGACGACGCGTTCGGCCTCCTGAGCGAGGTCATGGGCAAGGCGACGGGCACGTGCGGTGGGAAGGGCGGCAGCCAGCACCTGTGCAAGGGAAACTTCTACTCCAACGGCGTTCTCGGAAGCATCGTCCCGGTCGCGACCGGCATCGGGCTCGCGGAGAAGAAGAAGGCCACGGGGGCCGTGTCGACCGTGTTTCTCGGCGACGGCGCGCTCGGTGAGGGTGTGACGTACGAGTCGCTCAACATGGCCGCGCTGTGGAAGCTGCCGGTTCTCTTCGTCATCGAGAACAACCACTACGCGCAGTCGACCCCCGTCGAGCTCGAGCTGGCCGGATCGATTCCTGCCCGAGGGGCTGCGTTCGGGATCGAGGTCGCGGAGCTCGACACCACGGACGTCTCGGAGATCCACGATGCAGCCGGTCGCGCCGTCACGCGGATCAGGGAAACGGGTGAGCCGTACTTCCTGGTCCTGCACACCTACCGCTTCAGCCCCCATTCGAAGGGCGACGACAACCGTGATCCGGCCGAGATCGAGCAGCGTCGGGAGCGTGATCCGCTCACGCTCGCGGGCGAGCGGATCGACTCCGGCGAGCGCGAGGCGATCGAGCTGAGAGCCGAGGCGCGCCTGAAAGAGACGGTCGCAGCCGCCGAAGCCGCACCGGCTGCCGGCGCGGAGGCGGCATGAACGGATCGCCGAAGCGCTGCGTCCAGGTCCTGAACGAGGGCTTGCACGCGATCTTCGACGCACGGGACGACGTCTTCCTCCTCGGCGAGGACGTGCTCGACCCCTACGGCGGCGCGTTCAAGGTGACGCAGGGCCTGAGCGACCGCTTCCCGGAGCGGGTGTTGACGACGCCGATCAGCGAGGGCGGGATGTTCGGTGTCGCCGCGGGGATGTCGCTGCGTGGCCTGCGCCCGATCCTCGAGATCATGTTCGGCGACTTCATCGCTCTGGGGCTCGACCAGGTCGTCAACGGGATCTCCAAGTTCCGAGAGATGTACGACGACCAGGTCACCGTGCCCCTCGTGGTGCGGACGCCGATGGGCGGCCGGCGAGGCTACGGCCCGACGCACAGCCAGTCGCTGGAGAAGCTTCTCCTCGGAATCCCGAACATCTGCGTCGTCGCGGGCAGCGAATGCCACGACCTCGGCGCGCTGCTCGCGCACGCCGTCGAGGACGATCGCCCCGTGTTCTTCATCGAGAACAAGCTCATGTACGGCCGCCCGAACCGCAGGGCCGAGGACGGTCACATCGGCGAGCTCGCGGTGCGCGAGACGGCTGGCGCCTACCCCGTACTCTCGTTCTCGGGCAACGGCTTCTCCGAGGCGGTCGCGACCATCGTCACCTACGGCGGAATGGTTCCCGTCGTGCTGGAGGCGGCGACGGAGCTGATCCTCGAGCACGAGATCTTCTGCGAAGTCGTCGCGCTCGCGGAGCTCCTGCCGCTCGACCTCGAGCCCGTCCTGGAATCGGTCAGCCGCACCGGCGCGCTCGTCACGGCCGAGGAGGGAACGTTGACCGGCGGGTTCGGCGCAGAGATCGCCGCACGCGTGCAGGAGCTCGCCTGGAGCGACCTGCGCCACCCGATACGGCGCGTCGCCGCGCACGACGGAATCATCCCCTCGGCGCGACCTCTCGAGGACGCGATGCTTCCCGGTACCGGGGATGTCATCGAGGCGATCGTCGCCCTCGAGGCCGTGAGAAGCTAGAAGCCGATGCTCGAGATCGTCCTGACGCGGGAGGACGCGAACACGGAGTTCGCGCTCCTCGCCGAGTGGCTCGCCGAGGACCGCACAGAGGTTGCCAGTGGGCAACCCGTGTGTGTGGTGGAGACGACGAAGGCAACGGTCGAGATCGAGTCGCCGGGCGACGGCACGCTCGTGCAGCTCTTCGACGACGGTGTCGAGGTGGAGCTCGGGAAGACGATCGCGCTCGTTGCGCAAAGCGGGGACGAGCTCGAGTCCGCGATCGCGCGCCGTGAGCCGGGGCCGCAGGCGGAGACGAAGCCGGCGGATCGCAAGGCCACCAAGAAGGCGGTGGAGCTTGCCGAGCGTCACGGGATCGATCTTGCCGCGATCGACAAGCGCGGCTTCATCACGGAGAAGGACGTCGAGGCTGCGATCGCCCGACTGGCCGCAGCCGCCGGCCCGTCGACACGCCCGGCGCTCGCCGGCGTCTCGACAGACGGCGTGACGTTGCCCGCGTCGTTCGACCTCGAGGACGGCGCCGGAGTCCTCGACGAAGCGTTCCTCGAGTCGCTCCGCTCCGAGCCGGAAGCATTCAGGGTGCTCTCGCTGGACGAGAAGACCGAGCGCTATCGGAGAAACGGCGCCGTGATCGGGGACGACGTCGTCCTCGGAGAGGGTTCGATCGTCGTCGCGCCGCGAATCGTGCTCGAGGACGGCGTCGAGCTCGGCGCAGGCTCGACGATCTGGTGTGAGGAGCTGGTTGCGATCGGCGCTCTCAGCCAGTTCGGACCGAATCTCGACCTTCGCTGCCGGCGTGCGTTCGTCGGAAAGGGTGTCTGGGCGGGACGCTCGATCAGGATCGGCGGCGGCGGTCATCGCGACCCGTGGGCGGTGCTCGCAATCGGCGATCTTGCGTTCATCGGAGACGAGGCGTTCGTCAACGTCTGCCGGCCGGTGCTCATCGGGCGCGAGGCCTTTCTGACGATGCGGTCGCTGATCGTCACTCACAACATCGGCCACTCGCTGCTCGAGGGCTTCGAGAATCGGTTCGCACCGGTCGTTCTCGAAGACCGGGCACAGGTCGGGCTCGGCGCTGTGTTGTACGCGGGCAGCCGCATCGGTGCGGAGGCGATCGTCGCGTCCGGCTCCTATGTCGTCGCCGACGTGCCGGCCGGCGCGTTCGCGATCGGCGTACCTGCGAAGGTCACCGGCAGCGCGAAGCACACCGTTTCGCGAGCGCGCCAGGTCGAGCTCGCGAGCCGGATGATCGACGATCTCCATGAGTTGCTCGCGCTTCGTGGCCACGAGGTCTCGGCCGTCACCGACGGGGACGAGCGCGGCTTCGAGGTGGACGGCGTCAGCGTCGCGTTCACGCCTGTGTTCCGGGGCAGCGGTGCCGCAGAAGCGGTGGTTCTGGTGCTCGAGCCACCGACCGGCGAGATCCCGGCCGGCACCGCGGTGCTCGACCTGCTCGGGCGGCAGGTGCACGGGAGCGGGGGGGTCGTGCTCGACTCGGTTCGCGAGTTCTGCCGCAAGCGCGGGATCCGATTCGAGCCCGGCCCGTGGCGATACCGCGGAGGACTGGTCTGATGGCCGCGCCAGCCGCGGTCGAGCGCCTCGCCCAGCTTGCGGTCTTCGCCGACCTGCGTTGGCCCGAGCTCGAGGCCGTCGCGCACACCTTCGACGAGGAGGTGTTCGCCGAAGGGCAGCGGGTGCTTCGGCAAGGGATCTCGGGTGGGGCGTTCTACGTCATTCTCGAGGGCGAGGCCGTCGTCCTCGTCGACGGGCATGAACGCGCGCGCCTCGGGCGCGGCGAGTTCTTCGGCGAGATCACGGCGCTGATGGGAGGCGTGCCGATCGCGGATATTCGTGCCGAGACGCTTCTGCGCTGCCTCACTCTCCCGGGACCGCAGCTCGAGGGATTCCTGCTCGAGCATCCGCCCGTGATGCTGCGGATGCTCCAGGCGGTGGCGCGGCGTCTGCGCGACACGACCCGGTGGACGCCGTAGCGGACTCGCGTCCGTTCCCGCCCGGCGAGTACGGCGTCGTCGTCGTCGGGAGCGGGCCGGGTGGGCTCCAGACGAGCTACTTCCTGCGGTCCCTCGGGATCGACCACGCGGTGGTGTCCTCGGACGACGGACCGGGTGGGATGTTTCAGCGGTTCCCGCTCTTCGAGCGGCTCATCAGCTGGACGCACGCGGGGGCCGAAGCCGCGCGGGGAACGCGCGAGTACGAGGTGCACGACCAGAACAGCCTCGTGGCGGACGAGCCCGAGCTCAGAGCGTTCGTCGCCGAGCGCATCGCAGAAGGGCACCGCCGGCCGTCGCGCGACGAGATGCTCGTCGCCCTGCGCGCTTTCGCAGAGAAGGCTGCGCTCGAGGTGCGCTACGGCTGTCGCTGGGAGTCGACACGGATCGAAGACGGCGCAGTCGTGCTCGGCACGAGCGACGGCGAGTACCGCTGCCGAGCCGCGGTCCTCGCGGTCGGGATGACCGAGCCCTGGGTGCCTCCGATTCCCGGCCTCGAGCTCGAGCACCACTACGTGAATGTCGACAGCACGGGGGATCGCTACCGCGACCGGCGCGTTGTGATCGTCGGGAAGCGCAACTCTGCGTTCGAGATCGGCGAGGGAATCTCGCGGCACGGCTTGCGGGAGCTGACGCTCGTGTCCCCCCGGCCTCCGGAGCTCGGCCGGCTTGCGCGCTCACCGCTTCGGCCCTGGTACCTGACGACCTACGACGAGCACGTGCGCGGCGCACCTGGGCGTTACGTCCTGAACGCGTCGGTCGAGCGCATCGAGCGTCGCGGCGACGGATACGTCGTCCACGCACTCGACCCCACCCGACCCGAGCCGCTTCTGCTCGATGCCGACGACGTCATCGCGGCAACCGGATTCCATGCGCCGCTGCAGGATCTCCCGGACCTCGGTGTGGCGACGGTGCGCGAGGGTCGCCTGCCCGCGCTCACGCCGTTCTGGGAGAGCGTCACCGTTCCCGGACTGTTCTTCGCCGGCAACATCACCGATGCTGCCCCGGGCCTTCGCAAGCACGGGGTCGCAAGCCTGTCGACGATGGTCAGCGGCTTTCGCTACAACGCGCGGGTCCTCGTGCGACACCTCGCCGAGACGGTATTCGGAGCGCAAATCGAGCGTCCGCGACTCGACCCCGATGCGACCGTGGCGTACCTGATTCACGAGGTGAACCACTCTCCCGAGCTCGCATTCCAGAAGGGCTACCTTGCGAGGGTGCTCCGCGTCGCAGGAGGAGAGATCCTCGACGAGGGCATCCTGCCGCTCGAGGTCTTCGTAGACGGCGACTCGGATGGCATCGCGGTCACGCTCGAGTTCGACGCGGAGGAGACGATTCGGCCGGTCGTCTACCTCCGCCAGAGCGGCGTGCTCCACGAAGAGGCTCTGCCACCCCATCCGCTCCGTCGCTATGACGACCCGTCCTACCACGAGTCGCTGGAAAGCATGCTCCGACCGGTGCTCCGGCGCTAGGCGGCCGTCGACTTCTCGCGCGCTGGAGTGACCACTTTCGGCGGAAGACTCTCGAGCAGGGTGCGTACCGCCGCCCGGTTGCCGTGCACGACGACCCCTTCGAGGTCCCGGTCGACCACGAGACGGAAGAACCCTGCGCGGTCTGCCTCGACGACGGCATCGGTGCGCTCTCCAGGACCGTCCCGGACCTGACCGTCCACGAACGACGCGAGTTCGCCCTCCACACGGAACTCGATACAGGCGTTCGTCGGATCGGGCGGAAACACCATGCGGAGCGCGCCGACGAGCCAGCCTGGCTGCAGCACCTCGTCCGGGGTCGGTGGCCCCAGCGAGCGAGCGCCCCAGTGAGCGAGCTGGTGCATGACAGGACGCAGCTCCTCGCCGAACTCGGTGAGCTCGTACACGGTCGTGGAGCCCGCCGGCGGGGGCAGTTGGCGGCGGCGGATGACCCGGCCACGCTCGAGATCCTTCAAGCGGGACGCGAGGATGTTCGTGCCGCAGCCGGTCAAGCGGCCGTGCAGATCCGAATAGCGGAGCGGCCCGTGCTCGAACAGCTCCCGCACGACGAGGAGCGACCAGCGGTCCCCGACGAGGTCGAGCGCGTGCGCGATCGGGCAGTACTGGTTGTAGCTCTTGCTCACGAGAGCTGATGATAGAGCAAACACTTTCGAATTAGAAGTCATTACTTGCAAGTTGCAAGTGCTTTGCTAGCATGCCGCCTTCGAAGCTCAGCCAGTCTCAGCCAACAGCCCGGCTCATCGGGCCAGGGGGAAACGAATGGTCGCCTCAGAGAGAAAGAAGTGGTTCGCCCTCGCACTCATCCTCGCGGTGCAGTTCATGACCATCCTCGACATCGCGATAGTCAACGTCGCCTTGCCGTCCATCCAGCTCGATCTCGGCTTCTCGCAGGAGAACCTCCAGTGGGTGATCAGCGCGTACGCGCTCGTCTTCGGTGGATTCCTCCTGCTCGGCGGGCGCTCGGCCGACCTTCTCGGTCGCCGCCGCGTGTTCATGGCCGGGACGATCCTGTTCACGGTCGGCTCGCTGCTCTGCGGATTCGCATGGAGCGAGACATCGCTCATCGTGGCTCGCGCGATCCAGGGGCTCGGGGCGGCGACGCTCACTCCGGCAGCTCTGTCGATCCTCGTCGCCATGTTTGCCGAGGGTCGCGAACGCAACATCGCGCTCGGCGCGTGGGGTGCGGTCGGCGGAGTGGGCGCCGCCGCCGGCGTGCTCTTCGGCGGCATCCTCACCGACTTCCTGTCCTGGGAGTGGATCTTCTTCGTCAACGTCCCCGTCGGGATCGCTGCACTGATCCTCACGCCGTTCCTTCTCTCGGAGAGCCTCGACAAGCATGGGCAGGGCTTCGATGCGCTCGGTGCGATTCTCGTGACGTCCGGGCTCTCGCTCTTCGTGCTCGGGATCACCCAGGGCCGGGGCTGGGGCTGGACCTCCACCGAGACGATCAGTGTTTTCGTCGCGTCGGCGATCTTGCTGGTGTCGTTCGTCTTCTGGGAGCGGCGCGTCAAGGATCCGCTCGTCCCGTTCTCCATCTTCCGGCTGCAGACCCTGACCGCTGCGAATGTCGTCGGGTTCATCCTCGGGACCACGCTCTTCGCGATGTTCCTGATGCTGACGCTCTACATGCAGCAGGTCCTCCAGTTCTCGCCGCTCGAGACGGGATTCGGGTACCTCGCGGTCGCGGGCACCGCGATCATCTGGGCGAACGTCGCCGCAGCAGCGGTGACGCGCGTCGGCGTCAAGCCTGCGCTGACCTTCGGCATGTCGATGATGACCGTCGGCCTCCTCTACTTCACGCAGGTGTCGGTCGACGGTACGTACTGGAAGGATCTCTTCCCGGGCTTCCTGATCGTCGGGCTCGGAATGCCATTTGCGTTCGTCCCGATCACGATCGCCGCGGTCGCGGGCACGAAGCCCCAGGAGGCGGGTCTTGCGTCAGGGCTCATCAACACCTCGCAGCAGATCGGCGGGGCTGTCGGGATCGCAATCCTCTCGACGATCGCCGTGTCGACCACGGAGGACGCGCTCGCAACCGGGACCGAGGCAGCCGTCGCGCTGACCGACGGGTTCGCGGCCGCATTCTGGGCCGGCGCCGCCATCGCGTTCGTCGGTGTGCTCGTGTCGGTCTTCATGGTCCGGGGCCGCGATCTCCAGGAGCAGGAGCTCCCGGTGGGCGAGCCCGCGCTCGAAGCAGGCACGGCCTAGACCCGGGCTCGGCTCAGCTCGAGCGTCAGCAGTTGCGTCAGGCGGTCGCCGGGTGATCTCGGCGACCGCCCTCGCGCGGCGATAGCGTGATCCGGCAATGTCGCCGCGGCGGACTCTCGACGAGCTGCTCGACCAAGCCCGTGCGCGGATCGAACGGCTCGAGCCAGCAGAAGCATGGGCAGCCGCGCAGGCGGGGGCCCTGCTGATCGACATTCGCGCGGATGCGGATCGCGAGCGCGACGGGATCGTGCCCGGGTCGCTGCACATTCCGCGAACCGTCCTCGAATGGCGCGTTGCCACGGACAGCTCGTGGCGCAACCCGAGCGTCGGAGGGCTCGACCGTCAGCTCGTCCTCATTTGCGATCACGGGTTCTCGTCGAGCCTCGCGGCAGCCACGCTCGTCGAGCTCGGGTTCGCGCGCGCCGGTGACGTCGTCGGCGGGTTCGAGGCGTGGCGCGAGGCGGGGCTCCCGACGATCGAGTGCGCAGCTCGGCAACGCCCGTCGGACGAACTACCTGGCATGGGCTCACCGGACGCCGCCGCCTCGAGCGACCACTAGCCGGGAACGACGACCGTGTCCCTCGGCGGCGTCGTGGGCAGCGGACCCCCGGCCCCCGGGACGGTCGAGCAATCGAGATCCTCTGAGCGGGCGAGCTCTACGGCATGCTTGAACGCCTCGTACGACGGCTTGTGGGTTCCGTCGCGCCAGAGGACACCCGACTGCCAGCCCGCGAGGCGATCCTCGTCGAGCAGCTCGAAGTTGAAGAACGCGCCGACGACCGGCTGGCAGCGCGCAAGGAGAAGTGCGTCGCGAAGCTGGCGTGCCTGGTCGCGGATCCAAGGTTCGGCACCTTCTGGCGCGACCGGAGCGACGACGAACGGGTCGGTCTCCTCGCCGTGGTAGAAGCGCTTCTTCGACCGCGGGACAGTCGTCTGGAAACCGGTCTCGAGATACCAGATGGTCGTTCGGCCCTCTCCCGGCAACGGCTGTGCGGTTCCGCCGAACGCCTCTTCGATCGCGTCGACGAGGCGATCGAGATCGCCCTGACCGACGGTCCGCGGATCGTCGTGCTCCACCCACGGCGGCTCCGACGCGTTCTCCGGGTAGGGGTTGTGTCCGAAGGTGTCGAGAATCGGGTGCCGGCGCCCGCGCTCCCTATAGGCAGCACCGAGCGCACGCATGAACCCCGCCGGGTCGTAGTGCGCCGCGGTCGTGCTGATGAGATTGACGTCGGAGCGGAGCGCGTGGAGGCGGCGCCAGCACGCCGACAGCAAGGCCTCGTACGCGGGCGCGCCGGCAGTCGTCGGCCAGAACTGAGGCGAGTTCGCCTCGTTCCAGATGGCGACGTCGTGGAACGGAATCCGGACGAGGACGTAGTGCAGGAAGTCGCAGTACTGCTTCCTCGCCATGGGGTCGAGCGGTGCCTCGGAGGGCTTGCCAAAGACGGAGATGACGACCCGCTGCCCGCGCTGGATCATCATCGCTGCGCGGTGCAGGTACACACGGACGTCCGTGGGACGGGACTGCCCACGGCGCCAAGGGATCGTGATGCGAACGGCGTCGAGACCGAGATCGCGGTACTTCGCGATCAATCCGTCCGGCCGCGCCAGCCACTTGGAATGGTCGTCGTCGACACCGATGACGAACGAAGTCGACGGGCTCACGGAGCGCGGATCGGAGCCCGCAGCGGTCGCCGTTGGAATCACGACCAGCATGCAGACGCAGAGCCGCAGAAGAACTCCCCTCCCCACTGCCGTGGGCACACTCTCATCGGGGTCAGCGGAAAGTCAATGCCCGCCGGCTACTGCCGCTCGAGGCGCTCGACCGAGACGTCGTACGCAGCACGATGGGCGTGTGGCGTCCCGGTGATCGCGGTCAGGAAGTCATCGCGGTCGAGCGCCCAGATGACTCCGTCTCCGACCGACGTGATCGTCGCCGTCCGAAGCACGTCGTGCAGGAGCGCAATCTCGCCGAAGTGATCTCCTCCCTCCAGCGTCGGCGCACGTTCGCCTGCGACATCGACTGCGAACCGTCCCGCGTCGATCACATAGAAGCGGTCGCCTGATTCCCGTTCGACCACCACGGTGTCGCCCGGTTGAGTCTCCAGACGTTCCATGCGCCGGGCGATGCGCTCCAGATCGGCGCGAGCGACGAGGGTGAACATGGGGATGTCCAGAAGCAGCTCGAGCTGACGCTCTGGGATCTCGATGACGGTGTCCATCCGACGCATGCCCACGAACGTCACGGCGATGAGGAGCGGAAGCGCAGCCCCCGCAACCGCGAATGCGGCTTCCAGGCCGAGAAGATCGTTCAGAGCGGCTGCGACCGAGAACCCGAGGGCGTAGCCCCACAACCACAGTGACTCGATCACCGAGAGAACGCGGGTGAGGACGGCGTCGTCGGTGACGCGTTGGAGAAGCGTGATCCCGGTTACGTCGAGCAGCGTGTAGGCCGCTCCGACACCGAACGTCGCAACGAACGCGAGCGCCAGGGTGGTCGACCAGCCCGTGAGCGCGACGGTGGTCCCGAACAGCAAGCTCGAACCGGCGAGGACGGGGACCAGGCGCCTGCGAGCGACGAACGCGAACGATGCGATCGCGCCGGCAAGCGACCCGACCCAGAGCGATGTCTGGAGCGCGCCGACTCCTGAGTCGCCCGAATCGAGCTCGTCGAGCGCAAGGGTCACGAGCAGCACTTCGTAGATCCCCCAGACCACCGAGAAGACACCTGCGAAGAGGACGAGGAGCCGAGGCTCCGGCGCGCGGGCGAGTGCGCCGAGCCCGTCGAGTGCCTCGCCGAAAACGCCTCGCGCCCGTGCTTGCTCCGCGCCACGCCTCATCGCTCCCGGTCGAATCCCGAGCGCGACCGCCGAGGCCGTCGCCAGGGCTGCGCCCATGACGACGAAGACGGTGCCCGGTCCTGCGACCACGAGCACACCCGTTGCCGCGAGTGCACCCAGTGAGCCCCCAACCCCCTCGGCGAGCGACGACGCCGAGTTTGCCGCCGCCAGATCCTCCGGTGTCGCTGCCAGCTCGGGCAGAAGCGACTGATGGCCGGGGCGTCCGGACGTGAACGAGACGATCAGGAGCACGGCCAGCCCGTACACGATCACGGGCGACGCGCCACCCAGCATCGCAGCACCGGTCGCGGTGGCGCAGACGCTCTGGAGCGCGTACCCCGTGCGTACGAGCAGCACGCGCGGGAACCGGTCGCCGAACGTCCCCACAATCGGCGCGGCCACTGCGGCGGGCACGAGGAGGACGACGCCGACGATCGCGGTCGTCGTCGTCCCACCCTGACCGAAGGCGTAGACGAGGATCCCGATCCACGTTCCGGCCTCGGCCGCGTTGAAGAGCACGAACGAGCCGCAGGCGCGGCGGATGGATGACGTCCGCGCGACCCGACGCGCGGCCCGGAGCGGTGACGCGATCCTGACGACGAGCCAGTTCACGAGGCTTCGATCCTAGGTGGCGGCAGGTGTCGGCCGATCCGCGCCGCAGAGCAGGATCCGCGTGATGCGACCCGACCAGGATGAACGTCCAACCACCACGGGTTGGGCTTGCCTGTGAGCCGGGGAGGAGTCGACGAGGCGGTCAGCCTGAACTCAACGTGTGTGATACTCGCCGCTGCATGCCGCGATATGACCAACGTTTGTGATGGCTGATCAGGGAGAAAGCGCAAAGCCAGGAAAGCCGTCCCGACTTCGCCTGATCGGCGCGCGCATCCTGACCGTCCTCGCGATCCTGCTCGCGCTCGTCGGCATGCTCGCGTTCTACGTCGAAAACACCGCTCTCGACGAGGACGGCTTCGAGACGATCTCGCGCAACATGATCGAGAACGACGAGATCCGAACCCAGGTCGCGGCCAAGTCGGTCGAGACGCTGTTCGCGAACGTCGACGTCGAGGCGGCGATCGCAGAGCGACTGCCTCCCGCACAGGCGGGGCTCGCTCCGGTTCTTGCCGGTCTCGCCCGCTCGGGCGCCGATCGAGCAGCGGATGCGGCGCTCGAACGCCCACGGGTGCAGACCGTGTGGGTGGAGGTGACGACCCGGACCCAGCGCCAGCTCGTGCGGCTGCTCGATGACGACACGACGTTCATCCAGACCGAGGGTGGCGCAGTCGTGCTCGACCTTCGTCCGATCGTGATCGAGCTCGGCGACCAGGTGGCGGTGATCGGAAAGGTCGCAGAGAGGCTGCCCGAGTCCTCGGGAAGGTCGCGATCATCGAGGAGAGCCAGCTCGAGACGGTGCAGTCGATCACCAAGATCCTGCGCGCCGTCGCCGACTGGATGTGGCTTGTGGCGCTTGCCGTCGCAGCGCTTGCGATCTGGCTGGCCCGCGGCCGGCGCAGGCTCGAGCTGCGCGCGCTCGCCATCGGCCTCTCGTCGTAGGGCTGCTGATGCTGGCCGTGCGCCGCTTCGCGGGCGATTACCTGGTCGACGCACTCGTGGAGGACGACGCGGTCAAGCCTGCCGGACACGAGGCCTGGAGCATCCTGACGCAGGTTCTCGCCGACCGCGCCTGGGTGTGGATCGTCCTCGGCGTCGTGACGCTCCTCGGCGTCTGGTTCGTCGGCGAGAGCGGACGCGCCGCGCAAGCGCGTAGCGCCGCAGCCCCGACTCTCGAGAGCCGCCCCACGACCTACGTGATAGCCGCCGCCGCCTTGCTCGTGATCGCCCTCGTCGCCCCCACGGTCGCCACAAGCTGGGTCATCGGCCCTTCTCCTCATCGCGCTCATCGTCGCGGGCATCGAGGTCGTCAGGAGCGTCGTCCGCCGAGAAGTCGCGCAGTCCACCTGACCACGGGCGGAGTAACTCCGCGCCGAGGGTAAGGCCGACGTGATGGATGTCGCGCCGGTTGCGTGACCGCCCACCGGATGGAGGTCGAGTCGAACGGAGCGAGATCTCGGTCGCGTTACCTGACGAGCCTCAACACCGCCGCGACGCCTTTCCGTGAACCTTTGCGCCACGTTACGAGCGCGACCACACCGAGACCGGCAGCGACGAGCAGCCCGAGCGATAGGGCCTCGGATCGCATCGCTGTCAGATCATCGTTGAGGCGCTGCCGCTCAGCGGCGATCTCGGTGCGGATCTCCTCGACCGTGCGCTCAGACATGGCTGCGAAGCGCCTCCACCGTGCGCTCGGCCTCCTCGATCGCTTGCTCTGGCTTGGGAGGAGAGGCTTTCTTGGCGGAGCGGCGGGCCAGGAGTCCAGCGATTGCAGCGAGAAGCAGGAGCAGTCCAGCGACGATGAGCAGCGATAGCCACATGGGGAGCGCTTCGTTGATCCCGGCCGCCGCCGATGCGAATGCGAAGCCGATTGCATAGACGATGAGAACCACAGCGAGGAGTGCTAGCCCCGCCGCGACGCCGAGCGCCGTTGCCTTCTTCTTCGCTTCGAGCTTCGCCAGCTCCAGATTCAGGCGCACGAGCGACTGCGTTCGCTGTTTCACGGACTTGGTCCGTGCGACGAATCCGAACATGGTGTGAGCCTATAACGACTTCGGGGTGACGCGGTAGGAGGCCGCGACGCCGACGATAATTCGCCGCTCCACACCAAGTCCGCCCCCGCGACTCAACCGGTGTGAGCTGGTGCCTGCTCGGCCTTCGGCGCATCGGGACGCCTGGGCCTGCCACCGGCCAGGCGAACAAGCCAGTTTCGCCGGATCCTGTTAGGTTCGGCCCATTCAATTCGAGGAGGCGTGATGCCGGTCGGGGTCTATCCATTCTGGGGCGTGTTCGGCTCCATGATCATCTTCTTCATCTGGATCGCGTGGTTCATGTTGCTCTTCAGGGTCTTCGGGGATGTCTTCCGCCGTGACGATCTCTCAGGATTGGGCAAGACGGGCTGGATCGTCTTCGTGATCCTCCTCCCGTTCCTCGGCGTGTTCATCTACCTGGTCACGCAGAACGACGGGATGACCGAGCGAAACATGGCGCAGGCTCGCGCTCAGCGGGCGCAGTTCGATGACTCCATTCGAGAGGCGGCAGGCAGCGGCGGGGCGGCAGCAGACATCCAGAAGGCGAAAGATCTTCTCGACAGTGGCGCAATCACGCAGGCGGAGTTCGACGCGCTCAAGCAGAAGGCGCTCGCCTAGACCGCATTCTCTAGACCGCGCACGCCCCACCCCAACCTCTCAGCCCGCGGGGTGGGGCACGCCCACCGCCACTTCCGCAGTCCTCTGGCGGACCCGAACCGTCGGCCCCTCCTCGCCGTGGAGGCTGATAGCGCCAACGGACGCAAGGCACGCGCCAGTTGTGGCTTGGAAGGTCGGGTCACCCGACCCTGGCGACAGGTTGCGTCCGCGCGGGGTTGACCGGCGGTCGACCCGAGACGGATCGCCCCGAGATCGAGGACGGTGAAAGCACCTACTATCGAACCCGACGATGCCCTATGCGATCCGACAACTCGACGCATCAACATGGGACGCCTTCGCCGAGCTCGTCGAGCGCAACAACGGGGTTTACGGCGGGTGCTGGTGCATCGGCTATCACCCCGAGTGCGCCGAGAAGGGAATCAACTATCGCGACGCCAAGGAGGATCGCGTCCGCACGGGGCGCGCTCATGCCGCGCTCGTCATCGACGAGAGCGGCACCGCCCAGGGCTGGTGTCAGTACGGGAGCCCGGAGGAGCTCCCGGGCATCAAGCACAAGCGTGAGTACGACAAGCACGCTCCACCACGACCGGATTGGCGGATCACCTGCATCTTCGTGGACAAGAGGCACCGCGGTCAGGGCATCGCCCGGGCAGGCCTGGAAGGGGCGCTCGACCAGATCGCCCGACTCGGCGGCGGTCTCGTCGAGGCCATCCCCGAGGTGACCGCCGGTCGCGAGGCACAGGGCCGCTTCCTCTTCAGCGCAACGGTCGAGCTCTTCGAGCAGTACGGCTTCACCCGGGGTCGCCGCGTCGGCAAGCACGCCTGGATCGTGAGCAGGGCGGTCGAGCCCGTTTGAGCATCCGGCACGTCGGCTGCGGGCGATGCCGGCTCCTTGGCAAACACAAGGCATGCACGGTTCGGTCGCGAGAACTATGAAGTGATCGCGCCTGAGCTCCCTGCCGGCGCGGTCACTCTCCGATCGGAGTTCATCTACGACGGCGGGAAGACGCCCGGAGCGGTATGGAGCGTTCCGGTTACCGGTGTGGTCTACGGGGCGGCACCCGCCGCGCGCCGCACCCCGGCACCACCAGGCGTCCGCACGCACACTCGCCCAGGCGAGACGGTCCTTACTCCGAGCGCTTGCCTCAGGGCCGTTGCCGCAGCCAATCATCGCGGGGAAGCGTGTAAACCGTCATCGGCTCGCCCGAGCGCCCGTGGCCTCGGCCGCGTACCGAGAATCCGAGCTTGGCTGCCACGCGGCGGGATGCTTCGTTTCCCCCGTCCGAGATGTACGCCGTGATCGTCTCGACGTCGGTGCGGCTGAAGAGATCGTCGATCGCCGCTTCCATCGCTTCGGTCGCGATGCCGTCATTTCGCCGGTCCTCGGTCACCCACCAGCCCGCCTCGACTTCGTCGGGGGCGATGCCCTCGATGCCGTCGCCGGCGAGACGCAGCTCGGCGCAGCCGAGGAAGCAGCTGCCCTGCTTGTCCCGGACGGCCCACGGGCCGAAGCCGTGCTCGCGCCACTGGACATCGGCCGCGCGGGTGTCGCGCAAGGCGTCCGCTGCATTCCTCGATGCACGAGCATGGTCGGACTCGTCGCGGCTTGTCAGCGGGAGAAGCCTGAGCCGTGCCGTTCGAAGACTGGTTCCTTCCGGGTCAGGCCCCGGCGGGTCGCTCTCGCAGCGTCCACCCACGCGCGGAGTATGACCGCCCCGTTCGGGTGACATTCCCGAACACTGGCCCAGGTGACGATTCGCTTGCCCGGCGCCCCTTTAGCCAAGGTTCTACGATCGGTCGCGTGGAGGACTTCGTCCCGCGCGACTTCGACGTCCCTCGGCGGCTCGAGACGCCGCAGTTCGCGCTAGAGCCGCTCGACCCCGAGCACAACGAGCAGGACTACGACGCGTGGACCTCGTCGGGGGAGCACATACACGCGACGCCCGGATGGGAGGACAGCAGCTGGCCGCGGCAGATGACGCCGGACGAGAACCGGGCAGACCTGCAGCGCCACGCCGGCGACTTTCGCAACCGAACGGGGTTCACGTACACGGTGCTCGATCCGGCCAGCCGCGACGTGATCGGGTGCGTCTACATCTACCCGCTACCCGACAGCGACTACGACGCCCGTGCGCTCTCCTGGGTACGGGCGAGCCACGCGCAGCTAGACACGCCGCTCTGGCGCGCCGTGAGTGAGTGGCTCGCGTCCGACTGGCCGTTCGGGAGCGTCGAGTACGCGCCGCGCACCGTGCCAGTTCCATGAGGGCGACCTTGCACACTGATGGGGCCGCGCGCCGCAAGTCGGCCCAACCAACAGGACCTGCTGGGATCGGCGCCGTCCTGCGCTCGGAGTCGGGCGAGGGCATCGGCAAGATCGCCAAGTTCATCGGTATTAGAACCAACAACGAAGCCGAGTACATCGCCCTCATCGAGGGGCTTCAGATGGCACTTGACTGCGGGGTCACTGAGCTCGAGGCATACATCGACTCTCCCGTCGTCGCGGGACACTTACTCAAAGGCCATGAGGTCAAGGCGGACAACTTACGTCCGCTCATTAGGTGCGCTCGCGAGATGCGCCGTGCCTTCTCGACGTCGTCGCTTACTAAAGTTCCCCGGGGCGAGAACGCCGATGCCGATAAGCTCGCCAACCAGGGCATCGATGACGCGATCCGACAGTTCCCCTGCCCGTCATGCGGAGCGAAATCGGGAGAACCATGCATCGGCCCCCGAGCAAAGCACCTCGTGTCGATTCACGCGGAGCGTGTCGTCGCCGCAGGCCTCGAGAACGAACCCGGCGGCTACACCCCTCCGCCGCGCTGCGAAAACACGACCGCGCAGGAGTAACGATGGCCGGACGAGATCGACTGCCCCCGCTATGAACCTGTGACGGCGCGTCGAAGCGTCGCTAACCCGGACCGACAGGGCTCCAGAAATGGGCCTCCTGAACTTGAGAGCTCCATAAACGGCTCCATACCCATCGCATACTGGAGCCCGTGCAAGGTCAATCCGAAAGAGAAAGTCCCACTTTGCGGGACTTTTGCAGAGCCCTCTGACGGACTCGAACCGTCGACCCCCTCCTTACCATGGAGGTGCTCTACCAACTGAGCTAAGAGGGCAAGGCGCGAAGTGTACTCGGGTCGGTCCAGCGCACTTCGCCAGTGCAGGGGAGAGGATTCGAACCTCTGAAGGCTGAGCCAGCGGGTTTACAGCCCGCCCCCTTTGGCCACTCGGGAACCCCTGCGCGAGCGCGCAATTGTATCGGCGCGTGGGGCGCGTTCTAGGATCGAGGGGTGGAGCGCTTCGACGTGGTCGTCGTCGGGGCCGGGCCTGCGGGGTCGGCCACGGCTCTTCGCCTCGCCCGCCAGGGGGCGAAGGTGCTGTTGGCCGACCGGGCGCGGTTCCCGCGGGACAAGCCGTGCGGTGGCGGGCTCACGGGGCGGGCGGTCGAGCACGCGCCGTGTGCGGTCGACCCGGTAGTCGAGCATGTGGTCGACCGGTTCCGCATCCGACTCCGGTACGGGAGGAGCTTCACTCGTCGCCACTCGGCGCCTCTCGTACTCATGACCCAGCGGCGTCTCCTCGACTCACATCTCGCGGACCAAGCCGCGGCGGCAGGCGTCGACTTCCGCGACGGAGCGCGAGTCACCGACATCGAGCCGAGCGCTACGCACGTCAGCGTGCGGGTCGGAGGGCACGAGGCTCGTGCCGACACGCTGGTCGGCGCCGACGGCGCCAACGGGATCGTCGCGCGCTCCGTGGGGCTCGCCGCCGGGATTGTCAACGGAGTGGCGCTCGAAGGGAATGTCGCATACGGAGACCTCGAACCCGCTCACATCGCCGGCACGGCTGTGGTCGAGCTCGGGGTCGTGCCCGGCGGGTACGCGTGGGTCTTCCCGAAAGGCGACCACGCGAATCTCGGGGTTGGAGGGTGGGGGAGCGAGGGCCCTCGCCTCCGAGATCACCTCGCGCGGCTGGCGCGCGAGCACGGGCTGGAAATGGACGCGCTGCGCGACATTCGGGGACACCGGCTACCGATGCGTCGCCCGGGTGCCGTTCCCGCACGGGGGCGCATCCTTCTCGTCGGAGACGCGGCCGGGCTCGTCGACCCGTTGTCCGGGGACGGCATCTACGAGGCGTTCGTCTCCGCGAGGCTGGCCGCGGAGGCGATTCTCGACGGCGCACCGAGCTCGTATCCGGGTCGGTTGGCCAACGCACTCGATCGCCATGCGCACACGTCCTGGGCGGCAAAGCGCACTCTCGAGAGGGTTCCGGCCGCGTGTTTCTGGGCTGCGCGCTCCCCCGGCGTGTTCGGCGTCGTCGCGGGGCTTCTGGCCGGCGACGTCCGCCATCCAAGTGAAGCACGAGGCCTCGCTCGTCCGCCGCTGCGCGTTCTCGCGCGCCTCGCCAGGCAGGGATCGCTGACCCGGACGACGTCCTAAAGCCGACCGTTCGAGGTGCCGATGCTTGGCGGGCATGGACTTGATTCCTCTGCTGTCGCACGCCGTCGAGCTCGGTGCCTCCGACGTTCACTTCAAGCTGGGCCAGCCACCGGTGATTCGCATCGACGGCGAGCTCCAGCTGGTCGCGGATCATCCGCCGCTCAGCGAGGCATCTCTCGAGTCGGTGCTGCAGGCGGTTACTGCGATCGCGCCGCGCCGGCGCGAGGCGTTCGAGGACTCGGGCGAGCTCGACATCGCGTACTCCCATCCGAGCCTCCCGCGCTTCCGGGTCAACGGCTTCCGCCAGCGCGGGTCGATCTCGTTCGCGTTCAGAGTCATCCCGAACACGATCGCCAACTTCGGTGAGCTGAACCTCCCGGCAGGCGTCGTTCGCCTTGCGAACGAGCAGCGTGGGCTCATCCTCGTCACCGGTGCAACGGGCTCGGGCAAGACGACGACTCTCGCCGCGATGCTCGACCACATCAACCGGACACGCCGATTGCACATCGTCACGGTCGAGGATCCAATCGAGATCCTCCACCCCGATCGCGGGTGCATCGTGAATCAGCGCGAGGTCGGCCTCGACACCGCAAGCTTTGAGCAGGCGATCCGGCGAGTCCTGCGTCAGGACCCGGACGTGATCCTGATCGGCGAGCTTCGGGATGCCGAGTCGGCCCAGGTCGCGCTCCAGGCGTCCGAGTCCGGCCATCTTGTTTTCTCGACCCTGCATACGCTCGACGCAGCGGAGACCCTGAGTCGCCTCGTCGAGTTCTTCCCCGCCGCGAAGCATCAGCAGATTCGCTCGGTCGTCGCCAGCACCCTCCGCGGAGTGATCAGTCAGCGGCTCCTCCCGAAGAACGACGGAGGTCGCGTCCCTGCAGTCGAGGTCATGGTCGCTAACGCTCGAATCAGGGACCTGATCAGAGAGAACCGCCCCGACGAGATCACCGACGCCGTCGCTGAGGGCGAGTACTACGACATGCAGACCTTCCACACGTCGCTCATCGCCCTGGTCCTCCAGGGAGAGGTCGACCGCGACGTCGCCGCGAGCGCCGCCTCGAACCAGCACGACTTCCTTGTCGCGCTCGAGCACGCCCTGAAAGAGCGTCGTGCTCGCGACGCTGAAACCGACCCTGCCGAAGCGCCAGTACGCCCCGCGCTCGTTCCGGGTGCCGGGGCGCTCCGCGTAGCAGGCTCGGACGACCTCGGCGTCTCTGCCACGGGATGAACGAGGCGGCCCTCGTCCTCGGGCCGGCGCTCGCAGTCGGAAGCTTCCTGAACGTGGTCGTTGCGCGAGTTCCGGAGCGACGCTCGCTGGGCGGCCGCTCGGGATGCATGAGCTGCTCTGCGCCGATCGCCCCGTACGACAACATCCCGATCGTCTCGTACCTCGTGCTGCGCGGGCGCTGTCGAAACTGCCAGGAGCGCATCTCGCCGCTCTATCCGGCTGTCGAGCTCGCAACGGCTCTCTTGATCGCTGCTTCGTTCTGGCGGTTCGGGTTCACCGCGTATGCGGCGCTCGCCGCTTCGTTCTGCGCAGTGCTCGTCGCACTCGCCGCCATCGACCTGCGGCATCGCATCGTTCCGAACCGGATCGTGCTGCCCGCTGCGGGGATCACCCTCGTCGCGCACACGCTCATCGAGCCCAGCCCGGAATGGCTGCTCGCGGCACTTGGCGCGTCGGCATTCTTCCTCGTCGCCGCGCTCGCCTACCCCGCCGGCCTCGGCATGGGAGACGTAAAGCTCGCGCTCCTGCTCGGGGCGATGCTCGGCCGCTCCGTAACGCTCGCGATCATGCTCGGCCTCGTCGCTGCACTCGTGCCATCCGTGGTGCTCCTGGCACGACACGGGACGAGCGCGCGGAAGATGGCGATCCCGCTGGTGCCGTTCCTCGCGCTCGGCGCAGTCGTCGCCCTTTTCTGGGGTGCTCCCCTTCTCGGGGGATATACGTCCCTCTTCGACTGACTCACGCTGAGGGACGACCTCGGGATCAAGTTCCGGCCTGCGGCGGTCGATATGGGAGACGATGTGAGCGCACATCCTGGGTTTTCGCGGCACCGACGGCGCCTACGGGGCGAGTCCGGCTTCACGCTGATCGAGGCCGTCTTCGCGATGATCCTGTTCGCCGGCCTGGCTGCCGCGATGGCTGGATTGCTCACGTCGGCGATCTCGGCGAACAAGCTCGCCCGCCAGCGGACGATCGCGGATCAGGCGGCGCTCGAGCACATCGAGACGATCAGGAGGCTCGACTACGACGACGTCGGCGTCGTGCTCGGGAACCCACCGGGTGTCGTCGCGAGCACGACCGCGATCAACCTCACCGGCCTCAACGCGACCATCACGACGCAGATTCGGTACGTCGACGATCCGACGCCGACGAGCTACGAGACGACTGCGAACTACAAGCGAGTCGTCGTCACCGTCAGACGCAATGACGACTCGAAGATCCTCGCTCGCGAGGTGACGTACGTGGCACCCACGTCCCGGACGCCGTTCGGCGGCGTGAACCTCGCGATCGTCGAGCCGCTCGTCATCGACTACGGGCTGAACGTGCCGGTCGAAGGCGTCGCGGTGAACCTGCTCACGGGCCCGAGTGCCCCGAGAAACGACGTCACGGACGCGACCGGCAAGGTCTCGTTCAAGAAGCTCACACCGAACGCGACCGCGACCTGCCCGTCGGACTGCTACGACCTCACGGCGTCTCTCGGCGGGTACGTACAGCTCAATTCGCCGACCCGGCTGAACGTCGGCCCCGGTCAGACCGCCGCGCCGACCATCCAGATCTTCCGGCCGGCGACGATCAACCTCGTGGTTCGAGACTCAGGAGGATCGCCGTACACCGGCACGACCTCCGTCAAGCTCACATCTGCCCGAAACGGAGCCACGCAGACGTTCAGCGTCTCAGGCGGCTCCGCGGCCATCACGACGTTGGCCGGTGAGCAGATCGTGCCGAGCGTCCAGTACACGGCGGAGGCGTGGACCAACGGCACTCCGATGTGCTCGACGCCGGTAACGCAGTACGTCCCCGACAACTACCCAACCGTGCTCACCTCGACGATGGTTGTCACGCTCGGCAGCTGCCCCGCCGGAAACGTCAACGTGACCGTGAACTGGGGCGGGTCGCCGGCACCTGGTGCGACCGTCACCCTGAGCGGCGGTCCGTACGCGCTCACGCCGGTCTCCGGTACGACCAACGCATCCGGCGTCGTCAGCTTCTCCGGCGTCCCGTCGGGAACCGGCTACACGGTTACGGCCACAAAGGCCTCGCAGAGCGCGACCCCGCAGTCGATCTCTGTCACGACGGGCTCGAGCACGAACGTCACGATGTCCCTGCCGACCGGGTCGCTGGCTGTCCAGGTCCGCTGGGCGAGCGTCAACGTGACCGGAGCGACCGTCGTGGTCACAGGCGGGCCGAACTCGGTGAACCTCACGCTGACGACGCCTGCGAGCGGTCTCGTGACCTTCACGAACCTTCCGGCCGGGAGCGGGTACACCGTGCAAGCCACGAAGTCGGGTCAGAGTGCGTCCACGACGACGACCGTACCGTCGGGGAGCACGGCCAACGTCACGCTCAACCTGCCGACTGGAACGGTGACTGTCAACGTCAAGCGGAGCGGCGTCAACCAGAACGGCGCCACGGTGAGGCTGCAGGTCGGGCCGATGGCCATCAACGTCAGCGGTACGACGAACACGAGCGGCAACGTGACGTTCACCAACGTCCCCGTCGGCACGGGCTACACGATCAAGGCGTACAACACCGCGTGCTCGGTCGCGAACCCGAAGAGCGGCCAGTTGACGGGTCAGACGGTCAACACGGGCACGACGAACTTCAACGTCACGTACTCCCTGACGACGTGTCCGCTGACGTGATGCCCAGACGTCGCCTGGTTCGCAGCCAGGACGGCTTCACTCTCATCGAGATGCTCAGTGCGATGACGGTGATGGCCATCGTCCTCGCGAGCTTCTCCATGGTGCTGAGCTCCGCGATTCGCCACAGCGGCGAGATCGAGGAGTCGGGAAATCTCCAGGTCGAGTCCAGGGCCGCGATCACGACCGTCTCACAGGACTTGCGACAGGTCTTCGACGGTGATGGCGACGTCGCCACGTCACCGATCTCGAGCATCTCTCCGACGCAGGTCACGTTCTACACCCCCGACCGCGCCGTGCCGTTCCACCTGCGCCGCGTCTCCTACCGCCTGAGCAGCGGGCAGTTCCAGCGCGCATTCAAGACGAGCACAGACACAGACGGAGCGCCCTGGAGCATTGCGGCGATCACGACCGGCGACTACAGGAAAGTGGTCGGCTCGGTCGTCAACGCAGCGCCGTTCGCCTACAAGAAGTCCGACGGCACCACTGCGACCAGTCCCATTGACGTCAAGACGATCGACGTGACGCTGACCGTCGCGACCAAGACGTCGCCGAGCCGGCAGTACACCTACAAGACGAGCGTAACCGTGAGGGGCGAGTCGTGATGAAGAGTCGACTGATCCAGCAGGAGCAGGGAATCGGGATGGTCCTCGTGGTGCTCATCGGCGCCATGGTGACGCTCCTGAGCGTCATCATGATCGAGCAGGTACGCGGCGAGTCCGATCGCAGCGTGCATCAGGTCTACGGCGGCACCTCGTTCCAGGCTGCCGAGGCCGGCATCGACGACTACGTCTCCAAGCTCGTCGACGACCGCCTCTACTACCTCCACTATGTGCATCCGGGCGAGGCAACGCGGAGGTCGTCCGGTGGTACGGACGTCGCGGCCGGCGTGGCCTGGACGTTCGGGCAGAGCTGGACGTACCCGAACGGGAAGGACAGGTGGCGGGAATTGCCCACGGGTTGCGTCTCGAGCGATCCCCTCTGCTACGAGTACAACCTGCGCGTCTATCCACCCGACGCGACCTCGAAATTCGTCCGCATCATCGCCGCCGGACGCAAGTCGGGCGCGACACGCGACACGCGCGTGATCGAGACGTATGTCCGGCCGTCCTCGCTCGCCGACTACTACCGCGTCGTCAACGGCGATGTCGGTTGGGGCTCCGGCGCGATCACGAACGGCAAGATCTACGCCAACGGCAACATCGACCACGACGGAATCGCGACCGCGAACATCTACGCGGAGGGCCAGATCAACGGTTCGGTGACCATGCAGAGCGGTGCGCAGCGCTACGACGTGGACACGACTCCCAACGTCCGCAGCCAGATCAAGAATCCGATCGACTTCTCGAACTTCCTGACGTCCTTCACGGACATCGAGCGAGCGTCACAGCTCGGAGGCGGGATCTACCTGAACGACCCGACGAGAGCTGCCTGGCGGCTCACGTTCAACGCGGGAGGGACGGTAACGATCGAGCGCTGCAACCAGACAGGTGGCGAGGACGTCGCCGACGTGCTGCCAACCTGCACTACGTACAGCACGCCAACTGTTCCTGCGAACGGCGCGATCTATGCCGTCCAGGACGCCATCGTGCAAGGGAACGTCAAGGGGCGTGTCACGGTCGCCTCGAACGACGACATCGTGGTCGCGAACGACATCAGCTTCGTGACCTCGGGTGAAGACGTACTCGGCCTCGTGGCGAAGAACTACGTCTATGTCGCCAAGTACACGCCCGATCCCCTTACCTGGTCCGCGGGCGTCATCGCGCAGACCGGCACATGGCGGGCACGGGACTGGTCGGGCACGAACAAGAGCCTGATGACGTTCCGCGGGATGGCAGCGACCGATGACGGCGGAAGCTTCGCCGGGATGTTCGACGTTCGCGACTACGGCTACGACGAGAGCTTCCTCTGGCTCCCGCCGCCGTGGTTCCCGGTGGTCGAGGACGCCTACACGGTCCTCTTCTTCCGCGAGCTCCCGTCGTCGACCTAGCTCGACACCCAGGTTCTTCCCTGCCCAATCTCATGGGATCCATCCCCAATGCCGATAACCCTCTGTGAGGGATCTGAATGACATTGAAGCCTTCTGGACGACTGCGGACCGCGAAGGCACTCGGCCAGCATCCCGAGTCGGACGCGGCTGCAACAAATGGGGGTGGTGTCGGGGGCGGTAGCTTCGCGACGCTCGCCGATCTCGTCGCCGACCTGATCACTCCGCTCGAGATCATCCCGCGGGACCGCCTGGCTGCCGCGAGGGCGCGTGCCGGGGTCGGCTCTCTTGCCGAGGCGCTCGCAGACGAGGGGCATGCACAGTCGGACGGGATCGCGCGCTCGCTCGCGCGGCGTCACGGCATTCCGTACATCGACCTCCAGGACGATCGGCCCACCGGGGACGCGATCGAGCAGATCCCGCTGCGTGCGCTCAAGCGCGTGACGGCGATTCCCGTCTCGCTTCGGGACGGACGACTGCTCGTCGCGCTTGCGGATCCCGCGAACATCCTCGCCGTCGACGAGCTCCGGCTTGCGACGCGCTACCACCTCGATCTTGCGATCGCCGGCCGCGACGAGATCCTCGTCGAGCTCTCGCGCCTCGAGCGCTCGGCCGAGGTCTACGAGACGCAGTCTGCGATCGACGACTTCGAGGTCGTCGAGGAGGACGGCGACGATCTCGAGGCCGAGGACGGCGTCTCGGACGCACCGCTCGTACGTCTCGTCAACTCGATCATCATGCAGGCCGCGAGCGACGGCGCCAGCGACATCCATTTCGAGCCCCAGGGCGACTCTCTGGTCGTGCGGACACGCGTGGACGGCGTGCTCACCGAGCAGCAGCGCATCCCGAAGCGCATGGCCGCCGGGGTGACGACACGCCTGAAGGTGCTCTCCAAGCTCGACATCGCCGAGCGCCGCCGCCCACAGGACGGCCGCATCTCGCTGAACGCGACGCGCTGTCGGACGCCTACTGGACATCCGTGTCGCAACCTTGCCGACCGTCGAGGGCGAGCAAGTGGTCATGCGCCTGATCGACAAGTCTCGGTCGACGCCGACGCTCGAGTCGCTGGGTCTCTCGGAGACGATGCGCGGTCAGATCTCGCAGATCATCCGCAAGCCGACGGGCGCGCTCCTCGCCACCGGACCGACGGGCTCCGGAAAGTCGACGACGCTCTACGCGGCCCTCGCCCAGATCAACCGGCCGGAGATCAACGTCATGACGGTCGAGGACCCGGTCGAGTACCGGCTCGGCGGGCATCAACCAGATCCAGATCAACATCAAGGCAGAGCTCACGTTCGCCTCGGCGCTGCGCTCGATCCTCCGCTCCGACCCCGACGTGATCATGGTCGGCGAGATCCGGGACACCGAGACGGCGAAGATGGCGATCGAGTCCGCTCTGACCGGCCACTTCGTCCTCTCCACGCTGCACACGAACGATGCTCCCGGCGCTCTCACGCGGCTGAACGAGATGGGCGTCGAGCCGTTCCTGACCGGCTCCGCCGTCAGCGCGATCCTCGCGCAGCGGCTGGCACGCCGTCTGTGCACGAACTGCTGCGAGATGTACGTCCCCACCGTCGACGAGCTCCTCGCGGCGCGGATCTCGCCCGAGACCGCACAGGCACGCGAGGGCATGGTCGTCTACCGCAAGGTCGGCTGTCCGCGCTGTAACCGCACGGGCTACAAGGGACGAATCGGCATCTTCCAGCTGCTCCTCATGAACGACGAGCTCGAATCCCTCGCCGCATCGAATGCAACGCGCGACGAGATCGATCGGGCCGCGTTCGCAGCGGGCATGCGCTCGCTCTGGGACGACGGGATCGCGAAGGCTGCCGCCGGGCTCACCTCGGTCGAAGAGCTCGCCCGCGTCGTCACCCAGTAGGCAGTAGCTCGAGCCGGAAGTCATTGCGCACGAGAAAGGCGCTGATTCCCGCACCTTTCCGTATGTGTACCTCGAGTCCGGGTCTACCCGAGCAGTTGCTTGCCTCGGTCGAACAGCTCGCCCGGGTCGTACACCCGGTAGGCAGTAGCTCGCCGGATATCCTTGCGCACGAGAAAGGCGCGGTTTCCCGCGCCTTTCCGTACGTGTTGCTCGAGTCCGACGTGTGCCTAGCAGCTAGCCTCGATCGGAGCCGCGTCGACTCCCGGGCCGGTGTACTTGTGCTCCTTCGCACCGCCTGCTGCCACACCGTTCGAGTCGCTCTCGATGCAGTAGCCGGCACCGCTCAGGAGGATCACCGGGTTGCCGCTCAACGCGACGCCCTGGTCGATCGACTTCAGCGCCAGGAGCGTCATTCCCGTGTACGAGCTCGTGTCGGCGTAGTACGCCTCGACCGCGGGGATCGCGGCCCGCACGTTGGCAGCCGCTGCCCGCCGCTCGGCACGATCCTTGAAGCCGAGGTACGACGGGACGGCAATGGCGAGCAGAATGCCGATGATGATGAGGACGACCAGGAGCTCGATGAGCGTGAAGCCTGACTCCTCACCGCGAAGGCGCCGCTGCGCCTTGTCGATGAAACGCATGGAAACTCCCTTCGAGTGGACGGCGGAGACCACATGCCCAACATCGGCTCGGCTGGGTGCCTGCGTAGTCCCATTTAGGGTGATCCGCTGGTGAGCGCATCGCCTCGCGTTGGGGACGCCGAGGCGGCGCGGGCGGCTATTCGGCGACTTGGCAGTTCAGGTACTCGAGGGCCAGAAGCGCCTCGTCCACGAAGTGCCGTGCGTAGTCTGCGTCGGGGAACTCGAACGGTCTCGAGATCCCTTCGCCCGGAGCCTTGTTGACCGGGTACACCTCGGTCTCGACGGTGACCGTGCCGTCGGCCGCACCGAGTGCTCGGAGCTGGACGACCACGCGTCCCTCGCGCCGCACCTCGTAGGAGTAGAGCTCCTTACGCGGGGCGGGCTGGGGGGCCTGCTCGGCCGTCGCGGCACGGGCGGCGCGGCTCATCGTCGTCCCGCGCCGGCGTTATGCGCGGCCTGCGCGACGAGCTGTCCGTCCGAGCTGGCGGCACCCTCGAGCGTCGAGACGATCTGTCCGGGACGGCGAACGACCACGACCGTGGGGGTGCTGGTCGTTCCGACGAACGCCTGTACCGTCCGCGCGCTCTTCTCGTTGAGCACGTTGACCGGGAGGAACCCGGCTCGCACGGCTCGGGAGCCTTCGCGCGCTGCAGCTACCGCCGCGCGATCTCCCTGCGACGTTCCCTGGTAGAGCGTGACGACGAGCACCTTCGAGTAGCGAAGCTTGTTGGCAACCTGCGCCGGCAAGCCCGGCAGGAGCACGACCTTCGGCTGTGTCGGGGTTGCGGGCTGGACGTTGGGCCTCGGCGTCACGGGCGCTGGCGGTGCGGCCGCAACGGTGTCGCCACCGTCACCCAGGAGCATCGGGCGAGCGATGAGGAAGAGCGCAGCCACGGCAAGCGCGACGCCCATGACTGCGAGATAGCGAGTGGGGAAGGGGATTGTCGTGTTCATGGCTCCCTCCTTTATCGGCAGCGAGTGGGGGACGCTTTACCCTTGAAGACGACGCGCGCGAAACCACGGAAAGCGCGACGTAGAAGGCGCCCGGAAGCAAAGAAAAGGCGCGGTCTCCCGCGCCCTTTCTCGCTTCCTGGCCGTACGCCGCAGAGTTCGTCGTTAGCAGCTGGCCTCGATCGGAGCCGCGTCGACTCCCGGGCCGGTGTACTTGTGCTCCTTCGCACCGCCTGCCGCTGCACCATTCGAGTCGCTCTCGATGCAGTAGCCGGCGCCGCTCAGGAGGATCACCGGGTTGCCGCTGATCGCGACGCCCTGGTCGATCGAACGCAGTGCCACGAGCGTCATGCCCGTGTAGGTGTTGAAGTCGGCATAGAACGCCTCGACCGCGGGGATCGCGGCCCGCACGTTGGCAGCCGCTGCCCGTCGCTCGGCACGATCCTTGAAGCCGAGGTACGACGGGACGGCAATGGCGAGCAGAATGCCGATGATGATGAGGACGACCAGGAGCTCGATGAGCGTGAAGCCTGACTCCTCACCGCGAAGGCGCCGCTGCGCCTTGTCGATGAACCGCATGGAACGCTCCCTTCGGAGTGGATGGAGGGGTGCCACAGGCGGAGAATCGGCAGGCAGGCGTCCTAGTTCTTCCCCACAACGGGTGATCTCGGGGTGATGACGTCCCTCATCTTGGGGGACATGCGGGGGTAGCGCCGGACCGGAGGCGGCGCGCACCTCCAGGACCAAGAAGAAGGAGGGACAAGCGGCCGCTGCCGAACCCTCAAGCCGTAGGCGCTCGCTGCCGATAGACCGCCTCGTGGAGATGACGAGCCCCACATCCGCCGTGCCAAACCCGCACGCCGTCGGAGGTTCGCAGTCCAGCGGCCCCCTCTCTATCGACGCGCTTCTCGAGCGCGCGGTCGAGCTCAAGGCGTCGGACCTGCACGTGACCGCGGGCTCGCATCCTGCTATTCGCGTAAACGGGCACATCGAGGCGCTCACCGACTTCCCCGTACTCGACCCTGACCTCACACGCCAGCTCATCTACCGGATCACGACGACCGAGCAACAGAAGAATCTGGAGCTCAACCGTCAGCTCGACTTCGCGTACGGCGTACGAGGTCTCGGCCGGTTCCGCGTCGGTGCCTACTACCAGCGCGAGTCGCTGGCAGCCGCGTTCCGCATGATCCCTGCCGACATCCGCTCGCTCGAGGAGCTCGGTCTGCCTCCTGCACTCCACGAGTTCACGACGAAGCCGCGCGGTCTCGTGGTCCTGACGGGCCCGACCGGCTCGGGCAAGTCCACGACGTTGGCGGCATTGATCGACGAGATCAACGCGACGCGCCGAGAGCACATCATCACCATCGAGGACCCCATCGAGTTCCTCCACTCCCACCGGCTCTGCATCGTCAACCAGCGGGAGATCGGGGGCGACGCAACCGGCTTCGCCGAGGGGCTCCGAGGCGCATTGCGCCAGGACCCGGACGTGATTCTCCTCGGCGAGATGCGCGACCTCGAGACGATCACCACTGCGCTGACCGCAGCTGAGACCGGCCACCTCGTCTTCGCCACCCTGCATACGCAGAGCGCGCCGAGCACGATCGACCGCATCATCGACGTCTTCCCGGCCGCGCAGCAGGCCCAGGTCCGCATGCAGCTCGCGAACTCGCTTCAGGGAGTCGTCACGCAGACGTTGCTTCCTCGAGCGGACGGCAGCGGGCGTGTGTGTGCACTCGAGATTCTCTTCCTGGACGACGCGATCCGAAACCTGATCCGTCAGGGGAAGATCGAACAGGTCTACTCCTACATGCAGACCGGCACGCGTCGCGGGATGCAGACCATGGAGCAGTCGCTTGCCGAGCTCATCGAGAAGCGCACCATCTCCGTCTCCGATGCGCTCAGCCGCACGACCCGGCCCGAGTCGCTCATTTCGTCGCTCGAACGTGCCGGAATTCCCGTTCCTGCCATGACCACCGAGGGGTCGCCCGCCGCTTCGCCGAACCTTGGCGCAACGCTGCGTGTGGCCGGGAGCTAGCCGCCATGTCCTTCTGGGAAGACCGTTTCGTCAACCGCCCTCATGCGAGCGCAATTCCGTCCGAGCCTTCGAACGAAGGGGATGACCAGGCGAGCACGCCCGAATATGAGGCTGGCCAGGCCTGGACCTCGGTCCCGGAGCATCAGGTCGACGAGGTTGCCAAAGGGCCCATCGGGTTTGCGGCCGAAGCTGAGAGCGATTCGGCGTTCGAGCCCGACGCCGGCACCTTCGAGTCCGAAGCCATCGAGCCCGCAGTCGAGCCAGTGGTCGACGAGCCAGTCGACGAGCCGGCGTTCGAGCCTGGGCTCGAGTCTCATGAGGCCGACGAGGACGAGAACGATGACGAGGATCACGGCGATCTAGCCGCATCGACCGAGCCCGGAGATGCTCCCGCCGTCGAGGTAAAGCGCCGCGGTCTCTTCCGTCGGCGCCAGGCAGCGCCCGTCGCACCCGAGGCGACCGCCTTCGACGACGAGGCCGCCGAGGCCGACGAGTTCGCACACGAGTCAGATCACACGGAGTCCGAGGACGCCGAGCCCGAGCTCGTGGGCAACGGCCACGCCTGGAGCTACGTCCCGGAGAGCACTACCGCCGAGGATGCCGTGTCCGAGTCCTCGGACGCATACGCCAACGACGAGATCGTGGCTGCGCACACCTCCGAGACCGCTGCCGCTGAGTCCGAGCCCGCGAATACCGTCGACGACGACGCAGATCGTTGGGCGCAAGCTGCTGCACTGATCGAGGCCGAGGATGCTTCCGCGGGTCGTCAGAAGCGCCGCGGTCTCTTCCGGCGCCGCGTGCCCGTCGCGATCGCACTCGATGAGGCCGCTGAGGACCACGATGTCCAGCTCGAGAACTCGGAGAACGCCGAGCCGGAGCACGTGGAGCCCGAGTTCGCGTCTACTGCGACCGAGTTCGTAGGGAACGGTCGCGCCTGGAGCTATGTCCCGGAGAGCATCGAGGCCGAGGACACCGCATTCGACCCGGCCGACACGTATGAGGCCGACGAGGCCGTGGCCGAGTACGCAGCACCCGAGAGCGAAGCGATCGAGTACGAGGAGACTGCCGAGGAGGATATCGAAGACGACCTCGCCGCGTCGATCGAGATCGACGAGTCCCCCGTGGTCGAGCACAAGCGGCGCGGTCTCTTCCGGCGCCGCGTGCCCGTCGCGCTCGCAATCGAGGACGAGGCCGCCGAGGATGTCGTCGTCGGCGAACAGCCGGGCGACGAGGCCGGAGCGATCGAGGACGAAGGGTTCGAGAACGTCCCGATGTACGGCACCGAGTCCACGCACGCTCCTGCCCACGACTGGTCGGAGGCAGCGGACGAAGAGGTCGTACTCACGCAGTACGAAGATTCAGGCGCGTTCGTGGTGGGCGAGACCGACGACTCTGACGCGCCTGCCGTCGACGAGCCCGAGCTCACTCCCGAGCATGAGCAGCATGAGGTTGCGGACGAGCCCGAGACGGAGTTCGAGCCCTTCGAACAGACCGAGCTCGACGCGACCGAGGTCGCCGCCGAGTACGAGTCCGAGCCGGAGCCGTCCTTCGACGTTCCGGTGACATCACTTCAGAACGAGCCCGTCGTCCTCCGCAAGCGGAACGGAGGCGGGTCAGCACGAGGCAAAAAGGTCGTGGGGCTCAAGGTCGGTGCGTCGCAGATTGCTGCAGCGGTAGTCACCGGGAGCGGCGAACGTCCGGAGCTCGTCGATCTCGCGAGGCGCGCGCTCGAGCCGGGTGTTGTCGTCGACGGTGAGCTGCGCGATCCGGAGGCGCTCACCCACGCACTCAAGTCTTTCTTCAAGGATCACGCACTCCCCGTCAAGAACGTCCGTCTCGGCCTGTCGTCGAGTCGCGTCGGCGTAAGGACGTTCGACATTGCCGGCATCGAGGACGAAGAGCGATTCGACAACGCGGTGCGGTTCAAGGCGCATGAGGTTCTGCCGGTCGCGGCACACGAGTCCGTCCTCGACTACCGAGTGGTGGAAGAGCGGTACACGGAGAGCGGGGAGATCTCGCGTCGCGTGCTCCTCGTCGTCGCACCACGAGACCAGGTCGAGCCGTACATCGCTGCCTGCCGCAATGCCGGTCTTCGTCTTGCAGGCCTCGATCTCGAAGCGTTCGGCCTGCTCCGGGCCTTCGTCCCGCCGCTCGGCAGCCGCAATCGAAGTGATGACAGCGCGACCGTCGTCGCGGCGATCGGCCACGAGGCGTCGACATTGCTCGTCGCCGGAGGCGGTGTCTGCGAATTCACGCGCGTGTTCGATTGGGGAGGCGGCGCTTTGCAGGAGGCGATCGCCGAGGAGCTCGGCGTGCCGCTCATGGAGGCGGCGACGATCCTCACCCACCTGTCACTGAGCGGCCCAGGACGCCACCTCGACTCGCTCGACTCCGAGACGCGTAGCCGTGCGCTCGAGGCGGTTCGGACGAGGCTCACGCCATTCGCGCGCGAGCTCGTCAGCTCGCTCCAGTTCTACCAGACTCAGCCCGAATCGCTGGGGATCCGAGAGATCCTGATCACGGGCGGAACCTCGCATCTCGAAGGTCTCGCCGACGCGCTGCACCAGATGATCGGTGTGAGCGTCAGCGTGGGTGATCCGCTCGGCCGGGTCGCTGTTTTGACCGAGATCCCGGTGGCGCTCGACGCGACCATCGGCTCGCTTGCCGTCCCGATCGGACTGGCCATCGAGGATGAGGCGGCCCGCTCGATCAACCTGCTCCCCAAGGATTCCCGTCAGACGCGAAAACGTCCGAACGCGCTCGCCGTTGCGCTCCCTGTTGCGGCAGTTGTTCCGATCGCAGCCCTGGCCTTCCTGTTCCTCGGAGCGAACAGCGCGGCCCGCGACAACCAGACGCAGCTCGACGCAGTACGTATCGAGATCGCCAAGCTACCCGAGCCGACGCGGGCGAACATCGACCCTGCTCTCGCCGGCGAACAGGCCCAGCGGGCCACTGCCGTCGCGCAGGTCCTCGGCAGCAGGCTGAGCTGGGAGCGCGTGTTGGGTGACATCTCACGCGTCATCCCGTCGGGTGTGTCGCTCACCGAGCTGGCCGCGACTGCGCCTCAGCCGACGACGCCCGAGGTTCCAGTGCCGACGACAGAGGACGCGTCCGCGTCGTCGACCCCGACCCCAGCGCCGGCCCCCGCGCCTGTAGCCGTGCCCACAACGCCGACAGGCGTCACGGTCATGGGCTACGCGTTCGACTATGCGTCGATCGCGCGCACACTCGCCCGAATTCAGGCCGTCCCGAGTCTGGTGAACGCACAACTTCAGAGCGCGACCCCGACCGATCTCGGCCAGAAGCGCGTCATCGAGTTCACGATCGTCGCCGACCTGGCGACCACCGGAGGTGCCCAGTGAGCGGCAAGCTGAGCAACAGGTCCGCGCTCGCATTCGGCGGAGCGGCACTCGCGTTGGTTCTTCTCGCGCTCTGGTTCCTCGTCGTCTCACCCGAGCGGAGCCAGGCCAAGAGTCTCGAGACGGAAGTCGTGGCTGCCCAGGCGGAGCTCGACCAGAAGAAGGCCGACCTCGCACGTCCTTCCGCCGCCGTGACGGTGCGCGCCAGCGACGTCTTCCGGCTTGCCAAGGCGCTTCCCGTGGATGCAAACGTCGCAGGAGTGATCCTCGACGTCGATCGACTGGCGTCGAACCACGGTCTGAAGCTCGAGGGCTTCCAGCCGACTGCAGTGATCCCGGTGACTGGCTACTATGCGCAGCCACTCTCGATCACCGTGCAGGGTCGCTTCGGTGATGTCTCGAAGTTCCTGGCAGAGCTTCGCGAGCTTGTCTCCGTCAAGAAGGGCCGTCTCTTCGTGCGCGGCCGTCTCTACTCGGTCAACGAGGTGCGTCTCGGCAAGCCGGAGGGAGAGGCCAAGTTCCCGGTCGTACGCGCCGGAGTCGTGCTCAACGCGTTCGGCTTCATGCCTGGTGTTCCAGCCACCACCACTCCGGTGACTCCGGAGGGTGAATCGACCACGCCGTCTTCGGACGGAACCTCCGCAGCAGGAGCGACTCCCTAATGGCCGCTACTACCTCGGCTCAAGACAAGAGCCGCAAGCAGCTCTTCATCGTCATCGGGCTCGGCGTCGCTCTGCTTGCGATCGTCGCGTTCCAGGCGCCCAAGTTCCTCGGTGGCGGTGGGTCCGAGGCCACGCCGGGCACGACTACCGACGCCGTGCCGACCTCTTCCGCGGCCGACCCCGGCGCGGCACCGACGACGGTGAGCTTCGACAAGGGTGCGGTGCTGGCCGGCGTCAAGCTCGTGCAGGGCGTCGTGCCCGTGCCACAGGCGGGACAGCTCGCCTCGTTCAGCCTCTTCGTCCGGCGCGATCCGTTCGTGCAGCTGGTGAAGGAGGCCGATGGCACGGGTGCCTCGCAGGACGGCGAACCCGTCGGAGTGAAGGTGTCGAATGGCGGAGGTGCCGGCGCGACGGCCTCGCCCGGGTCTTCGTCGAACTCCGATACGAGCTCGTCTCAGCTCACGAGCGCCACGATCGCTGTCAACGGCAGCGACGAGGCGGTCGACGTCAAGAAGCGCTTCCCGCAGGCGGACCCGACCTTCGTGCTCCTCGGGCTGAAGCCCAAGGTCGCGCAGATCGGAGTTGTCGGTGGCGCGTTCTCCGGCGGCGGGTCGATCGCTCTCAAGATGGGGCAGACCCTCACCCTGGTGAACACCGCAACGGGAGCCCGCTACACCTTGAAGCTGCTCTACACGGGTTCACAGCCCGAGACGGTGCAGCAGTTCACTCAGGCCGAGAAGTAGCCCCAGGCGAGGCTTCAGAATGCCGACCTTCGCATACAGCGCGATCAACGCCCAGGGTGTCGTCCAGGCGGGCGAGATCTCGGCGACCGATCTCACGGCTGCGCGTGACGCCCTTCGGGGAAGCGGCCTTCTCGCAGACTGGCTGAAGGAGCTGAAGGCGCCTACGGCAAGCGACTCGCGTCGCGGAATGTTCGGCCGGACGAAGAAGGTCAAGTCCAAGTCGCTCCAGATCTTCTCTCGCCAGTTTGCCACGATGATCGAGGCCGGCCTGTCCGTGGTCACTGCTCTCGTGGTGCTCGAGCAACAGACCGACGATGCCGCACTTGGTGCCGTCATCGACGATGTCCGCGAACGGGTCGAGGGCGGCGCGTTCCTGTCCGAAGCCATGTCGCACCATCCGGATACCTTCAACCGGCTGTACATCTCGATGGTGGAGGCCGGCGAGGCAGCCGGAGTGCTCGACACGGTTCTCGACCGAGTCGCGACGCAGATCGAGAAGGAGCAGAAGATCAAGCGCCGCGTGAAGGGCGCGATGGTCTACCCCCTCGTCGTTCTGTGCTTCGCGACGCTCGTCCTCATCGGCATGCTCATGTTCCTCGTTCCGGTCTTCCAGAAGATCTTCGAGTCGCTCGGTGGAGACCTGCCGACCTTGACGCAGTACATCGTCCACGCCTCGAACGGGCTTCGCAGCTACTGGTACATCTTCTTCCCGCTCTTCGCGTTCATCATCTGGGTCTTCATGCGCTGGAAGAAGAGCGAGTCCGGCCGCAAGGTCTGGGATCGTTTCAAGCTGCGCATTCCGATGACGATCGGCCAGGTTGTCCGCAAGGTCTCGATGGCACGCTGGTCGCGAACGCTTTCGACCCTGATCGCCGCCGGCGTCGACATCGTCAAGGCGCTCGAGATCACCGCGCAGACTTCAGGAAACTGGGTGGTCGAGAACGAGACCGCAAGGCTTCGCGTACGGGTTCAGGAAGGTGCGACGATCGCGCAGCCGTTGATCGAGAGCGCCGTCTTCCCGCCGATGGTCTCGCAGATGGTCAAGATCGGTGAGGAGTCCGGCGAGCTCGAGAAGATGCTCGGCAAGGTCGCCGACTTCTACGAGGACGAGGTCGACGCGTCGATCCAGGCGCTGACCTCGATCATCGAGCCGCTCATGATGATCGCGGTCGGCTTCATGGTCGGCACCATCGTCATCGCGATGTACCTGCCGATGTTCAAGCTGCTCACGCTGATCGAGTAGCGGGGCCGTATACGGCCACACGCGCCGAACGCCGGCTTCGCCGAGCGCTCCGACGCGGATAGCGGGCGCTCCCTACGCGGCGGGCCGGCACTGGCCGCAGCCTCCGCGGAGGACGACGTCGTGGGCGGCGACCTCGTAGCCGTGACCGCCCGCAATGCGCTCGAGCGCGGCCTCGAGAGCGAGGTCTTCGAACGGCTCCACCTTTCCGCAGCTGTCGCACACGAAGTGGTGATGGTGCTCGCCTCCGGAATGCGCGGGCTCGAAGCGGGCGATCCCGTCACCGAGGTCGATGCGTTGCACGAGACCGGTGCGATCGAGACCCTCGAGCGTTCGATAGACGCTAGCGATCCCGAGGCGGACTCCGCTCGCGCGGACTCCGTCGTGGATCTCCTGGGCCGAGACACAGCACGTCTGATGACCGACGAACTCGACGACGGCACGCCGCGCTGTGCCGCTTCGCCCGGTCGACTCGCGAAGCCGGTCGAGCGCGTCTGCCGTCCAGTTCTTGCCCACGAGCGATAATGATACCCATTCTCATGACGTGCTAGCGTGCTTGCATGCGCTCCTTCGTCGCCGTTGCCGCTTTCGTCGCTCTGGGTCTCACCGGCTGCGGCGGTTCGGACACCCAAGACGACAGCCGCGCGACCGTCGCCGCCGCCTTCTACCCGCTGGCGTGGGCGGTGGAGCGAGTCGGCGGCGACGATGTCGAGGTCGTCAACCTGACGCCGCCGGGCGCGGAGCCGCACGACGTCGAGCTCTCGCCGCGGGACGTCGTGGCGATCCACGACGCCGATCTCGTGGTGTACGTCGGGGGCGGGTTCCAGCCGGCGCTCGAGCAGGCACTGGAAGACCGGGACGGACCGTCCCTGGACGTTCGCGGAGCCACCGCCGTCGACCCCCATGTCTGGCTCGACGGCATGAGCTTCCGCGCGGTGGTCGGGCGGATCGGCTCCGCTCTCGGGAGGCGACAGGCCGCCGCTCGGCTCGGCGGCGAGCTCGTGGCGCTCGACAGTGCCTTCCGTGCTGGTCTCGCGGATTGCGCCCGCCGCGAGATCGTGACGAGCCACGCGGCGTTCGGTTACCTCGCGGCCTCCTACGGCCTTTCCCAGATCTCGCTCTCGGGATCGTCGCCCGAAGCAGAGCCGACCCCCCGGGAGGTGGAGACACTCGTCCAGCAGGTCCGGGAGTCGGGAGCCAAGACGGTCCTCGCAGAGCCGCTGGTGTCCGATCGAGTTGCCAAGACCGTTTCGCGCGAGACCGGAGCGGACATCGCCGTCCTCGACCCCGTGGAAGGGCTCACGGAGGAGCAGCTTGCAGCCGGGGAGGACTACTTCTCCGTCATGCGCCGAAACCTCGTGACGCTTCGAGAGGCACTCGGGTGCCGTTGACTCCTGCAGTGGATCTCGACCGGGTCGCATTCGGTTACCGACCGGGCCAACGCGTTCTCGAGGACGTCTCCTTGCGGATCTCGCAGGGTGAGTTCGTCGCGATCGCGGGGCCGAACGGCGGTGGGAAGACGACCCTGCTGCGTGTCGTGCTCGGGCTCGAGCGCCCTTCCGGCGGACGCGCGCTCCTCTTCGGCGAGCCCGCACACCGGTTCTCGGAGCGCCGGCTGCTCGGGTACCTCGCCCAGCGGTCCGAGCTCGGCGGCGACGCGCCGGCGACCGTCCGGGAGGTCGTTTCGGCGGGGAGGCTCGCGGCCGGCGGACTCGTGGGCCCGTTGCGGCGGCGAGATCGCGTCCTCGTCTCGGAGGCGATCGAGCGGGTTGGGCTCTCGACGAGCGCGGACGCACAGGTACGGACGCTCTCGGGCGGGATGCAACAGCGCGCATTCATCGCGAAGGCGCTCGCCGGAGCACCGTCCCTACTCGTCCTCGACGAGCCGACGACGGGTGTCGACGCCGAGTCGCAGGAGTCGCTCGCAGCGCTTCTCGACACGCTCCACTCGGACCTCGGAGTGACGATCCTGTACGTCTCGCACGAGTTCGGAGCCGTCGAGCACTTCGTCCAGCGTCTCGTGCTGGTGCGGCGGACGATCGTCTTCGACGGAGCGCCCAGCGAGCTCCCCGGACTCTGGCACGACCCCTCGCACACCCATGCTCGAGACTGAGTTCATGCGGCTCGCGCTCTGCGCGGGCGCTGTTGTGGGGGTCCTGGCGCCGGCAGTCGGCTTCTTCCTGGTGCAGCGCGGCCAGTCGCTCATGGGCGACGGCATCGGCCACGTCGCCTTCGCGGGAGTCGCCGCCGGGATCCTGCTCGACGTGGCGCCGATCCTGGCGGCGCTTGCCGCCGCCGTGCTCGGTGCGCTCGTCGTGGAGCTCCTACGCTCGCGCGGCAGCACTGCCGGCGACCAGGCACTCGCGATCGTCTTCTACACGGGGATCGCGCTCGGGGTCGTGCTCGTCTCTGCAGCCGGTGCGCTGAACGCAAATCTCTTCCAGTACCTGTTCGGGTCGATTCTCACCGTCACGCGGAGCGACGTCGCCGTGATCGCCGGGCTCGGAGCAGTCGGGCTCGCGACCGTGGCCCTGCTCTACCGGCCGCTCGCCGGCGTGGTCATCGACGAGGAGGGCGCGCGTGTCGCCGGTGTGCCGATCGGGCCGCTCAACATCGCGCTCGGCACGCTGGTGGCCGTGACGGTCGCGCTCTCGATGCGAGTCGTCGGCATCCTGCTCGTCGCCGCTCTCATGGTTCTGCCGGTAAGCGCGGCCGGCCGGATCGCATGGAGCATGCGATCGGCGCTCGTGCTCTCGACAGGCATCGGCCTTGTCTCGGCGCTTGGCGGGCTGACCGTCTCGTACTACGTAGATCTGCCGCCGGGTGGGACGATCGTGCTCGCGGCCGCTGCGTGCTACCTCGGCTGCCTGGTTGCGAGCGTCGTCAGAGGGCGCTGACCGTCAGGCGGCGGCGACGGCGGCTGCGATCGCCGACTCCACGCCCGGCTCGTGACAACCGCGGCAGCGTGCTTCGTACTGCTCCGCTGCACCGACGACGACAGTCTCGCCCGAGTAGGGCGCGGGGATCCCGTTCACGAGCCGCTGCGTCGTCGTCGCGGGGCCGCCGCATCGGTTGCACACCGCCTGGAGCTTGTCCACGAACTCTGCATGGGAGAGGAGCTCGGGGATGGGGCCGAACGGAAGCCGGCGGAAGTCCTGGTCGAGGCCGGCGACGACGACACGAGCTCCGCCGTCGGCGAGCTCCAGCGCCGCCGAGACGACGCTCCCTTCGAAGAACTGAACCTCGTCGATCCCCACCACGTCGTGCCCGCGCGACCTGCGCAGGAGCTCCGGGACGGATGCCACCGCCATCGCTCGCATGCGCGCGCCGGCGTGACTGACGATGTCGGCGGCGTCGTAGCGGTCGTCGATGACGGGCTTGAAGATGACGACCCGCTGGCCGGCGATCTCGGCACGGCGCAGGCGACGGATCATCTCTTCACTCTTCCCGCTGAACATCGGCCCGCAGATGACCTCGAGCCAGCCGCCTCGCTGCGGTGGGATCCGAATCACGACCGCGATCCTACGAGTCGAATCGGTCGGAGTCTCCGGCGTCGACGACGGTCCTGGGGGCGCTCCGCACCTGGGATCACGTTCCCTGGTCGCTGCTACACTCTCCCGCGCGCGGCGGCGTAGCTCAGTTGGTTAGAGCAGCGGAATCATAATCCGCGTGTCGCAGGTTCGAGTCCTGCCGCCGCTACTCGAGCTGTTCCTGCCGGCAACTTCACTCCTTCGTCCCACCGCAACCAAAACAACAATGGCAACCGGAGTCCGAGTCGCGATCACGCTCGCCTGCACAGAGTGCAAGCGGCGTAATTACCAGACCCAGAAGTCGAAGCGGAACTCGCCCGACCGCGTCGAGCTGAACAAGTACTGCCGTTGGTGCGGGCGTCACACGCCGCATCGGGAGACGAGATAAGTGGCCCGCGAGACCCGCAAGCAGCGCCGCGCCGCCAGAGCGGCAGCAGGCGACGGGACCTCGAGTCGTCGCGGTCGGCAGGCGCAGGTACGTCCCGCGCAGCAGCCGGTCAAGCAGCAGACGGGGCGGAAGGAGGCCGAAGCCGCGCGGCCAGTTCGTGCGCGAGTCCTACGCCGAGCTCAGGAAGGTCGACTGGCCGAGCCGTCGCCAGACGTTCCAGGGTGTCGTCGTCGTCGTCATCGCCTGCACGATCGTCGGCTTCTACCTCTGGGGCCTCGACCAGATCATCCGTCCACTCGTCGACCGCGTTCTGCTCTAGGAGACTCATGTTCCTCTGGTACGTCATCAACACCTACTCGGGACACGAGAACAAGGTGAAGACCAATCTCGAGCACCGGATCGTCTCCATGAACCAGCAGCCGAGCTTCCGGCGCGTCGTCGTCCCGACGGAGCAGGTGATCGAGACCAAGGACGGCCAGAAGGTGCAGATCGAGAAGCGCGTGCTCCCCGGCTACGTACTGGTGAACATGAACATGACGGACGACGCCTGGACGGTCGTGAAGGGCACACCCGGTGTCACGGGGTTCGTCGGAGCAGGAACCAAGCCTGTGCCTCTCTCCCAACCCGAGGTCGACCGGATCCTCCACCATGGCGTTCCAGCGGGTGGACAGGCACAAAAAGCACAGGTCGAGTTCTCGCTCGGTGAGTCGGTCAAGGTCACGTCGGGCCCGCTCTCCGACTTCGACGGCGAGATCGTCGACGTGAACCCCGATCAGCAGAAGCTGAAGGTTCTCGTCGACATCTTCGAGCGCCAGGTGCCTGTCGAGCTCAGCTTCGACCAAGTGAAGAAGATCGACTGATGGCCAAGAGAGTTCTCACCATCATCAAGCTCCAGATCCCGGGCGGCCAGGCCAACCCCGCGCCTCCTGTCGGTCCTGCGCTCGGCCAGCACGGCGTGAACATCATGGAGTTCTGCAAGGCGTTCAACGCGCAGACGGCGCAGGAGAACGGTCGAATCACGCCCGTGGAGATCACGGTGTTCGAGGATCGCTCGTTCACCTTCATCACCAAGACGCCCCCGGCCGCAGTCCTGATCAAGGAAGCGCTGAGTCTCGAGAAAGGCTCGGGCGAGCCGAACAGGGAAAAGGTCGGAATGCTCACACAGAGGCAACTGCGCTCGATCGCGGAGACGAAGATGCCGGACCTGAACGCACGCGACGTCGACGAGGCGATGAAGGTCATTGCCGGGACGGCGCGCTCGATGGGAGTGGAGGTGGAAGCGTGAGCTTCCGGCTCCACGACCGGGGAAGGGTTGCGGGAAACCGCATGGTGTCCCCCGAGAGGGAGTCGAGGTGGAAGCGTGAGCGCGCGCGGCAAGAGATACCGGAACGCCATGACGCAGATCGATCGCGAACGGCCCTACTCACCGCTCGAAGCCGTCCGTCTGGTCAAGGGGATCGAGGGCGCGAAGTTCGACGAGACCGTCGAGGCGCACTTTCGGCTCGGTCTGAACGTGCGCCACGCGGACCAGCAGCTTCGCGGGACGATCATGCTTCCTCATGGAATCGGAAAGGACGTACGGGTAGCGGTCTTCGCGGAGGGCGAGAAGGCGCGTGAGGCCGAGGACGCCGGAGCCGACGTGGTCGGCTCGGCCGACCTCGCCGCCCGAATCGACGAGGGCTTCCTGGACTTCGACGTCGCCATCGCGACGCCGGACATGATGGGAACCGTCGGGAAGCTCGGCCGGGTGTTGGGTCCGCGAGGGCTCATGCCCAACCCCAAGACGGGAACGGTCACGTTCGATATCGGCAAGGCAGTGGGCGATGCCAAGGCCGGCAAGCTCGAGTACCGCACCGACCGCGGTGCAAATGTCCACGTGTCCATCGGAAAGCGCAGCTTCGATGAGCGGGCATTGCTCGAGAACTACGCGGCACTCCTCGAGGAGATCGTTCGAGCGAAGCCATCCGCAGCCAAGGGCCGCTACATCAGGCAGATCACCCTCACGACGACGATGGGTCCGGGCATCCACGTCGATTCGACGAAGACACGCGACATTGCCGAGGAGCTCGACGGTGCACCGGCTGCCGCGGAGGAAGCTACAGTCTCGGCCTAACGACCTGACGAATTCCGCCGAAGACAGCCGGCAGCCCGAGAGCAGGGCAGAGGTCCGGCCGAGGCAGGTTCCATCCGCGTGCGACTGCGCACCTGATCGAGCCCGCCTTGTGCGGGTTTCGTTCTTCTGGAGGAACCAATGCTGAAAGCAGACAAGGAACGGATCGTCTCGCAGCTCGCCGATCAACTCGGCGCCGCGGACGCGCTCATTGTTGCCGACTACCGCGGTCTCACGAACAAGCAGCTCGAGGCGCTCCGCGATGCGCTTCTCGAGCACGGCGCGCGCTTTCGCATCGTCAAGAACACCCTGACGCGGCAGGCCGCCGAACGAGCCGGAGCCGAGGCGCTCCTCGTCCTGCTCGAGGGCCCGACGGCGATCGCCTTCATCGAGTCGAACGGCGACCCGGCCGCGGTTGCAAAGGCTCTCGCCGCGACGTCGAAGGAGACGAATGTCCTCACGTTGCGTGGCGGCATTTTCGAGGGCAGGACGCTGTCGAGCGAGGACGTCGCGCTGTTGGCGACGCTGCCACCTCTCGACGTGCTGCGAGGGCAGCTCGTGAGCGCGATCGTCGCACCGGTCACCCAACTACTCGGGCTCGTCACGGCGCCGCTCCGCGATCTTCACGGTCTCGTGGACGCCCGCATCAAGCAGCTCGAGGAGCAGGGGCAGGTTCTCGAGCCGCCTACGACAACGGCCACGGAAGCTGAAGCGGCTCCCGCGGCTCCGGCGAGGAGCGCGAGCGCACGGAGCCCGACGCGACCGAAACGCCGGCGACCACGGCGGAATCCGAAGACCAAGGCTCGTCGGCCGACCCTCAGGTGCCCGACGTAGCCGGTGAAGGTCACGACGATGAGTCGGCTGACTCCAAGGTGCCGGAAGCAGCCAATGAAGCTCAAGAAGACGAAGAGGAGGAGTAATGGCAACTGACGTGCAGAAGGTGCTCGACACCCTCGGGAAGATGACTGTGCTGGAGCTCGTCGAGCTGAAGAACTCGATCGAGGAAGAATGGGGCGTTACCGCTGCCGCTCCGGTCGCAGTCGCGGCTGCCGGCCCGGTCGGCGGAGACGGCGCCGGTGCCGCAGAGGAGGAGAAGGACTCCTTCGACGTCCTGCTGACGGCTGCCGGCGAGAAGAAGATCCAGGTGATCAAGGTCGTCCGTGCGGTCACGGGGCTCGGCCTGAAGGAAGCAAAGGATCTCGTGGACGCCGCTCCCGGGAACGTCAAGGAGGGTGCTCCGAAGGAGGAGGCCGAGACGATCAAGGCGCAGCTGGAAGAAGCAGGGGCTTCCGTCGAGCTCAAATAGGGCGAGGCCTTGCCTCGCGTGCAGCACGCGTCAGTCGGCCCGAGCTGAAGGGTGAGACCCCGGTCCCTGCCTATCTCGTGTTTGAAGAGGCGGGACGGCAGGCGCCGGGGTCGGCTGTCCACGTCGGGACGGACGAGCGGGCGCTGACCCAGTGGCCGTCGACCCAGCTGCTCTCGCTCGCCTCGAACCTCGCAACCCACGGGCCGTTGCCGCAGACACGAACCGTGATCGGCGTTCCCCGACCGGCAGCGAGTGGATACGACTGGCGTCCGGATTTGCTCATCACGGTCAGTCTCATCTGACGCGTCGGGGTCGCTCGGAAGGTGATGAGGCCCGCCACCATGCCCGACGCCGTCGACGGCCAGACTCGGAGGGTGCCGGTGCGCCCGAGCCAACCATCGAAGTAGCCGTCCGACATGAAGCGCAGGCGCGGCACGCCTGCCGGGCGCCAGAGACGATGGGTCGGCCCCCGTGCCACGGACACGGCTCCGCGAAGGTCCACTCGGCCCGCGTACTCGTCGACCACAAGCGGTCGAACGACGGGGCTGCCCTGGCTGAGCAGCGTCCCGTCCCGGGCGACGGAGACGCGCTCGATACGGTACTGATCGCTCGGCGCAACGCCCGGCAGCAGCAGCAACGATGTCACGGACCGGTTCCAGAAGAGCTGTTGGTACGTGTCGCCAGGAGTGGAAAACGTGCGCAGCATCGCGACGTCCTCGAGCCCGGCACTGTCGATCCACGACCGGTCTGCGGGCAGGTAGCGCGCTCGCACTCGAGCCGTGTTCTCGAGGTCGAGCACAGCCGCGCCGACGGACCCGAGCGCGCAGAACGCCGTTGCCAGGCCGATCGCCACGACGGCACCGGAGTGCGGCCAGCGCGAGCAGGCAAGCGTGATTACGACCAGGACGCTCACCGTCAGCGCCAGGACCAGCGACCCGAGCCCGGTGCCGAGCATCTGTTCGAGGCGGAACGCCGCGAAGAGGAACGGCGACTGGACCTTCCCGATCGAGGCAGTCGCGGACGTGATCGGCAGGGTGGCCACGATTGCGAGCGCAGAGGCTGCGAGCACCGCGTATGCGAGGCGCAGCGGCCACCCGCGTGAGGCATACAGGGCGAAGAGAAGGGCGACGAGCGGCAGCGCGTAGTAGAAGTAACGCTCCTGCACGATCCCGAGATCGCCGTACGCCGCGGCTTCTCCCAGGAGCCCGAGGCCGAGGGCGGCCGCGAGGGCGGCGAACGAGAGCTCCTCTCGCGACCGCGGGCGAGCCAGCGCCAGTCCGAGCCCGAGCAGCGCTCCCGGCACGAGTAGCCAGCCGCCGACGTACGCGAGCCCGAATGCATTCGTGGCGAAGCGTCCTACGAGCTCGGTGCTGACGTCGACGTCGAGAAAGCTCCTGTACTGACCGACGACGCCTGGTCGGCTGGCACTTGCCGCGAGTCCGAGACCGAAGATCGAGAGGGGTAGGAGCTGCTCCCGTGCGACGCGGAGAAACGCTCGCTCGCACGCGCCGACAGTGACTACCGCGGCGACGTAGGCCAACGGCAGGATCAGGAACTGCACGCGTGCGAGCACTGCCAGCCCCGCCAGCCCCAGGAAGAAGAGCTGCCGGCGGGAGCCGCCACGAGCGAGTGCCAGGGTGCCTGCGCAGACCGCTGCAAGCGCGAGTGGGTATGCGAACGGCTCGGCGAGAATCCTCGACGTGTAGAGGAAGTCCGGGACGGCGAGTGCAAAGGCGGCACAGACGAGGCCGACACCGGCTCCGAGTCCGAGCCGACGCGCCAGCAGGTACACCGGCACGGCTGCGAGCGACATTGCGAGCGTCGCGAAGACCTGCACGAGATGGTAGGAGACTGCGACATCGCTTGCGAGCCAGAACGGAGCGGTGAGGATGGGCTGGAGCAACGCCGGGAAGCCGGTCCCCGCCCCGCGTACGAGCGGACTTCCGGAATCTGCGAGCGAGCGGGCGAGCTCGGCATAGAGATACTCGTCCGGGAAGTACGACGGCGTTGCCTTGTGCAAACCACGCGAGCGAGCGGACAAGGGCACTCGCCGCGATCAGGACGGCGAGGGTCAGAGGTACCGCCAGGCCCGCCCAGGTGAGCGCAATACCGCCCAGCCGCCGGGGAAGCAAGGCCGCACTCTCCACGTCCACTGCTATCGGCACGCGCGATGGGCCTCTTGATCGGCCGACGCTCAGGAGCCGCTTGGCTCCGGCATGACAGCGAGCGTGCGCTATCATCTCCCGCACGTACTCCATCCGCTCCGAGGCGGTTGCGGTGGAGTGTGCTCGTGCGCTATCCTTCGGGGTTCCGCCGAGGCTTCGCCCGTCCAACCCTGCACGCAGTTACTAGAGGGAGTCACATTTGAGCAGCGTCGCTGTCGCGCCTCGCGCGCGCAAGAGCTTTTCGCGCCTGAAGCACGTCCTGGACCTCCCCAACCTGATCGACATCCAGAAGGCCTCGTTCCACGGGTTCATGGAGTCGGGTCTTCGGGAGACAATCGATGACATCTCGCCCATCGAGGACTACACGGGAACGCTTGCCGTGGAGTTCGGCGAGTACGAGTTCGGAGAGCCACAGTTCTCGATCCAGGAGTGCCGAGAGAAGGACCTGACCTACCAGGTTCCGCTCTCCATCACCGTCCGGTTCGTCAACAAGGAGACGGGCGAGATCCGCGAGCAGCGGGTCTTCATGGGCGACTTCCCGATGATGACCCCCTGGGGGACATTCATCATCAACGGCACCGAGCGCGTCATCGTGACGCAGCTCGTGCGCAGCCCCGGCGCATACCTGATGGAGCCGAAGGACGCCACGAAGCAGGTCTTCATGGCGAACCTGATGCCGTCGCGTGGGTCGTGGCTCGAGGTCGAGATCGACAAGAAGGGCATCGTCTACGCACGCATCGACCGCAAGCGCAAGCTCACGGTGACGACGCTTCTTCGTGCGCTTCCGGCCGGCGAACGCTTCGAGGAGCTCTTCCGAGACATCCTCCCGGCGGACAGGTTGGCCGAGTTCCAGGTCGACACGTCGACGAACGAGAAGATCCTCGAGCTCTTCGGCGGCTCGCCGTTCATCCAGGCGACGCTCGACAAGGATCCGTCGACGCGCGAGGACGAGGCGCTCATCGAGGTCTTCAAGAAGCAGCGGCCCGGTGAGCCGCCGACCCTCGAGAACGCTCGCAACCTGGTGAAGGGGCTCTTCTTCGACCCGAAGCGCTACGACCTGACGAAGGTCGGCCGCTACAAGCTGAACCAGCGGCTCAACCTGTCAGTGCCCGAGGACGTCCGGGTGCTCACGCCCGCGGACATCATCGCCCTCGTCCGCCGACTGGTGGACCTCCCCACGAAGCTTGGGCTGCCCGACGAGGCGAAGGACTTCGCCGCCGAAGCGGCGCAGCTCTCGCGAGATCCGATTCGAAACGAGCTCGACGAGTACGAGGACTTCGGAAACCGCCGCCTTCGAACCACCGGCGAGCTGATCCAGGAGGCGTTCAGGGTCGGGCTCTACCGGATGGAGAGGGTCGTGCGCGAGCGGATGACGACCGAGGACGTGGACACCATCACGCCTCAGACGATCATCAACATCCGCCCCGTCGTCGCGGCGCTCAAGGAGTTCTTCGGTTCCTCTCAGCTCTCGCAGTTCATGGATCAGACGAACTCGCTTGCCGGGCTGGCACACCGGCGGCGCCTCTCGGCTCTCGGCGCGGGCGGACTGACCCGCGAGCGTGCGCCAATCGAGGTCCGCGACGTGCACCCGACGCACTACGGGCGCATGTGCCCGATCGAGACGCCGGAAGGCCCGAACATCGGCCTCATCGGCTCGCTGGCGTCGTTTGCAACCGTTTCCGAGTTCGGGTTCATCCAGACGCCGTACCGGGTCGTCAAGGGCGGCAAGGTCTCGGACGACATCATCTACCTCGACGCCGCCGAGGAACGCCAGTTCACGATCGCGCAGGCGTCCGAGCCCGTGGACCCGAAGACGGGCAAGTTCCTGCACGAGCAGGTGCTCTGCCGCTCCAAGGAAGGCGAGGCCGTGATGGCTGCGCCGAAGGACATCGAGTACATGGACGTCTCTCCGGCACAGATCGTCTCCGTGGGGACGGCGCTCATCCCGTTCCTCGAGCACAACGACGCGAACAGGGCTCTCATGGGCGCGAACATGCAGAAGCAGGCAGTGCCGCTCATGATCCCGCAAGCGCCGATCGTCGGTACGGGTCTCGAGTTCCGCGCTGCCGTGGACACCGGGGACGTCGTGCTGTCGCGAAGCGACGGCGCAGTCATCGACGTGGATGCCGAGCGCATCGTCGTCGAGGGTCGCGGGAGCCGTGACGAGTATCCGCTGACGAAGTTCATGCGGTCGAACCAGGGCACGCTCATCCACCAGAAGCCCGTGGTGACGCTCGGCGACAAGGTGAAGAAGGGCGACGTCCTCGCTGACGGCAGCTCGACCGACGGCGGCGAGCTCGCGCTCGGCGCGAACTTGCTGGTCGCGTTCATGCCGTGGGAAGGCTTCAACTTCGAGGACGCCATCGTCATTTCGGAGCGGCTCGTCAAGGACGACGTGCTGAGCTCGATCCACATCCACGAGTACGAGATCGACGCGCGCTCGACCAAGCTCGGCGACGAAGAGATCACACGCGACATCCCGAATCGCTCGGAGGAGTCGCTCGCGAACCTCGACGAGAGAGGCGTCGTGCGCATCGGCGCGGACGTCGACGCGGGCCATCTGCTCGTGGGCAAGGTCACGCCGAAGGGCGAGACCGAGCTGACCGCCGAGGAGAAGCTGATCCGTGCCATCTTCAAGGAGAAGGCCCGCGAGGTGCGCGACACCTCGCTGAAGGTCCCGAACGGTGAGGGCGGGAAGGTCATCGGCGTCAAGACGTTCTCGCGTGACGCCGGCGACGATCTCCCGCCGGGTGTAAACGAGCTCGTTCGCGTCTACGTCGCCAAGAAGCGCAAGATCGCGGAGGGCGACAAGCTCGCCGGCCGCCACGGCAACAAGGGCGTCATCTCGAAGATCGTCCCCGAGGAGGACATGCCGTTCCTGGAGGACGGGCGCCCGGTCGACGTCGTGCTGAACCCGCTCGGCGTTCCGAGCCGGATGAACATCGGCCAGATCCTCGAGACGCATCTCGGGTGGGCTGCGGCGCACGGCGTGTTCCAGGACGGCGGACCGGTCAGCGCACGAGCACCCATCAACGCACCGGACCCGCGAGCAGTCGCGACGGCGGTGTTCGACGGGGCGACCGTCGAGGACGTCGATGACGCGCTCCTTGCTGCCTCGCAGGCCGCCGCGGCTGTGGGCATGGACGTCGACAACAAGGCTCCGCGCGGCAAGCGCTGCTCGGGCAAGGTTGCTCTCTACGACGGGAAGACCGGCGAGCCGTTCGCGCAAGACGTGACCGTCGGCTTCATGTACATCCTGAAGTTGCTTCACCTCGTGGACGACAAGATCCACGCACGGTCGACCGGCCCGTACTCGCTCGTCACGCAGCAGCCGTTGGGTGGAAAGGCCCAGTTCGGCGGCCAGCGGTTCGGCGAGATGGAGGTGTGGGCTCTCGAGGCGTACGGATCGGCCTACACGCTGCAGGAGATGCTCACGATCAAGTCCGACGACACCATCGGACGCGTCAAGGCGTACGAAGCGATCGTCAAGGGCGAGAACATCGCCGAGCCCTCGATTCCCGAGTCCTTCAAGGTGCTGCTCAAGGAGATGCAGTCCCTGGGACTCGACGTGCAGGTCCTGTCGGACGAAGGCCGTGAGGTGGAGGTCCGCGAGGAGGACGACGAGCTTCTCCGCGCTGCCGAAGAGCTCGGCATCGACCTCTCGCCCGGCTCCTTGCATGCCGCCGCACGACAGCCGACGGCGGAGGAGGTCGAAGAGGGCGGGGAGCGCGCCGACGACGGAGGCGAGCTCGTCCTTGCAGCCGATGAGGAGCTCGGCAACATCGAGCCGGATGCGACTCCTGTCGAGGTGGACGCCGGCGAGTTGGCCGACGTCGAGGAGTAGGACAGCTGCTTGCGCAGCTGTCCTCCGAGAAGACTTTCAACAGACCAAGACCGCAGAGAGAAAGGAACACGTTGCAGATTTGTCTCTCTCCATCGCTTTTCGCCGGAGGTGAGAAGTGATCGACATCAACGATTTCGACGCGATCCGCATCGGACTGGCGTCGAGCAAGCAGATTCGCGACTGGTCGTCCGGCGAGGTCACGAAGCCCGAGACGATCAACTACCGCACGCTCAAGCCCGAGCGGGACGGCCTCTTCTGCGAGCGCATCTTCGGTCCGACCAAGGACTGGGAGTGCTACTGCGGGAAGTACAAGCGCGTCCGCTACAAGGGGATCATCTGCGAGCGCTGTGGCGTCGAGGTGACGCGCCAGAAGGTTCGCCGTGAGCGCATGGGCCACATCGATCTCGCCGCTCCGGTGTCGCACATCTGGTTCTTCAAGGGCGTGCCGAGTCGGATCGGCTACCTCCTCGACATCGCCCCGCGCGAGCTCGAGAAGGTGCTCTACTTCGCGGCGTCGATCGTCACGCAGGTCGACCGCGAGAAGCGGCAGGACGATCTTGCGGATCTCGAGGACAAGGTCACCGCGGAGAGCGAGCGCATCTACCTCGATCGCGACGAAGCGCTTTCCGCTCTCGACGATCGTCTCGGGCGGCGCAGGGACTACTTCGCAGCCAGCAAGGAGCGGAACTTCGACGAGGACGACGACTTCTGGACCCGCGGCCTCTCGAACTGGGCCGAGGAGGCGGAGCTGCCGACCCTCGAGGAGATTCGGAGCCTCGGAGGAGGCGTTTTCGTCCAGCTTGCCAAGTCCATCAGCTCGGAGGACCCGCGCCGCGTTCGCGAGCTCGTTCGCCAGACGGCCACCCGCGACGATCGCCGGCTCGCGCCGCGTGAGGTCGAATCGGTTGCCGCCGGCGCAATGCAGATCGTCGCCGCGCTCGAGCCTCTCCGCATCGAGCTCGAGAAGTCGTCCGGCTCCAAGAAGGGTGCCGTCACCAAGCATCTGAAGCGCCTGCAGGAGGCGCTGCTCCAGGGTGCCGACGTGCCGGAGGAGGACGCCGAGCTCGTCGCGTCCGTGGACAAGAAGAACCTCGAGCGCGCGCGTGAGGTCGGTAACGGGCTGCTCGCAGCTGTCCTTGCCTCGGTCGATCCCGAGGCCGACGCCGCAGCGGTTCGGGAGTTCGCGTACGACCTGTGTCTGGTCGAGGGAACTCGCAAGGAAGACCTCGACGCGGTCGCGCAATGGGCGCTCAAGGTGCGCGAGATGGTGGCCGACATCGACGTCCGGCGCGAGGACACGCGCGAGGCGGCGGTCGATGCCGTCCGGCGCCTCGAGCAGACCTGGATCCTGTTCAAGGAGCTCGAGCCGAAGATGATCGTCGGCGACGAGCAGATCTTCCGCGAGCTGAAGGACCGCTTCGGCTCACCGTACGGCTTCGGCATCTACTTCCGCGGCGGAATGGGCGCGGAGGCTGTTCGTGACCTTCTCCGCGATCTCGACCTGGACGAGGAGTCGCTGACGCTTCGCGAGGTCATCAAGACGTCCAAGGGACAGAAGCAGCAGCGCGCGATCAAGCGGCTCAAGGTCGTCGAGGCGTTCATCAAGTCGGGGAACAAGCCCGAGTGGATGATCCTCGAGGCTGTGCCGGTGATCCCGCCGGAGCTGCGGCCCATGGTGCAGCTCGACGGCGGCCGCTTCGCGACGAGCGATCTGAACGACCTCTATCGCCGCGTCATCAACCGCAACAACCGGCTCAAGCGGCTTCTCGACCTCGGGGCTCCCGAGATCATCGTCAACAACGAGAAGCGGATGCTCCAGGAGGCCGTCGACGCGCTGTTCGACAACGGACGCCGTGGCCGTGCCGTGACGGGACCGGGCAACCGGCCGCTCAAGTCACTGTCCGACATGCTCAAGGGCAAGCAGGGCCGGTTCCGTCAGAACCTTCTGGGAAAGCGCGTGGACTACTCCGGCCGCTCGGTCATCGTGGCTGGCCCGAACCTCAAGCTGCACCAGTGCGGGCTTCCGAAGCTCATGGCGCTCGAGCTCTTCAAGCCGTTCATCATGAGCCGGCTCGTCGAGCGCAAGGCCGTCCAGAACATCAAGGCGGCCAAGAAGATGGTCGAGTCGATGATCCCAGAGGTCTGGGACGTCCTCGAGGAGGTCATCGCCGAGCACCCGGTGCTCCTGAACCGTGCGCCGACCCTGCATCGACTCGGCATCCAGGCCTTCGAGCCGGTCCTCGTCGAGGGCAAGGCGATCCAGGTGCATCCGCTCGTCTGCCATGCCTTCAACGCCGACTTCGACGGCGATCAAATGGCGGTCCATCTGCCGTTGTCGGCTGAGGCGCAGGCCGAGGCCCGCGTGCTCATGCTCTCGGCGAACAACATCCTGTCACCGGCAAGCGGTCGCCCGCTGGCGACGCCTACGCAGGACATGGTTCTCGGGGCGTACTTCCTCACGTTCTGCCAGTACGACCTCGTCGCGCTGGCGCCCGAGAAGCTCTCGAAGCAGCTCGGCGTGAAGGGGTTGCTCCGATTCCGAACCGAGGAAGACGTCGAGTTCCATGTCGACTCGGGTCAGATCGGCTACCAGGATCCGATCGAGTACGAGTGGCACGGCGCACGGCTCCTGACGACGCCCGGCCGTGTGATCTTCAACTCCGAGGTCGAGCGTGCGCTCACCGAGGCCGGTGTTTCCGACGTCGAGGATCACCCGTATCTCAACCGGACGCTGTCGAAGCGCGAGCTCGACGGGTTCATCGGGGATCTCGTCGAGCACTACGGCCCGAACACGATCGCCGCGGCGCTCGACATCATCAAGTCGCTCACGTTCCATTTTGCGACCCGAGCCGGGATCACGATCTCGAAGAACGACATCGTCGTCCCGGAAGAGAAGGAAGAGATCCTCTCTCGCTACGAGGCGGAGGTCGCAACCGTCGAGAAGGAGTACTACCGCGGTCTCATGACCGAGGAGGAGCGGCACGAGCGGATCGTGGCCATCTGGACCGAGGCGACCAACGAGGTCGGGGACAAGATGATGGAGAACCTGTCCCAGGTGAATCCGATCTACATGATGGCCAACTCGGGAGCGCGTGGATCGTTCAACCAGATCAGGCAGCTCGCCGGGATGCGCGGTCTCATGGCGAATCCGAAGGGCGAGATCCTCGAGCGCCCCGTGAAGGCGAACTTCATGGAGGGCCTCACGGTCCTCGAGTACTTCATCTCGACGCACGGTGCACGCAAGGGACTTGCGGACACCGCGCTCCGCACGGCCGACTCCGGGTACCTGACGAGGCGGCTCGTCGATGTCTCCCAGGATGTGATCGTCCGCGAGCTGGACTGCGGTACCGACGCATCCATCGGGATGCCGCTCATCCTCGACGGCTCGCCGAACAAGAGCGCTGCCGGCCGGGTTGCATCCGTGGACATCCACAAGCCGATCAAGGACGGCAAGCCGGGCAAGATGGTCATCGTCGGAAAGAACGAGGAAGTCACGATGGCTCAGCTCCGGAAGCTGGTCGAGGAGTTCGGCGAGTACGCCGAAACCGCCGTGATTCCCGTCCGCTCGGTGCTCAAGTGCCGGAGCGAGTACGGGATCTGCCGTCTGTGCTACGGCACGTTCCTGGCCACCGGAGGCATGGCGGAGATCGGAGACGCCGTCGGGATCATCGCCGCCCAGTCGATCGGTGAGCCGGGAACCCAGCTCACCATGCGCACGTTCCATACGGGCGGTGTGGCCGGCTCGGACATCACGCACGGCCTTCCGCGTGTCGTCGAGATCTTCGAGGCTCGCAACCCGAAGGGTGCCGCGACACTCGTCGACGTCGCCGGGAAGGTGGACATCGACGACGCCGACCGGACGGTCAAGGTCACGGTCACGCCGACGGGTCTGGACGAAGACGGCGAGCTTCCGAGCCCCAAGGAGTACAGCTTCCCGCGCCGGACGCGGCTCCGGGTCGTGAAGGGCCAGCTCGTCGAGCCCGGCGACGCGCTGAACGAGGGCTCGCTCAACCCCGCCGATCTGCTCCTGTTGCGCGATGCGACCTCGACGGAGCTGTATCTGGTCGGTGAGGTGCAGAAGGTCTACAAGTCGCAGGGCGTCGAGATCCACGACAAGCACATCGAGCTCATCGTCCGGCAGATGCTTCAAGAAGGTCCGCGTCGAGACGAACGGTGACACGGAGCTCCTCCCGGGACAGCTCGTCGACCGCGTCGTCCTCGAGCGCGAGAACCTCCGAGTCAAGAAGGCGAAGGGCGAGCAGGCGACCTTCGAGCCGATCATCCTCGGCATCACCAAGGCCTCGCTCGCGACCGAATCCTTCCTCTCGGCGGCTTCGTTCCAGGAGACGACCAAGGTGCTGACCGACGCTGCGATCGAGGGCAAGGTCGACCGCCTGAACGGGCTCAAGGAGAACGTGATCATCGGCAAGCTCATTCCTGCCGCGACCGGTCTCAAGCAATACCGGAACATCTCCATCGAGCCGACGGACCCTCTGCCCGTGACCTTCCAGCATCCCGAGGCCGAGGCAGAGCTGCTCGCTGCGCTCGAGGAGATCGGCGACGGAGACGGTTTCGATCTCGACGCGCTCGGGCTCTCGCTCGGTGACGAGCCTGCGCTCGACGGAGGCGGAGAGGCAGCGGAGCTCGAGACTCCCGCCGAAGAGGAATAGCGAACGCCGTCCGGGGCCGAGGCCTTCCCGTCCAGGGAGGACCTGGCCCCCTTTACATCCATCATTCCGTTGTGCTACCTAGGAGAGCCGTGCGCGGGCTCCTGATCCTCTGTAGCTGCCTCGCAGCTATTCCGTGGGCTCTCACCGCCTCGGCGGGGGCAGCGCCGCGGGCGATCTGTGCGGCGTTGCGGAGGCGCAGCCGGTCTGGATCGACTACGTCGACGGGACGGTCGAGTTCTGGCGAGATCGGTTCGGACAACCCGGTGTCGTGCTCGCGACGGGCGGGCCGGGTCTCGGCGCCGAGATGCGTGCGACCGGCGCGACGGCGACCGTCCACTTCGATCTCTACCTGCGCCGTCGAGTCGGGACTCCGATGGCGCCAAACGATCCGGCGACCATGGAGAAGCGCGCGGACGGCCTCTACGACTACGCCGTGCAGGTCACCGGCTGCAGCACGCCCATGATCGCGCTGAACGAGCTTTGGGGCGCATCCGTGCCGACGCCGTGGACCGTTACGACCGAGCGCTACCGCGCGAACGTGCTCCGATTCGTGCAACGTCTCGCCGAGCGCGGCGGGCGTCCTGCGCTTCTCGTTTCCAGCGCGCCGGCCAGGGGTGGGGAGGCCGCTGTCTGGTGGCGGGCGATCGGCCAGGTCTCCGACATCGTCCTCGAGAACTACTGGAACGCGAACGTCATCTCTCGGGCGGGGCCGGTGGAGGGCTCGCGGATGCTCAGGGTCGACTTCCGGAACTCGGCGGCAACGTTGCTCGCAATCGGCGTGCCGTCGAACCGCATCGGGCTGATGCTGGGGTTCCACACCACACCGGGCACCGGTGGCCGGGAGGGTCTACGACCACGCGAGAAGTGGTTCGAGGTCGGCAAGCTCCAGACCCTGGCCGCGCGCCAGGTGTCGCGGGAGCTGCGCCTGGCGCATGTCTGGTCGTGGGGGTGGACGATGCGCACGGCGGCCGGCAAAGACCCGGACAAGACACTCGCCGCTTGCGCGTGGCTTTGGGTGCGCGATGCAGACTCTGCGACGCACCCCAGCTCCTCGGGCCGAGGTTCGACGCCGATCTCCGGATCGGGCAGATCGACCTTCGGTCTGCCGTCCGCTGCAAGCTCGGCGACGCCGTGTTGACGTCGAGGAGCGTCAGCACCCTCCAGCGGCTCACGCGGGACTGGGAGCTCGCATTGACTGCGCTCGTGGTCCGGCGGATCGAGGACGAGGTGACCGACGTCCACACCGCCGAGATCCTCGCCGCCGAGAGCCGAATCGTCGCTTCGCGCTTTGGCGGGAGCAGAGAGGCGTACCTGGCCGCGCTCGCGCGGGCGCATGCACCCGTGTCCGTCGCACGCGGAATCCTGGGTGACGAGATTCGGAGACATGAGGTTCAGGCGCGATTCCGGGTCTCTAGCCCGACGACGGCGACGATCAAGCGATATCTCGCCACGCACGCCGCAGTCGCCGCACGCCGAGTGACTGTTTCGCCGGCTCCGAGCTGGCTGCCCGAGGGAACGGGCTATGCGCTCGCGTCGTCGACTCCAGCCTCCGTGTTCACGATGCTGACGGGGCGATCTGCTCAGCTGCGGACGATCGAGGGCCGCTTCACAGTACGAGCGCTCGACGAGGCGACTGTCCTCGAGGTGATTCCACCTTCACTCGCTCGACCGGCGGTCGTCCGCGAGCTCCAGCTCGAGCAACGCGCCGAGATCTACGCCGAGTGGACGCTCCGGCGGCAGCGCGGTGCCGAGAGTCGGCTCGTGTGTCAGAAGGACCGCCTCCCCGAGAACGGCGTGGTCGACCTCTCGAGCTTCGCGCCGTTCCTCGCGTTTCACGAGTCGTCCAGCGCTTCTCGCACGCGGGGTGCGTCCGGCTAGGAAGGTCGGCGCTAGCGCTTGCCGGCAGTGACCACGGTGTCGCGACCCGAGCCCTTCGCAAGAGTGAGCGCAGCGTCGGCGCGGCCGAGCAGCGCGGCAGCGTCGTCGAGCGGCAGAAGTTCGGCGACCCCGCCGGACACCGAGATGCTCCCCACGTCCGGAACCGGGCGGTCGCGCAGAACGACCTGCAGGCGTTCGAACAGCCGCTCTGCGTCGCGGCTGTCTCCCTGGGGAACGAGCACGCCGAAGCGCCCGCCGCCGATCCTGCAGAGCAGGTCTCGCTTGCCGCCCACGTTTCGAAGTCGCAGCGCGATCTCTGTGAGCACCGTGTCCGCCGCGAGATAGCCGATCTGCGCGTTCAGCGTGGTGAGCCGGTCGACGTCCAGCATGAGGAGCGCGAGTGGTGCATCGGCCCGTCGGGCGCGGCCTATCTCACGATCGAGCAGGTCGTGAAAGGCACGCCGGTCGTAGAGCTCGGTCAGGGGATCGGTGTCGGGCACCGGATCGGTTTCGCGGAGCGCGAGCGACCCTTCCAGCGCCGGCCGTGTTCCGGCGACGACGTCCTCGAGCGACGAGATGTCCGGATCCCCGAACCGCCGGTCGGGTGAGCGGGTCAGGACAGCGAGCATGCCGGGTGCGTTCGGAGACTCGAGCAGCGGAACCGCGAGCCCGTAGCGGATCGGTGAGCTTCCGGGCGGGCCCTCGGCATCGCCGTTGAACGAGACCTGGATCGCTCGCGCTCCGCGGTAGTCGGGGACCCCGAGGCGGCCGACCTGCGCCGCTTCGTCGTCCGAGAGCCCAACCGTTGCGAGGATTGGCTCTCTGCTCGAATCGGCGACGATGGCAACCGCCGCGTCTGCGGACGTGTTCTCTCGCGCAACCTCGAGCAACCTCATCACGTTGCCGTGCTCGAGCGACGCAGAAGCGGTGGGGGGCGGAGCCTTCGGCTCGGAGATCGCAGCGAGGATGCGCTCTGGCAACGGCGTGATCGCGTCGTTCAACGACTGCGCGAACTCGGCGAGGCGATCGTCGTAGCGATCGAGCATGGCCGAGACGACCTCCTCGTGGCGGCCGAACAACCTCCGCATCGCCGCTGCGAAGAGCCCGATGCATGCGATGGCCAACAGCACCGAGACGACGTAGACGGCAATCGTCATCTCCGAGCTCCGTTCGATCGATTCGTCACCGAGCCGAAGTAATACCGCGCGCACCGGTCGGCATCGGCCTTCCCGTGCCGGGTGGAGGTGTGTCGACTGGGGGGGTCGATATCGTGCTCGGTGCGATGGAGTCCCCGTCTCCGACCCCGGTACTGGCGAGCTTCGGGCGAAACGGGACGTCGGTCGCAGCTCCGGCTGCCGCCGCCGAAGCGCCCGTGCCGCCCGCACCGACGCGGCGGCCACCGGCCACGACGATCGAGCTCCCACCGGAGCGCCGGCTCTCTGCGTCTACACTGGCCGGCCTCGCTGCCGCGGCTGGAATTGCAGCGATTGTCCTCGGCGGGTGGGCGTTCATGTGGGGGGTCGGAAACGACGACTCGGCCGAGTCCGTCTCGTCCACACGGCCGACAGGATTCGACGAGGCACTGGCTCTCCTTGCCAGGCCGAACTCGGAGCGCTTGCCGCTCCAGGGCTCCGTGGGAAGAATCATCCTGGTCGTACAGCCGTCAAACGACGCCGCGCTCGTGCTCAACGGACTCGGTCAGGCCGATGCCGACTGGGCGTACCAGATCTGGGTGACGCAGCCGGACTCGATCACACCTCGATCTGCGGGGCTGTTCTCGGGACGGGAGATCGTCGTGCCTCTCACGAGCGCGGTGCCTCGGGGAGCCACCGTTGCGGTCACGCTCGAGCCGGCTACGGGATCGTTTGCCCCGACACGACGGGCGAAGCTACTCGTCGAACGCCCGGCTGCCTGACGCCCGGCCTGACTCCGCCGGCGCTCCGATCCGGCGCCTGAACGTCGCGGGAGCGTCAGTCTGGGTGAGGGCCTGAAGTTCGCGCGACGTCGACCCTGTCCTTGCCGAGATCCTTCGCACGGTAGAGCGCGCCGTCGGCCCGCTCGAAGAGGCTCGCGGCGGTGTCGCCGTGCTCGAGCTCTGCGACTCCGGCCGAGATACGGAGGCGCTGACCGTCGGGACCGAGGGCGGTGCCTCGCATCGCGTTGTGCACTCGCCGATAGAGCTGATCCGCATCCTCTGCGCCCGACTCCGGGAGAATGACCGCGAACTCGTCTCCGCCGATTCTGCAGGCGACGTCGACCGACCGGACGGCATCCCGTAGCCGCTCGGCTGCCTGGGAGAGCACGCGGTCCCCGGCGAGATGGCCGATGTCGTCGTTGATCGTCTTGAAGTCGTCGAGGTCGAAGACGATCAGCGCGAGATTCCGCTCGTAGCGTTGAGCGCGCATGACCTCGCGTCGGAGCGTCTCGTGAAAGTACCGTTGGTTGAAGAGGCCTGTGAGGGCATCGGTCTCGGCCAGTTTGCGCGCCTCTCCGTAGCGACGGGCGTTCTCGATCGCCGGCATCGAGCTCTCGGCAAGGCTCTCGGCCTGCTCGATGTGAACGGCGTCGGGTTCATGGTCGCTCCGGCGCCAGAAGAGTGACAGGGTGCCGATGGCGCGGAGCTCTCGTCCGATGAGGGGGATGAACACGCCTCCGCGGATCAACTCGTCGCTCGGAAGATCCTGGTCGCGCCCGTAGCGGTAGCTCACCGTGATCGTGCCGGAGAGGGCGCCAGCGACCCCGGACGTCGGTGGCTTGGCGGTCTCCTCCGGGGTCATTCCGCGTGTCGCCACGGCGGGTGCGCCGCCCTGGCCCTCGACGGTCATCAAGGCGGCGTCGACACCGGGGATCTCCATTGCCGCGTCCAGCACGCGGTCCATCACCTCGGCGAGGTCGATGGTTCCACCGAGCTCCCCGAAGAGCCGATTTCGGCGTGTCTCCCGCTCGGCACGGTCGAGCGCCTCGGAGAGATCTTGCGCCAGCTCGTCCATCTTGTGGCGCATTTGGTCCACCGCACGAACGAGCTCGGTGTCCGGAGGTGCTGGCGGTCGCCGTCGCCTGGTGGCCAGGACCACCACAAGTGCCGCCACGAGAACCGCGGCTGCGACGAGAAACACCGCAGTTGTCGCCACAGTAGCCTTTCCTCCGCAAGCCCAGATCGCCCAGCAACTACCTGAGAATCACGGGCGCTAACCAGCCCAGCACCAGCACTCTTACCCTGGTCGCACTGTACTCAGCGAACTGGACGCTGACCATAGGGTCAAGCCTACGCTCAACGCCGTGGATCGTCAGCCGCCATGGCAACGACCACCGTGCCGGTCCCGGCTCGCTTTGCGCGCCAGAGAGCGTGTTCTGCGCGGCCGAACATGCTCGCGACGTCGTCGCCCCACGCCAGCTCGGTGATGCCGGCGGAGACGCCCAGCCAGTCGAATGCGCGCGGCGGATCCTTCTCCAGCGACGACTGAAGCGCTGCGAGCACGACTTCGGCCTTGTCTGCGGTCGACCCTCCCAGGATCACCGCGAACTCTTCTTCGCCGATGTGGCAGCTCACGTCACCGTTGTCCAACCTGGAGTCCACACGTGCGCCGAGCTCGGCGAGCGCGCGCCCGACGGCGACCCGATCCCGGCGCTCGTCGACGTGGGCGAGCCCGTCGACGTTCATGAGGAGTACCGACAGAGGCCTGTCGAGGCTACGTGCTCGAGCGATCTCGTCACCGAGCCGTACTTCGAACTCCTGTCGCGTCGCCGGTGCACCAGTTCGCTGCTCGAGCCCAGCCTTCGGGGCTGTGAGCTCGAGAGTGCCGACGCGGTTGGTGCCCACAGCTGCGAGTGCCCGCGCGTCGAACGCCTCGCTCGTCTCGTCGGGGCGCCATTCGACCACTCCGGCCGCGAACGTCAGCTGGCGCGTCAGCGGGAATGTCGTGCGTGAAGCCTCCTCGCGGAGCCGCGCATAGAAACGTCGTGCCGCGTCTCCCGCGGTCTCGGGGAGCACGATCCCGAACTCGCCTTCCTGCCGCAGGCAGACGACGTCGTTCGTGCGCGTCAATTCCACGAGCAGCGCCGCGAGCTCCTGTACCGCGAGATCGGCGTGCGAGTGGTCGGGGCTGGCGGCGGGGCGCTCCTCGTCCTCGCGGTTCAGGATGAGCAGGGACAGCGGTTGACCGGTTTCTTGCGCGTGCGAGATGGCGCGCTCGAGCTCGATGTCGTAGCCCCTGCGGTTGCGCAGCCCAGTGAGACCGTCGGTCATGGCTCGCTGCGCTTCCGCGAACCGGCGCGCGCTGGCGATGGCGGGCACGGACTCATCGGCAAGTGCCTCGAGCGCCCGTACGTCGTCGGCTCCGAACACGCCCGCGTCCGCGGCATACACGGCGAGCGTGCCGGTTTCGGTGCCGGCCTCGACGATCGGTACGACGAGCGCCGATGCGAATGGATCGGCCTCGCCTTCGGCGCTCGGCCGATACGTCCAGTTGATCGTCACCGCTCGAAACGGCCCGGCAGCATGAGCTAGTGGCGCTTCGAGGGGCTGAACACGATCGTCGGCACCGAAGGAGGCCATGACCGGCGCGCCCCCTGCCCCCTGGATGTGCACCGCGGCCGCTTCGGCGTGCGTCCTGGTGGCGGCTTCGGTTGCGACCCGTCTGAGGAGCTCACCCAGGTCGATGGTGAGCTCCAAGACGTCGACTCCCGTGGCGCGGGCCGCGGCGGATCGCTCGACGACACGCTCCAGGCTCTCGGAGATCGCCCCCATGTGCCGGTCGAGTTGAACGAGCACCGCCTCGAACCGTTCGTCAGTGCGGGATCGGCGCGCCCGCAGAGCCAAGAGCAGCAAGACGAGGGCGAGCGCCGCCAGGCACGCGCCGATCACCGCAGTCACGATCGGTAAGTCCACCCTCGTCCTCCCGGCGCACTGTAATTCGGGTTCATCCGGGGCGCTACGGCGCCCGCGGCTCGAGAGGGCGTTCTTTGCTACCATCCCGCGGCCCGGTAGGCGGGACGAAGTGTGTCTCCGCCTTGTGTTTCTGCCTGGTGTTCATGCCTGGGTTTCTGTGTGAAGTCGACGACCGATTCGTAGGAGCAGCGTGCCCACCGTCAATCAGCTCGTCCGCAAGGGTCGAAAGGCCCCGGAATCGAAGACGAAGACACCTGCGCTTCGCGGTGCCCCGCAGAAGCGCGGCGTCTGCACGCGCGTGATGACCCAGACTCCGAAGAAGCCGAATTCGGCGCTCCGCAAAGTTGCCCGTGTTCGTCTCACCAACGGTATGGAGGTGGGCGCGTATATCCCGGGCGAGGGGCACAACCTCCAGGAGCACTCTGTCGTTCTCGTGCGCGGCGGTCGCGTCAAGGATCTTCCCGGGTACCGGTACAAGGTCATCCGGGGCGGTCTCGACTCCTCCGGCGTCCAGGACCGGCGACAAGCCCGGTCCAAGTACGGCGCGAAGAAGGCCTAGGAAGGTTCTGGGACGACGTGCCGCGCCGCGCAGAAATTCAACCTCGCCAGCCCGAACCGGATGCCGTTCACGGCTCGGTTCTCGTATCGCAGCTCGTCAATCGCCTCATGCTCGACGGCAAGAAGTCGCTAGCGGAGGAGATCGTGTACGGCGCACTCACGATCGCAGCGGAGAAGTCGGGCAAGCCCGAGGTCGAGGTCCTCGAGCAGGCGGTGAAGAGCGTCACTCCGGTGCTCGAGGTCAGGTCACGGCGCGTCGGTGGCGCGAACTACCAGGTTCCCGTCGAGGTTCCGCAACGCCGCGCACGCACGCTTGCACTGCGCTGGATCGTCCAAAACGCTCGCGACCGCCGCGAGAAGGGGATGCCGCAGAAGCTCGCCGGCGAGCTGGTGGATGCTGTCAACCAGGCGGGCGGTGCGTACAAGAAGAAGGACGACATCTACCGGATGGCACAGGCCAACAAGGCCTTCGCCCACTACCGCTGGTAGCGGCCTGACATGACGACCGTTGCCACACCCGTTGCGCTCGACCGTGTCCGGAACATCGGGATCATGGCCCACATCGACGCAGGGAAGACGACGACGACGGAGCGGATCCTGTTCTACACGGGTCGCACGCACAAGATGGGCGAAGTGCACGAGGGTGCCGCGACGATGGATTGGATGGCGCAGGAGCAGGAGCGCGGGATCACCATCACCTCGGCGGCGACGACCGCATTCTGGCGCGACTACCGGATCAACATTATCGATACGCCCGGGCACGTGGACTTTACGATGGAAGTCGAGCGCAGCCTGCGCGTTCTCGACGGCGCCGTCGCGGTCTTCGACTCCGTCGCCGGTGTCCAGCCGCAGTCGGAGACGGTCTGGCGCCAGGCTGACCGTTATCGGGTTCCCCGGATCGCATTCATCAACAAGATGGATCGCACCGGCGCCGACTTCGGCGCCGCGATCCAGTCGATGCGCGACCGCCTCGGCGCGTCGCCCGTCGCGATTCAGCTGCCGATCGGCGAGGAGGAGGCCTTCTCCGGGATCATCGACATCGTCGAGATGAACGCGATCGCGTACTCGAACGCCCTGGGGACCGAGTTCGCCATCGAGGCGATCCCAGCCGAGCTCCACGAGCGTGCTGACGAGCTTCACCACGCACTCATCGACGCCGTGGCCGAGTTCGACGACGAGCTCACCGAGACGTATCTCGAGGACGAGAGCGCCGTGACTCCCGAGATGATCCGTCGTGCGCTCCGCACCGGAACGCTGAGCGGGCGCCTGACTCCCGTCCTCGCCGGCTCGGCCTTCAAGAACAAGGGCGTCCAGCCGCTCCTCGATGCGATCGTCGACTACCTCCGAGCCCGCTCGACATTCCGCCGGTCCAGGGCATCGACCCGAAGAGCGCGGACGAGGCGACCCGGCCCCCGGCCGTCGAGGCCCCGTTCGCCGCCCTCGCGTTCAAGGTCATGACAGACCCGTACGTCGGGAAGCTCACCTACTTCCGCGTCTATTCGGGTCAGGTGAAAGCGGGCGAACGGGTGCTGAACACGACGAACGGGAAGACGGAGCGCATCGGCCGCATCCTCCAGATGCACGCGAACCACCGCGAGGAGCGCGAGGAGATCGCAGCCGGCGAGATCGCCGCGGCCGTCGGGCTCAAGTTCACGACGACCGGCGACACGCTCGCGATCGACTCGGACCCGATCGTCCTCGAGTCGATGACCTTCCCGGACCCCGTGATCTCAGTTGCGATCGAGCCGAAGACCAAGGGCGACCAGGACAAGCTCGCTACGGCGCTCCAGCGTCTGGCCGAGGAGGACCCGACGTTCCGGGTCTCGACCGACGAGGAGACGGGCCAGACGATCATCGCGGGCATGGGCGAGCTCCATCTCGAGATCATCGTCGACCGCCTGCTGCGCGAGTTCCGCGTCGAGGGGAACGTCGGCCGCCCGCAGGTGTCGTACCGTGAGACCGATCGGTCGCGCCGCCGAGAAGATCCAGGGGCGCTTCGTGCGTCAGACGGGCGGCTCCGGACAGTACGGCGACGTCGTCATCAACCTCTTCCCGCAGGAGCCTGGGACGGGCTACGAGTTCGACGACAAGATCGTCGGTGGAAAGATTCCGCGCGAGTACATCCGTCCGGTGGACCAGGGGATCCAGGAGGCGATGAGCGCCGGCATCCTCGCCGGATTCCCGGTCGTCGACGTCAGAGTCGAGCTCATCGACGGCTCGTACCACGATGTCGACTCCAGCGAGCGCGCGTTCAAGATCGCGGGCTCCATCGCGTTCAAGGAGGCGATGAAGCGTGCGAAGCCGAAGCTCCTCGAGCCCGTGATGGCCGTGGAGGTCGTCACACCAGAGGAGTACGTCGGCGACGTCATTGGTAACCTGAATGGCCGTCGTGGCCGGGTCGAGCAGCTCGAGCCGGTTGGCGGGTCGCAGTCGATCCGCGCGAGCGTCCCGCTCGCGGAGATGTTCGGCTATGCGACCGACCTGCGCTCCATGTCGCAGGGTCGTGCGACGTTCACCATGCAGTTCGATCGATACGAAGAAGTCCCGGCCTCGATCGCCGACACGATCGTCGCCAAGGATCAGTAGGGAACGTTCTCTCCCGGAGGAAGGAAGAAATGGCCAAGCAGAAGTTCGAGCGCACCAAGCCACACGTCAATGTCGGCACGATCGGCCACATCGACCACGGCAAGACGACGCTCACAGCCGCGATCACGAAGGTGCTCGCGGACAGCGGCACCGCGACGTCGGTGACGTCGTTCGAAGAGATCGACAAGGCGCCGGAGGAGAAGGCGCGCGGCATCACGATCAACACGGCACACGTCGAGTACGAGACGGAGAACCGGCACTACGCCCACGTCGACTGCCCGGGCCACGCCGACTACATCAAGAACATGATCACGGGCGCCGCCCAGATGGACGGCGCGATTCTCGTCGTCTCTGCGGCCGACGGACCGATGCCGCAGACACGCGAGCACATCCTGCTCGCCCGCCAGGTCGAGGTGCCCTCGATCGTCGTCGCGCTCAACAAGGCCGACATGGTCGACGATCCCGAGCTGCTCGAGCTCGTCGAGATGGAAGTCCGCGAGCTCCTGTCGAAGTACAACTTCCCGGGCGACGACATCCCGGTCATCCAGGTCTCCGCGCTGAAGGCGCTCGAAGGCGACGCTGAGTGGACGCCAAAGATCCTCGAGCTGATGGAGGCCGTCGACTCGTACATCCCGGAGCCCGTCCGTGACGTCGACAAGCCGTTCCTGATGCCGATCGAGGACGTCTTCACGATCACGGGTCGCGGCACGGTCGTCACGGGCCGCATCGAGCAGGGCAAGCTCAAGGTCGGCGAGGAGGTCGAGATCGTCGGCATCCACCGAGGAGACGCACAAGACCGTCGTCACCGGGCTCGAGATGTTCCTCAAGACCCTCGACTACGCGCAGGCGGGCGACAACGCGGGCGCGCTTCTCCGCGGCATCAAGCGTGAAGAGGTCGAGCGCGGGCAGGTGCTCTGCAAGCCCGGGAGCATTACCCCGCATACCCACTTCAACGCCGAGGTCTACGTGCTCTCGAAGGACGAGGGCGGACGCCACACGCCGTTCTTCAACGGCTACCGGCCGCAGTTCTACTTCCGGACGACCGATGTCACGGGCTCGATCAAGCTGCCCGAGGGTCAGGAGATGGTCATGCCGGGGGACAACACGAACATGGAAATCGACATGGGTCAGCCGATCGCGATGGACCAGGGCCTCCGCTTCGCCATTCGCGAGGGCGGGCGCACGGTCGGCGCCGGCGTCGTCACGGAGATCATCGCGTAGGGGAGAGGCTTGCCTCTCCCTCCTACTTCATAGACATGGCACAGCAGAAGATCCGCATCCGGCTCAAGGGCTACGACCACCAGCAGGTGGATCGATCAGCCTCCCAGATCGTCGAGACGGCCCAGCGCACCGGGGCAACGATCACCGGCCCCGTGCCGCTGCCTACCGAGAAGAACGTCTACTGCGTGATCCGCAGCCCGTTCAAGGACAAGGACTCGCGCGAGCACTTCGAGGTGCGCACGCACAAGCGCCTCATCGACATCCACAGCCCGACGCCGAAGACGGTGGACTCGCTGATGCGACTCGACCTTCCCGCAGGCGTCGACATCGAGATCAAGCTGTGAGGCCGAGGTCGACGTGAAGGGCATACTCGGACGAAAGCTCGGCATGAGCCAGGTCTTCGACCCGGAGACGGGGGCGATGGCCGCTGTCACCGTGATCGAGGCCGGTCCCTGTCCCGTCGTGCAGGTGAAGTCGGTGGACACCGACGGCTACGACGCGGTTCAGCTGGCGTTCGAGCCGGTTGCCGAGCGCAAGCTCTCGAAGCCCGAAGTGGGGCATCTCGCAAAGGCGGGCGTCGGGCCGCATCGCCATCTCGTCGAGATGCGCGGCCCGAGCGGTCTCGCGGTTGGCGAGACGGTGACCGTGGAGGCGTTCGAGCCCGGCGAGCAGATCAGGGTCTCGGGGGCCTCGGTCGGCAAGGGGTTCCAGGGCACGATCAAGCGGCATGGCTTCTCGCGCGGGCCGGCGAGCCACGGCTCGCACAACATCCGCAAGCCCGGCTCCATCGGCGCATCGGCGACTCCTTCGCGAGTCTTCAAGGGGAAGCGCATGCCCGGCCGGATGGGCGGCACGAGGGTCACTCAGCCGAGCCTCGTCATCCACGAGGTCGACCTCGAGCGCAACCTGCTCGTGGTCAAGGGCTCCGTTCCTGGGCCGAAGAGTGGAATCGTCCAGATCCGGGGTGCGCAATGACCGCCGCGCTCAAGGCCCCCGTTCTCGGTGGAGCAGGGGCCAAGGAGATCGTGCTCGAGGCGTCGGTGTTCGCGGCTGACGTGAAGCCGCACCTCGTGCACGAGACCGTTCGGGCGGAGCTGAACGCCGCACGCGCTGGAACGCGCGGGGCGAAGAGCCGCGGGCTCGTCGCCGGCGGCCGGGCGAAGCCCTGGCGCCAGAAGGGAACGGGCCGAGCCCGTGCCGGCACGACCCGCGCGCCGCACTGGACGGGCGGTGGCGTCGCATTCCCGCCCTCGATGCGCAGCTTCGAGGTCAAGGTCAACCGCAAGGCTCGGCGCGCGGCACTCCGCGGCGCCCTCAGCGCGCATGCGGCGGGCGGAACGTTCGCCCTCGTGAGCGGCGAGTCGTTCACGGATCCGTCGACGAAGCAAGCCGCGTCACTGCTCGCGGAGTGGGGGAACCGAGCGCCGACGCTGGTCGTTGCGTCGGAGGACGAAGACGCGCTCGTCAAGTCGTTCCGAAACCTCGACCGCGTGCTCGTGACGGTCCCGGCAGAGCTCGAGGTCGCATCCGTCGTCTGGGCTGGCTCGCTCCTCGTCACCGAGGCCGCGTTGCCGCTCGTGCTCGTCAGGGCAGGAGCGCGCGGGCTCGGACAGCGTAAGACGGAGGGCTCGCGACAGCTGAGCCTGCATCCGAACGAGGTGTTGATCGCGCCTGTGGTCTCGGAGAAGAGCTACTCGCTGATCACCGACCGCAAGTACACGTTTCGCGTGCACGAGGACGCGCACAAGACGCAGATCCGGCAAGCCGTCGAGCAGCTCTTCGAGGTCAAGGTGCAAGCCGTGAACATCGTCAAGGTGCAGTCCAAGCCGAAGCGCCGTGGGACGACCCAGGGCCGCCGCCCGGGCTGGAAGAAGGCGATCGTTCAACTCCGCGAGGGGCACCAGATCGAGATCTTCGAGGGGGCCTCAGTCTGATGGCGTTGCGCAAGTACAAGCCCACAAGCCCGGGCCGCCGCTTCATGACGACGTCGGGATTCGACGACATCACCAAGTCGGAGCCGGAGAAGTCGCTGGTCGAGCCGCTGTCGAAGAACGGCGGACGGAACAACCGCGGCCGGATCACGACTCGGCATCAGGGGGGCGGCCACAAGCGCCAGTACCGGAAGATCGATTTCAAGCGGACGAAGGACGGCGTGCCCGCGAAGGTCGCCGCGATCGAGTACGACCCGAACCGGTCGGCGCGAATCGCGCTCCTCCACTACGCGGATGGCGCGAAGGCGTACATCCTTGCTCCCTCGCGGCTCGGAGTTGGGTCGACCGTCGAGTCCGGCCCGGATGCCGACATCAAGCCGGGGAACGCGCTTCCGCTCGCGAACATCCCGACCGGCACGCTCGTCCACAACGTCGAGCTCAAGCCTGGCCAGGGCGGACGTATGGCCCGCTCGGCGGGCTCGTCGGTGCAGCTCGTGGCGAAGGACGGGGAGCATGGTGTCCTCCGGTTGCCATCGGGCGAGCTTCGCCGCGTGCTCTTGACCTGTCGTGCGACGGTCGGGCAGGTGGGTAACACGGATCACGCGAACCAGTCGAGCGGCAAGGCCGGACGAAGCCGTTGGCTCGGAAAGCGGCCGACAGTTCGTGGCTCGGCGATGAATCCCGTCGACCATCCGCATGGCGGCGGCGAGGGCAAGACCAAGGGCGGCCGCCATCCGGTGACTCCGTGGGGCGTGCCGACTCTCGGCAAGCGCACGCGGAGAAAGCACAAGGAGTCGGACAAGCTGATCGTCCGCGGCCGCCGCCGCGGCAAGGAGAGGAAGCGCTAAGTGTCTCGTTCTTCCAAGAAAGGGCCTTTCATCGAGGACCGGCTGTTGCGCCGGATCGAGGCGATGAACGCTGCCGGAGACAAGCGGATGATCCGCACCTGGTCGCGCTCGTCGACGATCTTCCCCGACATGGTCGGGCACACGATCGCCGTGCACGACGGGAGAAAGCACGTGCCCGTGTTCGTGACCGAGCAGATGGTCGGTCACAAGCTCGGTGAGTTCGCTCCAACCCGGACCTTCCGTGGCCATGCGGGCGACAAGACCACGCAGGTGAAGCGTCGCTGAGATGGCTACGACCTCCGACAGCCAGATGACCGTTCGCGCACAAGCCAAGTGGGTGCGCATGTCGGCGCGCAAGGCGCGTATCGTCCTCGACCACATACGTGGCCGATCGGTGCCCGAAGCACGCACGATCCTCGCCTTCACGCAGCGAGCTGCGGCGATCGAGATCGCGAAGGTGCTCCGCTCGGCTGTCGCGAACGCGGAGGCCAACCATGGCCTCGACGGAGACGAGCTCGTCGTGCACGCCGCCTACGCGGACGAGGGGCCGACGCTGAAGCGTTGGAAGCCCCGTGCACGTGGCCGCGTCAACCGCATCCGAAAGCGAACGTGCCACGTGACGCTCGTGCTCGTCGAACGACCCGAGGAGGCGACGCCGAGGCGGCGACGCGCTCCGGCCAAGCCAGCCGCAGAGGAGCAACCTGCTGTGAAGACTCCCAAGACCACGCGCGCGAAGAAGCCCAAGGCGTCAGCGCCGAAGGAAGAGGCGGTCGCCTGATGGGCCAGAAAGTGCATCCCGGCGGCTTTCGCGTCGGTGTCATCCACGACTGGAAGTCGAACTGGTGGACCGGGACGCCGGAGTTCGCCGCGTACTTGCTCGAGGACGTTCGCATTCGCGAGCACATCCTCGGCAAGCTCTCGCACGCCGGGCTCTCGGACATTCTCATCCGCAAGGACAAGCAGCGGATCACGGTCGACATCTACACGGCACGGCCGGGGATCGTGATCGGCAAGTCGGGTGTCGAGGTCGATGCGCTTCGCCGCGAGCTGCATGCGATTACCAAGAAGAACGTCCACATCAACATCAACGAGATCAAGCGACCGGAGCTCGACGCGAAGCTCGTCGCGCAGTCGATTGCCGAGCAGCTCCAGAACCGCGTGAGCTTCCGACGCGCGATGAAGCGCTCGCTCGCGTCGGCGATGCGATCGGGTGCTCAGGGAATCAAGATCACGGCCGCGGGCCGCCTCGGAGGCGGCGAGATGAGCAGGCGCGAGATGTACTCCGAGGGCCGCGTCCCGCTCCACACGATCCGTGCGGACATCGACTACGGGCTCGCAGAAGCCTCCACGACGTTCGGAAAGATCGGCGTCAAGGTCTGGGTCAACAAGGGCGAGATCATGCCCGAGGGCTACGAGGGCGGCAGCGGCCGCGACGCGCGCCTTGGAGATCAGGATCAGGCGCGGCGCAGGCGTGGCTCGTCCTCGGAAGGGCTCGGCGCCTCGAGGGAAGGCCGCGGTCGAAGCGCCGACCGCGAGGGTCTCGGCATCGTCCCGCGCAAGCGCAAGGGACAGAGGCCCGGCGGTCGCGGGCCACGCCGCGGGCCTGCCGAGGCTGCCGTGACGGAGTCCGAGGCACCCGTCACCGAGGCCGTCGAGGCTCCTGTGACCGATGCAAAAGCCTCCGAAGCCCCCGCCGTCGAGCCGAAGACGGAAGCTCCGGAGGCAGTCGTCGAGCAGGCGCCCGAGAGCACACCCGACGCGGTCGCGGACGTCGCACCCGAGAGTGGAGCCGACGACTGATGTTGATGCCGCGCAAGACGAAGTACCGCCGCCAGCACCGCGGCCGGCGCGCAGGCGTCTCGAAGGGTCAGACGACGGTCCAGTTCGGCGACTACGGGCTCAAGGCACTCGAGGCCGGTTGGATCACCAACCGGCAGATCGAGGCTGCCCGAATCGCGGCGACGAGGAAGATCAGGCGTACGGGCAAGGTCTGGATCAATCTCTTTCCCGACAAGCCTTTCACGAAGAAGCCGGCCGAGACGCGCATGGGCTCGGGGAAGGGCTCGCCCGAGGGCTGGGTCGCCGTCGTCAAGCCGGGGCGCGTCATGTTCGAGCTCGCCGGCGTACCCGAACCGCTCGCGAAGGAGGCGCTCCGACTCGCCGGTCAGAAGCTGCCGATCAAGACGAGGTTCGTGAGGAGAGAGGCTGATCTCTTTGAGAGCTAGAGAGCTGCGCGAGCTCACCGACGACGAGCTGGACCGGAAGATGGCCGAGACGCGCCACGAGCTCTTCAACCTCCGCTTCCAGACGGCGACAGGGGTGCTGGAGAACAGCGCCCGGCTGCGCCATGCAAAACGCGAGATCGCCCGCATCCTGAGCGTCAAGAACGAGCGGGTACGCCAAGGAACGAGCGAAATGGGGAGCAGATAGATGGCTGACGAGAAGAACGAGAACGTGGTGAACGAGGGGAACGAGGAAACCCCGCCGGAGGTCGAGCCGGCGACCGATGAGGTCGAGGCCGTCGCCGACGAGGCTCCGGTCGACGCCGACGAGGAGTCGTCGACCGAGGATGCCCCGGCGGAGGTCACCGAGGAACCCGCTCCCGTCGCGGACGACGTCGCTGCGGATCCGGCAGAGGTCGTCGCAGAAGCCGAGGCACAGGATTCGCCGGACGAGGTCGCTTCCGAGGAGCCCACCTCTGACGAGCCCACCTCTGAAGAGCCCACTCGCCCGAGGAGCCCGCTTCCGAGGAGCCCGCTGGGCCCTTCCGAGGAGCCCGCCTCCGAGGAGCCCGGCTCGGACGATGCCGGGTCAGATGCCGATCCCGAGCAGCAGTCCGCAGGTGAGGAGGCAGCGGCTCCGGCGGCCGAGGCCCGCAAGAAGAAGAAGCGCGTACCGCGTGCCCTCCGCCCTGCGCGGACGAAGCCGAAGCGCGAGAAGCCTGCAGAGCGCAAGCCGATCTCACGCCTGCCGAAGCCCGAGCACGAGCGCGGACGAAGCCAGGAGCGCCAGGGCAAGGTGGTGTCCGCCGCGATGGACAAGACGATCGTGGTCCGCGTCGACGTCGCAAAGGTGCACCCGCGGTACAAGAAGGTGATTCGTCGCAGCTCGAGGTTCCACGCGCACGACGAGCGCAACGAAGCGAAGGTCGGCGACATCGTCCTCATCGTCGAGACGCGACCGCTCTCGCGGATGAAACGCTGGCGCCTGCAGCAGATCGTCGAGGCCGCTCGGTAATGAGGGTTTCCGAGAGCAGAGGGACCGCACGTGATCCAGCAGGAGTCACGACTCCGGGTTGCGGACAACACGGGGGCTCGCGAGCTCCTGTGCATCCGTGTGCTCGGCGGCTCGCATCGGCGCTACGCGCGCGTCGGAGACGTGATCGTTGCTACCGTGAAGTCCGCTACGCCGCAGGGCGCGGTCAAGAAGGGCGAGGTCGTGAAAGCGGTCGTCGTCCGGACCAAGAAGCCCTTCAGCCGGGACGACGGCACACTCATCGGTTTCGACGAGAACGCCGCCGTCCTCATCGACGCTGCGAACAACCCGCGCGGAACCCGCATCTTCGGGCCTGTCGCGCGGGAGCTCCGGGAGAGAAATTTCATGAAGATCGTCAGCCTGGCCCCAGAGGTGTTGTGACGCGATGGCTCACAAGATGAAAGTCAAGAAGGGTGATCTCGTCCAGATCCTGGCCGGCAAGGACCGGGGAAAGCAGGGACGGATCCTCGAGGCACGACCTGTCGAGCGGCGGGTCATCGTCGAGAACCTGAACGTCGCGAAGCGGCACACGCGTCCGCGTCCGATCAAGGACTCCTCCCGCATGGGGGGTACGCAGGTCGTTCCCGGCGGGATCATCGAGAAGGCCGCGGCGATTCCCGTGGCCAACGTCATGGTCGTGTGCCCCGTGTGCGGGAACCCGACGCGAGTCGGGATCATCGAGAAGGAGATCAAGGGAGAGATCGTCCGCGTCCGCGTCTGCAAGCGCGAGGGCTGCGGCGAGGAGATCGACAAGTGAGCACCGTCGCGCCCCCTGCACCCGAGACCTACGTTCCTCGTCTGAAGCACCGGTACGAGGAGGAGATCCGCCCGCAGCTCCACGGGGAGCTCGAGCTGTCGTCGGTCATGCAGGTGCCACGCGTCACGAAGATCACCCTCAACATGGGTGTCGGCGAGGCGAAGACGGACGCGAAGGCGCTCGATGCAGCGATCGACGAGCTCACGCTGATCGCGGGTCAGCGCGCGCAGGTGCGGCGGGCGAAGAAGTCGATCGCGAGCTTCAAGCTGCGCGAGGGGATGCCGGTCGGTGCCAAGGTCACGCTCCGCGGCGCGCGCATGTACGAGTTCCTCGACCGGCTCGCGACGATCGCTCTACCCCGAATTCGTGACTTCCGTGGCCTCGACCCGGAAGCGTTCGACGGGCGCGGAAACTACTCGATCGGGATCCGCGAGCAGATCATCTTCCCGGAGATCGACTACGACCAGGTTCCGGCGATTCGAGGGCTCGACGTCGCTATCACGACCTCGGCGGACTCGGACGAGCACGGGCGAGCGCTTCTCGGCGCCCTCGGCTTGCCGTTCGCCGGAGAGAGAAGGGAAGAGTAAGTGGCCAAGAAGTCGCTCAAGGTCAAGCAAAAGCGCGAGTCCAAGTACAAGGTGCGCGCATACAGCCGCTGCAACCGCTGCGGGCGTCCGCGTGCCGTGTACCGCAAGTTCGGGGTTTGCCGGATCTGTCTGCGCGAGCTCGCGCACCAGGGCGCGGTACCGGGCATGACGAAGTCGAGCTGGTAGGAGGAGACGTGCTCACCGACCCCATCGCAGACATGCTCACCCGCATTCGGAACGCGAACCGAGCGCTGCACGAAAGCGCGTCGATGCCGACGTCCCAGATCAAGGAGGAGATCGCGCGCATCCTCAAGGACGAGGGCTACATCAAGGACTTCCGCGTCGTCGACGCGAAGGACAAGAAGGATCAGCCGCTGCCTTACCGCACGCTCGTCATCGATCTCAAGTTCGCGAAGGATCGGCGTCGGGTGATCACGGACCTCAAGCGCGTGTCCAAGCCAGGACGGCGCGTCTATGCGCGTAAGGACCGCCTGCCGCGCGTGCTGGGCGGTCTCGGCACCGCGATCATGTCCACCTCGAGCGGGATCATCACGGGCCGCCAAGCCGCCGAGCGCGGCGTCGGCGGCGAAGTGATCGCCTTCGTCTGGTAGCGCATGTCGAGGATCGGCAAGAGGCCAATCGAACTGCCCGCCGGGGTGCTGGTCGCGATCTCGCCTGGCCGCGTGCAGGTCAACGGCCCGCTTGGCGAGCTGAGCCAGGTCGTCCCCGCGCGCATGCAGATCGAGAAGGCGGACGACGAGATCGTTGTGACCCGGCCGACCGAGCGAGGCGAAGACCGTGCGCTGCACGGCCTGACGAGAACCCTGATCGCGAACATGGTCGAGGGCGTGACCAAGGGCTTCGAGAAGGAGCTCGAGATCCAGGGAGTCGGCTATCGCGCGCAGCTCAAGGGGACCGACCTCGAGCTCGCCGTGGGGTACTCGCACCCTGTCGTGATCAAGCCGAGACAGGGGATCACCTTCGACGTCCCGACCCCGACCCAGGTCATCGTCAAAGGCATCGACAAGCAGATGGTCGGTCAGACGGCCGCGGAGATTCGCAAGGTTCGACCGCCCGAGCCCTACAAGGGCAAGGGCATCAGGTACCGCGACGAGCTCGTTCGGAGAAAGGTCGGGAAGCGCGCATGAGACGTCATGACGAAGCGCGAAGCGCGCCTCCGGCGCCACCGCCGCGTCCGCGCCAAGGTTTCGGGCACGAGCGAGCGGCCGCGTCTGGTCGTGTTCCGCTCGAACCGCGGGATCTTTGCCCAGCTGATCGACGACTCGAGTGGGCGCACCCTTGCTTCGGGCAGCTGGACGGCGCTCTCCGGCGGCAAGAGCTCGAAGACCGAGCAGGCGCACGAGGTGGGCAAGGCACTCGCTGCAGCCGCGAAGAAGGCAGGGTATCGAGCGCTGCGTGTTCGATCGCGGCGGCTATCTGTTCCATGGACGCGTGAAGGCGCTCGCAGAGGGCGCGCGCGAGGGAGGACTGGCGTTTTGAGCACCAGGGAAGTTGCGGACTCGCGCGAGCTCAAGGAGCGCGTGATCGAGATCAACCGCGTCGCCAAGGTCGTCAAGGGCGGCAGGCGCGTTCTCGTTCACCGCGCTCGTCGTCATCGGCGACGAGATCGATCGCGTGGGGTTGGGCTACGGGAAGGCACGCGAGGTCCCCCTCGCGATCTCGAAGGCCGTCGAGGACGCGAAGAAGAACCTCTTCACCGTGCCGAAGCACGGGCAGACGATCACGCACGAGATCGTCGGCCGGTTCGGCGCGGCTCGAGTCGTCCTGCGACCGGCGAGCGAAGGAACCGGCGTGATCGCCGGCGGGGGCGTCCGGGCGGTCCTCGAGCTGGCCGGGATCCGGGACGTGCTTGCCAAGAGCCTCGGCACGACCACGCCGATCAACATGACGCGGGCGACGGTGAACGGCCTCCAGACGCTGGTGCGTCCGGAGGACGTCGCGCAGCTTCGAGGAAAGACGATCGCCGAGGTGCTCCCCGTTTCGCGTGCGGCGCGGGAAGCCGCAGAGGAGGCGGCGGCCGCGACCGTCGCGGCATCGAGCGATGCAGAGACGGCAGCCGTCGCCGAAGGAGACCGAGGAGTGAGCTCCGTGAAGATCACCCAGATCAAGAGCGGCGTGGGCCAGTCCTACCGGCACGGGGGCACGCTGCGTGCGCTCGGCCTCGGGAAGATCGGCCGCTCCGCTGAGCACCGGGACTCTCCCGAGCTGCGAGGCATGCTGCGCCACGTCAACCACCTCGTCCGGATCGAGGCCGAGGGCCGCGAGCGATGCCTGAAGATCTGAACCTCTCCAATCTGAAGCCCGCCCAGCCGCGCAAGGACCGCAAGCGCGTCGGCCGCGGGTCTCGGCTCGGGCAAGGGCCGCTACTCCGGACGTGGGCATCAAGGGCCAGAAGTCGCGCGCGGGCTCGCACAAGATGCCGGCCGGGTTCGAAGGCGGCCAGACGCCGCTCGACATGCGTCTCGGCAAGCTCCGCGGCAACACGTCTGCGGACGCGATGCCGATCGGTCCGTTCCGGACCTATAGCCAGCCCGTCAACGTCGCCGAGCTCGAGCGGCGTTTCGATGCAGGCGCCGAGGTGACTCCCGAGACACTGAAGGCTGCGGGGCTCATCCGGAAGGTGTCCGTCGACGTGAAGGTCCTGGGTCAGGGCGATCTCACGACCAAGCTCGTCGTCTCGGCACACGGGTTCTCGAAGTCGGCCGTGCAGAAGATCGAGGCAGCCGGGGGCAGCGTGGTCTGGCTTCGCGGTGAGCCCGTCGAGAAGAAGAAGAAGCGGCACAAGGCGGCCGTGCGTGTGGAGGAGGAGCCCGAGACGTCCGAGACGGAAGACGCGGCGACCGACGAGCCCGGCACCGACGAGACTGCCGCCGAAGGCGAAGCCGAGGCTTAGTTGTTCTCCTGGCTCGGGAACGCTTGGCGGGTACCGGAGCTCCGGCGCCGCGTGCTCTTCACGGCGATGATCCTCGCGTTCTATCGCCTCGGCTCGTGGATTCCCGCTCCAGGCGTCGATCCGAGTGCGATCGAGCAGTACTTCGGCGACCAGGGCGGCACGGTCCTCGGGCTCCTCAACCTCTTCTCCGGCGGGGCGCTCTCACAGTTCTCGCTCTTCGCGCTCGGGATCATGCCCTACGTCACGGCATCGATCATCTTGCAGCTCATGACGGTGGTCGTCCCGCGGCTCGCGGAGCTCCAGAAGGAGGGTGAGGCCGGGTACGCGAAGATCACGCAGTACACCCGCTACCTCACCGTCGTTCTCGCTGCCGCTCAGGCCACCGGGTACGCATTCCTCTTCCGCGACCAGGGCATCCTCCAGGCGGGCACAGGCGAGATGGTCATCATCGTCGTCACGCTCACGGCCGGAACGACGCTCCTCATGTGGATGGGCGAGCTCATCACGAAGCGCGGGGTCGGGAACGGGATCTCGATCCTGATCTTCGCCTCGATCCTCGTCGGTGCGCCGATCGGCATCGCCGCCTGGTGGAACGGCGGGCCGATGGAGAAGCTCTTCTACCCGTTGATCGCAATCGGCATCTGCGCCGCGGTCGTCTTCGTCCAGGAAGGCCAGCGACGGATCCCGATCCAGTACGCCAAGCGCATGGTCGGCCGGCGCATGACGGCTGGTGGTTCCACCTACCTACCGCTGCGCGTGAACATGGCGGGCGTCATCCCGATCATCTTCGCGGCAGCGATCCTCGCGTTCCCGCCGACGATGGCGCAGTACTTCCCCACGACACGAGACTTCGTCAACGAGTACTTCCAGCCGGGCGACTGGATCTACCTGCTGATCGAGGGGCTGATGATCGTCGTCTTCACGTACTTCTACACGGCTGTCCAGTTCAACCCGGTCGACCAGGCCGACAACCTCCGGCGGTACGGGGGCTATATCCCCGGCATCCGCCCGGGGCCGCCAACCGCCCAGTATCTCGACCGGGTCCTGTCGCGCCTGACGCTGCCCGGCTCGCTGTACCTCGCGCTCGTCGCGGTGCTTCCGAGCCTGTTCATCGCCTACGGCGGGTTCTCGCAGGCGAGCGCAGGAGCGCTTGGCGGCACGTCCGTTCTGATCGCCGTCGGCGTTGCGCTCGACACCATGCGTCAGATGGAGTCGCAGATGATGATGCGCTCGTACGAGGGCTTCCTCAAGTAGCGGGCCGGGCTCCGTGCGCGTTCTGATATTGGGCCCGCAGGGGTCGGGCAAGGGCACGCAGGCGAAGAGAATGGCGGCGGCGCGCCGGCGGCGTGCACGTTGCGACGGGCGACATTCTCCGGGCTGCGGTCGCGGACGGCAGCGAACTCGGGCGCCGCGTCGCACCGATTCTCGAGCGTGGTGACCTCGTGCCCGGACGATCTGATGATCGACCTCATCCGCGAGCGGCTCATCGACGAGGACGCGTTCGTCCTCGACGGCTTTCCACGAACGGTGCCTCAGGCCGACGCCCTCGACGCGATGCTCGCCGAGATCGCGAAGCCCCTCGACGCGGTGATCCTGCTCCAGGTAGGCGATGACGTCGCGACGAGTCGCCTGCAGGCGAGAGCGGCGGCTGAGGGACGGGCGGACGACGCACCCGAGGCGATTCGCAACCGGTTGCACCTCTACCACGAGCTCACCGAACCGCTCGTCGAGCGCTACCGTGAAGACGGAATGCTCGTCGCGGTCGACGGCGAGGGGAGCGTGGAGAAGGTCGGCAGCGACGTCGAGGATGGGCTGTCGAAGGTCGGCGCGCGCGCCTGATGATCATCCGCAAGAGCGAGCGCGAGATCGAGAAGATCGCAGCGGCCGGAGCGCTCGTCGCCGAGACGATCGCGCACGTCGGGCGCTGATCGTGCCGGGTGTCACCACCGCAGAGCTCGACCACGCCGCGGGCGCGTTCATCAGGGCGACGGCGGTATCCCGACCTCGGAGGGCTACGGGCCGCCCGGCAAGGAATACCCGAGCGCGATCTGCATCTCGCCGAACGACGTCGTCGTGCACGGGATTCCCGGCCCGTACGAGGTCGGAGAGGGCGATCTGGTCACGATCGACGTCGGGGTCACGCTCGACGGCTACATCGCCGACAGCGCGTATACGTTCGGCGTGAGAGAGGTCGATGCCGAACCCCAGCGGCTCATGGACGTCGCGCAGGATGCGCTCGACGCCGGTATCGAGCAGGCTACGGTCGGGAACCGTGTCGGCGACGTCTCGCGCGCCGTGCAGATCGTTGTCGAAGGAGCGGGATTCTCGGTCGTCCGGAGTCTCGTCGGGCACGGTGTCGGCCGCTACTACCACGAGGACCCGCACATCCCCAACTTCGGCGAGCCCGGACGAGGGCCGCGACTGTCCGAGGGGATGACCATCGCGATCGAGCCGATGATCACCGCCGGCGGAGCCGAGGTCATCATCGTCCGACGACGGCTGGACGATCTCGACGGCCGACGGGTCGTACGCAGCACACTTCGAGCACACGGTCGCGATCACGACCGGCGGCCCCCGGATTCTCACACCTCGCGTGGGCGTTCCCGCCGACGCCGGGAGGCAAAAGGGGGTGTGCTACGATAGGCGGCCGCGGCGCAGCTGCATGCTGCGCTGTGCCACTTGAAAGGCTGTGTTGTCGAAGGTAACGACGAACGAGCGCGGGCTCTACTCGTCGAGGCTCTACGGCTAGAGGCTCCACGAGGAGCGGCCGGGCGAGGGAAGTCCTGGCGCGAAGGGATCCGAAGGAACCACGCACGATTTGGCGGTCAAGGAAGACAAGATCGAGGTGGAGGGAGAGGTGGTCGAAGCGCTCCCGAGCACGATGTTCCGGGTGCAGCTCGACTCGGGGCACGACGTGCTCGCCAAGATCTCCGGGAAGATGCGGAAGCACTACATCCGCATCCTGCCGGGCGATCGAGTCAAGGTCGAGCTCTCCCCATACGACCTCACCCGCGGCCGCATCACGTTCCGAATGAAGTAGGGAGCACATGAAAGTCCGCCCATCAGTCAAGCCAATGTGTGAGCGTTGTCGCGTGATCAAGCGGCACGGCCGCACGCTCGTCATCTGTTCGAATCCTCGGCACAAGCAAAGACAGGGGTAGATCCTTGGCACGAATCGCCGGCGTCAACCTTCCGACCCAGAAGCGCCTCCAGATCGGGCTGACGTACATCTTCGGCATCGGGGACTCGACCGCGCAGAAGATCTGCCGCGAGCTCTCACTCGATCCGAACGAGAAGGTCCGCGACCTCACCGACGAGGAGGTCACGAAGCTCCGCAACTACATCGACACGGAGCTCGAGGTCGAGGGTGACCTGCGACGCGAACGCGCCCAGGCGATCAAGCGGCTGACCGAGATCGGCAGCTACCGGGGCATCCGCCATCGCCGCGGGCTTCCGACCCGAGGCCAGCGCACGAAGACGAACGGGCGCACACGGAAGGGCCCGAAGAAGACGGTCGGGCGCGGCAAGAAAGCCGCGGCCAAGTAATGGCGCCTCCTCGCAAGTCAGCGGCCCGGGGCCGTACCAGGCGCCGGGTCAAGAAGAACATCGCCATCGGTCAGGCGCACATCAAGACCTCGTTCAACAACACGATCGTGACCCTGACGGACCGCGAGGGCAACGTGATCGTCTGGGAGTCGGCCGGCTCGGCCGGTTTCAAGGGATCGAGGAAGTCCACGCCCTTCGCAGCGCAGGTGACCGCAGACAGCGCCGCGCGCAAGGGAATGGAGCACGGCCTCCAGAAGGTCGAGGTCTTCGTCAAGGGCCCGGGCTCGGGACGTGAGACGGCGATTCGGTCGCTGCAGGCGGCCGGGCTCGAGATCCTCGGCGTCAAGGACGTCACCCCGCAGGCCCACAACGGCGTGCGTCTTCGCAAGCGGAGGCGTGTCTAGTGGCGCGCGACCTCGGGCCCAAGTGCCGGCTCTGCCGGCGTGAGGGGATCAAGCTCTTCCTGAAGGGCGAGCGGTGCCTGACCGAGAAGTGCGCCGTCGAGCGGCGAAGCTACCCGCCGGGAGAGCATGGCCGCGGGCGCATCAAGCAGAGCGAGTATCTGCTCCAGCTGCGCGAGAAGCAGAAGGCTCGACGGTACTACGGCCTGCTCGAGAAGCAATTCAGAAACACGTACGAGAAGGCGACTCGTGGACTCGGCGCACCGGGCGAGAACCTCCTCCGGATGCTGGAGACGCGACTCGACAATGTCGTCTACCGACTCGGGTTCGCAGGATCTCGAGCGCAGGCGCGCCAGCTCGTACGCCACAACCACTTTCTCGTCAACGGACGGCGCGTGAACATCCCGAGCTACGGGGTGCGTCCGAACGACGTGATCAGCCTCAAGCCCGGAAGCCCGGTGGAGCCGCTCGTGCGGGACGCCACCGACTTGACAGCGTCCGTTGCGCCATGGCTCCAGGCTGACCACGACGGGCTCACGGGCACCGTCCTCAAGTGGCCAGAACGGGATGAGATCGACGCGCCCGTCCAGGAATCGCTCATCGTCGAGCTGTACTCGAAGTAGGGGCCGGTACTCCCGGCTCGGACCGAAGACACGACTGAAGACAAGAAAGGGACTGCCTTGGCAATTCGCACCAGTTTGATGGACTTCCAGATCCCCAGGATCGTCCACGAGGAGACAGACGAGCATCGTGGCGTCTTCGCGATCGAGCCGCTCGACCGCGGCTTCGGCCACACGTTCGGGAACTCGCTTCGCCGCGTGCTGCTGTCCTCGCTCGAGGGCGCCGCAGTCACGGCCGTCAAGATCGAGGGCGTCGCCCACGAGTTCACGACGCTGCCCGGCGTGCGCGAGGACGTCACCGACGTCATCCTCAACCTGAAGAACCTCATCGTCCTGCTCCACGGCGCGTCGCCCGAGATCGAGGTCTACATCGCGAAGAAGGGCGCCGGCATCGTCACCGCAGCGGACATCGAGGCTCCCGCGGACCTCGAGATCCTCAACCCGGAGCTCGAGATCGCGCACGTGTCCGACAAGGGCAAGCTGGAGATGACGCTCACGATCGGCCGCGGGCGTGGCTACGTCCCCGCCGAGCTGAATCGTGGGCCCGAGACGACGATCGGCGTGATCCCGATCGACTCGATCTTCTCCCCCGTTCGTCGTGTCGCCTACGAAGTGGAAGCTGCACGCGTGGGCCAGCGCACCGACTACGACAAGCTCGTCCTGGACGTCACCACGGACGGCTCGATCGAGCCGCGTGACGCGATCGGACAGGGTGCGGAGATCCTCATCCGGCAGCTTGCGATCTTCACGGATCTCGAGCGGATGGAAGGCTTCGGCGAAGCGGCGTTGGAGGCTGCGGCCGAGGCGCCCGCGACGCATGGGATGGAGAACTTCCCCATCGAGGAGCTCGAGCTCGGCGTCCGTTCGTACAACTGCCTGAAGCGAGTCGGGATCGAGACAATCGGCGACCTGACGTCGAAGTCGGAGAGCGAGCTCGTCGCAATTCCGAACTTCGGTCGGAAGTCGATCGAAGAGGTGCGCTCGGCTCTCGCGGCACACGGACTCACGCTGAAGGGCGAGGAGCTTCTCGGGTAGCGAGATGAGGCACGCACGATCCGGCAAGAAGCTCGGGCGGGACTCCGCCCATCGCAAGGCGCTCTACTCGAATCTCGCGGGCGCGTTGATCGAGCACGGCCGGATCCAGACGACCGAGGCCAAGGCCAAGGCCGTCAAGCCGTTCGCCGAGAAGATGATCACGCTGGGCAAGCGCGGCGACCTTCACGCCAGGCGGCGTGCGCTCGCCGCGCTTCGCTCGAACGACGTCGTGCACCGGCTGTTCGCCGACGTCGCTCCCCGCTTCGCAGACCGTCCAGGCGGGTACACGCGCATCGTCAAGCTCGGGCCGCGACAGGGCGACGCGGCGGACATGGTCTACCTCGAGTTCGTCGACCACGAGCCCGCTGCGACACCGCTCGCTCCCGCGGCGCGCGACGCGCGAGGAAGCGGCCAGCCCGGCCGAGGCCGCCGCTTCGAGCGGGCTCGAGTTTCGACCCAGACGCCGCTCCGCGCGACCCACGGCCCTCGCAGGTACGCGTTCCGTATTCGCGCGGGGGCTTTGCCGTAGCTCGAGTCGATGCGCGGTGTCCCGGGCAGCGCGACGTGCCGTCGAGCCGTCGGACGAGGCCGACCGGAAGATGTTGCGCCCTGCCGTGAGTCATGTGCGTGGCTGCCCGACGATCGTCGTCGGGCCTTTGGCTCGATTCCGTGGTGCGCACCCATCAGCGACGAGCCGACGCTCTACCCTTGGGCACGTGCTCTTGATCATCGGCCTCCTGCTCGCCATCTTCGTGCTGCCGTCGCCTTGGGGCCTCGTCGCCGTCGCCGTCGGCGCCACGCTTGACATCGCCGAGACGGGCGCCTTCTGGTGGTGGTCGAAGCGACGGCGGTCTGCGGTGGGCGTGGAGGCACTCGTCGGCAAGGTCGGCGTCGCGCTTTCGGATCTCTGGCCGGAGGGCCAGGCGAAAATCGACGGGGAGATCTGGCGCGCGCGATGCGGCGGGGGGTGCGATGCGGGACCAGTGTCGTCGTGCGGGCGGTGGAGGGGTTCACGCTGGTCGTCGACCCTGCCTAGCGCGGCCCGCCGCTACAGTCCGTGCGTGGCGCGCTTGGCGCCCCTGCTCGGGCTCGTTCTCCTGCTAGCGGCATCGCCCGGAGGCTCAGCGCCGGCTCGTTGGGAGACGCGCGCGCCGCTTCCGCTCGCTCGCACGGAGGTCGCGGCCGCCGTCATTGGGAGGGAGATCGCAATCGCAGGCGGATTCAACGCAGACGGCAGCCACTCGGCGCGCGTGGACGTGTACTCGCCGGCGCTCGACCGCTGGCGACGATTGCCCGACCTCCCCGCGTCGGCGCATCACGCGAGGCGGTCGGGAACGGCGGCCGTCTGTACGTCCTCGGCGGGTACGGGCACGATGGTCGGCCCTGCGGACCGTTTTCGTCCTCCAGGACGGACGTTGGCACGCCTTGCCTCGGCTGCCGTTCGCCCGGGCGGCCGCCGGTGCGGCGGTCGTCCGAGGGCGAATCGTCGTCGCAGGCGGCGTCGCGCGTGTGACCGGCAGGAGGCTTGCGCGGAACGCGCTCGCCTTCGACCTCCGAACAAGGCGCTGGTCGGTTCGTACCCGGCCCGACGCCTCGAGAGCACCTCGGCGTCACTTCGCTCGCCGGGACCGCGTACGCGGTTGCAGGCCGAACGTCGGGCCTCGACACGAACGTGACGCACTTCGAGTCGTACCAGCCGGGCGACCGACGCTGGACCCGGCTTCCCCGTGTACCCGACCGCGTGGTGGCACCGGGCGCCGCCGCGGCTCGCCGGGCTCATCGTCTCAGTTGGCGGAGAGGAGCCGTCGGGAACCATCGGCGAGGTCTACGCGTTTCGGGTCGGAACGCGAGCCTGGCAGCGGCTCGACGATCTCCCCACCCCGCGACATGGCCTCGGTGTCGCGGCCGTCCGGGGCCGTGTCTACGTCATCGGTGGCGGCCCGGAGCCGGGCCTGACGGTGAGCGCGGCGAACGAGTCCCTCTCGTTCGGGGGCTAGTCCTAGGCCACGGGCAAGGAGCGAGGCTCCCGCACTGGCGACCATTGGATCGTGCTCACGCATCCCCGCTTACGTCTCGTGCGTCGCCACCCCAACGTCGCTCGAGCGCCGGTCGTACTTCCGCGACGTGGCTCTCGGACAGCCCATGATGTCAGGTCGTGAAGCTCAAGCTGACGCTCGAATACGACGGCACGGCGTTCCGCGGCTGGGCACGCCAGCCGGGCAAGCGCACGGTCGAAGCGGCCCTGCGGGAGGCGCTCGACGCCGCGTTTCCGCGCTGGGACGAGCTCGCGGTCGCAGGACGCACCGATGCGGGCGTCCACGCGACCGGGCAGGTCGCGAGCGTCGACGTCGACAGTGCGGCCCCCCTGCAATGGGCGGCGGTCGCGTTGAACGGCGCGCTGCCCGACGACGTCGTCGTTCTCGCGGTCGAAGAGGCGTCCGCCGACTTCCACGCCCGATTCTCCGCACGCGCGCGCTCGTATCGCTATCGCGTGCTGACCGGCGATCGGTCGGCGGCGTTCGAGGCGAATCGGGCGCTCTGGTGGCCCCGCCCGATCGATCACGACGCTCTCGTCGCGGCTGCCGCGGTCCTCTCGGGGCGAGCACGACTTTCGCGCGTTCACGCCGACGGAGACGCAGCACGAGTCGTTCTCGAGGACCCTGCTGGCCGCTGCCTGGGAGCGAGACGGCGACCGGCTCGACTTCACGATCACCGGGGACAGCTTCCTGAGGCACATGGTTCGAACGCTCGTCGGGACCATGCTCGAGCTGGGTAGCGACGCGCCCGAGCGCATGCTGCAACTCCTCGACGGCAGGCCCCGATCCGAGGCCGGCGTCACAGCGCCGCCGCAGGGTCTCTACCTCGAGAGGGTCGACTACTGACGAAGGCGCCTGGCTACGATCGCTCGATGAACCAGCCTGGGGCCAATCCGGTGCGCTTCCCCGTCGTCCTCTTCGATCTCGACGGCACGCTGATCGACTCCGGGCCGATCATCCTCGCGTCCATGGACCATGCCGTCCGCACGGTGACGGGGCGTGAGCTTGCGTATGAGGAGCTTGCGGCGACGGTGGGCGGCCAGGGCCTCGTCGCGCAGATGCAGGCGCTCGACCCCGACCGCGTCGACGAGCTCGTCGAGGCCTATCGGGTCCACAACGACCCGCTTCACGACACCCTCGAGGCCTTCAGCGGGATGATCGAAGTGCTGCCGCGTCTGAGAGCCGAAGGCCGACGACTCGGGATCGTGACGGCGAAGCGACACCGAACGGTCGCACTGGCGCTCGATCGGCTTCCGTGGCTCGCGGAGCAGTTCGACGTCGTCATCGCCCACGAGGACACGGAGCGGCATAAGCCCGATCCGGAACCGGTGGTGGCTGCCCTCGATCGACTTGGCGCCGAGCCGTCCTCGAGGCGCATACGTCGGCGACTCGCCCTTCGACATCGGCGCGGCGAAGGCGGCCGGCGTGTTCGCCGTCGCCGTCGGCTGGGGCGGGATTCACTCGGACGAGACGCTTCTCGAGCAGGAGCCGGACGCGTTCGTGCACTCGCCCGAGCGAGCTCCTCGATGTCCTCTAGGAGCCGCACGGCGGCGGGTCGCGCTGCCGAGCTCCGCGGGCTGCTCGAACTCGGCGTCGACGGCCTACTACGTCGGCGAGGAGCCGATCATGTCGGACGCGGAGTTCGACCGGCTGTACGACGAGCTCGTGGCGCTGGAGGACGAGCATCCAGAGCTGGTGGCACCCGACTCGCCGACCCAGCGCGTGGGCAGCGCGCCCTCCGCGCGCTTCCAGAAGGTGGATCACCTGTCGCCCATGGGCTCCCTCGACAAGGTGACGAGCGAGGAGACGCTCGTGAAGTTCGCCGAGGATGTCCGCAAGCGACTCGGAACCGACGAGCCGGTCGCATACGTGGTCGAGCCGAAGATCGACGGCCTCGCTGTTTCGCTCCTCTACGAGGGCGGTCTCTACGTGCGCGGTGCCACGCGGGGAGACGGTGAGCGAGGCGAGGACATCACGCCGAACCTGCGGACGATTCGGGCGATTCCACTCGCCGTCACGACGCCGCCGAGGAGGCGCCCGCTCGCGGTGCTCGAGGTCCGTGGCGAGGTGTTCATGCCGCTGTCGGGCTTCCGCGCCTTCACCGAGCAGCAGGCCGCTGACGGGAAGAGCGCGGCGCCGAATCCACGGAACGCCGCAGCAGGTTCGGTCCGCCAGCTCGACCCGGGAATCACAGCGAGCCGCCCGCTCTCGATCTGGATCTACGGCGTCGGACACGTCGCCGGCGTCGAGTTCGAGAGCCAGTGGGAGACGCTGCAGTGGCTCCGGGCGCGTGGCTTTCGGACGAACCCGCATGCCGAGCGGCTGGAATCGATCGAGGAGGTCGCTCGCGCCGCGCTGGAGTGGGAGGCACGTCGGGCGGAGCTCGACTACGAGATCGACGGAATCGTGATCAAGGTCGACTCGCTCGACCAGCAACGTCGCCTCGGGGCGCTGCACGGGCGCCCGCGCTGGGCGCGTGCCTACAAGTGGGCGCCGATGTCGGTACACACGAAGCTCGAGAAGATCCGCATCCGGGTGGGGCGCACCGGCGCGCTCAACCCGTGGGCTCTGCTCCAGCCCGTGCAGGTCGGCGGGGTGACCGTCTCGAACGCGACCCTCCACAACGAGGAGGACATCAACCGCAAGGACATCCGCGAGGGCGACACGGTGATCGTCCAGCGCGCGGGTGACGTCATTCCGCAGATCGTCGGCCCGGTGCTGCCGCACCCGCGTGGCGTCAAGCCGTTCCGAATGCCGGAACGCTGCCCGCTCTGCGACGCGGCGATCGTCAAACCCGAGGGTGAGGTCATGCACCGCTGCCCGAACAAGGCGTGCCCTTCCCGCGGGCTCGAGACGCTGATCCACTGGGTGCAGGCGGCCATGGACATCGAGGGCGTCGGCGAGCAGTTCGTGCGCAGGCTGTGGGATCAGGGTCTGCTGCGCTCGATGCCGGATCTGTACCGGCTGACTCCGGAGCAGCTCACCGAGCTCGACGGCTACGGCGAGATCTCGTCGCGGAAGGCCATCGATGCGATCGACGGATCGAAGGCGCAGGCGTTCTCGCGGGTTCTGTTCGGGCTCAACATCCCGAAGACCGGCTGGGTGATGGCTCGCAACCTCGCACGCCACTTCGGATCCGTCGACGCTCTCAGCGCAGCCACGCAGGAGGAGCTCGAGGAGGTCGAGGGCATCGGCCCCGACCGCGCCGAGCTGGTCGCCGAGTGGTTTGCAGACGACGACAACCGGCGCCTCGTCGAGGAGCTCCGTGCGCTGGGCTTGCAGATGACCGCGAGCGACGCGGAGCGTCCGGTCGTGGGACCGCTCAGCGGCCGGCAGTACGTGATCACGGGCACGCTCGAAGACTCGTCGCGAGACGTTGTCAAGGCTGCGCTAGAAGCGCTCGGGGCGAAGGTCTCGGACTCGGTATCGAAGAAGACCACGGGTGTGATCGTCGGCGAGAGCCCTGGCTCGAAGCTGCAGAAGGCCCAGAAGCTCGGCGTTCCCGTTCTCTCCGAAGCGGAGTTGCGAGCTCTGTTAGGGGCGATGCGCTAGCACGGTCACGAAGCGATCCTGCGCGGTTCGGGCGGACCAGTACGACAGGGGCGAGCCGTTTTGGAGGATCGCGAACGCGTAACGGCGGCCGACAAAGCCTGCGAGGGCAGCTGCGCGCGACGTCGTCCCGGTCTTGGCGATGACACGGCCCTTGGTCGGGCGCTGCTCGAGGCGATTGCGAAGCGTCCCGGAGATGCCGGCTACGGGGAGCGACGTCACGAAGTCGTCACCGATCTCGGGGTCACGCGCGACCGTCCGCAGAAGGGTGACGAGCGCGCGCGCGGTCAGGCGATCGTGGCCCGAGAGCCCCGAGCCGTCGACGACGCGTACGCCCTCGACAGGTACGCCCGCCTCGGTAAGTGCGTCGCGAACGACCCGTGCTCCCGATGCCGTCGATCCACGCTCGCGCACGGTGGCGCCGAGCGCTTTCAGGAGCATCTCCGCAACGAAGTTGTCGCTCTCGCGGTTCATGTGCAACACGACGGCCTTGAGCTGCGCCGAGTGATCGACGGCAACGGGGAGAGAGTCCGGGGGCGCCGCACCGGTTCGTGGCGCCCCGCCGACTGCGACTCCGCGTCGCGCGAGCGCGGTCGCGAACGCGGCCGCAGCGGCTGTCGCCGACGTGTTCGCGCCACGGGTCGCGGCACCGTCGACCACCAGTGCCGAGAGCGGGGGACTCGATCCCGAGGAACGACGGCTTCCAGCCCGGTGCTGTTCGACGCATGTCGTAGTAGCGCTCGTCGCCGATCGTGCTTCCAGTCACGCGACGAATGCCCGCCGCCTTCACGTCGCGTGCGAGCCGACCGATGTCCGCGAGCGCCAAGAGTCGGATCGCCATGACCGACGAGGTACAGGTCACCACGCCATTCGGTGCCGACGAGCTGTCCTGCGCCGCGTACCTCCGTGTGAAACCGAAAGCTCGGCCCCAACGTCTGCAGCGCCGCGAACGCGACCGGGAGCTTCTCGGCCGATGCAGGCGCGAGTGCGAGCGACGGATTCCGCTGGAACACCACGCGTCCGGTCCGAAGGTCGACGGCGAGCGCTCCGGTGCGCATGGGATCGACGCCGGGTGCGGCGAGCGCGCGGGCGAGGTCGGCCTGCAACGACGACGCTCGGCCTTGGCTTCCCCGCGCAGACGTCGGTGCCGAGACGGCCAGCACGACGGCGCAGACTGCGATACCGGCGAGGGTTCCTCGTCGGAGCATCGCCGCAGTGTAGCCCTGCTCTCGGGCGTCTCTCGGCGCGACTACTGGCGGTAGATCGTGATCGTGACGGCACGGCGGCCCCACTTGCGCGCGGCTGCGGTGCTCGGCATCCAGAGGTCGATGATCCGACCCTTGATCGCGATCCCGACGTCGGCTGCGAGGCCCGGACCGTAGCCCGGGATGTGCAGACGCGTTCCGAGTGGGATCAGCTTGGGGTCGACCGCCACCACGCCGACACGTACCGGGACCCCGAGCGCAGTCCGTCCAGGCAGGTGATAGGCGACTGCGTCCACCCGCAACCTGTACTTCCCACGAGCGGGAATCTGCGCGGCCGCTTCGGTCGAGCTCCCGGGTGCGATCGCATCACGAGCCGGACCGCTCGCCGGAAGAACGCCTGCCGCGATGAGCGCGACGAGGACAGCGACTCGAGCTGGCCTCCACCTCCGCGTTCCCCTGCTTAGTCCCCTGCCTGTTCCCCTGGGCACGAAGGGGCGACCGTACCACAGATCACCCGATTGTGACGTTTGAGAACATGCCTCTTTGCAGTGATTTTGGCTCTGTTACGGGTTGCAGGCGTCCGGTGTGGCTGCTAGTGTCCTCGGCTTGTGACGGGCAGGGCCGCCACCGGCGGGCCTGTTCGGGGTCGAACCTGTGGGCGTTCGACTACCGGATGGGCGCCGATTGTCCTTGTTCTCGCAGCCTTTGCTGCGCTGCTTTTGCTTGCCGTTGGACCGGCTTCGGCACAGACCGTAACCTCGAAGCGCGAGCAAGCGCAGGCAATCCTCGACGAAGTGCAGCAGCTCGACATGGACCTCTCGAGCACGATCGAGTCGTGGAACTACGCGAACATCGAGCTCGACAAGATCGACGCCGATCTCGAGTCCAACGCCCGGCATCTCGTCGCGGCGAAGAAGAGCCTCGTCGTCGCGCAGGCGCGAATCGAGGAGCGGCTCCGCGACCTGTATGTGAAAGGCAGCGGCGACTCGACGCTCGAGGTGCTGCTCGGCGCCCGGAGTCTCGACGACATCATCGCGAGGCTCGACGCGATCGAGCGCGTCTCCCACCAGGACACGCGCGTTCTGGCCGCGGTCAAGAAGTTTCGGAAAGAGGTAGAGACCCGGCGCGCGAGCCTGCAGAAGGCTCGCACCGACCAGGCCGAGATCGTGGCCGAGCGGGCAGCGCAGAAGTACTCCATCGAGTCTCGCCTGGCAGAGCGCGAACAGTTGCTTGCCTCGGTCAAGGACGAGATCTCCCAGCTCCAGGCGGAGGAGCGTGCCCAACAGGCGAGGCTTGCGGCCGAAGCGCGTGCCCGCGCCCAGGCCCAGCAGCTTGCGTTGGTGCAGGAGACGACCGACGCGTACGACTCCCTCGCGCAGGACACCTACGTCGTCGATGTCCCAGCCGCGCGTTACAGCCAGGTCGTCAGCATCGCGCTCCAGTACCTCGGCATTCCGTACGTCTGGGGTGGCGGGAGCCCGTCGACGGGCTTCGACTGCTCGGGGCTCGTGCAGTACGTCTACGCGCAGGTCGGGGTGTACTTGCCGCATCACGCGGCGTCGCAGTTCAACTACGGGACGCCCGTCTCGCGCGAACAACTCGAGCCCGGGGATCTCGTGTATTTCAACGGGCTCAGCCACGTCGGCATCTACATCGGCGGTGGCCAGTTCGTGCATGCGCCGCACACGGGCGACGTCGTCAAGATCTCGAGCCTGTACGACAGCTGGTATTCGGCCACCTGGGTCGGCGGCCGGCGCCTCTAGCGCGCTAGGCGTACAGCTCGTCGATCTCGGACTGGAAGTGCTCGGCGACGGCGCGGCGTCGGAGCTTGAGCGTCGGAGTGATCTCGCCGTGCTCCATCGTGAAGTCACGGGGCAGGAGCGCGAAACGCTTCACCTGCTCGTAGCGTGACCGCTCGCGATTCACGTCATCGACGATCCCCTGCACGAGCTCGCGCACTCCGGAGTCCTGAACCAGCTCGCCGAGCTCACCCTCGAGCCCCTGTTCTCCCGCCCAGCGGGTGATTTCCGGTGCGTCGAGCGTGATGAGCGCCGCGACGTACGGTCGCCGGTCGCCGACGACGAGGGCCTGCGAGACGTACTTCGACGTCTTGAGGTCGTTCTCGATGTTCTGGGGCGAGACGTTCTTGCCGCCGGCGGTCACGAGGATGTCCTTCTTCCGGTCCGTGATTCGGAGAAAGCCGCCCTCGTCGATCTCACCGACGTCACCCGTGCGGAGCCAGCCCTCCGGCGTCATCACGGCTGCTGTTGCCTCCGGGTCCTTGAAGTAGCCCTGAAAGACGGTCTCGCTGCGGACGAGGATCTCGCCGTCGTCCGCAATCATGATCTCGAAGCCTGGAAGCGGCGGGCCGACGGTGCCGAACCGGTAGTTGTCGACCCGGTTGCTGCTGCACGCGGTCGTGCACTCCGTGAGCCCGTAGCCCTCCACGATGCGGATGCCTACGGCGTCGAAGAAGTCGGCGATCTCCTTTGCGAGCGGGGCTCCGCCCGAGATGGGGATCCGAAGCCGCCCGCCCAGGCGCTCGCGAACCTTTCGGAAGACCAGCCTGTCGGCCATTCGGTGACGCCTCGCGAGTCCTCGCGGAACGGGTTTTCCCTCACCCTCGAGGCGGCTCACCTCGCGACCGATCGGGATCGCCCAGTCGATGAGACGCCGCTTGACCCCGGTTGCCTCGTCGAAGCGCGCTACGACCGCGGCGTGCACCTTCTCGTACACCCTCGGCACGCTCGGGAGCACCGTCGGCTTGACCTCGAGGAGCGCCTCGCCCACCCGCAGCGGGTCGGGGAGGAACGCGATCGTGAAGCCGACGTGCGCGCCCTCGAGCAGCATGAGGCGGCCGAAGTTGTGCGCGAGCGGCAGGTACAGGAGCATGACGTCGTCGTCTCGGATGTAGCTCTCCATCTCATTGACGACGTTCGCCATCGCGTAGTAGTTGCGATGGCTGATCATGCAGCCCTTCGGGGGGCCGGTCGTCCCCGACGTGTAGATGATCGTGAAGAGGTCGTCTTCCTCGATGGACGCCGCGGCTTCGGCGAGCGCGCCGGGATTCGCCGCCGAGAAGTCGCGCCCGTGCGAGGCCAGGCCGTCCAGGTCGTGGTAGGTGAGCACGTGCTCGAGGCGGGGCAACTCTCCGGAGACCGCCTCGACCTTCGCGAGTTGCGCTGCGTCCCCGCACACGATCCCGACCGCCTCGGAATGGGCGAGCAGGTAGGCGACGTCACGCTCCGAGCTCGACGCGTAGATCGGGATCACGATGGCGCCGATCTGCGCGAACGCGAAATCGAGAAGCGCCCAGTCGAGGCTGTTCTGCGCGAGGAGCGCGAAGGTGTCGCCTTTCTTGACCCCGCGCGCCAGGAGCCCGTTCGCGTACTCCCGCATCCGCTGGTCGGCCTCGTCCCAGCTCACCTCGTGCCAGCCGCCGTCACGCTCGACGAGGTACGCAGGCCGCGTTCTCCGAGCCGCGATGCCGTCAGCCCAGAGCCGGCCGATCGTGCGGCGTGTCGCAGCTGCGCGCGCCGTCGGTGCCGCGGAAGCTGTCTCCGTCATTACGAGAAAGCTTACTCAGGCGTTGGAGGTGTTCGATGGCATTTCGCGAAACGTGGTGGTCCGCCTACAGTTCTGCCTGCACACATGCGTACATCCTGGAACGGATCCCTCAGCTTCGGTCTCGTCTCGATCCCGGTCGGGCTCGCGCCTGCCACCAAACCGGCTGCACGACAGTCGGACGTGTCGTTTCGGCTCCTGCATCGCGAGTGTCAGACACCGATCAAGCAGAAGCGCTGGTGCCCGACGCACGACCGTGAGGTCACGCAGGACGAGATCGTCAAGGGCTACGAGGTCTCGAAGGGCCAGTTCCTGATCGTCGAGGACGCGGATCTCGAGGCGCTGGAGAGGCACGACGACTCGCGCTCGATCGAGATCACCCGCTTCGTCTCCGGCGACACGGTCGACCCGATCTACTTCGACCGTACGTATTTCCTCGTGCCCGACGCAGGCGCTGCGCAGCGTCGCCCGTACGTCCTCTTGCTCGAGGCGATGCGCGAGACGGGAACAGCGGCGCTCGGCCGCTTCGTCCGGGCGGGACGCGAGAGCTTGTGCCTGGTGCGTGCGAAAGACGACGCGCTGGTACTCGAGACGATGTTCCTCGCGGAGGACGTCCACTCGCAGGCCGAGATCGCCGAAGCCGTCGAGAGCACGGCGGTAAAGAAGTCCGAGCTCGAACTTGCACGGCAGGTGATCGAGAGCCTCTCCGGCGAGTTCGAGCCGTCGGAGCTCGCGAGCGAGTACCGGCGAGATCTGCGAGCGCTGCTCGAGGCGAAGCTCCGCGGGGAGGAGCTTGCGGTGCCCGAACCGGTCACCGTGGCGCCGGTCATCGATCTGATGGAGGCGCTCAAGGCGAGCGTCGCCGCGGCGAAGGGCGGAGACGAGAAGAAGCCGGCCGCGAAGCGCAAGGCCGCGAATGGCTCGAAGGCGCGAGCCCGCGCCCGGTAACGCGCGCTAGCTGCCCGTAGCGGACGCGGCCCCGACGGCTTCGAGGGATGCCTGGAAGAGCGTCTTGTCGATCTTGCCGTGATAGATCGGCACGCCTTCCTCGAGGCAGATGCGGATCACCTCGTCGCGATCGATCCCCATCTCCTTGGCGAGCTCGTCGGGGGTCAAGTGGTTGGCCATCGAGTCCTCCTGTAGCGAACAAGAACAGGGCACAAAAAAGCCCGCCGCGCACAGGGTGCCGTCGGGCTGGTAGTCGCTCTTTTCGACGGGCAGGTCAAAGAGCCCGCTCCTCGAGAACATCCATCCACCTGAGCATACTCCGGTCCGCGCGTCTCTCGCAACGGATGCTCCGTCGCACTCGTCGAGCCGGTACCCTTGCCCCGCTCGGGGTGTGGCGCAGCCTGGTAGCGCGCTCCGTTCGGGTCGGAGAGGTCCCCAGTTCGAATCTGGGCACCCCGATAGGTCATGGGGGGAACCCATGGTTCCCCCCATGTGCCCCTTCCTTCAGCCACTCGCGTCGAGTGCTGCTTGGGCCAGGCCTGCGGGCGAGTGAATCGCCCTCCGGCCATCGCTCGCGCCGACGACTCTCGGACGCGTTCTGGGGCCTATCCTCATGTCCGTGCTCAAGGCTGTCCTCTTCGACGTCGATTTCACGCTCTTCAGGCCGGGGCCTGAGCTCGGGCCTGAGGGATATCGCCGCGTAGGCGAGAGGCACGGGCTCGTTCTCGATCCCCAGCTCTACTCCGGCGCGAGGACTACGGCGATCGAGACGCTCCAGGCCAACCGCGAGCTGGTCCACGACGAGGAGGTGTGGATCGCATTCACCGAGCAGATCGTCCTCGGCATGGGCGGCGAGCCGCGCGGCGCTCGAGCGTGTGCGACCGACATGGTGCGCGAGTGGGAGCGGCACGAGAACTTCTCGTTGTACGAAGACGCGCTGCCCGCTCTCGATGTGCTCAGGCGTCACGGCCTCAAGATCGGACTGATCTCGAACGGCCAGCGGGATCTCGAGGAGTTCGCCCTCCACCACGAGCTTCAGGTCGACGCGATCGTGGGATCGAAGGCGCACGGACGAGTAAAGCCGCACCCGTCGATCTTCGTTGCCGCTCTCGAGGCGCTCGGCGTCGCCCCCGAAGAGGCGGCAATGGTCGGCGACTCCTACGAGGACGACATCGAAGGTGCTCGAGGGCTCGGCATCCGGGCGATCCTCCTCGACCGCGACGGCATTCGGCCCAAGGCGCTCGACCGCATCGACACGCTGCTTGCCCTGCCGGCCGCTCTGGGGTTCGGGTCGTAGGGTGTGCAGGCCCGGGGGCGAGGAATGTCTCGCCCCCGAACAGCCCACGCAGCTCGCCGAGGCGTTCCCTGTGCGCAAACAAGCATTCGGGCAGGAGCGAAGTCAAGCAGTCGCCCCATTGACTCTTGTTGCGATGGACTCTAGGCTCGCGGCCGCAATCCACCATTTTGCGGCAATTCTACTGGGGAGGGAATTATGGTTGGGCCTGTCACACGGCAAGGACTGCGCTTTGTCGCGGCCCTCGTCGTCGTAGCTGCGTCGACGCTAGCGCTCGCCGGCTCGGCGCTACCGACGATCACACCCACAACCACGGCGTCCGATCTCGCGAACGCGATCGCGATCGACGCGAGCGTCGTCACAGGGGCGAGCTTTGCATCCGTACCGCCCCTGGGGACGCCGAACGCGGTCGCTGACTCGGGGACGTCGCTCTCCGGCTTCCCGACCGGAGGGTCGACGTACGCAATCCTCACCTCGGGGGACGCGAACTTTGCGGACGACGCGAATACGGCGCCCAACACCGGCGTCAACATTGGTGGCGCCAGCGTCCGCGGCAACACGGATTTCGACGTCACGATTCTCAAGATCGATCTGAACGTGCCAGCGGGGCGGAACTGCCTGACCATGGATTTCCGTTTCCTCTCGGATGAGTACCCCGAGTACGTCGGTACGAGCTTCAACGACGCGTTCATCGCCGAGCTCGACACGTCCGACTGGACGACGGTGGGCTCGACCATCACGGCGCCGAACAACTTCGCCTTCGATCCGGACGGAAACGTCATCTCCATCAACGCGGCGGGTGCGACAAGCATGTCGGCCGGCGAAGCGACTGGCACGACCTACGACGGCGCGACTCCACTTCTCGGGGCGTCGACTCCGATCACCGTCGGAGCTCACAGCCTCTATCTCTCGATCTTCGACCAGGGTGATCACAACTACGACTCGGCGGTCTTCCTCGACTCCCTCATCCTCGGGACTACGGCTGCCGGAGGCTGCACGGCCGGAGCAACCGTGCTCTCCGCGGCGAAGACCGCGGACAGCCCGTCATCACAGGCCGGCACCTCCAACGGGTACACGATCACGATCAGCAATCCGTCGGCCTCCGCTGTCTCGTTGAGCTCGATCTTCGACGTGCTGCCGGCGGGCTTCAGCTACACAGCTGGCTCGACGACGGGTGCGACGACCAGTAACCCGTCGATCAGCGCTCAAACGTTGACCTGGACCGGTCCGTTCAACGTCCCGGCAGGCGGCAATGTGGCGCTCCACTTCAACGTCACGGTGTCGATGACGCCGGGGGATTACTTCAACGATGCCGGTGGGTCCACGAGTGGCGGGTCCGTCTCTCCGACGGGGCCGACGGCCAAGATCACGGTGACGGCCGAGCCGCCTCCTGCATCGGCGGACCTGGCGATAACGAAGACCGATTCGTCCGACCCGGTCCTCGTGGGTCAGGAATTGACGTACACGATCACGGTGCACAACAACGGTCCGGATGCGGCTCAGAACGTGACCGTGTCCGACACGCTCCCCGCAACGGTTTCGTTCGTCTCGGCGAGCGCGAGCCAGGGCACCTGCTCGGGCACCACCGTCATCAGCTGCACCCTGGGCACCGTTGCCTCGGGCGCGGACGCGACGGTCACGATCAAGGTGACGCCGACCACCGACGCGGATCTGTCGAATACGGCGTCGATCGACTCGACGACCCCGGACCCGACCTCGGGCAACGACTCCGACACGGAGACGACGACCGTGAACGCAGTGCCACCGCCCACCGGGAGCACGTGCGGGAGGATCCAAGGCAATGGCGTCCCGCGCGAGAACTCGAAGGCGAAGTTCGCGTTCAGCGTGCGCTACAAGACAGACGCTCTCGCTCCGACGGGCAGTGTCTCGTTCAACGACAAGGCCACGCCGATGACGTTCCAGTCGACCTCGATCTCGAGCCTCGTGATCAGTGGCGACACGGCAACCGCCAGCGGCAGCGGTATTGCCAACGGATCGCCTGTGACGTTCACGTTGAGCATCGTGGACAAGCCGGAGACGTTCTCGATCGAGCTGTCGAACGGCTACTCGGCGACGTGGACGCCTAAGACAGGGAGGGTCGAGATCCGCCACAGCTGCTAGTCGCGAAGAGTTGACCCAACTGGAGGAGGTCCGTGAAGGGCGGGCCTCCTCCACTCACTCTGCAGGGTTACGTCGTTCGGAGTTCGCGGAGCCAAGCCGCTGTGTGCTCGCCAATCTCTGGCACCGATGTGGTCGGGATCGAGCCGAAAGCGACGGCAGCCTCTGCGAGGGTTGCGACCGGCCCAACGCAGACATCTTCGCCGTCGAAGAGCGCGAGCCAGGCGGCTAACGGCCGCGTGGCGAACTCACCGGCAAGCTCCGCTGTGAGCGTGCGCTGGTCGGTCGCGTACTGGCGATCTGTGAGCTCCGCACGGCCCAGAAGCTCGCACAGACGGGAGAAGAACTTCGGCTCGAGCGCACCAACGGTCAGATGGCGCGCGTCGCCGGTCTCGTAGATCTGGTAGCAGGCTAGACCGCCGCTCAGCATCCGAGGCACGGGATCGCCGCCCAGCCGATGGCCGACGAGATCGTGGGAGGCGTGAGCCATCGAGACCACGATCCGGGCGCCTGCTCCCGTTCGCTCACGCTCGAGGAGGGCTCCGAGCACGCGCACGACCGCTCCGAGAGCGCCTGCCGCGAGGTCGGCGATCTGGATCGGCGGCAGCGACGGTGCGGTGTCCTCGAGCGCCCCCGCCCACCCGAGGTAGTTGAGGTCGTGGCCTGCGGTGGACGCGTGGGCTCCCTCGAGGCCGAAGCCGGTGATGGAGCAGTAGATCGTCGAGGCGGGAACGTCATCGGAACCGATCCCGAGTCGGTCCGCAACGCCCGGTCGGAAGCCCTCGAGCACGACGTCGGCGTCGGCGCACAACGCCTTGGCAAACCCGATTTCGGCCTTCAAGTCGCACACGACAGACTCGGTCCCGGGGCGCAACGCTGCGTCCCACGCGGGGGCGGTCTGCCTCAGCGGGTCTCCGCCCGGTGGCTCGATGCGCACCACCCGAGCACCGAGTCGGAGGAGCTCCCGGGCTGCGAACGCGCCGGGCAGGTAGCGCGTGAGATCGACGACGAGGGTGCCCGCGAGCGGTTGCACGCCGCCGGAGCCTACCTCTATCCTCGCCAGCGTTGACTGACCGTTCAATCGCACAGGAAGAGAAGCGCAAGCAGATCCTCGACGCTGCGGTGCGCGTGTTCGCACGCGGCGGCTACCACGGCTCGCGAGTGGGGGACATCGCCGAGGAGGCCGGGGTGGCCCACGGGCTTCTCTACCACTACTTCAGCTCCAAGGAGCAGGTGCTCCAGACGATCTTTCGCGAGAACTGGGGGGAGCTCCTCGAGCGCTTCCGTGCAGTGGAGACTGCCGACGAGCCGGCGGCCGAGAAGCTAGGCGGGATCGCGAAGATCCTCCTGAGGACATGGCGCAACGATCCCGATCTCGTGACGGTCATGGTGCGGGAGGTCGCTCGTAGCGCCCAGCTGCAGGGACAGGTGGACGAGGTGCGCGAGGCGTTTGCGATCGTGCAACGCGTCATCGAGCAGGGTCAGGCCGACGGCTCGTTCCGTCGCGACATCGACGCAAGACTCGCGAGCTGGGTCGTCTACGGAGGACTGGAGGAGGTCCTCACAGGCTGGGTGCTCGGGCAGCTGCCGGATGACGTCGACGAGGTCGCTCGCGCCGAACGCACGGCAATCGAGCTCGCGCTCTCGGGCCTCTCGGCAGCCCGGGCGAACATCAAGGCGCCTGCGAACTAGCTTTCGGTTGCGGCATCTGTCACGATCGCCCCGACCACGCAGTCGTGTTCATGCGCGGCCCACCGGCCGTTGGGGGCTCGAGAGGGAGGGGAATGACCATGTTCCAACCGCACTCGCGGAAACGTGTACGCCGTCGGCTTGCGCTCACCGGGTTCGTGGTGATCCTCGTGCTCGCGGTCGCACCGCTCGGAGGCTCTACTGCGGCGTCGCCGCCTTTGGTCAGCGACACCGTACGAGACTGGAACGGCCACGCGCTGGCCGCACTATTCAACCCCGTCGCACCGACCCCGCCGGTGTTGCCCGGCGCGGGGCAGACGCCGCCCGTGGGGATACAGCACATGGCGATGACGCAACTCGCTGTCTACGACGCGGTCAACTCGATCCACGGCGGCTATGAGCCGTACCTGGACGACCTCCCCGCTGCAGAACCGGGAAGCTCGTTGGACGCCGCAGTAGCGACGGCGGCGCACCACGTGCTCGTCGGCCTCGGCATCGATCCGGTGCCGGCGCTGCCGCAGGTCGTCCGCGACCGGCTCGACATGCTCTACATGGTGAGCTTGCAGCAATCCCGGACGGTGCCGAGAAGAACAGCGGGATTGCCGCAGGCGCAGCTGCGGCCGCGGAGATGCTCGAAGAGCGAACCGGTGACGGCCGGTACGGTGGCCGGATCCGTTCACGGAAGGATTGGGCGCAGGCGATGGCGGCCGACGAGTCGGTGGTCAACGACCCGTTCGCCTGGGTGAGCAACGTCGATCCGTTCACGCTCGAGAGCCCGTCGCAGTTCCGGACGAAGGGTCCGCTCGATCTCGACGAGCAAGGCGTATGCGAAGGAGTACGACGAGGTCAAGGCGTTCGGCTCGCTGACGGGCAGCAGCCGGAGCCAGGATCAAACCGACCTCGCGCTCTTCTACACGGCGAATCCGTTCGAGATGTTCAACCGCGCGTTCCGGGACGTCACCGAGGACGAGGGGCTCGGGCATCGTCGACGAGGCCCGCTTCTTCGCCCAGGTGAACGTGTCCGGCGGCGGACGCCCATCAACTGCTGGGACGACAAGGAGCGGTGGCACTTCTGGCGTCCGATCACCGCGATCCGGAACGGTGACGACGACACCAACTCGCGTACGGTCGGAGATCCCACATGGACGTCGCTCGTCTCGGCACCGCCGTATCCGGACCATTCGTCCGGCTACAACTGTGTCACCGGCGCGTTCATGAACACCGCCGCCCTGTTCCTCGGCAAGAAGGCCGATCTCCGCGTGACGAACCTCGCACTCGGCGTGACGCGCGAGTACGACCGCTTCCTCGACGTCCCCGACGACACGATCGACGCCCGGATCTGGCTGGGCATCCACTTCCGCACTCCGGACGTTCAGGGCGCAAGGCTCGGCAAGGACGTCGCCCGCTGGGTCGACAAGCACTACTTCAAGCGCGCGAAGTAGACGACGACATGCCTGGACGGGCTGCCGAGGCGGCCCGTCCAAGCGATCGAGCGTCTAGGGTGGACCATGACGGTCTTCAACCTCAACGGGGACGAGTGGGACCGCGTCGAGGAGCGTGAGGGCTGGCGCTCGAAGGACGCGTGGGTCGGCGCGCACATCGGCGTCGAGCTCATCGGTGGAAGCATGTACGAGCTGGAGCCCGGCGACCGCCTGTGGCCGTACCACACGCACCACGCGAACGAGGAGTGGCTCTTCGTCGTGCGCGGGCAGCCGACGCTGCGCTCTCCGGACGGCGAGCAGGATCTGGCCGAGAGCGATGTCGTCTGCTTCCCCAGGGGCAAGGACGGCGCTCACCAGGTCAGCAACCGCACGGACTCGCCGATTCGCGTCCTGATGCTCTCGACCTCATCGCCCCGGACCTCGTCGAGTACCTGGACAGCGGGAAGGTCGGTGCCCGCAGCGTGAAGGCGAGCGGATCCTTCTGAGCCGGCCAGGTCCCCTGCTCGACTACTGGGACGGCGAGGACTGACCGCCGAAACCAGGCGTGACCTCGGCGGCCGCGAAGCCAAAGTCGAGGGATTCCCACGTTTCTCCCGGCGCGACCGGCGCGTACCGTCGAGAGCATGCCGAGGTACCTCGTCGAGACGTGGATCGCACCCGGTGCAAGCAGCGAGTGCCTCGCGCGGGAGTGGCGCATACGCTCAGCTGTCGGGGAGCTGCGGAGGCGAGGTCTGTTCGTCCATTTCGACCGGGCGATCCGCTTGTCGGAGCAGGGGCGGTGCGTCTTCGTCTTTGGCGCCGCGTCAGAGCGCGAGGCCACGGATGCCGTCGACCTCGCGGACATCGGCCCGTACCGGGTCGTTGAAGCCGTCGCTCGGGAAGGGTCTCCCTAGCGGAATGCGTTCTCGCCGGTAAGAGCCTCGCCGACGACGAGCGTGTGCACCTCGTGGGTTCCCTCGTACGTGAGAACCGACTCGAGGTTGTTCACGTGGCGGATCACGGGGTACTCGAGCGTGACGCCGTTCGCCCCGAGGATCGTCCGTGCGCTGCGAGCGACCTCCATCGCCCCGCGTACGTTCCCCATCTTCCCGAGGCTCACGTGCTCGGGCCGAAGCGTGCCCGGGTCCTTCATGCGCCCGAGGTGGAGCGCGACGAGCGACCCGCGGTTCAGCTCGAGTGCCATCTCCGCGAGCTTCTGCTGCGTGAGCTGGTACGCGGAGATCGGCTTGCCGAAGACGATCCGCTCCTTCGCGTACTCGAGCGCGCACTCGAAGCACGCCCGGCCAGCACCGACGGCGCCCCAGACGATCCCGAAGCGAGCCTCGTTGAGGCACGAAAGCGGTCCGCGCAGCGTCGTCGCGCCGGGCAGCACGTTCTCGTCGGCACCCGAACGTCCTGGAGCACGAGCTCGGAGGTGACCGACGCGCGCAGGGAGAGCTTCTTGTGGATCTCGGGAGCGCGAGAACCCGGGCGTGCCCTTCTCGACGATGAAGCCGCGAATCGCGCCGTCGTCCGTGCGGGCCCAGACGATCGCGATGTCGGCGATCGTCCCGTTCGTGATCCACATCTTCGCGCCGTTCAGGATCCAGTCCGAGCCGTCGCGTCGCGCGTGGGTCCGCATCGCGCCGGGATCCGAGCCGGCATCCGGCTCCGTCAACCCGAAGCAGCCGATGATCTCCCCGGCGTGCATCTGCGGCAACCACCGCTCCTTCTGCTCCTCGGAGCCCCACCGCCAGATCGGGAACATCGCGAGCGATCCCTGCACCGAGACGGCGCTCCGGACGCCGGCGTCACCGGCTTCGAGCTCCATGCAGGTGAGGCCGTACGCCACGGAGCTGGCACCCGGAAGGCCGTAGCCGTCGAGGTGCATCCCGTACAAGCCGAGACTGGCGAGCTCCTTCAGGAGCTCTCGCGGGAACACTCCCTTCTCGAACCAGTCGCCGACGTCGGGGAGCACGTGCTCGCGGACGAACTGCCGCACCGTGTCTCGGATCGCCCGCTCCTCGTCGTCGAGCAGGGCATCGAGCGCGAGGAAGTCGAGAGGGTCGAGGGTCGGGAGCTCCGTGGTGGTGGTTGCCATGACCACATCCTACGAGACCGACACGAGAGCCCGTCCGCAGATCCCGCGCTGCGCTTGACCGGCCGAGATGCGGGCGCGTATATTGACTGACTAGTCAATCGACCGAGGAGCAGGAGCTGTGACAGCCCTGGAGACCGGTGTCGCGGGCGGCGTCTCGTTCGCGCTGGCGCCGGAGCAGCGCGAGCTGCGCGCGCTCGCGCGAGAGTTCGCCGAGAAGGAGATCCGACCGAAGGCCGCGGAGTACGACGAGCATTCGACACACCCGGCCGATGTGGTCGCCAAGGCGCACGAGGTCGGGTTGATGAACCTCCACATCCCGGAGTCGCTCGGTGGCCCCGGGCTCTCGGCTTTCGACGGAATGCTCGTCGGTGAGGAGCTGAACTGGGGGTGCTCCGGCATCGGCACGTCGATCGGGGCCAACGGGCTCGGCGCGGCTCCGGTGCTCATCTCCGGGACCGACGAGCAGAAGGAGCAGTGGCTGCCGCCGTTGCTCGAGGCGCCGGTGATCTGCTCCTTCGGGCTCAGCGAGCCCGACGCCGGGTCCGACGTCGCCCGGATGAAGACCACGGCAGAGCGGCGAGGGGACGAGTACGTCCTCAACGGCTCGAAGACGTTCATCACGAACGCCGGCCAGGCGACCTGGACGGTCGTCTTCGCGAAGACGGATCCGAGCAAGGGTCACAAGGGCATCTCGGCATTCATCGTCCCGATGGACACGCCTGGCGTTCAGATCGAGAAACACCTCGACAAGATGGGCCAGCGTGCGACGGACACATCCGCGTTCGCGCTCACCGATGTGGTCGTTCCGGCAGCGAACCGGCTCGGCGAGGAGGGCGACGGCTTCAAGATCGCGATGAAGACTCTCGACTTCACACGCCCGGGAACCGCCGCCGGAGCGGTGGGGGTCGCGCAGGCCGCCTTCGAGCTCGCGGTGGAGTACGCGAAGGAGCGCGTGACGTTCGACGTCCCGATCGCGATGCACCAGGGCGTCAACTTCATGATCGCGGACATGGCGACGGAGATCGAGGCGGCGCGGCTGCTCGTCTGGCAGTCGGCGTGGCTCCACGACCAGGGCGAGCGTGCGACGCTCCAGTCCTCGTTCGCGAAGCGTTTCGCTGCAGACACGGCGATGAAGGTGACGACGGACGCGGTGCAGGTCTTCGGTGGGTACGGCTACATCAAGGAGTACCCGGTCGAGAAGCTCATGCGAGATGCGAAGCTCTTCCAGATCTACGAGGGCACGTCGCAGATCCAGCGGCTCGTCATCGCGAAGGAGATCTTCCTGCCGAGGGGGGACTGATGGCACTCGAGATCGATCTGTCAGGCCGCGTCGCGCTCGTCACGGGTGGCTCGCGGGGACTCGGTCGTGCGGATGCGCTGACACTTGCACGGGCAGGTGCGGACGTTGCGATCGCGGACATCCTGGTCGAGTCGGACGAGTCCGAGGAGGCGGCCGAGAGCGTCGGCGGCTTCGCCCTCGTTGCGCGCGCACAGGGGCTCGTCCACACCGAGGAGACCGCAGAGCAGATTCGCGCGCTGGGGCGTCGCGCGCTCGCGCTCAAGTGCGACGTCACCAATCGCACGCAGGTCGCGGCAACCGTCGAGCGCACTGTGACGGAGCTCGGGTCTGTCGACATCCTCGTGAACAGCGCCGCGACCCTCGACCACGTCGGACAGTTCCACGATCAACAGCCGGAGCTCTGGGAGCGCGACCTCCGCGTCAACCTGACCGGCTCCTTCAACTGCGCGCAGGCTGTCTGGCCGCACATGAAGGAGCGGAAGTGGGGGCGGATCATCAACATGGCCTCGGTCGCAGGGACGCTGGGCGGGTTCGGCCAGGCGAGCTACTCGACCACGAAGGCCGGCGTGCTCGGGCTGACGAAGACCCTCGCCATGGAGGGCGGCCGGCACGGGATCACGTGTAACGCGATCGTGCCCGGGATCATCGGCACCGAGATCTTCCAGGCTGCGAACGCGGCGATGAACGAGCGCATTGCGAACCGCTCGGTCTTCAAGAGGCCGGGCGAGCCAGACGACATCGCGAATGCAATCGCGTTTCTCTGCTCGGACCTGGCCGGCTACATCACCGGAGTCGGTCTGTACGTGTCCGGCGGAGTCGAGTTGTTCGTCTTCTGATCGATTTGCGTCGGTGCTGCAACCCGCGTTTTGGGTCGCCTGGTCGCCGGTAGAATCGGGCTTTCCGTGCGCGCCGAGTCGCCTCTCTTCGCATCTCGAACGCGCCGGCGCCATCGCGGTCGTCCGGCGCTTCTCTCCATCGCTTTCGCGGGGGGGATCGTTCTCGTGGTCGCCCTCCTCGTCGGCCTCGCCTTTGCCGGCTCGTCGTCGGAGCTCGCCGAGGGCACGCGTGTGGCGGGAGTCGACGTCGGCGGGCTGACCCAGTCCGACGCCGTCTTGGCGCTCTCGCAGCAGTACCGTGAGGTCTCGCCCGAGCCGGTGGCGTTCGTCGCCGCCGGATCGTCGTTTCCGTTCGCAGCGGATCAGCTCGGCGTCGAACCGGACTGGGCCGGCGCGGTAGCCGCTGCCGCACGGACGAACGACGGCTTCGGACCGCTTCGGGGCTTCAGGCGACTCCACACGCGTTTCTTCGGCGCGGAGATCCTTCCGCCGCTCGCCGTGTCCAACGCAGCTCTGGAGTACGCCCTCGACAGGATCGCGCAGCGCGTCGAGCGTGCTCCGAAGGACGCTGCTCTCGTTCGGGACGGGCTCCGTATCGAGATGGTGCCGGAGCATTCGGGTCGCCGTCTCGAGCGCGAGCTGGCCGCCGACGTCGTCGTCCGCGCGCTCGGCTCCATCCAGCGCAGCGGCGGGCCGGTCGCGCTGCCCGTGCGCATACAGGGGTCGCGCGTGACGGCGAAGATGCTTGCGCCCGCGGCGCGACGGGCTCGTCTCGCGGTCTCTGCCCCGGTCGTCCTCCGCGGTGAGGCACGAAGCTGGCGCATCCCGCGCTCGCGCATCGCCGATCTGCTCTCCTTCCCGACCGATGGGGCGGCGCGCCTCGCTATTGGCGGTGCTGCCGCCGACGCGTACTTCCGCGCGCTCTCCGAGAGGGTGGGCAATCCACCAGTGGACGCTGGCTTCGCGGTGTCGGGAGATGCCGTTCGCGTCGTGCCGGCGCGTGTCGGGACGGAGCTCGACGTGCCCGTGACTGCGCGCAGGCTCCTTCGCGCTGCAACATCACCCACGAATCGCACCGCGACGCTGGTCGTCGCTCGCGCGGTCCCGGAGCGCTCTACTGCCGAGGCGCGTGCCATGGGCATCGATCGACGGATGGGCTACTACAAGACGTACAACTCGGGGACCTCGGACCGGATCACGAATCTGCGCCTTGGTGTCACACTCCTCGACGGTACGCTCGTTCCGCCCGGCGGCACGTTCTCGCTGAACGCCGCGATCGGTGAGCGAACCGCCGAACGCGGGTTCCGGTCGGCGCCGGTGATCATCGGTACGGAGTTCGCCGAGGAGGTCGGCGGAGGAACGTCCCAGATCGCGACGACGGTCTTCAATGCCGCCTGGGAAGCGGGTCTCAGGATCACCGAGCGGAATCCGCACAGCCTGTACATCAGCCGGTATCAGCTGGGACGCGACGCGACCGTGTACTGGCCGACGCTCGACTTCAAGTTCGAGAACGACACGGCGAGCTGGATTCTGGTCAAGGGGTTCCCGGAGACCGACGGCATCCGCATTTCGATCTACGGCGGGGAGAAGCGTCGCGTCGAGAGCTCGGCCGGGACGATGAGCGTCACGGGCTCCGCGCCCGTCGAGCGCGTCCCGGACCCGACGCTCCCGAAGGGCCGGACGGTCGTGGAGGAGACAGGCTCGTCGCCGAGCCGGACCTCGGTGACGCGAACGGTCTACGACGCGACCGGGAACGAGATTCGCACGGAGACGTGGAACACGTCGTACAAAGGTGAGACTCGGATCGTTCGCGTCGGGACGAAGGTCTCGGAGCCCAAGCCTCCCGCGAAGACTCCGGGCGACAAGGCCAAGCCGCCGGTGGGGGAGACCGCTACGGCGCCCCCGACTCAGCCGTAGCGACGGCTTCAGCCAACCACTGCGGCACCCGGGTCGGCCGGTACGTGTCCCGATGGACGATCGCGTGGCTCGTATGGCCTTCGGCGACGAGCTCGCCGCCGCGCTCGATTCGGTACTCGTAGCGAAACCGCGCGCCGCGGACGTCCGTGCAGCGTGCCCAGATGATCAAGCGCTCGTCGAAGTAGGCCGCCTGGTGGTAGCGGAGAGCGACCTCGGTCGTGAGCGCCTCGATGCCGCGGTCGCGAATCGCCTGGTAGCCGCCCGGCGAACGCCTCGAGATACGCGACGCGTGCCACCTCCAGGAAGACGACGAAGGAGGCATGGTGGGCGATGCCCTGTGCGTCCGTCTCGGCGAACCGAACGCGGACCTCCGTCGAGAACGAGAAGCCCTCCACGAGGCAAGCCTAAGATCCTGCGATGTCCGTTGACGCGCTGGCCGCTCTGCTGCGCGAGCGGCAGCCGTGCGTCGTGCTCACCGGAGCGGGCGTGTCGACGGAGAGCGGAATTCCCGACTTCCGCTCTGCGAGCGGGATCTGGGCCGACGTCGATCCCTTCGAGGTCGCCTCCATCCAGGCGTTCAAGCGAGACCCGGAACGGGTGTGGGCGTTCTACTCGGGCGGATCCACTCGTTGCTCGACGCCGAGCCGAACCCGGCCCATCACGCGCTTGCCGAGCTCGAGCGGCGCGGCCTCGTCGTCGCTGTCGTCACCCAGAACATCGACACGCTCCACTCACGCGCGGGGAGCCGCGAGGTCGTCGAGGTCCACGGCTCTATCAGCTCGGCGGTGTGTCTCCGCTGTCTGTGGACCGAAGGAGCGGACGACGTCCGCGCACAGCTCGAGCAGCGTCCTGCTCCGGTCTGCGTCCACTGCGGCGAGATCCTGAAGCCCGGCGTCACCCTCTTCGGAGAGCTGCTTCCGGCTGCCGCCATCGAGCGCGCGACGGAGCTCGCGCGCTCGGCGGGGCTCATGCTCGTCGTCGGGTCGTCGCTCGAGGTCTGGCCCGCCGCAGGGCTCCCTCTCGAAGCGCAGGCGTACGCGATCGTCAACCGGGGCGCGACCGCGCTCGACGATCATGCGCTGCTCAAGCTGGACGCCGGAGCCGGCGACACGCTCGTCGCGGTCCTCGACGCGCTCGACTAGCCGAGCTTCGTCGAGAAGCGTTTCGTGTATCGCTTCCCGCGGGCTGTGAAGGAGACGGCTCCCTTGAGCACCTTTCCTTTCGCCGTCGTGGGTGTGCGGTAGCCGCAGGACGCCCTTCCGGCAGTCGCTTTCGGGGTGCCCTTCGCCTTCGTACCTGCGAGCGTTCCGCTGCATGCGACTCTCGTCGTCCGCACGGCGGCCCCACCAGCCGTGACACGGACGCTCGCGATGACGAGCGAGCCGGCCTTCGGCTTCGCCGGAGAGAGCTTCGCGGCGCTCGTGGAAACCGTGGTCGCGCTGCCACTGCCGCCCGAGCCACCTCCGCTCCCGCCGCCGGAAGCCTCGCTGACGACCACGGTCGCAGAGGCCATGTTGCTCGAGGCATCCGGATCGGAGACCGACGTCTGGATGATCTCCGCGCGTAGGACATAGCTTCCAGCTCGATTGGCCACGATGTCCCATGCCCACCCGACCGACCTGCGCGATGGATCCGACCCGATCGTCAGGACGTCTCGCACTCAGCGCTGGTCGCGGTCTCGACGCACCACTCGGTGGGGTCGGGGACGTCCGTTCCGAACTGAAGGCCCTCGGGAAGAGTGAAGCGCATGCTCGCAGTCGCCTCCTCGCCTCCGTTGTTGTCGACGATCGCTCCGGCCTTGAAGCGCAGGCTCGCGATGTCTGCCGAACCACCGTTCGGAACCACTTGTTCGACTGTGCTTCCCGCAGTGACGAACACCTGGAAGTCAGTCGGCGGCGGGCCCGCTGCGCCGGGGCCGTGCGTGAGCGCTGCCACGGCGGCGAGCGCCGCGATCCATCGCCAGGGACGCCGCATTGGCGCGACCGTCTCATCTTTGTGTGTCTTGTGTCAAGCAGTGCATCGCGCCATGCGAGGTGCTATGACTAGCGTCATGACCGAGACGACGAAGACACGTGCCGATGCTGCGGCGGAGGCCGACCTCGGCGCCAAGGACTTCATGACGAGGCTCGCCGACGCGGGCGAAGAGGCCATCCAGCGTATTTCGGAGCTTCCAGGTGGACAGCGTGCGCTGACCGCCGTCAACGACCTGCGCGCCAAGGTCGACGATCTCGCAAAGAAGGTGCGCGGGATCGATGCGCTCGAAGCGCGGATCGCGAAGCTCGAGAAAGAGCTCGCCGCGCTCAAGAAGACGAAGACGACCGCGAGCCGCTCGACCGACAAGCCCTCCTAGGGGGCCGGAGAGCTACCCGCATCGGGCGCGGGCACGCGGAGCCGCAGCGCGCGCGGGAGGATCTCGAAGCGAGCGGGTGTCGTCCCCGGCTGCTCGCCGTCGATCTCGATCGGGAGCGGCTCGTCGGCATCCACGCTGACCACGCGTCCGCGCAAGAGCTCGAGCCGGGGGTGCGGAAGATGCTTCCCGCGATACGTCTTCGGGAGGACGAACAGGAGGTCGCGCTTCGTGACGTCTCCGATCAGCATGACGTCGAAGAAGCCGTCGTCGGGCTCGGCGTCGGGGCACATCATCATCCCGCCGCCGAGGAAACGGCCGTTCGCGACGATCACGTCGATCATGCGTCCCGTCCGCGTCTCGTCGTCGACGGAGACCCGAAGCTCGCCGGTCTGCCAGCCGACGAACACCGCCAGCGTTGCCCAGTAGTACGACACCTTGCCGCCGAGGGCTTTCGACGTTTCGTTCGCGCGCTTGGCAATCGCTCCGCTGATCCCCGCGCTGCCGACGTTCGCGAAGTACGCCCGACCCTCGCCGCCCGCCCATGTTCGATACGCGACGAGCCCGAGGTCGATCTCGCGCACGCTGCCCGTGAGAGCGGTCTGAACGGCTTCCTCGAGCTTGCGGGAGATACCGAAGGTCCGGACGAAATCCCAGCCCGGTCCCGTGCGGGAGGACGGCGAGCTCGAAGCCCTCGAGATCGCCGACGCCGTTCACGACCTCGTTGACGGTGCCGTCCCCGCCGACGACGACGAGGAGGGTCGCGCCGTCCTGCGACGGCGTCCCTCGCGAGCGGTCCGAGCTGGCCGGGCTCCTCCGAGAGCAGGGCGTCCCCGGTGAGGCCGAGCGAAGCGCACCGGTGCGCGATCTCGGGCCAGCGGCGCCCTGTGCTCCCGCCGGCGGACGCCGGATTGACGAGGAAGACGGTGCGGCCGCTAATGAGTCGCGATCGCAGTGTCGAGCGCGATCCGCGTCATCCGATCGACCGCTGCGCGGAGCTCCTCGTCGGAGATGCGCGTGAACTCGCCCTCGACGACGATGTCGCTCACGGTGAGCAGGCAGCCGGAGAGAACCCCGCGGAGCGCGCCGAGGGTGAAGAGAGCCGCCGCTTCCATCTCGACCGCGAGGATCCCGCGCTTCGACCAGCGCTCGTACTGGCCGCCGTCGGGGTTGTAGAAGAGGTCGCTGGAGACGATCGGGCCGACGCGCAGCTTCTCGTTCCTCGCTTTGGCCACGTGAACTGCTTCGTGGATGAGCTCCCAGCTCGCGGTGGGACAATGCGGCTCGCTACCGACGAGATGTGTCGCCGTCGCGTCGGCTGGTACGGCGGAGAGGGCGACGATCATGTCTCCGAGAGCGTGATCCGGCTGGAGCCCGCCGCAGGTGCCGACGCGCAGCAGGCGTGTGACGCCGAGCTGGATGAGCTCTTCGAAGACGATCGTCGCGCGAGGGACATCCCATCCCGGTCCCCTGCACGGATACGGGTGTTCCTTCCCAGGCTCCGGTGTATCCGAGAAGCCCTCGCTCGGAGTTGACCTGCGAACATCCGTCAGGAATGTCTCTGCGATGTACTTGGCCCGGAGCGGGTCGCCCGGGAGAAGGCATGCGTCGGCGTAGTCGCCGGGATTTCCACGCAGGTGGATGGGCACGGGCGAACCCTACGGATTCCACATCGAGCGAGGTGCGGAGAACTGGCGTCGCACCCCTCTAGAGTTCTCCGGCCATGGACACGAAGCTCGTCGATCCCACGCGCGAGCAGATCCTCGCCTTCTGCGCCGAGGATCCGATCGAGCGCGTCTTCCTCGAGGATGTCGCGCGCCGCGGACTCGGACGCTTTGTGGCGCTCGCCTCGGGGGAGGAGCTCGTTGCGCTCTGCCACGTCGGCGCGAACGCCGTTCCTTCCGGCCGCGGATGCGGTGGCTTCGCGCGTGAGGTGTCCCGCGCAGCACCGCGGATGCTGATCGGAGAGTCGCGCGCAGTGAGCGAGCTCTGGGCTGCTGCTCATACGCGGCTCCCTCGACCGCGAGAGGATCGCCCCGGTCAACCCGTGTTCGTCATCACCGCGCCTCCGGAGCCAGGGGAGACGGGTCTTCGACGCGCGACGCTCGCTGACTTCGACCTCCTGCTTCCTGCCTGCGCCGCGGCGCACGAGCAGGAGCTCGGCATGGATCCGATGCGCCGTGATGCCGAGGGTTTCCGCTGGCGGACGCGGAACCAGATCGACGAGGGGCGATCATGGCTCTGGGTCGAGGAGGATGTGATCCTCTTCAAGGCCGAGGCCTCGGCGTGGACCCCATCTGCAGTCCAGCTCCAGCAGGTCTGGGTCGATCCGTTCGTCCGCCGGAGCGGATACGGCGCTCGGGGGCTGCGCGATCTCTGCCGCGTGCTGCTCGAAAGCGTTCCTGCCGTCTGCTTGTTCGTGCGCTCGGAGAATGCGGCCGCCATTCGGCTCTACGAGTCCGTGGGCATGGAGCACGCCCTCGACTACCGCTCGCTCCTGCTCTAGGAATCGGCTCGTGGAGACTCTGATTCTCGCCCGTCATGCGCTTGCCGTGTCGAACCGCGACGGCGGCGTGGCGTCGTGCACGCCTCCCGGCGAAGGGCTCACTCCGGAAGGCGTCGAGCAGGGCAAGCGCCTCGGCGTGGCGCTCGCCTCCGAGCGGATCGACCTTGGCGTCTCGACCGAGCTTCGGCGCACCCAGGAAACGCTCGAGCTCGCACTCGGCGGTCGGGAGACCCCTCGCGTCGTCGTGCCGGAGCTCAACGAGATCCACTTCGGGCGCTTCGACGGCGGCCCGCTCGAGGACTATCGGGCGTGGGCCTGGCACGAGCTTCCCGATGTCCTCGCGCCGGGAGAAGGTGAGAGTCGTGCGCAGGGCGCTGCGCGCTACGCGCGAGCGCTCCGCACAGTTCTCGCGCGCCCCGAGGCGACGATTCTCGCCGTCGGGCACGCGCTCATGGTGCGCTACGTCCTCGACGCCGTGACGGGTCTCGTGCCTGCCGCGCGGATGGCGCCCGTCGAGCACGCCGTCCCGCATCGCCTCAGTGCAGCCGAGGTGGAAGCCGCCGTGCGCCTGCTCGAAGCCTGGAGCCTTGCTCCGCGCTTCAGGGATCCCTCGAACGAAGGATGACCGCTGCGGCCTCGAAGCCGACCTTCTTGCCAGTGGTGCGGCTTCTGCGTCTGCTTCCGGTAGCGCTCGTTGCGCTCGCGCTGGTCGCTGCCGGTTGCGGGGGAGGCACGAGCGGTGGAAGCGCTGCGCTGCCGGTCCTGAATGACCTTCAAGCCGTCGCAGATGCGACCGATGGGCGGACTCGGCCAGCTTCGAGATGGCGTTCACGATGGAGATGCCGGGGCTCGCGGCGCCGTTTGCCTTCTCGGCGAACGGTGCGTTCGATACGCCAGCGAAGAAGGCGCAGATGACGATGGATCTCGGCTCGTTCGCCGAGTTCATGAGCGGGTTGGCGGGCGCTTTCGGCGGCAACGCACCTGACGAGCTGATCCGATCCCGCGAAGTGGAAGCTCGATATGCGACTCGACGGGACCGTCGCGTTCATGCGACTGCCGTTCCTCGAGAGCCAGCTGCCGTCCGGCAAGGAATGGGTGCGCATCGATCTCACGAAGGCGGCGCGGCTCCAGGGCATCGGACCTCACCGATATTCAGTCCTTCGCGAAAGGCAGCGACCCGCGCGAGACGCTCGCGTATCTGCGGTCGGTCTCGGGCAAGCTGACACGGATCGGAGTCGAGGATGTGCGCGGCGTCCCGACCACTCACTACTTTGCGGCCGTCGACTGGAAGAAGGCGCTCGCGCGGGCAGCCACAGAGTCCGGACAGCAGGGCTTCCTCGCGCAGCTCGAGAACATGCCGAGTGCCGTCGCGAGCATCCCCGTCGACGTGTGGGTCGACGCAGACAACCTGGTGCGTCGCATGCGCATGAACTTCTCCTTCGCGGGGCCGGGCGAGCCCGAGCCAGGCCAAGGCCTCGATCGAGATGGAGCTCTTCGACTACGGCAAGTCGGTAAGCGTCGAGGCGCCGCCAGCAGCGGACGTCGTCGACGCCTCTCGCGCTTTCAGGCTAGACGCACGAGCGCAACCGGCAGAATCCGGGCATGGCTAGCGCCGTACCCGAACGCGTCGAGGCGTGGATCCGACAGTCGAGACCTGATCCCGCCCGGGGGCGATGTCACCTGCCTCGTATCCGGTGGGGCCGATTCGACCTGCCTCTGGCACGTTCTCACGCGAGCTCGGGTATGGCGTGTCGCGCGGTCCACGTCGCTCACGATCTTCGTGGTGCGGAATCCGAGGAGGACGCCCGGTTCTGCCACGAGCTCATGGGAGCTCAGATCCTCACAGGGGTCGGGATGCACGGCCGGAGACGGAGGCCGCCCTGCGTGAGGTTCGATACCGGGTCACCGAGGGCTCGGTCTCCGCGCGACCGGCCACACGGCCTCCGACCAGGTCGAGACCGTCCTCTACCGCATCGTCTCATCGGGAAGCACGAGGGGGATCAAGGCGCGTCGAGAGGACGGAGTCGTTCGACCTCTGCTGCCGGTCTGGCGCGAGGAGACCGAGGCGTACTGCCGTGAGCGAGGCCTCGCCTTCCGTGCGGACTCGTCGAACCGCGATTCGAAGCGAGGGCTGATCCGCGCGGAGATCCTTCCTCTCCTCCGTCGCCTGCACCCCGGCGCGGACGACAACCTCCTGGCGCTCGCGGGCGAGGAGCCCGGCTTCCGCGAGCGCTGGAGCGGACGCTTGTCGAGCTGCTCGGCTCGCGTGCGGGCACGAGCCACGCCGACCTCGGCCAAGGCGTGCGAGCGGTTCGTGAGTACGAGACGCTTCGTCTCGAGGGCCGTGTCACCTTCGGCCCGTGGCACATCGAGAGCGACTGCGACGGCCTCGTCGTTCGCACGCGCCGCCCGGGCGACAGGCTCGCAGGACGGCGCAAGAAGGTGCAGGATCTCTTCGTGGACTCGAAGGTGCCGAGAGCCGAGCGCGACGTCGTGGCCGCTCGTCGTCTCCGGCGACGAGGTCGTCGCCGTCCCAGGAGTCGCCGAGGCACCAGGTTGGGAAGGAGTCGTGCGGGCATGGAAGGATCCCGAGAGATGACTCAAGCCGAGTTGGCAAGCGGAGTCGGCGAGGTCCTGATCGAGGAGACGGCGCTCCAGGCGCGCATCCGCGAGCTCGGCGTCGAGATCTCGGCGGACTACGCGGGCCGTGACCTCCTCCTCGTCGGCGTCCTGAAGGGCGCAGTCTTCTTCATGGCCGACCTCATGCGCGAGCTGACCGTGCCGTGCGAGATCGACTTCATGGCGATCTCGAGCTACGGCGCCGCAACCGACTCTCCGGGGTCGTCCGGATCCTGAAGGACCTCGACATCAACGTGGCCGGCCGGGACGTCCTCGTCGTCGAGGACATCATCGACTCCGGGCTCACGCTCTCGTACCTCATGCGCAACCTGCGCGCGCGCAAGCCCGCGTCGCTCGAGATATGCGCGCTACTGACGAAACCCGAACGGCGAGAGATCGACGTCCCGGTGCGGTACATCGGCTTCGAGATCCCGAATCGATTCGTGATCGGTTACGGCCTCGATTTCGCGGAGCGCTACCGGAACCTGCCGTACGTAGCCGTGCTGCACCCGGATCTCGTGCCGAATACCACGTAGGGACGACAACCGGAGCGCAACCGGGGGACAGGGCACGGCGCTCTGACGCCGAAGAAGCACAGTGCTACCCTGCGACAAACCGATGAACCGGTTCTTCCGAAGCGCCCTCTTCCCGCTGCATCGTCATCGTCCTGCTCGTCTACCTGGCGAGCCAGACGCTCCTCCCCGGCAGGTCCGAGCGAGCGCAACATCACCTATTCCGAGGCGATGACGGAAGTCAGGAACGGCAACGTCGACGAGGTGTTGTTCACGCCGACCCGGCAGCAGATCAGCCTGACGCTCGTGAGCGGAGACAAGGTCAAGGTCAACTACCCGACACCTCAGTCCGCGACCCAGTTCCAGAACCTGCTGGAGGCGGAGAACGTCAAGTTCGACTCCAAGGGAACGGGCTCGTCGGCGTGGTGGGCGCTGCTCATCAGTCTGCTCCCGTTCGTCCTCCTGATCGGGTTCTGGATCTTCCTCATGAACCAGATGCAGGGCGGCGGCTCGAAGGTGATGAGCTTCGGAAAGAGCCGGGCAAAGCGCATGTCGCCCGACTCGCCGAAGGTCACCTTCAAGGACGTCGCCGGCGCAGACGAGGCAGTCGAGGAGTTGCACGAGATCAAGGAGTTCCTCGAGAACCCGAAGAAGTTCCAGGCGCTCGGTGCGCGTATCCCGAAGGGCGTGCTCCTGTACGGGCCGCCCGGCACCGGCAAGACGCTGCTCGCACGCGCGGTCGCCGGTGAGGCCGGAGTCCCGTTCTTCTCGATCTCCGGCTCCGACTTCGTCGAGATGTTCGTCGGCGTCGGGCGCCTCGCGCGTCCGCGACCTCTTCGAGCAGGCCAAGCAGGCGTCCCCCTGCATCATCTTCATGGACGAGATCGACGCCGTCGGCCGCCATCGTGGCGCCGGGCATGGGAGGCGGCCACGACGAGCGCGAGCAGACCCTGAACCAGCTGCTCGTCGAGATGGACGGCTTCGAGATGAAGGACAACATCATTCTCATCGCCGCCACCAACCGTCCGGACATCCTCGATCCCGCCCTTCTGCGCCCCGGCCGCTTCGATCGCCAGATCGTCGTCGATCGCCCCGACCGCCTCGGCCGGCGCAAGATCCTCGAGGTGCACTCTCGCGGCAAGCCGCTCGCGCGCGAGATCGACCTCGACACGCTCGCCGCCGGCACGCCCGGGCTTCACGGGCGCCGACCTCTCGAACCTGATCAACGAGGCCGCTCTCCTCGCGGCGCGAAACGGCAAGAAGATGATCGGGCAGGTGGAGCTCGAGGAGGGGATCATGCGCGTCATCGCCGGCCCCGAGAAGAAGGCGCGCCTGCTCTCCGAGAAGGAGCGCAAGATCACCGCCTACCACGAGATGGGGCACGCGCTCGTCGGCCACTACCTCGAGCACACGAACCCCGTCCACAAGATCACGATCGTCAGCCGCGGCCAGGCGCTCGGCCTCACGATCTCGCTTCCCGACCGAGGATCGCTACCTGACGACGAAGTCCGCGCTGATGGACGAGCTTGCGATGACTCTCGGAGGACGGGCAGCAGAAGAGCTCGTCTTCCACGAGATCACGACGGGCGCGGCGAACGACATCGAGCGCGTGACGGCCACGGCAAAGTCGATGGTGATGCGCTTTGGAATGAGCGAGAAGCTCGGACCCCGTGTTCTGGGCCGGAACCACGATCTTCCCTTCCTCGGCCGCGACATGGGCGCCGAGCCCGACTACTCGGACGAGGTGGCGAAGGAGATCGACGACGAGATCCGGCGGGTGATCGAGGAGGCGCATGCCTCTGCGACCGCCGTTCTGCGCGCGCACATGGAAGAGCTGCACCGCCTGTCCGCGATCCTCATCGAGCGCGAGACGATCGACAAGGATCCGTTCGAGCGCCTGCTGGCCGGCGAGTCCGAGGAGTCGGTCTTCCCGGAGGAAGAGGCCGCGGAGGCGCCGGTCGACGACGAGCCCGAGCGCGACCGCCCGGTTCCGAAGCCGACGCCGCGCCCCGCTTTCCCCGGCGCGACGACGATGCAGCCTCCGCCCGAGGGCGCTCCAAGCTAATCGCGCGCGCTGGATTCCCGGGGACGATTCCGGGGCTCCCGGCGAGGCTACGCGCCTCGTGCGCTCGCGCGGCGCGCGATCACCACGACGACGAGGAGCGCGGCAGCGGCGGCGATCGCTCCGATCAGGTCGATTGCAAGACCACGGACGCGCGTGAGATCTGCCGCCGCGAGCAGCACTCCGCCCGCGACGAGCGCCGCGAGCCCCAGGACCGCGACGATGCCGAGGCGGCGCAGTCCGTCGCCGGCTTCGCTTCGCGTCCGGCCTCGCTCGTCGAGCGACCAGTACGCGAGCTCGGCCGTGAGGAACAGGCCGGCGCCGACCAGCGGCGCCTTCGCGTCGAGCGCAGCGTCGTCGACACCCAGGTGGGTTGCGTACGCCGCGCCGAGAAAGACGATCGAGACGGGGACGAACCAGCTCCAGCCCTGGACGAGCGCAGCGACGAGCGAGACGAGCGCGATGCGCCGCCAGCCGAACGCCGACCGCAGCCGCCGTGTCGTCCGCACTCGTGAGCACGAGCGCAGCGAGCCCGGCGGCGCAGGCCGCAGAGCCGACTCCGGTGGCTAGACGCGTACGAGCCCGACCTTGCGCCTGTATGTCCTCACCCCCTCGAGAGCGGCTTCGAGCTCGACGTCGTCGGTCCAGCGGGCGAGCGCGATCCCGAGGCGCGCGATTCGGGCTCGCAGGGCTTCACGCTCCAGAATCCAGAGGCGATACGCGAGCTGCTCCAATGCATCCGGGCCCGCAGCGACGATCGGGATGGGATCCACCTCGACCACCGCGAGGTCGAACCCGCGCGCCCGAAGGTCCGCGAGCGTCGCGACGAACCGCGAGTCGACAAGCGGCGTGATCGCGAGGATGAGCGCCTTCGGCGGCAGGATGCGCGCTGGGATGACGTTCACGTCGCGCCAGGTGTAGGTCGGCTCGACACCGGTCTCGAGCAGGGTGTCGACGAGCCGGAAGCGTTGTGCCTGCCCCATCCCGGGATGGAGCCAGCGGAGGACGCCCCCGAACGTGACGAGACCGACGCGATCTCGGCGCTCGAGATAGCGTGAAGCGAGCGTCGCCGTTGCCCGCACCGCATCGTCGAGCGTGCTGCGGTCGCCTCTCCGCACGTCGGCGAAGCTGTCCAGGAACAGGACGACATCCGTGTTCCGCTCCGGATGCCGCTCGTTGACCACGAGCTCGCTCCGGCGGGCGGAGGCTCGCCAGTTGATGGAGCGCAGCCGGTCACCGGAGACGTACTCCCGGAGATCCGCGTACTCGACGCCATCTCCCTTTACGCGCGCGACTTCGCTCCCGGTGAAGACCTGGGTCTCTCTCGGTGCCAGGATCCGTTGCAGCTCCTCGGCGCGTGGGTACGCCTTGACGTGTTGCTTGAGATCGATGGTCTGCTCCCAGCCGACGATGCGGAGCGGAGTGCGCGATGCGCACCTCCAGCTCGCCGACCTCGTAGATGCCCCACCGGAGGCACCTGAGCCCGAATCCGACCGTGCGCTCCTCGTCACGCACGAGCCTCGCAGCCGATCGCGTCGTCGCCCTCCGTAACCTCGACGCTCTCCGGAAGCGCGAGGCGCACCTCGAGCCGGTCGACCGTCGAGCCCGCTCGGAGTCGAAGCTCGGCTTCGAACTCCTCGCCCTCGAGGACACGGTCGGCTGCGAGAGCGAACGAGATGTCGACGATCGGCTCCGGGCTGTGGAGAAGTCCGACGGCGAGAACGAGCGCGAATGGGGCTGCGGCTATCGCGAGCTCGGGGCGGCGCAGCGCGAGCGCCGCCACGAGCCCAACGCCGGCAAGTAACGCAAAGCCCTCGAGCCGAGGGCCGGCGAACCGGGTCATCGTCGCCGTCGCGATGTCCTCGGCCTTCGGCGTCGGAACGCTCGAGAGAATGTCGCGGACGACGTCCTCCGCGGAGACCTTCTGCACCCAGAGCTCGGGACGCAGGACGAGACGGTGGGCGAGAGCCGCGACCGCAACGGCCTTCACGTCGTCGGGAAGCACGTAGTCGCGTCCGGAAAGCGCAGCTCTCGTGCGAGCGAGCTTGATCAGCGCGAGGCTGCCGCGTGGGCTCGCGCCGACCGCGGTGCTGTGCGAGGAGCGGGTTGCCCCGACGACGTCGACGCAGTACGTACGCACGCTCTCGGCGACGTGCACGAGCTCGATCGCCTGCTGCATCTCGAGCAGCGTGTCGCGGTCGACGACCGGCTCCAGGACGACCTCGTCCTCGCGTCGCTCGATCCGGCGGTCGAGCACCTCGACCTCGTCGTCGCGCGACGGGTAGCCGAAGGCGATCCGCAGCAGGAAGCGATCGAGCTGCGCCTCGGGCAGGGGATAGGTGCCTTCGTACTCGATCGGGTTCTGGGTGGCGATGACGAGGAAGGGCGGGCCGAGCTGGTGGGTCACCCCCTCGATCGTCACCTGCCGCTCCTGCATCGCCTCGAGCAGCGCCGCCTGGGTCTTGGGTGGGGCGCGGTTGATCTCGTCGCCGAGAAGGAGGTTCGTGAAGATCGGCCCGGGACGAAACTCGAAGTCTGCGTCCCGCTGGTTCCAGATCGACGAGCCCGTGACGTCGGAGGGCATCAGGTCGGGCGTGAACTGGATCCGGGTGAAGCGCATGCTCAGGACCTGCGCGAACGAGCGAGCCGCGAGGGTCTTCGCGAGCCCGGGATAGTCCTCGAGCAGGACGTGGCCGTCGGCGAGGAAACCGAGTGAGTACGAGCTCGAGCGAGTCGCGCTTGCCGACGACGGCGCGTTCGACCTCGTCGAGCACCAGGCCCGAGAGCTCGTGGACGCGTTCGAGTTCCATGCTCATAGCCGCTCCAGAGATTCGACGATGCGATCGAGATCGTTGATAGGGATACCGCGAGCAAGTCGGTCTGCAGGTGGGGGGCGATCCTTGCGAACGAGGTCCCATGCCTCCTCGCCGAGAGCGTCGCGTGCGAGCTCCGGCTCGCTGTCCAGGTCGATGCCGCCTGCGTATCGACAGGATCTCGGCGGCAAGCCTGCGCACACGCGGACGCAGGCGATAGTGGAGGTCGAACGAGCCGGCAGCGCCGAGAACGACCATCCTGCTCGAGTCGGGCGAGGGGCGCCGGCACCTCCCGAGGCTCGTGACGCGCCGCGGCCGACGGACGCAGCAGGGTCTCTCGTGCATATCCGCGGCGCAGGGTCGCGACCATGAAGCCGAGCGCAACCGCCGCAGACGAAGAGGGCGTACGACGCGTACCGCGAGCTCCGTCCTCCCGGGAGCGAATGCGAACACGAAGGCGACCGCGATCGTGGGAAGGACGAGGATGCGCAGCGCGCGCGCGAGATCGCGTCTCATGCCGTCGCCGCCTGCTCGCGCTCGCGTGCGAGCGCTGCGCTGCGCTGCCTCTGCTCGCCGACTCGCCGCGGCCCGCAGCTCGTCGCGGATTTGAGCGAGGGCCTCGATCGCCTCGTCTTTCATCGCCTGGCTCGACCTCGTGGTGCGAGAACTTCGCGTTGTGAAGAGCTCCATGAGCCGTCGCACGGACTTTGCGGTCGACCTCGAGCCGGTCGAGGATTCGAGTCACGTACTCGTCCGCCGTCTCCTGCCTGCCGGCGCGGGAGCCCCGATGCGCCGAGAGCCAGCTCGAGGCGGGCGTACGTCGGCGATGACCGCCCGCCGCGGGTCGGGCTCGGCGCGAAGGTCGTCGAGGCTGTCCTCGAGAGCATTCGCAACCTCCTCGGCGACTACCGCGTCGTCGAGGGCGAGTGGAGCTCGCCTCCTTCGGTCGGCGATGATGAACGCGGCGATTCCGATGGCCACGAGGCCCACGACGACGAGCACCGGGATCCACGCGAACTCGGCCTCGTAGGAGCCCGTCACCTCACCTCGCTCCTCCGGCCTCAACGGCCGGTCGATCGCCCGGGAAGAGCGCGTCGGCGAACTCATCGCCGCCCTCCCCCGGGCCGGTAACGGCGTACTCCCCAGATCCCGAAGGCGCCTACGAGGACGCATGAATACGAGGAAGGCGACGAGGCCCGTGCGCGCGGTAGCGCCGGAAAGCCATCTCGCGAGCGATGGCTTTCCGCTGCATGAGCCCGTAGATCGAACATCGCCGCGGCCGGAACGAGGAGCAGGAGGCGCGAGGCTGAACATCGTGTCGATGACGAAGTCGGCGGGCGGGCGGGAATCGTTGGAGCCCGTCGGCGTCGAGCCCGACGAGGCGACGGCGACGACGCCGACGAGAACGAGCACCCCGAGGGCGGTAAGGAAGAGCGGGACGCGGCTCGTGCCGCGCTCTCATCGGACGCCTAGGTGGCTGGTGTGACCGCCGCCGCAGGTGCCGCCGGAGCCTTGCACTCCCAGTACCGGTTCAGCGCACCCTGGATCTTGATGAACCAGACGAACGCGCCGACGATCGGGAGCAGGAGCCAGAGGCCGGTCCAGCCGCTGAACGGTGCCTCGCGGCCGTCGGCCTTGTACATCTTGCCGACCTCGGACGGGATCAAGAACCACGTCACGATTCCGACCACGATGTAGATCACGAGCCCGAGGACGCCGCCGACGCCGATTCCGGAGTGCTCCTTGACCTCCTCCTGCGTCTTGAAGACCCAGTAGAGGGAGTAGAACCCGAGCGTGATGATGAAGAGCAGGATCGCGAAGCCGATCCCGCGGGGCTGGCCCAGTGGGCCGCTGGTGGAACCTGGTGTGCTCATGGATCGGGATTCTGCGCCATTCGCCGGACGCCAGCGGCGCTAGGCTCCGCGGCGTGACGCAGCCCAAGGTGTCCATCGAGGCAGCGGTTCCCGAGGCCGGCCGTCATGGGAGTGCTCAACGTCACGCCCGACAGTTTCTCCGACGGAGGCGAGTTCGTGCGACCCGAGGACGCAATCGCCCGCGGGCGACAGCTCTGGGACGAGGGTGCGGCGTTCGTCGACGTCGGGGGTGAGTCGACTCGCCCCGGGGCCGATCCGGTGTCGGCGCACGAGGAGTGGGAGCGCGTGGCTCCGGTGCTCGAGGGGCTCGCCGGGATCCCGCTCTCCATCGATACGTCGAAGTCGGCCGTTGCCCGCCGGGCGCTCGAGCTCGGCGCGGAGCTCGTGAACGACGTCACCGCACTTCGAGGCGACCCCGAGCTGGCGGGTGTCGTCGCGGAATACGGGGCGTATGTCTGTCTCATGCACATGCGCGGAGAGCCGCGCACGATGCAGGCGGCTACGCACTACGACGACGTCGTCTGCAGAAGTGTTCGCATTTCTGGAGGAACGGCTGGCCTTCGCAGTCGCCGCAGGCATTCCGGAGAGCAGCATCTGCCTCGATCCCGGGATCGGCTTCGGGAAGACGCCTGACCAGAATCTCGAGCTGATCCGTGGCCTCGACCGGCTTGTCACCATCGGACGACCGATTGTCGTCGGAGTCTCACGGAAGAGCACGCTCGGCAAGGTGCTCGGCGACCCCGCGGCGCGCACGGGAACGATGCCCGCATCCATCGGCGGTGCCGTCGCCGCGTACGAGCGCGGAGCATCCATCCTCCGCGCCCACGACGTCCGCGAGACGGTTGAAGCTCTCGCCGTCGCCGCCGCCGTCGAACGTGGGAAGGTCACGGCATGACAATCGAGCTCGAGGGTCTCGTCGTCTTCGGCAAGCACGGCTACCTGGCGGAGGAGCGGCAACACGACCAGCGTTTCCTGGTCGACCTCTGGGTCGATCTGGACGAGGGCGCCACGTCGACCGATCGCATCGAGGAGACCGTGGACTACCGGCGGCTCGTGGGTCTCGTGCAGGACGTGTTCGGCGGCCCTTCCCGGTTCCTGCTCGAGGGGCTCGCGGGCGCGGTCGCGGACGGGATCATGGCGCGATTCGAGATCGTGCGGAGCGTTCGAGTCCGCATTCGTAAGCCAGATGTGGTCCTCGAGGTTCCGGTCGAGCACGCGGCGGTGATCGTCGAGCGGGTGCGAGCCTGACGGTTCGCGCGTATCTCGGCCTCGGCGCCAACCTGGGTGAACGTGAGGTGGCCATGCGGCGGGCGCTGGAGCTGCTCGAGGCCGAGGACGGGCTGGATGTGGTCGCGGTCTCGACATTCCGCGAGACGGATCCCGTAGGCCTGCTGGATCAACCGCGATTCCTGAACGGCGCAGCCGCGGTCGAGACCGACCTCTCGGCCAGCGACCTGCTCGAGGCCCTGCTCCGTATCGAACGAAAGCTAGGCCGCGTCAGGGATGGCACTCGCTGGGGGCCGAGAACCATCGATCTCGACCTGCTCCTCTACGGTGACGAGATCGTCGACGAGCCTGGATTGTGTGTGCCTCACCCCCGGCTCCACGAGCGCCGTTTCGCGCTGGAGCCGCTCGCCGAGCTCGCTCCGCAGGCCGTCGTACCGGGGGCCGGACGGGTGTCCGAGCTCCTTGCGGCACTCGACGGGTGACGCTCGAGCTGCCTTCCCGCGCGACAACGCGAGGAGCGCCGGCGATCAACCACGTACCCGGCAACCATCTACACTGAGCGACGCGATGTCGCACCTCGACGAGCTCGACGAGTTCGAGGCCGAGCTCGAGCTCTCCCTCAAGCGGGAGTACTCGGCAGTCTTCGCGCTCTTTCGATACTGCGTTCTCACCCAGGACGCCACCTACCTCTGCAACAAGCTCGATGTCGAGGCGTTGCCCCAGGCGAGCTACCCGTTCTTCCACATTCGCATGGAGGACGTATGGGTGTGGGACAAGAACCGCCCGCAGCCGGATCATTCCCCGAACGGAGGTCTACACCTCGGGGGACGTGACGGTGGAGGAGCTCCGCGGGGAGGGCGAGGAGCCGCGGCTCACCGCCGAGGCGCTCGCCGAGCGGATCGGCCTACCGCTCCCGGGCGACGACGACGCTGCCTGACGACGCGGCGGCTTCGGCGCGCACGCTCTGATTCACTTTCGCCATGCTGCTGGCCGTCGACGTGGGCAACACGCAGACCGCGCTCGGTCTCTACGCGGGGCCGGAGCTGACGGACCACTGGCGACTCGCGACAGAGCGCACGTCGACGGCTGACGAGCTCGGCGTGTTGCTGAGTGGGCTGCTCGACTTCGACGCAGTCGACGGGATCTGCCTGGCCTCCACGGTGCCGGTGCTGCTTCGCGAGTGGGAGGCACTGGCGGTGAAGTGGGCGGACGCGACGTTGCTCGTCGTCTCACCAGGGGTGAAAACGGGCATTCGGATCCGCTACGACGATCCCCGCGAGGTCGGCCCGGACCGGATCGTGAACGCCGTTGCTGCCAAGGAGCGGTACGGCGCGCCGGTCATCGTCGTCGACTTCGGCACCTCCACGAACTTCGACGTCGTCTCGCCAGCGGGCGAGTACGTCGGTGGCGTCATCGCCCCCGGCATCGAGATCTCGATGGAGGCCCTGTTCGCGCGCGCCGCACGGCTCGTGAAGGTCGACTACGCGGAGCCACCCTCGGTGATCGGGAAAACCACCGTGGCCGGTTTGCAGTCAGGGCTCGTCTACGGGTTCGCCGGCCAGGTCGACGGCATCGTCGGTCGTGTTCGAGACGAGCTCGGTGCGGAGGCGCCGGCCGTTGCAACCGGAGGGCTCGCGGATCTCGTCGCACCGCACTCGCGGACGATCGAGAAGGTCGATCCGTTCCTGACGCTCGACGGGCTACGCCTCGTCTGGGACCTGAACCAGTGATGCCCGACCCCGACCGACTCGCTGTCTTCGTCGTCGCGGCGCTGGCGCTTCTCGTCGTGCCGGGCCCGGCCGTGCTCTACGTCGTCGCACGCTCGATCCACGAGGGGCGTCGCGCAGGGCTTGCGTCGGTTCTCGGGATCCACGTCGGCACGCTCGTCCACATCGCCGCGGCCACGGCAGGCTTGTCCGCTCTGATCGTGTCGTCGGCGGTCGCGTTCACTGTCGTGAAGATCGCGGGTGCCGTGTACCTCGTCGGACTCGGGCTCTGGACGCTCTTCTCGCGACGTGCCGAGCCGGACCTCGCGCTCGGTGGCGAGCGCAATCTGCGCCGTGCGTTCGCACAGGGGATCGTGGTGAACGTGCTCAATCCCAAGACCGCGCTCTTCTTCCTCGCGTTCCTGCCTCAGTTCGTCGACCCGAATGCCGCCCACCCGGCACTCCAGATCGCGTTTCTGGGTGTTCTGTTCGCGGTGCTAGGCCTGATCACCGACTCGATCTGGGCCCTCGCGGCGGGCACCGCGGGCGGGGTGCTGCGTAGCTCGCGACGGTTCGTGCGCATCCAGCGCTACGTCACCGGGAGCGTCTACGTCGGGCTCGGGCTCGTGACCGCTTTCGCCGGCAACGCCGAGGACTCGAGCAGCTAGCCGCCGCCGTAGACGGAGATGGGCAGCTCGAGCGTGACCTCGTCCCCGCTCGGAATCTCCGACTCCAGGTGTTCGACGAGGGCAATCGCACCCGGTGCCGCGGCCAGCAGCCGTTGCTCGACTTCCGCCGGCGAGTCGAGCTGCAGAAGCTCCTGCTTGAAGGGCTTGGGGAAACGTCCCTGGCCCAGGTACCACCCGTAGAACTTCTTGAGGAAGCCGGACGCCCGGCGGTCACCGAGCTCGCGGACGGTCTCGCGGATGAAGAGGACGAGCTCGGCGACGATCTCCTCACGCGTCGGCTCGCTGGTGTCGCCCTCGAGGATCTCCCTGAGTGCCCAGGGGTTGCCCTGTGCTCTGCGCCCGACCATCACCGCCGACGCACCCGTGGTCGCGAGCACCGCTTGTGCGCGAGCTCGCGACACGATGTCGCCCGAGGCCACCACGGGGACGTCCACGAGCGACACGAGCTCGGCGGTCAGGTCGTGATCGGCGGTGCCCGTGTACATCTGCTGGGCGGAACGCGGGTGCAACGTCAGAGATGCCGCGCCTGCGTCAACGAGTCGCGGTCCGATGTCGAGGCACGAGCGCGAGCCGTTCGAGATTCCCCGGCGGAGCTTCACGGTGACGGGAAGGTCGACCGCCCCTGCGACTGCCTCGACCACCCTGGACGCGCGCTCCGAGTCCTCGAGCAGCGTTGCGCCGGCCCCGGTTCGCGTGACCTTCTTGACCGGGCAGCCGAAGTTCAGGTCGACGATGTCGGCGCCTGCGGCTTCCACCATCCGAGCTCCTTCGGCCATCGGCCCCGGCTCGCAGCCGAAGAGCTGGATCGCGAGCGGATGCTCGTCCGAGGCCACACGGAGGTAGCCGAGCGTCCGCTCGTTTCGATGCTCGATGCCGGCGCAGCTCACCATCTCCGAGCAGACCAACCCGGCGCCGTAGCGGCGTCCCTGACGACGAAATGCCTGCACGCTGACACCTGCCATCGGGGCGAGAACGAGTCGGGTCGGCACCTCGACGTCGCCGATCCACCAAGGGGTCTGGAGGTCGATCTCCACGGTTTCGCATGGTAGTCCGAGCGGCGGCCCCGACCTGTTGACGCATGTCCTCGGGCGCAGCTACTATTCCCGGCCGTTTGGGGGCCCGGCAGGCCCGCACCACCGTCTCTGGAGGGCTTCGTGAAGGATGTGATCCTCACTCCCGAGGGCTACAAGCAGCTGAAGGGAGAGCTCGACCACCTCCGCACCGATCGCCGGCGCGAGGTCGCGGAGCGAATCGCCGCGGCTCGCGAGTTCGGCGAGATCGCCGAGAACGCGGAGTACGACGACGCAAAGAACGAGCAGATGATGCTCGAGCACCGCATCGCACAGCTCGAGGACCGCCTTGCGAACGCGAAGCTGATCGACACCAAGCGAGTGGATACGAGCATCGTGTCCGTCGGCTCGGTCGTGCGCCTGCGCGACGTCGACGCGAAGGAAACGGTCGAGTACTTCATCGTCGGCTCGGCCGAGGCGAACCCGGCGGCGCGGAAGCTCTCGAACGAATCGCCGGTGGGGAGGGCGATCATGGGCCGGAAGAAGGGTGAGACGGTGGAGGTCGCCACGCCCAAGGGCGCGAAGCTGAAGTTCAAGATCATGGAGATCAAGGCCGCGTAGACTCGCGCGCGATGCCCGCGCCGAAGCGCTTCCCGGATCGGAACCAGATCTCGGCCGTCCGGGCCGAAATCGAGCCTCTCGAGGCCGGCGGGCAGCTCGAGCAGGAGCGCCGTCTTGCGGGCCGGGTGATGGCGCGGCGGGAGATGGGGAAGCTCGTCTTCCTCGACCTCGTCGACCGCTCGGCACGGATTCAGCTCTTGTGCGACACCTCCTTGACGGGTGACGTCGGCGTCCATCTCGGAGATGTCGTTGGCGTGGTGGGAAGGCCGGCGAAGTCGCGTCGCGGCGAGCCGTCGCTCGCGGTCGAGTCGCTCGAGGTGCTGGCTACGAACCGCAACCCGCTCCCGGATACGTTCCACGGCCTCACCGACACGGAGACGCGCTACCGAAAGCGCTACCTCGATCTCCTCGTGAACGACGATGCGCGCGAGCTCTTCGTGCTCCGCGCACGCGTTGTCCGAGCGATCCGCCGGTATCTCGACGAGGAGGGCTTCATCGAGGTCGAGACACCTGTCCTGCAGCCGCGCTATGGAGGAGCGTTCGCGACGCCGTTCGTCACGCATTCGGACGAGCTCGACGCCGACCTCTACCTGCGAATCGCTACCGAGCTCTACCTCAAGCGCCTCATCGTCGGTGGACTCGAGCGGGTCTACGAGCTGGGGAAGGACTTCCGGAACGAGAGCGTCTCGTACAAGCACCAGCCGGAGTTCACGATGCTCGAGTGGTACGAGGCGTATGCCGACTACCGCGACACGATGGCGAGGATCGAGGAGATGCTCGAGCGAGTCGCCCTAGACGTGCTCGGAACGACGGTCGTGGGCTTCAGAGGGCACGAGATCGATCTCAGACAACCGTGGCGGCGCCTCGGCTTCGTCGAAGCGCTCGAGACACACGAGCTCTGGACGAGAGACGAGGGCGAGCTCCGCGCGTTGCTCGTGGATCGCGGCGTCGACACGGACGCCGATCGGGACTGGCCCCAGCTCGTCGACCATGCGTTCTCGCACTTCGTCGAGCCGGGTCTCGTCGAGCCGACGATCGTCTACGGTCACCCGGTCGAGCTCTCTCCGTTTGCACGCGTGAGCGACGATGACCCGACGCTGACCGAGCGGTTCGAGTACTTCGCCGCCGGGATGGAGCTCGGCAATGCCTACTCCGAGATCAACGACCCCGACGAGCAGCAGCTCCGCTTCGACCAGCAGTCCGAGCACGTCGTCGGCGTGCCGGGCGACCCTGACTACGTCGAGGCATTGTCTTACGGGATGCCGCCCACCGGAGGGCTCGGCCTCGGCATCGACCGGCTGACGATGCTGCTCTCCGGCCGCGAGACGATCCGTGACGTGATCCTCTTCCCGGCGCTTCGCTCGACACCGTAGTCGAGGCAAATGGCCGCGCGCCTAGGAGGGCGCGGCCGACTTCCAGGCGGGACCCGCGCCGCGGAGCGAGCCCTCGTGGTCCGCGGCAACGGGCACGTCTTCCTCCGGATGTGCGGCCCGGTGCTCGCGGAACCAGGCGACCGCACGCGCGATCCCCTCGTCAAGCGGCACTCGCGGGTCGTAATCGAGCAATTGGCGGGCCTTCGACAGGTCCGCGACATAGTGGGTGACCTCGCCGAGCAGAGACGGTGCCATGGTCATCTGCGGCTCGATGCCGAGCTCGGCTGCGATCCGCTCTGCGCAGTGCACGAGGGTGTTGCCTTCCCCGTACGCGAGATTGATCGTCTGGTTCGCGACGGTGCCCTCCGCGAGCGCCTCGATCCCGCGCACGATTCCGTCGATGCAGTCGTCGACGTAGGTGAAGTCGAGCGTCTTGTCGTTTCCGCCGTAGATCGTGATGGGCTCGTCGCGCAGCATCGAGTGGATGAAGAGCGGGATGACGCGCACCATGCGGCTCAAGTCGTTGTCGAAGCGCCCGTAGACGTTCGAGAAGCGGAACACCAGGTAGGGCAGCCCGTAGCAGCGGGCGTACGAGTAGATGAACGCCTCGCCTGCGATCTTCGAGGCGGAGTACGTGCTCTCCGCGTATGCGAAGTCGGCGACCTGCTCCCCGTACTCCTCGAACCGGTGGACGTCGCCGTAGACCTCGCGGCTGGACGAGAACACGATCGGGAGGTGTCGCAATCGCGCGTACTCGAGCACGTTGAACGTCATCACCGCGTTCTCGAGGGCGCGGTGAGGTTGCCGGACGAGTTGATGCACCTTCGCGTGTGCCGCGAGATGGACGACGAGGTCGACCTCCGGGTACTCCACACCGTTGATCCCGCCGCGGAAGGGGGCGTAGTGCCCGGCCAGATCCTGGAGCAGGTAGGGGAAGGCGTCGGACCAGGTGTTCTGCCGCTTGTCGACGCCGAACACGTCGTGGCCGTCGCGTTGCAGGCGCAGGGCGAGGTTCGTGCCGATCTGGCCCGACGATCCGGTGACGAGAACCTTCACGGCGCTAGAGACTAACTGCCCACTTCGACGGCTCTGCTGCCCGGGTGCCCCGGATCGAAGTTTCGTTCGCTCTCAGGGAAGGGGAATGACAAACCGATGAGAATCCGTGAACAGTTCTGTAAAGACCTCAGCCAGAGGCAGTCGGCTACGATCAGACCTCACCTTCGACCCGGAGCGCGGCAAACCCGTCGACCTCCGGAGACGAACAAGGGGAAGGAGGGTCGAAGGAGTTGTTCGAGCGATTCACCGAGAGGGCCAGGCAGGTTGTCGTTCTCGCGCAGGACGAGGCGCGGGCGCTCAAGCACAACTACATCGGCACCGAGCACATCTTGCTCGGTCTGCTGCGCGAGGAGGAGGGGCTCGCAGCCCGCGTCCTCGAGTCGCTCGACATCACGGTGGAAGAGGTTCGCGCGCAGGTCGCGCGCATCGTCGGCCAGGGCGACGAGGTCACCACCGGCCAGATCCCGTTTACGCCGCGCGCGAAGAAGGTTCTCGAGCTCGCGCTGCGCGAAGCGCTCTCCCTGGGTCACAACTACATCGGCACCGAGCACATCCTCCTCGGGCTCGTCCGTGAGAACGAGGGCGTTGCCGCACGAATTCTGCTCGACTTCGACGCCGATGCCGAGAAGATTCGCAACGAGATCATCCGCATGCTCTCTGGTCCTGGGCGGCGCCAAGCGGGAGCAGGAGCACCCGCAGGCGAGAAGACCAAGAGCTCGAAGCTCCTCGACCAGTTCGGCCGCAACCTGACGAAGGCCGCGGTCGAGGGGAAGCTCGATCCGGTGGTCGGGCGGCAGACCGAGATCGAGCGGGTCATGCAGATCCTCTCGCGCCGCCAGAAGAACAACCCGGTGCTGATCGGCGAGCCCGGCGTCGGCAAGACGGCCGTCGTCGAGGGGCTGGCGTCCCGCATCTCCTCGAGCCAGGTGCCCGAGCTCCTCAAGGGCAAGCAGATCTACACGCTCGATCTCGCGGCGCTCGTTGCGGGCTCGAAGTACCGCGGCGAGTTCGAGGAGCGCCTCAAGAAGGTCATGAAGGAAATCATGCAGCGCGGCGACATCATCCTGTTCATCGACGAGCTCCATAACCTCGTCGGTGCCGGAGCCGCCGAGGGCGCGATCGACGCGGCTTCGATCCTCAAACCCGCGCTCGCACGCGGTGAGCTCCAGACGATAGGCGCGACGACGCTCGACGAGTACCGCAAGTACCTGGAGCGCGATGCCGCGCTCGAGCGACGCTTCCAGCAGGTGCGAGTCGACGAGCCCACGATCGACGAGACCGTTCTGATCCTGCGCGGCCTGCGTGACCGCTACGAGGCCCATCACCGCTGCAAGATCTCGGACGACGCGTTGCACGCTGCAGCCGTCCTCGCCGACCGCTACATCCAGGACCGGCATCTTCCGGACAAGGCAATCGACCTCATCGACGAGGCCGGCTCGCGTATTCGGATCGCCACCATGTCCGCGCCGCCGCGCTACCGCGAGCTCGAGGAAGAGATCGACAGAGTGCGCGCCGACAAGGAAGCCGCCATCGAGTCGCAGGAGTTCGAGAAGGCCGCCCAGCTGCGCGACAAGGAGCGCAAGCTCTCCCAGAAGAAGAAGGAGCTCGAGGAGGACTGGCGGAACCAAGCAGACGAGGAGCAGCCCGAGATCGGCGAGGACGAGATCGCCGACATCGTCTCGATGTGGACGGGGATCCCGGTCTTCAAGCTCACGGAGGCCGAGTCGGAAAGGCTCGTGCGCATGGAGGACGAGCTCCACAAGCGCGTCATCGGCCAGCACCAGGCGATCGTGGCCGTGTCCAAGGCGATCAGGCGTGCCCGTGCGGGGATCAAGGACCCGAAGCGTCCGACCGGGTCGTTCATCTTCCTCGGCCCCTCAGGCGTCGGGAAGACCGAGCTCGCACGCACGCTCGCCGAGTTCCTGTTCGGCGACGAGGACGCGATGATCCAGGTCGACATGTCGGAGTACATGGAGAAGCACTCCGTGTCCCGGCTCGTCGGCTCTCCTCCTGGCTACGTCGGCTACGACGAGGGCGGTCAGCTCACCGAGGCCGTTCGCCGAAAGCCGTACTCGGTCGTCCTCCTCGATGAGATCGAGAAGGCGCACCCGGATGTCTTCAACATCCTCCTGCAGATCCTCGAGGACGGAAAGCTCACGGACTCACAGGGGCGAAAGGTCGACTTCCGCAACACGATCGTGATCATGACCTCGAACCTGGGCGCGGCCCAGATCTCGAAGAACCAGACGCTCGGCTTCTCGATCGGCGACGAGGAGGGACTCTCGTACGACGAGATGAAAGAGCGGGTCATGTCCGAGCTCAAGAAGGTGTTCCGGCCCGAGCTCCTGAACCGCATCGACGAGGTCATCGTGTTCCACAAGCTGGAGCGTGTCGAGATCCTCGAGGTGGTCGACCTGCTCATGAAGCGCGTCCGCGAGGAGATGGCGAAGCACGGAACCGTCATCGAGATCACGGAAGAGGCGCGCGAGCTGCTCGTCGACCAGGGCTACGATCCGGCGATGGGTGCCCGGCCGCTGCGCCGTGCGATCCAGCGCCTGATCGAGGATCCGCTCGCAGACTTCATCCTCGGCCGCGAGCTCACGCCGGCGTCGACGATCATCGTCGACCGCCGTGAGAATCCCGTCGAGGGCGAGTCGCTCGTCGAGATTCGACTGATCGAAGGCACGGCAGTGCCTGCGACGGTGGGTGGCCCCGAGGAGGTGTCCGACGACACGTCGGATGCCGACGGGTCGCCGGCCCAGACCGACGAATAGCGCCTGCGGGCGCGAATGATCTGTTAGTCGACTTGGGTCGCTACCACCGCGGGCTTGCTTCGTCCCGCGACGACGTCTGCTGCGCCGAGGCCTGCTCGCCCGTGCGGTCGCGCGTGCGCCACACGGGTCCGACAGGCGCGGTACGTTCGCGCTGGTGGGAGAAGTCGAGGTACGCACCAACGGCGACGACGCCGGCGAGGATCACGCCCACGTAGCTCGCCCACGTCGAGTCGCTGTCGCCGAGGTTCTTGATCAGGGCGAACACGAGCACGAGCACACCCAGCGCGAGTAGCACGCGGGTCCAGCGGGCGTCGAACGCGAGCCCGTCGTCGTACTGCCGGGCAATCACGAGGGAGATGAGCGCGAGGATCGCGACTCCCATGAGGAGCCCCCAGATGTCCCAACCGTCGAGGCCCTGCATGATCGTGTTCTTGGGCCCGAAGTCGACCGCGACCGTCTGCCAGGTGAGGAAGAGGTCGAAGAACAAAAGGCCGCCCGCTACAAGTACGAGCTTCGCGCCGGTCGAGAGGGAGGCGAGCTTCTCCATCAGCGAGGTCGGCAGAGCCCGTCTCGAGCGAGGAGCACGGACTGGCGCTGGTCCGAGGCCAGGTCGAACGCGCGATCGTAGGCGCTGGGAGGGGTGCCGGTCCACGATGCGTCGGGCAGCACGCCTGGACCGCTCACGCTCATGCGGTAGCGCTCGCCCATGCCCGACGGTCGCGAGCCGTGCGGATAGAAGCCGTAGCAGAAGCCTCCGGACCCGACGTGGCTCAGGAAGCCGTTCTCCCGGTGCCAGCCGCGCCCATATGCCGAGTTGAGCGTGTCGACGTACAGGTTGCGCCCGAACGAGTCGAGCGGGACGCCTGCCGGCGTCGAGGCGAAACCGTGGATTCCGTGCCCGCGCCACGTGTAGCGCCCGTAGAGCGAGTGAAAGCGGCGGTACGCCCAGCCGATGCCTACCTCGAGCTCGGGAACGGCGCCCGTCCAGTGAGAGAGGCGGAGCTCCCAGTCGTCCCGCGTGCCGGTCGCAGGCATTCCATAGTTTCGAAGTCCGCGCTGCCAGCGCTGGAGCGCCCAGAACGAGCCGTCCGGCGCGCGGCACGCCGTCACTAACCAGGCCAGGTCGACTCGAACCGGCTTGCAGACGTTACGAAAGTCCTTCCAGAGCGTGCGTCCGAACGAGCTCCAACCGCCCGAGTAGTCGACGCGGAATGCGACCTGCGTTCGATCCTCGGTCGGATGGATCGCGTTCACGGCGCCCCACGCGAGGACGTGTCGTGTTCGCCCTCCCGTCTTATACGTCATGTGCGCGATCCCCTTGCGGTTGACCTCGAGCCTGACTGCTGTGGCGTCGCGCGCGATCAGCTGTGACGCGCTCGCGACCGGCACGAGCGTCAGCACCGCTACGGCGGCGATGAAATACAGCACAAGACGCCGAATACCGGCCACTGAGAGCATGAGTCGGATCACAGCGGCGTTTCCAGTGTCCCACACGCGGGGGATTCCACTTTTCGCGCTCCGGTCAGGGGCACTACGGTACCGATGGTGACGACCATCCGACACGCACAACCCTCGGACTACGGGCGAGTGATCCAGCACGTGAATGCGTGGTGGGGTGGCCGGGAGATGGCACCCATGCTTCCTCAGCTCTTCTTCGTCCATTTCGAAGGGACGAGTTTCGTCGCAGAGGACGAGGAGAGCCGCCTTGCCGGCTTTCTCGTCGGGTTCCTGTCGCAGGCCGACTCGACCGACGCCTACGTCCACTTCGTCGGCGTCGCGCCGGACCACCGTGGCTCAGGGCTCGGCCGTGAGCTGTACGAGCGGTTCTTCGCCGCGGCGCGCGAGGACGCGCGCACCACGATTCGATGCGTCACGTCTCCCGCCAACCAGGACTCGCTCGCGTTCCACGAAGCGCTCGGCTTCGAGATCGACCGCGTCGAGGAGAACTACGACGGTCCAGGGGAGGACCGGGTCCTCCTCGTCAAACGCCTCTGAGTTGGGGTCGCGCTAGGTCGTCGTCTCGTCCGGCGTGTCTACAGGCGCGTCCGCAGCCTCGGGGGCTGCCGGCGCTGCAGGCGGCTCGGGAGCGGCGGGGGCTGCCGGCGGCGCCGCGGGCGCCGCGGACGTGCTCTCGGATGACGACGGCATGTTGGGCACCTCGCTCTTGAGGTTGTCGATGCCACCTGCCTCCTGAACCTGCATCCACGCGCCAACGGCTATGAGAGCGGCGAATGCGACGCCGAGATAGCTCCAGAACGTCGAGTAGTCGTCCACGAGATTCACGATCAGCGCACACGCGAAGATGAGAAACGCGAGGACGGCCCCGGTCAGCGAGACCGGAACGGGAACGTCGACGGCGGCAAGCCGCGCGACGAGCCACGCGATCAGAACAATCGTGAGCAAGCCCATCACGAAGCCGAGTCCGTGCCACGCGTTGCGCGTCACCAGCCCGAGGTCGCCGAAGTCCTGCCATGCGAAGAAGGTGCTGATGAGCAGTAGCACGCTCCCGACGAGCATGATCTGCATCCCGCGCGAGAGCTTGTTGAACCTGTCCATGACGGCCCGTCCTTTCCCTGTGTCGTCCCTGTGTTCTCTGCCTGTGTTCACCGAGCACTCTGAATAGCCTGCCCGCGAGTTGCAAGCGATTCGTTCCACTTTCTCGACGAATGGCGTCGGATGCCGCTCGTAGACTGGCTTGATGGCGCGTCGCTCGACCCACCACGTCTGCACCGAATGTGGGTCAGGGAGCCCGCGGTGGCTCGGAAAGTGCCCCGGCTGCGGTGCGTTCGGGACGCTCGTCGAGCACGTCCAGGAGCCATCCGCGCGCACGGCAACTGCGCAGGCGAAGGTGCCCGTGCCGCTCGGCGAGGTAACCGCGAGCCATACCCCGAGAATGTCGACCGCGGTACCCGAGCTCGACCGCGTCCTCGGAGGCGGGCTCGTCCCCGCGTCGGTCGTGCTCGTCGCAGGCGAGCCCGGAGTCGGGAAGTCCACGCTTCTTCTGAGCGTCCTCGGCGCGGTTGCAAGGAGCGGGAAACGGGCGCTGCTCGTCACCGGAGAGGAGTCGCCGGCGCAGGTGTCGCTCCGCGCGGCGCGGATCGGTGGCGCGGAAGCCGTCGGGATCCTCGCCGAGACCGAGCTCGAGACCGTGTGTGCGACGTTGGAGCGAGAACGCCCCGACGTCTGCGTCGTCGACTCGGTGCAGACGCTCTACGCGTCGGAGATCGGCTCCGCACCCGGCTCGGTCGCGCAGGTTCGCGAAGCGGCAGGCCGCCTGATGAGAGTCGCGAAGGACTCGGGCGTCGCGACCATCCTGGTCGGGCACGTCACGAAGGACGGCGCCGTCGCGGGGCCGCGCGTCCTCGAGCACCTCGTCGACTGCGTGCTGCAGTTCGAGGGCGACCGCTACCACGAGCATCGCATCCTCCGGGCGACGAAGAATCGCTTCGGGTCGACGAACGAGCTCGGAGTGTTCGAGATGACGGCCACGGGTCTCGTCGGAGTGCCCGACCCGTCGGAGCTGTTCGGCTCGACGCACCCCGGGGAGATCGGAGCCGCGGTGAGCTGTGCGCTGGAGGGGACGCGTCCACTGCTGCTCGAGGTGCAGTCGCTCGTCGCGCCTACCGACCTGGCGATGCCCCGTCGTGTCGGCACCGGTGTCGATCCCAAGCGGCTCGCGATGATCGTTGCCGTGCTCAACCGCCATGCCGGACTGACCCTCGGAGGCTCGGACGTCTTCGTGAACGTCGCCGGTGGTGTCAGGATCGAAGAGCCCGGCGCGGATCTCGCGATCGCGCTCGCGATCGCGTCAGCTGCACGAGGGCTACCGGTTCGAGAGGGACTTGCGGCGTTCGGTGAGATCGGTCTCACCGGGCGCCTCCGACCCGCCGCTCAAGCCGAGCGACGTCTCGACGAGTGCCGGAAGCTCGGGATCGCGATGGTCGTGGCGCCGGAGGGGACGGCCGACCGGTCGGAGCCTCGTGTCGCGCCCGTCGAGAACCTCCGTGCTGCCATTCGGATTGGCCTGGTACAGGACGCGAGCGCTGTCGACGCCACGCTCGCAGCAGAGCCGGTTCTGGCCACGACCGCGAGCTGACACCGTAGCTCGATAGCCCGGCCCGCGAGTTCTGGATCGGGCCGACCTCGTCCTCGTGGCGATGCCCGGATCACGCCGTTGCGGTTCCGTTAAGACCTTGTCACAAACCCGCTATCATTCGACCCGTTAGCTGGCAGGGAGGACGGGCTGCCGGCCTTTTTTTGTGATGGCGTCAAACACTCACCACCGGGAGGCTGGCTTGTTCGATATCGGCGACAAAGTCGTCTATCCGCACCACGGGGCCGGGACTGTCGTGAAGAGGGAGAAGCGCGAGGTTCTCGGCGAGACGCGGGAGTACATAACGATCCAGATCCTGCACAACGACATGACGGTCAACGTGCCGTGTGACAACGCCGAGCGTGTCGGGTTGCGGCAGGTCATCGACCAGCGAACGGTGCAGATGGTCGTGAGGACACTTTCCGGCGGATCGACGGAAATGCCGAAGAACTGGAATCGCCGCTTCAAGCACAACCGGGACAAGATGAAGACCGGCAACATCTTCGAGCTCGCGGAGGTCGTGCGGAACCTGGCCGTGAGGAACAACGAGAAGGGTCTCTCGACGGGCGAGAAGCAGATGTTCGTCAAGGCGAAGAAGATCCTCTCCTCGGAGCTCATGTACGCAAAGGACATGTCGGAGGACGACGCAGCCATCTGGCTCGACGATGTCCTTTCGCGTGCCGGGCAGACGAAGCCGAGCTCGAGAGCGAAGCCGAAGGCCGCCGCCGCGAGTGCCTGACCGCCCGAGTGCCTGAGCGCCGAGCGGGTTCCGGCTCGTCCGGAGCTACCGGCGCTGGCACGACCTGGGCGCTCATCGTCGCCGGGGGCTCCGGGGAGCGCCTCGGGCTGGATCGACCGAAGGCATTTGCACCACTCGGAGGGCGTCCGCTCCTCGCCGAGAGCGTGGACCGGCTCGACCGCTGTCCGTGGATCGACGCGATCGTGGTTGCGGCCCCTGCGGGTTGGGAAGAGGCTGCCATTCTCCTGAGCGAAGAGGTCGTTGCGACGAAGGTCGTCTCCTGCGTGACTGGAGGCGCAAGCCGGTCGGACTCGACCCGAGCGGCGCTCGGAGACGTGCCCGACGACGCCTTTGTGATCCTCGTCCACGACGCTGCTCGTCCACTCGTGAGCGACGATGTCGTCGAGCGCCTGCTGGCGCCTCTTGCGAAAGGCTATGACGGTGCAGTGCCGGCGCTCCCGCTCCCGGACACGCTCAAGCGGGTGTCCGACGGAACAGTCGTGGAGACGGTCTCACGTGACGATCTCGTCGCCGCCCAGACACCGCAGGCGTTCCTGGCCGCGGCACTGCGCCGTGGATTCGCAGCGGCGACAGCGCACGCAACGGATTGTGCGGCTCTCGTCGAGGAAACCGGCGGTCGAGTGGCGGTCGTGGATGGCGATCCGCGGCTGCTCAAGGTCACGACGAAGAGCGACCTCGAATTCGTCGAGAAGCTGCTCGCGGCCGGCTAGGGATCGACATGGCACTCGCGGCTGTCTTCTTGGACGTCGGCGAGACGCTCGTCAACGAAGAGCGGTACTGGAGCGATGTGGCTGCGCTCGCCGGGCTGGACACGCATGTCGTCATCGCGGCGCTCGGCGTGACGATCGCCCGGGGCGAGGAGCACACGGAGCTGTGGTCGCATCTCGGCATTTCGAAGCCGGCGGCGCTCGGCGACGTTGTCTACGAGCGGAGTGATCTGTACCCGGACGCGCTCCCTTGTCTCGAGCAGTTGAGTGCCGTCGGCTTGCGAGTGGGGCTCGCCGGCAACCAGTCACAGGCGCTCGAGCGCTGGCTGCATGACGAGAAGCTTCCGGTGTCCGTCATCGGAGGCTCCGCGAGCTGGGGGACGCGGAAGCCTGCGCCTGCCTTCTTTCAGCGGATGATCGCCGAGGCGCGTTGCGAGCCGGGCGAGCTCGCCTACGTCGGCGACCGCACGGACAACGATGTCCTCCCGGCGCTCGCCGCGGGTATCACTGCAGTGCACCTGCGCCGCGGTCCGTGGGGGCGTCTTCAGCTCACGCCTCCAGGCGCCGTTTCGATCGAAACGCTTGCCGAGCTTCCCGACGCGCTAGCCTCGCAGCCGTGAGCGAGCTCAGAGTCGGCCTCGGAGTGGACGCGCATGCCCTCGTGGAGGGTGTTCCGCTCGTACTCGGAGGTGTCCAGATCGCCCATCCGCGCGGTCTCGCAGGACACTCCGACGGTGATGTCGTCGCGCACGCGCTGATCGACGCGCTGCTCGGCGCCGCCGATCTCGGCGACATCGGCTCGTTCTTCCCGTCCGACGACGAGCAGTACCTGGGTGCGTCGTCGCTCGATCTGCTCTGGAAGGCGTATCGCGAGGTACGCGACGCGGGCTGGGAGCTCGTCAACGCGAACTGCGTCCTCGTCGGCGAGGAGCCCCAGATCGGCCCGATTCGAGAGGAGATGGGCGAGCGGCTCACCGAGGCGCTCGGCGTCGAGAGCGGCCGCGTCACGGTGCACGCGACGACGACCGACGCGCTTGGCTTCACGGGCCGCGGCGAGGGGCTCGCAGCCCAGGCCGTCGCCTTGCTGCGTCACGTGTGAACGTCGTCCGCTACGCGGATCGTCCGGATCTGCTCGAGCGACGCTACGAGGAGCTCACGAAGCCGACGTTCCCCGAGTACATGAACGAGAACGAGCCGGGCGAGCGCTACTGGGGTCGGCTCTATACGGACTACCCGGACTTCCAGGTCGCCCTCGTCGACGGCAACGAGCTTCTTGCCGAGGCGCATGCGCTCCCAGTGCCGTGGGATGGAACCGTCGCGGATCTACCGTCCGGCTGGGACGAGGGCTTCGAGCTCGGCATGACGTCGAGCCGGCCGCGGTCGGCAGTCATGGCAATCGCGATCAGTGTTGCTCCGGCGCGTCAGGGCCAGCAACTCTCTAGCCGGATGATCCAGACGTTCACCGACAACGCCCGTGCCGCGGGGTTCTCCGCTGTGATCGCGCCGGTGAGGCCGACGTGGAAGGAGCGGTACCCGCTGACCCCGATCGAGCGCTACATCGAATGGCGACGCGACGACGGGTCGCACTTCGATCCCTGGATCCGGATCCACGAGCGTGTCGGAGGAAGGATCCTGGCGCCGGCGCCCGTCTCGATGACGATTCGTCGGCCCGTGGCGACCTGGGAGGAGCTCACCGGAATGCGCTTTCCCGCCGACGGCGAGTACGTGTTCCCGGGCGGGCTCGCGACGCTCGTCGTGCTCGACGGCGTCGGCACGCACATCGAGCCGAATGTCTGGATAGCGCACACGGTGTAGCTCGGCGCTACGCGGGCAGAGCGACCCGAGTCGCCTCGTACGACCACGAGGCCGTCCCGTTCGAGCGAGCGCACTGCTTCGCCGTCGAGTGAGTCGAGACGACGGGACGACTCGGCCACGAGCCGAAGCGTTACCGCTCGGCGCTGGCGGAACGAGCCTTCGAACGGTCCCTGCTTGCGTGCGGGATCGTCGCGGATTCCCCGTGAAGGGCAGAAGCTCTCGAGCGGGCAGACCCCGCAGCGCGGGACGCGGGCAAGGCAAACGGTGGCACCGAGATCCATGAGTGCCTGGGCCGATGCGGCCGTGAACGCGTGGCGGGTGCGGCGGGCGACGCGCTCGACGTTCACGTCCACGGGGAGCACGCTCTCGCCGTACGCGAAGCAGCGGATTGCCGCCGCGGTGTACGGACCGACACCGGGCAGGTCGGTCAGATCGTCGGGCCAACCAGCGGCGGCGATCTGCGTCGCGGCCCGGTGAAGATTCAGCGCCCGGCGGTTGTAGCCGAGCCCCTGCCACTTGCGGATCGCCTCTGCCGCGGGGACGCGAGCAAGCGCCTCGGGCGTCGGCCAGCGCTCGAGCCACGCCTGGTAGCGCGGTACGACCCGCTCCACCTGCGTCTGCTGCAGCATGACCTCGGACACGAGGATCGCCCACGGGTCGTGTGTCCGTCGCCAGGGCAGATCGCGCCCCGAGGTCGTGTACCAGGCCTGAAGCGAAGAATCCAACGAGCCGGATCGTACGGGTGCCAAAATCCCTGCGCTAACGGCGCAGGAACCAGTCGACGACCTCGCGCGAGATCGCCTCGGGCAGCTCGTGGTCGCCCGCGAATCTCACGTACGTGACGCGATAACCCTCCTTGCGGAGCCTCGGCACGATCACGTCACTCGTCTCGGAGATCGGAAGGACGCTGTCGTTCGCACCGTGGGCGATGAAGACACGTGGCCGGCCAACCGACCTCTCGCCGGCGACGCCGCCGGGAGAGAGGGCGATGACGGCTCGAAACAGCTGCCCATTCGCGAGTCCGAGTGAGAGCGCATACGACGCACCGTCGGAGAACCCGGCGACGCCCATCCGGCGACTGTCGATCGGGCAGCGCTCGAGCGCTTGTCCGAGCGCGTGAATCACAGCGGGGCGGTCGGTATCCCTGCCGGTCACGATGCTCCAGGTGCTGCCCTTGGCAGCCGGCGCGACGAGGACGAGCCCCGGCACGTCCCAGCTGCCTTCGAACACATGGAGCCCGTTGCTCGCCGAGCCACCGGCGCCGTGCAGCACCAGGAGGAGTGCTTTCCTTCCACCGTGTCCTCCTGCCGAGACGTGCATCAGCGCTGGATGTCCGTCGTCGCCGGAGCTCAGTCGATGCACTCCGGGTGCGCAGCTCTCGCGTCCCGGGCTCGGCGAGACAGGTAGTTGGCCTTCTCTCTCCGCCTCGGCCGTTGTCTTGTCGGAGCCGGCACAGCCGGCGAGCACGCACATCGCTATCAGGCCAACGGCGAGCACGCGTAGTCGTGACGACGTCATGGAGTCATCTTGCCGCCTGGTGTCGAGGAGCAACTCGACCCGTAGGCCGAGTAGCGTTACGACCATGCTTCTCTACAACTCACCCGTTTCGGGCAACTGCTACAAGGTGCGACTCCTGCTCGCGCAGCTCGGGCGGCCGTACGAGACGGTCGAGGTCGACGTCGTTGACCGGGACGAGGAAAGAGCTGCTCGGAGCGCTCAATCCGGCGTTGCGGGTTCCGACGCTCGTGCTGGACGACGGGCGCCCGCTCGGAGAGTCGAACGCCATCCTCTGGTACCTCGGCGACGGCACGCGCTACGTGCCGACCGACTCCTACGAGCGCGGCCAGGTGCTCCAGTGGATGTTCTTCGAGCAGTACAGCCATGAACCGCACATCGCGGTCGCACGGTTCTGGCTCATGTACTCGGGAACGCCCGAGCGCTTCCAGGAGCAGCTTCCCGAGCGGATGAAGGGCGGCTACGTGGCGCTCGACGCGATGGAGCGCCACCTCGAGAGCAAGACCTTCCTCGTCGGCGAGCAGTACACGATCGCCGACGTCTCGCTGTACGCGTACACCCATGTCGCGCACGAGGGCGGTTTCGAGCTCGAGCCGTACCCTGCGATCCGTAGGTGGCTCGAGCGGGTCGCCACACAGCCCGGGCACGTCGCGATCGACGCGTGACGCCGGCCCGCGATCGCGACCGGCGTGTGACCGCCGTGATCCGGGTCCGCTTCGCACCGAGCCCGACCGGGTCGCTGCACGTCGGAAACGCGCTGACCGCGGTTGCGAACCGCCGTTTCGCCGACGACCGCGGCGGCGCATTCGTCCTCAGGATCGACGACACGGATCCAGCCAGGGCCGTCGAGAACGGCGAGCGCGAGATCCTCGACGATCTCGCGTGGCTCGGCGTCGCGTTCGACGAGGGCCCGGTTCGACAGAGCGAACGGGGGCCGGCGTACCTGGAAGCCGCGGAGAAAGCCGTTGCCTCTGGCTCCGCAGACCGGGACGACGAGGGTGCCGTTCGTCTCGTCAGACGGCGGAACCACGCTCCTGCGACCCGATGGAAGCGCGACGTACCAGCTCGCGTCCGTGGTGGACGATCTCGATCTCGCGATCACCCACATCATCCGGGGCTCCGATCACCGTCCGAACCTCGACATTCACCGACGGATCGCGCGCGCCGTCGGTGGAGAGCTCCCCGAGGTGATCCACCATGGCCTCGTCCTCGGGCCTGACGGGAAGAAGCTCTCGAAGCGCCATGGCCACGCATCGATCGCCGATCTCCGAGAGGACGGCTTCCCCCCGCAGGCGGTGCGCGCGTACCTCGACGAGCTCGATCTTCCCGAGCACGACGTCTCACTCGACGTCTCGCGGCTTCGTGCGCCTCGCCGACCGACGCGATCGGTGAGATGGCCGACGAGGAGCTGGCTGCGTCGGTAGATGCGCCGCTCGATGTCGCGCCTGTCCTGCGCGGTGCGCGGTCGTTCGTCGAGGCGAGGGAGTACGCGCGTCTCGTCGTAGCGCCCGAGCCTGTTCGGCTTCCGGATGAGGCGCGTCTCACCCTCGACCGGTTCACCGAGCTCCGCGAGCAGGCCCCAGATCGGCTCTCCGCCGACGACTCTCGCGCAATTCTGCGAGAGCTGAAAGCAGTCGGGGGAGATCTGCGCTCGTTGCGGCTTGCGCTGACCGGGGCTCCCACCGGTCCCGAGCTCGCCGCGGTGCTCGCCGCGCTTTCACGTGAAGAGGCTGTCGCCCGCGCCGCCCGCGCGGTCGGTGCGTAGGGCCGAAGATACGATCGCCGGGTGCGGCTCTACGACACGTATACGCGTGGGCTGGTCGAGCTCCCTGCTCCACCTGCGCCGATTCGCATGTACGTCTGCGGCTCGACGGTCTATCAGCGCATCCACGTCGGCAACTCGCGGCCGTTCGTCCTCGGCATGTGGCTGCGGAGCTGGCTCCGCCACTCCGGATACGAGGTGACGCTCGTGCACAACATCACCGACGTCGACGACAAGGTCTACGCCGAGGCGGCGAAGCTGGGGATTCCGAGCCGCGAGCTCTCCGAGCGTGCCACTGCGTGGTTCTTCGAGGACACCGATGCCCTGGGGCTTGGCCGCCCCGATATCGAGCCGCGCGCGACCGAGACGATTCCGGAGATCGTCGCGTTCATCGAGGCCCTCGTCGCGCGAGACTCCGCGTACGTCGCGAACGGCGATGTGTACTTCCGGGTGGCGCGCTTCCCCGAGTACGGACGACTGTCCGGGGCAAAGCTCGAGGAGATGATCGCCCAGGAGGAGAGCAGCCTCAAGGAGGATCAGCGCGACTTTGCGCTGTGGAAGTCACAGAAGCCGCACGAGGACGCAGCCTGGGACTCGCCGTGGGGACCCGGACGTCCCGGCTGGCACATCGAGTGCTCGGCCATGGCGGAGAAGTTCCTCGGGGAGGCCTTCGAGATCCACGGCGGAGGAAACGATCTGCGCTTCCCGCACCACGAGAACGAGCTCGCCCAGTCGAGGAGCCTCGGGCACGCTTTCGCCCGGATCTGGATGCACAACGGGATGCTCGAGCTGGACGAGGCCAAGATGTCGAAGTCGCTCGGGAACGTGGTGACGCTCCGCAACGTGCTCGACATCTGGGGCCGCGACGTGCTGCTCGTCTTCCATATGTCCGGCTTCTGGAGCAAGCCGGTCGACTTCGACGACGAAGTCATGCAGCAGGCCGCCGCCCGCACCGAGCGCTTCCGCGAGGTCTTTCGCGGCCCGCACGAGCCCGCTCCGGATGAAGCGTGGGAACGCTTCGAAGCCGCTCTCGACGACGACTTCAACACCCCGGCCGCTCTGGCCGTGATGCACGAGTGGCGCGATCACGAGCTCCTCCTCCGCGCGCTCGGGATCTTCGGGCTCGAGTCCCTGGCCGAACAGGATGAAGCCCCGCGTGACATCGTCCTCCTCGCGGAGAGACGACAGGCCGCACGCGAGAGTCGCGACTTCGGCGAGGCGGATCGGCTTCGCGTCGAGATCGAGGCAGCCGGCTGGGAAGCCCGCGACGAGGCGAATGGCTTTCGGCTCGTCCGGCGGCAATGACTGCGACCCGCGAGCTCGTGTACGGACGCAACCCCGTTCGCGAGGCGCTCCGAGGGCCGCGCGAGGTGCACGAGATCTGGGCCACGGAGCGAGCCGCTGAGCAGATCCCCTGGGTCGAGCACGCGCCGCGCCGCCAGGTCCGCCCGGAGCGCGAGCTCACGGAGGCAGCGGGGACGCGTGAGCACCAGGGCGTGGTCGCGTGGTGCGATCCGTTTCGATATGCCGACGCCGGGGAGCTCGCTGCGACCACGACGCCGCTCCTCGTCTGCCTCGATCAGGTCACCGACCCACAGAACTTCGGAGCTGTGATCCGAAGCGCGGACGGTGCCGGTGCGACCGGTGTCGTGGTGCCCGCGCACGGCTCGGCGCGCATCACCCCCGCCGTCGTCAAGGCGTCCGCGGGCGCGGCCGAGCACGTTCCCATCGCGGTGGTGCCGAACCTCGCCCGGTATCTGGCCGAGATCAAGGGCCCCGCGCTGTGGGTCTACGCGGCGGAAGCCGAAGGAACGCTCCCGATGTGGGGGGCCGACCTTTCCGGCGGTATCGCTCTCGTCCTCGGGGCCGAAGGGAAGGGCGTGCGCCCGCTCGTTCGCCGCACCTGCGACGGGGTGATCTCGATTCCGCTCGCAGGACACGTCGGATCGCTCAACGTGAGTGTCGCGGCGGCCGTTCTGCTCTATGAGGTCGAGGCGCCAGCGCACCGAAGGAGGGCGGTAATGGCCGACTCGACGCTCTACCTGTTCGACGGCCACAACCTGCTGCATGCGGGCGACTTCGACGGCGAGCGCGAGTTGGTCGATGCCCTCGCGAGCTTCGTCGCCGGGCGTGGAGCACGCGGGTTCGTGGTGTTCGACGGCGGGGGAGAGGAGCGCGAGATCGGGCCGCTCTCTGTTCGCTACGCGCCCCATGCGGACGATCTCCTCGAGCGCCTCGCAGCGGAGCACAGGAGCAACGAGCAGGTCTGTCTCGTGTCCTCGGACGCGGCAGTCCGGGGTGTTTCGGGCCAGGAGGTGCGCAAGCTCTCGTCACGTCTGTTCCTCAAGGAGCTCGAGCCGGAGCAGCACCGAGACCATGAGCAGGCGGGCAGCGGCGGGCGGCTTCGTGACCTGCTCGACCCCGAGACACGAGAGCGGCTCGAACGTCTCCGGAGAGGCCAGTAGGGGCGAGAGATCTCGCCCCTACTGGTGCCACCGGATGCGGGCTGCGAGTTACGCAGCGGCCTTCTCGGGAGCCGGCTCCACCGAGCGCTCGTGCTCGAGGCTCGGCAGCCATTCGAGCCACGTCGGCAGGTACCAGTTCCACTTGCCGAGCAGCTTCATCGTCGCGGGCAGGAGCACGGCCCTGACGATCGTCGCGTCGATGAGGATTGCAGCCGCGAGACCGATCCCCATCTCCTTCATGTCGACGAGCGGCATCAGCGCGAAGACGCCGAAGACCAGCACCATGACCACGGCGGCGCTCGTGACGACGCCTGCTGTCGACTTGATCCCCTTCGCGACGGCCTGCTCGGTGTCGAGACCGCGGTCGTAGTACTCGCGCACCCGGCTCAGGATGAACACGTGGTAGTCCATCGAGAGGCCGAAGAGGATCACGAACAGGAACATCGGCAACCAGGCTGCGATACCGCCGTTCGAGTTGAAGTCGAGCAGGTTCTCGCCCCAACCCCACTGGAAGACCGCGACGACGACGCCGTACGCTGCTGCAACCGAGAGCAGGTTCAGCAGGATCGCCTTCAGCGGGATCACGACGCTGCGGAACGTGACCAGCAGGAGGAGGAATGCGAACGCGAGGACGAAGCCGAACACGATCGGCACGGACGACTTCATCGCGTCGTTCCAGTCCTTCGAGGCTGCGGTGTCGCCGGTCACGGCGTACTCGATGCCGTCGACGGTGCCGAGCGTCGCGGGAATGATGTCCTCTCGAAGCGTGGCGAGCGCCTCGTTCGAGCCGGCGTCCGCGCCCTTGCTCACGAGCGGGATCTCGACCCTCGTTGCCTTTCCACCGGGAGCAACCTCGACGTCGATCGGTTCGAGGCCCGCGTCGGACGCGAGCACCTGCGCGCGAAGCTCGACGATCGCCGCCTCGAGCTCCGGATCGGACGCGTCACCCGCGATCGCGACGACTGCGGGGGTCGCGCCGCCCGGGAACGAGTCGTTGACCCGGTTGTACGACTGGAGCTCCTTCAGCGATGCGGGCAGAGCGTCGATGCCCGAGATCGACGTGCTCAGCGTCAGTGCCGGCAGCGCCAGCGTGACCAGCACGGCTGTGGCCGCAGCGGCGGAGAGCACCGGTCGCCGCAGGACGCGATCGAGGACGACGCTCCACACGCGGCTTTCGCCGTCGTCTCGCCGAAGCCGCCCGATGAAGGGCACGCGCACCTTGTCGATGCGGTCGCCGAGCCACGAGAGCATCGCGGGAAGAACCGTGAGTGAGCCGAGCATCGCGACGGCGACCACGATCATCGTCCCGATTGCGAACGACATGAACGTCTTGTCGCCGGAGAAGAACATCCCGGCCATCGCGATCATCACCGTGATGCCAGCGATGAGCACGGCACGGCCCGACGTGGCGGCCGCAGCCTCGAGGGCGGCGGACTCACTTCGGCCGGCACGCCTCTCGTCTCGCGCGCGGCGGATGTAGAAGAGCGAGTAGTCGACACCCACCGCCAGGCCGATGAGCATGATGACCGCCGAGATGTTCTCGTCCATCGGGACGATCTGACTCGGCAGGGCAACGAGGCCCATCGTCGCGAACACGGATGTCAGTCCGAGCAGGAGCGGGATGGAGGCTCCGACGAGCGAGCCGAAGACGAGCAGCAGGATTCCGAGTGTGAGGGGGATCGAGAGGAGCCCAGCCATCGCGAGCTGACCCGCGAAGAGCTCGTCGAGGGCCTTGCCCGTCGAGGCCGAACCGGCCTGGCCGACGTAGTAGTCGGGATTCCTGTCCTGCACCTTCTCGGTCGCCGCCGTGATCGTGTCGATGTACGTCGCGGCGTCGTCGTAGGTGCCTTCGGGGCTGAACTGGATCAGTGCCGAGTGGCCGTCTTTCGAGATCTGGCCCCCGTTGCCCGCGGCGAGCGGGGAGCGGAGCTTCGCAACCTGGTCGAAGCCCTGGAGGGTCACGACGGCGTCCCTGACGACCGCCTGGAAGGCAGCGTCGTCGACGGTCTTGGAGTCCGATTGGACGAGCACGAACTCGGACTGCTCGTCCAGCGCGAACCCACCGTCGCGGATGATGTGATCGCCCTTGCGGGCCTCGCCGACGTTCCAGTCGGCTTCGCCGATCGTCTGCATCGGGATGGCGATCCCGATAGCGAACGCCGCTATGACGAACGCGAGCCAGCCGAAGATCGCGGTCTTGCGGTGGGCTGCGCTCCAGCGACCCATGCGGGCCGCGACGTTGGTGCTGTGCTTCAGAGGAGACATTTCGCTTCCTTTCACTGGGTCAACTGGACAACCTCAGGCTCGCACCGCAAGGGCGGTTGCACAGTGCGGCGGTCAGGGGTCTCGGGGTGCGGTTTTCCGCACTGCTTCGACGTCTCGAGTACCCGGGGTCAGCGCACCCTCTTGTCGCACTGGGGTCAGCGGCGTGATACTGAGGAATGCCCGTCGCTCCGCCGAAGATGGGCGAGGCCGATCTTCTCGATCGGATGGCGCTCGTCTCTCAGTCCTTCCGGCCGGCCGCCCCGATCGACCGCCGTAGCCTCTTCGCAGGCAGGAGCGAGCAGATCGCCGACGTGTTCTCGGTCGTCGCCCAGCCGGGTCAGCACGCGGTGATCTACGGCGAGCGCGGAGTTGGCAAGACCTCGCTTGCGGGCGTGACCGCGGAGATGCTGGGAAGCGCCGACGTCATCACGGCACGTGCGACATGCGATGCGAGCGATGACTTCACGAGCGTGTGGCGACAGGCCCTCGACGAGATCGTCGTCCAGTCGACCTCACCGGCGATCGGTTTCGGCGACCGCCAGGAGGAGTCGATGTCGTCGGCGTCGGAGCTCCTCGGATCGGGCCCGGCGACCCCGCACTCGGTTCGACGCGCGCTGCAGTCGGTGACTCAGCTCGGCCCGCTAGCGGTCTTCATCGACGAGTTCGATCGGTTACGCGATCCCGAGAGCCGCATCCTCTTCGCGGATACCGTCAAGACGCTGTCCGACCGGGTCGTGGACGTGACGGTCTTTCTCATCGGTGTCGCTGACAGCGTGGGAGAGCTCATCCGCGAGCATCGCTCGATCGAGCGTGCGCTCGCGCAGATACACATGCCGCGCATGGCGCAGGCAGAGCTCGCGGAGATCGCGACGAGGGGCGTTGCGACAGCACGCATGGAGATCGTCGGAGCGGCAGTGAAGAAGATCACGACGCTCTCGCAGGGACTTCCGCACTACACACAGCTCCTGACGCAGCTTGCCGCGCAAGCGGCGCTTGGGCGCCGACGCGCCGACGTCACCTCGCGGGACGTCGATCACGCGGTCGGGCGGGCCATCGAGCGTGCCCACCAGAGCATCGTCGACGCCTACCGCGATGCGACGGTCGGCGAGCAACCGAGCATCTATCCCCGACTCCTGCTCGCGTGCGCCCTCGCCGAGGAGGACGAGTTCGGATTCTTCGCCGCTGCAGACGTGCGCGCGACACTCGGCAGGATTCTGGAGAAGCCGCCGGGTGCAGCTGCGTTCGCCCGGCAGCTCGAAGAGCTCTCAGGAGAAGACCGAGGAGCGGTGCTGCAGCAACACGGTCCGACGAGAGCGGCGCGCTATCGCTTCGTCGACCCGCTCCTACAGCCATACGTCGCGATGCGAGGCGTCTCCGAAGGCGTCGTCCGCGTTCAGGACCTGCGCTAGTCGCTCTGCACTAGTCGCGCAGGAAGAGGAGCACCGCGAGCACGCGCCGGTGGTCGTCGGTGCTCGCCGGCAGGTCGAGCTTGGAGAAGATGCTCGTGACGTGCTTCTCGACCGCGCGGAGCGTGACGAACATCCGATCTGCGATCGCCTGGTTCGAGCGCCCCTCGGCCATCAGTTCGAGCACCTCCCGTTCGCGTGGCGTGAGCTCGTCCAGCGGGTCGTCGTGCCGGCTGCGTCCGACGAGCTCGCTCACGACAGCGGGATCGAGCGCCGAGCCTCCCTCCGAGACGCGTCGCACGGCAGAGGCGAACTGGTCGATGTCGGAGACGCGATCCTTGAGCAGGTATCCGACGCCCTCGGCGCTCTCGGACAGGAGGTCAAGCGCGTATCCCGGCTCGACGTACTGGGAGAGGACGAGGACGCCTGTGTCGGGAAACCGCTCGCGGATCTCCCGTGCCGCCTGCAACCCCTCGTCCGTGTGGGTCGGAGGCATTCGGATGTCCACGACCGCCACGTCCGGCTTGTGCATCGCGACATGACGTAGGAGATCGTCTGCGTCTCCGGCCTGTGAGACGACCTCGAACCCCGAGTCCGTCAGCAGGCGCGCGATCCCCTCGCGCAGCAGCACCGTGTCGTCGGCGAGCGCGACCGTGATCGAGCTCCCGAGCGTGGCGATCGTGTTCCGCAGCGGTGGGAAATCCCGTCCGAGATCGTCGGCCAGCAGCTGGCTGATCCGTTCCGGGTTCGGTAGGCCTCCAAGTCGATACTCCCCGAGGTCACGTGTCGGGACACCGTCGAGAGCTGCAGCCGTCTCCGCGGAAACGAGGATCTGGCCGCCGTGTCCGGCGTTCGCGATCCTCGAGGCGCGGACCACGTCGAGACCGGTGTAGCCCTCGTCTCCGAAGTCCGGGGTGCCCGTGTGCAGCCCGATCCGGACGCGTATGGCGACGCCCCCCGGCCACTCCGTGTCACGGAACTCTCGCTGGGCGGCAAGAGCTGCCTCAGCACCGTGGCGTGGATCCTCGAAGACCGCGACGAACTCGTCTCCGACAGCGTCGGCTTCGCTCCCACCATGTGTCGAGGTCGCGTTGCGCAGAAGACGTCTGACGGCGCTGATCATCGCCGGGTAGTCCGGGCGCGCATCGTGTTGCAGCGCCGTCGAGCCTTCGACGTCTGCGAACAGGAATGTAACCGTGCCGGCTGGGGGCGTGCTCACGCTTTGCGAGTCTATGGACCCACGCTTGCCCGGATGAGCGCCTCCTACACCGTGACATCAAGGAGTACGGTTCCGCGGCTCGCGGCATAGGCATACGGGTGGTGAAAGACCTCGAGCGCTTCGTGCGCTTCGACGACGAGCTCGAACGATTCGCCCGCGTCGTCGAGAACCGTCACATAGAGAAGCTCGCGCGCAGGGCACCACGACAGCGTGACGTCGATGCCGTTCGAGTAGCGGCGATCCAGCTCGCGGCGGCCGATGGTGATCGTGGCGGACATCGTTGCCTCCTTCTCCGTGGGGTGTGCGTTCATGGCCTCACGGTCGCATCCGGCTGCGTGCGCGGCGATGCGGTGTCCTCCCGTCTCTCGGTGCGGCTAGCCCTACTCGGTTGCCGGCCGAAGCGGGATCTCGGCGCGGATCGTGGTTCCCTCGCCCGCAGGGCTGTCGACCACCAGCTGCCCCTCGAGTGCCGCCACTCTGTCGGCAAGCCCACGGAGGCCCGATCCACGCGCGGGATCGGCGCCTCCGACGCCGTCGTCGGCGATCACGACGCTGAGTACTCCGTCGACCGCGGCGACCGACACGCGTGCAGAGGACGCGTGCCCGTACTTCGCGATATTCGTCAGCGCCTCGGCGACGACGTAGTAGGCGGCGGCCTCCACCGGAGGAGCTAGCTGCTCGTGCGGTGTTTCCAGGTCGACGGGGAGCCCGGCCCTGCCGACGAGAGCCTCGAGGGCCGGGCCGAGACCGCGGTCGGTGAGCACGGCAGGGTGGATTCCGCGAGCGAGCTCGCGGAGCTCCTCGAGCGCCTGTGACAGCTCGCCCCGCGCTCCTCCGAGCAGCGTGGACGCTGCGTCGGGGTCGTCGCGCAGCTTCGACTCGACGAGGCGGAGCGCGACGGACAGTGCCACGAGCCGTTGCTGTGCTCCGTCGTGAAGGTTTCTCTCGAGCTGCTGGCGCGCCTCGTCGGCGGCAGCAACGAGTCGCGCGCGAGACGCTCTCAACTCCTCCTCATGTCGCTTGCGGTCGCTGATGTCGCTGAACACCGCCATGTGGCCTACGACCGCGCCCGTAGCGTCACGAATCGGGGCTGCCGAGATCTCGACGTCGAGGCGTGTCCCGTCACGGCGCATTCGAACAGTCTCGAAGCCCGCGTAGCCGTGGCCTTCTCGTCTTCGCCCGAGCAGCTCGCGGAACTCGGCTTCGCGTTCGGGGGGACCACCGGGACGACCTCGCCGACGACCTCCTCTGCCGACCAGCCGAAGATTCGCTGGGCCGCGGGGTTCCAGAGCTTGACGCGATCGTCGAGACCGACTTCGAGGATCGCGGCCGGCGCACCTTGGATCGCTGCTCGCAGGCGCTCCTCGCCGGCGCGAATCTCCTCTGCCCGCCGCTGGCGCTCCGTTACGTCGACGCCGCTGACCAGGAACAGCCGTTCGCTCGTCGAGCTCAGGAAGCGGGCGTGCACGTCCAGGCGATGAGAACACGTTGTCCTGATTTCGTCGTCCAGTGCGTGTCGTTCTCGCCGACGGACTCCCCGCCGACGACCCGCTCGATGAGCTGCCGGACGGCCGGCGCTTCGTCGGGATCGACGAACTGCTCCCAGAACACTTGTCCGCCGATGTCTTCCGAGCTGTATTCGAGCGTCGCCCCGAAGGCGACGTTGGCGCCCTGCTCCGCGACGCGGCCATCGTCGTCGATCATGCAGACGGGGCTCGGCACGTTCTTCGGCGATTGCGTTCAGGAACACCCGCTGGCGTTCCTTCTCCGCCTCGAGCCGCTGGCGCTCGGTGACGTCGAGGCCTCCGGCGACGATGTTCACTGTGCGACCGTCCTGGTCCTGCACGGGGGCGCTGCGCCAGTAGATGACGAGCTTCTCCCCACGGGCGTTCGTAAACGTGTTCTCGTACTCGGCCGCCGCGAAGTCGGGGGCCGCGGCCACGAAGCGGGCTTTCATCGCCTCGCGCTCGTCCTCGTCTATGAAGACGTCCCAGAAGTGGCGGCCGCGGACGTCTTCCTCGTCCTCGTAGCCGGCCGCGGAAACCGCAGCCTGGTTGTGGTTGACGAGCCGTCCTTCCGTGTCGACGCTGACCATGAGGCTTGGCGCAGTGTTGGTAATCGTCTCGAGGAACGCGTACTGGGCCCGCAACTCGGCCTGTAGGCGCTCGTTGTGAAGAGAGAGGCCGGCCGCAGCCGTGATTGCGTCGATGAGCTCCGGTTCCTCCGCAAGCGAGGCGTCGTGGATCAGAGCGGCGACGGGCTGTCCGTCTCGCGCGACGGTTGTGACCTTGCGGCCGGCGCTCTCGGCCGGTTCCGGTACCTCTCCTCCGGAGGGATCGATCCAGCTGCCGCTGTCCAGTCGATACACGAGCTCGAGCGACGGATCGTTGAGTGCCCGCGCGATGGCGTCGCGGAGCGGCGTTCCGGCTTGCAGTGCGACGACGACCTCGGAGACGCTCGACCGGTCGAGCCGGGTCCGCAGGATGCCGAACAGGAACGCGAGCGGGACTGTGCTGAAGGCGGCGAAGAACACCAACTGCAAGACGTCGGCGACGCTCCCCGCAACTCGATCGGCAACCACGATCAGACCGACCGACAAGAGTGACGCGACGCCCGTGCCCACCACCGGCCAGAGAACACGCCGAAGCGCGGGGCTGGCGCCTCGCCAGCGACGGACGAGAATGACGACCACGAGGACGATCAGCCCGAGTCCGAGGACCGACGCAAGAGCGTTGAACGCAGCTCCGAGCCCTGGCTGCTCCGACACCACGATTGCGCTGCCTGGACACCCCTCGCAGCGATCGGGAGCCGGGTTCGGGTCGAACAGGAGCGCGAGAACGGCGGGCGCTGTTAGCAGGACTCCCACGGCGATAGGGAGTGCTCGCTCGAGCCTGCTCTCGAGGCGGCCGGTCGGATAGGCGAGAACGAGCGCGGTGAACGGGACCCAGATGAGGTCTCCGAGGACGAAGCCGACGGTGAACACCCACTCGTTGGCAGCGTCGGTGAGCGCGCCGAGAAACCAGACGTACCCGATGGCTGCCAGATAGACGCCGGTCCGATTGTCGGGCCGGCGCGCAAGAGCTATCAGCCCGCTGACGACGAATGCGGTACCTGCTGTGAGGGCCAGCGCGATCGTCGTCCACGTGCTCTCCGCCTGGTCGTTCGTCGTGATGAGTGCCATAGCGGCGCTCGCCTCGACGACGAGCAGAGCGATGCCGAGTGCGAGCGTGAAGCGACTCAAGCCAGCAGTGCCCCGACGGCCTCGCCCGAGAGCTCGGCCTTGGGGACGAAGCCGCGTGCGCGCGACGAAGCGACCAGCTCGCCGTAGTCGGAGACATCGCGACTCGACACGAGGATCACGGCGGGCGCCGACCCGTTCCAGCTCTCGAGCGCCGCGCATACGTCGAAGCCCGTCATGTCGGGCAGCTGGATGTCCAGCAGGACGAGCTCGGGGCGGAGCTCGCCGATCGCCGTCAATGCCGACGCGCCGTCCGCGGCCTCGCCGACGACCTCGAACCCGTCGGCTTCGAGGATCGCGCGCGCCGACGCGCGGAAGCTGGGGTGGTCGTCGACGATCAGCACTGTTTCACGCATATCTCGATCGTGGCAGACGGCGTGCTCGTTCGCAGTACGGAGATCCGTACCATCGGTACGAACATATGTTCTTAGCATCTTGCATTTCTCGCAAGGTCTTGTAACGCTTCGCGAATGGTGCTAGGTTCTCCCTCAAGTTCAAGGTGAGACTTGGTCGAGCCGATAGAAATCTCGACCTCGATGACCGTCAACGCAGACCTCGCCCACGGGGGTATCGAAATGGCCGCCGCTCGCACCGCCGCAGCACCGAGGATCACCGCAGCACCGAAAACCGCGCAGAGAGCGCAGCGCGAGCTCGAAGATCTGCAGCTCGTCCTCAAGGCCCGGAACGGGAGCCAGGAAGCGCTCGATGGCCTCATGCGCAGGTACGCGGGGTTCGTTCGTCTCAAGGCCAGCTCGTACTTCCTCGCCGGCGGAGACGGAGACGACCTCGTGCAGGAGGGAATGATCGGCCTGTACAAGGCCGTGCGGGACTTCCGACCCGACAAGGAGACGTCGTTCCGAAGCTTCGCCGAGCTCTGCGTCACGCGTCAGATCATCACCGCGATCAAGACGGCAACCCGCTTCAAGCATGCGCCGCTCAACACGTACGTCTCGTTCAGCCATACGCCCGCCGGGCAGGAGAGCGAAGGCGACTGCACTCTTGGAGATGCCCTGCCAGGCCCGAGTGTCAACGACCCTTCGGTGCGCGTGATCTCGACCGAGGAGCTCGAGAGCCTCGTGTTCTGCCTCGGCTCGGGGCTCTCGTCGCTCGAGTCGGAGGCGCTTCGGCTCTACATCGAGGGCAACTCCTACGAGGAGATGGCCGAAGGTCTCGGCTGCGATACGAAGACGATCGACAACGCGCTCCAGCGGGTCAAGCGCAAGATCCTCGCGCACCAGAAGACCCGCGAAGTCCTGGCCTAGCGCCGAGAGCCGGAGGCGGGACTCGAACCCACGGCCTCCGCTTACAAGGCGGCTGCTCTACCAGCTGAGCTACTCCGGCGCAGCGCACAGAGTACGCGGCGTAGGCGGTCGCTTCGCCGCCTCCAGGTTGCCCGCAGAAGCCGCACACTCGATAATCGCTCGATGTCTTTGCAGGAACGCACCGGTTCCGATCGCGTAACCGACGAGCGCGCGAAGTACGTCACCGCCGGAGTCTCCACGCCGCGGCTTGTCGTCGCGCACGCCGAAGGCGCTCGCGTGACCGATGTCGACGGTCGCAGCTTCGTCGACTTCGCGGGCGGCATCGGGTGTCAGAACACCGGCCACCGCCATCCGGCCGTCGTGCAGGCGGTGAAGGAGCAGGCGGACCGCTATCTGCACCAGTGCTTCATGGTCGGCACGTACGAGCCCTTCGTCGAGGTGTGCCGACGACTCGCCGAGCTCTCGCCTTGTGGGCAGGGCGAGCAGCGCTCGATCCTCGTGAACTCCGGCGCCGAAGCCATCGAGAACGCGGTCAAGATCGCACGCGCTGCGACCGGCCGGCAAGCCGTGGTCGTCTTCGAGAACGCATTCCACGGACGCACGCTGCTCGCGATGACGATGACGGCGAAGGTGATGCCGTACAAGAAGGGATTCGGGCCGTTCGCACCCGAGGTGTACCGCGCGCCCGGGCCATATCCCTATCGAGGCGTCTCATCGGACGCTGCGATCAAGGGCCTCGAGGACTTCTTCCGCAGCGATGTCGACCCCTCGTCGGTCGCCTGTGTCGTGCTCGAGCCGGTTCAGGGAGAAGGCGGCTTCATCGCGATGCCGCCCGACTTCCCGGCCCGGCTCCAAGAGCTCTGCCGCGCGCACGGGATCCTCTACGTCGACGACGAGGTGCAGTCCGGCGTCGGACGCACGGGCACGATGTGGGCGATCGAGCAGTACGAAGGCGTCGAGCCGGACCTGCTCGTCTCCGGGAAGTCGCTTGGCGGAGGGCTGCCGCTCGCCGGCGTGACGGGCCGAGCGGAGGTCATGGATGCCGTACATCCCGGAGGGCTCGGCGGGACGTTCAGCGGGAACCCGCTGTCCTGCGCCGCCGCGATCGCCGTGCTCGACATCGTCTCCGAGCCGGGCTTCCTCGAAGCCGCCCAGGCACTGGGCGTGAGCATTCGTACGCGGCTCGAGGACATCGCTGCCCGTCGACCGGAGATCGGCGACGTCCGCGGGTCGGGACCGATGCTCGCATTCGAGTTCGCCGAGCAGAGCTCGGATCGCGCGAAGGCCGTTGTCGCCGAGGCGTTCGATCGCGGGCTCATCCTCCTCTCCTGCGGGCTCGACGGAAACGTGATCCGGCTGTTGCCGCCGCTGACGATCTCCGATGCCGATCTCGACGAAGGTCTCGCGATCCTCGAGGGGGCGCTCGCCGCCGGTGACTGATGCGGTCGCGGACATCCGCGTTCGAGGACTGACGAAGAGGTTCGGCGACGTGGTGGCGGTCGACGCGGTCGATCTCGACATCGCGCCCGGAGAATTCTTCACGCTGCTCGGCCCGTCGGGGTCGGGGAAGACCACGACCCTGAGGATGATCGCGGGCTTCGAGGCGCCGGACGAAGGCTCGATCGAGCTCGCCGGCGAGGACGTCTCGCGTCTTCCCCCGTATGACCGGCCGGTCAACACCGTGTTCCAGGACTACGCGCTCTTCCCGCACATGACGGTGCGACAGAACGTCGAGTACGGGCTCATGGTGAAGAAGGTGTCGAAAGGCGAGCGCCGCGAACGGGCCGACCAGGCGCTCCAGATGGTCCAGCTCGGCGGCTATGCGGATCGCAAGCCCTCACAGCTCTCCGGCGGGCAACGGCAACGGGTCGCGCTCGCCCGTGCGATCGTCAATCGGCCCAAGGTACTCCTCCTCGACGAGCCGCTCGGCGCCCTCGACCTCAAGCTGCGCCAGGAGATGCAGGTCGAGCTCAAGAGCATCCAACGGGAAGTCGGGATCACCTTCGTGTACGTCACGCACGATCAAGAGGAAGCGCTGACGATGTCGGACCGAGTCGCGGTCTTCAACAGGGGGCGGATCGAGCAGATCGGTCCACCCGCGGAGCTCTACGAGCACCCGCAGAGTGAATTCATCGCCGGATTCGTGGGCGTCTCGAACGTCATCGAGCGGGATGGCCGCCGCTACACCGTGCGGCCTGAGAAGATCAACCTTCTCGGGGAAGGCCACGAGCCGCAGCCGGGATCGCACGTCGAGCCCGGTGTCGTGCGCGAAGTCCAGTACGTCGGCCCGATCACGAGGTACCACGTGACGCTCGACCGCGGAGGCGAGCTGCAGGTGCTCGCCCAGAATCTCGAAGAAGGCTCGACGCAGGTGCTCGAGTCGAAGGGTCGTCGGGTGCGCCTTGCGTGGCGCCCGGAACAGGAGTCGGTTATCGACGAATCAGAGGAGGAACACGTATGAGTGGACGTACAAAGCGGTTCGGACGGTGGGCCATGCTCGGCCTGCTCGTCGCGTCGCTCGCAGTCGTTGCGGCGGGCTGCGGCGGAGGGGACGACGGCGACGCGAGCACCGAGCTCGAAGGGCTCGGCACCTCGGTCGAGGAGATCCAGGAGAACGCCAAGGCCGAAGGCGAGGTGAACATCATCGCCTGGTCGGGTTATGTCGAGGACGACTGGGTGACGCCGTTCGAGCAGGCGACCGGCTGTACGGTCAACACCAAGCTCGGAGGCACTTCTGACGAGATGGTCACGCTCATGCGGACCGGGAACTACGACGGAGTCTCCGCGTCGGGTGACGCCACGCTGCGACTCATCGCCGCAGGCGATGTCGCGCCCGTGAACCACGATCTCATCCCGAACTACGAGAACGTGTTCGAGGGGCTCAAGGACAAGCCGCACAACACGGTCGACGGCGTGCCTTACGGCGTCCCACACGGGCGGGGTGCGAACCTGCTCGCGTGGAACACCGAGGAGGTGCCCGGTGAGCAGACGAGCTGGAGCATCGTCTGGGAGACGGACTCCCCGGCGACCGGGAAGCTCTCGATCTACGACAGCCCGATCTACATCGCGGATGCCGCCGTCTACCTCATGGCGACGCAGCCCGATCTCGAGATCACGAACCCGTACGAGCTGGACGAGACGCAGTTCAACGCTGCCGTCGACCTGCTGAAGCAGCAGGCGCCAATGGTCGGCGAGTACTGGAGCACCGCCGCAACTCAGATCCAGTCGTTCGCGAGCGGCAACTCGACCGCGGGAACGACGTGGCAGTACCAAATCAATCAGCTGAAAGGAGCGAAGCCCCCGGAGCCGGTCGACGGAACGCTTCCGGAGGAGGGATCCACCGGCTGGTCGGACACCTGGATGATCTCCTCCCAGTCAGCGAACCCGAACTGCATGTACCTCTGGATGGACTACATCATCAGCCCGGAGGCCAACGCGAAGGCGACCGAGTACTTCGGCGAAGCCCCGGTCTCGGAAGAGGCGTGCAGCCTCACGCAGGATCCGAACCACTGCGAGACGTTCCACGCGACCGACGAGGACTACTTCTCGAAGGTCTACTTCTGGAACACTCCCGTGGCGGACTGCGGTGACGACCGAGGAGAGGTCTGCAAGGACTACTCCGAGTGGACTCAGGCCTGGACCGAGATACGCGGCTAGGCATCGCCCGGGTGCTGGGGAACCGGTCTCGGCCGGCTCCCCTCGCCCGGCGCGGCTCGCCGAGCGCGGCCTCGTGAGCACCACCGATCCGATCGAGGGCGACGCCCGGAGCCCGGGGGCCGGCCGGAAGCTCTCGACGTACCTGTACCGGCATCCGCGCGTGCGACTCGGTGCGCTCCTGGCGGGGCCGGTGGGATGGCTCGTCGTCGGCTACCTCGGCTCGCTCGCGGTCATGCTCGTCTCCGCGTTCTGGTACCTCGACCCGTTCACGTCCGAGATCGTCCACGAGCCGACGCTCGACAACTTCAAGGAGATCCTGACCGAGCCGGTCTACCGCCGCATCACGCTCCGGACGGTCACCATGGCCGCCGCCGTCACGGTCGCGTGCGCGGTCCTCGCCTTTCCGATCGCCTACTACATGGCACGCATCGCGTCCCGGCGGACACGCCGACTGCTCGTCGTCGCGATCCTGATACCGCTCTGGGCGAGCTACCTCGTCAAGGTCTACACCTGGCGGACGATCCTCGCCGAGAACGGGGTGCTCAACTGGATGCTCGCGCCGCTCGGGATCGAGGGCCCGGGCTACTCGCTCGTCGGCACGTGGCTCGTGTTCACGTACCTCTGGCTGCCGTACATGATCCTCCCCGTCTACGCGGGCCTCGAGCGGATCCCGCCGTCGCTCCTCGAGGCATCCGCCGACCTCGGCGCGCGCTCGGGCCGGACCTTCGCCCGTGTCGTGCTGCCCATGGCGTTCCCGGCGGTCGTGGCGGGGTCGATCTTCACGTTCTCGCTCACGCTCGGCGACTACATCACGCCCGAGGTGGTCTCGAGCAAGCAGTTCATCGGCAACGTGATCTACGACAACATCGGCGTCGCGAACAACCTGCCGTTCGCCGCCGCCTACGCCTTCGTCCCGATCGCCGTGATGATCGGCTACCTGTGGGTCGCGAAGCGGCTCGGGGCGTTCGAGAACCTGTGATGGTCGAGGGGCGCGCTACACGCTGGTTCCTGCGGATCGCGACTGCGCTCGTGCTCGCGTTCATCTACTTCCCGCTCGTAATCATCACTCTCTACGCGTTCAACGAGAACATCACGCAGGCATGGCCGATCGAGAACTGGACGACGAAGTGGTTCTCGACCGCGTTCCACGACGAGGACGTCCGCGACGCGTTCCTGCTCTCGGTCAAGGCTGCGTTCTTCGCGACGCTGATCGCACTGGTGCTTGGTACCGCGCTCGCGTTCGCGCTGTCCCGCTACCGCTTCTTCGGTCAGAACGCGCTGACGTTCCTCGTGGTGTTGCCGATCGCGCTTCCCGGCATCGTCACGGGCATCGCACTCAACGCGACGATCAACACGGTGCTGCAGCCGATCGGCATCAGCTTCGGCCTCGCGACCATCGTCATCGGCCACGCGACGTTCTGCATCGTCCTCGCCTACAACAACGTGGTCGCACGCCTGCGCCGGACGTCGCGGTCGTTCGAAGAGGCGTCATCAGACCTCGGCGCCGACAGCTGGACCACATTCCGTCGCGTGATCGTCCCCGCGATGGGGACGGCGCTCCTCGCCGGCGGCTTGCTGGCGTTCGGGCTCTCGTTCGACGAAGTGATCGTGACCGTCTTCACGTCAGGGTCCGACCAGACGTTGCCGATCTGGATCTTCTCGAACCTCGCACGACCGGAGCAGCTGCCCGTCATCAACGTCGTTGCCTTCGTCGTCGTCCTCATCTCGATCATCCCGGTATACGCAGCACAACGGCTTGCCGGGCCCGTCGAGGGAGACGAGGCGAAGACGGTAGGGGTCGCCGCGCCGTAGCGCTAGGACATGTGTGAAGACTGAGCACCAGCTCGTCGCCGACGCGAACGCGAACTTCCTCGGCTCGTTCGCGAAGCTCGCGGAGCACAGTGCGGCGGGGCGCGTACGAGAGGTCGGTCGCGTCTTTGCATTCGTGACCGGCCACCCGATCTCGCTCTTCAACGGCTGCGTCGTCACCGACGCTTCGACAGTCAGCCGAGCTCGAGACCGCACTGGGCTGGGTCCGCGAGCACCAGGTCGCTCATCGCGTCTGGATTGCCGAGGACGTCGCCGGCGAGCTCGCCGAGGTGGCGCATCGCGGCAGGGCTGGAGCGGAGATCCGGTTCCGTATCCGAACATGGTCCTCCACCCGGTGCCCGTGGCTCCTGAGCCCTCCCGCGGATGTTGCGGTCGCTCGGGTCGAAGGCGACGACTTCCTCGAGGTCTCCGTCGAGCTCGGTCTGCCCCGTCGGCTCGCGGAGCAGGTGTTCTCGCCCGGCTTCGTCGCCGACCCGGAGACGTTCAGCTGTTCGCCGGCCTGGCTGGAGGGCAGGCCGGCAGGCACCTCGATTGCGATCCGGACCGGCGGCGTCGCCGGCGTCTACAACGTCGGCGTCGCGGCAGATGCGCGCCGACGAGGTGTCGGCAGCACGCTGACCTGGGCCGCGGTGGAGGCCAGGCCGTGCGTCGGGGTGCGACACGGTGGTGCTGCAGTCCACGGCGATGGCGCTGTCCATGTACGAGGAGATTGGCTTCCGGACCGTCGTGTCCTTCGCGGTGTTCGAAGAACCGCGCGCCGTCGAGGCGGGAGCCGAGCCGTAGAGCGTCAGCTCGGCGGCCGACGTCGCGCCGTCCCGACCGGGACAGGCGACACCGGTGCCGCCGAGTCCGCAGTAGCCGTTCGGGTTCTTCGCGAGGTACTGCTGGTGGTAGTCCTCGGCGTAGTAAAACGGCCCGGCTTTGGCGATCTCCGTCGTGATCGACCCGTAGCCGGCCTTCGTCAGCTCGGACTGGAAGCTCTCCCGAGACGCCTCGGCTGCCTCCCGCTGCGCGTCGTTCGCCCAGTAGATCGCTGAGCGGTACTGGGTGCCGGCGTCGTTCCCCTGGCGCATGCCCTGGGTCGGGTCGTGGCCCTCCCAGAAGATCCGCAGCATCTCGTCGAAGCTCGTTCGGTCGGGGTCGAAGACCGCGAGCACGACCTCCGTATGCCCTGTTCGACCCGAGCACACCTCCTCGTACGACGGATTCGGCGTGATCCCCCCGGCATAGCCGACGGCGGTCGTATGAATCCCTGCCGCCTGCCAGAACATCCTCTCGGCGCCCCAGAAGCACCCCATACTGACGACGATGCGCTGGTAACCCTCGGGAAACGGCGGAGTGAGCGACGTGCCGAGGACGAAGTGCTGTCGCGGGATCCGATCGGTGTTTCCCGTCCCGGGAGCGCGGTCTCGGCGGTGGCAGCTCGGGCGGCTTGCGGTGAAGAGCATGCCCAAACGTAGTGTCGGCAGGTCGAGAGGCTTTCGGGCGAAGAGCATCTGCTTACGGTAGCGGCTGGCGCACCGTCTACGGCTTGCTCGCTACGGCTTCGTCGCCGCCTCCCAGCCGTCGTATGCGCCCCCGTGCTCGGCGGCGACGCGCTCGAACCACGGTCGAAACGCGTGCACCGTCGTCTCGTCGACGACGCGCGTGCTCTCGGCTCGAACCGACCACTGCGCGATCTGTTCGTCCGGCTCTGCGACCGTGGCGTCGTAGCCCGCTTCCGAGATCTCGGTGGCCGCGGCACGCGCTGCCGGCTCGTCGTCGAAGTAGAGGAAATGGAGCACATGCCGCGCCCGGCCGAGGTCGGCACCTGCCGCGCGTAGCTGCTTGAGCGAGAGCTCGTCGAGCTCGGCCGGCGAGGGCGGGTCCTTCCGCAATCGATCGAGGAGACCCATCGGTCAGACCCGTCCGAGAGCCTGCTCGAGATCCGCCCACAGGGCATCCACGCTCTCGAGACCGATCGACAGGCGGAGCAGGCCGGGTGGGACACGCTCCCCTTCCCAGCGGGAGCGGGCTTCGATCCGGGACGCAACGCCTCCGAGGCTCGTCATGTTGGCGACAAGGCGCGTGCCCGCTTCGACGCGTCGCGCTGCCTGCGCATCTGCGACGTCGAACGAGAGGAGACCGCCGAATCCCGGATAGCGGACCGTCTCCACGGCCGGGTGCGTGCCGAGTCTTGCCGCAATCTGCGAGGCGCTCTCCGTCTGGCGTTCGACCCTCACCTCGAGCGTGCTGAGCCCACGGAGCAGGAGCCAGGCGACATCTGGCGCTGCGACCGCCCCGGTTCTCGAGCGGAAGCTCACGGAGCCGGGCTGCATCGTCGGAACTTCGCGCACACGACCACACCGGCGAGCGCGTCGTCGTGTCCGGCGAGAAACTTCGTCGCCGAGTGGACCACGTAATCGCAACCGTGCTCGAGCGGACGCAGGTGAACCGGCGTGGCGGCCGTTGCGTCGCAGACCACCGGCGCGGGGTGGGCGGCAGTCGCTTCGAAGCTCGGCATCGTCAGGAATGGATTGGAAGGCGCTTCGACCCAGACGAGGTCTGCCGCGGCCGGTGGCTCGCCCGTCTGGTCGAACTCGATCTTGTTCAGACCCCACCGCGAGAGCTCGTCGAGCAGCACACCGGTTCCGTAGTACGCGCCCGTGGCCAACGCAACTGTCTTTCCCGGCGCGAGGAGCGCGAGAATGACGCCCGCTGCCGCCGCGGTACCCGACGCGAAGAGGAGCGCCTCGCCTCCGTCGAGCTCGCCGAGAGCCCGCTCTGCCTCGGCTACGGTCGGGCTCGAGAATCGTGAGTACGTGAACTCTCCGGGCTTGCCGTCCTCGTACGGCCACGCGGTCGAACGGTCGAGCACCGGTGTCATGGCGCGACCGTATCAGCGTGGATTCACCGGTTAGGCTCCGCGACGGTGGGCGAGACGCACGATACGACCGAGGCCAAGCTCCGCTGGCTCGAGGAGCTCCGCGAGGAGTCGCTTCATCCGGCCAGCGAGAGGCACGCCGCCCGGCAACGGGAGCGGGGAAAGCTGTTAGCCCGCGAGCGGCTGGAAAAGCTCCTCGACCCGGGCTCGTTCGTCGAGCTCGACCGGTTCGTCAGGCACCGGGAAGTGGAGTTCGACATGCGGGAGACGCGACCGTGGGGAGATGCGGTCGTGACGGGGCACGGCACGATCTTCGGCGCGCAAGGTCTTCGTCTTCTCGCAGGACTTCACGGTCTTCGGCGGCTCGCTGTCGGAGGTCTTCGCCGAGAAGGTGTGCAAGGTGATGGACCTGGCCGTGAAGTACGGCTGCCCGGTGATCGGGATCAACGACTCGGGAGGCGCGCGCATCCAGGAGGGCGTCGTCTCGCTGGCGGGGTACGCGGAGATCTTCTGGCGGAACGTGCAGGCGTCGGGTGTGGTACCGCAGATCTCCCTGGTCATGGGCCCATGCGCCGGGGGAGCCGTCTACTCGCCCGCGATCACGGACTTCGTGCTCATGGTCGAGGAGACGTCGTACATGTTCATCACCGGGCCCGACGTCGTGAAGACGGTCACCGGAGAGGACGTCAGCTTCGAGGAGCTCGGCGGTGCCGCGACGCACGCCACGAAGTCGGGTGTTGCCCACTTCGCAGCCCCTGACGAGGACGCCGTGCCTCGACGATGCGCGCTACCTGCTCTCGTTCCTCCCGCAGAACAACCTCGAGCCGCCTCCGTACGCGCCGCCTTCCGACCCGCTGGATCGCGAGGATGCGTCGCTCGACTCGATCATCCCCGACAGCCCGAACCAGCCGTACGACATGAAGCAGGTCATCGAGCGCATCGTGGACGACGGCGACTTCCTCGAGGTTCAGCCCAATTGGGCCGAGAACATCGTCTGCGGCTTCGCGCGACTCGGCGGGTACTCGGTCGGCGTCGTCGGGAACCAGCCTGCGGCGCTCGCGGGCGTGCTCGACATCGAAGCATCGGTCAAGGCCGCCCGCTTCATTCGCACCTGCGACGCCTTCAACGTCCCGCTGATCACGTTCGTCGACGTGCCCGGCTTCCTTCCCGGGACCGCGCAGGAGTGGGGTGGGATCATCCGCCACGGGGCCAAGCTGCTGTACGCGTACGCGGAAGCGACCGTGCCCAAGCTCACCGTGATCACTCGTAAGGCCTACGGCGGCGCCTACGACGTCATGTCGTCCAAGCACATTCGCGCCGACTTCAACGTCGCCTGGCCGACCGCCGAGGTCGCCGTCATGGGGCCCGAGGGTGCCGTCAACATCGTGTTTCGGCAGGAGCTGGAAGCCGCCGACGATCCGGACGGGCGCCGAGCCGAGCTCATCGCCGACTACAAGGAGCGCTTCGCCAACCCGTACACGGCGGCCGAGCGTGGGTACGTCGACGACGTGATCGAGCCGCGGCGTACGCGGCCGTGGCTCGTCTCTGCGCTCGAGGCTGCCCTGACGAAGCGCGAGCCAACGCCGAAGCGAAAGCACGGGAACATCCCGCTCTGAGCGCTGACATGCACGACACCGCCACACAGCCGCGCAGCGCCGTCCCGGTAGAGCGCACCTGGGACGCGGCGAGCGTCTTCGCGACGGTCCAGGCGTGGGAGGCGGAGTTGGAGGCGCTGGGCGCGGACATCGCGGGCGTCGAGGCGTTCCGAGGGCGGCTCGCGGAAGGGGCGGCCGTAACGATCGAGGCGCTCGCCATCCGCGACGATCTGACGCGGCGCCTCGGCCGGCGTCTTCATGTACGCCGTCATCGACTGGTCCGTCGACACGACCGACCAGGAGGCGGTCGGCCGCTATGGGCGTGCACAGGCGGCGGTCGCCCAGGTGACGGCAGCCGTGTCCTTCATCGAGCCCGAGCTGCTCGAGTTGGGGCGCGACCGGCTGCTCGAGTGGTCGGAGGGCAACCCCGCACTCGCTCCCTACGGCCACTATCTCGATGATCTCTTCCGGCGTGGCGAGCATGTCCGCTCGTCCGAGGTCGAGGAGCTGCTCGGACTGCTCGCCGACGCGCACTCGGGTCCGTTTGCGGTCTACACCGGTCTGGTCGAAAGCGATCTCGCCTTCGCCCGGGCGACCGGAGCTTCGGGCGACACGGCCGATGTCACGCATGGCTCGATCCACGCCCTGCTGGGCAGTTCCGACCGGGCTCTGCGCCGCAGCGCCTGGGAGAGCTATGCCGACGGACATCGCGGAGTCCGCCACGCGCTCGCCGCGAACTATGCGACAGCCGTCAAGCAAGACGTCTTCTCGGGCCGAGCCCGTCGCCATGTATCGACGCGCGTCGCCGCGCTGCACCGCTCGAACATCCCTCTCGAGGTATTCGACAATCTGATCGCGACGTTCGAGCGGAACCTGCCGACGTGGCACCGGTACTGGCGCGTACGGGCAGCACTGCTTGGCGTCGACTCGTTGCAGCCGTACGACCTCTGGGCGCCGCTCAGCGCCGATCCGGCGCAGCTTGCATACGAGCAGTGCGTCGAGTGGATCTGCGAGTCGCTCGCTCCACTCGGCGCCGAGTACGTGGCCACGGTCCGCCGTGGCTGTCTGGACGAGCGGTGGGTCGACGTGTATCCGAACCTCGGCAAGATGAACGGCGCGTTCTCCGCCGGCGCGCCAGGAACGCGTCCCTTCATCGTGATGAGCTTCGACGGCTCGGCCGTGAGTCTCGGCACGCTCGCCCACGAGCTCGGCCATTCGATGCACTCCTACCTCTCCTGGGAGACGCAGCCGCAGATCTCGACGCGCTACTCGATGTTCGTGGCCGAGGTCGCGTCGAACTTCCACCAGGCGCTGCTGCGCGCGCACCTCCTCGAGTCGATCACCGACCGCGAGCTCCAGCTCGCTGTGCTCGACGAGGCTATGGCGAACTTCCATCGGTACTTCTTCGTGATGCCGACTCTCGCGCGCTTCGAGCGCGAGATCCACGAGCGCGTCGAGCGGAGCGAGGGGATCACCGCCGATCTGCTGGAGGAACGGACGGCCGCTCTCTTCAGCGAGGCCTACGGCGCCGACTTCGAGGTCGACCGTGAGCGCGTCGGGATCACCTGGGCGCAGTTCTCGCACCTGTACGAGCCGTTCTACGTCTATCAGTACGCCACCGGCATCTCCGGCGCTCATGCGCTCGCGCGCGGCGTGCTCGCCGGCGAGCCCGGTGCGGCCGAGCGCTACCTCGACTTCCTGCGCGCCGGCGGGTCTGCGTACCCACTCGACATCCTGCGCCAGGCTGGGGTCGACCTCACGTCGCCCGAGCCCGTCGAGGCGGCGTTCGCCGTCCTCGCGTCGCTCGTCGACAGGCTCGAGACGCTCGCGCGATGAAGTGGGTCACTCGCGAGAGGCCGAAGACGGACAGGATCGCGTGCCCTTGGCTCATTCTCCATTTCATCGATCCCGAGGCCGAGTTCCTCTACGTTCCGCCGTCGGAGGTACTCGTGGTCGCGGAGCGCGAGGAGGCCCTCTCGTTCGATGCGCGTGGAGCGCGTTTCGACCACCGCGACGGGCTCTGCACCTTCGAGGTTCTCCTCGAGGAGTACGGCCTCGACGAGCCCGCGCTCGCCGTGCTCGCACGCATCGTGCACGGCGCGGACATCGCGGACGATCGTGACGCGACTCCCCAGTCGCGGGGCTTGCTCGCGATCGCCGAAGGCTTCTACCTGCTCGAGCTCGACGACCACCGCCAGCTCGAGCTGAGCCTGCCCGTGTACGACGCTCTGTACGCGTGGTGCCGAAGCGAGACCTCGTCGACGGCCTGAGCCGCGACGCCCACATCATCTTCTCGGCCCAGGCGCTTCGCGCGTTCGCGTATGGCGTGGGCAGCATCGCGCTCGGCGTCGGTCTCGCGGATGCGGGGCTCGATCCGGCGCAAGTCGGGCTCGTCCTCGGCGCGGTGCTGGTCGGGAGCGCGGGGAGCTCCGTCGTCCTCGGCCGCTACGGAGATCGAGTCGGACGGCGCCGCGCCTACTGCGGCGCTCTTCGTGCTCATGGCGTGTGCCGGAGCGATCTTCGCCGTCACGGATTGGATCCCGGCTCTCGTGGTCGCCGCGCTGACGGGGACGATCTCCGCCGACGTCGTCGAATCCGGCCCGTTCACGTCGCTCGAGCAGCCGATGCTCGCGAGCGTCCCGTCGCCACGTGGCGCCACCCGAACCTACGCCGTCTACAACACGATCGCCACGGTTGCCGGGTCGCTCGGAGCCCTGTTCGTCGCGGGCATCGCTCTCCTCCCCGATCCACCGTCTACGCAGCATCTCTTCAGCTCCTACGTCGTCGCTGCTGCGGGCGGCCTCTTCCTCGCGACGAGGCTGTCTCGGGTGGTCGAGGCGCCGCGGGTGGAGCCGTCGCTGCCGCGCGCGCCGCTCGAAGCGTCCCGAGGAGACGTCTACAAGCTCTCTGCGCTCTTCGCGCTCGATTCGTTCGGTGGCGGCTTCGTCGTGCAGGCGTTCATCGCCTACGTCTTCACGCAGCGCTTCGACGCCTCGCCAGAGGTCCTCGGAGCCGCCTTCTTCGCCGTCGGAATCCTGCAAGCACTTTCGTTCCAGGTCGCGACGCGCCTCGTCGGCCGCATCGGACTGCTCAACACCATGGTGTTCACGCACCTGCCGTCCAACGTCCTTCTGGCGGCGATCGCGTTCGCACCGAATCTGGCCACGGCGCTCGCGTTGCTCTTTGCGCGCTTCGCGCTCAGCCAGATGGACGTGCCGGCTCGACAGGCGTATGTGATGGCGCTCGTCGCCCCTGAGGAGCGGACAGCGGCTGCCGGCTACACGAACGCGGCTCGGTATGTCTCACGGCCGCTGGCACCCGTCGTCGCGGGCGCCGTCGCGGGAGTGTCGCTCGTCTCGCCGTTCCTCGTCGCCGGCGTGGTCAAGAGCCTGTACGACCTTGTGCTCTATCTGACGTTCCGGCGAGTTCCGCTCAGGTCTCCGTAGCTGGGCGCGCGAGCTCACGAAGGCGTGCGACGCGCGCCTCGTCGGACTCGAAGGCGGGATCTGCTTCGAGCAGGAGTGGCAGCGCGAGCCGAGCCTGCTCGCGAGCGTCCCTGGACCGCCCGAGAGCGGCGTAGCTCTCGGCGAGCTCCTCGTGGAACCAGCCGTCCGGCTTGCCTTCCGCTTCGGTCCACGCGACCGCCTGCTCGAGCTCGGCGACGGCTTCTTCGTCGCGACCGAGGGCGCGCAGGGCCTTCGCGACCGCGTACCGCGCGATCTCGATTGCAGCTCGATTCTCGGGATCGCGCTCCCGTTCCGCGAGCGCTTGCCGGAACGTCTCGAGCGCTGCCTCGAGCTCACCCGCTTCGAACTGATCCCAGCCGAGGTTGTTGAGCATCGGCCCGAGCCAGTAGCGAGCCGAGCCGTCGCCCGACCGCGCGAGGGCAATGCCTCGCTCGGTCCATGCACGCCGGGCATCCGGCGCCCGAGCGGCGATCGCCGCCATGTGTGCCGCGTCAGCGGCGATGAAGAGCTCGTCGCTCGCACTCGCCTTCTCGAACGCCGACTCGAACAGCGGAAGCGAGCGCTCGGGATCTCCGCCCGACCTGAGCAGCCGGCCACGCTCGAGATCCACTCGGATCGCGACTCGAGCGTCTGTCCCGGCAAGCTCTTCTGCTTCCCGTATCAGTGCCTCGCCCTGGTCGAAGTCGCCGCGCAGCCCCTCGACGCGGGCGAGCTGCGTGAGCACTTCCGCGCGCGCGGCCGAGTCCTGCTCCGCTGCGAGAAGATCCTGGAAGCGACGCTCCGTTGCATCGAGGTCGTCGAAGTTCCACTGAGAGCGAAGCTCATCGGTCATGCGGGAACTCTAGAAGCGGCTTGACGAACCGGCTCGCACTTCGATAGTTCTTAGGCAATGCCTAAGCAAAACTACACTGCCGCAGAGGCCGCGCGCGCGCTCGGGATCAGCCTCGACACGCTTCGGCGCTGGGACAAAGCGGGCAAGATCGTCGTCGAGCGTGACGACGCGAATCGCCGCGTCGTGTCTGCTGCCGAGCTCGAACGGCTGCGAGGCGCCGGCGGCCCCGAGGCGCTCTCGGCGCGGAATCACTTCCGGGGCGTCGTCCGTTCGGTCGAGGTCGACGGTCTGCTCGCGAAGATCGAGATCGACGTCACCGAGCCGGCTCGCGTCGTCGCGATCATCACGCGCGAGTCCGCGGAGGGACTCGGTCTCAAGCCGGGCATGAGCGCAGCGGGTGTCGTCAAGGCCACGTCGGTGATGGTCGAGCGGTGACGAGGCTGGTTCGCGTCGCCGCGCTGCTCGCCGCTGTGGCGGCCGCGACGGCGACGGCCGCAACGTCGAGCACCGAGGCGGACAAGCCCGTCATCCTGGCGGCCGCCTCCCTCACGGAAGTTCTGCCGCGCATCGAGCCCGAGGCGACGTACTCGTTCGGCAGCTCCAACTCGCTCGCGGAGCAGATCCGGAGGGGCGCACCGGCTGACGTCTATCTCTCGGCAAGCCCGATCTACACGCAGGCGCTGTACCGCGAGGGCCTCGTACGAAAGCCGGTGGCATTCGCGACGAATTCGCTCGTGATCATCGTCCCCCGCGCGAATCCCGCCCGCATCAAGACCGTCTACGACCTCGCGAAGCGACCCAAGCTGCGCCTTGTCGTCGCAGGCCCCAAGGTGCCGATCGGCCTCTATACGCGGGAGGTCCTCAAGCGCCTCGGGTTGCTCAGGGTGCTCAAGAAGACGGTGAGTCTCGAGCCCGACGTCAAGGGAATCGTTGGCAAGGTCGCCCTCGGCCAGGCTGATGCCGGGTTCGTCTATCTGACCGACGTTGCGCCTGTCGCCTCGCGTGCCCGCGCGATCCGAGTTCCGGACAAGGCTCAGCCAAACGTGAGCTACGAGCTCGCGATCGCAGCGAAGCCGGCGAATCTCGAGGCAGCGCAAGGATTCGTGATCTCCGTGCTCGGGCCTGACGGACGCCGCGAGCTGCGCGCCGCCCGCTTCGGGCTGCCATGAGGCGATCACCGTTCGTCGTCGCCCTCGTGGCGGCAACGATCGTCTCGCTCGCTTTCCTGCTGATCCCGATCGTGGCGATCTTCGCCGAGCTCTCTCTGAGCGAGCTCCGTGCCGGACTCACGAGCGATGTGACGCGTGACGCGTTGCGCGTGACGGTCGAGACGAATCTCATCGCGATGGCGCTGATTCTCCTGTTCGGCACTCCCACCGCCTACTTGCTCGCGACGCGGCGCTTCCGGGGCCGGACGGCCCTCGTGACGGTCGTCGAGCTCCCGCTCGTGCTCCCGCCGGCCGTCGCGGGAATCGGCCTGCTCGCCGCGTTCGGTCGTCTCGGTCTCCTCGGGGGCACCCTCGATGCCCTGGGGATCGACATCGCTTTCACGAAGGTCGCCGTCGTCCTCGCTGTCACGTTCGTCGCGAGCCCGTTCTACGTCCGCACCGCTGTCGCTGCGTTCGAGGCGGTCGATCCCGACCTGGTAGCCGCCTCGCGCACGCTCGGCGCAGGACCCGCGCGGACGTTCGCACGGGTAGCGCTGCCGCTTGCCTCGGGAGGTCTCGGAGCGGGAGCAGCACTGGCGTTCGCCCGCGGCATCGGCGAGTTCGGCGCGACCATCATGTTCGCTGGCTCGCTGCAGGGCGTCACACAGACGCTCTCGCTCGCCGTGTATCAGGAGTTCGACGTCGACTTCGACACCGCGCTCGCGATCGGCGCGCTCCTCGTCATCGTCAGCGCGCTCGTCCTCTTCGTCGCCAAGCTGATCGTCCCCCTATGGACACGCTCCGGATCGAACTCGATCACGGCCTTCGCTCCTTCCGCCTCGCGCTAGCGCTCGAGGTCGGGCGCGAGACCGTCGCCCTTGTGGGGCCGTCGGGCGCCGGCAAGACGAGCGTGCTCCGCGCGATCGCCGGGCTTCTGCGTCCCGAGCGCGGGCGCATCGAGCTGGGGGAAGAGAGTTGGCTCGATACCGAGGGGGGCTCGAGGTCCCGCCCGAGAGCCGCCGCGTCGGCTACGTGTTCCAGGAGTACGCCCTCTTTCCGCACCTGAGCGTGCGCAAGAACGTGGCCTTCGGCGGTCACGGTCGCGTCGACGAGTTGCTCGAACGCTTCGGGATCGCCCACCTCGCAGATGCACGTCCGTCGACGATCTCCGGAGGGGAGCGCCAGCGGGTCGCGCTTGCCCGCGCAGTCGCCCGGGACCCCAAGGTGCTCCTGCTCGACGAACCGCTCTCCGCGCTCGATGCGTACACGCGCTCACGGGTCCGCGGCGAGCTGCGTGAGTTGCTCCAGGAGCTGGCATTGCCCACTCTGATGGTCACGCACGACTTCGACGACGCGGCAGCGCTGGCGGATCGAGTCGGTGTGCTCGTCGACGGACAGTTGCTCCAGGTCGCGGCCCCCTCCGAGCTCGTGGCGGCTCCGGCGGATGCGTTCGTTGCGGGCTTCACCGGTGCGAACCTCTTGCGCGGCGTCGCGTCGGCAGGCCCCGACGGGCTGACTGCCGTCGTGCTGGACGCGGGATTCACCGCCTACACCGTCGATTCCGGTGAGGGCCACGTCGCACTCGCCGTCTATCCCTGGGAGGTATCGATCGCGTACGACGCGCCGGACGACTCCGCCGTCAATCACGTGCGTGCGCCGATTGCGTCGCTGGTTCCACTCGGGAATCGTGTTCGAGTGCGGATCGGCCCTCTTACAGCCGAGGTCACGGCCCGCTCTGCCGAGCGCCTGGAGTTGCGCGAGGGCGCGGTCGTCGTCGCGTCGTTCAAGGCAACCGGCGCCCGGCTCGTACCGCTTGCACACGCGGGCCTCTAGGCTTGCGCCCATGCCGATCGAGGTGTTCCCATCGGTTTCCGATTCCGAGCGGGTTGCTGCTCGGTCGGGCCCTCGCGCGAGCAGGGATCCGGGTCGAAACCGCTTCCGAGGCGCTGTCGAGTCCGGTGGCTTCGGACAGGTGTCCGCGAGGCGGTCGACCGGCAACCGCCGGTTGCGCGCTACGCCCCTTCGCCGCGGAGCACGCGCGGCGCCATCCGCGCGTAGTCGAGCCCGGACACCCAGGTCGCGATGACCGCGATGAGCAGCGCCCACCACGCGACGTCGTCGCTCCACGCGCCGGCAGCCGCGTAGCCGGCAACCGCCGCTGCGACCGCTTGAGCCCACGTCTTGAGGCGCCCGAGATCGCGTGCGCCGAGCACGACGCCTCGCTCGAGTGCCGCAAGACGCAGCCCCGAGACGAGGATCTCGCGAACGACGATCAGGGCGACCATCCACGCCGGCGCGACACCCTCTCCGACGAGCATGACGAGCGCTGCGAGGACCAGGACCTTGTCCGCCACAGGGTCGAGGAGCTTGCCGAGCTGTGAGCTCGTTCCACGGCGTCGCGCGAGCCAGCCGTCGACCTGGTCCGTGGCCATCGCGAGGACGAAGATGGTTGTCGCCCAGTACGCATGGTTCGGGAAGTCCCAGGCATAGAGGACGACGACGACCGGCACGGCGGCCACACGGAGCACCGTCAGCTGATCCGGGAGAGTCACCGTCGGGGAGAATACGCGGCCCGTGCCGCCCTTCTCGAAGATCCTCGTCGCCAACCGCGGCGAGATCGCCGTCCGTGTGTTTCGCACGCTGCGCGAGCTCGGAATCGGCACGGTCGCCGTGTACTCCGAGCCGGATCGGGACAAGCTGCACGTCGCCGTCGCCGACGAGGCCTATCTCCTCGGGCCCGGGCCTGCTGCGGAGAGCTACCTGCGCGTCGACCGTGTGCTCGCTGCCGCGCGGCGCGCAGGCGCGGAGGCGGTCCATCCCGGCTACGGGTTCCTCGCCGAAAATGCGCCCTTCGCCCGCGCCGTCGAGGATGCCGGGCTGGTGTGGATCGGACCGCCGCCGGATGCGATCGAGGCGATGGGGTCGAAGATCGCCGCGCGCGAACGGATGTCTGCAGCCGGTGTGCCGATCGTGGTCGGGAGCACCGCGCCCGCGGCAACCGTGGACGACGTGCGGCTCGTCGCCGACGAGATCGGATATCCGATCGCCATCAAGGCGTCCTCGGGAGGCGGCGGGAAGGGATTCCGGGTCGCAAGCTCGCCGGAAGAGGTCGAGCGGGCGTTCGACGCCGCGCGGCGCGAGGGAGAGGCCTACTTCGCGGATCCGGAGGTGTACGTCGAGCGCTACCTCGAGGACCCGCGTCACGTCGAGGTGCAGGTGCTGGCCGATGCGCACGACAACGTGATCCATCTTGGTGAGCGCGACTGCACGATCCAACGACGGCACCAGAAGCTCATCGAGGAAACCCCGTCGCCTGCAGTCGACGATGCGCTCAGAGAGCGAATCGGACGGATCGCGGTCGACGCCGCTCGAGCCGTCGGGTACCGGTCGGCCGGCACGATCGAGGGTCTTCTCGCACGAGACGGCTCGTACTCCTTCCTCGAGATGAACACGCGGATCCAGGTCGAGCACACGGTCACCGAGGCGGTTACCGGAATCGACATCGTGCGAGAGCAGGTGCTCATCGCTTCAGGAGAGCCGCTCTCCGTCACGCAGGAGGATGTCGTCCTGCGCGGCCACTCGATCGAATGCAGGATCAATGCAGAGGACGTTGCGTCGGGCTTTCTGCCGACACCGGGGCGGATCACCGCGTACCGCGAGCCCGGAGGCATCGGCGTTCGGGTCGACTCCGGGGTCCGCGAGGGAGACGAGATCTCCGATCTCTACGACCCGCTCGTCGCGAAGGTGATCGTCCACGATGTGGATCGCGAGCGTGCGCGTCGGCGAATGCTGCGTGCGCTCGAGGAGTATCTGATCGAGGGGCCGACGACCCTTCTCGACTTTCATCGAGCGCTCCTTGCGTCGCCCTGCTTCATCAGGGGCGAGACGTGCCGGGAGCTCGTCGAGTCCGACGAGCTCGCTCGACGAGCGCTGGAGCTGCGAGCCGACACCGGGCGGGCTGCGTCGTCGGCGGGAGTCGCGCGCACGCGTGAGCGCATCCTCGAGATCGAGCTCGACGGGCGCCGCCACGAGATCCGCGTGCACAGTCCCGAGCCTCCCTGGTCCGAAGTAGCCGAGGCGCCATCGCGCGCGCGCAACCGGGCTCACCGGGAGTGCTACCGACGCCGTCGTCAGCCCGATGCAGGGGACCGTCCTCCACGTCGAGGTCGCCGAAGGCGATGCGATCGAAGCCGGGCGGGTCATCTGCGTCGTCGAGGCGATGAAGATGGAGAACCCGATCGTGTCGCACCGGGACGGGCTCGTCTCGCAACTCAGTGTTACCGCGGGCGAGCAGGTGACGAGCGGGCAGCTCATCTGCATCGTGGCACCACCGGCCGAATGAGCCGGCCAGACCGAGATCCCGGCGAGAGATGTCCCTTCGAGCGAGCGTTGTGCCGAGCTCTCGCTGGCTGCGGGAGAGGTGCTCGCAGCGACGGCGGTCACCGCCGAGCGGTGGCTCGTGATCGAGGTGCCCGGATCCTGGCCCCGCGACGTCGGCGCGCCAGGGGCGCTGCCCCAAGCTGTCGCAGGAGAACGTCGACGCGTGGCTCTCCCGGACCTCCGGCGCGCGCCTCCAGTTCGTCCGCCGGCCGGGGCGTGCGTCGCGACGACGCGTTGCCTTCGTGGTTCGCGCGGAGGAATCGCGCCAGGAGGTGCGCCGAATCGAGTTGGAGCGCCTCGAGGACCTCGCGACCCTCGACATCGACACGGCGGGAACGGCGGTCGAGACGTCGCTTGTCCTCGTCTGCGGCCACGGGAGTCGGGATCAGTGCTGCGCGCTTCGCGGGACGGCGGTCTTCGGCGCGCTCGTCGAACGGCTCGGTGAAGAGGAGCTGTGGATCTCGTCCCATCTCGGCGGCCATCGATTCGCCGCGAACGTCGTGGTCCTGCCCGCGGGTCTCCAGCTCGGGCGTGTCGAGGCGAGCGAGGCGCCATTCGTCGTCGCACGAGCGCTTGCAGGAAGAGTCGAGCTCGAGCGCTACCGCGGCCGGACGTGCTTCGCCCCTCGAGTTCAGGCAGCCGAGCACGCCGTCCGCGCCGCAGCAGGACTCGACGGTGTCGACGATCTGTCTCTCGCATCCTCCGACAGCGGCGAGGTGCGTTTTCGGTCCTGGGACGGAAGAGAGTGGGCGGCGGTCGTGGAGGAGGTCGACGGGCCGGCGGTTCCCGCGAGCTGCGGAGACGAGGCTGCGCGACAGCGATCGTTCAGGGCACGCGTGCTCTAAAGGCGCTCACGGGCGCAGTTCGTACGCCTGATCGGTAATCCACACGACCCTCTTGTCCTGATCGCCGGTGGGCTCGCCCACCGCGAGCAACGTCCCGAAGACGACTCTCACCCAGCTTCCCGCGACGAGCGGGCCTCGTGCCGAGATCGTCCCGCGCCACGATGCGCCCGGCTCGAGGATCTTCGGCAGACTGGGGCTGGTAGAGGACCGCCGGCCGCGTCGCCGGGAGGGTGTTGTTGCCGTTCCGGCGTTCGAGCTCCTCGATCTCACCGGTCTCGAACAGCATGAGGCCGAACTCTCGATCGAGCGTTGCTCGCGGGTCACCCACCGCATATGAGATCGAGGTGTCGTTCGTGAGCGCGAGTCTCGCGCGCCACCCGTCCGCTAGCACCTGCAGTCGGTCGACCCCGAACACGAGCTTCTCGCCCGGCGGTCCGTGTGTCTCGTGCCAGTCGAGGTTCTTGCTCTGCGGGGAGGCGGCGGCGGTCGGTCGCGCGGGCATCTCGTCCGTGCGGAACTGGCCCGCGGCCGACGAGAACGCGAAGCCGGCAAGAGCCGCACCCAGGACCACGAAGACGATTGCGCTGCTCCGGCTCATCGGCCGCATGCTCGCACACGCAAGCCGGTACACTCGCCCGCGCTTTGGATCTATACGAGTACCAGGGGAAAGAGCTCTTCGGGCGCTATGGCATCCCGGTTTCCGAGGGGCGCCTCGCGACAACTCCCGCCGAGTCGAAAGATGCCGCGCTCGCGCTCGGATGCCCTGTCGTCGTCAAGGCTCAGGTCCTGACGGGCGGTCGCGGAAAGGCTGGGGGCATCAAGGTTGCAGAGACGCCTGCGGACGCCGAGGCGCGCGCAGCGGACATCCTCGGCATGGACATCAACGGTCACGAGGTTCAGAGAGTCTGGGTGGAGCGAGCATCCGAGATCGCGCGCGAGTACTACCTCTCGCTGGCATTCGACCGCGGGGCAAAGAGGCCGCTCTTCATGTTCACGACACAGGGCGGGATCGACATCGAGGAAGTTGCGGCCTCGAGCCCCGACGCGCTCGTCCGGCTGCACGTGGACCCGCTCGAGGGATACCACCCGTGGCAGGGTCGGCGCCTCGTCTACGAGGCCGGCGTGACCGATCCCGCGGAGCAGAAGCAGATCGCCGCGATCGTCGGGAAGCTCTACGCGGCGTTCGTCGGCTCGGAAGCCATGCTCTGCGAGATCAACCCGCTGATCGTGGCGACCGACGGCGAGGTGCGGGCACTCGACTCGAAGTTCACCGTCGACGACAACGCGCTCTTCCGGCACGCGGAGCTCGCGGACATGCGCGATCTTGCGGCCGGTGACCCGCTCGAGCGACTCGCCCGCGAGAAGGGCGTCACCTACGTGAAGCTCGACGGCGAGGTGGGCGTGCTCGGAAACGGCGCCGGGCTGTCGATGTCGACCGTCGATGTCGTGACGTTCGTCGGCGGACGACCGGCGAACTTCTGCGATCTCGGCGGAGGCGGCGACGCGCAAGGCGTTGTCGATGCGCTCGGCGTGATCACGCAGGACGCGCAGGTTCGCTCCATCTTCTTCAACATCTTCGGCGGGATCACTCGCTGCGACGAGGTCGCACGCGGGATCCTCCAGGCGCTCGCCCAGATGGGTATCGAGGACCCGATCGTCGTCCGGCTCGACGGGACGAACGCCGAGGAGGGTCGGCGGCTCCTGCAGGAGGCGGCGCCTCCGAACCTCCACGTCGAGGCGACGATGCTCGACGGGGCGCGTCGAGCGGTGGAGCTGGCGGCGGCATGACGGATGTGTGGTCGGAGCGCGCGGGCCTCTATGTCGAGTCCGATGCACACCGCGGAGGCGACGACCTGGAGCAGCTCGTCCTCTGGGCCGCCGGGGCGCGCACTGCGCTCGATGTCGCGACCGGTGGCGGACACGTCGCACGCCGCTTGCGCCAGGAAGGCGTCGCCGTCGTGACCTGCGATCCGGCGCCGGCATGAGACCCGACGTCGTCTGCCGCGCCGAGGACCTCCCGTTTGCAGACGCGAGCTTCGACGTCGTCGCATGCCGTACGGCTGCCCATCACTTCTCCGATGTCGGCCTGGCTGTAGACCAGATGGCTCGGGTGACACTGGACCGGACGCTGATCGTCGACACGTTGAACATGGGCGACGACGCGGAAGACGCCGAACGGCTGCGCGACCCGTCCCACGTGCGCAACTACACCGAGTCCGAGTGGCGCGCTCTGGTCGCCGCGGCCGGTCTCGAGATCGACGAGCTCCGACTTCTCGAGCACCCGGTCGACTTCGCCTCGTGGCTCGAGCGCACGGCGTGCGATGGCGAGACGGCCGAGCGGGTCCGAGAGCTCTGGGGCGCGCGCGTCGCCAACGGCATGCTCACGCTCGACAAGATCGCGATTCGAGCAAGGAAGATCTGACGATGGCAATCCTCGTCGACACCGACACACGACTCGTCGTCCAGGGGCTCACGGGCTCGGAGGGGCGGTTCCACGGTCTGCGCAATCGGTCGTACGGCACCCAGGTCGTTGCCGGAGTGACGCCGGGCAAGGGCGGACAGGACGTCGAGGGGATTCCGATCTTCGACACCGTCGCGTCGGCGGTGGACAAGACGGGCGCGAACACATCGATGGTCTTCGTCCCCGCAGCGTTTGCTGCCGACGCGGTGTACGAGGCGATCGACGCGGGCATTTCGACGATCATCTGCATCACCGAAGGCGTGCCGGCCCACGAGATGCTGCGGATCCACGCGTTCATCGGCGCCCGTGACGTCACGATGATCGGGCCGAATTGCCCCGGCGCACTCTCTCCCGGCAAGGCGAACGTCGGGATCATCCCGGGGAGATCTTCCGCGAGGGCTCGATCGGCCTCGTCTCGCGCTCCGGGACCCTCACGTACCAGATCGGCCACGAGCTCACGCAGCTCGGGCTCGGAAACTCGACGATCGTCGGCATCGGCGGCGATCCGGTTGTCGGGCTCGTCCTTCGTCGAGATCCTCGCGCGCTTCGAAGCGGATCCGCAGACCCGGCAGATCGTCATGGTGGGGGAGATCGGCGGCGACGAGGAGGAGAAGGCGGCCGCGTTCATCGAGTCGACGATGTCGAAGCCCGTAGTCGCGTACATCGCCGGTTTCACGGCGCCGCCCGGAAAGACGATGGGCCATGCCGGGGCGATCATCTCGGGCTCAGCCGGCACCGCACAGGCGAAGAAGGACGCGCTCGAGGCGCAAGGGATTCGGGTCGGAACGACGCCGACCGAGGCCGCTCAGCTGGTGGCGGAGCTCGCAGGCGCGCGCGCCTGAATGGAGGTTCGCAATCGCGATCGTGATGCTCGACCCTTCGAGACGAAAGACGGGTCGACGATCCGCGAGTACCTGCGCACCGACCGGCAGTCGCTTGCCGAAGCAACCGTCCTGCCCGGCGAGGCGACCCAACGCCACTATCACCGACTGACCGAGGAGATCTACTCGTTCCTCGAGGGCGGCGGTCGCATGGAGCTCGACGGCGAAGAGCGAGACGTCGGTGCGGGCGATACGGTCCTGATCCCGCCGGGAGGCTGGCATCAGCTCACGGCCGGCGTCACCGGCGCCCGGTTTCTGTGCGCGTGCGCCCCGCCGTACTCGCACGACGACACGTTCTTCGAGTAGTGCCGTTCGGGTCTCTCGGTAGGCTCGGAGAGATGACCTCGCTTCCGATCTCCTTCGCGCGCGGCGCTCCGGCCCGGAGCTCATCCCGGCTGCGGAGCTCGCCGACTGCGCGCACGCGGTGGCGCTGCGCGAGGGGGCCGCCATCTTTGCGTACGGGCCTGGCGGCTATCGCCCGCTCCGGGAGTGGGTCGCCGAGCGGCACGGAGTCGAGACCGACCGCGTCGTGCTGACGGTAGGAGGGCTACTCGGTTTCGTTCTCTATGCCGCGGAGAAGCTCGAGCAGAGACCTGGGCGCGTGCTCGTCGAGGGCCCGAGCTACGACCGCCCGCTCAAGATCCTCGCGCGCGAGGGCGCCGAGATCGTCCCGCTCGCAATGGACGACCAGGGGCTCGACCCGGACGCTCTCGAAGCGGAGCTTCGTGCGAGGCCCGAGCCGCCGTCGTTCCTCTACACGATCCCGACGTTCCAGAACCCGAGCGGGCGAACGCTGTCGACCGAGCGGCGTCGTCGCCTGGTCGAGATCGTGCAAGCGCACGGGCTCCCGGTCCTCGAGGATGATCCTTACGGCCTCGTCCGCTACGAGGGCACGCCGCCGCCGACGTTGCATGCGCTCGAGGGCGGCGACCTCGTGACGTACACATCGTCGTTCTCGAAGACCGGCGCACCAGGGCTTCGCACGGGGTATTTCGTGCTACCGGCTGCCGATCACGAGGCCTTCGAGCAACGCGCAGCCTCGACCTATATCTCGCCCCCGTTCCTCGTGCAGGCGACGATCCACGAGTTCATCGCGCGCGGCCACTTCGAGCCGAATCTCGAGAGTGTCTGCGCGAGGCTGCGCGAGCGGCGCGACGCCATGCTCGCCGCCCTCGCGGCGAGCTTCCCCGAGCAGGCATCGTGGAGCCGGCCCGAGGGCGGCTACTTCCTCTGGCTCGATCTCGGCGAGGGCGCGGATGCGTCCGCGCTGGCTACCCGGGCAGAGGCGGAGGGTGTGACATTCGTTCGCGGAGCCGACTTCTACCCGAGCGTTTCCCGGCTCGGAGCGGGCTCGGCGCGGCTCGCGTTCAGCTTCGAGCCTCCTGCTCGGATCACAGAGGGAATCGAGCTCCTGTCACGGCTCCTCTGACGCAAACGCGCCGCCGGTCCGGCCGGCCTACTGCGCCGACGGGCGCTGCTTGCGGCGGGCGTACCAGCGGTCGAACAGAAAGCCTGCAACGAATCCCAGTCCGAGACAGAGAAGGATCAGGACGAGCTTCGAAATCTGTCCGGAGAAGAAGACGAAGCTGATCTCGACCTCCTCTCTGTTGAGGAGGACGATCAGAACCGCGTACACCGCGAGCGCCCCGAAGATGATCATCGTCCAGGGCGTGTCTCGCTTCTCTGGTGGCGTCTGACGTTGCGCCATGCCGCGATCCTACGCCGCTTGGACCGCCGCGACGCGACCCAGCGTCCGTGGGATGAGACTCGGGTGCCGTGGCGGGGTGAGTGCCCCGGAGGACGCCGCCCGGAACGTGGGGCAGGTCACATTGCCTGCGAGCGCGCACAGGCCTTCGCGACGGAAGTAGCAGTCGTCGCACGTGGACTCTGAGCGTCTCTTCTGGGCCATCGGTCTCCTGTCGTCGTCGAGCCAGAGCGGATTGTGTCGAGGCGGGTCGCTCGTGACAAGAGCCCGGCACGGGAAAACGCCGCAATTTGCACCTGTTTTCAGAACCGAAGAAAGTCCTGCAAAATCAGCACTTTATTGGGCTCGTTGTCAAGAGTCGCAACGCCTGTTGAAAACTCCTAACAGGGATGACCCTGATCCCCTCGGCATGCTTGCGCGCTTCGACCGCGTTCTCACCTGCCGGGACGAGGAAAGCATCCACATCCGAGCGGCGCGCGCCAATTGTCTTCTGTTGCAGGCCGCCGACCGGGAGCACGCTGCCGTCGAGGGCAAGCTCGCCGGTCGCCGCGATGCTGCAGCCGTTCGTCACGTCGCGTCCGAGCATCCGCGCGATCTCGAGCGCAAAGGGGAGACCCGCGGACGGGCCACCGACCTGCCCGATGTCGATGTCGATGTCGATGGGCAGCGTGATCTTCGCATCCTGATCGACCTGGATTCCGACGATCGGACGGTCCGGCTCCGCGGGGTTCGGGATGGTTCCTACGACGAGATCGAGCTCCTTCCCGTCGCGTCGCACCGACAGGCGCACGTCCGTCGCCCGGCCGCCGGGTGCCGATCTCGCGACGCAGCTCGTCGGGTGTCCTCACGGGCGCGCCGTCCACGCCGATGATGACATCGCCGGCCTCGATTCTTCCCGCCGCCGGAGCGTCCGAGGCGACGCCCGTCACGAGCGCGCCGCGAGGAGTCGCTCGGACGTCGTAGCCGAGAGCACTGAGAGCGACGGCCGATGCGATGGTCTCCGACTGCCGCATCAGCTCCGCGTTCTGGCGGTCCCGCTCTTCCTCGGACGTCCCCGGCGGCAAGACCGACTGCTCGGGGATCACCGCCGCGCCGTCGGGTCGAGTGAAGGGGAGGATCTGCTCGAGGAGCGTCGTGCGCCGCACGAAGACGTCCACGTAGTAGACGTCGCCGTTCTCGACCGGCTTGCGCTCCCTCGACCCGCACGCGGCCCTCGAGTGGCTTGGCGCGGTCCGGGGTGAAGATGAAGTCGCCGGCCGGGATCGTCCAGAGGACTGCGGCAACGACGGCCAGCACGCCGGCGAGGGCGACGAAGTAACGAAGACGCACTAGACGAGTCCGCGCGTGAGCCCGCCGTCGACCGTGATGACCGTGCCGGTGATGTAGGCAGCGCGGTCAGAGCACAGGAACGCGACCAGGTCCCCGACCTCGCGCGGCGTACCGAGCCGCCCGAGCGGGATCGTCGCCAGATCCGCCTCGCTCGGGCCGTCCGGGTAGACCTCTCGAATCCGGTCGGTGTCGATCCGGCCGGGCGCGATCGAGTTCACCGTGATTCCGCGCGGTCCGAGCTCCCGAGCGAGCGTCTTGGCCCAGCCGACGAGGCCGGGGCGAACGGCATTCGAGAGCGCGAGGTTCTCGATCGGCTCGCGAACGGTGCTGGAGGTCACGTTGACGATCCGGCCGCACGGGCTCCGCTCGAGATGGGGGAGGCACAACCCGGTCAGACGAATTGCCGACACGAGCAGCAGGCGAACCGCATCGAGGACGTTGTGCTCGTCCACTTCGCGCGCCGTCGTCCGAGGCGGACCGCCCGAGTTGTTGACGAGGATGTCGACTCCTCCGAAGTGCTCGATCGCCGTGCGAACGAGGCGCTCCAGATCCTCCGCGACGGTCACATCTCCCGTCACTGCGACAGCGCCGAGTCGTGCGGCCTCCCGCTCGAGCACATCAGCGCGTCGTGCGAAGAGGACGAGGTTCGCGCCCTCCTCGGCAAGAGCCTCGGCGATTCCCAGGCCGATCCCTGCGGATCCACCGCAGACGATGGCCGTCCGGTTCTTGAGCCCGAGATCCATAGCCGGAGCGGGGCGCCAGCCCCCTATGACCTCTTGAGGATCGAGACGACGTCGCGCACGGCAGCCGCCGACGCGCGGAGCATCTTCTTCTCGTCCGGGGTCAGCCGCAGCAAGAGGAGCTCCTCGATACCCGCGGCCCCGAGCTTCGCCGGAACGCCCATGTACAGGCCACGGATCCCGTACTCGCCCTCGAGATATGCCGTACAGGGGAGCACGCGCTTCTGATCCGTGCAGATCGAGTCGACCATCTGCGCCGCCGCCGCGCCGGGCGCGTACCAGGCCGAGGTACCGAGCAGATTGACGATCTCCCCGCCCCCGAACCGCGTGCGTTGCACGAGCTTCCGAATCCTCGGCTTGGACAGGAGCTCGGACAGCGGGATGCCGCCGACGGTGGTGGCCGAGACCACGGGAACCATCTGGTCGCCGTGGCCGCCCAGGACCGTCGCGGTCACGTCCTGCACCGAGACGTCGAGCTCCTGCGAGATGAATGCGGCAAAGCGTGCCGTGTCGAGGATTCCCGCCATGCCGACGACCCGCGCCTTCGGGAAGCGTGAGACCGCCTTCGCGACGTGGCACATCGCATCGAGCGGGTTCGAGACCACGACCAGCACCGCCTTCGGCGACCGGCGCACGATCTCTTTCGTCACGGCCGTGACGATCGCCTCGTTGGTGGCGACGAGGTCGTCGCGGCTCATTCCCGGTGCCCGTGGCCTGCCGGCGGTGATCACCACGACGTCGGAGTCCGCGGTTTCGTCGTACCCGTTCGTCCCGAGGATCCTCGGCTCGTACCCGAGCACCGACCCCGCCTGGTTCATGTCGAGGGCCTTGCCCTGGGGGAAGTTCGGGATGATGTCGACGAGAACCACGTCCGCGTAATCGCGCCGCGCGACCTCCTGCGCACACGTCGCGCCGACATTGCCGGCGCCGACCACCGTGACCTTCTGTCTACCGCTCACGCCTTTCCTTTCTTCGACGTTCCACCTAAACCGGATCTGACGAGTCGAGCTTCTCGATGATCGCGTCGGCGTACTCGGACGTCCCGACCGCAGTTGGGTCGTCGCGCCGAGCCTTCAGGTCGTAGGTGACGCGCTCGCCGTCCGCGATCACCGCTGTGACGGCCTGCTCCAGGCGCCGCGCGGCGTCGCGCTCGCCGAGGTGGTCGAGCATCAGCTTTCCGGAGAGGATCATCGCGGTCGGATTCGCCTTGTTCTGGCCCTTGTAGCGAGGCGCGGAGCCGTGCGTCGCCTCGAACACGGCCGCGTTTGCCCCGATGTTCGCGCCAGGAGCCAGCCCGAGCCCGCCGACGAGCCCGGCCGTGATGTCGCTCACGATGTCTCCGTAGAGGTTGGGGAGGACGAGCACGTCGTATTCCTCCGGGCGCTGGACGAGTCCCATGCAGAGCGCGTCGACGAGCACCTCGCGCGACGCGATCTCCGGGTAGTCGGCCGCGACGGAACGGAACACCGAGAGGAAAAGACCATCGGTGAACTTCATGATGTTCGCCTTCGTGATGCCGGCGACCTCGCGCCGGCCGTTTGCCCGCGCATAGTCGAAGGCGAAGCGAATGATGCGCTCCGACGCCGTGGCGGTGATCGGCTTCACCGAGATGCCCGCGTCGAGAGGGATCTGCTTCGACTGAAGCGCGTTCATCGTCTCGATGACGTGTGTCGCATCCTCGCTCCCTGCCTCGTACTCGATCCCCGCGTACAGATCCTCGGTGTTCTCGCGAACGACGACGATGTCGACACCGTCGTAGCGGGAGCGCACGCCGGGATACGACTTGCAGGGGCGCACGCACGCGTACAGCTCGAGATCGTGGCGTAGTGCGACATTCACCGAGCGAAAGCCGGTACCGATCGGCGTCGTGATCGGCCCCTTCAACGCGACTCCATTGCGCTTGATCGACTCGAGTGTCGCGTCGGGCAGAGGGGTCCCCGCCTCTTCCATGACGTCCACGCCGGCTTGCTGGAGATCCCAGTCGAAGTCCACGCCCGTCGCTTCGAGAACGCGTCGCGTCGCCTCGGTTAGCTCGGGGCCCGTCCCGTCCCCGGGGATCAACGTGACGCGGTGGGCCATGAGCGCGGCCGATCGTACCTGCGCACGACCGAAACTCCCGTCAGGTAGCGTCTCGCGCGGGAACCGCTGCATGAGCGAAACGACCGATTTCAGGCCCGGGCTCGAAGGTGTGGTCGCCGTCGAGACCGAGATTGCGGAGCCCGATCGGGACGGAGGCTCGCTTCGCTATCGCGGCGTCGACATCGAAGAGCTCGTGGGTCGTGTCCCGTACGAGAACGTGTGGGGGCTCTTGGTCGACGACGACCTGGGCTCGAGGATGCCGGACCCGGAGCCGTACCAGCCTGCGGCGCTCACGGGGAATGCGCCCGCCGACCTGCAGGCCGAGACCGCACGGCTTGCGGGCGAGTGGGGGCTCGGCAAGCTGAACGAGATCTCGGACGAGCAGGCGAGGGACGATCTCGGACGCTTGTCGGCCCAGATGATGTCCATCGTCGCGCGCTCGGCGCGCGTCGCCGACGGCCACGCCGACCCTGTCCCCGACGATGTCGTCGCGCAGGGCAGGACTGCCGCCGAGACGTTCCTCCTCCGCTGGCGAGGGGAGGCAGACCCACGGCACGCCAAGGCGATCGACACCTACTGGATCTGCACGGCGGAGCACGGGCTCAACGCGTCGACGTTCACGGCTCGGATCGTCGCCTCGACGGGCGCCGACTGCGGCGCCGCGCTCTCGGCTGCCGTCGGCGCGCTCTCAGGCCCGTTGCACGGGGGTGCGCCCGCCTACGTCATCCCGATGCTCGAGGAAGTCTCCGAACGGGGGGATGCACAGGCCTGGGTCGACGATGCGCTAGCGAGTGGCAAGCGGATCATGGGCTTCGGGCACCGGATCTACCGAGCAGAGGACCCGCGATCCCGAATTCTCAAGCAGACGGCAAACGATCTCGGTTCGCCGTACGTCGACGTCGCCGAGTCGCTCGAACAGGTGGCGCTCGCAGCGCTCCAGGAACGCCATCCCGAGCGCGTGCTGGCGACGAACGTGGAGTACTACTCCGCCGTCGTGCTCGACATCGCTGACATCCCGCCTGCGCTCGCGCCGGCGATGTTCGCCTGCTCGCGGGTTGCGGGCTGGTCGGCACATATCCTCGAGCAGAAGAAGACAGGTCGTCTCTTCAGACCGTCGGCTCGGTACGTCGGGCCCGAAGAGCGGCCGCTCTCGTCTCTCTCGTGATGTCGGTCGCGTGACGCTCGCCGAGGCTGCAGCCGAGGCCGACGTTCTGGCGCAAGCAGGCGACGAGCGGGCGCTCGCGAAGCTCCGGACCGAGTGGGACGACGAGCTCGAGGCCGCCGCTCGGAACTCCGACTACAGGATCCGCGCGCAGGCGTACCGCGCGATCGCGCAGTTCCGCTTCCGCCAGAAGCGCGAGCTGCTGCGGCGCGGACTCGAGGACGACAGCCCGGCGGCGCGCGGTTCCGCGCTGATCGCGCTCGAGGGCATGTCGCGCGACCATCCGGGAGATGTCAACGCGTACCGCCCTCTCCTGCACGAGCTCGCCGCGCGCGATCCGAACGTCGCCGTCCAGCGGCTCGCGGTCATCTGCCTGAAGAACGGGACCGCGCACCGCGACACGATCCAGCTCCTCGAGGGGATCGCCGAGTCCGACGAGGCCGACGCCGACCTGCGCAAGACGGCACGCGTCGTCCAGGCCGCGCTCAAGAAGAAGGCAGCCGCACGGTGAATCCCCAGGTCGCCGTTCTCATGGGCTCGCGCTCCGACTGGGAGACGATGGAGCACACGGTCGAGACGCTGAAGAAGCTCGAGATACCGCACGAGGTCCGGGTTCTGTCCGCCCATCGAACACCTGCCGCCCTCGACGAGTACGTCGCCGACGTCGAAGCGCGGGGGGCCCAGGTGTTCGTCGCCGCCGCAGGGGGTGCGGCCCACCTCGCCGGCGTCGTTGCCTCGAAGACCCTCCGGCCGGTGCTCGGAGTGCCCATGGGGACTGCGCTCGGCGGGCTCGATTCGTTGCTCTCGACCGTGCAGATGCCGGCCGGCATCCCCGTGGGAACCCTCGCAATCGGGCGCGCAGGCGCCGTGAATGCCGCTTTGCTCGCCGCAGCGATCCTCGCTCGCGCGGATGAAGGGCTCGAGGGGCGGCTCCGCGCGTATCGCGAGGAGCAGGCCGCGGCGATACTGGCCGCTTCCGAGCTCGGCTAGCCCTCAAAATCGCCACTCGGGCCTTGTTCTTTTGCCCCAACGGGGTATCCTCAGACGCGGGTGGGGCGCCTACTGGCGCGCTTGAAACGGGCTGTGGGGCCCAAGGGGCAAGGGGAGGTACCGGGGATGAGTCCAGGCGGTCAAAGGCTGACGCGTGCCGCTGCGGGGGTATTGGCGGTAACAGCGATCTGCACGGCGCTGCTGGTTGGTCCGGCTTCGGCCGTTGAGCCCGACTGTGGGTTCGAAAGCGCCACGGTGACCGTCACGATCGCAGCGGGCGACGCGGCGACGGTGAAGGTCGGCCCGGCGGGTGAGATCCTCGTCGGAAACTCGAGCCTGCAGCAGTGCGGAACGGCGACCACGACGAACACCGACACGATCGTCGTGCACGGTCACATCGGCTCGCCCGAGACGCTCACCCTCGACCACCGGGGCGGCGTATTCGGCCCGGGTGCATCGAGCGAGCCCAACATCCCAGAGATCGAGATCGACACCGATCTCGGCGATACCTCGGACACGCTCGTCATCTACGGAACCGAGGGCGATGACCGCATGGCGCCCGGCCAGTTCGGCGTCTCGCTTGATCACATCGACGGCGACGTGGACGTCCTCCTCTCGCCGGGCATCCTCAACATCGAGGCCCACATGCTCGGCGGGAATGACAGTTTCAACGGACGCGGCCAGGGTGGTGCCGGCCTGCACTTCCTCGGCCCGATGGAGATTTGGGGCGGAGACGGCAACGACTTTTTGCTCCGTGGGAGCTCGGAACCCGACTACATCGACGGTGGCGCCGGCGATGACAACATCCAGGGCCAGGAGCTCAATGATGTCGTCATCGGAGGGATCGGGAACGACACGATCCTGGGCGGCGACGGGAACGACGACATGACCGGTGGTCCCGGCCTCGACAGTTTCAACGCGAGCGGCGGGGACGACACGATGTTCGCCGAGGACGACGAGGCGGACACGCTTCTGAACGGCGGCGCGGGCATCGATACGGCGTACTACGACACGGGCGTCGACCCGAACCCTGTTGCGACCGAGGTCAAGAACGGAGACGGTTCGCCACCACCACCTCCTCCACCTCCTCCACCTCCTCCACCACCACCCTCCACCTCCTCCACCTCCACCTCCGCCACCTCCGCCACCTCCGCCACCGCCACCTCCGCCTCCTGGAGGTTGCACCTACGACGCTCTGACGAAGGCGGTCACGGCAACGATCGACGTTGATCAGACGGCGACTCTGAGCGTCAGTGGCGATGTCATCCAATTCGGCGTGACGCCATCAGCCTGCGGAATTGCGACGACGACAAACACCGACTCGATCTCGATCACCGGTGGCGTCGGAACGACCCAGACGCTCGTGCTCGACATGTCGGGCGGGGCGTTCGGACCGGGTGCGACCGGCGAGTCGAGCGGGACGTCGGAGATCGAGATCGCCACCTCGCTCGGTGACGCGACGGACGCGATCGTCGTCAAGGGCACTCCCGGCGACGACACGATCCGCATTGGCCAAAGTGGCCTGAACCTCAACTCTGACACCGACGTCGACGTGACCTTCGCTCCCCTTCCGGCGCTGATCAGCGTGTCGGGCCTGGGCGGCGCGAACGTCCTCTACGCGAAGGGCGGCTCGGGAACGGGATCGATCTTCCTCGGGAACGTGATCCTCACCGCCGGGGACGATCCCGGGAACGTGCTCGATGCGAGCGCGGGCGCCACCAACCAGCTCGTCGGCGGTGCGTCGAACGACGTCCTCAACGGGCAGATCGGGAGCGACACGATCAGCGGTGGCGGCGGCAACGACACGATCGTCGGCAACGACGGGAGCGACGAGATCACAGGCGGGCCAGGGCTGGACAGCCTCACCGCCTCCGGCGGAAACGACACGATCCACGCCTGGGACGACGAGGCGGACACGCTGATCAGCGGCGGCTCCGGTACGGACACCGCCGAAGTGGACACGGGCGTCGACCCGGCGACCGTAGGTGTGGAGACCGTGATCGGAGACGGGGCACCTCCACCACCCCACCTCCGCCACCGCCTCCTCCGCCATCCTCCGCCTCCACCACCGCCCCGCCTCCACCACCTCCGCCACCACCTCCTCCACCTCCGCCACCTCCACCTGGGTCGTGCAACTACGACTCGGTGACGAGGACGATCACGGCGCCGATGGCGGCGGGCTCGGCGGCGACTCTCTCGGTCTCCGGCGACGCGATCTGGTTCGGCAACCCCGCGGCACCCTGCGGCGCTGCCACCACGTCGAACACCGATGTGATCACGATCACCGGCGGTGCGGGCACGGTCGAGGCGCTCACCCTCGACATGTCGGGCGGAGCCTTCGCCCCGGGAGCGACCGGAGAGGGAGCGGGCGTCTCGGAGATCGAGATCGCCACCTCGCTCGGTGACGCGACGGACGCGATCGTCGTCAAGGGCACTCCCGGCGACGACACGATCCGCATTGGCCAAAGTGGCCTGAACCTCAACTCTGACACCGACGTCGACGTGACCTTCGCTCCCCTTCCGGCGCTGATCAGCGTGTCGGGCCTGGGCGGCGCGAACGTCCTCTACGCGAAGGGCGGCTCGGGAACGGGATCGATCTTCCTCGGGAACGTGATCCTCACCGCCGGGGACGATCCCGGGAACGTGCTCGATGCGAGCGCGGGCGCCGCCAACCAGCTCGTCGGCGGTGCGTCGAACGACGTCCTCAACGGGCAGATCGGGAGCGACACGATCAGCGGTGGCGGCGGCAACGACACGATCGTCGGCAACGACGGGAGCGACGAGATCACAGGCGGGCCAGGGCTGGACAGCCTCACCGCCTCCGGCGGAAACGACACGATCCACGCCTGGGACGACGAGGCGGACACGCTGATCAGCGGCGGCTCCGGTACGGACACCGCCGAAGTGGACACGGGCGTCGACCCGGCGACCGTAGGTGTGGAGACCGTGATCGGAGACGGGCCACCTCCACCACCCCCGCCACCGCCTCCACCGCCTCCTCCACCTCCGCCACCACCTCCGCCTCCACCTCCGCCACCTCCCGGCGGGTGCAGCTACGACGTCACGACGAAGGCGGTCACGGCGACGATGCGCGAGCGGTGCTCACGGCGACGCTCACGGTCAGCGGCGGCGCGATCCAGTTCGGCTCGACGCCGCCGTGACGTGTGGAGCGGCGACGACGGCGAACACGGACGCGATCAACATCGGCGGAAACGTCGGCACCGTCGAGACCCTGACGCTCGACATGTCGGGCGGGGCGTTCGCACCCGGCTTCACCGTCGAGGCGACCGGGGCTCCGAGATCGAGATCAAACGTCGCTCGGCGACACGACCGACAAGATCATCGTGTACGGCACGCCGGCGACGACACGATCGCGGCTCGAGCGGCCTGAACTGAACTCCAACTTGAACGCCGATACCGACCGTCGACGTGACGGTCACTGCGCTTCCGGCGGAGTCGAGATGTTCGGCCTCGGCGGAGCGAACCTCCTCAGCGCGAAGGGCGGCTTCGGATCGGGCACCGGTGTACCTCGGCCAGGCGATTCTTCATGCCGGCGACGATCCGGGCAACGTGCTCGAGGGCGGCAACGGGCACGACGTGCTCACGGCGGTGCCTCGGGCGACCTGATCGACGGGCGCGCGGAAACGACACGCTCGACGGCGGAGGCGGCAACGACAAGCTCATCGGCGGCGGCGGCAACGACGCCATGACCGGCGGGTCCGGCCTGGACAGCTGAGTGCCTCGGGCGGGGACGACACGATCCTCGCCCAAGACGACGGGCAGACACGTGATCAACGGCGGCAGGGGCATCGACACGGCCTACGTCGATACGAGCCTCGACCGAATCCAGTGGCGAGGAGACCGTGATCGGCGACGGCTCGCCACCGCCACCGCCACCTCCTCCACCGCCTGCCACCTCCTCCACCCACGCCACCACCACCTCCGCCTCCACCCCCGCCACCTCCCGGCGGGTGCAGCTACGACGCGGTTGACGAAGTCGGCGACCGCAACGGTCGCGTCAGCGGGTCGCTAGGCGAAGCTCACGGTCGTGGCAGGCGGCGATCCACTTCGGCTCGACGCCGACAGCGTGCGGGGCGGCGACGACGGCGAACACCGATTCGATCGTCGACGGCCGGTACGCCGGACCTCGAGACCCTCACGCTCGACGAGTCGGGCGGGCGTTCGCGCCAGGGCACAGCTGAGTTCGACCGGCGTCCCCGAGATCGAGATCGCCACCGCGCTCGGCGACGCCACGGACGTGCTCGTCGATCTACGGGAACGCGGGCGACGACTTGATGGCGCCGGGCCAGTTCGGGATTGCCCTCAACACCGACGGCGACGTGGACGTCACTGCTCGACCCGGCTTCCTCACAGATCGAGGCCCTCTGCCTCGGCGGAGCGAACATACTTCAACGGGCGCGGCCAGGGCGGCGCAGGCTCCATTCCTCGGCAGCCGATCACTCCGGCCGGCGACGACCGGGCAACGACACGCTCTGCGCGGCAGCTCCGAACCTGACGAGATTTACGGCGGTGCCGCGAACGACGACACTCTCGGGCCAGCGGGGCCACGACGTCATCAACGGCGGAAGCGGGAACGACACGTCATCGGCGCCGGACGGAAACGACAGCCATCACCGGCGGCCCCGGCCTCGACAGTTTCAATGCGTGCGGTGGTGACGACGAGATCTTCGCCGAGGACGACGAGGCCGACACGCTGATCAACGGCGGCTCCGGCACCGACACCGCCTACTACGACGAGCAGCTCGATGCGAATCCCGTGGGGTGGAGACCAAGGACGGCGACGGCTCGCCACCCCCGCCACCTCCTCCACCCCCGCCACCTCCTCCACCCCCGCCACCACCACCTCCGCCTCCACCCCCGCCACCTCCCGGCGGGTGCATCTACGACGCGGCGCAGAAGTCGGTCACGGCGACGTGACCGCCGGATCGTCGACCGACGCTCACCGTCGTCGGAGGCGCGATCACTGGCTCGACGCCGCGCGGCTTGCGGCGCGGCCACCACGGCGAACACCGACGCGATCACCGATCGGAGGCAACGCGGGGAGCGATCGAGACGCTCGTCATCGACCTCGCGGGGGCGCGTTCGGACCCGGCGCGACGGCCGAGTCGACCGGGACCTCGGAGATCGAGATCACGACCTCGCTCGGCGATGCCACGGACACGATCGTCGTCCACGGCGGGTCCAGCGGCGGACACGATCAGGTTGGGGTCAGAACGGCATGAACCTGAACGCGGACACCGACCGGGACGTCACGTTCGCGCCGATTCCCGCACAGAGTCGAGGTGTTCGGCCACGGCGGTGTCAACGTCGCTCAGCGCGAAGGGCGGCTCGGGCACCGGGCGGCGCATACCTCGGCAAGGCGATCCTCCGCGCCGGTGACTCCGGTGACACGATCACCGGCGGCTCCGGCGAGGACGAGCTCTACGGTGGAGCGGGCGACGACACGTTCGACGGGAGCCATGGCAACGATCTCCTGGACGGGGCGGGCGGCAACGACGTGCTCAAGGGCGGCAACGGGAACGACGACATCACCGGCGGCTCCGGGGCCGACACGCTCACCGGCGGCAACGACAACGACACGTTGCGTGCCGGACGACGACGCAGGCCGACGTCGAGCATCAACGGCGGCGCCGGAAGCGATACGGCGTACTACGACTTGGGGATCGACCCGAACCCGATCGCGGAGACCAAGATTCCGGCTTAGGACGTCTCGGGGCGCGAGGTCTTCCTCCGTGCGTGCGGATGCGCACGGAAGTAGACCTCGCGTCTCCGACGATCCGAGATGTGCGTGTAACGCTCGGTCGTGCCGAGGTCGGCATGGCCGAGCATCTCCTGGACGCTCCGCAGATCCGCTCCACCTTCGAGCAGGTGCGTGGCGAAGGAATGGCGGAGCAGGTGCGGGTGAACGCGTCCCGGCTCGAGACCGGCTCTGTCGGCGAGCTTCCGGAGGATGAGGAAGGCACCAGCACGCGTGAGCGGCCCCCCGCGAGCGTTCAGGAAGAGCTCGGGACGGTAGCGCCGATCGAGATGTGGGCGGCCGAGAGCCAGGTAGCGACGCGCGGCCTCGGCGGCGGGCCGTCCGAGCGGTACGAGGCGTTCCTTCCCGCCCTTCCCGACGACGCGCACGATGCGTTCCTCGATGTCGACGCCGCCCTTCTCCAGGCCGACGGCCTCCGAGACACGTAGACCCGCGCCGTAGAGGAGCTCGACGAGCGCGCGGTCGCGAAGGGATCTCGGTGTCGAGCCGTTCGCGGCGTCGATCAGGCGCTCGGTCTCGCCGGGCGAGAGCGCGCGAGGAAGCCGGCGTCCGCGCTTCGGGAGAACCAGGGCTGCGGCCGGGTTGTCCGAGCGCGCCCCGATGAGGCCTCAGGTGCCGAAAGTAGCTGCGCACCGCGGATGTGCGACGCGCGATCGTCGACGGGGCGAGGCCGGCGGCGCGCATGTCGGCGACCCAGCGCTCGAGCTCCTCGACGGTGGCGTCGCCGACGGGACCGCCGCGGAAGGTCGCGAGCGCCGCCAGGTCTCTCCGATAGGCGTCGACCGTGCGCGGGGAGCGGCCGGCGGCCAGGTAGAGGAGGAAGCGATCGACGTCGGGGTCGAGAGTGGGCACGGGGCCGGGTCCGATTCGGCGCGGTGCCGCTCGCTCCTCTCTCAGGAGCGTGGATGAGCGCCGTCGTAGACGCGGCGGAGGCGCTTTGCGTCGACGTGGCTGTAGATCTGGGTCGTCGACAGCGAGGAGTGACCGAGGAGCTCCTGGATCGTGCGCAGATCGGCTCCTCCTTCGAGCAGATGGGTGGCAAACGCGTGCCTCAGACGATGCGGATTGCGAACGAGCCGGCGCACGGTGCTCGTGTCGAGCCGCCGCCCGCGCACGGAGAGGAACACCGCATCGTTCGCATGCTGTGCGAGCTCGGGCCGTCCTTCGCGGAGGTAGCGCGAGAGGCTGTGCGCCGCCTCTTCCCCGAGCGGAACGGAGCGCTCCTTTCCGCCCTTGCCGCGCACGTGAACCGCCTCGCGCTCGAAGTCGACGTCGGCCAGGTCGAGGCCGACGGCCTCGGCGCTCCGCAGCCCGCCCGAGTACAGGAGCTCGAGCAGCGCGCGATTCCGCAGGGCGAGCGGCGACTCGCCCTCCACGAGCTCGAGCAGCGCTGCGATCTCGGGCTCCTTCAGCGTCTCCGGTAGCCGGCGGGGCCTCGCAGGAGCCAGCGAGGCGTCGGGGACACGGGTTGCGCCGTAGGTGAACCGGATGCAGGCGCGGATGGCGGCGAGCCTCCGTGCGATCGACGTTGGAGCGAGCCGGCGGCGTCCACGGCCGAGCTCCGCAACGTACTCGGCGAGAACTCGAGTGTCGGTGTCGTCGAGCGAGAGCTCGGAGCGCTCGAGCCATGCGGCGTACGAGCGGAGGTCGGATCGGTAGGCGCGTCGCGTCGCGTCGGCGAGGCCGCCGTGCTCGAGAAACCGATCGATCGCCGTGCCCGAGTCCACGCCCCCGGATTCGTCGCGCCCGCCTCGTCGCCTGCAGCGTCACCTGCCCGGAGCCGGACGCCGGCAGCTGGTCCGTACCCTAAGAACGTGCCGGGACGCCGTTTCGATCGCTCAACTGCCGACGACCCACCCGTGCGGCCGTCCGATCCGGCGGTGAGGCGCGCGAACTTCAGACGGATCGTCAGCCTCTTCCGACCGTACAGACGGCGGCTTTCGGTCGTCTGCGTGCTGATCGTGTTCTCGGCCGGGATCGGCGTCATCACACCGTTCCTCTTGCGCCAGGTGCTCGACGTCGCCATTCCGGAGGACAACGTCCGGCTTCTGACTGTGCTCGTCGCCGGAATGGTGGTCATCCCGATCGTGACCGGTGTGATCGGCGTCTGGCAGACGCTGCTCTCGAACCAGGTCGGCCAGAGTGTGATGCACGACCTGCGGACACAGGTCTACCGGCATCTCCAGCGGCTCTCGCTCGCGTTCTTCACCCGGACGCGCACGGGCGAGGTGCAGAGCCGTATCGCGAACGACATCGGGGGCATCGAGACCGTCGTCACCTCGACGGCGACCTCGGTTCTCGCAAACGTCACGACGGTCATCGCGACCGTCGTCGCGATGGTGCTGCTCGACTGGCGGCTCGCGGCCTTCGCGCTCGCGCTCCTCCCGCTCTTCGTCTGGTTGACGAAGCGTGTCGGCGCGCAGCGCAAGAAGGTAACCGCCGAGCGGCAGGCCTCCCTCGCCGACGTCTCCTCGATCGTGCAGGAGTCGCTCTCGGTCTCGGGGATCCTGCTCGGGAAGACCATGGGTCGCACCGACGACCTTGCCGAGCGCTTCGAGCAGGAGTCGGGGCGACTCGCCGATCTCGAGGTCCGCAGCCGAATGACCGGACGCTGGGTCATGGCCGCTATCCAGACGACGTTCGCCGTCATGCCGGCGCTCGTCTACTGGTTCGCGGGTCTCATGATCGCGCAGGGAAACGACACGATCACGATCGGCACGCTCGTCGCCTTCACCACGCTCCAGACGCGACTCTTCTTTCCGATCGGGAGTCTGCTCGGCGTGCAGATCGAGGTCCAGAGCTCGCTTGCGCTCTTCGACCGGATCTTCGAGTACCTCGACCATCGCGTGGACATCGTCGAGGGCGACCAGACGCTCGAGGAGCCTCGCGGCGAGGTGCGGCTCGACTCGGTGCTGGTTTCGCTACGACGATGCCGCCTGGACGCTCCAGGACGTCTCGTTCGCCGTCCCGGCCGGGACGAAGACGGCTCTCGTCGGTGAGACCGGCTCGGGCAAGACGACGTGCGCGTATCTCGTGGCTCGACTCTATGACGCGACCGAGGGGACGGTCGCCATCGACGGCGTGGACGTGCGCGACCTCACCTTCGAATCGCTCGCAGACGCCGTGGGCGTCGTGTCCCAGGAGACCTATCTCTTTCACGCAACCGTTCGCGAGAACCTTCGCTTCGCCAAGCCCGAGGCGACCGACGAGGAGGTCGAGGAAGCCGCCCACGCTGCGCAGATCCACGAGCTGATCGCAACTCTGCCGGAGGGGTACGACACCGTCGTCGGCGAGCGCGGGTACCGCTTCTCGGGCGGCGAGAAGCAGCGAATCGCGATCGCCCGGACGATCCTTCGGAACCCTCCCGTGCTCGTGCTCGACGAGGCGACGTCCTCGCTGGATACCCAGACGGAGCGACTCGTGCAGGAAGCCCTCGAGCGGCTCTCCGAGGGTCGCACCACGATCGCGATCGCCCACCGGCTCTCTACCGTCGAGGACGCCGACCAGATCGTCGTCCTCGATCGAGGTCGTGTCGTCGAGGTCGGAACCTATGCAGAGCTCAGCGCCCGTGGCGGCCGCTTCTCGGCGCTTGCCGCTCGCGACGACGGCTCACCGGCACCCACCTCCGCAGCGGGCGTACCATAAGGCGGCTTTTCGGCATGACGATGGCAACGAAGGAGCACGCATGATCGCGACCGTCCCGAGCCAAGGCTCGCTCGCGGGTCACGGGATCGAGTCGAACGCCCGGGTGCACTGGCGCCCGACCGTTTCTCGGCTGTACATGCACGCCGTGGCACGAGGCGACGGGCAGATCGCCGAGGGTGGCCCGCTGGTGGTCGACACCGGCGTGCACACGGGTCGCTCGCCGAACGACAAGTTCGTGGTGCAGGAGCCGGGGTCGAGCGAACGGATCTGGTGGGGCGATGTGAATGCGCCGATCTCCGAGGAGCTCTTCGAGCGGTTGCGCGAGAAGGTGGCCTCGCGCCTCGGCGAGCAGGAGGTCTACGTCGTGGACGCGTTCGCGGGAGCCGATCCCGGCGCACCGCATCGCGGTGCGCGTCGTCAGCGAGAGCCCCTGGCATGCGCTCTTCGCAAAGACGCTCTTCATCGACCCGACCGCTTCCGAGCTCGAGCACTTCGAGCCCCAGGCGCTCGTGCTGCACGCTCCGTCTGTCACGGCTCAGCCCGCAGACGACGGGACGCGAAGCGAGACCTTCATCGTCCTGCACCCATCGCGCCTCGAGGTCGTGATCGGCGGCACCTACTACGCCGGGGAGATCAAGAAGTCGATCTTCACGCTCATGAACGACCGTCTTCCGCTGGAAGGTGTCCTTCCCATGCACTGCTCGGCCAATGTCGACGACGACGGGCGCGTTGCCATCTTCTTCGGGCTCTCCGGCACCGGGAAGACGACGCTCTCGGCGGACGTCGAGCGGCATCTGATCGGCGATGACGAGCATGGGTGGAGCGACGACGGGATCTTCAACATCGAGGGTGGTTGCTACGCGAAGGTGATCCGGCTCTCGGCGAAGGCGGAGCCGCAGATCTTCCGGACGACCCGAATGTTCGGCACGGTCCTCGAGAACGTCTGCGTCGACGAGCAGGGGATCCTCGATCTCGGCGACGACTCGAAGACCGAGAACACGCGAGGCGCCTACAAGCTCGAGCAGATCGCGAACGCGGTGCCGACGAAACGTGCGGGCCATCCTGCATCGGTCGTGTTCCTGGCGGCTGACGCGTTCGGAATCCTGCCTCCGATCGCACGGTTGACGCGCGATCAGGCGATGTACTGGTTCCTGTCCGGGTTCACCGCGAAGCTCGCCGGAACGGAGATCGGTGTCACGGAGCCACAGCCGACGTTCTCCGCCTGCTTCGGCGCCGCGTTCCTGCCGCAGCCGCCGTCCGTGTATGCGCGCATGCTCGGCGCGAAGCTCGAGCAGCACTCCGCTGCAACCGTGTGGCTCGTCAACACAGGCTGGACCGGTGGTCCGTTCGGTGAAGGACATCGCATGCCGATCCAGGCGACGAAGACGCTGCTCGATGCCGCCGTCTCGGGTGATCTGGACAACGCCGAGTATCGGATCGACGCGACGTTCGGCTTCGAGGTTCCGGTCGAGGTCCCGGGCGTTGCGACGCGCCTTCTCGAGCCGCGCTCGACGTGGCGCGACCCGGAGGCGTACGATCGGAAGGCCGCCGAGCTCGCCGGGATGTTCCGAGACAACTTCGCACGCTTCGCCGGCGACGCCGGCGAAGCGGTCGCTGCCGCCGGTCCGCGGATCTGAAGGTGAGGCGCAACGGCCACTTAACCGGCTTTCTTACGCTGCTCTCACATGACCGTGGCGATATGGGCCGGGTGGTCTATCGCTCGCTCCGGCCACTAGCGGTCGTTCTCGGTCTGGCGTCCCTCGGCACGCTCGGTGCAGTCGCGAGCTTCTTGGGGAACGAGGTGTGCCGCGGCGGTCAGCGCCCAGGAAGGCGCGGCGAGGAGCTACGCGGGCTCGCTCTCGGGGAAGGTCACCACGCTGAGCCACGCTCGTCTCCAGCAGGCGGGGATCGAGTGGCGTGGCGGAGCGATCACGACGTCGACCGGGGAGACGGTCAGCGTTCTCGTCTCGCAGGCGTTTCCACTCGAGACCGTCACGCCCGAGAGCTGGGCCGAGTTCCTCACGAAGCTCGTCCACGGGGACGAGCTTTCCGAGCTCACGATGTATGTCGCCCCGCTCACCGAAGTGCGGCAGGTCTGCGGCGGCCGAGCCCTCGGCTGCTACTCGCGAGATACGGGCGTCTCGGTCGGCGAGGTGCTTCCGGACGGCACCACGCCCGAGGAGGTCGTCCGCCACGAGTACGGGCACCACATCGCGCTCTACCGCTCGAACGCTCCCTGGCGGGCCATCGACTGGGGCCCGAAGCATTGGGCCTCGGTTGCGAATGTCTGCGCGCGAGTGGCACGCCGCGAGGCATTTCCCGGAAACGAGCGCGACGATTACAGCCGGAATCCGGGCGAGGCCTGGGCGGAGGTCTACAGGCTGATGGACGAGCGCAAGGTCGGGATCACGACAGCGCGATGGCAGATCATCGCCCCGAGCTTCTATCCGACCGAGGCGGCGCTCCAGGCGGCAGAGCGGGATGCGCTCCAGCCGTGGACCACCGGCGTGCGATCGGTGTATCGCCGCAAGCTCGCGCAGGGCAAGGTCTGGTGGATCAAGCTGTCGACACCACTCGACGGAACGGTCGCGGTCACGGTGACCCTTCCGAGGGGCGGGCTTCATCAGGCTGCGCTTCTCGCGCCCGATCGCCGTACGATCATCAAGCGCGGCTCGGCGGCAGGCGACCGCCAGAGGCGGATCTCGGGAACCATCTGCGGCCAGCGCTCGGCGTTCGTCCGGGTCACCCAGAAAGGCGCGGCGGGACAGGTGACCGTCGCCGTGTCGAAGCCCTGAGCGCACGGATCGGATCGGCTCGCAAGAGCCTGCGTGTCCTGGTCGCGGCGACTGTGGCGTTGCTCGCGTTCGGTGTCGTCCTCGGAACCGGCCGTACGGCGACCGGGGCCGATCAGGACGCCGCCGCTCACCGTCGTCCGGAGCGCAACGCTCGCTGCGACGGCTCCGGCGGCGAGTGCGCGGGCCGCGGCGACATGGTGTGGAACGCCGGCGCAACGCGATGCCTCGCCGAACGCTGTGGCCGGGTATCCGGTGCGCTGGATCTACGCCATTCCGGCCGACGGACCGGATCGGTTCTCGAACTTCGCGAACGTGATGCAGACGGACTGGGAGACGATCGACTCGTGGTGGAGGCGAGAGGACCCGAGCCGGGCGCCACGCGCGGATCTCGCCCAGTTCGCGTGCGGGCTCCAGCTCGATCTCTCGACACTCCGGCTCCGGCAGTCCGGCTCGCAGGTCGCCGCTCGCGAGACCCCGTTCGAGCAGGTCTTCGACTCACTCGACTCACAGAACTTGACGTCGCCGGGTACGAGGTACGTCGTCTACTACGACGGGCCGGTCGGAGACGAGAACATCTGTGGTGTCGGGGGGCCAATTCCAGGCGGGCTCGGTCTCGCCGTCGTGTCGGTGCGTGCGTGCGCGGGCGCCGCGAGCGCGGAGATCGCCGCGCACGAGGTTCTCCACACCTTGGGCGCTGTCCCCGATCAGGCGCCGAACAACTGCCCGCGCTCCGGACGACGGCCATACCTGTGACAACGACCGCGACCTCATGTATCCCGTCACCGACGGCACCCCTCTCACCGGCCTCGCTCTCGACCCCGGGAGAAACGACTACTACGGTCACTCCGGATCGTGGCTCGACATCCAGGACTCGCCCTGGCTCGTCCAGCTCGACCGGCAATCGCCGCTCGGTCTCACCGTTGCGGGCTCGGGCGAGGTCGCGTCGGACGTACCTGGTCTCCTGTGCAGCCAGAGCTGCACGACCACCTGGAACGCGGGCACGCGGCTTCTGCTCACTCCCAACGCCAGGCCGAATGCCAAGTTCGTCCGCTGGAGCGGTGCATGCGCGGGATCGTCTCAGTGTCTCCTCACCGTTGGTGAAGCGGGTGCGGTCACCGCCCTCTTCGCCCCCGCCACGTACCGGCTGACCGTTCGTGTCTCGGGCAAGGGCGCGGTTCGCGGCGCGGGCGCGGGAATCGCGTGTCCCGGACGGTGCGTGTCGCCCGTGGACTCACACACGCGCCTCTCGCTGAGAGCGACGCCGGGCAAGGGCTGGAAGCTCAAGGGCTGGACCGGAGCGTGCCGCGGCAAGAGAGCCGTGTGCTCGCTTCCGATGACCGGGAACACCGTAACGCGCGCCGTCTTCACGCGGGTCTGAGTTCCCGAGCGGGCGTTAGGCGACGTCCCGATCGCGCCGCGTCCATTGCATCGGGGAGGACATCGCGTTAGCTTGCGCCTATCGGGGGGCCCGACGAAGGTCAGGAGGCCGTCCGTGAAGAAGAAATTCGCAAGACCGAGCCCCGCGCTCGTCGTCGCTCTCATTGCGTTGTTCGTCGCACTCGGTGGTACTGCGGGTGCGGTCGTAACGGCGGCGGTGCCGCTCGCAAAGCGGGCGCTCGTGGCTGACAACGCGAAGAAGCTCAATGGGTTCAACGCCACCCAGATCGCAACAGCAGCCGCACGAGTGGGGTCGGAGCTGCCCGGCCCCGCGAGCACGGCAGCAGGCGTAGTCAGCGTAAAGACGCAGACCGCATCTATCCCCGCCGACGGCGAGGGAGAGTTCAACATCGCCTGCGACGCGGGCCAGAAGGTCGCCGGAGGCGGATTCGCGTCGGATGGCTCTGTGTTCAGCTTCGATTCGTACCCGCCAAACGACTCCTCGTGGCGGGTGTACCTCGTGAACGCCAGTACGTCGGCGGCAGCCAACGTGGCGCTGTACGCCACCTGCATTCGGTAGCAGCCCACCAACCCCTAGGCCCGCCCGTTCCAGGCGGGCCTAGGGGGTGACGATTGCGGGTCAAGCGCGTTGGGCGATCAGGTAGCGTCCTTCGCAATGGACGCCGTGCACGACGTCGTGGTCATCGGCGCGGGTCTCGCCGGCATGCGCGCAGCGATCGAGGCGTTCGACAGTGGCGCCGACGTCGCGATGATCTCGAAGATCCACCCCGTGCGCAGCCACTCGGGCGCCGCCGAGGGAGGCATCAACGCAGCGCTGGGCAACGCGTCGGAGGACGATCCGGTGAAGCACGCGTACGACACCGTCAAGGGGTCGGACTACCTCGGCGACCAGGACGCGATCGAGATTCTCTGCAATGAGGCGCCGGGTGACGTCTACGAGCTGGAGCACTGGGGGGCAGTGTTCTCGCGGACGCCCGACGGGCGCATCGCACAGCGACCCTTCGGCGCGGCCGGAGAGCCGCGCACCGCCTACGCGGCCGACATCACCGGTCACGTGCTCATCCATGTCCTCTACGAGCAGGTGATGAAACGCGACATCCTGACCTACGAGGAGTTCTTCGCCTGGAAGCTCGTCGAGAACGACGGGCGCTGCCAGGGGGTCATCGCCTGGGACCTCGTGAACGGAGGGCTCAAGTCGATCGGCGCCAAGACCGTGATCCTGGCGACCGGTGGCGCCGGGCGTCTCTACACGGGGACGACGAACGCGTACGCCTGCACGGGCGACGGGATGACGCTCGCGCTGCGCGCGGGCGTCGCCCTGAAGGACATGGAGATGATGCAGTTCCACCCGACCACGCTTGCGCCGACAGGCGTGCTGATCACGGAGGGTTGCCGTGGCGAGGGGGCGTACCTGCTGAACAAGGATGCGGAGCGCTTCCTCGTGCGTTACGCGCCGAACGCGATGGAGCTCGCCTCGCGGGACGTGATCTCACGCGCAGAGCAGACCGAGATCGACGAGGGCAGGGGAGTGGACGGGAACGTCCTCCTCGACCTCAGGCATCTCGGCGCAGAGAGGATCCTCGAGCGTCTGCACGGCACGCGCGAGCTCTCGATGACGTTTGCAGGCGTCGATCCGATCTACGAGCCCATCCCGGTGCGCCCGGGCGCCCACTACCACATGGGTGGCGTGGATACGGACGTGTGGGGACAGACCGCCCGCGAGGGTCTCTACGCGGCCGGAGAGGTCGCGTGCGTCTCGGTGCACGGTGCGAACCGCCTCGGCGGAAACGCCCTGATGGAGACGATCACCTACGGCAAGCGAGTCGGGCGGCACGCTGCCGACTGGGCGTTGACCCACACAACCGTCGACGTCCCGACCTCCGTCGAAGCCGACGCCGAGCGCGAGCTCAAGACGCTGCTCGACCGAACGGACGGTGAGCGCCCCTGGAAGATCCGGGACGAGCTCGCTCACACGATGCACGTCAACTTCGGCGTCTTTCGTCGCGAGGACCAGATGCTCGAGCAGGGAAGCATCGTGCGTGGGCTTCGCGAGCGCTACGAGCAGGTCGTCGTCGAGGACAAGGGAGACGTGTTCAACACCGATCTCACGCAGGCGCTCGAGCTCGGCTTCCTGCTCGAGCTCGCCGAGTGCATGGTGGTGTGCGGTCTCGCACGGAAAGAGAGCCGTGGTGCCCATGCGCGGCCGTACGACTATCCCGATCGTGACGACGAGAACTTCCTGCAGCACACGATGGTCACCTGGGAGGATGACGGTCCTGTGCTCGACTGGAAGCCGGTGACGATGACGAAATGGAAACCCGAGGAGCGGAAGTACTAGAGATGAGCGGATGAAGGTTGCGCTGAAGATCTGGCGGTACGACGCGGTCGCGGGCGAGCGCGCGCTCAAGGACTACGAGTTCGATGCGCCCGACTGGGTGACGCTGCTCGACTGCCTCGACATCGTCAAGGACCAGATCGACGGCACGCTCGCGTACCGCAAGAGCTGCCGAATGATGATCTGCGGCTCGTGCGGGATGCGCATGGACGGCGCTGCCGTCCTCGCGTGCAAGACGCGCATGTACGACATCGCCCAGTCCGGGCACATCCCCGTGATCTCGGCGATGGGAAACATGCCGATCGTCAAGGACCTCGTCACGGACATGCAGCCGTTCTGGGGGAAGATCCGCGCGATGTCGCCGTGGCTCGATCCGGGCTACTCCGATCCGGGCGAGAAAGAGCACGTCGTCTCGCAGGAGAAGATGGACGTGATCCACAAGGAGGCGCTCTGCATCATGTGCGGCTGCTGCGTCTCGGAGTGCAACTCGATGGAGGCCGACCCCGAGTTCCTCGGGCCGGCTGCGCTCGCGAAGGGAATGCGCTTCGTCGGCGACCCGCGCGACCAGGCGACGGTCGAGCGGCTCCAGGAGTACTCGAGCCCGCACGGGATCTGGGATTGCACGCGCTGCTACTTCTGCACCGAGCGCTGTCCCAAGGGCGTCGATCCGCGAGACGCAATCGCGAAGCTCGGGGCCGAAGCCATGCAGGAGGGCATCGACTCCGACATGGGCGCGAAGCACGCGAAGTGGTTCGTCACCTCGGCGAAGACGACCGGCTGGCTGCGGGAGACCGAGCTCGTGCCGAAGACGCAAGGGGTCGCGCGCTCGCTCAAAGATGTGAAGTTCGCCATGGGCCTCGTCAAGCACGGCAAGGTGCCGTCCCCGATCCCACCGCATGTCGCGAAGGGCGTCGGCGAGTCGCGTGCGCTGTACGACCTCGTGAAGCAACAGGGTCGAGACGGCGCCGCGGGGATCGTGCAGGGCGAGCATGCGCTCGAGCGCCTCGAGTTCGAGCAGAGCGGCCAGGCCGACAAGGACCCGTACGGAGACGGCTCGTTCCCGAAGCCGCTCCCGCTCGAGGGAGACACCTCGAAGGAGGAGGGAGCGTCGACGTGAGGTCAGTGGCGTACTACAAGGGTTGCCTGGCGTCGCTGTCGGCCAAGGAGCTCGACATCTCGACGCAGGCTCTCGCTCCGAAGGTCGGCCTGGAGCTCATCGAGCTCGAGCGGGTCACGTGCTGCGGTGCCGGCGACATCCACGAGGCGGAGCCCGACTACTACCTGCACCTGAACGCGCGAATCCTCGCGTATGCCGAGGAGACCGGCTCGGACACGCTGATGACGGTCTGCAACGTCTGCACGCTGAACCTCAGACAGGCGAACTTCCAGCTGAAGGGCGACGCGGCACTGCTCGGGCGTGTGAACGAGAACCTCGTTTCGGTCGGTGCCCCCGCATATCACGGCACCGTCGACGTCCAGCACTTCCTCTGGATCGTTTCCCGAGGGGACGGCTACGAGCTGCTCAGGGAAGCTGCGCACAAGGGTCTCAAGGGCCTCAAGATCGCGCCGTTCTACGGCTGCCAGATCCTCCGCCCGTCCAAGCTCCTCGGCTTCGAGGATCCGGACAAGCCGGATTCCCTCGAACGCATCATCGAGGCCTGCGGCGGCGAGCCCATCGACTATCCGGCGAAGATCAAGTGCTGCGGGTTCCCGATCATCCAGGCCCGCGAAGACGTTGCGCTGGCCGAGCTGATCCAGCCGATCGAGCAGGCCGTGGAGGCGGGAGCGGACGCGATGGTCACGCCGTGCCCCCTCTGCCACCTCTCGCTCGACGCCTGGCAGAGCAAGCTCCGAGAGCAGACGGGCCGCGACTTCCGCATGCCGATACTGCATCTCTCACAGCTCATCGGTGTCGCCGCAGGGCTCGACGACTCGGAGCTCAAGTTCAAGCGCCATGTCGTCTCGGTCGAGCCCGTCGTCGAGAAGCTCTCTGTCTAGCGTCGCCGGCTACGCGAGCCTCGAACACACTACGACACGCAAGTTACGACTTGTAACTTGCGCCGAAGCGCGCACGAATACACGGAGCGAACGACAAGTGACAACTTGTAACTTGCGCGGAGGGCAACTGTGGTCTGGGTCGTCCTCGGCCTAGGAATCGCGGCGCTTCTCGCGCTCGCCTGGGGATGGTTCGAGGCGGGTTGGCTCCGGCGCCGGGTGCTCGAGGTCGAGCTCGCGGGGGTGCCCGAGTCGCTCGACGGCCTCCGAATCGCCCACCTCTCCGATCTCCATCTCGGGGTCCCGTCGCGGGGACAGCGTGCGACGAAGAGCGCGGTCGCCTGGGTCGTGCAGCGCCGTCCGGATCTCGTCGTCATCACCGGCGACCTCGTGTCCCGGCGCGCGGGCCTTCCGCTCCTCGAGCGGCTTCTCGCCGATCTGCCAGGGTGCATCGTCGTCCTCGGCAACCACGATTTCGCGGACAGCCGCGATCCGTTCTCGGAGAGCATCGACGGCGCAGAGCTCATGGCGATGCCGGGCGTCACGCTCCTCGGTGACGAGGCTGTCGAGATCGAGCTGCGGGGCGAGCGCATCCAGGTCGTCGGCGTCGATCCGAGGAGCTACGCGGAGCGCACGTCACGTCCCGCGGAGCGCGCGAACCTGGACTCGAGCTTCCGAATCCTGCTCTGCCACTTTCCGGGGATCGCGTCGCGCCTTCCGCCTGCGACATTCCACCTCGTTCTCGCGGGGCACTTCCACGGCGGACAGATCGTCGTTCCGCTTCCCGGCTTCAAGCTTCGCCTTGCGCATCTCGGCGCCGGAGCCGTCGAGGGGATCCACCGCTACGGCGACACGGTGCTGCACGTGTCTCCCGGGATCGGGACGACCTTCGTGCCCTTCCGCCTCTTCGCGCGGCCGGAGGTCACGGAGCTCGTTGTACGATCGAGGTGATGGAGGGACACGCGCCCATGTCGCCGGATGTACCCGGGTCGACATGAGTACGCGGCTCGCCGGGCTCACGGGTGCGACTCTCGAGACCGCGCCCGCGGTGTGTCAGAGCTGTGTCTGGTGGCAGACGCGCGGCAACAAGGAGCCCGAGAAGCGCCGCTGGATGGAGCGCGCCGAGGAGGACTGGGGGGTATGGGGCACGATCTACCGCGACGACGACGGGCGAGTGCTCGGCTCCATGCAGTACGGGCCGGCGGCGCTCTTCCCGCGCGCAGTTGATCTGCCGGCCGGTCCTCCCTCGGATGACGCTGTGCTCGTGACCTGCGCCTACCTCGTCTCCGACTCTCAGCCCTGGGTCGAGCAGTCGCTCTTTCTGGCCGCGATCGGCGAGTCCCGTGACAAGGGCGCCCGGGCTCTCGAGGCTTTCGCCTACCGCTATCGGGAGGGAACGCCCACGAGCGAGCGCTTCCTCGTCCACCGCACGATCTTCCCGCGCGACTTCCTTGCCGACTTCGGTTTCCGCACGATTCGAGCGGTTGGCCGGATCGAGCTCGCTCGCCTCGATCTCGGCGGGCTTCAGCCCATCGAGACGGGCACCAGGGAAAAGGTCTTGAACGTCGTCCGCGAAGCTTTTCAGCCTGCTCCGGCGCCCGCTCCGCCCGCCGGGGGCTAGCGCGTCCACCGGCTCGCCCTTACCTGAACCCTGATCCTCGTTGGCCGCGCGCGGGTGGCGGACGAAGAGCGTAGCGGAGCGCGCTCGCGCCCAACGTCCACTCCGCCAGCACCAGCCGGGGGAGGTGCCGGACGAACCGGGCTCGAAGCTCGGGCACAACCCGGATCCGTCGATAGATCACCGGAAGGCGAAGAAGCGCGAAGTAGTGCAATGGCGCTCGAGCAAGCACGCGCTTGTGGACGCCCTCCCGCTGCACCGGACCGAGGCGCGCGAGGCCATAGGCGAGGCGACGCTGCTGGCCACGAAGGTCTTTGAAGGTCTCTCGGCCGTGGTCGTGAAGCGCCTGAAACCGCGGGTCGAACACGAGCTGAAGTCCTGCCGCGAGCGCATCGGCCGAGAACACTCCGTCCTCACCGCCGTAGCTCTCGTCCCACCGCAGCGGCGCGCCGCGCGGAACCGCGAGACAGAACGAGGAGACGAACCGCCGGACGTGTGGCTTCCCGAGCGGCAGATACGGCGTCTCGAACTGCAGGTACGCGACCCATCCCCACGCTGTGGTCGGATCGAACGTGCGCGCGCAACCGATCACGGCGCCGGGATACTCGGCGATAGCCCTCGCGAGCCCTACGCTCCAGTCCGTTGCGGGGATCGCGTCTGCGTCGAGGAAGACGACGATCTCGCTCTCGGCGTGGTCCCAGCCTCGGTTCCGAGCACCGCCCGCGTAGGTCGCACCACTCCCGCGGATCACGCGTGCTCCGAACGCGGCGGCGATCTCTGCTGTGCGATCGGTGGAACCGTCGTCCACGACGATCACCGCCGCGGGTGCCGGCTCCTGCGCAGTCAAGGACGCGAGCACAGCGGCGATCGTGCGCTCGGCATTGAGCGCCGGTATCACGACCGAGTACGCCGCGTGTTCGACCTGGTGCACGCGTTCATTCTGCAGGCTCCCGCGTTGGACGACGCCCGACCCCGCGACGGCCTCGCACCGGACTCCGCTCTGCGTGCGGAGCGGAGCCCGGTGTGTGTGAAGGCCGTTACCTAGGTAGCGGGCGAGGTGGTCCAGCGCCCGGAGACCCAGCGCTCGCACGTGAGACTCTGGAGCGTGAGAGCACTGGTATTGACGCACGGCGGTGACGGGGCAAACGATGTGCAGTTCGGATCGCTGCTCCGGCCCGATCGGAAGCGTGCGTTGTAGACGCCATTGCCGGGGCCCGAATTGGCGTTGTTGCCGTTCAGGGCATGGTTGCAGGCGATGTACTTCCCGCCCAGGACGTCGATGTTCGTGATGGTGTTGTACGAGTAGAACGGCCCGCCACCGGCGCCCTGGCAGGTCGAGGTGCCGGCGTCGTAGTCGCCTCCGGCCTCGACGTTGACGAAGGTGATGTTCGTTCCACCCTGGATCTGAATCGCGTCCTGGTGAGCGGTCGCGCCGCGCCAGCCGCAGTTGATCGATCCCGTGATGCGCAGATCGCGCGGGTTCTGGCGGGTCTTGAACGCGTCGTGTCCGGGGCCACCTGCGGCGTTTGGTCCTGCTCCGCGGATGTCGACGATCAGGTTGACGTCGGTGCCCGTCGAGCCGGTGCAGCCCGAGTTCACGGTGACTGCACCCGCAACGTTCCCGCGCGTCGTCCAGACGGAGACCACCTTGATCGGCAGCACGCCGTAGCTCGAGAGCGGCCTATTGCAGTCCCAGGACTGGTTGGTGACGGTGATCGTCGTTCCCACTCTGCACTGCTCCCATGACCACGACGCGTAGTTCGACGTCGAGCAGGTGCTCGTCCCGCCCGGGGGTGGTGGTGGAGACGGGGGCGGTGGAGACGGGGGTGGGGGTGGTGACGGTGGGGGTGGTGACGGTGGGGGTGGAGACGGTGGGTGGGGGTGGAGACGGGGGTGGGGGTGGAGACGGTGGTGGTGGCGACGGTGGTGGTGGCGACGGTGGTGGTGGAGACGGGGGCGGTGGCGGTGGAGGAGGTGCGGTGGACGATCCGCCAGAGCGAAGCAGCACCATCGCACCTGCGTTGCAGCTCGGAGGACTTACCGTCCTCGCGGCCTTGTTTCCGCTGGAAGCACCCGCTGCGAGTGGCTCGTCCGCGCCCATCACAGCAACAGTCGGCGTGGATGTGACTTGGGAAGCTGCGCGCTGGGTCATTCCCGTTGGCGGGGTCACGCCTTGAGTTCCGCTGTTCGCAAAGGATGCGACGAGTCGGCCACCCGCGTCAGAGGCGGTAATCGACGGTGCATGCGTGACGATCGAATTGCGGCTGATCCTTCCGGTATCCGCTTCGACCGGAGCTGCGGTGTCTACACCCGAGAACGCGAGCACCGACCCAGCAGCACCCGTTAGCGCTGGGAAGGAGAATGTGTAGGAGGACGGTTCGGACCCCGAAGCGACCCTGTAGTAGAGGGCGTGAGCCAGATCGGTGCGCAGTGGCCCCGAGCAGTCGTCACGGCGAATGAGTGTCCATCCCGAGGGTTGGGTGAAAGTCGAAGCCGATCCAAGCCGAGCCGTGACGGCTGCGACGAGGACGTCATCGCTCGAAACCCCCGACGGCTTCGAGATCGTGAGCGACGCGGACGCCGCACCGTTCTCACCCGCTGAAGCGGCGCGTAGAGCGGGTGGCGCTGGTGCCGCCTCGGGCGACCCCGCACCGAAGCGACTTGCGGAGGCAGTGGTCAAGGCGACCAGCACCAAGCCGATCGCCCCTAGGCGGCCGACGAGGTGCGACGAATGAGCGTGTTCTCGAATCCGACGAGCGGTTTCGTGGTTTCGCATCAGAACCTCGCAGTGAGACGACAGTGGCGGTGCCGCACGAGAATCGCGGTGCGGCACGACCGTCATCGGACGAGGTCACGTGTCGTCTGTCACCCGATCGAGGGTGTGGGCTCCCCGGTTCACCCAATCGAGGGGACTACTTCACCCACAACGCCGGCGACAACTCGCCAGAGCGAGGGTCTGCCTGTATCCGAGCACACTGGACGGGTGTTACCAATGGGGCTTGACGTCGGAGACAGCATGGGTGAGCCTTCGTGTGTGGGGGAAGCCGACGGGGAACCTGCTGTGCATGAACGTGGACTCGCGGCGCGAATACGTCGTCGGACGACTTCGTGGGCTGCGAGCAGCGACAGGATCAAGCGCGGACGCGAGCTTCGGTACCGATTCTTCATCGACCTCTGTGCGGTCCGTCCCGAAGAACGCATTCTCGACGTCGGAGCGGGGAAGGGTGCCGCGCTCGAGCGCTTCAACGCGACGAACCCGATCGTTGCAGTAGACCTCGTTCCGCCGACCGCCGAGGGTTGGCTGGGCCAACCGAATGTCACGGTCGGCCAAGCTGACGGAACCAACCTGCCATATCGCGATCGGGAATTTCCGGTGGCGTTCTCGAACTCGGTCATCGAGCATGTGCCAGTGGATCTACAGCGCGCATTCGCCGCTGAGTTCCGTCGCGTCTCCGAGCGCTACTACCTCCAGACCCCGAACAAGTGGTTCCCGATCGAGCCGCATTACCAGCTTCCGCTCGTCCAGTTCCTTCCCGACAGGGTCATGAAGGCCCTGAACAGTCGCTTCTCGTTCGGCTTCAGGGAGAAGGGCCGCTGGGAGCCGGTGAATCTCCTGAGCGCGCGCGAGCTGCAGCGTCTGTTCCCGGACGCCGAAATTCACCGCGAGCGACTCTTCGGGTTGACAAAGAGCCTGATGGCCGTACGAGCGACCGCGCCGCAGGACAGCGCCACTAGCGTCGCGCGTTAGCGGACGATCTCGGGGACGGGTCCGAGGAGGAGCGCGTGCTCGTGGAGATACGACGTCGCGCGGCGCTTCGACTCGATGTCGCGGAAGACGCGGTCCACGTCTTCGTCTCGTAGGCCGGCGGCGGCGGCAACGGACGCGGCGGGCACGCCGTTGTTGAGTGCGTACAGGCAGAGATCGAGAACCTGGTAGGGCACCGAGAAGTAGAACTCCTCCTGGCTCTGGGGGAGCGAGTACGTGTCGGTGGTCGGTGGTCTCGTGCGGATCTCCTCCGGAATGCCGAGGTGCTCCGCGAGTTGGTACACCTGCGTCTTGTAGAGGTGCGCGATCGGCTTCACGTCGGCGGCGCCGTCCCCGCCTTTCACGAAGAAGCCCTGGTCGTACTCGAGCCTGTTCGGGGTCCCGACGACGGCTCGATCGAGGCGGTCCGCGTGGTAGTACTCGAGCATCTTCCGGGTGCGCTGCTTGAAGCTCGTCGCCGCCACCACGGCTCGATAGGCATCCGACGTCAGCCGGGCCTGGGTCCGCTCGCCTGCCGGCGACTCGACGACCACGGAGAAGATCGGAAGCCGCTCGCTCCCGAGAACGCTCGGGAGGACGAGCTTCGCGCGCCATCCGTCTCCGTACTCGGGGACGACTTGCCTGATCGCGTCGTCGCGGCGGCGGTAGCAGCCGAACGCCTCGAGCATCGGCGTGATGTCCTCGACGACTGACTCGACTCCGAGGTGCTCCACGAGCACGGTGCTCAGGTCGAGCGTGTCGCCGCTCGACTCGGATTCGGGCAAGAGCAGCGCGAGCACGCGATCCGCGCCGAGCGCTCGCACGCAGAGAGCCGCGGCGACGCTCGAGTCGATGCCGCCCGAGACGGCCACGATCGACCCCTCGCTTCCGCAGCCGGCGAAACACGATCTCGGACAGCTGGTCCCCGATCTCGGCGAGCGCGACGTCCGGGTCGAGCGTCAGCGCGTCGAGCGTCAGCGGCCCGTCAGCGGTCGTCATTCGAGCTGCTGCTGCCGTCGAGTCGCTGCGCGACGTAACGCGCAATCGCGTCGATCGAGTCGAGGTTCTCGGGGAGGACGTCGGCGTCGGGGATCTGGAGGTCGTACGTGGACTCGAGATGCTCGATCAGCTCCAGGACGCCGACGGAGTCGATGACCCCGACCTCGAGCAGCGAGTCGCTCCCGGCGAGCTCCTGCCCGCTTCCGCCGAGCGGGAAGTTGTCGGTGATGAACCGACGGACGTCCTTGTCTATCGCTTCGCGTTGTTCCATGAGGATCACACGACCGAATCCTGGTCGGGCCGCAGACTACACGGTATCGGCATCGTGCGAGCGGCCTTGAGAGGAACCGTCCGTATGGCCAGTTGCCGGAGCCAGTTGCCGGGGGACGGGTCGTCCATATCCTGAAAAGTGGCGACTATGTGTGGGATCGCGGGCATCTACGCCCGGTCGGGGCGTCTTGCCTCGCCGGACCTTCTCCTCGCCATGGCGGGAGAGCTGCACCATCGCGGTCCCGACGGCGTCGGGCTGTACCTCGACGGTAGGTACGGGATGTCGAACAACCGCCTCGCGATCGTCGATCTGGCCGGCGGCGACCAGCCGCTCTCGAACGAGAACGGCCGCTACTGGGTCATGCAGAACGGCGAGATCTACAACTACGTCGAGCTCCAGCGGGAGCTCCGTTCGCTCGGACGCCGTCTTGCGACCTCGTCGGACACGGAGGTCATTGCGCACGCGTACGACGAGTGGGGCGTGGACTGCCTCCATCACCTGAACGGCGACTTCGCGTTCGCAGTCTGGGATCGCCGTGAACAGGAGCTCTTCCTGGCGCGCGACCGCTTCGGGGTTCGCCCGCTGTTTCTCGCCGAGCTCGACGGCGACCTGTGCTTCGGGTCCGAGGCGAAGGCGTTGCTCCGCCATCCGTCGGCCCGTCGCGAGCTCGACCCGCTGGGCCTCGTCGAATCGTTCACGACGTGGTCGATCCTGCCGGACCGCTCCGCGTTCGTCGGTGTGCGCGAGCTTCCACCCGCCCACTACCTGCGCTATGGCCCCGGCGGCCTGATCGAGGAGAAGAGATGGTGGGACCTGCGGTTCCCACGGACCGGCGAGAAGCAGTCCGAGAACGAGACGGAGCTCCGGGCTGAGCTGACAGAGCTCCTGACCGACGCGACGCGGATCCGGTTGCGCGCCGACGTCCCGGTCGCCGCCTACCTGAGTGGCGGCCTCGATTCCTCGTTGACCGCCGCGCTCGCGCGGAATCTGTACCCGGAGACGCTCAACTCGTTCGGTATCGGCTTCCGCGATCCGCTGTTCGACGAGAGCGAGTACCAGGATCGTTTCGTCGAGAACCTCGGCACGACGCTGACGCGTGTCGTCGTCGACTCACCTGACATCGCCGAGCTCCTGCCGCGGGCGGTCGAGCTGTCCGAGAAACCGACCTTGCGCACCGCGCTCGCCCCGCTCCTACGGCTGTCTCGGGCGGTCCGGGACGCCGGCCTCAAGGTCGTCATCACCGGAGAGGGGGCCGACGAGCTCTTCGGCGGCTACGACATCTATCGCGAGAACAAGGTGCGGCGGTTCTGGGCCCGCGTACCCGACTCCGAGTTGCGCCCTCTGCTCTTCACGCGGCTGAACGAGTTCCTCGGAAAGGATCTCAAGCGATCGGGCGCGTTTCTCTCCGGCTTCTATCGCCGCGGGCTCGAGGACACCGACGATCCGCTCTACAGCCACCGGCTGCGCTTCGGGAACACCGCACGCCTGCTGCGACTCTTCGCCCCTGACCTCCTCGAGCGGGCGGCGGGTGACGGCGACTCGGTCGCGCGGGTCCAGGACCGGCTGCCAGCGGACTTCGACACGCTGACGGCACTCGGCAAGGCTCAGTACCTCGAGATCATGACGTTCCTCGACGGGTACCTTCTGCACTCGCAGGGCGATCGCATGCTGATGGGGCATTCGATCGAGGGACGGTTCCCGTTCCTCGACTATCGCGTCGCCGAGTTCGCCGCCGCGCTCCCCGACCGGATGAAGGTGCGATGGCTCGACGAGAAGTACCTCCTGCGCAAGGTGGCGGAGCCGCTCATCCCGGCCGAGATCTCGGCGAGAAGAAAGCGCCCGTATCGCGCACCGATCGCCTCGGCGTTCGTGGGGCCTGCCGCGCCCGAGTACGTTCGTGGCGTGCTCTCACCGGAGCGGCTCGCCGAGGCCGGACTGTTCGATACCGAGGCCGTTGCCAGGCTTGTGCAGAAGTGCGAAGCGGCGGGCGCTGCAGGGGTCGGTGAGACAGACGAGATGGGTCTCGTGGGCACGATCTCCGTGATGCTTCTCCACGACCTCTTCGTCGTCCGTCCCACCCTGGCGCCGACGGCCGAGCCGACGCGCGTCGTCGTCGGTGGCACTGTCAGAGAGTCCGTACCGCGAGCCGACGTTCGTCGCAGGAGCCGGCTAGCCATGCGCGAGGACCGGCTGCTCCACGACAGTCTCCGCGCCGCCGCCGAGGCTGACGGACAGAAGACCGCGCTCGTCGTCGACGGCCAGCGCCTCTCGTACGCGGAGCTCCTCGAGGCGCTCTTCGGCTTCGCCGACGCGCTTCAGAACCTCGGTCTCACGCGCGGCGATCGCGTCATCGTCTTCACCGACAACTCGCTTCCGTGCGTCGTCTCGATCTTCGGGACGCTCTTTGCGGGCGGCGTGTTCGTCGTGGTCAACGCGCAGACGAAGGCGGACAAGCTCGCGTACATCCTCACCGACTCGGAAGCGTCGTTCCTCGTCACCGAGGGGAGCATCGCCCGGGTCGCAGCGCGCTCGAAAGACCGGGTGACGTCGCTGAAAGCGACCATCCAGGCCGGAGCGGACGAGCCGCTCGAGGGCATGCTCTCGTTCGAAGAGCTGCTCTCGGGCGCCGAGCCTTCGCCTCCGAGCCCCGGCACGATTCCGCTCGATCTCGCCGCTCTCATCTACACGTCCGGCAGCACGGGAAACCCGAAGGGCGTGATGATGACCCACGCGAACATGGTGTTCACGGCGGGGAGCCTGTGCGAGTACATCCGCCTCGGGCCGGAGCACCGCATCATGAACGTCCTCCCGCTGGCCTTCGACTACGGCCTCTACCAGCTCTTCATGAGCGTTCGGATGCGGGCGACGCTCGTCCTCGAGCGGTCGTTCGTGTACCCGGCGCAGGTGCTGAAGCGCCTCGAGGAGGAGGAGGTCACCGTCTTCCCCGGCGTGCCCACGGTCTACGCGACGCTGATCTCGATGCACGAGCGCTCGCCGCTGCGGTTCCCGTCCGTGCAGCGCGTGACGAACACGGCCGCGGCGTTGCCTCCGAGCTTCCACGACCCGCTGCGGGAGATCTTCCCCAATGCGCTCATCTTTCGGATGTACGGGCTCACCGAGTGCAAGCGTGTGAGCTACCTCGAGCCCGAGTTGCTCGAGACGAAGCCGACGTCCGTCGGGAAGGCGATCCCGGGCACCGAGACGCTCGTCCTCGACGACGAGCGACGGCCCGTGAAGCCAGGCGACACGGGCGTGCTCTACGTCCGTGGGCCGCACGTCATGGTGGGGTACTGGCGGCTTCCGGACCGCACCGCGGAGATGCTCGTCGAAGGGCCGCTCCCGGGCGAGCGCATGCTGTGCACACACGACCACTTCACGGTGGACGACGAGGGCTTTCTCTACTTCGTGGGCCGCAGCGACGACATCATCAAGTCGCGCGGCGAGAAGGTCAGCCCGGCTGAGGTCGAAGATGCGCTCTACGCGATCTCGGGCGTGCGGGAGGCAGCCGTGATCGGCGTCCCGGACGAATTGCTCGGGGAGGCGATCCATGCGTACGTCGCGCTCGAGGAGGACTCCGTCCTGACCGCGCGCGACATCATCGGCGCCTGCCGGGAGCGCCTCGAGAGCTTCATGGTCCCGGCCGAGGTCGTCTTCCTCGACGAGCTTCCGAAGACCGCGAGCGGGAAGATCCGGAAGAAGGGGTTGCTTCGGCAGCACCGGTCGAGTGAGTTTGTGCAGGCGGGAAGGTGCTTTGGTGCTACGTTCGGCCGGGCTCGGCTTCAAGAAGCGCGTGGGTGAGGCGAGTGGAGTGCCAGCGGGCGCCTCGAACACGCCATGCGTGTACCAACCGAGCTCATCCACGTCCACCCTCTCGAAACCGGCCTCCTCGACAAGTTGTGAAAGCTCTGGGGGGCCGGTGATCACGATGTACACAGGTCTGGGATCTCGTTCGACTGAAGTACGAATTCGCTCGAGGACGGGCCGCAGGACTTCGAGCCCGAACGGGTTGAAGAAGTAGAGGACGAGCGGACCCGCAGGGGGCGTGAAGCGTACGACGTCGGAGTGAACGATCTCGATTTTCGCGGCCTCGCGACCGAGGGTCGCGATGTTCCGACGCGCGATCGTAACGAGCGAATCCGCGAACTCGATCCCGATGATGCGCTTGAACTCATACCTCGTCGCGAGCATGAGCACGCGGCCTTTGCCGCTGCCGTAGTCGACGAATGTGAAGTCGCGGTAGTCGACGCGGAGCTTCCCGATGAGAAGCTCGAACTCCTCGACGCTCGACGGCTGGTAGCGGTTCGCAAACGCGCGGTTGCGACTCGTCGTGTCGAGGCCGGGCACGCGAACCCAGGCGGCCGTGTCGACACCGTGAGCGACGTCGAATGCCACGCTCTCACGCATCTTCAGCTTCGCCACACGGCGTAGGACAACAAGCCTTCGGCCACGCCCGATCGTTCCACGAACGCCGTGCGTCCGGAGCGATCGCGGAACAAGTCGCAGCATGATCACTGCACGACTCACAAATTACGTATAGCACCGAAGCCCAGAAAACCAAGGTGTCCGGAGAGAGTGGATCGCGGTTAGCTCAGCCGATATCCGCAGATCGACTGTCTAGCACCGCCCTTGTCACCTGGATTCGACAGAGACCCAGCGTCCCTCGAGCCACTGCTCGCAGGTGACGCTCTGAAGGGCCAGAGCTCCGGTGTTGATGCACGGCGCCGAGGAGGCGAAGTCGCAATTGGGGTCGGTTCCGTCGTTGCGGCCCGAGCGGAATCTGGCGCTCGTGACATTGATGCCGGAGCCTGCGTTGTTCCCGTTCAGCGCCTTGTTGCAGCCTATGAACCTGCCACCGAGCACGTCGACGTTCGTGTTGTTGTTGAGCGAGTAGAAAGGGCCGCCGCCCGCGTTATGGCAGGTCGAGAGCCCCGCCACGAAGTCTCCTCCTGCCTCGACGTTCACAAATGTGATGTTTGTCCCGCCCTGAAGCTGGATCGCGTCCTGGTGAGCGTCGAGTACGCGCCGGCCGCATTGAATCGAGCCCGTGATGCGCAGCTCCTCGGGATTGACGCGCGTCTTCAAGGCGTCGACGCCGGGTCCGTTGGGCGACCTCGGCCCATCACCGCGAATGTCGAGAATGAGGTTGACGTCGGTTCCTGGTGACCCGACACAACCGGAGTTCACCGTCACCGCGGTGCCGTCGTCCCACGGCTCCGTGGAGATCGAGATGACCTTGATCGGAAGCGGGCCGTAGGTCGAAAGTGGCTGGCTGCAGTTCCATGCACGGTTCGTGACGGTGATCGTGGTGCCAGGCTTGCATTCCTCCCAGCGTCCACGACGTGTGGTTCGTCGTTGCGCAATCGGTCCTCGATTCAGGCACGGTTCCTGGTCTGCCGGGTAGTGACACGGTCTCGCAGTCGGCGTGAATCCGATCCCGAGCGTCCGCGACGACGGTGTCCTTGCCGAGGCCGCAGTAGACGCGGTCTTGCATGCGGTCCCTGACGACGATTCGATCGTTGCCCAGGGCGCCCGAGACGATGTCCTGGCCGAAGCCGCCGTCGAGGACGTCATTTCCGCCGAGACCCCGTAGCCAGTCGTTCCCGCCGCGTCCGTAGATTCGGTCGTGGCTCGACGTTCCGACGATCGTGTCTGCCTTTGCGGTTCCCGCAACGACACGCTCCTGGGCAGCCGTGTCCGCCCATACCGCTGCGACCAAGATGAATGTGAGAGCAACGGCGAGTGAGACGCCGGCGATCGTCAGCCACGAAAAGACGTGTCTTCGAGGCGGTTTCGTGCTGCGTGCAGCTCCCCCAGGCATATACCGAAGGTAGCAGGGAAAACGCGGCGCGTTTCCAGCTGATTACCGGGCGTTAACGGAAACCGCCGAGCGTGCGCCGAGGACGAGCTCGGCGATCTGCACCGCGTTGAGCGCGGCGCCCTTGCGCAGGTTGTCGCATGCGATGAAGAGGGCGAGCCCATTCTCGGCGGTCGTGTCGTCCCGCACCCGGCCGACGAGCACGTCGTCCGTGCCCACCGCCTTGGCAGGGGTCGGTGCGAGCTCGAGTCGCAGCCCGGGCGATTCGCTCAGGATGCGCTCGGCCTCCGCGGCGGAGAGCGGGTCCTCGGTTTCCACCCACACCGCTTCTGCGTGTCCCACCAGCACGGGAACGCGGACGCACGTCGCACTCAGGGGGAGCTGCGGCAACTCCAGGATCTTGCGCGTCTCGTCCCGGATCTTCGCCTCCTCGTCGAACTCCACCCCGTCGAACGACCAGTCCATGCGCAGGTCGTGCTCCTCGGGCGACTCGCGTCGAAGACGCTCGAGTGCCTGCGAGCCCGCCCCGGAAGCCGACTGGTAGGTGGAGACGCGCACCCGCCGAAGGCCGGCTGCGTCGCGTAGCGGCGCAAGCGTCAGCGCCAGGGGGATCGAGCAGCAGTTGGGGTTGGCCACGACTCCACGGTGCTCGAACGCTCGCTGGCCGTTCACCTCGGGGACGACGAGCGGCACATCGTCCTCGAGCCGGAACGCCGCCGACTTGTCGACGCAGAGAGCTCCCGCCGCAGCTGTCGGCGGGACGAGCTCGCGGCTTGCATCCGTTCCCACGGAGAAGAGGCAGACGTCGAAGTCGCCTTCGGCGAGCCGGCCCGCGGTCGCCTCCTCGACGAGAAGGCCATCGATCGTCGATCCGGCGGAGCGCGACGAGGCGAACGCTGTGACGTCCGTGTACGCCCGCTCGCGGAGCAGGGCAAGGGTCACGCGCCCGACGGCTCCCGTTGCCCCGACGACTGCGACGCGAGGAGCTGCGAGATCGCTACTCATCGCCACTCGTGGACATGGCCGGTTGCTCTCCAAGGCCGAAAGCCTCGTGAAGCGCCGCGACGGCACGTTCGACCTGGTCGCGACGGACGTGGCACGTGATCTTGATCGGGGAGGTCGTCACGATGACGGGCTCGATTCCATTCGCCTCGAGCGTCGCGAACGTCGTGGCCGCGACGCCGGGGTGGCTCTTCATTCCTGCGCCGACGACGCTCACCTTCCCGAGCTCGGCATCCGAGTCCAGCCGGTGGCCAGTCCGTCGAGCGTTCGCGCGGTCGTGGCACCATCCTCGTTCGGGACCGAGAACACGATCTCGGATCCCGTCTGGAGGATCGTGTCGACGTTGACGTGGGCATCGGCCAGGGCCGTGAAGAGCGACGCGGCAGTGAGCCCTTCCACGCGGTAGACGGTCTCGTCGAGCGTGTGTGCAACGCCGGAGATCATCGCCTTCTCGAGCATCCGTTCCGACTCCTCGCTCGTCACCCACGTTCCTTCGGCGTTGGAGAACGACGAGCGAACGTGAAGAGAAACCCGGTGGTTCCGCGCAAACTCGACCGAGCGTAGCTGGAGCACCCGTGCGCCTGACGCCGACAGCTCCAGCATCTCGTCGTACGTCACCGCGCCGAGCTTTCGCGCGCTGGGCACGAGGCGAGGGTCGGCGCTGAACACACCCTCGACGTCGGTGAGGATCTCGCAGACGTCGGCCCCGAGTGCCGCAGCGAGCGCGACGGCGGTCGTGTCCGACCCGCCTCGCCCGAGCGTCGTCACCTCTGCGTCCGTGGAGACACCCTGGAACCCCGCCACCAACACGACCGCGCCGCGGTCATGGGCCTCGTGGATACGCCGCGCGCGCACCTCGACGATCTTTGCCCTCCCGTGTCGTGTGTCCGTGACGATCCCCGCCTGGGAACCGGTCAAGGAGATCGGCGTCGTACCCGAGGTCGATCAACGCCATTGCTGCGAGTGCGCACGAGATTCGCTCTCCGACGGAAACGAGCATGTCGAGCTCCCGCTCCTGGGGGTCGGGCGAGATCTCGCGCGCGAGCGCGAGGAGCTCGTCGGTCGAGTCGCCCATGGCGGACAGCACGCCAACGACGCGGTGTCCTTCATCGCGCACCGCGGCGAGCCGGCGTGCGACGGCGAGGATCCGCTCGGGGGCCGCAACGGACGTCCCGCCGAACTTCATCACGACGACGTTGGACGGGATGTCTGCTGGGTCGCTGCCTGGCGCGCGGTCGGTGTCCGTCCCGACCGCAGGGACGGCCTCGAACTCGGTCGTCGACATGTGGAGAGTCTAGGGCGGGGGCCTGGCTCCGCCCGCAGAAACAAGCCCAAAAAAACACTGAACCGGCTGACCCGAAGGCCCGCCGGTTCAGTGGCTGCAATCTAGGAAGGACGGCATCCCGTTGCAAGTGGGTCCCTAACCGGAAAGGCGCAAACTCCGCGAAAAACGTGCGCTACATCTCGCGCCGGCCGGCCAGGGCTCGGCCGAGTGTGACCTCGTCCGCGTACTCGAGGTCGCCGCCGACCGGAAGCCCGCTCGCGAGCCTCGTCACCCGCACCTTGTCTCGCAGCTTGTCGGCGATGTAGGAGGCCGTCGCCTCTCCCGTCATCGTCGGGTTCGTGGCCAGCACGACCTCCTCGACGCCGCCGTTCTCGATACGGCCGAGGAGCCCACTGATGCGCAGGTCGGACGGCTCGACGCCGTCGATCGGCGAAAGTGCGCCACCCAGAACGTGGTAGAGGCCCCGGAACTCGTGCGTCCGCTCGAGCGAGATCGACGTCTACGGGCTGCTCGACGACGCAGATCACCGTGCGGTCCCGACGGGCGTCGCCGCACACCTCGCAGAGCTGCGTCTCGGTGAGGTTTCCGCACTCCGTGCAAAAGCGCACGCGGGCCTTGACCTCCTCGATTGCGTGTGAGAGCTCGCGCGCTTCCTCAGGGCGCACGGAGAGCAGATGGAACGCCAGCCGCTGGGCGGTCCGGCGACCGATTCCCGGGAGCTTCGTGAGTTGGACGACGAGGTTCTCGACAGCCGGGCTCAGCACGGAAGGAGCCTAGCCGTCTGTTCCGGACGGGTATCGCGTCCAGGTCCCGGCTCTAGCTCCCGGGGAGCAGGCCGCCGAGTCCGCCCAGATCACCGGGGACGATCCCCGACATCTTCGACTCCATGAGGCCTCGCGCAGAGCGGAGAGCCTCGTTGACGGCTGCGAGGACCATGTCGGCGAGAAGCTCGGGATCATCCGGATCGACGGCGCGAGGATCGATGCGGATCTCGAGGACCTCACCGGCTCCGTTCGCCTTCACGGTCACCATGCCGCCTCCGGCGGAGGCCTCGACGACCTCGGAGGCCGCCTCTTCCTGCGCCTTCGCGAGCTCGTCCTGCATCCGCTGTGCTTCCTGGAGCATCTTGTTCATGTCGAACTTCATGCGTCTGTCTCCACTTCCTTCGCGTCGAAGGTGTCCTTGAGGGTCGAGATCCAGTCGTCCTCGGACGGCGGCTCCATCGTCGTCCGACTCGGCGTCGCTGCCGGCCTCGCCGTCTCGAGCACGACGACGAGCTTGCGCCCGGTGACCTCGAAGAGCGCGTCACGCAAGACGCCGATGTTGCCGGGCTCGGCGGCCTGGCGGCGGTGGAAGTCGGCGCCCGCCGGGAACTCGAGCGTCAGCGTGTCGCCGTCGAGCTCTGTCGGCCGCGCTTCGGAGAGAAGGCTCGCGACGGGAATCGATCGCTCTCGCACGGCCTCGACGATCGTCCGCTGCCAGGCGTCGACGACTTGGTCCAGCTCCACGTCCGGAGCCGTGCTCATCTCAGCTCGAGGAGGGGGAGGTGCGGTCTGGATCGCCTCCTCGCTCTGCGGGCTCGACGGGGTCGACGAGGTGGACGGGTTTGGCGGTGCCGCGTGATACGCGCCTGTCGGGGGCCGGGCCTCGAGGAGCTCGACGCGGTGTGCGAGCGACTCGCGCGACAGGTCGGCGTGCGGCCTCGTGACCTTGACGATCGCGAGCTCGAGCGGAAGACGCGGATCGCCGCCCTGACGCATGTCGTCGATCGCGACGGCAAGGAGGTCGATCAGCCGCAGTACGGTCGGCTCGGGCAGCTGATTCGCCTGCTGGCGAAGGAGCTCCTTCGTCTCCTCGGTCACCGGCAGCGAATCGGGCACCTGGCCCATGTGCTGTACGAGAAGCAGGTGGCGAAGGTGCTCGAGGAGGTCGGTGACGAGGCGGCCGAGGTCCTGGCCCTGCTCCGCGAGCTCCTCGATGAAGACGAGCGCCCCGGCCGTGTCCTGGTCGACGACCATGTCGCAGAGGCGAAGGAGCGCATCCTCGTCGACGGCACCGAGCAGCTGGAGCACTGCCTGGGCGTCGATGGCGCCGTTCGTCGCCGCGGCAAGCTGGTCGAGCGTCGACACCGCGTCCCGGAACGAGCCGCGCGCGCTCCTCGCGATCAGGGAGAGCGCTGCGTCCGGCACCTCGAGGCCTTCTCCGTCGACGACGCGCCGCAGGAGCGTGACGAGCTCGGGGAGTCGCGGGCGCTGGAAGACGAACGTCTGGCACCGGGAGCGAACGGTTCGCGATCACCTGGCTCAGGTCGGTCGTGCAGAAGATGAAGAGCAGGTGCGGCGGCGGTTCCTCGATGAGCTTGAGCAGGGCGTTCCAGGCAGCACCGGTGAGCTGGTGCGCCTCGTCGAGGATGTAGACCTTGTAGCGCCCCTCGACCGGCTGGAGCACGACCCGCTCGCGAATCTCGCGGATGTCGTCGATTCCGCGCTGCGAGGCCGCGTCCATCTCGACGACGTCGAGCGAGCTTCCGTTCGCGATCCCGACGCACGAATGACACGTCGCGTCCGGGGACGACGTGGGGCCCGGCGCGCCGAGGCAGTTCAGCGCCTTCGCGAGGATTCTCGCCATCGACGTCTTGCCCGTCCCCCGTGGGCCGGCGAAGAGGTACGCCTGGCGAACCTGGTTCTGGTCGATGGCGTTGCGTAGCGTCCGGACGACGGGTTCCTGTCCCGACCACGTCGTCGAAGCTCTGCGGGCGGTACGTCCGGTAGAGCGCGGTCACGCCTTCTTCCGCCCTTCGGGCGCAAGAAGGTTAATGAGTCGACACACGCTCGACACTCCGGCCATCCTACGCTTGCGAAGAAGTGGCAGGCAGGCCGTCCGACCTCCGAGTCGTGGTCGACACGTTCGAGCGTTCCAGCCGTGTTCCTGAGGAGTTGCTCAGACTTGGCGTCGAGATCAAGTTCGCGCAACTTCCAATCGCCGACTACGACCTGGGGAACGGGACGCTGGTCGAGCGGAAGACCGTAACCGATCTCTCGCTGAGTCTCGAGCGAGGCCGACTCTGGGCTCAGATCGGGCGAATGCGCTCACGCACGGGCAATGCGTATCTCGTCGTCGAAGGCCGCAACCTCGACGCCGGGCGTATTCGACCGGCGGCCGTCCGAGGTGCGTGTCTCGGAGTGCTGGGACAGGGTGTTGCCCTGCTTCGCACCGACGGCCCGTCGGACACGGCGCTTTGGCTGAAGGTCCTCGCAAGCAGGCGGTCGAGGCTCGCCCTTGGGTCGCGATCGCCCCTTCTACGCACAGAGGCTCAAGTCGGCACCGGAACTGGTGCCGGAGGCCATGCTTGCGGCCGTGCCCGGGATCTCAATCGGTTGCGCACGCGCGCTGCTTGCCCGCTTCGGCACCGTTTCCGCAGTGGTGTCCGCCTCCGAGGACGAATGGCGTCTCGTCTCGGGATCGGCGAGCGTCGCGTGGCAGCTCTCCGATCGGCAATTTCCTAACCACTCTTGCCGAAGGCAAGAGTGGAATGCCCGGCTGCGCGCTCCGCCTTCGAGATCGGCATCACCGGAGGTACCTGCGTCGCTCGCTCGGATCGGGCGGAGCCGCGGCACCTGAGAGGGAGTCCTTAGCGCTGCTTCCTTCCGGACCTGACGCGGTTCGGACGCTCCCAGTGCGCGGAACCCGATCTGTCAACGCTGCGTGCGCAGACCCAATCCCGACGAACCGTCCCTCGGACGGCGTTCGGCCCCGCATGGAGCGGATTTCGGGTTCAGGGAACCGCTGACTCCCCACCTAGCGCGGCCGGGCAGGCGCAGCCTAGCATCGTCTGTAGAGGCGGATCTATCGCTTCGACGCGAGAGCGATCTCGGCCTCACGGACGACGTCGTGGACGATTTCCGCCGCCGGCCTGATGTCGTTCACGAGGCTGCACGACTCGCCCGCCCACATCGGTGCGTAGTCGATCTCACCCTCGAAGTCTGGCGTCAGCATCCCCGTCGCGTAGCGCGGCCAGTCGAAGAGCTCTGCCGGATGCACGGTGACGCGTGCCGATGGCGGTTCCTTCGCCTGGTCGCTTGCCCGATGCCGGAGATCCGGCGGCTTTCCACTCGTCGAACGTCTTGTTCCGGAGTGTTCGGTGCGGTGCGTCCGGCCACCACACGTCGTAGAGCTCGGCTGTGTAGACGGTGTCCTCGGCCGTGCTCGCCACGATGCGTCGCTTGTACTCGGGATGGACGTATGCCTCGTCGCTGGCGACGAAACGCGTTCCGAGGGAGACACCCTGGGCACCGAGACGGAACGCCCGCGCGAGGCCATCGCCGTCGCCGATACCGCCAGATGCAAGCACGGGGAGGGGCGAGACCGCCTGGACGGTCTGCGGGAGAAGCTCCCAGATCGACGTCGTACCGCGCACGTGCCCTCCGGCCTCGACACCCTGCGCGATGACTGCGTCGACCCCTGCAGCGGCGGCGGCTTCCGCTTCCTCTGCCGAGCCGACCTGGATGAGCACCTTGACGCCGGTGCCTCTGCTACCTCCACATATGGCGCAGGGTCTCCCCAGAACAAGACGACCGCCGCGATCTCCTCCGCGACGGCCGCACGGACGTCCTGCAGGAGGCGCTCGTGGTCGCCCTCGTCCTCCGCGTCGATGATCACGTTGATGCCGAACGGGCGGTCGGTCATCGCGTTCGTTTCCGCGATCGTCCTTCGGAGATCGTCCGGGCGCATCCGCTCGCGCCGAGCACTCCGAAGCCGCCGGCGTTCGACACTGCGGCGGCGAGCTCGCGCCCGGCGCCGCTCCCGATGCCCGCGTTGAAGATCGGGTGCTCGACCCCGAGCAGACGGCAGAGCGGCGTCCGGAGCTCGATCGCCATGCCCCGATTATCCGCCTCGTGACTACCATCGACGATGCGACTGTGATCGACGTCACCCTCTACACCGACGCTGCGTGCCCCTGGGCGTATTCCGCGAACCCCGCGCTCCGCGTCCTCGAATGGCGCTACGGCGACCAGCTCTCCTGGCGACTCGTGATGATCGGCCTGCGCGAGGAGGTGAGCGAGGCCGCACGGAGCGCGTACGACCCGTCCCGCCCCGTGCTCGGAAACGTGACGTTCAGGCGTCGCTACGGGATGCCGTTCGGGCTCGTGCCGAAGGAGCGTCCGGCAGCGACGGCGCGTGGCTGTCGCGCAGTGGTCGCAGCGCGTCTGCTCGATCCCGGGAGCGAGTGGCGGGTCTTGCGTGCGCTTCAGCTCGCGAACTTCACGACCCCGCTCCTGCTGGACGACGACGAGCTGATCCGCACTGCGCTCCGCTCGGTGACCGGGGTCGACGCCGACGCGATCGTCGGTCGCCTGGACGACGGCGCCGTCACGGAGGCGTACGAGCGTGATCGTGCAGAGACCCGAACGGCTGCAGGTTCGGCGGCAGAAGCCCAGGGCAAGACCTCGACCTCGGACGGCCCCGTCCGCTTCACGGCGCCGTCGTTGATCTTCGAGCACGACGGCCGGCGACTCGTCGCCGGAGGCTGGCAACCGACTCTCGCCTACGACGTGCTGCTCGCAAACCTCGATCCAGGGCTTGTGCGAACCCCGTCTCCCGAGACGCCACTCCCGCTGCTCGAGCACTTCCCGGACGGGCTCACGACGGCCGAAGTCGCGGCGCTCCTCGCGGACGGGGCGGACCCGGTAGCGCGACCTCGAAGGCGCAGAGCGAGCCCTCCTCCAGCTCGTCGCCGACGGCGAAGCGACGCGCGCACCACTTGGTCAGGACGCGATCTGGCTCCGAGCGAAGACGTCGACGTGCCGAGCCGCACGAGCAGGCCGCTGCCGCACTCGCCTGAGCCGCCTCGCCACACAGTCACGTCTTTCGCCGAAAGTACTCTGAGCCCGTGACCCAGGACGCGTCAGGAGAGCGCTTCAGCAACGTGCTCGTGCTCATGGGCACGCGTCCGGAAGCGATCAAGATGTTCCCGGTCGTCCACGCGCTGCGACGCAGCAGCCGGTTCGCGCCCCTCGTCGTCACGACCGGACAGCATCGGGACCTTGTTCGCCGATTCTCGAGCTCGCGGGCATCGAGCCCGACGTGGATCTCGATGTCGGCCGACCGGGGCTCACGCTCAACGCGCTCGTCTCGTCCGTGCTCGAGCAGCTCGACGGCTACTGCAGAGAACGCTTCGGAGCGACGGGCGCGGGGGTTGCGACACGCGAGCAGATTCGGAGCGACGGCTTCCCGGCCGCGGCCCTGGTGCACGGCGACACGTCGTCAGCACTCGCCGCTGCGCTCGCTGCCTTCCATCTACGGATTCCCGTCGGGCATGTCGAGGCGGGGCTGCGCACGTGGTCGACGTTGACGCCCTTCCCGGAGGAGCTCAACCGGCAGCTCATCGCAAGGATCGCGGCGTTCCACCTCGCGCCGACGACCCTCAACGAAGAGAGCCTCGTGCATGAGGGAATTCGCCACGAGCAGGTGTTCGTGACCGGGAACACGGGAATCGACGCATTGCGCTTCGCCGCGGGGTTGGAGTCTCCGTTCGACGATCCCGCCGTCGCGTCGGCAGTCGAGGCGGGGGGTCCGCTCGTCGTCGTCACCGCGCACCGACGGGAGAACTGGAACGGCGGGCTCGCGAGGATCGCTCAGGCGATCGGACAGCTCGCGACCGCCCGACCGAGCGCCCGCTTCGTCGTCTCGCTGCACCCGAACCCGCTCGTGCGGAGCGAGCTCGGGTCACCGCTGGCCGACCACGAGAACGTCGTCCTGACCGAGCCGCTCGCGTACGCGCAGTTCGCGCGCCTGATGTCGCAGGCAAGTGTCATCGTCACCGACTCCGGAGGCATCCAGGAGGAGGCGCCTGCACTCGGAGTGCCGGTACTCGTTGCGCGTGAGAGCACCGAGCGCGACGAAGGAGTGGACGCCGGCGTGCTCTCGCTCGTAGGGACGGACGTGGCGCGCATCGTGGCCGAGGCCGGGCGAATCCTCGACGATCCGCAGGGGCACGTCGTCGAACCCGGGGTGAATCCGTACGGTGACGGGCAGGCGTCCGATCGGATTGTCGCGGCGCTCGAGTACCTGGCGGGAGTGGCTCCTCCGCCGCAACGATTCGGACCGGGTTTCTCGCGCAAGGCGGTCCTCCTTGCGGCGGGATACCCGCTCGGGTTGGTCACCGAGCCGCAGGAACAGCGAGATGCGCAGCCCGATCGCAGCGAGGAGCTTGACCGGTGGGTTGGTCGCTGACTGCGCTCACCATGCCCTTCGAAGGGCTGCCCGGCTGGATCTCGGCGTTCTTCTATGTTGCCTTCGTCGTCATCATCGCGATGTTTGTCTGGACCTCGATCCTCTTTGCCGCATCGCGTCGAGCGCTTCGGTCTGCGCCCGAGCCGAGCCCGGCGGCGGCAGACGAGCTCCTGTGGGTGTTCCTCGTGCCCGCGCTGAACGAGGAGGTGACGATCGCCGACAGCGTCGAGCGGCTGCTCGCCGTCGAGGCGGCGCACAAGGCGATCGTGGTCATCGACGACGGCTCGACCGACAACACGCCCGCGTGCTCGCGGGCATCGCGAGCCCGGACGTCGAGGTGTTGCGGCGCGTGGCGCCCGAGGCCGGAATGGGCAAGGCTGCCGCGCTCAACGCGGCGTGGCAGCACCTCGAGACGCTGCTCGCCTCTGCGCGCTGGGCCGGTTGGCCGCGAGATCGTGTGATCGTCGCTGTCGTGGACGCCGACGGGCGCCTCGACCCCGAGGCGCCGAGATTCGCGGCCGCGCACTTCGCCGATCCGCGGGTCGGCGGGTTGCAGGTGCTCGTCCGGATCTACAACCGCGGGCGGCCGCTGACCTGGTGCCAGGACGTGGAGTTCTCGATCTACGGGCTGCTGTACCAGGCAGGTCGTACCCTCGGCGGGACGGCGGGCATGGGCGGCAACGGTCAGTTCAACCGCCTCGCGGCGCTCGACGACGTCGCCGATGTGCAGTCGGGGGGCCCCTGGCGCGATCGGCTCACAGAAGATCAGGATCTCGGGCTGCGGATCATCGAAGCCGGGTGGCGAGGCGTCGCAGATGCCAGGACGACTGTCGACCAGCAGGGGCTCCCCGGATTGAAGCGCTTGTTCCGGCAGCGAACTCGGTGGGCTCAGGGCAACTTGCAGGCGATGTCCCACCTCCGCCCGGTGTCGCGGTCGAAGCTGTCCGGAATCCTGCGGATCGACCTGCTCGCGTACCTCCTGCAGCCCGCGTTCCAGGCGCTCGTCGGCGTCGCCTTTCTGCTGAGCATCTTTCTCGCGATCTTCAACGTGGCCGATTTCTGGGGCGACGGGGGCTGGTGGCAGCTCCTGTTCTTCTTCCTACTCGGCTTCGGGGGCATCGTCCTCGGCTGCATCGCTCGAGGTGCCCGCACGGGTGCAGTCGGCGTTCTTCGCAGCCTGCTCATCATTCCCGTGTACGCCGCGTACACGTGGCTGATCTGGCCGGTCCTCGTTCGGGCCGGGCTGCGTCAACTCCTTGGCCGCAAGGGTTGGGCGAAGACCGCCCGGGAGCCGCTCGAGGGAGTCGACGCACCGAGCTGACGTCGTAGAGGATCGGCTGCGCGGCCCGCTTCGAGTATCTGCCATGCCGCGCTGCCGCCGCGGGCGCGCCAGTGACGACTCGCCAACCCGGCCACCATCACTCAGATGCGCCAGTGTGCGGGATGACGTCTAAGGGTGTTTACGTAGCTGGCGTCTACGATCTGCCGATGGCTGAGGCGATCGTGGCCGGCGCGATGATAAAGAGTCGCCGGATTCTCCTCTGTCATCGCTCGCCGGGTCGCCGGTGGTGCCCGGATGTCTGGGATCTTCCCGGCGGCCACATCGAATTCGGTGAAACTCCGGCTGAAGCGCTAGCACGTGAGTTGCTTGAAGAACTGGGCGTTTGCGTGCATTCGCTGCCGCGGAATCCGCTCGAGCGGATTCGCAGAGTCGAGTTCGAGATGGACATCTGGGCCGTCGAGGACTGGGAGGGTACGCCGGCGAACTTGGTTCCAGAGGAGCACGACGCCATCGCATGGTTCACGGCCGAGGAGTTGACGACCTTGGAAATGGCCCATGACTCATACTCAACTTCCTCCGGACGGTACTGAAGGCGGGGCAGAACTAGAGGGCGGTTCGTGCTCGGCGTCGGGGCCTGCTCTCGGGGGGAGATAGGAAATCGACTGAGTCGTATTGAGCTTGGGCTGTGTTGTCCTTGCGACGACTTTCAGCCGATCGGTTCGCACCTTCCCCCGAGGCTGGGGAGGGTCGTCTGCTCGCAGGGTGGAAGCAGCGCGCCGCTTCGCACGGACATCACCACGAGCCGGATCGCTGCGACCGCCAGCTGTGGAGCGTCGCGGAAGACAAGGTGCCCGACCCCCGACGTGGCCAGCATGCGGTTAGACGAGCGCCGAACGAGCGCTTTTCCTCCCTCGGGATACTCCGCGATCAGGGCAAGAAGCGGGCCGACTTCCGAACTGAGCGGACTGAAGCTCTCCGAGTTCCGCGCGAAGATCCACCGACTCGTCCCCAGAGAAATCGCCTCCCCCCGTGGCGATGTCCCAGGGAGTGACACCGTCGAGGAAGACGAAACCGACGAAGTCGCTCGGATACCGCATGGCATGGGATACGGTCGGGAGGCCGCCGAACGACATTCCGGCGACCACGTATGGCCCTGGGACGTTCGCGTTCGCCAGCAAGGTGCGCAGCTCATTCGAGAGCCGCGCTCCGTTCGGAGCGAGGCCGGAAGGACGGCGGTCGCTCTCGCCGACGCCCGCTCGGTCGTACCAGCAGACACGAGTCTCGGCAGCGAGAGCGGCCTGTGCCCATGATCTGAGGATCTCGGTCGGAGGTCGCGGCTGTCCTTGCTCGATGACGACCGTCGGGCTACCGCTGCCGAAACATTCGATGTAGAGCTTGTAGCCGCCCACGTCGATCTTCTGCCCGGGGAGCGGAGCTGGGGGAGGTGGCGGAAGTGGCGGAGGTGGAGACTTTGGGATGCCCGTCACGACCTCGCAGTCCGTGGCAACCCTGTCGCTCGCATCAGCGTTCGCCGTGTCGCGTCCGCCGCCGCATGTGAGGGTGTCAGCTCCAGTGCCGCCGACAAGACGATCGTTCCCTGGTCCGCCGACGAGCCGATCGTTCCCGGCGAGCCCATACAGCTTGTCGTTCCCGCCCTTCCCGTACAGCACATCCGCGGCGGGCGTTCCTCGGAGTGTGTCGTTCCGGGCCGTCCCTGGGATTGTCTTAGCCCAGACGGCTCCGGCCAGAAATGTGAGGGCGAGACCCGCAAGCGCGATCACGACCGACAGGCGCAGCCTCGTCACGAGCCGCACATGCTACTCGCCTACCGCCGAGCGCGGCTTACCGAAAAAGAGGGGTGCTCTAGGCGACTCGGACTCGGACGGCTTACCCTCCCCCTCGCGAACTGGTCGGGCGCTGGGGCCTGCTTGCGGACTCTGCGGGTATCACCGAGGTATGCCCAAGGCGTGCGCACCTAAGCGATGCGACACACCTGACCCGCATAACTGAGCCAAGTCGCTCAGCTACGCGCCGTCTCATGGGCGCACCTGGGATCGAACCAGGGAAAGGTCCCAACTCCAGGTCGGCCGCCGACACGCACGCCGGAAGGTCACACGTGAAACCGGCCCCGCGCGCCGCCATCGAACTGACGTCCGGCTTGCAAAGGAGGTGAGATACGTCACTGGGCGCTACGTGGCGTGACAAGATCGCATGAACTCAGGCTCGACCTTCCTGGGCAGCACTCGGTGCGACAGAAGAGTTGACCAACCAGTTGACCAGTTCGTCGCCAGGGCTGGCTACGCATTAACCCGCGACCAGGCCCCACCGCCCGAACGCGAGGCGAAGGGGAGGGGGTAGGTGTACTGGACGGCAGATCGCTCCCGACGGATGATCACACGGCGTGCGATCCGATCTCCCGACCGGCACCGTCACCTTCCTGTTCACGGACGTTGAGGGATCGACGAAGCTCTTGCGTGAGCTTGGTGCAGAGGTCTACGCGGACGCGCTCGCCCAGCATCGCCGCGTTGTTCGCGAGGCGTGCGCTGCCGAGGGCGGCGTCGAAGTAGACACGCAGGGAGACGCCTTCTTCGTTGCGTTCCCATCCGTACCGGGAGCGGCGCATGCCGCCCAGGCGATCACGGACGCACTCGAACCGGGCCCGATCAGCTTGCGCATCGGCCTGCACACGGGAACTCCGCTCGGCACCGACGAGGGTTACGTGGGAGACGACGTGCACTTCGCGGCGCGTGTCGCGGCCGCAGGGCACGGAGGTCAGATCCTGCTCTCGAAGTCGGCTCGCGAGCTTGTCGATGGCACCTCGGTGACCGACCTCGGGGAGCACCGCCTGAAGGACATCGAGCACGCGGTCTCGATCTATCAGCTCGGCGACAAGAGCTTCCCTCCGCTCAAGACGATCTCGAACACGAACCTGCCACGCCCCGCGAGCTCCTTCGTTGGCCGCGAGCGAGAGCAGGAAGGGGTCGTTCGCACACTGCAGAGTGGAACACGCCTGCTCACGCTCACCGGGCCGGGCGGCTCCGGCAAGACTCGGCTCGCGGTGGAAGCTGCGGCAACGCTTGTCCCTGAATACAGGGCGGGCGTCTTCTGGGTCGGGCTCGCCAGCCTGCGCGAGTCCTCGCGTGTGACGGATGAGATCGCGCAGATCCTCGGCGCGAAGGACGGCCTCGCGACGCACATCGGGGAGCGCGAGATGCTCCTCCTCCTCGACAACTTGGAGCAGGTGATCGAGGCCGCGCCCGAGCTCGCGACCCTCCTCAGCGCTTGTCCGAATCTGACCCTGCTCTGCACGAGCCGCGAGCTCCTCCGCGTCCGAGGCGAGGTGGAGTACGACGTGCCTCCACTCGCCTCGTCCGAAGCGGTGACGCTCTTCTGCGAGCGCTCTCGGCTTGAGCCGTCCGAGGAGATCGCTGAGCTCTGCGCTCGCCTCGATGACCTCCCACTCGCCGTCGAGCTCGCCGCTGCCCGCACCAAGGCACTCTCGCCCACACAGATCCTGGAGCGCCTATCCCAACGACTCGACCTGTTGAAGGGCGGCAGGGATGCCGAGGTCCGACAGCAGACGCTCCGGGCAACGATCGCCTGGAGCTACGACCTCCTTTCGCAAGAAGAGCAGCGCGTCTTCCGAGCGCTCTCGGTCTTCGCCGGTGGCTGCAGCCTGGACGCGGCGGAGGAGGTCGCAGGAGCCGATCTGGACACGCTGCAGTCGCTCGTCGAGAAGAGCCTTCTTCGCTTTACGAACGAGCGCTACTGGATGCTCGAGACGATCCTGGAGTACGCGGCCGAGCGGCTCCAGAACGAGAGCGAGGACAGCGAAATCCTCGAGACACACACACGCTGGTACCTAGGGCTCGCGAAGAGCGCTCACGGCGAGTTGCGCGGGCCTTCGCAAGGGGAGTGGTTCGCACTTCTCAACGCCGACTTGGAGAACATCCGCAGCGCGACCCGCTGGGCCCAAGGGCATGACAAGCGCCTCGAGGTCGAGCTAGCCGGAGCGACCTGGTTCTTCCTCGCCATGCGCGGACTCCTTCGCGAGGCTCTCGGCTATCTCGTGCATGCGATCGAGATGGCCGAGGAAGACCCCTCGCTCGAACGGGGCGAGCTCCTGTACGGGGCGTCGTTCGTGTCGTCCAAAACGGGCGACTACGACGCTATGCAACGGTGGTCCGAGCAACGCCTCGAGCTCGCTCGCGCCCGCAAAGACACTTCTATGATCGCGAGGTCGCTTACCGGGCTCGCGCTGGCGGCTGACGGGCAGGACGAGCGCGAACGCGCTCGGACGCTCTACCTCGAGGCGGCCGACCTTGCACGCGAATGTGGCGACATGCAGAGCCTGACGATTGTCGCCGCCAACCTCGGTGCAATGGCACTAGCAGACGGGGACACGGGCACGGCACGGACCCAATTGGAGCGCTCGCTCGAGCTGGTACGCGAGCGGTCGAACGCCCAAGGCGAGGCCGCCATCCTGTCCAGCTTGGCTTTGGTGGCCCTCGTCGAGGGCGATACCGACGAGGCTGGAGCCCTCCTCGGCAGCTCGTTGCGCCTCGCCAGCAGCGTCGGAGATAGGGAGGCAATCTTCGGCTCCTTACTAGGATTGGCCGAGGTCGCGGCCCGAAGTGGGGAACGCTCCACGCTGCGCGATTGCTTGGCGCGGCCGACGCGCTTCGCGAGGAGGTCGGCTACGGTCCCCCTGACCCGCTCGAGCGGCAAATGCGCACGCGGATCGCCAACGTCCTCGACGAGAACGACCCCGCACTGGTCGCAGCCCAGTCGGAAGGAGGCGCGATGATCCTCGACGAGGCGATCGAGCTTGCGCTGTCGCTCATCGACAGTCCGAAGACACCCGACGAGCAGGCCCCCACCGCGCTGACAGCATCGGAGGGGTGGGGTGCCTCGCGTGCGTGCGCGTGCGCACCGGGGACAGCACCAGATCGCAACGACCACATAAATCGCATGTTCGACCCGCCACTTCATGCGGTCGGCCGACCAAGGAGGCGTTAATGGGCGCACCTGGGATCGAACCAGGGACCTCTCGCGTGTGAAGCGAGCGCTCTCCCGCTGAGCTATGCGCCCGGGAGGGGTAGGTTAGCGCGACCCGTTGGTACGGTCTCGCGCATGTCGGCGACCTTGACTCCGCCTCGCACGCGCACTCGCCGCGGAGGGGGCACCGGGCTCGGGAAGCCGTGGCGTGTCATCGTCAGAAACGACGACCACAACACCTTCGAGGGTGTCGCATTCGCGATCTCGAGTGTCATTCCGGGAGTCAGCTATGACGGCGGAATGAAGCTCGCCAACAAGATTCACACGAACGGCCAGGCGATCGTCTGGTCGGGCGAGAAGGATCAAGCAGAGCTCTACTGGACGGAGCTCGGCGGGTTCGGCCTGACCATGGCGCCGCTCGAGCAGTAGCGCTGCTTTCGGCTCGTAGCCCGTGGTAGCGTCCTCCGCGTGCCGGTGGCGCTGACTGGGTACGAGACGGGCCTGCTGGTCGTCGCGCTCGTCTTCATCGCCTTCGCCCTCGTTGTCTCGCTCGTCGTGCCACGGGCGCGGCCCGAGTTCCCCGGGAAGCATCTCGGAGCCTTCATCGCCGTCGTGATCGCGCTCTTCGCCGCCCAGCTGACCGCCGCTCCTCGTGCTGGCGGAGGTGGGCGAAGCCGACGAGCCGGTCGCTCACGGGGGCGAGTCCACCGAGCCGACGCCCACGGAGACGACTCCCACGGAGACCTTGCCGACCGAGACGACGCCAACAGAGACGACCCCGGCCGAGACAGCCGGTGAGACCGACACAACGGAGCGACCGCGAGACCGAGACCACGGGCGAACCCGAGACCACCGAGAGCCAGGGTGACGTCGTCGCAGGCAAGGAGATCTTCCTCGCGAACTGTGGGAGTTGCCACACGCTCGCCGACGCAGGTACCACCGGCACGATCGGGCCGAACCTGGACGCCGCCTCACCGTCCGCAGGACAAGGTCGTCGAGCGCGTGACGAACGGGCAGGGCGCCATGCCCTCCTTCGCGGACTCGCTGAGCGAGCAGCAGATCCAGGACGTTGCTGCGTACGTCTCGTCGGCCGTCGAAGGCTGAGTCCCGCCGGCGCGTTACCCTGTACGCGCCGGGAGAGGTGTCCGAGCGGCCTAAGGAGCGCGACTGGAAATCGCGTACGTGCTGAAAGGTGCGTCGCGGGTTCAAATCCCGCCCTCTCCGTGCAAGAGACCTCGTGAGGGGTCTCTTCCCTTGAGCCGAGGAGGCGAGATGGGCAGCGTGAACGGTCGTGTGGTCGTTCTTGGGAGCAGGCTCGAGCGGCGAGCACTTCGTTGGTGCGCTGCGTCAGCCTCGACCCGGATGTCGAGATCGCCGTCGTCGAGCGCGAGCTCGCGGGCGGGGAGTGCTCGTACTACGCCTGCATTCCGACGAAGACGCTGCTGCGCCCGGTCGAGGCGATCGCGGCCGCCCGCCTCGCACCGGGCGCGGCGGAGGCCGTGAGCGAGGAGATCGACGCCGAGCGGGTCTTCTGGTGGCGTGACCAGGTGACCGATGGGCGCGACGACTCGTGGCACGCCGGCTGGATCGCGGACCAGCGCGCGGAGCTGGTTCGCGGCGATGCTCGCGTCGCTCGCCCCGGAGTCGTCGCTGTCGATGAGCGCGAGCTCGAATACGCAGCCCTCGTCGTCGCGACCGGCTCGTCCGCGGCGATTCCGCCGATCGACGGGCTTGCGGATGTCGAGTACTGGACGAACCGGGAGGCCATCTGGGCGGACGAGGTGCCCGAGAGCCTCGCCGTGCTCGGTGGAGGGCCCGTCGGGGTGGAGCTCGCACAGTTCTTCCACCGAATGGGGTCTCGCGTCGTCGATCGTCGAGGGCAACGAGAGGCTTCTCGCCCGCGTGGATCCCGAGGCCGGTGCCTTGCTCGGCGAGTACTTCGCGCGAGGAGGGAATCAACGTCCACGTCGGCTCGCGGGCGCTGAGCATCGAGGCGACCCCGATCGGAGCGCGGCTTCAGCTCGACTCGGGCGAGACTCTCGACGTCGCCCGCATCCTCGTCGCCACGGGACGGACGCCCGAACGTGGCGGGCTTCGGACTCGAAGCGCTCGGGCTCGAGATCAGCGAGCGCGGACTACGGGTCGACGAGCGGATGCGCGCAGGCAAGGGCGTCTGGGCGATCGGCGACGTGGCGGGAGTCGCTCTGCTGACGCACGTGGGCAAGTACCAGGCCCGCGTCGCGGCGGCGAACATCGCCGGCAGCGCTGCCGTTGCCGATTACCGGGCGATTCCCGCTGCCGTGTTCACCGATCCCCAGGTCGGAACTGTCGGCTCGCTCGACGGAGCCGACGTCGTGACCGCGTCCTACAAGATCGAGGGCGGCAGACTCTCCACGTACGAGCGACCGAAGCGGCCAGGCCTCGTGAAGCTCGCCGCCGATCGCTCGACGCGGCGTGCTCGTTGGGGCGGTCGTGGTCGGCCCCGAAGCCGGAGAGTGGCTCGGGCAGCTGACCCTTGCGGTGCGCGCGGAGGTTCCGCTCGGCGTCCTGCTCGACACCATCCAGCCCTACCCGACGTTCTCCGAGTCGATCTTCAACGCACTTCGCGAGCTCGAGTCCGCTCTGGCGGCCTGACCGCATGCCGGAAGGCGATGTTCTTCATCGAGCAGCGGCGCAGCTCCAGCCGCTTGTAGGAGATCGGATCGAGGCCGAGAGCCCTCATCCACGCGGTCAGGCCACAGGCGTCGCGCGTGCTCTCGACGGACGCGTGCTCGAGGGCGTCGAGGCGGTCGGCAAGCATCTCCTGCTGCGCTTCGAGGGCCGGGTGACCCTCCGCAGCCACCTGCGGATGAGCGGTCGGTGGCGACTCGAGCCGCGCGGCACCGTGCGTCGCGGCTCGCCCTGGCTCGTGCTGCGGGGCCGGGAGTGGGAGGCCACACAGTGGAACGGCCCGGTGCTGACGCTCGACGACCGGCCGTTGAGATCACTCGGACCCGATCTGCTCGGTGAGCAGGTCGAAGTCACCGACCTCGTCGCCCGCCTGCGTAGGTCCGATCAGTCGCCGTGCGGTCGGTGAGGCGCTCGTCGACCAGCGTCTGGTCTCAGGGGTCGGGAACATGTGGCTCGCGGAGTCGCTCTGGCACACGCGGCTGTCTCCCTGGAGTGGCCTTGGAATGGTCTCCGACGGAGATCTCGCGGCGACGCTCGACTGGGCACGAACGCGCATGCGAGCGGCGGTCGCAGGAAAGCGACCGCCGCGGGCCGCCTACCGGCGGGCGGGAAGGGCCTGTCATCGGTGCGCCACGCCGATCGAATCGCGCGGCCTCGGCGACGCGAACCGAATCGCCTACTGGTGCCCTCTCTGCCAGAAGGCCGACGACGGTACGTAGACTCACCCCGATGACGCGCCCCGTCCTGATCATCGCGTCGGGGGCGATGCTGGCGCTGCGCCGTCGTCATCTCCGCGTACGGGGCGAGCCGACTTCCGCCTCGAGCACGAGCGCGATCGCGCCGCTCAAAGCGGTCGTCCTGCCCCGACGAGGCCGTGGCGATCGAACGCCGCGTCCAGTGCGGGCTCGTCCGACTGCCGCTCGATCGGGCGAAGCCCACCGGCCAGAAGATCAACGTCTACTTCGAGCTCTACCCGCGCCGTGATCGCGCGCGCCCTGCGCGCTCGACGGTTCTCTCGATCGAGGGCGGGCCGGGGTATCCGACGGCCGCCGACAGGGATGCTCGCGCCGAGGTTTGGCGTCCGGTGTCGGAGCGACGCGACCTCCTGCTCGTCGACCTCCGTGGAACCGGCGAGAGCGATGCACTCGGGTGCAAGGCATTCGCGAGCTCGTCCGTGAACTACGTCGAGCGCGCCGGCCGCTGCGCTGCGCAGATCGGCCCGACGCGCGACCTCTACTCGACCTCTCAGGCAGTGCAGGACCTCGAGGAGGTCCTACGCGCACTCGACGCGGGCGAGGTGGACATGTACGGCGACTCGTATGGCTCCTACGCCGCCCAGGCGTTCGCCCTCCGCTATCCGGAGCGACTCCGCTCGTTGACCCTCGACGGGACGTATCCGCTTCCGGGCTCGGATCCCGCGGCGGCGGATCTCGTCGAGGCGGGCCGGCTCGGGCTCGAGCTGACGTGTGAGCGAAGCCCTGGTTGCCCTGCCGAGGCTCGCGACGAATCCCGTCGCGCTCGTGTCCAGGTTCGCCGATCGTCGTGCGCTCGGACCCGATCGACGGTTTTGGACCCGATGGCGACGGAACGCGTACACGCGTCCATCTCGACGTCGATGCGCTCGTGCAGATCTTCGCGTCTGGCTACTACTTCCCAGGCCTCTGGCGCGACCTCCCTGCCGCGATCCTCGCGGCCGACCAGGGCAACACGGCTCCAATCCTGCGGCTCGGCGCGGAGACGGTCACGGTCGACGCAGGCGGCGAAGACCCGCCCTCGTCCTCAGAGGCCCTGTATCTCTCGGTCATCTGCCACGACTACCCGGAGCTCTGGGACCTGGACACGCCGATCTCGGATCGGCCCGCCGAAGTCGCGCAGCGTCTCGCTGCCTATCCCGACGGCACGTTCGAGCCCTTCACCGGAGCCGAGTGGACCGGCACCGACTACGAGGGTTGGCTCGCGTGCCTGCGCTGGCCTTCGCCGGCGGCGAGTGATCCACCCGATCCGCCCGGCGCCGACTACCCGGACGTGCCGACGCTCGTCCTGAACGGCGACCTCGACACGATCACCGCGTCCTCGGGAGCCGAGAGGTCGCAGACCGCTTCCCCGACGAGCACGTTCGTCGACGTCCAGAACTCCTTCCACGTGACCGCGCTCTACGACAAGGACGACTGCGCCTCGCGCATCTACGTCCACTTCGTGGAGACGCTGAGCCCGGGCAACACGACCTGCGCCGGCAAGATCGCCGAGCCGCACGTCGTACCCCTGTTCGCCTCCGGGCTGCACGACATCGCGGCGGCCGAGCCAGCGAAGGGGGACGCATCGCGTCCGCTCGATCGCCGGCTCGCAGCTGCCGCAGCCGCGACGGTCGCTGACGTCCTCGCGCGCTGGTGGGTCAACTACGACGGCGCGAGCGTGGGCCTGCACGGGGGCAAGTGGTCGTACGAAGGAGACGATCCGGTCGTGTTCGAGCTCAAGGCGGTCGAGCTCGTTCCCGGCGTCGAGGTCACCGGGACCGCTCGCTGGAACGTCAGCAAGGGATCGGTCACGGCGCACGTCACGACGCGAGCGGACGACCCGAAGAATTCGGAAATCCGTGTCTCGTGGTCTACTCGCCAACCTCGTGCGGAGGCAACCCTCACCGGCGACGTCGCGGGCAGGCGCCTCGTTGCCACGATGCCCGCGCCGTAGAGCACCGAGGCGGCGCGCTCGCTACCGCGAAAGATCCGCGGACAGGCCGAAGTGCGGAAAGAGCCCGGGGAGGATGAAGGCGGTGATGTCCTTGATCTGTGAGCCCTCGAACGTGAGCACGTCGATCGCCGTAGCCGAGAACGCCCCGGTCTCGCCGTTCAGCTGGTAGTAGGCCACGGCCGGCTGCCCGTTCGCGCGGGTCGGGACGGGGCGAGACTCGGCGCAGAACTCCAGGGCGGCTTTTGCGAAGCCGGCGATCGTCGTGCGGCCACGCCACCAGATCGCCCACGGCGGCATCGAGAAGACCGCGTCCTCGGCCAGCAGCTCCAGCAAGAGGTCGACGTCGCCTCGCTGCCACGCATCGACGTACGCGTCGACGAGCTCGCGGGTCCGCTCGTCGCCGAGCGAGCGCAGCGTCTCCTGCTGGCTTCGCTCGGGGAGTCTGTGGTCGATGGTCTTGCGTGCGCGCTGCAAGGCACTGTTCACCGACGCAACGGTCGTCTCCAGCGACTCCGACACCTCGCGGGCCGAAAAGCCGAGCACCTCGCGCATGATCAGCACTGCTCGTTGTATGGCCGGCAGATGCTGCAGCGCCGCGATGAAGGCGAGCTCCACGGCCTCGCGCTGCTCGTAGCGCGCGGCCGGTGCGGCGTAACCGTCCCCGAGCCCGAGCGTCTCGTCCGGATAGGGCTCGACCCATACCGACTCGACAAGCGGCTCGCCGACGTCGGCCGTGACGGACGCCGAAGGGCCGTAGTCGATCGGAAGCACACGTTTCGGCCGCCGCGCGATTGCGTCCAGGCAGGCGTTGGTCGCGATCGTGTAGAGCCACGTGCGAGTCGAGCTACGACCCTGGAAGCGGGGCAGCCCGCGCCATGCGCGCAGGAGTGCGTCCTGGAGCACGTCCTCCGCGTCGTGCAACGAGCCCAGCATCCGGTAGCAGTGAGCGTGGAGCTCCGTGCGGTGCTCCTCGACGATGCGGCGAAAAGCGTCCTCGTCGCCGTCGCGAGCCGCGTCGAGCAGCTCTCGCTCTTGGATCGAGCCTGTGGGCGTGGCGGCCATTCTCATAGGGTAGACCGGCGACGCGGTGCAAACTCATCGCTCGGCGCGATGAATACCGCGCCGAGCGCAGGTCGTAAGAGGCAGGGCATGAATCCGGCCTGCGTCAATCCCGTCGTCCACCTCGAGCTCCGCACCGGCAACCTGCCGCGCGAGTGCGCCTTCTATACGCGATTGTTCGGCTGGCGCGCGGAGAGGATCGACATCGACTGCGGGTCGTACCTCACCCTCGGGCTGGGCAACGGAATCGAGGGCGGCGTGGTCGAGGGCGACCTGGAGCGCTCTCTGTGGCTGCCCTACGTCGAGGTCGCCGACGTCGCCGAGGCGACGCGCGCGCATGTTTGCTCGGAGCCTCGGTCCTGCTCGGCCCCGGGAGGGCCCGGTGGGCTGGAGAAGCATCGTCGCAGCGCCCGCCGGCGCCGAGGTCGCGTTGTGGCAGCCGAAGGCCTGAGGCGCTGGCTGGCTAGCCGGACAGGCGCCGTCCCTCATTTCTGCAGTCATGCGAAACACGAGCGTTCGTCAGCGGAGGGGGAGGGATTTGAACCCTCGAGACGCTTGCACGTCTAACGGTTTTCGAGACCGCCCCGTTCGACCGCTCCGGCACCCCTCCGACGCGTCAGGGTACAAGCACGGGAGTGAGGGCGTGAATTGGGTAACCGCCCTCCAGGTGACAGGTGGAGCGTCCGATATCCTGGCCACCTCCAGGAGAAGTGGCCGAGTGGCTGAAGGCGGCGCCCTGCTAAGGCGTTAGGTGGGGAAAACCCTGCCTCGAGGGTTCGAATCCCTCCTTCTCCGTCACAGAGTCTTGAGAACCGCGCATGGTGCGCTCTTTGAGCGATCGGGCCACTCTGCGCCTGGATGTCCCGTGCTCGAGGTGCACGAGTGGCCGGCGCCGAGCTGCGTGAGCCCGACCCTGGCAGCCGCAACGTCGTCCCGGCTAGAGCCGTGGAGGACGACCTCCTGACTCGAGACGACTCCCTTGTCGTCCAGTAACCGCAGCGCTTCGGCGTCGTCGAGGTCGCGCAGCCAGGAGGAGGGGAACCGCCACGGCTTCGGGGATGTGACCCTCCGCGAGCATCACCGTCCGTGCGCTAGCCGTTGTATGCGTGTAGCTCTAGGTCCACGCTCGCATGCGTAACAAAGAGAAGGGCCCCAGATTGGGGCCCTTCTGCTTGCTAGACAAACCCCCTGGCCGTCAGTCGTCGCAGTGGCCGGGGCCGAGATCGCCGTTGTTGTAGTCGTCCAGGAGATCCGCGTATGCGATCGCCTGCTCCCGAAGCGTCTTCGAGAGCGTCGAAGACGGCGTGTACGTCGAGAAGAACGTCGTTGCCCAGGCCAGCGCTGCGTCCACGGCCGGGGTCGTCGCTGCTCCGTCGAGGACGTTCAGCCTCGCCGCCATGTACTGGTGCGCGAGGATGATGTACGCGTTGCCCTTCGTCGGCGCCGTCCAGAAGAGCTGGTACCAACTCTTGCCGCTCGAGAAGAACACGGTGTCGGGTCCGCCGATCAGGTTCCATGTCGGGTCCGGCTTGCTCGCCGGCCCGTACGTCGAGTGTGTCTTCCAGTAGCCCTGCGTGTACGTGCACCCCGCCGGTGGCGGTGGCGTGCACGTCACGTTGACCGAGGCCGAGGCCGACTGTCCGGTCTCTACGATCGTCGCCGTGTTGTCATGCGTCCCGGCGTCCTCATCGCAGGTGAATGTCCGCGTATAGCTGCGCGAGCCGGATGCGCCGAACATCCAGGACATCCCGTTCGTGTCGGTGACGTTGATCGTGTCGTTGACCGGCGACGACGCGGGCGGCGTGAACGGTGCTACCGCACTTGGCCCCAGCGGAGTGCCGGGCCCCCGTGCGTCGTTCAGGATCGTCGCCCGTGCCTCGTTCTGATAGTCGAGCGCGGTCGCCACCAGCTCGAATGGGAACGAGTACGGGTAGCAGTGCGACTCATCCGGATCGAGCACGGGGTTGGCCGAAAGGTCGAGGAAGCCCTTGTCGATCACCTCCGTGTTGCCGTTCGACTTGTGCGCGACAATGCGGTCGAAGATCGCGAGCCCTTCCGTCGCGACCGTGCCGTTGTTCTTGACGCACACCTCGCCATCGACCCACATCTCGTCCACGCCCTCGCTCTTCGTGACGGAGACCGTGTACGTGCTGGTGCCTGACTGGCCGGTTTCAAGCGAATGCGACGCCGGTGTCACGGACTTGTCGATTGTCCACTCGAAGGATCGCCCTCCGTGCGCAGTCGCGGTCTTCGAGATCTCCAACGGCGTCGTAGCGAGTGCCGTCGGTGCAAAGAACGCAGCGAATGCGGCCGCGACGACCGCCAGCAGAGCAGCCTTTCGGAAACTCCCCATCTGAACCCCCTGTTGATATCCGCAGTTGCTGGTGCTGCTCAGCGCAGCACCACCTTCCCTCCTGAGGAAAGCACCCCACCCCAAAGGGAACGGAAGATTAGCTATTTGTCAAGGGCGGCAGGGCGTCATGACACTTCCGCTTGGGGCGGCGCAGAATGGTCTCCGGAATGGCGGCAGCGGTCCAGCCAGCCGACACAGCCGGTCACATCCGATCAGGCGTCGTGATGGCTGCCGCGCTGGTTCTCCTTGCCGCCGGTACTGCAGTAAGAACTGCTTGGGCTGAGCGGAAAGGCACGTAGCGCATCGGCCGATCCCCTCGCGTGGTGAGATCCGTTGTCCAGCGCAGAGTCGTTCGTGACCACGTCAGTCTTGAGTGAACACCCGACGCGAAGATCGATGTCTTGATCTAACCGTCGTGCTGATGCGTGGAGTTCCACCTCGCGGGTCCGGGTCTCACTTGCGTCACCGGCGCACGATTCATCGGCCGCCGGACCTGGAACATCGACCTCGGTCTCGCTTCGCCGTTCGGGAGCGTCTTTCGCTATGGCAGCGACCCGGTGCGGGCGGGGCCTAAACGCATCGTCGTTCGCTGACCTGGGATTGGTGTGGGTCGAGCAACTCAGGCCGACTTGACCCTGGCGGCATCCCAGAGGAAGTACGCAAAGAGCCCGAAGAGCGGAAGGACGAGGATCGCCACGATCCAGAGGATCTTGCCGCCGACCCCGATGTCGTGACGGCGGACGACTCGCACCGCGACGAGGACCCAGATGAAGATCCACAGCGCGAGGGCGACCGTCGCGAGGCCCAATCCGAACTCGTACGCAAGCAGTGCGGGTGTCATCGGCCTCGGAACCTACACGTCAGAGCGCTCGGAGGCACGGAACCGTAGCTCGAGCGCGCGGGCGAGCATCTGGAGGTCCTGCGGGCACAACAAGCTTGAAGCTCTAGTCGTGGATGCGAGCGATCAGGTCCTCGCGCTTCAAGACCTTGACCTCGATCCCACCGAGACGGACCTCGTAGCCCGCATCGCGCGGGTAGAGGACCTTGTCGCCGGCCTCGACGCCGTTTGCGTCGGCCCCCACCGCGGTGACGATCCCGGTCCGGCAGACCGCGGCAGCAGCGGCCGACGCAGGGAGAAGGAGCCCCGAGCGTGTCTCCGTCTCGTCGGACACCGGTTGCACGACGACGAACTCGTCCAGAGGCTCGAGCGTCACGTCCACGCGTCTCGACTCTTCCAGCACGTCCTAAGGTTACGCATGGTGCGGGCTCAGAGGCGACCGGCCTCGACGATCCGTTGCAGGAACTGCTGCGTCCTCGGTTGGCTCGGCGCGCCGAAGATGTCCTCGGGCCGTCCTTCCTCGAGGATCACTCCTTCGTCGAGAAAGCAGACGCGGTGCGCGACGTCGCGGGCGAAGCCCATCTCGTGGGTCGCGATGAGCATCGTCATCCCCTCCTCGGCGAGCTCGCGGATGACCTGGAGCACCTCCGCGACGAGCTCGGGGTCGAGCGCGCTCGTCACCTCGTCGAGGAGCATGAGCCCCGGCTGCATCGCCAGCGCGCGCACGATGGCGACCCGCTGCTGCTGTCCTCCGGAGAGGCGATCCGGGTACTCGTCGCGCTTGTCGGCGAGCCCGAACCTCGTGAGCAGCTCGTCCGCCCTCGCGTCTGCCTCTCCTCTCGAGAGGCCGAGAGCCTTGCGCGGCCCGAGCGTCACGTTCTCCAGCACGGACATGTGCGGGAAGAGGTTGAAGGACTGGAACACGATCCCGATTCCGCGCCGAATGCGGTTGACGTCGACTCCGCCGGCCGTGATCTCGACGCCCCGAACCGAGATCGTCCCCGCGTCGATCGGTTCGAGCAGGTTGACGCAGCGAAGCAGCGTCGACTTGCCGGACCCGGACGCGCCGATCAGGCACACGACCTCGTGCTCATCGAGAGCCAGGTCGATCCCACGCAGAACCTCGATCTTGCCGAACGACTTGTGGAGCCCGACGATCGTGAGTGCCGGCGCGTTCACGCGAGCCTCCCTCCTTGCCGGCGGCGCTTGTCGCGTGCAACGAGCCAGTCGGTGAACCGCGCCATCGGGATCGTCAAGAGGATGAAGATGATCGCCGTCGCGATGTACGGGGTGTAGTTGAACGAGGCGGCGACCTCGATCTGAGACTGTCGGAACGCCTCAACGACTCCTAGCAGGCCGACGAGGGCGGTGTCCTTCGTGAGACCGATGAAGTCGTTCAGGAGCGGCGGGATTACGCGACGCACGGCCTGCGGGATAACGACGAAGCGGAGCGCCTGACCATGTGAGAGGCCGAGCGACCGCGCCGCGGCCGCCTGGCTGGGATGCACCGACTCGATTCCCGCCCGGTACACCTCGGAGACGTACGCGGAGTACACGAGGACGAGCGAGACGATGCCCCAGAAGAGCGGATCGATCGGCACTCCTGGGAGTGCAAGCGCCGGCACGCCGAACCCCAGGATGTAGATCACGAGGATCGTCGGAACTCCGCGGAAGAGGTCGACGTACACGACGGCGAGTGCCCGGAGCGGAAAGAAGACCGGCCCCGGCAGGCCACGAAGCACCGCAATCCCGAGCGCGAAGACGAGGATGAAGACCTCGGCGATCAGGAAGATCTTCACGTTGATCCAGAACGCAGACGAGGATGTCCGGAAAGGCATCCTCGAACTCCTGGCGGTTGAAGAACGCCTGCTTGACCTCGTCCCAGCCGGACGAGTTGACGACGGCGAGGACGATGACCGCGAGGAGGGCCACCGTCGAGACGAGGGCGATGGCGACGCTCCGGCCGCCGCCGCTGGTCGTCAGGCTGCCGAGGATCCTCGAGCGGCGGTTCTCGTCCAGGTTCGCGCTACTTCAGGATCGGGGCGCCGGTCTGCCCCAACCACCGGGCTTCGAGTCGCTTGAGCGTGCCGTCGGCGCGCATCTGGTTGATCGCCTTGTTCACGCACCGCACGAGGGGGTTCCCCTTCTGGAACACGAGCCCGAAGTGCTCCTGCGCGCCCTGGTTCGGAAGGCGCCCGACGACCGTCGAGCCCGGCACTTGGACGTTGGTCACGTAGCCCATGCTGGGGAAGTCGTGCACGAGGCCGTCGATCTGCTTGTTCTTGAGCGCGGTGACCGCGTCGTTGACGCTGTCGTAGACCGCGGGTTGCTCCGACGGCTTGATGTACCGGACGATGTAGTTGTAGCTCGTCGTCCCGATCGCGGCTCCGAGCTTGTAGCTCTTGAGGCGGGCGAGCGAGCGGACCTTCGCGATCGGGTTCGTCTTCAGTCCGGCCACCGCTTGGTTGACGCGGTAGTACGAGGCGCTGAACGTCACGGCCTTCCTGCGCGCCGGGTTGTTCGAGACCTGCGCCATGTACCAGTCGAAGGACTTCTTGCCCGGCGCGTAGGACTTCGGAAACGGCACCACCTGCCAGGTGACCTGTGCCTTCGTGAACCCGAGCCGCTTCGCGATCTGGTACGCGACCGCCGACTCGTACCCCTTGCCCGTCGACGGGTCGTTGAGCTCCCAGTCCTTCGACTTGGAACCGCCGGTCCACCACGGATCGAAGGCGGGATTGTCCGTCGCGAGCGTGAGCTCCCCCTCGTTCTGCAGGTTGAGGTTGGCTTTCGCACAGCCGGGGATCGCGGTCTGCGTCGAGGGCCCACCAATCGCCGTTGCGGTGATGCCGAGCGCGAGAATCGTGAGGGCAAGTCCGAAGAAGGCAAAGCGCATCGCAGATCCACTCCTCGAGCCGGAGAACGAGACAGGACGACCGCGCCGAGCGTACCACTGCCGGTCTGGCTAGCGTGACGGCCATGGCAAGCCCGTTCGTGGAGCTGGAGGTCGGAGAGCGAGTCGTCAAGGTGACGAACCCGGACAAGGTTCTCTTCCCGAAGGCGCGCAAGACGAAGCGCGACCTGGTCGAGTACTACATCGCGGTCGGCGACGGGATCGTCCGAACGCTCTACGAGCGGCCGACGCAGCTTCGGCGGTTTCCGGACGGCATCGACGGCGAGGCGATCTACCAGAAGCGGGTCCCCGAGAAGCGGCCCGACTGGGTGGAGGCGGCGCGCGTCACGTTCCCGTCCGGGCGGCACGCCGACGAGCTCTGCGTCACGGAGCTCGCGCAGGTCGTCTGGGCGGCGAACCTCGCCGTGATCGACTTCCACCCTTGGCCCTCGCGCCGCAGCGACACGGAGCATCCGGACGAGCTCCGCATCGACATCGACCCGCAGCCGGGGACGACGTTCAAGGACGCGAAGCGCGTCGCAGAGCTCGTTAGGGAGGTGCTCGACGAGATCGGCTACGTCGGCTGGCCGAAGACGTCGGGCAACCGCGGGATCCACGTCTTCTGCCGAATCGAGCCGCAGTGGGAGTTCCCGGTCGTTCGGCGCGCCGCGCTCGCGTTCGCGCGTGAGATCGAGCGCCGCCTTCCGCGCAAGGTCACGACGGCCTGGTGGAAGGAAGAGCGCGGGCGGCGAGTGTTCATCGACTACAACCAGAACGCGCGCGACCGCACGATCGCCTCGGCGTACTCCGTCCGCGCGCGGAAGGACGCGGCCGTGTCGGCGCCGGTGATGTGGGACGAGCTTCCGGACGTCGCGACCGAGGACTTCACGATGACCACGATGCCGAAGCGGTTCGCGAAGCTCGGCGACATCCAGGCGGGGATGGACGAGAACGTGTGCGACCTGCGTGTGTTGCTCGAATGGGTCGAGCGCGACGAGAAGGAGGGCGTGGGCGAAGCCCCGTACCCGCCGAACTTCCCGAAGATGCCGGGAGAGCCGCCTCGCGTGCAACCCTCTCGCGCGCGCAAGAGCGACTGACACGCCGCGTGGAGCTCGTCCGCCTTGATCTTCGGACGAGGCAGTCGCGACCAGGTTGCTCGAGGTCCAGCGGCAGGCCTACGCGATCGAAGCCGGTCTCATCGGCTCGGGCGACATCCCACCGCTTCACGAGACCCTGGACGAGCTCCGGAGCTGCGGAGAGACCTTCCTCGGCGCGCTCGTGGACGGCCGTCTTGTCGGCGCGGTCTCGTGGCGTCTGGTCGGCGACACGCTCGACATCCATCGCCTCGTCGTCGACCCAACGCACTTTCGGCGAGGCGTCGGCGTCACCCTCGTCCGTGCGGCGCTCGCTGCCGAGCCGCGTGTCACGCGTGCGATCGTCCAGACGGGTGCCGACAACGAGCCGGCATTGGCGCTCTATCGCCAGGAGGGGTTCGTGCAAACCGGCACGGAAGAGGTCGTCCCAGGGCTACGCGTCGCTCGCCTCAGCAAGCGACTTCGCTGAAGGCTCGCCTCAGCGGACGGTCGTCGAGGTTGGCGCGTAGCCGGCTTTGGACGCCGTCGCGTTCACCCGAGCGGGCTGCGCTTGCTCGAGAGTCGCCTGGCCGTTGGCGGCCGTCTTGAGCGACTTGCCGCCCGCTTTTACCGTTGCGCCGGCAACAGGGTCACCAGCGTCGAGGACGCGGAACGTGATGGCGCGGCCGGCCCCGGCCTTCTTCGACGACGCGATGAGCTGCAGCTTCGGCCAGACCTGCTGGTGCCAGAGCCCCTGGCCGTCGTTCGCGACGAGGTCGAGTGGGCCGGCCGAGCCTTCCCCGTTCAAGCGGTAGACGGTGCGGCTCCCGGGCGGCTTGAGCGCATTCATGGCGCCCATCCTCGTCGCCGACTTGTTCGTGCGTGTCGCGAAGACCGTCCCGTTCCGCTCCCACATGAGCCACAGCCGCCCGTCCGGGGCGGCGGCGACGTTCGCGTGCTTGTTGTTGTCGACCTTGAGGACGATCTGTGGCCGTGCGGAGTCGACCTTCCACAGAGCCACCGTCTTGAAGGTCGGGTACCCCTGCCCGAAGAAGAGGAACACTCCTCCGCGCCCCGATGCGGCCCGTGATGGCCGCCCTGTTGCCCGGGTAGATCGAGCTCTTGCCGGTCACCGAGCCCGGGGCAAGCCGGCGGCCACCCTGCGCGCCTCCAGGGCCGATCGGCACTGACGAACAGACCGGGGCTCGCGGACTCATTCGAATGGAAGCCGACCCATGCCTGCCCGCTGGCCGAGTCGACGGCGACGTCGGGCGTGTACAGGCAACAGCCGCTCTGCGGGATCCCGCGATCCGGGTCACCCGGGTTGATGCCGTAGTGAAAGCCGAGCCCGGGCGACCCGGACCAGGTCGAGATCGGCGTGCCGTCCTTCGCGAGGCCGGCTCCGGTGACGCTCGTCGCATACGCCGATGTGGATTGCGCGGCCTTGCCTGCCTTCAACGTCCACGGTGAGCCAGCTGCGGGGGCGGTCGCGGTGTTCATCGAGTTGTTGGTCTCACCCGCCACCGTGGAGCGGATGCCGCCGAAAAAGGCGCGAAGCGAACCGTCGGGCATCCGCAGCAGGTCCGGATGAGACATCGAGGACCAGCCGCCGAGCGCGACGGCGTCTGCACCGACCTTTCCTGCCGCGCTCGCCTCCACGTGCACGAGATCCGCCTTCGTGCCGTTCTTGCGGACGTAGACGATGTGCAGCACGCCGTCTTGGGTGCGCGCGAGTCCCGGCTCGGCGAAATTGACGACGGTGCCGGGCAGCCGCGTCCATTGCCCACGCGGCCCGGCCTGAGCAGTCGCGGCAAGCGCAAGCACGACGAGAGTTGCAGCGACGATGCGAACCACGTGCATCGCGCAGGAGCTTACTCCGCGCTGTCGCTAACCGAGGAGGGAGGAAATCGTGATGCCGTGCGCTCGTGGCGGGCGCAGTTCGTCCCAGGTGCACTGCGCCGGATCCTTGTCGTCGCGGAAGCGGACGAGCTTCGTGCCGTGCCGGAAGCGGTTCGACTGCACCTTGTCGTAGCGCACCTCGACGACGACCTCGGGACGGACCGGGACTCCTCGAGCTCACCACCGCCCCAGCGGTTCGGCTCCGAGAAGCGACGCTCGGGGGCATCCTGGAGGAGGGGCAGCACTCGCTCGGCGATCTGGTCGTGCTTGGCCGGCGCGACCGCGGCGGAGCCCACGTAGTCGATGTCGCCGTTCTCGTCGTACAGACCGAGGAGCAGCGTCGCGACCCGGTCCGGCTTCGACTTCCAGCGGAGACCGACGACGACGCAGTCTGCTGTCTTCTCGGGCTTGACCTTCACGACTCCGTCGCGCGAGCCGGGGAGATACGGGGCGTCGAGCCGCTTGGCGACGACGCCGTCGAGGCCGATCGCCTCGAAGCGGTCGAGCCAGCCAAGCGCCTCGTCTCGGTCCCGGGTCGCCGGCGAGAGCGTGAAGCGCTTCGCCTTTCGCTCGACCTCCTTGCGACGCGTCGCGAGCGGCTGCGGCCAGATCTCCTCGCCCTTCCACACGAGCAGGTCGAAGGCGATGAACTGGGCGGGAATCTCTGCCGAGAGCTTCCGGATGCGGCTCTCGGCTGGGTGGAGCCGTGTCTGCATCGCGTCGAAGTCGAGGACGCCGTCCCGCGAGATGACGATCTCCCCGTCGAGCGCCGAGCCGGGCGGCAGGAGCTTCTCCAGCTGTCCGAGCTCCGGGAAGTAGCGGAGCAGGGGCCGTGCATTCCGCGACCAGAGGCGGAGCTCGCCGCTCGTGTTCTCGAGCAGACCGCGAAAGCCGTCCCACTTCGGCTCGTACTGCCACTCGTCGCCGGTCGGGAGCTCGCGCACGAGCTCGGCCTCCATCGGCGGGAACGGCACGGATGCATCGAGCTCGGCCGGACGCTCGACCGGCTCACCTCTCGAGCGCCGGCTGCGAGGGCGTGCCATGGCCTGAACCTACCGTCTGGCCGACGCGGGACGGTTAGTCTCCTTCGATGCGGCGGGTCGTCGTCACCGGTCTGGGAGCGGTCACGCCGCTCGGGCACGATGCGCGCACGACGTGGGAAGCCGCTGTCGCGGGCAGGAGTGGAGTCGACTGGATCCGCGCGTTCGACGCAACGGGCTACCCGGTTCGGATCGCGTCCGAGGTGAAGGACTTCGACCCGGTCGACGTCGTAGGGCCGAAGGAAGCGAGGCGGCTCGAGCGGAACGTCGTCTTCGCAATTGCTGCAGCACGGGAAGCCTGGGCTGACGGCGGCGTCGCCGATGTCGATCCGGCTCGAGCCGGCATCCTGGTCGGCTCGGCGATCGGCGGCGTGATGGGCGTCCTCGCGCAGAACGACGTGTTGAGGGAGCGCGGTCCCGAGCGGGTATCGCCGTGGTTTCTGCCGAACGTCCTGGTCGACTCGGCGAGCGGTCAGATCGCGATCGACCTCGGGATACGTGGTCCGAACTACGCACCCGTCTCCGCGTGTGCCACCGGCTCACACGCAGTGGGCGAGGCAGCGGAGCTCATCCGGCGGGGTGACGCGGACGTCGTTCTCGCCGGTGGAACCGAGGCTGCAATGCACCCGGTCATCCTCGCGGGGTTCTGCGCGATGCGCGGGCTCGTCGCCGAGGAGGAGGACCCGACGCTCGCGTCGCGGCCGTTCGACGCAACGCGCGCGGGGTTCGTGATGGGGGAGGGAGCGTGCGTGCTCCTGCTCGAGGACTTCGACCGGGCGCGGTCGCGCGGCGCGCGTGTGTACGCGGAGGTGCTCGCGTACGGAACCTCGAACGACGCGCACCACATGGCGCAGCCGGATCCCAATTCGGTCGGCGTCTCGGAGATGATGCGGGCCGCTGTCGAGCGGCGCAGGCATCGAACGGGAGCAGGTCGGGTACATCAATGCACACGGGACCTCGACACCGCAGGGGGATCTGGCCGAGACGAAGGCGATCAAGGAAGTGTTCGGCGACCATGCGCGCGACCTGGCCGTGTCGTCCACCAAGTCTGTGCTGGGCCACATGTTCGGGGCGGCCGGGGCCGTGGAGGCGATGATGTGCGTCCTCGCGCTCCACGAGGGCGTTCTCCCGCCCACGATCAACTACCGAACGCCCGATCCCGAGTGCGATCTGGACTACGTTCCGAACGAGGCGAGGAAGGCGCAGGTCGATGTTGCGCTATCCAATGCCATGGGCCTCGGCGGCCACAACGCGTGTGTTCTCGTCGGGAGGGTCGAGTGAGCTTCATCGTCAACGAGGACATCGAGCGCTACGCGCTCGAGCATTCGACGCCCGACGCCGACTTCTTCAGACGCCTCGAGGAGGAAACACGGGCGACGACGTCCGCGCCGCAGATGATGGTGGGGCCGCTCGAGGGGCAGTTCCTCGGCTGGCTCGTCCGGCTTGCGCAGCCGCGCAGCGTGCTCGAGATCGGGACGTTCACGGGCTACTCGTCTATCTCGATGGCGCGCAGCCTGCCGGACGGCGGGCGCATCGTCAGCCTCGACGTCAACGAGGAGACGACTGCTGTGGCTCGCCGGTACGCGGAGGAGGCAGGGGTCGCCGACCGGATCGACTACCGCGTCGGGCCGGCGCTCGAGGAGCTCGGTCGCCTCGACGGGCCGTTCGATCTGGTCTTCATCGACGCCGACAAGGAGAGCTACGTCGACTACTACGAGAACGTGCTCCCGAAGCTCTCCGAGCGGGGGTTCATCGCCGCCGACAACGTCCTCTGGTCGGGACGGGTGCTCGAGGACGACGGTAACGAGGGCACGCGGGCGGTCAAGCGCTTCAACGACCACGTGGCAGCCGACGAGCGTGTCGAGTGCCTGATGCTGACGGTCAGGGACGGCGTGTCGCTGATTCGACGACGTCGGGCGTGAGGTCGGCGAGCGATTCGATGACGGTGTCCGCGAGCGCGAGCGCGTCCTCGGTCGGGGATACACGGCGTTCGGAATCGCGATCACGCGCATGCCCGAGGCGTGAGCCGCCCGGATGCCGTTCGCCGAGTCCTCGACGACGGCGCACCTCCCGGGCGGAACGCCGAGTCGCCTCGCCGCCTCGAGGAAGACGTCTGGCGCGGGCTTGCCACGGGAAACCTCCTCACGAGGACACCGTCGCCTGGAACAGCGCTCCGAGCCCGGTCGCTCCCAGCACCGCGTCGATGAGTGGACGATTCGAGGACGAGGCAACTCCTAGCGTGTACCGCTCGTGGAGCCGTCGCACGGCGTCCACCGCGCCGTCGATCAGCGGGAGGCGCTCCTCGTAGCGGGCCTGCATCCGTCGAACGACCTCCGCGTTGATCTCCTCCGGAAACTCGGAGAGCCCGATCACGTCGTGCATATAGCGGGACCACTCGGTCGAGCTCATCCCCATCATGTCGGCCTGCGCCTGCGCATGCCACCGTCCGCCACGCTCGCGCGCGAGCGTCTCGCGAACGTCGTCCCAAACGTGCTCGGAGTCGACGAGCACTCCGTCGAGATCGAAGATGACCGCTTCGATCACGTCGTCCGATACTCACCGCGCAGGCGGAGAAGCGGGGGCGCATCGACGCCGAGCTCGACCCGCTTGACGTCGCAGACGAAGAACGTATGCGTCCCCGTGGCGACCTCGTCGCGGACCGAACACTCCAGCCAGCCGGCGGCACCGACGAGGAGTGGCGCACCGCTTGCGCCCGGCTCGGTTGCCACCTTCGCCCACATCGCGATTGGCGGCACCCCGAGCGCGAAGTGGCCGGCGAGCCAGTCCTGGCCGGCCGCGAGCAGCGAGATCGCGCAGCCCCCGGCCTCGCGCAGCAGCTCGTGCATCGCGGCGTCTCGGGAGATCGCGAAGCCGACCAGCGGGGGATCGAGAGTCAACCCGACCAGGGAGCCGATCGTGAGCCCGAGACGCTGACCGTTCGCGTCGACGGTCACGACGCTCACTCCGGTGGGGTAGCGACCGAGCAGCGTTCGAAGGTCCTCCGACTCGGCCATCAAGCCATCCTAGAACGGCTGCAAGGTCGGACTCCGACGACGCAGCGGGGAGCCAGCCTGTAGGAATCGGGGGCGCTGTGTCGTCGTCGCCGGTCCCGTATCCGCGTGTCAAGTGGCTTCTCGACAAGGTCGTGTCGGCCGCGCTCCTCCTGGTGCTCTCACCGGCAATCGCGATCGTGCTCGCCGCGATGGCCGTCGACATGCTCGTGGCGCCACGCGATCGGGGCGCATTCCTCTATCGCGAGCGGCGCATCTCCCGGGGCCATGAGTTCGGTCTTCTGAAGTTCCGGACGCTTCGACGCGCTGCACTGGGAACGCAGATCGGCGAGGAGGCGCATGCGCGCTTGCTCGAGGCGGATTCGGAGAATCTCACCTGGGCGGGACGCCGAATCCTCAAGCCGTGGTATCTCGACGAGCTGCCCCAGCTGCTCAATGTCCTGAAAGGCGATATGAGCCTCGTCGGGCCGCGTCCGTGGCCGCCGTCCATGGTTCGCCAGCAGGTCTCGAGTGGGCTCGAATACCGGAACGCGATCGTCGCCGGCTGGACCGGTCCCGCCCAGGTGCGGAAGGACGTCACCGAACCGGAGGGTTACACGGGCCTCGACCTCTCGTACGTGGATGCGTGTCGTGCGTGGAGCGGACATCGCCTCGCCCGGTACGACGTCGGCATCCTCTGGCAGACGGCGAAGCTCATGGCGAGGGGGGAGGGGCTTCGCTTCTGATGCGTTGCCCGTGCCGCTGAGCCGCATCCACGTCCCGGGGCGGACTAGGAAAGGCCGAGCAACGCGGCGGGCGGCCGGAGCCGTCCGGCGTTGTCTTGCTGGCGGCGGGGGTGGGATTCGAACCCACGAGGCGCTTGCACGCCCAACGGTTTTCAAGACCGCCCCGTTCGACCGCTCCGGCACCCCGCCGGGACGCATTGTGACCGACGCTAGCCGCGGATTTCGGTGGGAGCGCCGTAGGTCGTCAGCACGTCCGGCACGCCGCCCTGGAAGTTCTCGAGAATCGCGAGCAGGGCCCGGTCGGTGACCATCGTTCCGTTGAGCGTGTGCGGGTGCTCGAGGCCGCGTTCGGTGCGGTACCGGATCCCCAGTCGCCTGGCCTGGTAGTCGGTCGTGTTCGAGCACGACGTCACTTCGCGGTACCGCTCCTGGAACGGGAACCACGCCTCGATGTCGTACTTCTTGGCGGCTGATGCGCCGAGGTCCCCGGCGGCGACGTTCATCACCCGGTAGGGCAGGCCGAGTGCTTGGAGGAACGTCTCTTCGAGGTCGAGCAGCCGATCGTGCTCGTCCCAGGACGTCTCCGGCTCGATGAAGACGAACATCTCGACCTTGTTGAACTGGTGGACGCGAAACATTCCCCGGGTGTCTTTGCCGGCGGCGCCGGCCTCGCGGCGGAAGTTCGTGGAGAACCCCGTGTAGCGGAGTGGGAGTGCCTCGAGAACCTCGCCCATATGGAGTGACGCGAGCGCGACCTCGGACGTGCCGGTGAGGTAGAGGCCGTCCGCCTCCAGCGCGTAGATGTTCGAACGGTCCGTCGGGAAGAACCCCGTTCCGTACATGGCCTCCTCACGCACCAGCACCGGCGGGATGACCGGCGTGAAGCCCGCCGCGGCCAGGTGTGCGAGCGCAAACTGGTAGAGCGACATCGCCACGAGCGCGGAGTCGCCGATGATGTAACCGAAGCGTGCGCCGGAGACGCGCGCTGCACGCTCCATGTCGAATCGCCCGATCTCGGTGTGCTCGCGAAGCGCATCGAGGCTCGCTGCTTCACCGACACGTCGCAGCTCCTCCGCGTCGTCTTCGCTGTCCCCGTCGGGTGCCGAGTCGTGTGGCGGGTTCGGGACGAGCGCCAGTACGGCGTCCCGTTCGGCCTCTGCCGCTGCGAGTGCCTCCTCCATCTCCTTGAGCTCTGCCTTGACCTGCTGTACCGCCTCGAGCTCCTCGGGAGTCGGCTTGCCCTTGAGCTTCGTCCGGGAACGCAGGTCGTCGACGGCCGGGACGAGGGAGCGCCAGCGCTCGTCGGCCGCGAGCAGCGCGTCGAAGTGCTCCTCCGCGCCCTTGCGGGCGAGCGCCACGCGCCAGCGATCGGCATCGCTGCGGGCAGCCTTGAGGTCGATCACCCGGAGAGTCTAGAAAGAAGCGTGACGGCTGACCGGAGCTAGCTGCCCGCGGTCTGTGACACGTACGCCACGACGTCGGCGATCTGCTGCTCGGAGAGCGTGTCCGCAAACGGCGGCATTGCGCCCGCGCCGTTCGTCACCCGGTCGAGAACGAGCTCTGCGCTCGGCTGGGAGTCGTCGAGGTTCGGACCGATCGTGCCGCTGGTCCCAGCGTCGGCGAGCGTATGGCAGGTGCCGCAGTTCGCGACGAATACCGTCTTGCCAGCCACGGGATCGCCCTCGACCGCGCTGCCGGTGTCCGTGGTCTCCGTCGTTTCGGTCTCCGTCTCCGTGGAGTCCGTCGTCTCGGTCTCGGTCGTATCCGACTCCGTGGTCTCGGTCGTCTCCGTGGTGCCGATCACGGTGTCGGGCGTCGGTGTGGCTTCCTCCTCGCCGCCGCAACCCGCGGCCGCGAGGCTGAACGCAGCGATCAGAGCGATGAGCAAGAAGGTCGTCCGGCGCATCCCCTCGATCCTATACGCGAGAGCCGCGGCGCTGAAAGCGGATCGGTATGGAGCCGCCAACACGAGGCGAGGGCCGCGCGAGCACCCTCGCCTCGTGACACGTCAGGCGCGCGCTGCCTGGTTCTGGAGCGACTTGAGCTTGAAGGCCAGGATGATCTCGGTGATCCCCTTCGAGAGCGCGACGATTCCCACGTAGACGAGCAGCAGGATGACCTTCTGCTGATGGTTTCCCGCAACCCAGAACGCGAGGCCGATCTCGATGAGGCCCACCACGAGCTGAAGCCACCACAGGTCGAACTCCCCCTTCGTCACGATCGCGACCGCGATGTCGAAGATCCCCTTGAAGAGGAACAAGAAGCCGATCACTGAGGCCAGCGCGGCGAATACGCTCCCGGGCTCGATGAACGCGAAGATCCCGACGACGATGAAGATCACTCCGAGCAGGCCGCGGACGATCTTCCAGCCCGTCGTGGAAACGCCCATCGCCATGAACTCGTTGACGCCTGCCACGATCGCGACGATGCCGAAGAGAATCGCGACCGACGTCGCGCTCGTGATGTCGAAGCGGAAGACGATCAGCGAGAAGACGAGCCACGCGATTCCGGTGAGCAGGAAGAGCCACCACCATCGCGCAGCCTCGCGCACGACCTCCCGCTCCTCGAACATGTTGTCCATTGTGGACATCCAACCTCCTCCAGTCGTGTCCGGCGCGCGGATTCTCCGCCCGGCTCGCGAATCCTCCCGTACGATCTTCCCCCAGAGATGCTCGTCGAGCGAAGCATGCACCCGTCCTGGCTCTCCAACGCGTTCGTCCTGGCGGACGAACCCGGGGGAACGGCAGTGTTCGTGGACAGCGGCGCGCCGCTCGAGCCGCTCATCGCCTTCGTCGAGAGCGAGCAGCTGACACCCACGCATCTTCTCGTGACCCACGGGCACGCGGACCACGTCGCGGGAAACGACGAGCTCGTCGAGCGCTTCGGGCTCGAGGTGACCACCGGTGCGGTCGAGACAGGGGGTCTCCGGATCGAGGTCGTCGACACGCCGGGCCACTCGGACGACGGCGTCTCGTTCGTCGTGGGCGACATCTGCTTCACAGGGGACACGCTCTTTCGTGACGCAGTCGGCGGCGGCCCGGCAGACCAGATGCGCCGTTCCGTGATGGACGTCCTCATGGCGCTCCCTCACGACGTACGGGTGCTCCCGGGGCATACGGACGAGACGACGATCGGTCGCGAGTGGGAGCAGAACCCGTTCGTCCGCTACTGGCGTGGGCTCGATCCCGAGGACGGTCGGTCGTGCCGCGCGCTCGACGAGGATGCGACTCTGGTGGTCTGGTCGCCCGACTACGACGGGAAGGGCAAGGCTCTCGTTCGGTTCGCGTCAGGCTCCGAGGCCATTCTCGGGGCCTCTCGACTCGTGCTCTAGATACCCGTACGGGGTATACTCGGGTCCTGCGTTCGACCTGAGAGGAGCGCCAGTGGGCGACATGACCACGTACTCGGTGCCCGCGATTCATTGCGAGCACTGTGCGATGTCCATCGAAGAAGAGGTAACCGAGGTGCCCGGGGTTCAGGGCGTCGACGTCGATCTCGCGTCGAAGACCGTGAGGGTCACAGGCGAGGAGGTCTCCGACCTGCTCGTTCGAGCCGCGATTCGGGATGCGGGGTACGAGGCGGCATGACCGCATCCGTCCAGTCGCGTGACTCCACGGACTCGCGAGAGGTCCGTCTCGATCTCGACGGGATGACGTGTGCGTCGTGCGTCTCCCGGATCGAGCGGAAGCTGAACAAGCTCGACGGAGTCGCTGCGACCGTGAACTTCGCCACCGAACAGGCGACGGTGCGCTGCGAGCCAACGGTAACCGTGGACGACCTCGTCGCTGCGGTCGAGGGTGCCGGCTATCACGCGCATCCCGCTGCGAGCCCCGGAGCGCGGAGCCGTGATCATCACCACGAGTCGAGCGCAGCCGAGCTCCGACTCAGGCTCGTCGTGGCCGTTGCGTTGACCGTCCCGGTGGTGCTCATGAGCATGATCCCGGCCTTCCGGTTCTCCGGGTGGGAATGGGTTGCGTTCGTGCTCGCGACGCCGGTGGTGCTCTGGTGTGGGATCGGCTTTCATCGCGCGGCGCTTCGAAGCGCCCGCCACCTCGAGGCCACGATGGAGACGTTGATCTCGATCGGGACTCTCGCCGCCTGGGGGTGGTCTTCGGTCGTGCTCGTGGGAGGGCTCGAGGAGGAGCTGTACTTCGAGGTCGCGGCTGTCATCACGACGCTGATCCTGCTCGGCCGGTACTTCGAGGCGCGCGCGAAGTCGCGCTCGGGCGAGGCGATTCGCAGGTTGCTCGAGCTCGGAGCCAAGGAAGCGCGCGTCATCCGAGACGGGCAGGAGCTGGCTGTACCGATCGAGGACGTCGTCGTCGGCGACCTGCTCGTCGTTCGACCTGGCGAGAAGATTCCGACGGATGGCGACGTCGTCGAGGGCGAGTCGGCGATCGACCAGTCGCTGCTCACGGGCGAGTCGCTCCCGGTCGACGTCGGGCCGGGGTCGAGTGTTGCCGGGCGCCTCCGTCAACACCTTCGGGCGCCTGCTCGTTCGCGCGACGAAGGTCGGAGCGGACACCGCGCTCGCACAGATCGCCCGCCTCGTCGAGGCAGCGCAGTCGGGCAAGGCTCCCGTCCAGCGGCTCGCGGATCGCGTGTCGGCCGTGTTCGTCCCCGTGGTGATCGCGGTCTGCGATCGCGACGCTCGGCGGCTGGCTCGTCTCTGGTGCTTCAGCGGCCGACGCGTTCACCGCAGCCGTGGCGGTCCTGATCATCGCGTGTCCCTGCGCGCTCGGCCTGGCGACGCCGACCGCCCTGATGGTGGGTACGGGCCGCGGGGCGGAGCTCGGGATCCTCATCAAGGGCCCCGAGATCCTCGAGCAGACCCGGAAGATCGGAACGATCGTCCTCGACAAGACGGGCACCGTGACCGAGGGACGGATGGAGCTCGTGGAGATCGTGCCGCTGAACGGCGCGACACGCGCCGATGTTCTCCGGCTCGCGGGGGCGGTCGAGGATGCATCCGAGCACCCGGTCGGTCGGGCGATTGCAGCAGCAGCGCGGCGGGAGCTCGGCAACCTGCCGCCTGTGACCGCCTTTCGGAACGTGCCGGGAGTGGGCGTCAGTGGAAACGTCGCCGGCGTGGACGTCGAGATCGGCCGTCGCGACGGTGCGATCACGGTCTCGTGGGACGACCAGCCACGTGCGACGCTCATCGTCCGCGACACCATCAAGGCGACGAGCCGTGAGGCGGTCGGAGACCTCGAGCGCCTCGGGCTGACGCCCGTGCTCCTGACGGGGGACGACCAGGAGACGGCGGCGCGCGTCGCTGCCGAGGTCGGAATCGACCAGGTTCGCGCCGAGGTCTATCCCGCCGACAAGGTCGCCGAGATCGTGCGTCTCCAGGCTGCGGGCGAGGTCGTCGCGATGGTCGGCGACGGCGTCAACGACGCGCCTGCCCTCGCGCAGGCCGACCTCGGAATGGCCATCGGCACCGGCACGGACGTCGCGATCGAAGCGTCGGACGTGACCCTCGTCTCCGGCGATCTGCGCGGTGCAGTCGACGCCATCCGCCTCGCCCGCCGGACGTTGCGGACGATCAAGGGCAACCTCTTCTGGGCTTTCGCATACAACGTCGCAGCGATACCGCTCGCGGTCGCGGGTCTCCTGAACCCGATGATCGCCGCGGCGGCGATGGCCTCGTCGAGCCTCTTCGTCGTCGCGAACAGCCTCCGCCTCCGCCGTTTCCGAAGCGCCCGCGAAGGAGCCCACGCATGAGCGAGACCGAGACGCACGAGCACGGCTACGTCGCCGACAAGGCGAAGCTCGTCAAGCGCCTGCACCGAATCGAAGGCCAGGTGCGTGGAATCGAGCGGATGGTCGAGGACGACCGGTACTGCATCGACGTCATCACGCAGATCTCTGCGGTGACCACCGCGCTCGAGAGCCTTGCCTTCCAGATCCTCGACGACCACGTCAACCACTGCGTGGCCGGGGCTCTCGCCTCGGGGGATCCGGAGGCGGCGGCGGAGAAGAGCAAGGAGCTCCTCGAGGCCGTGCACCGGTTCGCGCGGGCGCGCTAGCGCGAATCGCCCGCGAGGCGGATCCCGAACGCCACGAGCACGACGCCGGTTGCGGCGTCGAGCGCGCGACGAACGCGTCCGGTCAGGAACCGCTGCACCTTCGCGATGGCAATCGCGTAGAGCGCGAGCCAGGCGAGGGTCAGCGAGCAGAAGAGCGAGCCCGAGCGCGAGGAGCGCCGCGAACGAGTCGCTCCCGGCGGGCACGAACTGCGGGAGGAGGCTTGCGAAGAACACGGCCATCTTCGGGTTGCCGAGGTTGCTGACCATGCCTTGCCGTAGTGCGCGCGACGGAGTGAGCGCGGCGCCTCGGTCACTGGCGTTGCCGGTGTGTCCTCGACCGGAGATCGCCGAGAGCAACGACTGCGCGCCGAGATAGATCAGGTACGCGGCGCCGGCGAGCTTGAGAGCGCGGAACGCGGGCTCCGATGCGCTCAGGAGCGCGACGACGCCGGCGCTCGCGGCCAGCGTCCAGACCGCCTGGCCCATGGACACGCCCGCAGCAGTCGCCAGGCCGCTCCTCCTCCCACCGGCCAGCGTGTTCCGGATCGTGAGCGCGGTGTCCTGTCCCGGTGTGCAGATGACGAGCGCCGAGACAGCCACGAACGCGGCGAGGTTCTCGATCACGCAGGAAGTATCGCGCGCGGCGCGTTCGTTGTCCGTCTCACGATGTCGCGTCCGCGTGCGTTGTCTCTCGGCATGGTGACGCGTGCCCACCTGTCGCTCCTCGCGGTCGTGGTCGTGTGGGCCGGCTCGTTCTCGGTGATCAAGGTCCTGCTCGACCACGGGCTCGCCGCAGGAGACATCGCGCTCCTTCGCTACGCGATTGCGGTTCCTGGCTTCGCGTTCATCCTCTGGCGCGCTCGAGGCCTACCGGGCCTGACTCGTCGAGATGCCGTGCGCGTCGCCGCGGCCGGGTTCGTCATCGTCGTCGGGTATCACGTGTTCCTGAACCTGGGTACGCAGCACACCACATCCGGTGTCGCGCGCCCTCGTTGTCGCACTCGCCCCGGCGATGACGCTCGTGTTCGCCGTTGCGGTCGGCCTCGAGCAACTCTCTGCGCGGCGCCTGTCTCGGGTCTCGGGATCGCGTTGTTCGGCGTCGCCGTCGTCGTCGCGTTCGGAACCGGGGAAGAGCTCTCGCTCCAGAGCGCGAAGGGACCGCTGCTCGTGCTCGGCGCCCCGCTCTCGTTCGCGTTCTACAACGTCGTGCTGAAGCCGCTCCTCGGGCGCTACGACCTCCTCGCGCTGACGGCGGCGACGAGCCTCGTCGGACACGCTCGGCCTCGTACCGTTCGCGCGCAGCGGCACGCTGGATGCGGCGACCGGGCTATCGGGCCAGGACGCTGCTCTCGTCCTCTACCTCGGAGTCGCCGCAACGCTGCTCGGCTACATCGGCTGGAACGTCGGTCTCCGCGGGCTCGGCCCGACCCGTGCCGTCGCCTTCACGTACGCGATCTCGCCCCTGGCCGTGCTCTTCGGGGCGATCTTCCTCGCCGAGCCGGTTACCGTCTGGCTCGCGGCCGGCGCCGCTCTCGTGGTCGGCGGCATCGCTCTCACACAGCGTGCGCCGACGAAGCGGGATAGCGTCGAGGTGTGGCAGAGCGCACCCTCACGCAGCGCGAGCTGAACCGAGCGCTGCTCGCGCGACAGCTCCTGCTCGAGCGCTCCACCGCTTCCCTGCCGCGCGTCCTCGAGCGCATCGGCGGCATCCAGAACCAGTACGCGCCGAACGCCTACATCCGCCTGTGGTCGTGCGTCGACGGCTTCCGGCGGGACGACCTCACGCGGGCGCTCGAGCGGCGCTCGGTCATCCAGGCGACGCTCATGCGCGAGACGATCCACGCTGTCTCTCGACGCGACTACTGGCCGTTCGCCGTTGGTATCCGGGCAGCGCAGCGCGAGTGGTTCCTGCGCGTGCGGAAGCCTCGCCCGAAGGAGCGAGATCTCGAGCGGCAGGCGACCGAGCTCCGAGCGCTCATGGCGGACGGTCCGCGTCGTCACGAGGAGCTCGTCGAGATCGTCGGTCGCAGCTGGGGAATGGTCGGGCCGTGGCTCGACCTCGTGCGCGTGCCGCCGTCGGGGACCTGGGAACGGAGGCGGGCCGACCTCTTCCAGACAGCCGAGGCATGGGTCGGCCCCGAGGATGTCGAGGAGCCCGAGGCGCGCGACCATCTCGTTCGCCGCTATCTCGCGGCGTTCGGCCCGGCGTCACGCAACGACATCAGCCACTGGGCCCACTTCCCCCTCGGCGACATCCGGCCCGTGCTCGAGCGGCTGTCTCTCCGGCGCTTTCGCGACGAGGCCGGCGGCGAGCTTCTCGACCTTCCGCGCGCGCCGCTCCCGGATCCGGAAACGCCCGCGCCCGTCCGCTTTCTTCCCACCTGGGATGCGACGTTGCTCGTGCATGCGCGGCGGACGGGAGTCCTGCCCGAGCGCTACCGGCCACTCATCTTCTCGACGAAGACGCCGCACTCGTTCCCCACGTTCCTCGTCGACGGCTGCGTTGCCGGCACCTGGCGGTACGAGGAGGGCCGAGTGCGAGCTGTCGCCCTTCGACCGCCTCGACGCCGGCCTCGCGCGCGCGAGCTCCGCGAGGAGGCGGAGCGGCTCGCAGCGTTCCATGCGTGAGAATGCGCCCGATGGCGGACTTACGTCGAAGAACCTCAGAGAGCCCGGACCAGACGATTCAGCTTTCCGGGCATCTCTGCGGCGATCGTCCATCTCGGCGAGCATAACTGTCGGCTACATGGTCATCGAGCCCGGTTGGCGCTGGTCGAAGGACGTGCAAGCCGGTTGTGGGCGGCGACTGGTGCCAGGCCCGGCACCTCGGCGTCGTGCTTTCCGGGTCGGTTCGGCGCCATGTTCGAGGACGGGACGACCCTCGAGTTCGGTCCGAACGATGTCTTCGAGATCCCTCCGGGCCACGACGGCTGGACGATCGGGGACGAGCCGTGTGTCCAGATCGAGTGGTCGGGCATGCGACGTTCACCGGGATTCCAGCCGGGTCTTCGAAACCGCACGCTGGCAACGCTGCTCTTCACAGACGTCGTCGACTCGACGCGTCCGCGGAGCGAGCTGGGCGACGTCGCGCTGGCGCGACCGGCTCTCCGGGCACTTCGAGTCGATGCGTCGCGGAGCTCGACCGCTATGGCGGCCGTGAGGTGGAGACGACGGGCGACGGCCTCCTCGCCACGTTCGACGGCCCGGCGCGCGCGCTCCGCTGCGCAGCGGTGGATCCGGCGCGGCGCGGCTCTGCACGGGCTCGAGATCCGGGCAGGAGTCCACGTCGGCGAGGTCGATCTGGTCGGAACCGACGTCCGAGGAGTGGCCGTGCACGAAGCCGCCCGGGTCATGGCGAGGCTAACGCTGGTGAGATCGTCGTCTCCGAGATCACGCGCATGATCGCGCGGAGCTCGGGCCTCGAGTTCGAGGACCGTGGTATGCACGTGCTGAAGGGGCTCGACCGGGGAATGGCGGCTCTACGCGTACGCGGCACGGCCCGGACGCGGATGGCTGACGGGCAATCCGAGTCGCACGCGCAGCACGAGGAGGTGTGGCGAGCAATCCTCATGGGCGAGCAGCGAGGTCTGCGACTCGTACGACGTCCTGGTCGGCTGGATGCCGACGGGACCGCGGTGCAAGCTCTGTCTTGCGCCGCTCAAGCCTCCCGGGAGCGTCGTGCTGAAGCTCGTGGGGTTCGGCCCGTCCCGCCTGAACCGGCGCCTCTGCCGGGCGTGCGTCCGCTCCGTCGAGAAGCACCCCGGCGGAGCCGAGATCGAGCTGTCGTTTCTCTTTGCCGACGTTCGCGGATCGACGTCGCTCGCCGAGGGCATGTCGGCCCAGGAGTTCTCTGGGTGATTTCGAGGTTCTACGGCAAGGCCGCGGCCGTGATCGACAGTTCTGGAGGAGGCATCGTGGACAAGTTCGTCGGCGACGAGGTCGTGGCCCTCTTCATCCCCGGGTTCGCGGGCACGAACCATGCGGAGAAAGCGATCGCCGCGGCGCGCAGACTTGTCTCCGAGACCGAGGCCGACTCGCAGTCGGCGCCGGAGTCCACACTGGTGTCGCCTACGTGGGGCAGGTTGGCGAGGGTGATGTCTGCGACTTCACGGCGGTTGGAGACGCCGCGAACACGACGTCGAGGCTTGCCTGCCTCCGCGGGCATCGGCGAGATCCTCGTGAGCTCCGCGGCCGCGGGATCGGCCGGTCTCGACACCGCCGATCTCGAAACCCGCCGCTCGACCTCAGGGGGCGGGACGCCGTCGTCGAAGCCGTCGTGCTGCGGGCCGAGCTAGCTGGCTCTCCGCGGAGGGAGTGGAATAAACGCGCTCGTCTCTCGCTGGTAGCGGCGGTAGTCGTCGCCCCGGCTTCGGAGCGCCTGCGCCTCCGCGGGCGGGATGCCCGTGACGAAGAGGATCGAGAGGAGCATCACGCACGGGCGCGATCAGCCCGAGCCAGCCGTACGGCGCCGGCAGTGCGATGAGCGCATACGCGACCCAGGTCAGCCACTGGAAGAAGTAGTTCGGGTGCCTCGAGTAGCGCCAGAGGCCGCTGCGGAGAGTCATCCCTTGTTCTTGGGTCGGCCTTGAACGCGGCGAGTTGTCGATCCGCGAGCCACTCGCCCGAGAACGCCGCTATCCAAAGCGCCGTGCCGACCAACTCGAGCGGTTGGAGACCGTCGTGCTCGTTGAACGAAGCGAGCAGGAACGGGATGGAGAGGATCGCTGCCACGAGCGCCTGTGCCTGGAAGAACACGGCGAAGTTCCTCTGCTCGTGCCCACGCGCACGCCAGCGCTCGCGGAGCTCCGCGTACCGCGTGTCCTCGTCCTTCCCGAGCCGCCCCATCACGAGCCACCCGATCCGGATCGACTCGATGGAGGCGAGGGTTGCGATGAGGATCCGATGCTCGAGCCCTCCGGGGGCGAGGACTGCGTAGAGAACGGCGAGAACGGCGAGCGAGAACGCCCAGCCCGCGTCGACGAGAGTTGCGTTCCGGGTCGCGCGCTGCCTCCAGTAGAGAGCGCCCTGGAGGGACGCGACCACCGCGCACCCGACGAGGAACAGAAGCCAGCGTTGCTCGATCACGAGCCGGCGAACCTCCGAAGCTCGACCTCGACGAGCTCCGCCCAGCGGTGCGCACGCGGGAGTGGAAAAAGGCGGCCGCCGGGGGAACGCAGCGCAAGTCCGTGGACTGCTCCGGAGATCACGGTGTATCGGCCCGAGATACCGAGCGCCTGCGCTCGCTCGAAGCCGCGCCTGGAACTGCCCGGGGACACGCCGGGAATGCCCGGCAGCCAGCGATCGAGTGCGCCGTGGAGCACGACGAGAGACTTTCCGGCGATCGGCGTCAGGTCGAGCCGCTCGGGAATCCACGGTGCCAGCCCGACGACGCCCTCGACCGATGGCTCCTTCGCCGCTGCGATCGCAACGGCGCCGCCCATCGAGAAGCCGAGCAGGAAGGTGCGCGCGGACGCCGACTCCACGATCGCGGCACGCGCGTCCTCGATGCACCAGTCGAGGCGGTTCCACGACTTCACGCGGTAGCGCACCTCGGCGAAGGCGAGCTCCGGTAGGCGGGGCGCGAGCTCTCCGGACCAGCCACTCGATCGAAGCGCTCCACGTTCCTTCCACTTCGCGCGCCTGTCCGCCGTTGACGCACACGACGGTTCCGACAAGAGCTGAGCCCGTGACGCGCATCTCGGCCCCGGTTGCAAGATGCCCCATGTCCGCGAGAACGCTAGCGCCCAATACATTTCTGTCAAGGAACAGAAACGGGTTTTGTCCAATGTTCTGTACGATCGGCGCGATGAGCGGTGACGGGTACCTGCGAATCGGAGAGCTGAGCCGCCGCGTTGGTGTCAGTCCAGAGCTCCTGCGGGCCTGGGAGCGTCGTTACGAGCTGCTCGGTCCGGATCGGTCGCCGGGCGGCTTCCGGCTCTACTCCGACGCTGACGTAGAGCGGATCCGAGCGATGAAGGAGCATCTTGGGCGCGGCCTCTCGGCTGCCGAAGCCGCTCGAATCGCACGAGTCGTCGAGTCGCCCGAGCCACAGGCTGCGGAAGCTCGACCAGAGCTGGTCGTCGACCAGGATGCTTTGCGCGCTGCGCTCGATCGCTTCGACGAAGTCGGCGCGCATGACGCACTTGACCGCCTGCTCGCGGGGTTCACAGTCGAGGCGGTGCTCGCAGAGGTCGTCATCCCGCTGCTGCACGAAGTCGGGGACCGCTGGGAACAAGGCGAGATCTCCGTGGCCCAGGAGCACTTCGCGAGCAATGTCCTGCGTGGGCGCCTGCTCGGACTTGCACGCGGATGGGATCGCGGCACGGGACCCCGCGCTCTCCTCGCCTGTCCGCCCGGGGAGTTGCACGACCTGGGCTTGATCACGTTCGGTCTCGCACTCAACGCGCGGGGTTGGCGCATCACGTTCCTCGGCGCCGACACGCCGCTCGAGACCATCGCCGACACGGCACAACGAATGTCGCCGGACCTGATCGTGATTGCAACGATCATGTCGTCTCACCTCCGTTCGGCGCTCCCGCAAGCTCGGGTGCTCGCAAGGGATTGGCGCGTTGCGCTTGCAGGCGCAGCCGCAACGCCGAAGCTCGCCGAGCAGATTGGAGCCGAACTGCTCGATGACCACCCGCTCGGCGCGGCCGCTCGCGTTGCAGCGCAGGGTCGGGCTCCGAACGGCTGAGGTCATCTGAGCGCACCGAGCGCCGAGCGCGCAGCGTCGTCGAACGACGTCAACTCGAGCGGGATCAGCGATGTGATGCGGCTCTCGCGAGCCACGGTCTCGTTGCGGAGTCCTTCGATGAGCGGGCGTGCCACCGCGGCTCCAACCGGCGTGACGAGGTGGAGCCAGTACGACGACAGACGCGGCGTCAACACCGGGACCTCGACGATCCGCGGGCGTCGCCCGAGCAGCGTGGCCACACGCTCGATCATGTCTCGGTACGTCAGAATCTCCGGTCCTCCGACGTCGAATGTGCCTCCTTCGAGGTCCGCTCGCTCCGCGATCTCGCTCAGGTAGTGCACGGCGTCGCCGAGCGCAATGGGCTGGGTCGGGCTCGAGACCCAGTGGGGGCAGAGCATCACCGGAAGGCGCTCCACCAGCGCGACGATGGTCTCGAAGGCAGCGCTCCCGCGACCGATGACCATGGCGGCGCGGAGGGTTGTCACGGGCACGCTTCGAGACCCCAACCGGAGGCCGGTCTCGCGTCGACTTCGCAGGTGCGAGGAGAGATCCGGGGAGTCGTCACCCAGGCCGCCGAGATAGACGAGCCGCCGCACGCCCTCACGCTCGCCGACGCGCGCGACATTCTCGGCCGCTCGTGCGTCGCGCTCCTCGAAGTCGCGGCTTCCGAGCGAGTGCACCAGGTAGTACGCGACGTCGACCCCTTCGAGCGCCCGTGCGACGTCCTCGTCCTCGAGCACGTCTGCCTGACGCCAGGAGACGCCGTCGCCGGACTGTGGGCGCGGACTGCGTGAGACGGCGATTACCTCATGGCGAGCCGCGAGCGTAGGCAGCAGAGCGCTCCCTACGAAACCGGTCGCCCCGAACACCGCGATCCTCACTGTTGCGCACCCTGAACGAGAGCTCGAAAGAACCTGCGGCTGATCCAGACGTGTAGGCGGCGCTGCACGAGTGCGTACAGCGGTCGCGACCAACCCGGCCGGCCCGGACGCGCCGCAAGCCTGGGGTAGAAACCGGTGATCGCCGAATGCAGGGCTAGTTCCGGTGCCCGCTGCTGGCTGAGCGTGAGCGCGCCATGCGGCCACCGTGCGAGAAGGCCCCCGCGAATTGCATACCGGCACGTGACGTCCCCGTCGGACACAAAGGTCTGCGCCGAAGCGAAGACGAGCAATACCGGGCGCTTCCCGAGGATGTTCAACGACACGCCGTCGTCTGACTCATTGCGTCGGACGAGGCTGAACGTCGACTGCTCGACCTGTCTCCAATACCTCTGGCCAAGCTCTCGCGCTCCCGCATGCGTGTGTGCCACGACCTCGCGGTCGAGGCGGATGCGCTGCTCGGATTCGACGGCGCCTTCAGGGGTGAGCCGCTGGAGGGATTGCCAGCCGTCCTGAGTTCCGGTCTCTGGTGATCTGGCCATCGCGGTAGTGTAGACAAAGATTTGACAAACTCTCTACAGACCTGCATCATGCCTTCGACCAATCGTCGAGGAAGAGGAGAAACAGATGAGCAACAGGATGATCGCGATCGGGCTCGCAGTTCTCGCAGTGGCGTCCATCGCCACCCTAGGAGGGCGAGCATCTGCGGCGCCGGCAGCGCCCGCAGCACAGAAGAACATCGTCCAGACGGCGATCGCCGCCGGCGACTTCACGACGCTCGTATCGCTGGTCAAGAAGGCGGGGCTCGCGAAGACGCTGTCCGGCAAGGGGCCCTTCACGGTCTTTGCGCCGACCGATAGCTGCGTTCGCCAAGGTGCCGAAGGCGACGCTCAACGCGCTCGCCAACGACAAGGCGAAGCTCAAGTCCGTCCTGCTCTATCACGTCGTCAGCGGAAAGGTCCCGGCGGCCAAGGTGGTCTCGCTCAAGTCGGCGAAGACCCTCGAGGGTCAGCCAGTGCGTATCCGCATCAACGGGGGGAAGGTCTTCGTCGCGGGCGCAAGGGTCGTCACCACCGACGTCAAGGCCTCGAACGGCGTCATTCACGTCATCAACAAGGTCCTGCTACCACCTGCGTAAGGCACGGTGTTCGGGTGGGCTCCTGCGGCATGCCGCTTCGGAGCCCACCCGACCCCGCTGCCCCTGAGATTCCATGACGCGCCCGGCGGTGATGCTCTTCACGCGAGATCTCCGCGTCCATGACCATCCGGCGCTTGCAGCTGCGACCAGTGAGTTCGAGGAGGTCGTTCCGTTGTTCGTGCTGGACGACCGGCTCCTCCGCAGCGCGAATCGCACCGCGTTCCTGCTCGAGTCACTCGCGGATCTCAGGAGGTCGCTGGGCGGATCTCTGGTCGTGCGTCGAGGTGACGTCGTTGCCGAGGTGGCCTCCTTTGGGCCTGCTGCGATCTACCTCAGTGCGGACGTCAGTCGGTATGCGCGCGAGCGCGAGTGTCGGTTGCGCGACGTGGCCGAGGTTCGGACGTTTCCAGGCATCGCAGTCGTCGAGCCGGGTTCTGTGGCACCCGCTGGGCGTGACCACTACCGCGTGTTCACCCCGTACTTCCGTGCGTGGCAAGCGGCCCCCCGACGAGCTTCGACTCCGCAGATTGACCCGGTGCGGCTTCCGACGGGCATCGATCCCGGGCTGCTTCCAGCGGTCGGTGAGCTCGCGCCGACACCCTCGTCGCCGCGCCGCGTCAGAGGTGGGGAGACCGTCGGAAGGGCGCGACTCGCTCGCTTCCTACGCAGCGGGCTTGCGTGCTACGACGGCTTGCGCGACCAGCTTGCGTCGGAAGGGAGCTCGATGCTCTCGCCGTATCTCCGCTTCGGTTGCGTCTCCCCACACGAGCTTGCCCGCCGCGCAGCACGGACGGCGGATGGCCATGCGTTCGTACGTCAGCTCTGCTGGCGCGACTTCTACCTCCAACTCCTGGCCGCGAACCCGCGCCTCGCGGTCGACGATCTCCGACCTCGTGGCGACGTCTGGCGCGACGACCCGGACGCACTCGCCGCCTGGCGGGACGGAAAGACCGGTGTCCCGATCGTCGATGCCGGCATGCGTCAGCTTCGCGCGGAGGGATGGATGCACAACCGAGCCCGGCTGTTGGCAGGCTCGTACCTGGTGAAGCATCTGCGAATGGACTGGCGGCTCGGCGCGGGCCACTTCTTCGACTTCCTGGTCGACGGCGACCTGGCGAGCAATTCGGGAAACTGGCAGTGGGTAGCCGGAACCGGAACCGACGCGCGGCCAAATCGCGTGTTCAACCCGGTCGCCCAGGGGCGGCGCTTCGATCCCGACGGCACGTATGTCCGCACGTACGTGCCCGAGCTCGCCGAGGTGCCAACACGCTTCGTCCACGAGCCGTGGCGGCTCGGGGGTGCGACCCTCGCCAGGATCGGTTATCCGCCCCCGCTCGTGGAGCATGCAGATGCGGATTTCGCATCTCGCAGTCGGCGCCACAGGGAAGTCGCTCGGTGAAAGGACGGTTCTGCGACGAGCTGCCGTTCGGCTTCGGCTGGATTGCCGCTGAGCCCGCCCGCATGCAACGAGCGTCGCACGCCCTCGTCGACGCGGGCCGCGTGTGGCTCGTCGATCCTGTCGACGTGGACGGTCTCGACGAGCGGATCTGCGCACTCGGGCAGCCGGCCGGAGTGATCCAGCTGCTCGACCGGCATGACCGCGACTGTGCGCTCATCGCCGGACGCTACGACGTCGACCTGCATCGGTTGCCGTTCACGGGAGTACCGGATTCGCCCTTCGAGATCCTGCAGATCGTGAGGCTTCCGCGCTGGAACGAGGCGGCGCTCTGGTGGGCAGAGCGCCGCACCGTCGTGGTCGCCGACGCCCTCGGCACTGCGGCCTACTTTCTCGGCCCAGGCGAGCGGCTTGCCGTTCATCCGCTGCTGCGCCTCATTCCGCCGAGATCGCTCGCTCGACTCGAGCCCGAGCACGTGCTCTGCGGGCACGGCGAAGGCGTTCACGGGTCCGAAGCGGGGAGTGCGCTGCACGAGGCCCTTCGGTCCTCGCGCCGCGGCATCCCTCGTTGGGTGCTCGGCTTGCTGCGGCGAGGCGGTTCCTCGCGTCAGTGAAACGCGAACGCGTGCTCTCTGCTCGAGAGTTGAAGCGTGCACCCCTGACACGGCGGCTCCTCCTTCGGCACACCCGGCTCGCGCTAGGCGAGTCGGCCGAGGGCCACGCCGAAGAGCGCGTGACGCCAAGTCGCCTGCCCGAATGCCCGCGGGTTCGTCAGCAGCGGCGGGATGCCGTGCTCGCCACGCGCGGGGTGGTAGCGGTCGATCACGAAGCAGAGCGGATAGAGCACGACGTGCTCGGCAAGAGCCATGCCGACTGCCAGCCGGCGCGGATCCACGGGGACGATTTGGCGTGCCTCGTGGTACGCGAGCCCGAACAACGCACCGTTCAGCAGGTGGAGTGCGATCCCCACCTGGCGCCAGTTCGCGCCCCGCGTCACCGCCTTGCCGAGGACCGCCACGTCCGAGTAGTCGCATCGGAACACGCGCTGATCGAACGGCTCTTGCGCAGCCCACACGGCCGCGGCAAGCGCGCCGGCTGCCGCGGATCGAAGGCGTCCGCCCACGCTACGTCGCCGGCTCTGCGGCGTGACGGACACGGTCGCGCGCCTCTGCGAAGCGAATCGCCTCGTAGGCGATGAGGGCGACGCAGAGAGCGGCGACGGCGGCGAGCGTGGCGAGCGCCGGGATCTCGACGGCCACCGGCAGGAGAGCGAGCAGGAGAGCTGCCACGACGAGCCGCTGACGATTCAGCGTTCGTACGTTGCGGAGTCGGAACAGGATGTGGGCGATGAGGTAGAGCGCGACGCCTCCGCACAGTGCAACAGCCGGGACGATCTGGAGCGGCTCGCCCATGTCCGCAAGAGTCTTCTTGACGCCAACTGCGAAGAGGATGATCCCGGCGATCATCGGCAGGTGCAGGTAGCTGTACGAGTCCCGCGCCATCGTCAGCTGTGCCTTGCCCGTCGCTTCACGTAGGCGGCGCTCAGCGACGATCGCGACGACGTCGAAGTACGCCCACCAGAGCGCTCCGGCGACGGCAAGCCCGAGAATCGCGGCGGCGACGACGCCAGGCCCGAGGTCAGTGGTCGCGCCCACGCCGACTGCCACGATCGACTCGCCGAGCGCGATGATGATGATCAACCCGTGTCGCTCGGCGAAGTGACCGGCCTCGAGCCGCCAGCCGCGCCCTCCGCCGATCCATGCGCCAAGGAGGTCGATCGCGAGGGCCAGCGCCCAGACGGCGGTCTGGGCAGGGCCGTCGAGGGCCGACGCGACGAAGAGCAGCGTGATGCTGATGAGCGAGCCGGTTGCAAGACGAGCGATTGCAGCCAGCAGGTCACGGTCTCCCCATCCCGCCACCGCGTACAGCGCGAGGTGCGCGATCCGGACGAACGCGTACGCACAGGCGAAGAGGAAAGCGTCGTCGCCGAACACGTCGGGAACCGCGAGCGACGCGACGAGCATCGCGGCCATCGCGCCGAACATCGCCAGTCGAACCGCACCCTCCTCCGGGTTGATCGTGTTCGTCAGCCAGGCGTACGCCGCCCACGCCCACCAGAGGATGGAGAGCACGAGCATGCCCTTCACCAGACCGGCCCAGGTCGGATCGCCGTAGATCAGACTCGTCACCTGCGTAAGGGCGAAGACGAAAATGAGGTCGAGGAAGAGCTCGAGTGGAGTGACGCGTTCCTCCGCGCCCTCCTCGGTCCGACGAGCTTGAACCGTCACGGCGCCAGCCTAGCCCGCCCGCCTTCCCAAGCCACCCGCGCCGCCGGGGCGCCTGCTCAGTCCTCGATCTCGACGCCCGTGCCGTCGCTGACGGTCTTGAACCAGCTCCAGAGCGCGAGGTTCTGGTCGAGGTCTTGTCGGCCGGTGGCGCGTACCTCCTCGCGCAGCGCAGCCCCTTGGTCAGACCGGCGCGAGCCCGCGGGCCTTGCGGCTCGTGGCCGTCTGGCGCCTCTGCGCCGAGAGCTCGGTCTTACGCATGCGAATGTCGGTGGGAGTCACCTCGACGCACTCGTCCTCGTGGATGTACTCGAGCGCCTGGTCGAGCGAGAGTGGTCGTGGCGGGATCAGCCGGACGGTCGCGTCCGCCGACGGGGCGCGGGTGTTCGTCAGCTTCTTTTCCTTGGTCGCATTCACGTCCAGGTCATCAGCGCGCGCGTTCTCGCCCACGATCATCCCCTCGTACACGTCGACGCCCGGGCCGACGAAGAGGGAGCCCCGCTCCTGGAGGTTCAGGATCGCGTATGACGTCGTCTTGCCCCTGCGGTCGGCGACGAGCGCGCCGGTCGGCCTCGTGCGGAGCTCACCGAACCACGGCTCGAACCGCTCGAAGACGTGGTGCAGGATCCCGGTACCGCGTGTCTCGGTGAGAAATTCGGTCCGAAAGCCGATCAGGCCGCGGGCGGGGACGATGACATCCATCCGCACCCAGCCGCTGCCGTGGTTCACGAGCGCCTCGGTGCGTCCCTTGCGAAGGGCGAACAACTGCGTCAGGACACCGAGATACTCCTCCGGCGCGTCGATGGAAACGCGCTCGACGGGCTCGTGCATCTTCCCGTCGATCTCGCGCGTGACCACCTGCGGCTTCCCGACCGTGAGCTCGAAGCCCTCGCGGCGCATCTGCTCGACGAGCACCGCGAGCTGAAGCTCGCCACGTCCCTGTACCTCCCACGTGTCGGATGAGTCGGTCGGGAAGACTCGGAGCGAGACGTTGCCGACGAGCTCCGTGCGAAGCCGGGCTTCGACCAGCGGAGCCGTGACCTTGTCACCCGACGAGGCCAGCGAGTGGGGAGGTGTTGATCCCGATGGTCATGGACAACGACGGCTCGTCGACGGCGATGACGGGGAGTGGGAGGGGGTTGCCGGGATCAGCGAGCGTCTCGCCGATCGTCACCTCGGGGAATCCGGCGACCGCGATGATCTCGCCGGGGCCGGCTTCGTCCGCCTCCACCCGGTCGAGCGCCTCCGTGACGTAGAGCTCGGTCACCTTCGCGCGCTCGATCGTCCCGTCCGCGCGGCACCACGCGACCTGTTGACCGCGCCGGATCGTTCCCTGGACGACGCGACACAGCGCGAGCCTGCCGACGTAGGGCGACGCATCGAGATTCGTGACGAGAGCCTGCAGCGGATGGCCCTCCTCGTAGGTCGGTGCCGGGATGCGCTCGAGAACCAGGTCGAGCAGCGGGCGGAGGTCCTGCTCGAGCCCCTCGGGGTCGGGCGAGAGCGATGCGCGACCCGCCTTCGCGTTGCAGTAGACGATCGGGAACTCGATCTGGCCTTCGTCCGCATCCAGGTCGAGGAAGAGCTCGTACACCTCGTTCACGACTGCCTCGATCCGCGCGTCGGGTCGGTCGACCTTGTTGACGACGAGGATCACGGGGAGCCGAGCCTCGAGCGCCTTGCGCAGCACGAACCGCGTCTGCGGGAGCGGGCCTTCGCTGGCGTCGACGAGCAGGAGCACGCCGTCGACCATCGTGAGCCCGCGCTCGACCTCGCCGCCGAAGTCGGCGTGGCCGGGCGTGTCGACGATGTTGATCTTCGTCGGCCCGTACCGGACCGCCGTGTTCTTGGCCAGGATCGTGATGCCCTTCTCGCGCTCGAGGTCCATCGTGTCGAGGACGCGCTCGGCGACGTCCTGGTTCGCACGGAACGCGCCCGACTCCCAGAGAAGCGCGTCGACGAGCGTCGTCTTCCCGTGGTCGACGTGCGCGACGATCGCGACGTTGCGGATCTCGGAGCGGATGGCCACGCGCCGAGGGTATCGACTGCCGACTAGCGGGCCTGCCCTCGCCCCGCTTCCCGTCAGCTCATAGCGGAGGAAGAGATGGTCGCCGTGGCGCCGGACTCCGAGCAGCCGCTCGTGCTTCGCGGGAGGCATCAGCTCGACCGCCTCCGCCAGCCCGTATCGACTCATGTGCCCGCGATCACCGGCGAGGAGGGGCGAGATCGTCAGGAAGAGCTCGTCGACGAGGTGCGCGTCGGCCAGGCTGCCGAAGACGTGCGGGCCGGCCTCGCTCAGGATCAGGCGATGCCCTCGCTCGTGAAGGGCATCCACCGCGCGACGCGGATCGATCGTCGTCTCGCCACCGAGAGTCACGATCGTGGAGGCGGGCGGCAGCGCGCTTCGCAGTCTCCCCGCGCCGGGGTCGCTCGTCAGCACGACGGCGCCCGACTCGAGCAGCGGGTGGGTAGGAGCGATCGACCCACGGCCCGTGAGGATCGCGACCTCGGGCTTCTCGACTTCCCGAGCGCATCGGCGCAGTTCCGCGAAAGCCTCCGCCCCCGGCGGGTAGACGCGATCGGGAAGCCACGTGCCCTCAGGCGAGGATGCGAGCGTGCCCGCTCCGATCAACACGACGTCCGCGAGCGCCCGGAGCAGGCCCATGACGAAGCGATCTCCAACGCTATCCCCGCTCACGAGCGCATTCGACTGCGGGATCGAGGGAATCGCGACGACGCCGTCGATCGTGGACACGAAGTTCGCGAAGAGCCGCGGCTCGTCGAACCCGATCGTGCCCCCGTAGAGCTCCCGTAGCTGCGGCGGCAACTCCACCGCCGGCAGCCCGTCGGCCTCGAACAGGACCTCGAGCGGCTCCATCAGGCGAGGCGACCCGACGCGTGTTCGGCGCACGGCCTGCGGCCGTTGCCTTCGTCCCGGCTCGGCCTCACGCGGGCATTCTGACATGGAGCCCCGCGCCGCAGGTTGTAACGACGGGTGCCGCGACCAACAAGACGATGGAGCTAGCCGGGCTCGAACCGGCGACCTCCTGGGTGCGATCCAGGCGCTCTCCCAGCTGAGCTATAGCCCCAAGGGAGCAGGCATTGTACCGAGCGACCCGACGGCGGACCGCTCGGGCGGCGGCTAGCCGAATGCGTTTTGGAGCGCGTCGCGCGAGATGCTCGTGGCGGAGTAGGTCGACGTGCCTTCCGCGAGCAGCTCCCGGGCACCGGCCTCTAGCGCACCGTAGGCCGCTCCGGTCAGCGCGCCTCCCGTCGAGGCGCGTCGCACACCGACGGACTGGAGCTCTGCGACGGTCGGGCCAGTCGGGAGCAGTAGGACGTTCAGTGGAATACCGAGAGCCTCGACGACGGCCGCGATCTGGTCGAGTTCGCCGAGGCCTGGCGCGTAGACGCAATCCGCACCCGCCTCGCGATACGCGATCAGTCGCGCGATGGTGTCGTCGAGGTCGTCGACGCTGCGAATGTGGTTCTCCGCTCGGGCGGTCAGCACCATTGGGTCGGGAAGCGCCCGAGTCGCCTCCGCGGCGATCGCGACGCACTCGGCCGCAGCGCCGATTTCGTCGATCGCGTCGCTCACCGGGTCGTAGTCCTCGATCGAGAACCCCGCCGCTCCTGCGCCGGCGAGCAATGCCACCGTCTCGGCGATACCGCCCGGGTCGTCCGGGTAGCACCGTTCGCTGTCGACGTTGAGGGGGAGCGGCGTCGCCTCCGCGATGTCGGCCACGTGCGCGACGAGCTCGGCGCGGGTGACACGCTGGTCGAGCTTGCCGATCGACCAGGCAAACCCGGCGCTCGTCGTGGCGAGGGCCTCGAAGCCCCAGGACGCAAGCAGCTTGGCGGAGCCGACGTCCCAGGGGTTCGGCATCACGAACAGCTGGTCTCGCTCGTGCAGGGCGCGGAACGGAGCCCGGCGATCTGCGGCGGTCACGTTCTACGGGCCTGGACGCAGCGGCCCGCCGAAGTCGGGCAGAGTCGTCGTCGGCGTGCTCGGTGCCTCGCAGATCCGCGCTGAGTCCTCCACCGGCGGAAGCACCCTCGGGAGATCCTGCGCGTGCGGGATCGCTGCACCTCCGATGAGGATTCCGAGCACAAGCAGCCAGAGCGCGGCCGTGACCCGAGCCCAGAGCGGGTAGGGCCGGGTGCTCTCCTCGCGGGCCGGCGCATGGGATGCGACAGGTGGTGCGGTCCGCTGGACGGTGCGGAATGTCGGCGTGCGGTGGATGTCGAGATCCGGGAGCGCCGCGCGCGCTCGCGCAGCGAGGTCCGGGTCGACGAGGGCGAGCTCAGGGCTGAGCGGCTCGTGCATGCACCGGGATTCTGGCTGATCCGGCGGACCCCCCGCCGCAGTTGCCGCTGTGGATGACCCGTGACGACTTCGCACCGAGGACTCCACACCTCCCAGGAGCCATGCGGCTCAGGCAACACCTGTCCTCTCGAGACGTCTATGCGGCGAGCCGCGCTCGGGATACGACGGACGGTGTCATCGACGAAAAGGAGGACGCGTGCACGCACGCATGTCCGTTACCGCGCTCGTCGTGCTCGCCGCTGTCGGCGTCTCGACGGCGCTCGCCAGCGGAGGCTCGGAAGCGAACGACGATCGAATCATCGCGTGTCAGAAGAACGGGGGTCAGTTGCGCGTCGTCGAGAGCGCAGCTCGCTGTCGACAGTCGGAACGGGTGATCGCCTGGAACATCCGAGGACCGGCGGGAAGCGTCGGCCCAGTTGGGCCAGCCGGTGCCGCGGGACCGGCTGGTCAGCGTGGTGAGCAAGGGCTGGCTGGATCGCAGGGACCGCAAGGTGCTCAGGGCGAGCCGGGTCAGCAGGGTGCTGCTGGTCCTGCAGGCGCTACGGGTGCCGCAGGTGCTGCTGGTCCTGCTGGGCCGGCCGGGCCTGCGGGACCGGCTTCACTCTCTGCTCTCGCAGGGACGACGTGCGCTCGAGCCGACGGTTCGGCGGGTGAGATCGAGGTCGCGACGTCGGCGGCCAACTTGATCGAGCTTCGCTGCATCGGCGAGAGCGGCCCACCGCCTCCTCCACCACCCCCGCCACCGCCGCCACCACCACCGACGTCGAGTCTCGTCATCAACGAGATCGACTACGACCAGGTCGGCGCGGACGCGGACGGGTTCGTGGAGCTGAAGAACGTCGGGGGAACGGCCATGGCACTCGACGGTCTGGCTCTGGTGCTCGTCAACGGCGGCGACGGACTGGAGTACGACCGGGTCGACCTCACAGGGTCGCTCGCCGTCGGCGCGTTCCTGTCGATCGCGGTCGAGGCGCAGAACGGTGCGCCCGACGGTGTCGCGCTCATCGACACTGCCTCGGGGACACTCCTGGACGCGCTCTCCTATGAAGGCGCGATCACGGCGGCCCAGATCGACGGGCAGACGTACAGCCTCGTCGAAGGAACGCTGCTAGCGGCCACGGTCGCGGACTCGAACACGCAGGACGGATCGCTCTCGCGCATTCCGGACGGCGCCGATACGAACAACGCAGCGTCGGACTGGGTGTTCACCACGACGAAGACGCCGGGCGCGGCCAACGTCGCGTCGGGCTGAGCTACGAACCTCCCGTGCCCGGCCGCCTGCGCCGGGCACGGGAGCGTTCGCTCCGCGCGAGCCGCTCCTCGAGATCCCCCAGCTCGCGCTCGAGCTCGCGATAGCCCGCCCAGCGTTCCGCCGAAAGGCGTCTGTCGGCGAGCGCGGACCGAATCGCGCACCCAGGCTCCGTCTCGTGGCGACAGTCTGCGAAGCGACAGTGAGCGGCTAGCTCCGTGATGTCCGGGAACGCCTCGTCGAGCCCCTCCGCCGCGACCCACAGATAGAGCTCGCGGATGCCCGGGTTGTCGACGACGATGCCTCCGCCTGGAAGGACGACGAGCTGTCGCCGCGTCGTCGTGTGCCGCCCGGTGCCGTCGCCGGCGAGGTCGCCGGTGGCGAGGAGCTCCTCGCCGAGGAGTGCATTGACCAGGGTCGACTTGCCGACTCCCGAAGGGCCGATCAGCGACGCCGTGACGCCTGGCTCGATGATCGTGCGCACGTCTTCGAGTCCTACCCCGGTTCGTGTAGAGACGGGGACGATCCGTGTGTCCCCGGCGACGGTCGCGACGGTGGCAAGGGCAGGCGCGGGATCCTGCACGAGGTCTGCCTTCATTAGGAGGATGACGGGCCGCGCGCCGCTCTCCCAGGCAAGCGTGAGGTAGCGCTCCAGGAGCCTCGGCTTCACCTCGTCGGCGAGCGACGCCGTCACGAACACGATGTCGACGTTGGCTGCGACCACTTGCTCGCGCACCCGCTCCGACTCGGGCTCGTGCGCCGCGCGGCGAGAGAGCTTCGTCCGGCGGGGGAGGACGGCTTCGATGCTTTGCGCGCCTTCCGGGGCGGTTCCGAGAGCGACCCAGTCGCCGACCACGGGAAGGTCCGATGGCGACGTCGCATGTCGTTGTCGACCAGGGATCCGTGCCCGTTTCTCACCGGCTGCGGTGAGCACGTCGTACTCGCCGCCTCGGTGAGGAACAGCGACTCTGCCCGGCTCGAGCCCTCGAGCGCGGAGTGGTTCGAACGCGGTTTCCCAGGCCGAGTCCCAACCGAGGGCGTCGAGCGTCGCCACCCAAGCATTGTCGCCCATTGCGACACGGGGAAAGGAGGTGGTTTCGCTCGGGTTTCGGTGTTGCGACGGGGTCGCGTGCTTCTTCACATTTGGTCGCGCCAGGAGTAGAGTCGCCCCCGTTCGGATCACAGGGGAGTGAGAGGAGACATTTCGATGAACCGCCGCCTGGCCGTGGTACGGGTGCTTGCACTGGTAGGAGCGACACTCGCTCTCGCCGCCTTCGTCGTCGCCGGCGGGGCGCTGGCGAAGAGTGAGGCGGAAGCAGCCGCGCTCACTGACAAGGTGATCATGTTCGCGTCGGACGGGATGCGCCCAGATCTCGTCGACAAGTACGCGCAGCAGGGTGCAATGCCGACCATGACGGAGCTGATCGCCGAGGGAGTGAGAGGGGACAACGGTCTGCTCCAGGGCTTTCCGCCGAACACGGGAGTCGGCTGGTCGACGCTCGCCACCGGAACGTGGCCAGGCGAGCACGGATCGACGAACAACACCTTCCACCGGATCGGCGAGAGCACCTTCAACAACCGGACGTCGTTCGCGACGACCGGGCTGCTTCAGGCGGACACGATTGCCCAGGCGGCCGAGCGCTCGGGCAAGAAGGTCGCAGCCGTGGAGTGGGTCGCGGCGCGTGGATACACACCCGCGCTGGCCGGGCCGGTCATCGATTTCCGCAACTTCTTCTCGACGCGCGGCGTGCTCACCTATCCGCTGATTGCGAGCGAGCAGGCGGGCGCGACCACGTTCGGTCTGTCGTACCAGGTCGCTGCGCTCTCGGCTGCGTCCGGGTGGAGCAACACGCCCGCCGGTGATCCGGCGGCGCCTCCGCAACAGGCTGTGCTGACCGTCGCGACGACGTTCGCCGCGCAGAACCCGACCCGCACGTACGACGTGTACATCGACGACAGCATCGTCAACGGCGTCGCCGCCTACGATCGCGTGATCCTCGTGCGAAGCGGGCTTGCCAAGGATGCGGCACCCGCGAACCGGGCGGCAGACCTCTCCGAGGGAGAGTGGATGGACGTTCGTCTCCTCGGGGCCGACGGGCTCATCGGCGCGCGCGCAGGCCAGACCGCCGGGATGTACGTGAAGCTGATCGACATCGCAGGCGGCGGTGCCGGCGTCAGCTCGTTCAAGCTCTACTTCACGTCAGTTGCGCGAGCGATTGCGAACTGCGCGTGCGATCCGAACTTCGAGAGCACGTTGGTCGACCAGTTCCCGACGAGCACCGCAGGTGACTTTGCGCCGCTCGAGGCCGGGATCGTGGACGAGGACACGTACGTCGAGCAGGGCCTGATGTGGAAGGACTTCACGTGGCAGGCGCTCGAGTACATCCTCGAGACAGTGCAGCCGGACACCGACCTGCTCATGGTCGGCAACCCGGTCACGGACGAGTTCTCGCACCAGTTCATGGCTCTGTACACGCCGACCGACATGGACGGCGACCCGAACCCGTACTTCGACGACGTCACGAACGACGGCATCGCCGACGGGCGAGTCGCCATCCGTGAGGGATACGTGCGCTCGGCCTACAACGAAGCCGACGAGACCCTCGGTCTCGCGCGCGAGCTCATGGGAGACGACGCGACGACCTTCGTGTCCTCGGACCACGGCTTCGCGCCTCAGTGGTACGCGGTGAACGCGGGCAAGGTGCTCACGGACGCCGGGCTCCAGGGCCCCGAGGTGCTGAGCAACTGTCGCGCCGCGACGGGTGCCGGAGCGGTCAACCAGGCGAAGGCGTGCTGGGCGGGCGGGACGGCGCAGATCTACGTGAACCTCGCCGGCCGCGACCCGGGCGGAACGGTCCCCGCTGGGAACTACGAGGTGGTTCGGAACCAGATCATCGCGGCCTTCGAGAACCTGACCGACCCGGCGAATCCCGGGAAGCAGGTCGTCCTTGACGTGATGAAGAAGGAGGAGCTCCGAAACGTCGACGGGACCGACTCGCTGCATCCGAGCCGCTCGGGCGACGTGATCGTCGTGCTCCGGCCGCCGTACCAGTTCGACGCGGCGACGCTCGGACAGCGGATCGCGTTCTCGCAGTTCTTCGGACAGCACGGGTACAAGCCGAACCTCGTCGACCTGGCTCACAACGTCAACATGCACGGAACGTTCATCGCATCGGGGCCAGGGATTCTCGACAAGACCGAGAGGATCAAGGGCGTTCGTGCGATCGACGTCGCTCCGACGATCGCGTTCCTGATGTCGATTCAGGGGCCGCACAATGCTCGCGGATCGATCCTCTACCGCGTCGTCGAGGGCGGCGACCGCTTGAAGGAGATCACGATCCTCAACATCAGCGACTGGCACGCGCAGCTGACGCCGCTCGCCGAGACGGCGGACAACCTGCCGGCGCCGGCTGTCAACCCGGTGTTCCAGATCGCCGGAGCAGCGTTCCTGAAGCCGTGGTTCGACGCCTATCGACGTGAGGCGACGTCGCAGGTGTTGACGGTGGCCGGGGGAGACTCGTTCGGAGGCGCGACGCCGCCGATCTCGAACTTCTTCGACGACAAGCCGGCCGTCGAGATCATGAACATGATGGGCTTCGACGCCGAAGCCGTGGGGAACCACAGCTTCGACCGGGGCGAGCAGTTCCTGCGCAACGAGCTGATCCCCCTGGCGAAGTTCGCGATCCTCTCCGCGAACGTCGTCGATGCGAGGGGTCGGACTCCGCGCCAGTGGTCCCCGTCCAAGGTGTTCACGCGCCTGGGCGTGAAGGTCGACCTGATCGGATTCACGACCGAAGCCACGCCGAGCCTGGTCTTCCCCGGGAACCTTGGTCCGTTCAAGCTGATCGACGCCGACGAGGCGATCAATGCCGAGGCGGCGGCTCTCGCGGCAAGAGGCCCCAGAATCACCGTTGCGCTCGGGCACGAAGGTGCGAACGCAGGCACCTTGACCGAGCCCACCGGGCCGCTCGTCGACATCGCGGACGCGCTGTCCAATGTCGACGTGGTGATCGGCGATCACAACGACCTCCAGGTGCTGTCGACCAGGCCGAACGGGATTCTGTTGACGGAGAATCGCGGGCGAGGCATTCGGTTCACCCGGATCCGGATCGTCTACGACCCGCAGTCCAACGAGGTCGTGTACAAGACCGCCGACTTCCACAGGCCATGGACGCTCGGAGTCACACCTGACCCGGCGATCCAGGCGAAGATCGACGACCTGAACGCTCAGCTCGCACCGATCTTCAACACGGTGCTCGGGAACTCGACGGTGTTCGTGCCTCGCGCCGACGCCTGCGGGAACGCGGTCGGGCGGACGTGCGAGTCGAGGGTCGGGAACGTCGTCACCGATTCGATGCGAGCGACGTACGGGACCGACTTCGCACTCACGAACTCGGGTGGCCTGAGGGCCGATCTGACATGCCCGACGGCGGACATTGCGGGCGACTTCTGTGCGCCCTACTCACCACCGCCGTACCCGATCACCCGCGGCCAGGTGTTCTCGGTGCTGCCGTTCGGAAACTTCGTCGTCACCATGAACGTGAACGGGGCCGAGCTCAAGACGATGCTCGAGAACGGTGTCTCGACCATGCCTGCGGTGAACGGGCGGTATCCGCAGGTGTCCGGCCTCTGCTTCACGTATGACCTCGGGGCTCCGGTAGGGAGCCGTGTCACGGGGGCGGTCCGGCAAGCCGCGGACGGCAGCTGCACCGGTGCTGCGGTCGACTTGACCGCGGGCACGAGCTACTCGATCGCCACCAACGACTTCGTGGCGAACGCAGGCGACGGGTATCCGAACTTCGCCAGCAGGATGGTCATCCAGGACTTCATGGACGAGGTGACCGCCGACTACGTGCAGGCGAACACACCGATCAGCCCGGCGATTCAGGGTCGGATCGTGTGCACGGGTGCGGGCTGCCCGGTCGTGACGCCGTAGAGCTCAGACGGGGCCGGCCCAGCCATGGGCCGGCCCCGTCACGACTCCGAAAGCGCGCGCTCGAGCGCGGCGTCGATGGTGGGGTAGGTGAAGGAGAAGCCGGCGTCGAGCAGTCGGGCGGGGAGCGCGCGCTGCCCCTCCAGCAGCACCGCCTCGCCTCTCTCGCCGAACAGCGTCTTCACGGCAAGACCGGGGAGCGGGAACACCGTCGGCCGTCCAAGCGCGCGCCCGAGCGCCTTCGTGAACTGCGCACTCGTCGCCGGATTCGGGGAGGCCAGATTGACAGGGCCCGCCGAGTTCGCTCTTCGAGCGCCATGCCGGTAGGCGGCGACGACGTCGTCGAGCGAGACCCAGCTCCACCACTGCCTGCCGCTTCCGACGCGCCCTCCGAGCCCGAGCTTGAACGGCGTGAGCATCTTCCGAGCGCGCCGCCCTTGCGCGAGAGGACGACGCCCTGGCGGAAGCTCACGGCGCGGATGCCTGCCTCGCGAGCCGGTTCGGCCGCGGCCTCCCAGGCCTTCCCGAGGTCGGCCAGGAAGCCTGACCCGAGCTCGGACTCCTCCGTCAGGATCTCGTCGCCGCGGTCTCCGTAGATCCCGGTGCCGCCGGCGACGAGGAATACCGACGGCCTCGGCTCGGCGAGAGGCCATCGTCCGCGCGAGGAGGGCGGTCGTGTCGATGCGCGAGTCCACGATCTCGCGCTTGCGCTTCTCGGTCCAGCGCGCGTCGAGATTGGCGCCGCTGAGGTTGACAACGGCGTCGACCCCTGCGAGCGCCCCGCCTCGATCGTCCCGGCAGCAGGGTTCCAGGTCGATCTCGTCGCGCGTTCGCCGGCTCGCGCCGGACGAGCCGGAGCACCTCGTGGCCGTCCGCCTCCAGCGCCGGCACGAGCGCCGATCCGAGGAGCCCTGACGCGCCGGAGACGACGACCTTCATGCCTTCGATTGTCGCAGGAGCCGGATGCTAGGTTCGCGCGATGCGGGAGCAGTTGCCCGATCCGCGCTTGCGCGACGGCGTTCGTGCGGCGCTGCCGCTGATCCCGGGGCCGCGTGCTCTTCGGGCTCTCGTTCGGCGTCCTCGCCGAGGCGGCGGGGATGAGCGCCGCTGCAGCGGTGACGATGTCCGCGACCACGTTCGCCGGCTCGTCGCAGTTCGCAGCCGTATCCGTGCTCGAGGACGGGGGAACCGTCTTCGCGGCGGTCGTCTCGGCCGTGCTGCTCAACGCCCGCTACGTGGGGATGAGCGTCGCCGTTGCCTCCATCTTCCCGGGGAGGCGGGCGCGCCGCTTCGTCGAGTCGCAGCTGATCGTCGACGAGTCGTGGGCGCTCTCGGGGCGGTCCGGCCGCTTCGAGTGGCCGATCCTGGCCGGGGCCGGGTTGCTGCTCTACGTCCTGTGGGTCACGAGCACGTGGCTCGGAACGGTCGCGGGCGACGTGCTCGGCGATCCGAACGATCTCGGGCTCGACGCGGCGTTCGCGGCTCTCTTTCTCGGCCTGGCGCTGCCGTATCTCAAGAACAGGAAGGCGCTCCAGGCCGCAGGCCTCGCGGCAGCGCTCACACTGGTGCTCATCCCGGTGTCCCCGGCGGGAGTGCCGCTCGTCGTGGCTGCCGTCGCCTGTCTGCTGGGGCTCAAGCGGCGATCGCGCAATAGGCGTGTCGACGGCCGACGTCTGGATCGTGGTGGGAGTCGTCGGTGTGGTGACGCTCCTCTTCAAGGCAGCCGGGCCCGTCTTCCTCGGGCGGCGAGCGCTTCCCGAGCGTGTGGACGCGATCGTGGCCCTCATCGCTCCGGTGATGCTCACGGCGTTGGTCGTCACGCAGACGTTCGGCGGCGACGAGGAGATCACCGTCGACGCCCGCGTGCCGGGAGTCGCCACGGCCGCCCTCGCGCTGTGGAGAGGTGTGCCGATAGTGGCGGCGATGGCGATCGCCGCCCTCGTGACCGGATTGCTTCGCCTGGCCGCTTAGGACGCGCGACGCGCGGGGCCCCGCCAGAGGACCGCCGCAGCGCCGATCGCCTGAGCGACGATGCTGAAGACGCCGATAACGAGAAGCCACAGTCGTAGGTGCCGCATACGACGCGTTATCGGCGGAATTCCAGCGAGGTCAAGTCCTACGCGTCGGCAGTCGGGTGGGGGCCGGAGAACGGCGAACGGGTCGGTGACCTCGAGCCTGCTCGTGCGGAACCGGAAGACCTCGGCTGGCCGCCCGCCCGCCGGTCCGTGCGCGCGTCGCTCGCCCGTCGCTTCGATTGCCCCGCGTCGAAGGAGAACCCGCTTGAGATTCGTCGCGGAGATCTCGTACCCGAGCGCGGCCGTGTACACGTCCCGGAGCTCGGCGAGCGTGAACGTCTTCGGGGCGAGCGCGAATCCGATGTTCGAGTACGAGAGCTTGCCGCGCAGCCGCTCGCGCCCCGCGAGCACGATCGTGCCGTGGTCGAACGCCGTGCGCGGCAGAGCGTCGACGGGGTGCCAGCGCGTGTCGGATGGCACGTGTGGGTCCATCTCGAGCGGGACCAGGCCGACATAGGCGGTTGCGAGCTCCCAGCGCTCGGGGTGGCGATCCGGCTCGCTCCAGGTACCGAGCTGCTCGAGGTGCGCGACCTCACGTACGTCGACCTTCGTCGCCAGGTGGCGAAGGATCGACTGCTCCAGCGTCTCGGTCGAGACGAGCGTGCCCCCCGGAAGCGACCACGCTCCCCGGAATGGCTCGCGACCGCGTTCCCACAACAGCGCCTGGAGCTGGCCGTCCCTCACCTGGAACACCACCGCGAGCGCGGTGTGTGCGGGCGACAGGGCGGGTGACTGGGCTGGATGCTCCACCGTGGTAGACTGCGGCATCAGGTTATTGCCTCTCAGGCGAAAACTAACGCGGAAAACTAGCATGCGCGATACGGGGAGCACACGTACGGACGATCGAGCGGACCTCCTGGTGGTCGGGAGCGGTGTCGCCGGCCTGTTCGCCGCGCTCTGTGCGGCGTCCGAGGCAGACGTCGTCCTCGTCTCGAAGGGACCGCTCCTCTCGTCGACGAGCTCGCTCGCGCAAGGCGGAATCGCGGCCGCGATGGGGGAGGACGACTCGCCTGCCCTTCATGCCGCGGACACGCTGAGAGCGGGACGCGGCATCTGCCGCCCGAGCGCGGTGGCCGCGCTCACCGACGAGGCGCCGGCACGGATCCGCGACCTCGTCGAGCTCGGCGTCGAGTTCGACGAGGGACTCGGGCTCGAGGGTGGCCACGAGCGTCGGCGCGTTGTTCACGCTGGAGGCGCTGCGACCGGGGATCGCGTCGCACGAGCGCTTGCCGAGCGCGCGCTCTCTCACCCGCGGATCCGGATCGCCGAAGGAGAGACGCTGCGCGCACTCGACACGCACCAAGGTCGCTGCGTCGGCGCGCTCACGGATCGTCGGCGGATCACGGCCAGGGCGACGCTGCTCGCGACAGGCGGAGCATCGGCGCTCTGGCAGCGCACGACGAACCCGCGCAGTGCGACGGGTGACGGGATGGCCGCCGCCTTCCGGGCGGGTGCCGCGCTTGCCGACCTCGAGTTCGTCCAGTTCCATCCGACCACGCTCGTCGACTCGTCGCTCCTGCTCTCGGAGGCTCTCCGTGGTGAGGGCGCTCTCCTGCTCGACGAATGGGGGGAGCGCTTCACCGACGAGCTCGGGCCGCGGGACGTGGTAGCACGCGACATCGCGGCACGAGGCACGGCTCTGCTGGATCTCCGCGCGATCGACCGCGGCCGGTTCCCGACGTTGATGGGGACGCTCGAGCGGTCGGGGTACGACCCGGCCGAGGTGCTGATTCCGGTCGCCCCGGCGGCCCACTACTCCGTCGGCGGCATCGTGACCGACCTCGAGGGTCGCTCCGAGCTCCCCGGTCTGTACGCGGCCGGAGAATGCGCGGCCACCGGCGTTCACGGGGCAAACCGGCTCGCGTCGAACTCGCTGCTCGAGTGCCTGGTCTTCGGACGGCGCGCGGCGCTTGCGTCGCTCGACGAGCCCGCAGTCTCGGGACGTGACCGCGAACCCGAGCCCGCGGCACAGTCCGAATCGGTGACCGACGACCTGCGAACCGCACTCTGGGAGGACTGCGGCCTCGTTCGCGATGCAACCGGGCTCGAGCGGCTCCGGACCGCTCCTCACCTGCTCACTCGACTCATCGCCGAGAGCGCCCTCGTGCGGGAGGAGAGCCGCGGCTCGCACTTCCGCGTCGACTTTCCGTCTCAACGCGAGGAATTCGAGTGCCACGTCGTCCTTCGGCCGGGCGCCGGCGCCGAGCTGGAGACATGGCTGTAGCCGCGGATACGCTCGACCGGATCGTCTACGCGGCGCTCGCGGAAGACGTCGGCGCGGGCGACGTGACGACCGAGGCGACTGTCGACGCGGACGCAGTGGGGACGGCGGAGCTCGTCACGCGCGGCGCAGGCGTCGTGTCGGGTCTCGAGGCCGCGGAGGCGGTCTTCCGCGCGCTCGACCCGGAGATCGAGTTCGAACGACTTGTCGAGGAAGGAGCCATTCTCGAAGGTCCGGCTGTGGTCGCGGTGGTACGTGGCTCCCTGCGAGCGATCCTCACCGGCGAGCGAACGGCGCTCAACCTGCTCGGCCGTCTTTCGGGCATCGCGACCCTCACCCGGCGTTACGTCGACGCTGTCGCCGGGACCGGCGTCGCGATCCTCGACACGCGCAAGACGACCCCCGGCCTCCGCGTGCTCGAGAAGCACGCGGTCGCCTGCGGCGGCGGTCGGAACCACCGTTTCGGCCTCGACGACGGCGTCCTCGTGAAGGACAACCACCTTCGCGCGGCGGGCTCGGTGCGTGAGGCGGTCGAGGACCTTCGCCGTGCGACGACCCTGCCGATCGAGGTCGAGTGCGACACGCTCGAGCAGGTCGAGGAAGCGCTCGCCGCCGGAGTCGAGGCGATCCTGCTGGACAACATGAGCCTCGCGGAGCTGACCGCGGCCGTCGCGCTCGCACGTGGACGCGCCAGGCTCGAAGCCTCGGGCGGCGTCACGCTCGACACCGTGCGCGCCGTCGCAGAGACAGGCGTCGACGAGATCTCGATCGGCGCACTCACACATTCCGCCCCTGCCCTCGACGTCTCACTGGAGCTCGCATGACCACACTCGAGACCGAGACCATGCACGAGGAGATCCGCGCGCTCGCAGCCGAGCGCGACGCGGTCATCCTCGCCCACAACTACCAGGTGCCGGAGGTTCAGGACGTTGCCGATTTCGTGGGAGATTCGCTCGGGCTCTCTCGCGAGGCTGCGAGCACCGAAGCCGAGACGATCGTCTTCTGCGGCGTCCACTTCATGGCCGAGACCGCGGCGATCCTCTCGCCGGACAAGACCGTGCTCATCCCCGACCTCGACGCGGGCTGTTCGCTCGCCGCCTCCATCACCGCCGACCAGCTACGAACGTGGAAGGCCGAGAACCCCGGTGCCGTCGTCGTCTCGTACGTGAACACGACGGCGGAGGTGAAGGCCGAGAGCGACTACTGCTGCACGTCGGGGAACGCGAAGGCGATCATCGAGTCGATTCCGGAGGACCAGGAGATCCTCTTCCTGCCGGACATGTACCTCGGCCTCTGGCTCGAGAAGGTGACCGGCCGCAAGCTGCGGATCTGGCTCGGCGAGTGCCACGTCCACGCCGGAATTCGCCCGGCCGACATCGAGCGCTGGCAGGAAGACGCGCCCGACGCCGAGCTGCTCGTCCATCCCGAGTGCGGCTGCGCGAGCCAGTGCATGGCCTTCGGCAACGGAAAGACGCACATCCTCTCGACCGAGGGGATGATCAACTTCGCGCGGAAGTCTCCGAAGGAGCGCTTCCTCGTGGCAACGGAGACCGGGATCATCCATCGCCTCAACAAGGAGGCGCCCGAGAAGCGCTTCGAGGCGGTCTCGGAGAAGGCGATCTGCCGGTACATGAAGATGATCACGCTCGAGAAGCTCCGCGACTCGCTACGCGACTGGAAGCACGTCGTCACGGTTCCCGAGGACATCGTCGAGCGCGCACGCGGTGCCATCGACCGCATGGTCGCGATCGGTTGATCCCGCTCGAACCTGCGCCCGTTGCCTCCTTCTTGCCTCGGGAGTAGGCTGCGCTCAACCCATGAAGCGGCGACGCGTCCTGGCAGGCGCAGCGGTGGCAGCCACAGGAGTGTTCCTGGCGGCGTCGATGGGCGGCGCGCGTGCGGGCGAGGCGCGCGCGGTGAAGGAAGGCGGCACGTTTCGAGTCGTTGCCGCCGGCGGTTTCTTCACGATCGATCCCGCACTCGTGGGGGGCGGCCCGGCCGAGTTCCCCGTCCTCCGCCCTGTGTGCGCTGGACTGCTCGCCTTTCCGGACAAGTCCCTGCCGGCGGGCCTTCGCGTGGAGCCCGATCTCGCCGAGGCGCAGCCGGTCGTCTCGAGGGACGGCAAGACCTACACGTTTCGGATCCGCAAGGACGCGCGCTTCTCGGACGGCACACCGGTCACCGCACGGAACTTCCTGCGGGCGTTCGAGCGGATCTTCGACCCGTCCATGAACTCGTCCCAGGAGGCCTTCTTCGACATCATCGTCGGGGGCACGGAGATGCTCGACGGGAAGACGAAGACGCTCGCGGGAGTCTCGGCTGTCGGCCGTACGCTCACGGTGCGACTGACGAGGCGTGTCTCGGACTTTCCGATCCTCCTGACAGACAGCCTCTGCGCGGTTCCGGCGAACCTCCAGGCGAGCGCGGAGGGCGCGAAAGCGCCGTTGCCGAGCCCGGCTCCGTATTACGTCAGCGAGTACGTGCCAAGCGAGCGGGTAGTGCTCGAGCGCAACCAGTACTACAAAGGACCGCGCCCGCACCACGTCGACCGCTTCACGGTCGACATCGGCGCCGACCCCGCGACGATCTTCAACCAGGTTCTGAGCGGCGAGAAGGACTACGCGCTCGGGCCGCCACAGTACTTGGCCCCGCTCGCGAGGGATGTCGCGCGGCGCTACGGCGTCAACAAGTCGCAGTTCTTCGTCGTTCCCGCGCCGGGAGTGCGGTCGTTCATGCTCAACACGAGCCGACCCCTGTTCCGCGGCAATGTCAAGCTGCGGCAGGCCATCAACTTCGCGATCGACCGTAGAGCGCTCACGCGTGAGCTCGGGGCATACGCCGGCACCGTGAGCGATCAGTTCATGCCACCAACCATGCCGGGGTATCGAGATGCGCGCATCTATCCGCTCGATCGTCCCGACCTGCGGAAGGCGCGGGCACTTGCGTCAGGGCGGAAGCGGTCCGGACGGGCCGTCCTTTACACCCTGTCCTTCCCGCCGGACCGGGCGCAGGCGCAGATCCTCCGACGGGATCTCGCCAAAATCGGCATCGCGCTCGAGATCAAGGAGTTCCCGCTCCAAGTGCTGTTCGACAAGCTGTCGACCCCGGGCGAGCCGTTCGACATCGGCCGCGTCAGCTGGGGCGGGTTGTTCGAGGGGTTCCTCGATGATCTGTTCAATGGCCGCTACATCGGCCAACCGGGCTCGAGCAACTGGTCGTACTTCAACTCCGCGAAGTACAACCGACTGCTCGACCGTGCACTGAGCCTGCCGGTCGGCCGCGCGCGCTCCGATGCCTTCGGCGAGCTCGACGTGCAGATCTCTCGGGACGCCGCGCCCGCCATCGCGTACGGAGTGCCTAACCAGCTCACGCTCGTCTCCCGAAGGGTGGGGTGCGTGGTTGTCAACCCGGACCTCGACCTGACGGCCGTGTGCCTCAAGTGAGGGCAGCGATCCTCGTGCGGCGGCGGTGGAGCGCCGAAGACCGGCGGCGGGCTCCTCTGACGTCGTCAGTCGAGCGGAGCCTGGAAGGTCACCCAGATCCCATCTGCTCCGACCGCGATCCCGCTCGGCCGGTTGCCCACGACCAGAATGTTGGTGACGCGGTTCGTGCGCGGGTCGATGCGTGAGAGCGTTCCGTCTGCGCTGTTCGCGACCCAGACGGACCCGGCCCCGTAGGCAATAGCGGTAGGCCCGTCGCCCACGGGGATGGTCGCGACGGTCGAGCTCGACGTTGTATCGATCCGGTGCACGCTGTCGTCGGCCTCGTTCGAGACCCACAACGACCCGTCCCCGAGCGCGACGCCACTCGGCCGGCGTCCGACCGTGATCGACGCGACCACGCTCACTGTCCTCGGGTTCATCCGCGAGACCGAGTTGTCGAAGGCGTTCGCGACCCAGACGGACCCCTCGCCGACCGTGACCGCGGACGGAGATGTCCCCGCGACGCCAAGCGAGACCTTGGACGACGAAGGAGTGATGCGACCAACCTCGCCGGACCCGAAGGCTGCCCAGACCGCACCTTCTCCGACGGCGACGGTGCCAGCGTTTGAACGGAATGTGACTTCGATGGGCTCGACCGGCTCGTTCGTCGTGGTGTCCACGCGCACGACAGTGCCCACGAGGCCGTTCGCCACCCAGACCGAGCCGAGCCCAACCGCGACCCCTGTGGGCGTCGCGTCGAGCGTGATCGTCCTGACCAGATCATGCGTGGCCGCGTCGATGCGGGAGAGCGTCTTGTCGTCCAGGTTCGCGACCCACACCGAACCCTCACCCACGGCGACGCCGCGTGGCCTCGCTCCGACCTGAACGGTGTCCACGACGGTGTTCGACTGTGGGTCGACGAGGGCGACGAAGTTCGGTTCCACGACGGTTCCACCGCCGTCGCCCCCCTGCCCGAGGGCGAAGACCGGAATGGCGACCGCTGCTGCCAGCACGCCAATCAGCGCGGAACCGACGTACATCCTCCGCCGCCGGCGGGCGAGCTCGACGTCGATGGTCTTCAGCGCGTCGAACTCGCTCGGGAGGCCCTCGATCACGAGCTGTGACAGGCGCTCCGGCCGCTCGACGTCCTTCAGCCGTCGCATGCCGAGGTCGCGAATCGTGACCCCCGGCGGGAGCCCATCCTCGACGAGCTCCCGCGTCGTTGCCGAGAGCAGCACCTGCCCGCCGTGGCCCGCGGCCCCGATGCGCGCGGCCTTGTGCACACCCATGCCGACGTAGCGCTGCCCGCCGACCTGGGGCTCGCCTGTGTGCAGGCCCATCCGGACCTTGACCTGGACGCCTTCGGGCCACGCGTGCGTGTGGAGGTCCCGCTGAGCCGCCACCGCGGCAGCGAGAGCGTCCTTGCCACGTGGGAAGGCGATGAAGAACGAGTCGCCCTGTGTGTCGACCTCGTGACCGCCGTGAGTCGCCACCGCCTCGCGGACGATGCGCTGGTGCTCGGCAAGCACTTCTGCGTAGTGCGGGCCGATCTGCTTGAGCAGCTGTGTCGACCCTTCGATGTCGGTGAAGAGGAAGGTGACCGTTCCGCTCGGAAGCTGCGGCATCGGCGAAGCTTGACGCAACGAGTGCACGTTTGACTAGCGTGTCGAGCATGGAGCTCACCCGAGCGCAACGCGAGTTCCTCGAGAACCCTTTCGTGGGCGTTGTGACGACCCTGCACGCCGACGGATCGCCGCAGTCGACCGTCGTCTGGGTGGACGTCGACGACGACGGCGTCTCGATCAACACCGCCCACGGACGCGTGAAGCCGCGCAACCTCGCCCGCGATCCTCGCATCTCCCTCGTGGTCGTCGACCCGGGTGACCCGTACCGCTGGGTCAAGGTGTCCGGGACAGGAACGCTCGTCGACGAGGGCGCCGACGAGCAGATCGACCGCCTGTCGAAGAAGTACACAGGACGTGACGTCTACGCGTCGAGGCAGCCGGGCGAGGTGCGCGTCTCCGTCCGGATCGCACCGAGCCGGATCCTGAGCCGCGGTCTCGACGAGTCGTAGCGCTCGCCCGCTCAGCGCGGGGTGTTACGCAACGCGCACCGAGTGCACCGGCGGCAGGTTTGCCGCGGCCGTGAACCACGTCTCGCCGGCGTCGTCCGAGCCGAAGACGTCGCCCGAGGTGGCGCCGAAGAAGAGCGCCATGCCCGGCCCGGAACCCTCGCGGGCGAACGCCTGGCGAAGGATCGTGAGGTACGCATCCCGGGCCGGGAGGCCGTCGCCCCGTGGCGTCCACGAGCCCCCGGCGTCGCGCGTCTCGTAGACGCGGACGCGGCCGTCCGGCGTCACTCGGTTCAGGTCCGCGACGAGCGGGATGACGTACGCGCTGTCGGGATCGTCGGGGTCGATGACGAGCGGAAAGCCGAAGTCGGACGGGAGGCCGGTGTCGGTCCCGATGTCGATCCAGCTTTCCCCCGCGTCGTCGGAGCGGTAGACGCCGCCGTGGAACTGCATGAACAGACGCTCGGGTTGCGCCGGGTGGCGATGCATGTTGTGCACGCAGAGGGCGAGCGTCTCTTCCTGCGACTCCTCGGGCACGTACCGGGGCACGAGGCCGGCGTTCCCGTGACGCCACGTCGTGCCGCCGTCGTCCGACAGCCACACGCCGACCGCGGAGATGCCCAGCGCGATTCGCGACGGGTCGCCCGGCCAGGTGGCGATCGAGTGCAGGCACATGCCGCCGGCCCCCGGGCTCCAGTCGGGCCGGGTCGGCTGCTCCCAGAAGCCCTTGTTCAGCTCCCAGGTCAGTCCGTTGTCTCTGCTCTCGAAGAGGACACCCGGGTGCCCCGCCCGCGTACAGGAGGCCGTCCTCCTCACCAGGCACGATCGACCAGAGTCGTTCGAGCGACTTCTCGTGACCCTCGGGGAGCGAGAGCCCCTCCGCTTGCTGCCACTCGCCCGCCGGATCGTCCGTCACGAAGATCTTCGGTCCGTAGAACGCGGACGTGACGCAGGCGAGGTAACGGCCGGTCCTCGGGTCGCGCAGCGCGAACTCGACCGGGTCGCCGGCGAACGCGAGCGCGCCGATCTCGAACGAGCCGCCGTCGCCCTCGAGCGTGAACAAGCCCTTCTTCGTGCCGACGAGGAGTTGGGTCATGGCTTTCTCAACCTCCGCTGATCGAGGGGATGACGTGGATGCGGTCGTCGGCGTCGAGGGCCGTGTCCTCCCGGCCCCGCTCGCCGTTGACGAAGACGTTGACGTGCTCGCGGATGCGCTTCTGCTCGTCCATGATCCAACCCGAGATCGCGGGATGCTCCTGCTCGAGCGCCCCGAGGACGTCGCGGACTGTCGAGCCCTCGAGGCGAAGCTCGCGCTTGCCCCCCGTGAGCTCGGAGAGCGGAGCGCGCAGTCTCACGACCGCCATGGCTCGATCGTAGTCCGTCGCATCACCTGGTAAGACGACGAACGGACGCGGAAATCATCGACACCGTGGCGAGGACTGCCGCGGAGCAGTCGCGGCAATCGGTCGCAAGCCTCTCTCGCCTACCGGCTCGGGTCGAGCTCGAGGACGCCGTGGGGTGCGCCGAGCTCGGCGAGCTTGTCGAGGAAGGGCTGCGGCGCGAATGCCTCGGGGCCGAGGACGCCGCGGCCCGTCCAGTCACCGGCCGCAAGCAGCTCGAGTGCGACGACCGGGTTGACGGCCGTCTGCCAGACGACCGCTTGGGAGCCGTACTCGCGCATCGACCATTCGTTGTCGACGACGTGGTAGAGGTAGGTCTTGCGTGGGCTGCCGTCCTTGCCACGGCCGGTGACAAGCGTTCCGGCGCAGGTCTTGCCGGACATGCGATCGCCGAGAGTCGCCGGGTCGGGGAGAACTGCGGCAACGACGTCACGCGGTGCGACCTCGACACCTTTCACCCGGATCTTCTCCTTCGAGTCGAGTCCGAGCTTGTGCAGCGTCTTCAGTACGTCGATGAACTCGTCGCCGAGCCCGTACTTGAACGTGACCCGCTTGCAGTCGATCCACCGCGGGACGAGCAGCACTTCCTCGTGCTCGACGTTGACGCACTCGACCGGGCCGATGCCCTCCGGGAAGTCGAAGACCTCGGGCTCGGAGAACGGCGGCGTCGTGAACCAGCCGCGATCCTTCTCCCAGATCACGGGTGGATTGAGACATTCCTCGATCGTCGTCCAGATCGAGAACGTCGGCGCGAAGTCGTACCCCTCGACGACCAGGTTGGCTCCGTCACGGATCCCGACCTCGTCGATCTCCGAGAACAGCTCGTCGGCGGCGTGGCGCGCGAAGACGTCGGCAGCGCCGGGCTCGATCCCGATGCCGCAGAGCGCCAGGAGGCCCTTCGCCTCCCAGTCACCCGCACGTTCGAACTGGTAGTCGCCGAGCTTGACCCCCACCTGCTCGAACGGCTTCTCGGGATGTGGCTCCGACAGCGTCATCGCCATGTCGAGGTAGGTCACCCCGGCTTCGAAGCACGCGTCGAAGATCGGGACGTTGAAAACGGGATCGACGGCGTTCAGCACGGCGTCGGCCTGGGTCTCGGCGATCAGGCGAACGACGTCGTCCTTGCTCGAAGCGTCGACCCGGTGTGCGCTGAACCGGCTGTCGTCGAGCGTCGCGACGACCGCCTCGGAGCGGGCGGGATCGTAGTCGGCCAACGCGCACTGCTCGAAGAACGAACGGCGACGAGCGATCGCCGCGAATGCAGACCCGACACCGCCTGTTCCGACAACGAGAATGTTCACGCCGGCCATTCATAGCTGACCGCACGGTCAGGTGGGGGTTGTGACCCGTCTGGCAGGACGATACGCTCACCGCGATTTCACCGAACGGAGGTCGTTTGTGAGCGTTTCGGTAACCCAGCACAAGCAGTTCATCGGCGGTGAGTTCGTGGAGTCGTCGAGCGGCGAGACGATGGAGGTGCTCAATCCGGCGACCGGCGAGGCGATCGCCGAGGTCCCGAAGAGCTCCGCCGAGGACGTCGGGCGCGCAGTCGACGCTGCCAAGACGGCGTGGATCGAGTGGCAGGACAAGACGCCCAAGGACCGCATGGAGCTGCTGCTCGCACTCGCTGACGTCGTCGACGAGAACGCCGAGGAGCTCGCCCGCCTGGAATCGCTGAACGTGGGGAAGCCGTGGTGGGTGGCGAAGGACGAGCCTCCGGCGATCTCCGACAATCTCCGCTTCTTCGCCGGTGCTGCGCGGAATCTCGAGGGCAAGTCGGCCGGGGAGTACGTCGAGGGCTACACCTCGATCCTCCGGCGCGAGCCGCTCGGGATCGTCGCCGGCATCTGCCCCTGGAACTACCCGCTCTACATGGCGATGTGGAAGATCGGCCCGGCGCTCGCGGCGGGGAACGTCCAGATCATCAAGCCGGCGGAACAGACGCCGCTCACGCTCCTGCGCTTCGTCGAGCTCGCGCAGGACGTCATCCCTCGCGGCGTGCTGCAGGTCGTCACCGGCGAGGGCATTCCCGCCGGAGACGCTCTCGTTCGGCATCCGGACATCCGTCTCGTCTCGCTCACGGGCGACACGGCGACCGGAAAGATCATCGCGAAGAACGCCGCCGACACCGTCAAGCGGCTCCACCTCGAGCTCGGTGGCAAGGCTCCGATGGTCGTCCTCGACGACGCCGATCCCGCGACCGTGGCGGAGGCGATCAAGGTCGGCGGCTACTTCAACTCGGGCCAGGACTGCACCGCGTCGTCGCGGATCATCGTGAGCGAGAAGATCTACGACGACGTGCTCTCCGCAACCGCGAAAGTGGTGGACGCGATGAGCGTCGGTGACCCGGCGACGGACGACGAGATCGAGATGGGCCCCGTGATCTCCGCCGAGCAGCAGGAGCGCGTGCTCGGCTTCCTCGAGCGGGCGACGGACGCGAAGGCGACGATCGTCACCGGCGGCGGCGCACTCGGCGACCGTGGCTACTTCGTCAAGCCCACGCTCGTCGCCGACGTCGCTCAGGACGCCGAGATCGTCCAGAACGAGGTCTTCGGGCCGGTCGTGACCATGCAGTCGTTCCCCTCCGACGACGAGGCCATAGCGATGGCCAACGGCGTCCGGTACGGGCTCGCCGCCTCGGTCTTCTCGGAGAACGTCGGGCGAGCGATGAGGATCGCGGCGAAGCTCGACTTCGGCACCGTCTGGGTGAACGAGCACCTCTTCCCGCTCACCTCCGAGATGCCGCACGGCGGCTTCAAGGAGTCCGGATACGGGAAGGACATGTCGCTGTACTCGATGGAGGAGTACACCCGCATCAAGCACGTCGTGGTGAAGCTGGCCCAGTGAGCGTCTCCGGCGAGACACCGTCAGGCACGCAGCCAGAGCTCGATCACGACGCGATCGGCTTCCGCGAGGCGCTCTCGGTCGGGCTCAACTCGACGGCGCCCGCGTACTCGCTCGCCGCCGTCATCGGGACGGTGACGGTCGTCGTCGGGTTCCAGGCGCCGGGCGCGCTGCTCGCTTCGTTCGTCCCGATGTTCCTGATCGCCGCGGCGTTCTTCTACATGAACCGCGCCGACCAGGACGCAGGGACGACGTTCTCGTGGGTGACGCGCTCGCTGGGGCCATGGCTCGGTTGGCTCGGAGGGTGGGCGGTGATCACGACCGGGATCCTCGTCGTCGGGTCGCTCGCCGACGTCGGGGCGCGCTACACCTACGAGCTCTTCGGGATGGAGGACGCAGCCGCCTCGAAGACCGCGGTCATGCTCCTCGCCATCGCGTACATCGTGGTGATGACGGCGATCTGCATCATCGGCACGGAGCTTGCTGCCGAGGTGCAGGACGTGATGGTCGTCATCCAGATCGGTGCGCTCCTGCTCTTCGCCGGAGTCGCTCTGTACAAGGTCTATGACGGGACCGCGCCCGAGGGCTCGTCGAAGCCCGAGCTCGACTGGCTCTCGCCCTTCGCGATCGACAGCACGTCGACTCTCGTCTCCGCGCTCCTGATCGGCGTCTTCATCTACTGGGGCTGGGAGAGCGCGGTCAACCTCACCGAGGAGACGCGCGACTCCGCTCGCGCTCCGGGGATGGCGGCCGTCCTCTCGACCGTGATTCTGCTCGTGACGTACGTCGGTGTCTCGGTCGCGGTCGTCGCGTACGCCGGGCTCGAGACGCTCGCGGAGTACGACGACGACGACGCGATCTTCGCCGTGCTCGGGGCCGATGTGCTCGGCTCGCCGCTCGACAAGATCGTGATCCTCGCGATCGTCACGTCCGCGATCGCATCGACCCAGACGACGATCATCCCGTCCTCGCGCACGTCGTTCTCGATGGGGCGCCAGAGCGCGCTGCCGCGCATCTTCGCGGCGATCCACCCGCGCTTCCGCACACCATGGTTCTCGACCGCGGTGATCGCCGGCCTCGCGATCGTGTGGTACGTGCCGCTCAACATCTTCTCCCAGAACGCGCTCTACGACACGCTCTCGGCGCTGTCCCTGATGATCGCCTTCTACTACGCGCTCACCGGTCTTGCGTGCGTCGATCTACTACCGGCGCGAGCTCTCTGAAGTCGGTGAAGAACTTCCTCTTCATCGGAGTCGGCCCGCTCGTCGGCGCGGCGATCCTCGGGTACCTGTTCGTCAAGTCGGCCATCGACCTCTACGGGGTCGAGGCGTCGTACACGGGGCAGACGATTCTCGGCATGGGCGTCCCGTTCGTGATCGGGATGGGCTACCTCCTGCTCGGGCTCGTGCTGCTCGTGCTCTGGCGTCTGGGTGGGCACGAGCGCTTCTTCGACCGCCGCGCGTTCGAGGCGGTTGACCCCGCCGTCGCCAGAGGCGAAGCTGCCCCGGCTGTCTCGGGAGGAGACCAATGAGTCGAACGATCGTCGTGGGCGTCGACGGGTCCGGGTGCTCGGACTGCGCAGTCGCGCGCGCGATCGAGCTCGCAGCGGGTCTCGGGGACTCTCTCGTCGTCGCGTACGCGGTCGAGCCGCCGCACCGCAGCGTCGGCGACGAGTGGAGGGAGGCGCAGCGTGCGCTCGAGGAGATAGGCAGGCCGATGGTCGACAAGGCGGTCGCAGCAGCCGCCGACGCGGGCGTCGAGGCCGAGGCCGTCCTCGTGCCGAAGCGTCCCGCCGAGGCCCTGCTCGCTCTCGCCGCCGAGCGTGACGCGCGCATGATCGTGGTCGGCTCTGCCAGCGAGCGGCCGCTCACGGGCCTGATCCTCGGCTCCGTGCCGCACAAGCTCGTGCACCGCTCGAGCGTCCCCGTTCTCGTTGTTCCGATGCCGGACGACACATGAGCACGGCTGCTGCGGCAACACCGGTCGACGTGAGGCTGGAGAACGTCGTCAAGCGCTTCGCGGACTCGGCTGCGGTCGACAGGATCTCGCTCGAGATTCCACGCGGGTCGTTCTTCGCGCTCCTCGGTCCCTCGGGCTGCGGGAAGACGACGACGCTGCGGATGATCGGTGGCTTCGAGGAGCCGACGGAGGGGCGGATCTTCCTGGGCGACACGGACGTTGTCGGGCTGCCTCCGTACAAGCGCGACGTCAACACGGTCTTCCAGAGCTACGCGCTCTTCCCGCACATGTCCATCGAGGACAACGTCGGGTTCGGGCTCGAGCGGAGAGGCGTCGCGAAGGACGAGCGGAAAGGTCGCGTCGCCGAGATCCTCGAGCTCGTCGGGCTCGCGGGCTTCGCGAAGCGGAAGCCGAAGCAGCTGTCGGGTGGGCAGCAGCAGCGCGTCGCGCTCGCCCGCGCGCTCGTCAACCATCCGCGCGTCCTGCTGCTCGACGAGCCGCTCGGAGCGCTCGATCTCAAGCTGCGAAAGCAGATGCAGCTCGAGCTCAAGCGCATCCAACACGAGATCGGAATCACCTTCGTCCACGTCACGCACGACCAGGAAGAGGCGATGACGATGGCCGACCAGATCGCGGTCATGAACGGTGGGCAGATCGAGCAGCTGGGCGAACCCCAGGAGCTCTACGAGCGACCGGCAACCGCGTTCGTCGCCAGCTTCCTCGGCATCTCCAATTTGCTCGCCGGCACGGTGGAAGGCCCGGACGCCGTGCGTCTGGAGAGCGGAGAGCTCGTACGCGCACAGGTGAACGGGCGCACCGGAAGCGTGGCCGCCGGTGTCCGTCCGGAGAAGATCACGCTCGGATCGGGAGGCGGCGAGAATCAGCTCACCGGGACGATCAGCGAGACCGCGTACATCGGCGTTGCGACACAGGTCGTCGTCCGAACGCCCGCGGGCATCGTCCATGTGTTCGCGCAGAACATCGACACCGGAGCGCCGGTTCCCACACCCGGATCGCCAGTCACGTTGACCTGGAGCCCCGACGCGACATTCGTCGTCGCCGGGGAGGAGACGACTGCTGAGGAGGAGGGCACATGAATCCCAGATTGACCCGCGACCAGTTGTTGCGGCGAGGTGCCGCGGGGGTCACGTTCCTGTCGTTGCCGAGCCTGCTCGCCGCGTGCGGCGGCGGAGAAAGCGGCGAAGCGAGGCGGTGGCGAGTTGAACGACGTCCTGAACTTCTCCAACTGGCAGCTTACATCGACACGGCGCAGAACCGCAAGGCCGCCGGCTTGACGGGCCCGACGACGCTCGAGCAATTCAACGAGAAGACGGGCATCAAGGTCAACTACTACGACGACATCACCGACAACGCCGACTACTTCGCGAAGGTGCAGGGGCCGCCTCTCGCAGGGACAGGGCATCGACCGCGACATCTTCGTCTTCACCGACAGCTCGCGCTTCCCGGGGCTCCTCGTCGACCAGGGGTGGGTGCAGAAGCTGGACAAGGACCTCATCCCGAACATCACCAACCTCATCGACGCGCAGGCGACCCCGTCGTTCGACCCCGAGCGCGAGTACTCCCTGCCGTGGTTCTCGGGCATGACCGGGATCGCCTGGAACACGCAGATCGTCCCCGGAGGTCACATCGATGGACCAGTTCTTCACCGACTCGAAGCTGAAGAACAAGGTGACGATGCTCAGGGATCTCGCGGACTCCGTGGGCATCACGATGCTCGGGAACGGCGACGACCCGAGCGCCGTGACGCAAGAGTCGTTTGACAAGGCGATCGACACCATCAAGGGCGCCGTCGACTCTGGTCAGATCCAGGACTTCATGGGGAACGAGTACTCCGTTCCGCTCGCGCGGGGCGAGCTCGCCGCAGCGATCGCTTGGGCGGGCGACGTCATCCAGCTCCTGACCGACAACCCGCACCTGCGGTGGGGGATTCCCGACACGGGCGGGATGATCTGGACCGACAACATGTTCATCCCGACGGGCGGGAGCGTGCCGACCGCGTCGACCCTGATGAACTTCTACTACGACCCCGCAATCGCCGCGCAGGTCGGCTGTCGCGGCCGGGTACATCTCGTCCGTCAAGGGCGTCAAGGAAGAGGCCGTGAAGCTCGATCCCGAAGGCGGCCGAGAACCAGTTGCTCTTCCCGGACGAGGAGACGCTGTCGCAGCTGCACCAGTACGACTCGGCGGCGCTCAACAACGACGAGCACATCACAGGCCTGGCAGAGCGTCCTCGGCGCAGTAGGGGGATCGCTTCCGACGTGGGCTCCTTCTTCCACCGGCATCCGCGGCTGACCCCGTACCTCCTGCTCTTCCCGGGCATCGCCTGGCTTGCCCTGTTCTTCCTGGTCCCGCTCGGGTTCCTCGGGTACCAGTCGCTCCAGTCCGGCATCTACCCGACCTTCGAGTTCACGTGGGAGTTCTCGAACTTCACCGAGGCGTTCTCCGACTACCGGGAGCAGTTCTTCCGCTCGTTCCTCTACGCCGGCCTCGCGACGATCGCGTGCCTGTTGCTCGCCTACCCGCTCGTCTACTGGATCGCGTTCAGGGCCGGGCCGTGGAGGAATCTCTTCCTGCTCTTCATCATCGCGCCGTTCTTCGTGACGTACCTCGTCCGGACCCTCGCCTGGCTCAACATCCTCGCGAGCGAGGGGCCGGTCGTCGGATTCCTGCGCGGCATCCACGTGCTCGACGAGGACGGTCAGCTGCTCTACACGTCGTTCGCCGTGATCTCGGGCATCACCTACAACTTCTTCCCCTTCATGGCCCTGCCGCTGTACGTCTCGCTCGAGCAGATCGACCCGCGGCTGCTCGAGGCCGCGAAGGATCTGTACGCGTCGTCCACCCAGGCGTTCCTGCGCGTGACGCTTCCGCTCTCGGCGCCGGGGATCGTCGCCGGGACGCTCCTGACCTTCATCCCGGCCGCCGGCGACTTCATCAACGCCGCGCTCCTCGGCACGCCGAAGCAGACGATGATCGGGAACGTCATCCAGGCGAAGTTCCTCGAGTCGCTCGACTACCCGAGCGCGGCCGCGCTCTCGTTCGTCCTCATGGGCGCGATCCTCGTGACTCTGCTCGTCTACGCGCGGGTTGCCGGCCCGGAGAAGCTGACCGGATGACGACCGTTGCGGCGCCGGCCTCTCGGTCTCGCCCGGGCGTGGGCTCGCGCGCCTGGGGTTTCGTCAAGCGCCACGCGCTGACGGTCTACGCGATTCTCGCGGTCGGCTATCTCGTATTGCCGATCGCAGTCGTGATCCTGTTCTCGTTCAACGCGCCGAAGGGCCGATTCAACTACGTGTGGCAGGGCTTCACGCTCGACCATTGGGTCAACTGGAACTCGGTGCTCGGGATTCAGGAGGCGATCGTGAAGTCGATCCAGGTCGGGCTGCTGGCGACCGTCGTCGCGACGGTTCTCGGCACGCTCATCGCTCTCGCCATCGTCCGCCATCAGTTCGTCGGACGGGCCTCGACGAACGTCCTCGTCTTCCTGCCGATGGCCACGCCGGAGATCGTCCTCGGGGCGTCGCTCCTGACGCTGTTCCTCAACACGACGGCGATCTTCCAGCTCGGGTTCTGGACGATCATCATCGCGCACGTCATGTTCATCACCAGCTTCATCGTCGTGACGGTGAAGGCGCGATTGATCGGCTTCGACCGTCACCTCGAGGAGGCGGCGATGGACCTGGGGGCCGACCCGCTCACGACGTTCCGGAAGATCACGCTTCCCCTGATCGCCCCCGCGATGCTCGCCGCCGCGTTGCTGGGGTTCGCCATCTCGATCGACGACTTCGTGATCACCTACCTCAACGCAGGTAGCACGCAGACGTTCCCGTTGTTCGTCTGGGGCGCGGCTCGCGTCTCCGTGCCCCCGCAGGTGAACGTGGTCGCGAGTGCGATCTTCCTGATTGCAATAGCCATCGCCCTCGGTAACGTCTTCTGGGAGTACCGCAGCGCACGAAGACAACCAAGGAGCCGTATGAGCCTGCCCGCCGTCACGTCGATCGATCTCCAGAAAGCCGCGAAAGAGCACCTCTGGATGCACTTCACGCGCATGGGCGAGTTCGGGACCGAGGACGTGCCGATCATCGTGCGGGGCGACGGCTGCTACCTCGAGGACGCGAACGGCCGGCGCTACCTCGACGCGCTCGCAGGGCTCTTCTCCGTGAATATCGGCTACTCGTTCGGCGACGAGGTCGGGCAGGCCGCGCTCGAGCAGATGCGCGAGCTCCCCTTCTACACGAACTGGTCGTATGCGCATCCGCGCGCGATCGAGCTCGCCGCCGAGATCGCTTCGCTCGCCCCGGGAGACCTGAACCGCGCGTTCTTCGTGTAACGGCGGCTCCGAGGCGGTCGAGTCCGCGTGGAAGCTCGCGCGGCAGTACTACGCGGCGCGCGGCGAGACAACCGACGAGGGCGGTCGTGACCCCGGGAGCCCGCGCCGGCGCTCACGAGCCCGAGGTCGACCACGACGCGATCGTGGCAGCCGCGAGGTCCGGTTCCCACCGGTACAAGGCGATCGCGCGGCACATCGCCTATCACGGGACGACCCTCGGCGCGCTCTCGATCAACGGCATTCCGGCCCTCCGCGAGCCCTTCGAGCCGCTTGTCCCCGAGGTGCGACACGTCTCGAACACGAACCGCTACCACCGCCCAGCCGACGAGACCGAGGAGCAGTTCACCCGCTTCCTGCTCGACGAGCTCGAGAGCGCGATTCTCTCGATGGGGCCCGAGACCGTCTGTCTCGTGCACATGGAGCCCGTGCAGAACGCCGGCGGCTGCTTTACGCCCCCGGCCGGGTACTGGCAGGGCGTGCGCGAGATCTGCAACCGCTACGACATCCTGCTCTCGGCCGACGAGGTGATCACCGCGTTCGGGCGGGTCGGCTACTGGTTCGCCTCGGAGCGGTACGACATCCGTCCGGACATCGTCACGTCGGCCAAGGGGCTCTCCTCCTCGTACGCGGCGATCGGCGCGGTCATTGCGACGGATCGCGTCATGGAGCCCTTCCTCGACTCGACGTCGATGTTCTCTCACGGCATTACGTTCGGCGGGCACCCGGTGATGTGCGCGATCGCGCTCAAGAACATCGAGATCATGAAGCGGGAGCGGATCCTCGAGCACGTCCGCGAGAACGAGCAGGCGTTCCACGACACGCTCGCGCAACTCCTCGACCTGCCGATCGTCGGCGACCTGCGCGGGACGGGCTACTTCTGGGCGATCGAGCTCGTCAAGGACAAGGACACACGCGAGACGTTCTCGGACGAGGAATGCGAAAAGCTTCTGCGTGGATACCTGTCGAACGCGCTCTGGGACGCAGGCATGATCTGCCGCGCAGACGATCGCGGCGACCCCGTGCTGCAAATCTCGCCGCCGCTCGTCGCGGGCCAGAAGGAGTTCGACGAGATCGTCGGCATCCTCGGTGAGGTGCTGACGGAGGCCGGTCAGCTCATGCGCTGAGCCATGCTCGCGCGCGGCGCGAGCGATGACCGCTCTTGGGGGCACGCGGCGGCGGCGCGGAGTTGCCCATCGCACCTCTGGCCGAACGGGGCGTCATTTCGAACGGCCGAGAGGGGGAAGGTCGGCTAGCCTTCGCCGCTCGCAACGGAGAGGGAGCCGGGAAGGATGAGCGAGAGCGACAGCCAGAACGGCGCGGTTGTGGCCGCGCACGACGTGACACGCCGGTACGGAGAGGGTGACACCGCGGTCGATGCGCTGCGCGGCGTCACGGTGGAGATCGCAGCGGGGAAGGCGACGGCTGTCATGGGCCCGTCGGGCTCCGGGAAGTCGACGCTGATGCACATCCTGGCGGGACTCGACAAGCCGACCTCGGGCAGCGTCGGCATCGCCGGCACGGAGATCACGACGCTCGGCGACAACGACCTCACGAAGCTCCGCCGCGAGCACATCGGCTTCGTTTTCCAGTTCTTCAACCTGCTGCCGATGCTGAACGCGAAGGAGAACATCCTCCTCCCGCTCACGATCGCGGGCGAGAAGCCGGACGATGCGTGGTTCGATCAGCTCGTCTCGGACGTCGGCCTGGCCGACCGGCTCTCGCACCGACCGTCGGAGCTCTCGGGCGGCCAGCAGCAGCGTGTCGCGATCGCGCGCGCGCTCGTCGCGCGACCCACGGTCGTGTTCGCCGACGAGCCGACCGGAAACCTCGACTCCGGGACCGGCGCCGAGATCCTCGAGCTGCTGCGCCGCTCGGTGGACGAGTACGGCCAGACCATCGTCATGGTCACGCACGATGCGCGCGCGGCGTCGAGGGCCAATCGGGTGCTCTTCCTCGCAGACGGCGCGATCGTGCGCGAGATCGGCGAGTGCGACCAGCGCAGGATCCTGGAGGTCATGGAAGAGGTCGCCGCCGCGTGATCAAGGTCTCTCTCCGCGGCCTTGCGGGCCGCAAGCTCCGCGCGGTCCTGACGGGCATCGCGATCGTCCTCGGCGTCGCGATGATCAGCGGCACGTACATCCTGACGGACACGGTCCAGCGGGCCTTCAACAACCTCCTCGTCGACTCGTACGCGGGAACGGACGCGGTCGTGACCGGCAAGGGCCTCGACATCTCGGTCGAGGGCGAGAAGCCGCCTCCCCCGCCCGTGGATGCGTCGCTCCTCGAGGTCGTTCGCGGCGTCGAAGAGGTTGCGCTCGCGACCGGGAGCGTGCTCGACGAGCAGAACACGAAGATCCTCACGGCGGAGGGCGAGGCCGAGAACTCGGAGGGCTGGCCGACGCTCGGCTTCGGTATCGACACCGACCCGGCGCTCGCGCGCTTCAATCCACTCAATCTCTTCGAGGGCCGCTGGCCGACGTCCGAGGACGAGGTCGTCATCGACGTCGGGACAGCTGACAAGCGCGGATATGCCGTCGGAGACACGGTCGAGATCTCGACGCTCCAGCCGAAGCAGCCGTTCGAGATCGTCGGGGTCGCCAAGTACGGCGAGGTCGACAGCCTCGGCGGGATCAGCTTCGCCGTATTCACGATCCCTGCTGCGCAGGAGCTTCTCGGACGCGAAGGACAGTACGACGCGATCTCGGTGGCAGCGAAGGAGGGTCGTCTCGGAGGAGCAGCTCGTCGCCGCGATCGCGCCCGCGCTGCCGGAGACGCCGAGGTCGTGAGCGCGAGCGCCGAGGCCGAGGAGCAGGCCGACGAGGTGAGCGAGTTCACGTCGATCTTCCGGTACTTCCTGCTCGCATTCGGTGCGATCGCGCTCTTCGTCGGCGCGTTCGTCATCTTCAACACCTTCTCGATCACGGTTGCGCAGCGCACGCGCGAGTTCGCGACGCTGCGGACGATCGGCGCGTCGCGGCGCCAGATCCTCGGATCGGTGATTCTCGAGTCGCTCGTCATCGGGTTCCTCGCGTCGCTCGTCGGGCTCGGGCTCGGCGTCGTCCTGGCCGAGGGGATCGAGGCGCTGTTCGGCAGCCTCGGCGTCGACCTTCCGAGTGCCGATCGCGTCTTCGCGACGAGGACGATTGTCGTTTCGCTGGTCGTCGGCATCGGCATCACCCTGCTCGCCGGTCTCTTCCCGGCTATCCGTGCTACGCGCGTGCCTCCGATCTCGGCGGTGCGCGAGGGCGCGACGCTTCCCCACGGGCGATTCCATCGCTTCACGCCGTGGATTGCAGGGCTCGTCGTCGTCGGCTCCCTCCTGCTGCTCGCGCGGGCGATGTTCACCGACGAGCTCGGCACCAGTGATCGCCTGCTTTCGATCGCGGGCGGCGTCCTGCTCCTCTTCCTCGGCGTCGCGATGCTCTCGTCGCACCTCGTAAAGCCAATTGCCGCGATTGTGGGGACGCCCGCACGCCGGGCGGGCGGGGCGGCCGGCCGGCTCGCGAGCGGCAACTCCGTCCGCAACCCGTCCAGAACGGCTTCGACTGCCGCCGCGCTGATGATCGGGATCGCCCTCGTCGCGTTCATCGCGACGCTCACGAACGGGATGAAGGCCTCGAACCGCGAGGCGATCGAGGAGCAGGTCGCCGCGGACTATGTCGTGACCTCGCTCGACGGCTACACGCCGTTCGTCGCTGCGGCCGGCGACGCGCTCGCGGCGTCTCCCGTCCCAGAGCTCGTGACGAGCGTCCGGACCGAGGCCGGACAGGTGAACGGGGACACCGCGGAGATCGGCGGGATCGAGCCGGACACGATCGCGGAGGCTTATATCTTCGACTGGACAGACGGCGACGACAGCGTCCTCGCCACGCTCGGGACGACCAAAGCCGTGGTGAGCTCGAACTGGGCCGAGGATCACGGCATCTCGGTCGGCGACTCGCTCACGATCCGTTCGATCGCCGACAAGATGGCCGACGTCACCGTCGCCGGCACCTTCGAGCCCGCGCCGTTCTACCCGTTGCTCGAGAGCGTGAACGTCTCGACGGAGCTCTTCGACTCCCTGTACGAGCGCCCGCGCAACCGCTGGACCTGGGCGAACGTGGCGGGCGAGTCGACCGACACGACGCGTGCGCAGATGGAGGCGTCGCTCTCGGGCTACCCCGACACGCAGCTCGAGACCCGCCAGGAGTGGATCGACCGTGAGGACGCGGACTTCAACGAGTTCATCTCGTTCCTCTACGTGATGCTCACGCTCGCGGTCTTCGTGAGCATCTTCGGGATGATCAACACTCTCGTCCTCTCGGTGTACGAGCGGACGCGCGAGATCGGAATGCTCCGGGCCATCGGGATGACGCGTCGCCAGGTCCGCCGGATGATCCGGCAGGAGAGCATCATCACCGCCCTGATCGGCGCGGCAATCGGTCTCCCGCTCGGAATCTTCCTGGCCGCGCTCGTCAACCGGGCGCTGTCGGAGTACGACGTGCGGTTCTCGATCCCATGGACGCAGTTGATCGTGCTGACGATCGTCGCGATCGTCATCGGGATCCTTGCTGCGATCATGCCCGCCCGCCGCGCGGCGAAGCTCGATCCGCTCCAAGCCATCGCGTACGAATGACACGCTTCGCGCTTCGCGGCCTTCTGAGCCGAAAGCTGCGGACCGCACTGACCGCCATGGCGATCGTCCTCGGCGTCGCGATGATCAGCGGCACGTACGTCCTGACCGACTCGATCGACCAGGCATTCGACCGCATCTTCACGGACATCCGCAAGGGTTCGAACGCCGTTATCTCTGGAAAGTCGGCGTTCGACCTGAGCGACGGCAGCGGAGTGACCGAGCCGACTTTCGACGAGTCCCTGCTCCCGGAGGTGCAGAAACTGCCCGGTGTCGCCGAGGCGGAGGGAAGCGTCGACTCGGATGCGACTCAGCTGATCGGCGAGGACGGGAAGGCGATCGTGTTCGGCGGCGCCCCGAATCTCGGTTTCTCGATCGCCAACCCTGACTCGCCGTTCAACCCGCTCACGCTCGTGGACGGCGCTTGGCCCGGGCCGAACGAGGTCATGGTGGACAAGGAGACCGCGGGCAAGGAGGACCTCGAGGTCGGGGAGACCATCGGAGTCCAGGCCGAAGGGCCGGTGCAGCGCCTCTCGATCTCGGGAATCATGCAGTTCAGCTCGGGGCTCACGATCGGCGGCGCGACGCTCGCCGGATTCGATCTGCCGACAGCTCAGCGGCTCATGAACAAGGTGGGCCACCTCGACGAGATCGCCGTCGCGGCAACCCCCGACGTGACCGAGGCGGAGCTCGTGCGCCAGATCGAGGAGATCCTCCCGCCGGGTACGCAGGTCAAGTCGGCAGGCGAGCAGGCGCAGGCTGATGCCGAGGAGACGAACGAGTTCATCACCTTCCTCCAGGGCTTCCTGCTCGCTTTCGGAGGCATTGCCCTGTTCGTCGGCTCGTTCGTGATCGCCAACTCGCTCTCGATCACGATCGCGCAGCGGACGCGCGAGCTCGCGACGCTTCGCATGCTCGGTGCCTCGAGGCGACAGGTGCTGACCTCGATCATCCTGGAGGCGCTGGTCGTCGGGATCGTCGCCTCGGTCATTGGGCTGTTCCTCGGATTGCTTCTGGCAAAGGGTCTCTTCCGGCTGTTCGACGTGGTCGGGTTCACGCTGCCGAACACGGGCCTCGTGTTCGAGCCGCGCACAGCCGTCGTTGCGCTCCTCGCCGGAATCCTCGTCACTCTGCTCGCGAGCCTGCGCCCGGCGATGCGCGCGACGCGGGTTCCACCGGTCGCGGCCGTACGCGAGGGCGCGACGCTTCCGCCAGGCAGGTTTGCGCGGTTCCGCGGCGCGGGTGCGCTGCTCATGGTGGCCGCCGGGTTCGGCGCCATGCTCTACGGGCTGTTCGGCAGCGGTCTGGATACGACGCAGATCCTGCTCTGGATGGGCGTCGGAGCGCTGTTCATCTTCCTCGGCGTCGCGCTCTTCTCATCGCGCCTCGTGCGGCCGCTGGCACACGTCCTCGGCTGGCCGGCGGCGCGTTTCGGCGGAGTGGCTGGCGGCCTTGCCCGGGACAATTCCCGCAGGAATCCGCAGCGCACAGCCTCGACGGCAGCCGCGCTCATGATCGGCCTGGCGCTCGTCACGCTGGTCGCGACCCTGGCAGCGGGAATCGTGTCGTCTTTCAGGGGCGCGGTCAACGATCTCTTCACCGGTGACTTCGCGGTGACCGCACAGAACAACTTCTCGCCGATCCCGATCGACGCGGCCGAGGCCGCTGCGAAGGCGCCGGGTGTGACCGCAATCGGGAACGTCCGCACCGGCGAGGTTCTCGTCTTCGGTGAGCCGCAGTTCGCCACCGCCGTCGACTCGGGGACGGCCGCCGTGATCAACATGGACTGGGCGGAGGGCTCTCAGGAGGTCCTCTCGTCGCTGGGCGACGACGGAGCTTTCACCGACGACGGCACCGCCAAGGATCAGGACCTCACGCTCGGGTCGCCGGTCGACGTGACGTTCCCGAACGGTGACACCAGGCGATTCGTCGTCAAGGGGATCTTCGATCCTCCTGCGGGTGGATCGCCCTTCGGAACGGTGACGATCTCGAGCGGCGTCTGGGATGCGGAGATCCCGAACCCGCGGAACCTCTACTCGTTCGTGAAGATGGAGGGTGGAGCGACGGATGCGAACCAGGCAGCCCTCGACGCCGCGCTCGCCGACTTCCCGAACGCCAAGGCGCAGACGAGGCAAGCGTTCATCGACAACCAGATCTCGGGGCTCAGCTCGATCCTCAACATCCTCTATGTCCTGCTCGCGCTCTCGATCGTCGTCAGCCTGTTCGGGATCGTGAACACGCTCGTGCTCACGGTGTTCGAGCGAACGCGCGAGATCGGGATGCTGCGGGCGATCGGGATGACGCGCAGGCAGATCCGCCGAATGATCCGGCACGAGAGCGTGATCACCGCCCTCATCGGCGCCGCCGTCGGGATCGTCCTCGGGATCGTGCTCGCCGCGCTTCTGATCGCGCGCGTGGACTTCATCGAGTTCGAGTTCCCGACCGTGCAGGTGATCGTCTTCGTGCTGGCTGCGATTCTGGTCGGGGTTGTCGCGGCGGTGTTCCCGGCGCGGCGAGCCGCGAAGCTCGACCCGCTCCAGGCGATCTCGTACGAGTAGTCGTCGACGTTGCGCGCCGGCTCAGCCGAGCCAGGTGATTCCGTACCGGCGAGAGGCGCTTGCGTACGCATCGGGCCCGAGCGTGCCGGCCTCATGCGCGCGCGGCGAGCTCCCGGAAGAATCCCTCGAACCCGCCGGGGGACGTGAGCACCAGCAACCGTCCCTGGCCAGGAACGGCCCGCCGCTGTGCGTGAGGCACGGCTCTGGGCGCGAAGACCAGGCCGCCCGGTGTGGCGCGGAACTCCCGATCGCCGACCTGGAAGACGTGCTCGCCTTCGAGCACGTAGAAGAGCTCGTCCTCGTTCTCGTGAACGTGCAGGGGCGTGTCGACGAGCGGTGGCAGCTCCTCGAAAAGGGTGTAGGCGCCGCCAGTCGTCTCCGCGGACGCTCTGAGCAGGATCGTCACGTCTCCGAAGACGAGTCGCTCGCCGGTCCCAGGGTCGAGCGCGTGCCCCATCGCCCGTTCCACGCGTCCAGGTAAGCAGACGCGGGTCGCTGCGACAACGATTTCTACGTCCGCTCTTCGCTCTCGCCGATGCGGACGACGCCGTCGGCTTCGAGCGCGGCGATCTCCGCGTCCGAGTAGCCGGCTTCGCGAAGCACCTCGGCCGTGTGCTCGCCCACGAGCGGTGGTGGGCCTCGATGTGCTGCCCGGTCACCGTCGAACGACATCGGGAGCGCCGCGAGCCTGAGCTCCGGGATCGTCGGGTGAGCGACCGGCTCGAGCATTCCGAGCGCGGCGGTCTGCTCGGAGGCGGCGACATCGGCGATGTCGGCCACGGGTGCGGCCGGGACGCCCGCCTTCGTGAGCACGGCGTGCCAGTGCGCGGTCTCACGCTCTCGAAGCCGCTCGGAGAGAAGTCCCACGAGCGACTCGCGGTTCTGCACGCGGTCCGGGTTCGTGCGGAAGCGGGGGTCCTCGACGAGCTCGCGCAGATCCAGAGACCTCGCAGATCGTGGCGAAGAGCCGGTCGTTCCCGCCCGCGACCATCAGCTCGCCGTCCTTTGTCGGAAGCACCTGGTAGGGAGCGACCATCGGGAACACGGTTCCCTGGCCCGACGGAACCGTGCCGTCTGCGAGGTGGCCGACCAGGTGGTAGCCGACGTACGAGAGGGCGGTTTCGTACAGGGACGTGTCGACGACGACGCTCTCGCCCGTTCGCTCTCGCTCGAGCAGCGCAGCGACGATCCCGAGCGCCGCCCACATGCCCGTTCCCATGTCGATGAGCGAGGAGCCGACGCGAACGCCGGGGCGTCCTTCCTCCCCGGTCATGCTGATGAGGCCGCCGGCGGCCTGCATGAGCGCGTCGTAGCCCGGCTCGTCGCGGAGCGGGCCGACGTGGCCATAGGCGCCGATCGTGCAGTAGACGATCTTCGGGTTCCGCCCCCGCAACGCCGCCACGCCCAGCCCGAGACGGTCCGCAAGACCGGGCCGCAGGCTCTGGAGGAAGACGTCCGCACCGTCGGCGAGCCGGAGCACGGCTTCACGCCCGCGCTCGTCGGCGAGCGAGACGGCGAGGGAACGCTTGCTTGCATTGACGGAGAGGAACATCGCGCTCTCCCCGTTCCAGAACGGCGGCCCCCACGCGCGGCCGTCGTCGCCGGTGTCGGGACGCTCGACCTTGACGACGTCCGCTCCGAGCGCGCCGAGTACCTCGGCGCAGAACGGGCCGGCGATCGACGTCGTCACGTCCACGACGCGTGTTCCCTCGAGCGGGAGGAACGGCATCGGACCAATCATGCGCGGCGGTGCCTGAGCACGCAAGATGCGCGGACGTGCCCGACTGGCTCGACTTCGACCGCTTCACCGAGTGGGTGTCTGGAGAGTGGTGGAGCTATCTCGTCATCTTCGGCGTGGCCGTCGTCGACGCGTTCTTCCCGCTCGTGCCGAGCGAGTCACTCGTCGTCATCGGCGGGAGCCTCGCGAGCTCCGGCGACCTCGTGCTCTGGCTTGTCATCCTCGCCGGCGCCGCGGGCGCGGTCATCGGCGACAACATCTCGTTCTGGATCGGACACTTCGTCGGCGAGAAGACCGTCAAGCGAGTCTTCGCCAGCGAGAAGTGGCACAAGCGACTCGAGTGGGCAGAGAAGACGCTCGACGAACGTGGCGCATACATCATCCTCATCGCTCGCTTCATCCCGGGCGGCCGCACGGCCGTTACCTTCTCGGCCGGATACGTGAACACGTTCCCCTGGCGTCGCTTCATCGTCTACGACGTCATCGCGGGGCTTCTGTGGGCGACGTACGCGGCGATGCTCGGCTACTTCTGCGGCAAGACGTTCGAGGATCATCCGCTATGGGGCGTCGCCCTCGCGCTCGGGATCGCGCTGGCGCTCGGGTTCGTCGTCGAGGCGATCCGGCACTTCCGTCAGCGCCGAGCTGCCCGAGCTTCGGACACAGGACCGTGAGGGATGTGCAAGGATCGCGCGTATCGCCAAGATCCTTGTTCACGTCACCTGCGGCACCGAGAACCCGACGAAGGCTGCGCTGGCATTCCTCGCTGCCAAGGCAGCGGTCGAGGAAGGGCACGAGGTGTCGCTCTTCCTCGCAGGCGATGCGACCCAGCTTCTGCGGGACGCCGTGCTCGACTCGCTGACCGGACTCGGGACCGGCAGTCTTCGCGAGTCGTACGACGCAGTGGTGGCGGGCGGCGCTCGCATGTACGCGTCGGGCATGTCGAGCAAGGCTCGAGGGGTGGGCGAAACGGATCTCGAAGGTAAACCTGTCGAGTTCGCGATGCCGAACCGACTCGTGCAGCTCGCGGTCGAGAGCGACTGCGTCCTGACCTACTAGACCGCAGCGTACGCTCTCCTCGTGAACCGCCTGGCCGGCGCGACGAGCCCGTACCTCCTCCAGCACGCCGAGAACCCGGTCGACTGGTACCCGTGGGGAGCCGAGGCGTTCGAGCGCGCGCGGGCGGAGGACAAGCCCGTTCTCGTCTCCGTCGGCTACAGCTCGTGCCACTGGTGTCACGTGATGGCGCACGAGTCCTTCGAGGACCGCGCGACGGCCGAGCTCATGAACGAACTGTTCGTGAACGTGAAGGTCGACCGCGAGGAGCGGCCAGATGTCGACGCGGTGACGATGGAGGCGACGGTCGGGATGACCGGCAGCGGCGGATGGCCGACGACGGTTTTCATGACCTCGGACGGCAGGTCGTTCTACGCAGGCACGTACTTTCCGCCCGAGCCACGACACGGGATGCCGAGCTTCCGCGAGCTCCTCGCGGCGGTCGCCGAAACCTGGAGGGAGCGGAGGTCGGACGTCGAGCGCCAGGCGGGTCGGATCGACGAGGCGCTCCGCGGCGTCGCTCAGGCACCGCCCTCGCGCGAGCCGCTCACGTCGTCGATCCTCTCGGAGGCGGCGCGCGGCATCGCCCGAACGTTCGACCCGGCGTTCGGTGGATTCGGCGGGGCACCGAAGTTCCCGGCAGCGTCGACCCTCGAGTTCCTCCTCCGCCGCGGTGACGACGAGGCGATAGCGATGGTCACGGCGACGCTGGACGCCATGGCCGCAGGGGGCATGTACGACGTGGTCGGAGGCGGCTTCCACCGCTACTCGGTCGACGACCGTTGGCTCGTGCCGCACTTCGAGAAGATGCTCTACGACAACGCGCTCCTCGCCTCGATCTACCTCCACGCCTGGGTCGTGACCGGCCGCGACCGGTACCGCGAGGTCGTCGAGGAGACCGTCGACTACATGCTTCGCGAGCTGGCGCTTCCGGGTGGCGGGCTGGCGTCTGCGCAGGACGCGGACACGAGCGGCATCGAGGGTCTCACCTACACGTGGACGGACGAGGAAGCGGCTGCCGCGGGCATCCCGCCGGAGCTCCTCGCGCCCTTCGAGGACGGGCGCCTCATCGTGCGTGGCGAGCTCGACCCGACCCTCCGCGCCGACGTGCTCGCGCTCCGCGCCGAGCGGCTCCAGCCGTTCCGCGACGACAAGGCAGTCGCATCGTGGAACGGCCTGGCGCTCGCGACGATCGCGGAAGCCGCGTATCGGCTCGAGCGCGATGACTGGCTCCGCGCGGCCTGCCAGGTCGGCGAGTTCCTGCTCGGATCGCTTTCCGACGAGGACGGACGCCTCCTCCGCTCGACAAGGAACGACACGACCGAGTGGCTACGGATTCCTGGACGACTACGCGAACGTCGCCAACGGGCTCATGGAGTTGCACGTCGCGACAGGCGAGGCTCGCTGGCTGCTCGACGCCGAGCGGCTCACCCGCCTCGCCGTCGCGATCTTCGGGGACGCGCAGCACGGCGGCTTCTACCTCTCGAGTGCCGAAGGCGACGAGCGAGTTCCCCGGACGAAGGATCTCCAGGACACGCCGATTCCGTCCGGGAACGCGATGCTCGCGTGGGTGCTCCTTCGCCTGTCTCGAATCTGGGGCGACGACGAGCTCGAGCAGCAGGCGGTCTCGGTGTTCCGCCTCGCGGAGCCGGCCCTCCGTCGGGCTCCCGGAGCGTTCGCCTGGGCGCTCTGCGGGCTCGACCTCTGGTTCAGCACCCCGCGCGAGATCGCGATCGTCGGAGCAGTGACGTCCCCGGTTGCCCGTGCGGCCCTTGCCCCGTTTCAACCCGGAACCGTCGTCGCCGTCGGCCCGTCCGACGACGTGCCGCTTCTCGCGGGCAAGACCCTGGTCGAAGGCCGACCGGCTGTCTATGTGTGCGAGCGCTTCGTGTGTCAGCGTCCTGTGACCGAACCGGAGGATCTATGAGGCTCTGCGTGATGATCGAGGGACAGGAGGGGGTCACCTGGGACGACTGGACCCGTCTTGCGGCTTTGACGGAGCTGCACGGCTTCGAGGGGCTCTTCCGCTCGGATCACTACACGGCGATCATCCGACCGCAGGCGGCCGCTCTCGATGCCTGGGCAACGCTCGCCGGGCTCGCGGCGATCACGGAGCGGATCCGGCTCGGCACGCTCGTCTCGCCGGCGACGTTCCGCCACCCGAGCGTCCTCGCGCGGATGGCCGTGACCGTCGACCACATCTCGGGGGGCCGCGTGGAGCTCGGGATGGGCGCGGGCTGGTACGAGCGCGAGCACGTCGAGAACGGCTTCCCGTTCCTCGATGCCAAGGCGCGCTTCGAGCTCTTCGCCGAGCAGGTCGAGATCGTCGTCGCGTCCTTGACCGAGGAGAAGTTCGACCACCAAGGGGCTGCGTACACCCTTGCCGACCAGACGGCATTGCCGAGATCCGTCCAGCAGCCGCATCCGCCGCTCGTCCTCGGCGGGAGTGTGAAGAAGCGGTTCGCGGCGCTCGCGGCGCGCTATGCAACCGAGGTGAACACCCTCGGCGCGCCGAACCACGAGCTTGGCGAGCGAAAGCAACGACTCGACGCTGCATGTGTCGACGCCGGCCGCGATCCCGCGACGCTCGGCTTCTCGGTCATGACCTCTTGCTTCGTGGGCACCGACCGCCGTGAAGCGGTCGAGCGGGTGCGGGAATTCGTCGCGCTGCGCGGCGACAGCACGGATCCGGAGGCGCTTCTCGCCGAGCGCCGCGATCGCTGGCTCGCAGGCAGCGTCGACGAAGTGGCGGAGCGAATCGAGGAGCTGCGCGCGATCGGCGTCACGCGGGTCTTCCTCCAGCATCTGAACCACGCGGACGACGCGATGCTCGCGCTGATCGGCGCCGAGCTCTTGCCGGCTGTCGCGAGCCCGTAAGTAGAGTCCAGACCATGACGACAACAGAGCTGACCGGCGCAGAAGAGGTCGCGTGGGACCTCTCCGACCTCTACGAGGGAAGCGACGATCCACGACTCGAAACCGACATCACCGAAGCCGAAGCGGCCGCCTCCGCGTTCCGCGAGCGCTACCACGGCACCGTTGCCGGGCTGAATGCGGCCGAGCTGGCAGACGCAATTGCCGAGCGCGAGAGGATCGAGGAGGTCCTCACCCGCGTCGGCTACTTCGCGCATCTGCACTTCGCGACGGACATGGCCGATCCGCCACGGGGCGCGCTCGTCGCGCGCATCACGGAGAAGGGCGCCGCGCTCGACACCCAGCTCCTCTTCTTCGGTCTCGAGATCGCAGATCTCGACGACGACACGTCAGAGGCGCTTCTCGCCGGGTCCGAGCTCGACCACTGGCGACACTGGGTTCGCTCGCTGCGAAAGTTTCGGCCGTATCTCCTGTCGGAGCCGGAGGAGAAGATCGTCACCGAGAAGACCGTCTCCGGCGTGAGCGCGTGGGGCCGTCTGTACGAGGAGCTCCTCGGCGCAGTCCGCGTCTCGCTCGACGGGGAGGAGACGTCCTTCGAGGAAGCGATGTCGCGGCTCTACTCCGCCGATCGCGACACCCGGCGAACGGCCGCCGAGGCGGTCACGGAGGGTCTCGAGCCTGGCCTCCGCACCCGAACGTTCATCTTCAACACGATTCTGCTCGACAAGTCCATCGACGATCGTCTGCGCGGCTATCCGACCTGGATCTCGTCGAGGAACCTCAGAAACGACACGACCGACGAGGCCGTCCAGGCGCTCGTCGATGCGACGGTGTCCCGCTACGACGTCGTCCAGCGCTACTACAAGCTGAAGGCGAAGCTGCTCGACCTCGACCGGCTCGCGGTGTACGACCGCATGGCGCCGATCGGGGACGATCCGAGCAAGATCTCGTGGGACGACGCTCGCGACGTCGTCGTCGGGGCGTACGCAGACTTTGCCCAGGAAGCCGGCGACATCGCCGAGAAGTTCTTCAGCGATCGCTGGATCGACGCGCCGATTCGCGACAACAAGCGGACGGGTGCCTTCTGCGCGACGAGCGTTCCCGGCGTCCACCCGTACATCCTCATGAACTTCACCGGTGATCGCCGATCGATCCTCACGCTCGCCCACGAGCTCGGTCACGGACTGCATGGCGCGCTCGCCCAGCCGCTCGGCCTCTTCAACGCGGACACGCCACTGACGACTGCCGAGACGGCCTCCGTGTTCGGCGAGGCGCTCACGTTCAAGCGGCTGCTCGCTCTCGAGGAGGATCCGGGCCGCCGCCTCAACCTGCTGGCCGGGAGGATCGAGGACTCGATCGCGACCGTTTTCCGACAGATCGCGATGAATCGCTTCGAGAACGCCGTCCACACCGAGCGCCGCGAGCAGGGCGAGCTCGCCCCCGAGCGGATCGAGGAGATCTGGCTCGACTCGCAGCGGAAGCTCTTCGCCGACTCGGTCGACACGACCGGGTACGGAACCTGGTGGAGCTACATCCCGCACTTCATGAGCACGCCCGGCTACGTCTACGCGTATGCGTACGGGTTCCTCTTCGCGCTCGCGATCTTCCGTCGGTACGAGCTCGAGGGAGAGGCGATGGTGGAGCCCTACTTCGAGGTGCTCCGTGCCGGCGGCTCGAAGCCACCGGAGGAGCTCGCGCGGATCGTCGGCCTCGATCTGACCGATGCAGGCATCTGGGAGACCGGGATCGACGCGCTCGCGGAGCAGCTCGACCAGGCCGAGGCGCTCGCTACCGAGATCGGGCTGGGCTAGCGCAGCGCTGGGCGACTCCCGCCGAGAATCGCGGCCTCGACCTCGCGCAGGCGCTCGACGTCACCGCGAATTCCGGCTGCTGCGTCGTTGTACAGGAACGCCTCGGCGAGGCGAACGATCGCGTAGGCGAGCGTGGCGGGCTCGACCGGAGTCTCGAACGCCCCGCCGCGGATCTCGTCTTCGATCCAGCGGGTCACCCTCGACACCATGTACGGCTGGACGACGCCTGCGCTCGAGGTGAGGATCCGGAGCGCCGTGCCGCGCTCGTTCTCGAGGAACTGGCGCAATGCCGGCGCCGCCGCGAGGCTGCGGTTCGCACGGTCGAACGTCTCGAGCAGTGCCGCACGGCCACTGCCACTCGTACCGGCGCGAGCATCGTCCATGAGCGGCTCGGCTGCGCGGACGAGAACCTCGCCGATCAGCGCCTCGCGCGATCCGAACCAGCGGTAGATCGTCGTGCGACCGAGCCCGAGCTCCGCTGCGATGGCCTGGACGTCGACCCTCCCACCGTGGAGGAAGCGGTGCATGAGCAAGCGCGAGGACGTCGTCCCGGCTGGCGGCTGCTGGCCTGCCACGCCGTGCGACCGTTTGGGCTTCGGCGCTCATGACTCGCTCGAGAATACCGTGATTTTGGAACACAGGGAGTCGTGTGTTTTGAAACACTCGCCCGATCTGTAATCATTGCGTCCGAGGAGGCGCAGCGGAGTGGAGCAGGGGCGAAATGCCTGTGGTTCTCACCGGACGACGAGGCTCGGCGACGTGCGGCGCTTCACCCACCCACAACCGGTCATCCCGCGTGAACCCTGGCGGAGCAAGAGTGGCGGCGCTACTCTCGCGGCTGACAGGCAGGAGTTCGGAGCGGTACAAAGGAGGAGTCGGTGCGAAAGCTCATCGTGAGTGCGGTCGCGTTGGTAGCGGCGCTTGCGTTCACAGTTTCGGGTGCGCTCGGCGGAGCCGAGCAGACCCCTGGCGTAACTGCCAAGACGATCGTGATCGGCGGGACATTCCCGCTCACCGGCCCGGCGGCGTCGTACGCCCCGATCCCTGTTGGGATGAAGGCCTACTTCGCGTGGGTCAACAACCGCAAGGGGCCGGACGGGAAGCGCGGCGTCTTCGGCCGCCGGATCGTCTGGAAGTACTACGACGACGGCTACAACCCTGCGAACACCGCCGCGCTCTCGAGGAGGCTCGTCGAGCAGGACAAGGTGTTCGCCACGGTCGGCCAGCTCGGCACGGAGCCGGTGCTCGGCGCGCGTGCCTACCTGAATCAGCAGAAGGTGCCGCAGGCGCTCGTCTCCACCGGTGCGTCGTACTGGGGCACGCAGTGGAGGGAGTTCCCGTGGACGACCGGCTGGCAGCCGGACTACATCGCCGAGGGTCGTCTCTACGGCCTGCACATCAAGGCGAACCACAGCGGGAAGAAGATCGCGATCGTGTACCAGAACGACGACTATGGCAAGGACTACCTGTACGGCTTCCTCGCTGCGCTGGGTAAGCAGTACGCCGACGCCAACGTCGTCGCCCGGGAGGCTATCGAGACCACCGCCACGTCCGTGGCGGCGAACATGGTGCGCGTGAGGTCCTCGGGAGCAGCCATCCTCGCCGTCTTCCAGCTGCCGACGCCAACGGTGCGGACGGTCGCGACGGGCAAGGCTCTCGGCTACAACCCCGAGCAGATCTACATGAACTCCGTCGCCGCGATCAAGCCGGCGATGGACGGCATGGTCGCGAGCGCGGGGGCGCCGTACACGAACGGCATCATCACGATCGCGTACGCGAAGGATCCACAGGACTCGAAGTGGAACAATGACGCGGCCATGAAGCAGTACCGGACGATCATCGCCAAGTACGGCGGCGGTCTGACCGCCAACGACCCGCAGGTCTACTACGGGGTCGCGAAGGCGGCGACGTTCGTTCAGATCCTGTACAAGGCCGGGAAGAACCTCACCCGGGCCGGCCTCCAGAACGCGCTCCTGAGCATGAACTACAAGAACCCGTACCTGCTCCCAGGGGTCGTCCAGAAGACGTCCCGGACGGACCACTTCATCGTCAGCCAGATGCAGCTCCAGCGATACAACTCGACGACTCGCCTCTGGGTTCCCTTCGGGAACCTGATCGAGGGTCGCCCGCGCTAGGAGGGCTTCATCTCCGTTCGTCGGTAGAGGCCGGGCTTGCCCGGCCTCTACTCGTTCTGCGCGAGGTATTGCTCCCAGTAACGTTCCATCGTCGTCTGGCGATGGGAGCGATGGAGGAGGTCGTATGGCGCGACGTTCACGGCGCGCACGATCCACTCGTCGCCGTCGCCAAGGTCGAGCACGTTCACGCACGCGGGCGCCTGCTCGAAGTGGCCCAGGAACATCCGCTCGCCGGTCAATGCGTAGGAGAGGAGCGCCCGGTTGACGCCGCCGTGGAGGACGGCGAGCAGCGTATGCCAGGCGTCGTCGGCGACCAGGCGCTCGAGTGCGGGGAGAACGCGGTCGAAGAGCTCCCCGATCGACTCGCCGCGGAGAAACCTCGTCTCGTTCGGGATCACGCCGCGGAACGCATGCACGAACTCGTGCTGGAGCGCGTCCGTCGGGATCTCCGAGAGCCGGCCACCCTGGATCTCGCGGAGCTCGGGCCAGGACTCCGGCGGGCGCTCCGGCGACACGATGGCCGCGGTCTCGAGCGTGCGCGGAAGCCCGCTCGTGACGACGCGGTCGAGCTCGATGCCTCGGAGCGCGTCCCGCGCGGTCTCCGCCTGAGCGAGCCCTTCGGCGTTGAGCGGGACCTCGGCCGGGTTGACGGGCGTTCCGTCGACGCCGAAGTACGACACCTCGGCGTGGCGCATGAGGTAGAGCCTGCGGCGCATGGCCGCATAGGATCGCACCGATGCCCCAGCCGGTGTCATCGGGCGACATCGTCGAGACCGCGGCCGAGGCCGAAGGGCTGACGAAGCCGCCCCTGCTCGTGCTCGACCGGGTGCGGGCGTTCCTCGACGAGCACGGGCTCGGCTCGGGTGACGTGCGCGCGCAGCGGATCGGCGAAGGCGGCGGGTCGAACTTCACGTTCCTGCTCGAGCGGGACTCGGGCCGCTTCGCGCTCCGGCGCCCGCCCCGTCCTCCGCTGCCGCCGTCCGCGCACGACGTCGTGCGTGAGGCGAGGCTCCAGCTCGCTCTCCGCGAGGCCGGATTCGCGCGCCTGCCGACGATCGTGGCGGTCGGCGAGGACGAGAGTGTCCTCGGCGTCCCGTTCTACGTCATGGACGTACCTCGACGGGCTTCGTCCCGACCGACGAGCTCCCGCCGGGTCTCGAGAGCCGAGCAAGCGCGGCGCCGTCTGGCGACCGACCTCGTCGACTCGCTCGTCGAGATCCATGCCGCCGACGTCACGACTCCCGGTCTCGCAGCGTTCGCGCGGCCCGGGAGCTACAACGAGCGCCAGGTTCGGCGTTTCACTCAGCTCTGGGAGATCAACAAGACGCGTGAGATCCCGGCGGTGGAGAGGGTCGGCGCGAGGCTCGCCGACACCGTGCCCGCGCCGCTTGCCCGAGACCGTCGTCCACGGCGACTTCCGCCTCGGGAACACGATGGTCGGGCACGACGACCCGTCACGGATCCTCGCGGTGCTCGACTGGGAGATGGGCGCGATCGGCGATCCGCGCGCCGACGTCGGCTACCTGCTCGCGATGTACAGCGAGCCCGGCGGGCCCCCGAGCCCGCTCGGCGCCTCGCCCGTGACTGCCCTCCCCGGGCTTCCCGTCGAAGTCGGAGCTCGTGGAGCGCTACGTGCCGCGCAGTGGCCGGGACGTCGAGCCGTTGCCCTGGTTCGAGGCGCTCGCCCTGTGGAAGGCCGCGGTCTTCTGCGAGGCGATCTACGGTCGCTTCGTCCGCGGCGAGCTCGGCGCCGAGGACGAGCGCGCCGCCCGCTTCGAGCAAGGCGTTCCGCTCCTCGCCGAGGCCGCGGCCGAGGCTCATCTCGCGCGCCTGAGCTCGTCGCGCCGCCCGACACCCGTGTCAGACACCGCTCGTTACGGTGTCGGGCTCCGATCGTATGGGGGACATGTTCGTACGACAATCCGCTCCACCGGCGCGACGATTGCGGGGTTGACCCTGTGGATCGACTGTCACGGATCTGACACGTTCTGCCCTTGACGCGATTCGGTGTCTGACACCGGTGTTATGTCGCGCGTTGCTCAGAGGGCGATCTCAGCCAGCGCGCGCATCGCCTCGGGCTGCTGCGTGGCGACGAGCAACGTCGTCGCTCCCGACTCGCGCCACGCGTCGAGCCGCTCGGCGAGCCGCTCCTTCGGGCCGACGAGTGCGACCTCATCGACGAACGAGTCGGGAACGAGCGCCGCGGCGTCTCGCTTGTTGCCCTCGAGGTACGTGTCCTGGATCGCCTTCGCCTCGTCCTCGTACCCGTAGCGGCGCATGAGGTCGTTGTAGAAGTTCTTGCCGCGCGCGCCCATGCCACCGATGTAGAGCGCGTAGTACGGCTTCAGGAAGTCGCGGCCCGCCTCGACGTCGTCGATGAGAATGGCCGGCGCGCTCGGCGCGATGTCGAAGTCGGGCCCGCTCCGCGCCACGGCCTCCGGGAACGTCGAGCGCGCCTTCTCCGGAGACCAGAAGATCGGAAGCCACCCGTCGGCGATCTCCGCCGCCTGCGCGACCGCCTTCGGCGACATCGCGGCGATGTAGATCGGGATCTCCGACGCGCAGTGGCCGCGCCATCAGCTTCAGCGGCTTGCCGAGGCCTGTGCCGTTGCCGAAGGGAATGTCGTAGTGCTCGCCGTGATGCTCGAGAAGCTCGCGCCTGAGCGCTGCCCGAACGATCTCGACGTACTCGCGCGTCTTCGTGAGTGGCTTCCCCCACGGCTGGCCGTGCCAGCCCTCGACGACCTGCGGTCCCGACGTACCGAGGCCGAGCAGGAAGCGTCCACCCGAGAGGAGGTCGAGCGTCGCGGCGGTCATCGCCGTGTTCGCGGGCGTCCGGCCGGGGATCTGCATGATCGCGGAGCCGAGCTTGATCTTGGTCGTCGTCGCACCGAGCCAGGCGAGCACGCTCACGCAGTCGGTTCCCCAGGCTTCGGCCGCCCAGGCCGAGTCGTAGCCGAGGCGCTCCGCCTCCTGCGCGAGGGCGATCGGCTCCAGCGGGCTCGTCCCCGGCGGCGCGTATCCCATGTAGAAGCCGAGGCGCATGCTCAGCTCAGGTGGGTCGGCTCAGGTGGAAGCTGATGCTCACGCCTGCGATGCTAACGACGTGGCGATCGTCGAACTCCGTCCGACCGACGAGGTGCTGGAGCTCCGCGCCCGTGTGCGGGCGTTCATGGACGAGCACGTCTATCCGAACGAGGTGGCGCTCAACCGCGAGGACGACGAGGCAGATGCGCTCGTCGAGCGTCTACGGGGGCTCGTCAAGGAGCAAGGATTGTGGGCGCCACACCTGCCGCCCGAGGCGGGCGGCTCGAACGGGAGCTTCCTCGTCTACGCGTACCTGAACGAGGAGATCGGACGCTCGATCTGGGCGCAGCTCATCTTCGGCTGCCAGGCGCCGGACGCCGGGAACGGCGAGATCCTCTGGCAGTTCGGGACCGACGAGCAGAAGGAGCGCTGGCTCCAGCCGCTCGTCGCAGGCGAGGTGCGCTCGTTCTTCTCGATGACCGAGCCCGACGTCTCGGGTTCGGATCCCGACGAGCTGCGGACGCGCGCGGTGCGTGACGGCGACGAGTGGGTCATCGACGGCCACAAGTGGTTCTCGTCGGGTGCCGAGGGGGCGGGCTTCGGGATCGTGATGGCCGTCACCGACCCGGATGCGGAGCCGCACCGGCGTGCGACCCAGATCATCGTTCCTGCCGATACGCCGGGCGTCGAGATCGTGCGACCCGTTCCCGACCATGGGCCACCGTGGACGCGGGTGGACGACGCACTGCGAGGTTCGCTACACGGGCGTGCGCGTCCCGGTCGAGAACGCGCTGGGCGAAGTGGGGGACGGGTTTCGCATCGCGCAGAAGCGCCTCGGCCCAGGACGCATCCACCACGTCATGCGCTGGCTCGGCCAGATGCAGCGCGCGTTCGAGCTCATGTGCACGTACGCGCTCGAGCGCGAGACGTTCGGCGGACCGCTCGCGGAGAAGCAGACCGTCCAGAACTGGATCGCGGACTCTGCGGCCGAGATCCAGGCGTGCCGTCTCATGACACTCGACGCAGCGCACAAGATCGACCAGGGCGACGAGGCGCGCGTCGAGGTCTCCGTGATCAAGTTCTACGCAGCGCGAGTGCTGAACGACGTCATCGACCGTGCGGTGCAGGTGCACGGGGCGCGCGGGCTGACGGACGAGACCCCGCTGGCGGCGATGCTGGCGATGGCGCGCGGAGCGCGGATCTACGACGGTCCGGACGAGGTGCACCGCATGGTTGTCGCGCGGCGGATCCTCAAGTCGTTCGCCGCCGGCGACGGCTGGCGGTTCGACTAGCTCGCGCTGGCGGCGTCTGCGCGGTGTCGTGCCGCCTTGCGGCTCGCTCAGGCTGATGCGCGCCTCGACGTGAGTTCCGCTCCACGATCATCACCACGCCTCGCTCCATCGCCTCGAGGTGCTCGAGCTTGAGTTGGGGCTCTGCAACCACCCGCCGTCCGGTGGGCGGGACTCCTCATCCGCCCATGTCCAGAGGAGCCCGATGTACGGCGGCGCGCCAATTTCCGGTCAAGCATCTACGCGGCTAGAACGCGAAGCTCGCGGGGATCTCGGCCGGCGGAGTCCCGATGACGATCGCGATCTCCTTGCCGTCGGTGAGCTCGATCTCGGTGGTTCGCCCTCGTACAGCGTCCCGTCGACGTAGACGAGCACACTCGCGGCGGGGCTGCAGTAGCCGCCGACGCAGTTGTCATCGAGCCGAACATCCCACTCGGTGAAGAGCTGGCCCAACCGGTTCGGCTGTGACTCCGCCGACTCGGTGTGCACGACGCCGCTCTCGTCGTGGGTGTGGAGCGGCGAGATGCACGGCTCGTCGCACGGCGGGTCGATTCCCCCGTACGTCATCGTTCCGTCCTCGAGCTGACCGCGATGCACTGCGGGATCGTCGATGTTGATTCCGATCCCGGCCGGGACGCGCACCGGTTGGCCGTTCACGAAGACGTCGAGGTGAGCGTGGACGTGGTAATCGAAGAACTCTCGTGTCCCGGGCTCGAGACCGGCCTCGCGCGCGAGTTGCATCGGATCGGGAGGCGCAGGCCAAGGCGCTGCGCCGGATGCGGGCGTTGGAGCAGGCGCGACATTCTCGGGCGGCTCGACGGACGTCGTCCCGCCGCACCCCGAGAGTCCGACGGTGACGAACGCGAGCAGCCCGGCGAATGAGGCGGTGCGTGTCACAGCTAGCGGGGGCCCGGGACGCCTTTGAACTCGTAGTGGAGCGGCTCGCGGCCCGGCTGCACGACCCAAGCCTCGCCGGTGCCTTCGCTCCTGTACGCGGCCCACACGCCTTCGGCCACCTCGTGTGGCTGGAGCAGGCGGTAGCCGCGGGCGGTGAGCTCCTCGCGAAATCCGTTCGTCGTCAGGGGCGTGTCCGCCCAGCCGGGGCAGACTGCCTGGATCCGTATGCCGCGCTCCGCAAGCTGCGGGGCGATGGAGCGCACGAATCCTACGACCGCGTGCTTCGTCAGCCCATAGATCGGATCGTCGGGGATCGCGGTCAGCCCTGCCAGTGACGCCGTCACGATGATCGTGCTTCCCTTGGGCATGACGCGATCGAGGCGGCGAACGCCGAACACGACCCCATCCACGTTGACGCCGACCGCGCGGCGGTACTGCGCGTCCGTGAGTGTCGCGATCTCGGTCTCCTCGGTGACGATGCCGGCGTTCAGGCACGCGAGATCGACCGATCCGACGTGCTCCCACGCCTCTGGGTCGGTCACGTCGAAGCCGCTCACGAGGTCGAGCTCCCGGACGTCGAAGCCTTCCGAGCGCAGCTTCGCGACGATTGCCGATCCGATGCCCCCAGCCGAGCCGGTCACCAACGCTGTCACGGAATCAAGACCACCTTTCCCGTCGTCTTTCGCTCCTCGATCAACCGGTGCGCCTCGCCCGCCTGCTCGAGCGGGAACTCGTGCCCGACGACGGGTCGCACGACGCCACCCTCCCAGAGGCGTAGGACGTCCTGCATCCCCTGTTCCACGAGATCCGGGCGGAGCCCCATGAGCCGACCGAGGTAGAAGCCCTGCACGCCGATGTTCCGGCCGACGAGCCATGCGGGGCTCACGTCCTCCCAGAGACCCCCCGCGTACCCCACGGCGACGGCCGAGCCGAGCGGCTTCAGGAGGCCGAGAGCGTTCTTGAAGACCTCGCCGCCGACGAGGTCGAATACGACGTCGACCGGCTCGAGCTCGCCCAGGCCGTCGTACGTCACACTCTCGTCCGCTCCGAGCGAACGCGTCAGCTCGAGCTTCTCGTCGCTGCCCACCGCCGCGACCGGTCGACCGTTCAACGCGCGCACGAGTTGGAGCGCGGCGGTTCCGACCGCGCCGGCGGCCGCGGTGACGAGAACCCGTGAGCCGAAGCCGATCCGCACGAGCTCGGTGAGCGGGATCCACGCCGTCAGGAACGCCATCGGGAACGCGGCGCCCTCCGCGAAGCTCGCCGACTCGGGGAGCTGGAAGAGCCAGCGCTGCTCAACCGCTGCTCGCTCGGCGTAACCGCCTCCTTCGCTTCGCACGAAGCCCATGACGCGCCGCCCGTCGACCTCGCCGGCGATCTCGGAACCGAGGATGGTCGGGAGCTCGGGCGTCTGCGGGTAGCGACCGAGCCGGATCAGTACGTCCGCGAAGTTGACCCCCGCCGCCCGGACGTCGACGAGCGTCTGACCCTCGCCCGGCTCGGGCTCGGAGACGTCCTGGAGGACGAGCTGCTCCGGCCCGCCGACCCCCTGGAGTACCGCCGCCCTCACGAGCGCCGCCCGCGCAGCCCTCGCGGCGAGAGCCGAAAGTAAAGTTGTAACTTGCTTCAATCGGGCCGTTTTCCGAGGTCTGGGCCAAGACTGATCCAAGTGCAAGTTGTAACTTGGGTTGGACACGTCCTGGTGGTACCTGCCTGTGGAGGTCACTAGCGGCCCGTGAACTGGGGGTCGCGCTTCTCGAGGAACGCCGTCACGCCCTCGAGCCCGTCCTCGCTCGCGAGGCAGCGCCGAAAGCCGTCGGCTTCCCTTCGCAGGCCCTCCTCGAGCGAGAGATCGCGGGTCGTGCGCGCGAGCTCGCGAAGCACGCCGATCGCCACGGGGGAGCGCTGCGCGATCGTGCGAGCGATTCCGAGCGCGGCGTCGAGAAGCTCCGCGCGCGGCACCACCTTCTCGACGAGCCCCCATTCGTACGCCGTGCGGCCGTCGATGAAGTCACCGGTCATGTTGAGCAGCATCGCTCGCCCCAGGCCGACGAGCCGCGGGAGCCGCTGCGTCCCGCCGCCTCCCGGAATCAGCCCGAGCTTGATCTCGGGCTGCCCCAGCTGCGCGTCCTCGGCAGCGACGCGGATGTCGCAGCACATCGCGAGCTCGAGACCGCCTCCCAGGCAGAAGCCGTGGATGGCAGCGACGAACGGCGTCCGCGCCGCATCCATCCGATGCCCGAGCTTCTGGATCCCGCGCGCCGAGCCGCCCTCCTCGGACGCGGCCTCTCTGAGCGACGGAAACTCGGAGATGTCGGCACCGGCGACGAAGGCGCGCTCGCCCGCGCCCTTGAGGACGATCGCCCACACCCCGTCGTCCGCGTCGAGTCGCTCGATCTCCGTCTCGAGCTCCTCGAGCAGCGGTCCGGAGAGGGCGTTGACGGGCGGGTGGTCGATGGTGACGACGGCGACGGCGCCGTCCTGCTCGGTCGAGACGAACTGGGCCGCCACCTACGTCGTCTCCGCGGGCTGTCCGACCGAGAACGTCTCCCGCAGCGCGGTCTTGCGGAACTTGCCGACCGCGGTCTTCGGGATCTCGTCCACGAACTCGAACCGATCCGGGAGCCACCACTTCGCGAAGCTCGGCGCGAGGAAGGTGCGCAGCTCGTCGGGCGACGCCTCCTCGCCTTCGCGAAGCACGACGACAGCGAGCGGCCGCTCCGACCACTTCTCGTCCGGGACGGCGATGACCGCCGCCTCCGCCACCGCCGGATGCCCCATGAGCGCGTTCTCGAGCGCCACGGTGGAGATCCACTCGCCGCCCGACTTCACGAGGTCCTTCGCGCGATCCTGCACCTCGACGAAGCCGTCGGGATGGATCGAGACGATGTCGCCCGTCCTGAACCAGCCGTCGTCCGTCCAGCGGTCGACGCCCTCGTCGGACTCGAAATACGCAGAGGAGATGGACGGGCCACGCACCTCGAGCTCGCCCATCGTCTGGCCGTCCCAGGCGACGAGCCCGTCGGTGCCGCGCGCGCGGATCTCGCAGAACGGGATCGTGAGCCCCTGCAGTGCGCGCCGCGAGTACGCCTCGTCCTTCGACAGGCCCGTCTCCTGGCCGGGTGCGCCCGAGATCGTCCCGACCGGGCTCATCTCGGTCATGCCCCAGCCGTGGACGATGTGGAGGCCGTGGCGCTCGCCGAAGGCCTCGATCATCGCGCGCGGAGGCGCGGCGCCCCCGACGGTCATGAACCTGATCGAGGAGAGGTCCCACTTGCCCGGGTTCGCGTCGAGGAGCTGGAGGATCCCCATCCAGATCGTCGGGACGCCCGCGGTCACCGTGACCTTCTGCTCGACGAACCCGTCGAGCAGCGTCTCGGGATCCATGTGCGGGCCCGGGAAGACCTGCTTGACGCCGGTCAGGGTCGAGGAGAACGGGAAGCACCAGGCGTTTGCATGGAACATCGGGACGACCGGAAGGCAGACGTCGTCGGCGTAGATGCCGAGCGATGCCAACACGGTCAGAGCGTGGACCGCGATCGCGCGGTGCGAGTAGAGGACGCCCTTCGGCCGCCCGGTGGTGCCGCTCGTGTAACACATCGCGGCTGCGGTGTTCTCCGGCAGGTCGCGATACGAGAATGCCGACTCGTCGGCGTCGGCGAGGAGCTCCTCGTAGTCGATCGCGCCGTCCGGCGTCGGGCCCACCGCCCACGGCGATGACGTGCTCGAAGTCGCAGCGTGGGATGAACTGCTCCGCCAGCGGCCACAGCGTCTTGTCGACGAGGATCACGCGGTCGCCGCCGTGCGTCGCGATGTACGTGTTGTCGTCGGGGTGGAGGCGGAGGTTCAGCGTGTGCGTGACGAACCCGCCGACGGGCGCGCCCATGTACGCCTCGAGGTGCTGCGAGTGGTTCCACATGAACGTCCCGACGCGGTCGCCGTCCTCGAGCCCGAGCTTGCGGAGCGCGACGATGAGCTTCTTCGTGCGCGATACGAAGTCGGCGTACGTGTACGAGTGCCAGCTCTTGTCGGGCAGGCGGCTCGCGATCTCGTTGTCGCCGTAGAGCTCGTCGGCGCGGCGGAGGATCGCGGGCACGTTGAGCTGGTAGTCCATCATCAGGCCGTCCACGTCAGCCTCCTTGTGTGATCGTCACGGGCGTCTCTCGCGTCGGACGCCAGTCTCGGACGCGTCGAGCAGCGACGCGGCGATCTCGGCCCGGAGCCTCGTGCCGGACGCGCCGAAGCTCTCGATGCCGAGCGCACGCTTGTACAGCCGGTGGAGCCGGTGCTCCCAGGTGAAGCCGATCCCGCCGAGCGACTGGATCGCCGTCTCGCAGACGACGACCGCGCTCTCGCCGGCGTACGACTTGGCGGCGGCGGCGGCGATCGAGGCCTGCGCGTCGCCGGTTGCGACGCACCACGCGGCCCAGAGTGCGAGCGAGCGCGAGAGCTCCACCCGCGTGTACGCATCTGCGAGCGGATGCGAGACGGCCTGGTAGGCGCCGATCTTCTTCCCGAACTGCTCCCGGGTCGACGCGTATTCGAGCGCGTCCTCGAGGGCGAGACGGGCCACGCCGCACGCCTCGAGCGCGAGCGCCGTCTGCGAGCGAGCCTCGATCTCGGTGAGGACGCCGGCATCGGCGATCTTGCGACCCGGCTCTCCTCCGCGCACGACGCCGAGCGTGCGCGACTGATCCGTCGTCGCGAGGATCTCCCGCTCGCCGCCTTCGAGCTCGTAGATGCCGTCGCCGCCGACGATCGCCACGCGCTCGGCGGAGTCGAGGTCGGGAACGAGCGGGCCGAACGCGAGCGTCCAGCTCGTCTCGCCCGCCGCAACCGCGGCGCGGTCTTCGGCAGGGAGCGCCGGAAGCGTCAGCCCGATCGTCGCGAAGTACGGGCCCCGGTAGAGCGCGCGCCCGAGCTCCTCGAAGAGAACGGCCTCCTCGAGGAACGAGAGCCCGGCGCCGCCGTCCTCCTCCGCGATCGAGACGCCGGTCCAGCCGAGCTCCGCGAGCTGCGCCCACGTCGGCTCCGGGTGTCGCGGCGAGGAACTCGCGCGCCTGCTCGCGAAGCGCTTCCTGCTCGGGTGTGAAGGTGAAGTCCATCGTTCCTAGCGGGAGTAGGGGAGGCCGAGGACGCGCTCGGCGACGATGTTGCGGAGCACCTCCGACGTGCCCGCCTCGATGGTGTTGCCGCGGCTTCGGAGCTGCTGGTACTGCCAGTAGCCGCCGTACGGCGCATTCTCCTCGCCGAGCGCCGCGTCCGGGCCGAGGATCTCGAGCGCGAGCTTCGTCACGCGCTGGTTCGACTCCGACCACACGAGCTTGGAGATCGACCCCTCCGGGCCCGGGCAGCCCGGTCTTCATGAGCGCCGAGAGCGAGCGGTAGTTCGTGTAGCGCACCGCCTGCATCTCGATCCACTCGCGTGCGATCCGATCGCGCTGCAGCGGGTCGGCGCCGCGGTCGCGCGCGAGCGCGGCGAGCTTGCGAATCTGCACCTCGAGCGCCGCCTGCAGCGCGAAGCCGAGCGTGCCGCGCTCGTGGAGGAGCGTCGTCATCGCGACCTGCCAGCCGCTTCCGACCTCTCCGAGAAGGTTCTCCGCCGGGACGCGCACATCGGTGAAGAAGATCTCGTTGAACTCCTCCTCGCCCGTTATCTGCCTGAGCGGACGAACCTCCACCCCTGGCGCGTGCATGTCCACGATGAGGTAGCTGAGCCCGGCGTGCCTCGTCGAGTCGGGGTCGCTCCGCGTGAGCAGGATGCAGAAGTCGGCGAGGTGGGCGAACGACGACCACACCTTCTGGCCGTTCACGACGAAGTGGCCGTCGTCGAGCTGCGAGCTCGTGCGGACGCCGGCGAGGTCGGAGCCCGCGCCGGGCTCCGAGAATCCCTGGCACCAGATCTCCTCGGCGGAGAGGAGCGGCGCGAGGTAGCGCGCCTTCTGCTCCTCGGTGCCGTGGGCGATGATCGTCGGCCCCGCCATGCCCAGGCCGATCACGCCGATGTGCGGCGGCGCCTCGGCGCGCGCCATCTCCTCGAGGAAGATCGCCTGATGGGTGTACGGGGCTCCGCCGCCGCCGTACTCCTTCGGCCACGTCAGCCCTACGTACCCCGCGTCGTGGAGCGCACGGCTCCACGCGCGCATCTCGGGCTCGTCGAAGCGGGCCGCTCCACCGCGGTGCCCCTGGATCTCCTCCGGGAGGCTCTCCTCGAGCCACGAGCGCAGCTCGGCCCGGAACGCGGCCTCCTCGGGCGTGTCGCGCAGATCCATAGGTACCGATGCTAATCAGTTCTCGGGCACGGTCGGTGTCTGAGGTACAGCGCATTGGCCGCGGTCATTGCTATTGGACGGGCTACCCGATTAGGGTTTCGCGGCAGATGGCCCTTCTCGCCGTCCGGGACGTCACGCTCCGCTTCGGAGGCATCGTCGCCCTCGACGGCGTCTCGTTCGACGTCCAGCAGGGTCACATCTCGGGCCTGATCGGCCCGAACGGAGCCGGCAAGACGACGGCGTTCAACGTCATCACGCGGCCTCTACAAGCCGGACTCGGGCGAGGTCGAGCTTCGACGGTGACTCGCTCCTGGGCGCGCCGGCGCACCGGATCGTGAACAAGGGCATCGCTCGCACGTTCCAGAACATCCAGCTCTTCCGGACGATGTCCGTGCTCGAGAACGTGCTCATCGGAGCGCACGGCCGCGGCCGCAAGGTCGGCGAGAAGGAGGCGCTCGAGGTTCTCGACGTCGTCGGTCTCCGGGAGCGCGCCCACTTCCCGGCGGCGGCGCTGCCGTACGGGACGCAGAAGCGCGTCGAGCTCGCGCGCGCGCTCGTCGCGAAGCCGAGGCTCCTGCTGCTCGACGAGCCTGCGGGCGGCCTGAACCACCAGGAGGTCGCGGAGCTCGGCGAGTTCATCAAGAAGATCCGCGACGACTTCGAGCTGACCGTGCTCCTCGTGGAGCACCACATGAACCTCGTGATGACGGTGTCCGACCACGTCAACGTCCTGAGCTTCGGTCGCAAGATCGCCGACGGCGTGCCCGCCACAGTGCAGGCTGATCCGGCGGTGATCGAGGCGTACCTAGGGAGCGAGGACGAGGTCGAGGAACACGCGCCTCCGCCAGACGGGTTCAGGCTCGTCGAGCCCGAGCCGGAGCCGGAGCCCGAATCACCGGAGGACGGAGCGTGACGACGCTGCTCGAGCTCGACCAGCTCGAGGCCAGCTACGGCCCCGTCCAGGCGCTGCACGGCGTCTCGCTCGACCGTAGAAGAGGGCGAAGTCGTCGCGGTGCTCGGCGCGAACGGGGCGGGCAAGACGACGACCCTGCGCGCGATCTCGGGAACGGTCTCGCGCAGCGGGACGATCGACCTGGCCGGCAAGCATCTCCGCGGTGGGCCCGAGGCCGCCGCGCGCGCCGGGATCGCGCACGTACCGGAGGGGCGCGGGACGTTCGTCGAGCTCACCGTGACCGAGAACCTGCGGCTCGGCGCGTACACGCGCCGCGACCGGCAGGTGAAGAGCGACATCGAGCGAGTCACGGAGTACTTCCCCTGGATGGCCGAGCGCGGCGGCCAGCGGGCCGGGACGCTCTCGGGAGGCGAGCAGCAGATGCTCGCTCTCGGTCGCGCGCTGATGAGCCGCCCGCGGCTCCTGCTGCTCGACGAGCCGTCGCTCGGCCTCGCCCCGATGATCGTTCGCGAGTTCTTCCGCATCGTCCGCGAGCTGAACGAGAACGAGGGGCTCACCGTCCTCGTAGTCGAGCAGGACGCGCGCATCGCGCTTTCGATCTCGCGCCGCGCGTACGTGCTCGAGGTCGGGCGGGTCGCGCTGACCGGCTCGAGCGCCGAGCTGCGCGGCGACGAGTCGGTCCGCCGGAGCTACCTCGGGTACTGATGGTCAGCCTCTGATGGTCGCCGCGGCGTTCTCCGACTTCATGCAGCAGGTCGTGTCCGGCCTTGCGTCGGGCGGGATCTACGCGCTCCTCGCGCTCGCGCTCGTCATCATCCACCGCTCGACGGGCGTCATCAACTTCGCGCAGGGCGAGATGGCGTTGCTCTCGACCTACATCGCGTGGGCGCTCGTGACAAACGAGGGGTGGCGCTACTGGCCTGCGTTCGCCGTGACGCTCGCGCTCTCGTTCGCGGGCGGCGTCGCGATCCACCGTGTTGTCATTCGTCCCGTCGAGCGCGGCAGCGTCCTGCGGATCGTGATCGTCACGATCGGCCTTCTGATCGCGATCAACGGCTTCGTGATCTGGAACTGGGGAGGAGATCCGAAGCTGATCCAGAGCCCGTTCGGGTCGGACACGTACGACATCGGTGGTGTCGTCATCGCCGCCCAGGACATCGGGACGATCGCCGTCGCTCTCGGCATCGTCGTCCTCCTCTGGCTGCTCTTCCAGTTCACGAAGATCGGCCTCGCGCTGCGGGCCGCGGCTGTGAACCCGGAGGAAGCGCGTCTCGTCGGTGTTCGCGTGACCTGGATGCTCGCGCTCGGGTGGGGGCTGGCCGCGACGCTCGGGGCGGTCGCCGGGATGCTCACGGCGCCGACCGTGGGGCTCGATCCGAACATGATGGCCGCCGTTCTCATCTACTCGTTCGCGGCCGCGGTCCTGGGTGGAATCGACTCCCCGCTCGGCGCCGTCGTCGGCGGCCTGACCCTCGGGGTCCTCCTCAACCTGCTGAGCTACATGAGCCAGTACGACGCGTTCGATTGGTTCACCGAGGAGATGCGGCTGCCGATGGCGCTCCTCATCATCCTCGTCGTCCTGCTCGTGCGGCCGCAGGGGATGTTCGGCCGGCCGGAGGTGAAGCGCGTATGACACCCAGGGCCCAGCGAATCATCGGCTTCGTCGCCTTCGCGGCGTTTGTCGTGTTCGTCCTGGTGCTCCCCCAGTTCATCAGTGACTTCAAGGCCCGCGAGTACTCGTACGTCGGCATCTACCTGATCGCCCTCCTCGGCCTGAACATCCTCACGGGCTACACCGGGCAGATCTCGCTCGGCCACGGTGCGTTCATGGCCATCGGCGGCTACACGACCGCCATCCTGATGGCCGGGAACGAGCAGTTCGGCGGGCCCATCTCCGGCGGGATGAAGGACGTCTGGACACTCCCGATCGCCGGTCTCGTGGCGGGGCTCGTCGGCGTCGCGTTCGGTTTGCCGGCGACGCGCCTCTCGGGTCTCTACCTCGCGCTTGCGACGTTCGCGTTCGCGGTTGCCATGCCGCCCACGATCAGGCGCTTCGAGGAGTTCTCCGGCGGTGGCACGGGCGTGCAGCTCTTCGGCCTGCCGGAGCTCACCGGCTCGGATGCCGTACTCCCCGCGGACCCGTCGGCACTAGCGACGTTCGAGCTGCTCGGCTGGAGCTTCACGCAGAACGACTGGATGTACTACCTCGCCTGGTCGATTGCGCTCGTCGCGTTTGCGGTCGCCTGGCTCATCCTCCGTGGGCGGACCGGGCGCGCGTTCCGCGCCGTGCGCGACAGCGAGACAGCGGCAGTTTCCTCCGGAGTGAGCCTCGTGGGTTACAAGACGCTCGCGTTCGGGATCAGCGCGGCATACGCTGGCGTGGCCGGTGGGTTGCTCGCGATCGTGACCTCGTACGTCAACCCGGATGTCTTCCCGATCGCACTCTCGATCTTCCTTTTGGTGGGCATCGTCGTGGGCGGGCTCGGCGGCCTCTCGGGGCTCGTCTTCGGGGCGATCTTCATCGCCTTCGTGCCGCTCTGGGCCCAGGGCCAGGACCTTGGCTCGCTGCTCCCCGACCGCATCCTCGTAGAGGCGCAGAAACCTGGCGGAGCTTCGATCGTCTTCGGTGTGGTCCTCATCCTGCTCATGTTCTTCCTGCCGAACGGTGTGGGCGGGCTATTTCGGCGAGCCGGGCAGGTCGTGGCGCGCCGTCGCTACTCTCGATCGGAGCAATGAGGCCTCCCGCCGTGACCCTGGCCGTTCTCGGCAGTGCGCTCGCCGTCGCACTCCCGACTGCATTCGGCGGCTCTGCTGCCGATCCCGGCGTGACGTCGAGCTCGATCCTGCTGGGTGGCACGTCGCCGCTGACCGGACCGGCCGCCGCCTACGCATCGGTCGCACGCGGCGCGAAGGCGTACCTCGATGCCGTCAACGCCCAGGGTGGTGTGGCGAAGCGAAAGATCGAGTACAAGACGGTCGACGACGCCTACAACCCCGCGCAGTCGGTGCTGGTGACGCGGCAGCTCGTCGAGCAGGAGAAGGTCTTCGCGATCTTCAACTCGCTCGGGACCGAGCAGAACCTCGCCGTGCGCGACTACCTGAACCAGATGAGAGTGCCGCAGCTTTTCGCCGCATCGGGGGCGACGACGTTCGGGCGCGACACGGCGCAGTACCCGTGGACGATCGGCTTCCAGCCGAGCTACCAGGCAGAAGGCTGGGTGTACGGGCAGTACGTCGCGAAGACGATGAAGAAGGCCCGCATCGCGGTCCTCGTCCAGAACGACGACTACGGGAAGGACCTCCTCGGCGGGCTCAAGCGCGGCCTCGCCCGCTCCGGCTCGAAGGTGATCGCTGCGCAGACCTACAACGTCACCGACCCCGAGGTGCAGTCGCAGATCGCGAAGCTCAAGTCCTCCGGCGCGAACGTCTTCGCCGTGTTCGCGACGCCGAAGTTCGCGATCCAGTCGATCGTCTTCGCGAACCGGCTGCGCTGGCGCCCGCGCGTAATCATGAACTCCGTCTCGGGCGCCTCGAACATCATGCTGCTCGCTTCCGAGGGCGGGAAGAACAAGACCATCAACGGGACGGTCACCCTCAACTTCCTCAAAGATCCGACCGACCCGCAGTGGAAGTCGGACGCCGGGATCCGCCGCTACCGCTCGATCATGTCCCGCTATGCAAAAGGCGCGAACCAGAGCGACGTCTTCCACGTCTACGGCATGGCGGTCGCCTACGAGACCGTGGCGCTCCTCAAGCGGCTCGGCGCGAACCCCACGCGCGCCCGCCTGATGGCCGCCGCGCGGACGATGAAGCAGCCCGCGAACCCATTCCTGCTCCCGGGCATCTCGGTCCGGACGGGGAAGGGCGACAGCTTCCCGATCCAGCAGGGCCAGCTCCAGCGCTGGGCGAACGGCCGCTGGGTGCCGTTCGGCGCGCTCTGGACTTCCAAGAATCTCTAGCGCGCGGACCTCGGCCACGGCTATTGCGGTCGGGCGCCGAGAAGCGAAAGATGTCGTCCATGCGCGGGCTCCGCTTGCGGGAATCCGATAGTGCCTCCTGGCCTGGGGGCTCGCCGTGAGCAGCTACGTCGAGGTATGGGGTCGAAGCGGGCGCGAGCTCCGAGCACTTGACGCCGAGCGAATGACCTTCGGAACCGTCGAGTCGAACGATGTGGTCGTGGACGCCGAGGGAGTCTCTCGCGTGCACGCCGTCTTCGAACGGTTCGGCGATACGTGGTGCGTCCGCGACCTCGGCTCTCGCAACGGGACCCTCGTGAACGGAGGAAGGATCATCGGCGAGCAAGCCCTGCACTCGGGCGACGAGGTCGTCCTCGGGCGACTCCGTCTCGTGTTCCACGGCCCAGCCCGCGGAACGGAGACTGCCGCGATCGCGCAGGCGCCGCGGCTCACCCCGCGTGAGCGCGACGTGCTCCTGGCCCTGTGCCGGCCCCTGCTGACGGGCGATGCGTTCACCGAGCCGGCGTCGATCCGCGTAATCGCGGCGGAGCTCGTCGTCTCCGAAGCCGCGGTGAAGAACCACCTGTCGCGCCTGTACGTGAAGTTCGACGTCGGCGCGCACGGCGAGCGGAGACGCGTCCAGCTCGCGAACGCGGCGGTCGCCCGCGGTGCGGTCAAGCTGGGCGACCTGCGCGCAACCGGCTGATCCGCGATGAAGACCGAGCTCCTCCGCGAGCGCTACGAGCCGCTCGAGCTGGCCGGGAGAGGTGGAGAGGGCGAGCTGATCCGGGCCCTCGATCACCTTCACGGTCGCCAGGTGGCGCTGAAGGCCCGACCTGTGACCGACGAGGCTTCCCGCACCCTCGTGCTCACGGAGGCGCGGGTCCTTCTCTCGCTTACGCCCCATCCCGGGCTCCCGCTGGTCCGCGAGGACTTCTTCGTGGACGACCGGTACGTCATCGCGATGGACTGGATCGACGGCACTGATCTCGAGGCGTTGCTCGAGCTCGAGGGCCGCCCGGGGCTCGACCCGGCTCTCGCCATCGGCTACCTCGAACAGGCCGCCGACGCCGTCGAGCACCTTCGCAGCCACGTCCCTCCCGTCGTGCACGGCGACGTCAAGCCGGCCAACCTCATCCTCACCTCCTCGGGCCGGATCGTCCTCGTGGACTTCGGACTCTCCTCCATGCCCACCGACGACCTGCGCCGCGCAGGCACGGCGGGCTATGTGGCACCTGAGGTCGCGGCGGGCGCGCGGCCGACTGCCGCGGCGGACATGTACTCGTTTGCCGCCACCGCCGTCACGCTCCTCACCGGCGAGCGCCCCTCCGGGGGAGCGCTGAGCTGGGGCGCGATCGAGCGACAGCGAGTCCCGGCGCTGGAGCGGATCGTCCGCCCGAGCCTGGCGACCGATCCGGCGCGACGCGACACATCGGCGGCGGTCTTCGTCGCGAGGTTGCAGCGATGGTGGGGCGCCGCCCTCCCGAGCGGAACGGTCACGCTCGTGCTGGCCGACGTGCCCACGATGCCGGCGGAGAGCGCGGAGCAATCGGTGGACGAGGTCGCCCGCGCGCACCGGGGCCACTGCGTCTCACCCGTCGACGACGGCCCGCTGCTGGCGGCGTTCGGGTCGGTCCAGGATGGCTTCGACGCAGCCCGTGACCTCGCGGGCCGATTCGACGCGCGGGTGGCAGCGGTCACGGGAGAGGCGGAGCCCCTGGCCGGGAGCTACCGGGGGCAGTTGGCATCCGCGGCGTCCCGGCTCCTGATGGCGGCCGATCATGGACAGGTCGTGGTCGACCAAGCGATCGCCGAGGCGATCGGAGTTCAGCTTCCCGCGGAGATTGGCCTCGCCGAGCTGCCCGAGACGGTCGCGGCAGCCGGGGACCGAGCCTGGGTGCTCGTGGCTCCCGGGCTGGCCGGCCCGCCGCGGGCAAGCGCCTGCCCCTATCGCGGGCTGATTGCGTTCGAGCCGGAGGACGGAGACCTGTTCTTCGGTCGAGAGGAGGTCGTGGCGGCCACGGTAGGGCACGTCCTCGCGGGAGGGTTCCTGGCCGTCGTGGGGGCGTCCGGCAGCGGCAAGTCGTCCCTGGTCGGGGCCGGGCTCATCCCGGCCGTTCGCCGTGCTCGAGCAGGTTCGGTGGCAGTCTTGACGCCGGGCTCGGACCCGGGGCCGGGCCTGAGACGTGCGCTCGAGCTTCGTCCGTCGCTCGTCGTCGTCGACCAGCTCGAGGAGGCGTTCACGCTCTGTCCGGACGAAGCGGCCCGAGGTCGCTTCTTCGATGCCCTGATCGACCTGCACGAGGCGGGCTCGACCTCGATCGTGGTCGCCCTCCGCGCGGACTTCTACGGACGATGTGCCGAGCATCCTCGCCTCGCCGCGGCGCTGGCCGCGCATCAGTGTCTGCTCGGGCCGATGCAGGCGGACGAGCTGCGCCGGGCCATCGAGGGTCCTGCCGGCGCGGCCGGACTGCGCTTCGAGGCCGGCCTGGTCGACACGATGCTGGCCGATGTCGAAGGGGAGCCCGGCGCCCTCCCGCTGCTTTCCCACGCCCTCTACGAGTCGTGGGCCCGCCGGGATGGTCGCGTCCTGACCCGGGCGGGCTATGTCGCGGCGGGCGGCGTGCGGGGAGCGATTGCTCACACGGCGGAGGACGTCTTCCTGAGGTGCAGCCCGCAGGAGCAACTGGTCATGCGGCGGATGCTCCTCCGGCTCACCGAGCTGGGCGAGGCAACGGAGGACACCCGCAGGCGGGTCCCGCTGGCGGAGCTCATCCCGGAGGGCGAAGGCGGCGAGGAGGCGACCGCGGTGCTCGAGCAGCTGGCCGGCTCCCGGCTGCTGGTCGTGGGCGACGATTCGGCCGAGATAGCGCACGAGGCGCTGATCCGTGAGTGGCCACGGCTACGAGGGTGGTTGGCGGAGGATCGCGAAGAGCTCCGCACTCTCCAGCAGCTCGCAACGGCGGCTCGCTCCTGGGAGGAGGCGGGACGGGACGAGGCCGACCTCTTTCGCGGGCCGCGTCTGGCAGCGGCACTCGAGCTGGCGGACGAGGAGCGGCAGCTCTCGCGCGTCGAACGCGAGTTCTTGGAGGCGAGCCGGGACGCCCAGGGCCGCGAGCTCGAGAGTGCTCGGCGCCGCGCCAGGCGTCTACGCGGCCTGCTCGCGGCCGTTGCGGCCGCGCTGGTGGTGGCAGTGATCGCCGGGTCCTTCGCCCTGATCCAGCGTGGGAGCGCGCGACATACGGCCGTCGTCGCGCAGGCCGGGCGGCTCGCCGCTCAGTCGCGTGAGGAGGCAGGGCAGCATCCGGACCTCGCGCTCCTCCTCGCGCTCGAGGCGGGGAGCCTCGACGACTCGGTCGACTCCCGAGGTGCGCTCCTGGGCGCGCTCGAGCACGGCTCGCGGATCCGTGCGTGGCTCAGAGGCTTCGACTCGCCCGCGAACGCCACGGCGTTCAGCCCGGACGGCAGGCTCCTGGCCACCGTGACGCTCGAGGGGACCACGCTCTGGGACACGGCGACGTGGCTTCCGGTCGGGCCGCCGTTGGGATCGCCACAGGGCGGCTGGCAGGGCGTCGACTTCAGCCCGGACGGGCAAACGCTGGCGATGGCGGGCGAGGAGGGCAACGTCGAGCTGTGGGACGTCGAGAGCCGACGTCAGCTTCGCAAGCTCGTCAGCCCCAACGCTGCGCCTCTCCACACGGTCCGGTACAGCCCTGATGGCTCGGTGATCGCCGCGGGAGGGATCGAGGACAACAACGTCACCCTCTGGGATGCCGTGAGCGGTCGCGTGATCGGCGCACCCATCGACACGAACCCACCGCAGCTCGGCGGCGCCCATTCGATCTCCTTCAGCCCGGATTCGAAGCGGATCGCCGTACCGGGCGCTCCCGGAACGGTCGGCATCTGGGAGGTCGCCACAGGGCAGCGCGTCGGTCGACCCCTCGTCATCGGGGAGGCGAACGTCGATGAGGCGATCTTCGCCGAGGACGGCCGGACGCTGATCGCGAGCGACGAATCCGGCTCCGTGTACATGGTCGACATCGGAACGGGACGACCGATTGGCCAACCGCTGTCGGTCGGTGACGAGCCTGCCGCCTCCCTGGATCTCAGCCCGGATGGACGGCTGCTGGCCGCGGCCTCGTTCGGAGGGTCGGTCTTCGTGTGGGACCGGAAAACCGGGGAGCCGTACGGCTCCCCGCTCACGGTCGAACCGAGTCCTGTCAACGACGTCGCGTTCAGCCCCGACGGCCGGACACTGGTGACCTCGCACTTGCGCTCGGCAGTCGTCTGGAACATGAGCGGAGAGCAGGTGATCGGAGAGCCACTGGGCGGACCGACGGATCTGACCACGGACGTGTCCTTCAGCTCCGACGGCAAGTGGCTCGCCGCGGGGAGGTTCGACGGCAGCGCGGTCGTGTACGACACCGAGACCAGGCGTCAGACCGCTCGGATCGACACCGGTTCGGTCGTCACCGCAGTCGCCTTCCATCCCGCTGGGGACCTCATCGCCGTCGGGACGATCGACGGGAAGGTGCGCTTCTTCGATCCGAAGAGCGGGGCGGCCGTGGGCCCCCTGCTCGACGAGGGCGAATCGGCAGTCTGGCAGGTGGCTTTCAGCCCCGATGGTCGACTGCTTGCGGTGGCTGTGGACCCGAACGGCGTGGAGGGGTTCCATCGCCAGCAGCGGCAGGGCGAGGTACAGCTCTGGGACGTGGATTCCCGGAATCGCGTGGGGCGGAAGATCGCACCGGGCGGCGGGTCGGTGCTCGCCGTGGCCTTCAGCCGGGACGGAAAGCTGCTGGCGACCGGCAGCCACGGCGGCCGGCTCGACCTGTGGGATGTGGCGACCCGGGCCCGCCATGGCAAGCCGATGACGGTGGCGGACGACGGCTTCCTGAGCGTCGCGTTCGATCCGAGCGGCCTACTCGTCGCCGGCGGTGGAGCGACCGGACCGGTGCGTGTATGGCGCGTGGCCGATCAGCGGCCGGCCCTTCCGCCCCTCTCCGGCCACACCGGCCCCGTCACCGGGGCGGCCTTCGACCCGGGCGGCTCGTTCCTCGCGACCACGAGCGCGTTCGGCGGAACCCGGCTGTGGGACCCGGCCACGGGCCTCGGGTACGGCGACGAGCTTCGCGGAAGCGCCATCCCCGCCTCGCTCATGCGGTCCATCCCCCTTCCGTTCCTGGGGTTGCGGAGCGCATTCAGCCCGGACGGCAAGCTGCTGGCCGTTGCGGGAGTCAACGAGCTCGGCATGGTGTGGGATGTCGACCCCGCAGTCTGGCGCGAGCGTGCCTGCGGGATCGTCGGTCGAAACCTGAGCAGCGAAGAGTGGGAGCTCTACCTGCCGCCGGGGACGCCCTATCGCGCGACGTGCTCGGAGTGGCCTACAGGCTGACTCGGTCTTACGGCGGGGTCCCACCCTTGCCGAACGGTCAGAAACTGTCCCCTTTTCGCAACCGACGGCGAGCGCCGGGAGGGATCGTTTTCGACCCCGAACAGGCGCACCCTTCGCCGAGTCCAACTCGACAGGAGGTGCGCGATGAAGTTGCTCACATTCACGGCCCTTGCCGTTGCCGCGACACTCGCCGCGGTGTCGGTCGCGTTTGCGGCCGGCGGTCTGTCCGGGACGTACGCGACGACGATCAAGAGCCCCGCCCAGCTCGAGGGAAAGTGGATCCTGACGTTCGCGAAGGGCGGCGTCTACAGGGTCGCGGTCGACGGGCAGACGGTCGCTCGCGGCAGGTACGCGTCGACCGCCAAGACGATCACGCTCGACCGCGAGAGCGGAAGCGGCTGCACCGGGGCCGGAACGTACGCCTGGAAGAAGTCGGGGAAGATCGTGACGTTCACCCGCAAGCGAGAGTCCGCGTCGTGCCAGGCCCGGGCACTCGTTCTCGGACACCGTTTCACGCAGGTGCGGTAGCTCGTCGTGATGAGGCATGCAGTCGCAGTCCCCCTCGGTGCGCTGGCGCTGGGGCTCGCGGTGCTCGCCGGCTGTGGCGGTGGTGACGGCGACGAGACCGCGTTCACACCGGTCGCGGGCTCGGACAGCGCCTACTGTCACGCGTACCGGTCGTGGAAGGTGTACGAGCTCGATGCCGGCGGGGCGTTCGACCAACCCAACCCGGCTGCCCTTCGCACTTGGTGGAACGCGTACCTGGCCGCCGAGGAGACGATGCTCCGCGAGGCCCCCTCCGAGATCGGCGACGCGGTCGAGGTCAGGGTGGGTCACATCCGAACCGTCCTGACCCCGTTGATGGAGAAGTACGATTTCGACCTGAGCCGGATGCGGCACGAGGGCACTGCGGACGAACACGCAGCCCTCTTCGGGCTGCCGCCGGCTGAGCTGGAGAAGGCCCAGGAAGCCGACTATGCCTACACGGACGGGACGTGCGGAATGGCGCCGACGCCACCACCCGCAGCGGACGTCGTCTTCGAAGGCGACGCATCGTCTAAGCCGTATTGCAGGGCGCTGGGCGCGTTCAACACCGAGGTCCAGAAGGTCTCAGACTCGCGGTTCGACCCGGACGTGATGCGGATGCTCGTCACCGGCGATCGCTTCTCCGCGGTTCTCGATGGGCTGGAAGCCGCAGCCCCCGCCGAGATCGCTGCCGATGTGGAAGCCGACACCGAGTGGTTCCGCACTCGCTGGAGCGACGTCATGGCCGAGTACGACTACGACATCCGCAACATCTATCCGGAGGCCACCCCCGAAGACCTGGCCGTGTTCAACCGAACTCATCCCGACGTCCTCGAACACGCGTCGCGCACCACGGCCTACGAGGAGCAGGTCTGCGACGCCTGAGCCAGCAACGGCGGCACCCGCGACCGGTGGGTGCCGCCGCCCGGTGGAAAGGGGCGGTCACGCTCGTGCGGTCGACGTATGCTCGCGGAGATGACGAGCGCCGTCGCGGATCTCATCGCCGCTCCGCTGGAGGAGCTCCTGGCCGAGGCGCGCCAGCTGCGGTCGGGGCGCCTCGTCACGTACTCGCCGAAGGTCTTCATCCCGCTGACGACGCTGTGCCGCGACGTGTGCGGCTACTGCACGTTTGCCCGCCCACCGCGGCGCGGTGAGCGGGCGTTCATGACCGAGGAGGAGGTGCTCGGCATTGCCCGCGCCGGTGCGGCTGCGGGCTGCCGGGAGGCGCTCTTCACGCTCGGCGACAAGCCCGAGCTGCGCTACAAGGTCGCGCGCGAGGAGCTGCGCGTGCTCGGCTGCGAGACGACCCTGGAGTACCTCGCGCGGTGCGCGAGGCTCGTCCTCGAGGAGACCGGGCTGCTGCCGCACCTCAACCCGGGCGTGATGACGCGCGCGGAGCTCGAGGCGCTGCGTCCGGTCTCCGCTTCGATGGGGATCATGCTCGAGACGACCGCCGACCGACTGGGCGAGAAGGGCGGCCCGCACTGGGCCTCGCCGGACAAGATTCCGCTGCGCCGCCTCGAGACGATCCGACTCGCCGGCGAGCTCGCGATCCCGTTCACGAGCGGGATCCTCATCGGGATCGGGGAGACGCGAGAGGAGCGGATCGACGCGCTGCTCGCCCTGCGAGCTCTCGGCGAGGAGCACGGCCACCTGCAGGAGGTCATCGTCCAGAACTTCCGCGCGAAGCCGCGGCACGCGCATGGCCGCGCACGCCGAGCCCTCGCTCGAGGAGCACCTGTGGACAATCGCCGTCGCGCGCATCCTGCTCGGCCCCGGATGGCACGTGCAGGCACCGCCGAATCTTTCTTACGACTGTTTCCCCCAGCTCCTGGATGCCGGGATCGACGACTGGGGCGGCGTGTCGCCGGTGACCATCGACCACGTCAATCCGGAGGCACCGTGGCCGGAGATCGCACGGCTCGCCGAGGCGACACGGTCGCGGGGCCTCGAGCTCGCGCCGCGCCTGCCCCTCTATCCCGAGTACGTCTCCGAGCTCGAGCGCTGGGTCGACCCGGCAGTCGCGTCCCACGTCCGCCGTGCCGCGGACGCGGCCGGCCTCGCGCGCGACGACGACTGGGCGCCGGGAGAGCCAGGCGCCGTTCCGTTCGTCGTCGCACGCGATGTGGCGCCGCTCGGGCTGGCCGGTGACGAGCTCGGCGAGGACGAACTCACGCGGCTCCTCGAGTCGCGCGGAGTCGAGGCCCAACGCGTGCTCGCAGCCGCCGACCGGCTGCGCCGGCACGTGAACGGCGACGAGGTCACCTATGTCGTCACCCGGAACATCCAGTACACGAACGTCTGCTACTTCCGCTGCGGATTCTGCGCGTTCTCGAAGGGGAAGCTTGCGCGCAACCTGCGCGGTGCTCCGTACCTCGTTCCTCTCGAGGAGATCGTTCGCCGTACGGAAGAGGCATGGGAGCGGGGGGCGACCGAGGTCTGCCTCCAGGGCGGCATCCATCCGGCCTTCACGGGCGACTACTACGCCGACGTCGTGCGTGCGATCAAGGGCGCGGTTCCCGGCATCCATGTCCACGCGTTCTCGGCGCTCGAGGTCTGGCAGGGCGCGGCGACACTCGGGGTCTCGCTCGAGGAGTACCTGGGGCTCCTGCGCGAGCTCGGGCTCGGCTCGCTGCCAGGAACAGCGGCGGAAGTGCTCGACGACGAGGTCCGCCGGGTGATCTGCCCGGACAAGGTGACGACGAGCCAGTGGCTCGAGGTGCACGACGCCGCCCATCGGGTCGGGCTTCGCTCGAACGTGACACTCATGTTCGGACACGCGGACACGACCGCGCAGCTGGGCGCGGCACCTCATGCGAACGCGCGAGCAACAGCAGCGTGTCGGGTGGCTTCACCGAGTTCGTACCGCTCCCGTTCGTGCCGATGGAGGCGCCGATGTACGTGAAGGGTCTCGCCCGCCGCGGCCCGACGTTTCGCGAGACGCTCCTCGTCCATGCGGTTGCGCGGCTTGCACTCCACCCGTGGATCACGAACATCCAGGCGTCGTGGGTCAAGCTCGGCCCGGACGGGACGCGTGAGGCGCTGCGGGCGGGCGTGAACGACCTCGGCGGCACGCTCATGAACGAGTCGATCTCGCGCTCGGCCGGCGCAGCGTACGGCCAGGAGCTGGCGCCGGAGGGCATGGAGGAGCTCATCCGCTCGGCCGGACGGGTTCCGCGCCAGCGGACGACGCTCTACGGCGAGTCCGCCGAGGAGCGTGAGGGCGTCCTTCGGAGCCGACCCCCTAGCCGAGCCGCTCAACCCGCCGGTGCAGGACGCCGGCCTGGTCGCGCCGCCACGGCTCGTGCGCCCGGCGGCCGCGCAGGCGCTCGCGCTTGCGGCCGACCGGCGCGGGCGCGTTCGCCGAGGTCGTGCTCGGCGTCGTCGAGGGTGTCGAGCGCGGCCCTGTCGGACGGCGACGTCGTCGAGATCGTCCGCTGAGCTCTAGACGTCCTCGCCTGCGGCGACGACCTTGCGCAGGAAGTACGGAAGCATCGACTCGAGGTCCTCTCCGGTGCCTCGCTCGACGTTGTCGATGATGTAGCGGTAGCTGACCGCTTGGTTGAGCGATACGAGAGGCTCCGCCAGGCGCCAGAGCTCGAGCAGGTCGTCGCGAGACGCGTACTCCGCCCAGGCGGCGAGGTACGCATCGCACAGCGCATCGCGAGCGTCTCGGTCCTCCTCGAAGACGATCGCCAGCAGATCCATGAACGGATGCGCTACACATGCGTCCGTCCAGTCGAAGAAGACGTAGCTGCCGTTGCGCTGCGCGACGTTGTCCATGTGCAGGTCACCGTGCACCAGTGCGTCCGGGACCGGCCCGGCGGCGAGCCTCCGGCAGCTCTCGACGAGGGTCGGCAGGAGTCCTTGGAGACGCTCGGCCTCTTCGCCGTCGAGCGTGCTCAGCGTGGCCTGGTCGCCGAGGAGCGACGCTGCTTCACGCGCGAGCCAGGCAGGTCGCCGATCGAACGCGCCGAAAGCCTCCAGCTCGCCGGTCCTGGACGACGACGCGACCTGCATGCGGCCGAACAGCGACAGGACCTCGACCCTCGTCTCGAGCGACGCCTTCCAGCCGACGTTCGAGCCGAAGTCGTCGAGGAGCATCCAACGCCGCGTGCCGTCCATAGCGAGCGGCTGCGGGACGTTCTCAGGAAAGATGCTCGCGAGTCCGCCTGTGACCGCTCCCTCATCCGCGAAGAGCGGCGACCGAGCGGTCGCCTTGAAGTAGACCCTCCCCTCAGCCGTCGGCGCGCGCAGGATCGAAGAGATGCACCAGTTAGAGATCTGCTCGACGGATCCGGTGAGGTTCCGTCCGTGTGTAGCGAGCGCGCTCTCGATCCAGGCGGAGGCCTCGGCGAACCAGCCGCGGTACGACCACTCCGGCCGTTCCGGAGGGGGTCGGTCGCCGAACAGCTTCTGGACGAGCTCTCGATCCAGATCCGGGAGCGAGAGTGCTGGTACCTCGTCGCGGCCTATCCAGCTGCTTCCCGGGCGAAGTGAGACGGCCTCGAGTGCCTCCACCTCGAACCCGACCTCGAGTACCTTCGCCTCCTCGTCGATCGAGCGTGCGACCGGACGTACGACCACCGTCTGGACTCCCAACAGCGCTGCGAGGGCGTCCCGGACTCGAGGGAGCTCGTCGTTGGCGTAGCCAGCGACCTCGGCGAAGGGGAGCTGCGCCCCGTCGCCAGCGTCGAGCACCAGCACCCGCCCGTCTCCGTCCCCGAGCAGGCCGCGCACTTGCGACGTCCAGCTGTCCTCGCTCACGTCTCGAAAGCGAGGAGGTCGTCCACCGTCTCGCGGCTGCGGATGACTCGCACGGCGCCTTCTCCGACGAGGACGGCGGCCGGCCGCGGTACGCCGTTGTAGTTCGAGCTCATCGCGAGCGTGTACGCGCCCGTCGCAGGCACGGCGAGCAGGTCGCCTCGACGTGGCGAGGGAAGGGACACGTCGTCGATGAGCACGTCGCCGGACTCGCAGTGCATCCCTGCAACGCTGACTTCCTCGCTCGCCAGCTCATCCGTGCGCCCGGCGCTGAGCGCCGTGTATCGGGCGTCGTACAGCTGGGGGCGAGGGTTGTCGGACATGCCACCGTCGACCGCGACCCACGTCCGCTCGGGGAGCCGCTTCACCGCGCCGACCCGGTAGAGAGTCACGCCGGCACGTCCCACGAGGCAGCGTCCCGGCTCCAGCCACACCGCGGGCTCGGGCAGGCCGGCAGCGGCGAACGCGTCGCGCGCGGTCGCAGCCGCTGACCTCGCGAGCAGGACGGCCTCCGGGACGTTGTCCTCAGGATGATGGCGGATGCCGAAACCACCGCCGAGGTCCGCGACCCGCGCTTCCCAGCCGAGCGTGTCGCGGCAGGAGGCGACGAACGCGGCCAGGCGCTGGATGGTCTCCGCCTGTGCGGTGAAGTCGGGAAGCTGCGAGCCCACGTGAACGTGGACACCGAGCACGTCGAGACCGCGCTCGAGAGCCTCGGAGACGACCGTCCGCGCCTGCTCCGGCGGCAGGCCGAACTTCGAGCCGTGGTGGCCGGTCACGATCGCCTCGTGCGTGTCCGCATCGACACCGAGGGTGACCCGAACGAGCACCTGTCGCACTCCAGCGGTCGCGGCGAGCTCCGCTTCGTCCGGCGCGTCAAGGACGACTGGTGCGTCCGCGGCTGCAGCCAGGTCGAGAAACGCCTTGCTCTTGTTGTTGCCGTGAACGACGAGCTCCGCGCCCGACATGCCCGCGGCTTTGGCGAACGCGAGCTCGCCCGCCGTCGCGACGTCGGCGCCGATGCCCTCCTCGCGGAGGAGCCTCAGCACTGCGACGTTCGGGAACGCTTTGGTTCCGAACAGCACTCGGCTCCCGGCGCCGGGCGCGTCTCGGAGGGACCGTGCCCGTCGCCGGAGCGTCTCCTCGCAGTAGACGACGAGCGGCGTCCCGAACTGCTCCGCGAGCTCGGAGGCACGTATCTGGCCGATCTCGAGCTCGCCGCCGTCGCAACGCGCGGAATCCGGAAAGAGATCGAGCATCCGACGATTCTGCCTGTTACGATTTCCGGCCAATGCAGCAGCTTCTTGCGTAACCCAGGGAACGATCGCGGCGAAGGCCGCGCGGTTTCCCCCAGGCCTCTCACGCGAGAGGCTTTTTTGTATCCCGAACAGAACTGAGACGGCGATGGATCAATACGACGCCAACGCGATCGAGGAAAAGTGGCAGCGCGTCTGGGAGGACGCGCACGCCTTCGAGGTGGCCAATCCCGCCATGCACGACGACGGCGCGCCGAAGAGCTACGTCCTCGAGCAGCTCCCGTATCCGTCGGGGACGCTCCATGTGGGGCACATGCTCGTGTACACGATCGGCGACGTCGTCACTCGCTTCCGGGCTCGAAACGGAATGCGCGTCCTCCACCCCCAGGGATTCGATTCGTTCGGCTTGCCGTCCGAGAACGCCGCGATCCGCGAGGGCGTCCACCCACGCGGCAGCACCGAACGGAACATCGCGCACATCACGCGCTCGATGCGGCGGGTCGGCTGGGCCTACGACTGGTCGCGCACTCTTTCGACGCACGATCCGAAGTACTACCGCTGGCAGCAGTGGCAGTTCCTGAGGTTCCTCGAGCGCGGTCTCGCGTACCGGAAGGGTGCGCCCGTAAAGTGGTGCCCGAACGATCAAACAGTGCTCGCGAACGAGCAGGTGCTGGCCGACGGGACGTGCGAGCGCTGCGGTGCCGAGGTCGAGTCGCGGCTCATGGAGCAGTGGTTCTTCCGCATCACCGACTACGCCCAGGCGCTGCTCGACGATCTCGACACCGTCGACTGGCCGGAGTCGATCAAGGCGCGGCAGCGCAACTGGATCGGCCGCTCGGACGGCGCGGAGATCCTGTTTCGGATCGAGGAGCTGGACGAGGACATCGCGGTCTTCACGACCCGTCCGGACACGCTGTACGGCGCCACCTTCTTCGTTCTCGCTCCCGAGCATGAGCTCGTCCCACGCGTGACGTCCGAGGAGGTCCGCGAGTACGTGCGACGCGCCTCGGCGAAGAAGACCCACGAGCGCGCCGCTGCCACCGAGAAGACGGGCGTCTTCACCGGTTGGCATGCGGTCAACCCGGTCAACGGCGAGCGCCTGCCCGTCTACGTGGCCGACTACGTGCTGGCCGACTACGGCACCGGAGCGATCATGGCCGTGCCCGCCCACGACCAGCGCGACTTCGATTTCGCGGAGGCGTTCGACCTGCCGATCAGGCACGTCGTGCGACCCGCCGACGGCGATGTCGACGAAAGCGCCGCGTATGCCGAGCACACCCCGGGCGAGGTGCTCGTCAACTCGGCCGAGTTCGACGGGCTTGCTGCAGCCGAGGGCGGCCGCCGGATCGTCGAGAAGCTGGAGACCGAGGCGCGTGGACGCTCCGCAATCAACTTCCGCCTACGTGACTGGGGCTTCTCGCGTCAACGCTACTGGGGCTGCCCGATCCCGATCGTCTACTGCGACACGTGCGGGATCGTGCCGGTGCCGGACGAGGAGCTGCCCCTCGTGCTGCCGGAGATCGAGGACTACAAGCCGAAAGGCGTACCTCCGCTAGCCCAGGCCGAGGACTGGGTGAACGTGCCGTGCCCGAGCTGCGGCGGGCCGGGCAAGCGCGAGACGGAGACGATGGACACGTTCGTCGACTCGTCCTGGTACTTCCTGCGCTACTGCGACCCGCAGAACGAGCAAGCGCCGTTCGAGCGGACGGCTGTCGACTACTGGAACCCCGTCGACCTCTACATCGGCGGCGTCGACCACGCGACGATGCACATGATCTACGCGCGCTTCTGGGTGAAGGTCCTGAACGACCTCGGCATGCTCGGCTTCCGCGAGCCGTTCGCGCAGTTCTTCTCGAACGGCTGGGTGACGCTCGGGAAGGTCAAGATGTCGAAGCGCGCCGGAAACATCGTCGGGCCTGACGAGTTCGTCGAGCGGTACGGTGCGGACGCCTGTCGGCTGAACATCCTCTTCCTCGGCCCCGCGAACGAGGATATGGAGTGGACGGAGTCGAGCATCGAAGGGATGGCTCGCTTCGTCAGGCGACTCTGGAGAGTGATCGCCGAAGTCGCGGAGAGCGCGCCGGAGCACTCGCCTACGGACGGGTCGCTCCTCCGCAAGACGCACTGGGCGATCGCCAAGGTCACCGACGACATCGGCCGCCGTTTCGCGTTCAACACGGCCATAGCGGCTGTCATGGAGCTCGTGAACGAGCTCTCGAAGGAGCCTGCGGGGCGTGACTCGCGCTTCGCGGCAGAGACGGTCGTCTCGCTGATCCAGCCGTACGCGCCGCACGTCGCCGAGGAGCTGTGGGAGCGACTGGGCCACGAGCGGCTGTGGGAGCACCCGTGGCCGGAAGCCGACCCTGCGCTGCTCGAGGTCGAGACGGTCGAGGTCGTTGTCCAGGTCAACGGGCGGATCCGCGATCGCCTGCACGCGGCGCCCGACACACCCGACGAGGAGCTCGTCGCCCTGGCGCGGGCGTCGACTCGTGTGCAATCCCATCTGCACGACGCCGAGATCGCCCGGACGATCGTGGTGCCCGGCAAGCTCGTGAACTTCGTCACCTAGCGAAGGGTCGCACACCGCCGTTCCGGGTTAGCATCCAGATCGTGAGACGCGTCGCGGTGATCGGCTGCGGCGGATCGGGGAAGACGACGCTCTCGCGTGAGCTCGGACTCCTTCTCGACCTCCCTGTTCTGCACATCGACGGCTTCTACTGGCGAGTGGCAGACGAGCCGCCCCCCGAGTGGCCGCGCGTGCATCGGGAGCTCGTCGCGCGCGAGCGGTGGGTCATCGACGGAATGAAGCCCGGCGTGCTTGCGGAGCGCCTCGACCGGGCCGACACCGTGATCTTCCTCGACCTTCCACGGCGAACGTGTCTCTGGGGAGTCGTCCGACGGCGGCTCGAGTTTCGCGGCCGCCTCCGTCCTGAGCTGGGCGTGTACGACCGCATCAGCTGGCCCTTCATCCGCTGGATCTGGAACTTTCCTCGTCGCCAGCGTCCTGGGATCGTCGCGCAACTCGGGGATTGCGTGTGCGACGTGGTCATCCTCAGGAGCTGGAGTGACATCAGTCGATACGTCGACGCGCTCCGGCGTCCAGCAGACGGCTCCGCGAGCACACGGCCAGCTGACGATTGACGCTATTTCGTGACGAAGGCGTAGCCCACCTGTAGGACTCCTCCGGCCACCCTCCATGACATGCCGTGCGTGTCCGTCTCGCGACCTGCCGCGCTTGTCATGTCCAGCGTTCTGCTGGTTGTGCTGGTACTCGTGGGCCAGCGCCTTGCCGCCACGGGCGCCGCGACCGCGCCCGAGATCGTCGCACCACTCGAGCCCGTCACGACGACGGTTCGGTCGCGGCTCGTGGTACACGTCGTCGGCGCCGTTCGACGGCCGGGGCTGTATCGACTGCAAGACGGAGCCCGTGTTGCTGACGCGGTCGCGCGGGCGGGAGGAGCGACGAGACGGGCAAACCTCGGCGGCCTCAATCTGGCGGCGCCGCTCGTCGACGGGACGCAGGTGTTGGTGCCCGCGGAGATCCTCGTTTCGAGCTCTGGTCAGCCCTCCGAATCCGAAGTCGACCCCACGCCGCTGGGGCTCGCTGCGGGCACACCACAGAAGGTGAGCCTTGCCAGCGCGACAGCCGATCAGCTCGACGAGCTCCCCGGGGTGGGGCCTGTCACCGCGCAGAAGATCCTCGACTATCGGGCCGAGCACGGGTTCATCGGATCCGTCGACGAGCTCGATGCAGTCCCCGGGATCGGGCCGACCCGGATCGAGCAGCTGCGCGAACTCGTGACCCCGTGAGGCGAGCCGTCGAGCTGCATTGGCCAGCCTTGCTGGTTTGCTCGGCGTGCGGCGGGATCGCGGCGTCGAACTGGTACTCGCCCGACGCATCTCTGCCGGCCGCAGTCGCGCTTGCAGGCGTCTCCGCAGTCGCGTTGTTCGATGGCTCCGGACGTGTCGTGGCGCTTGCGCTCGTTCTCGCGGCTGTGGGGTTCTGGTGGGGATCGATTCGAGTCGAAGCGATGAGCCGCACTCCTCTCTCGAGCGAGATCGGGAGCTACGGCCACGCCGAGCTCGTCGTCCTCGGACCGGTACGCCGCACCGATTGGGCCGTCCGCACTCCCGCCGAGGTGCGTGCCTTCGACGCGCACAAGTTGCGCGAGCGGGTGCTCCTGGTGTTGCCTGCGGGGCGCTCTCCGCCGCGCGGTGCCATCGTCGAGGCCTTCGTTCGCGTGGAGGAGCCACGGCAGGCCGAGAGCGGCTTCGACGAGAGAGCATGGCTTGCGCGTCAGGGGATCCACGTAGTCGCTCAGGCGCGATCGTGGAGCCAGATCGGCCGACGCGGTGGGTTGGCCGGCATCGGAGACAGGCTGAGCGAGCGCATCGCCGACGCGATCGGGCGGGGCACCACCGGGGTTCGGCGTGCGTTGGTGCTCGGGGTTGTCCTCGGCGAAGACGAGGGCCTCCCGAGACGTGTCCGCGACGACTTCCAGGCCGCGGGTCTTGCGCACCTGCTCGCCGTCTCAGGCCAGAACGTCGCCTTCATCGCAGGTGGCATCTACGGGATCGGCTGGCTCTTTCGCCTGTCGCGTGTGGTGCGCGAGGTCCTGATTCTGGGTGCGATCCTGGGGTACACGCTTGCGGTCGGCTGGCAGCCCTCGGTGGTGCGCGCCGGAGTCGCCGGGGCGCTCGTTTCTCTGGCTTGGCTGCTCGCCCGCCCCCGCGATCGCTGGCACTTCCTTGCCGTGGGGGCGCTCGTTCTTCTCGCCTGGGCGCCTCCGAGCCTCTTCGAGCCCGGCTTCCAGTTGTCGTTCGCTGCTGTCGCGGCGATCTTCGTCGGGCTTCCGCGTGTCCAGGGATGGTCGGCCGGATATCCCATTCCGCGGCGTCTGGCAGAGGTGGTCGGCATTGCCGTCGTGTGCGGAGTCGTGACGGCACCGATCGTGCTCGTCCACTTCGGCTCGGCACCCGTGTACACGGTCCCGGCCAACGCTCTCGCGGCTCCTGCAATGCCACTGGTTCTCGGGCTAGGGCTTCTCGCGGCTGCCGCCGACCCGCTTGCCCCAGAAGCCGCAGCGGCACTCGCCTGGCTCGCCGGCTGGGCTGCGGCGTGGGTCGGACTCGTCGCGCGGGTCGTGGCGAGCTTTCCCGGAGCCGAGATCGGCCCGCGAGGAGGGCTCACGCTCGTCGCCGCGGCGTTCGTGCTCTGGCTCGGAGTACGGCAGGCGCGTGTACATGTCCGTGCCCACCGACGAATCGGTCTGTTCGTGGCCGGGTGCACCTCGGTGTTCGTGCTCGGAGCCGGAGCCTGGTCGTTTCGCGCGCCTCCCACATGGGAGCAGCCCGGAGGGCTTCGAGTGACGTTCCTGGACGTCGGGCAGGGTGACGCGGCTCTGCTCGAGACGCCATCTGCGCGGATCCTCGTCGACCAGGGCCCACCCGAAGCGGGGGTGGCCGGACAGCTCTCCCGGATGGGCGTCCGCTCGCTCTCGGCCCTCGTGCTGACCCATCCCGAGCGCGACCACGTCGGTGGCGCTGCCGAGGTCATCCGCCAGCTTCGGGTGCGGGTCGTGCTCGATCCGTTTCTGGCGACGACCGGTCCTGACCGAGAGGAGGCAATCGAAGCGGCGCGCGAACGTGGAGTGCCGGTGCGCGAGATCCGCGCAGGCTCCGAGTTCAAGGTAGGCGGGCTCATCATCCGGGTGCTCTGGCCTGCCGATCCCGGGCTGCCAGGCGAGAATCCGAATCTCAACGCAACCGTGATCGTCGCGTCGTATGGCGACACCGACGTGCTCCTTCCGGCCGATGCGGAATCGGATGTGACCGCTCGGCTTCCGCTCGGCGCCGTCGAGGTGCTCAAGGTCGCACACCACGGATCGGAGGATCCCGGTCTCGCCGACGAGCTCCGGATACTCCGGCCGCGCATCGCGGTCGTCTCGGCCGGTCGGAGCAACGAGTACGGTCATCCTCGAAGCGAGACGCTTGCTGCGCTTGCTGCGATCCCGGGCCTGGCCGTCTACCGAACGGATGAGGATGGGCGCGTCGTCGTCGAAGCGAGCGGAGGTCGTCTCCACGTCCGGACCGCGGGCCGGTAGGGCGGCAGGGAGAGGCCGCCGGGATGCATAGGGTTGCAGGGTGGCGGTCGGGGCGGCACGTGCGCGGAGACGACCTTGAGCATCTCGCCGACGAACCCGTCGTCCTGGGTCCAGGTCGCGAGACCGATCTTGCCGCCGGAGCCGCAGACACGCGCGTGAGCTCCGCCGCTGCCTGGTGGTGGTTCGGCGCGAACATCGCGCCGTAGACGAACAGGACGGCGTCGAAACTGCCGTCCGGGAACGGGATCGTCTCGGCGTCACCGTCGAGCAGGAGGATCGGCAAGCCCTCGGCGTCGGCGCGACGCTGGCCGCGTGCCAGCAGGGTCGGGACGTAGTCGATGCCGACGGCGTCGCAGCAGCACCGGGCCGCGGCGATCGCCGCCTTGCCGCTGCCGCAGGCGACGTCGAGGACGCGCCAGCCCGCCTGCAGGTCGACCGCGTCGCAGAGCGCGTCCGCGACCGGCTGGATCAGGGTCGCGACGGCATGGAAGTCGCCGCTCGCCCACATCTGCTGCTGACGCCGCTTGACCTGCGTGAGATCGGGGGCGGCGGTTTCGATGGTGGTCATGCTCAGCTCTCCTTGGTTGGACTGTCGGGTGTCTCCGGCCCCGGTTCGCTGCTGCGGAGGGGACGTTGTCGACAGTACGGCCGCGGTCACCCGCGGCCGGCATCGGGGACGGTTACCTATCTTCGGGCGGGCGCGTACCTATCTGAGACTCGCCCTGCGCCCCGGTCAGCGAGGTACCGTGGTCGCCGTGCTGTCCCTGCTCAGAGAGCTCCGGATCCCGGCGCGCGGCCTGCTGCTCGCCGGCGTGCTTGCGCTCTGCGCGGTGGAGGCGACGCTCGCCGTCGCCTCGCCGGCGCAGACCGTTCACGCGCGCCTGACACCCGTGAGCCCGGCCAAGCGCGGCTCGGGGAGCCTCACCGCGACCGGCGGCAGCGGGCAGACGGTGATCGTCCGCTGGCAGCTCTCCGTGGCGAATCTGACCGGTCCGGTCCGGCGCGCGACGCTGCAGACCCCGGGCCCGAACCCGAGAGTCTTCGCGCTCTGCCAGCCGTGCAAAGCGAAAGCACGCGGGCAGATCGCCCTCGTCCGCTCGGTGTGGACCCGGATCGCCGCCGGCGGTGGGTCGGTCGTCGTCGCGACGCGTGCCTACCCCCGCGGCGAGCTCCGCGGGATCGTCAAGCGCGGCTGACGCCGAAATCGCCGCTACTTGAAGTGGACGTCCGCGCTGTGGCGCGAACCGTCGTTGAAGCCGAGCGTCAGGCGCTGGCATACGTTCCGCCAGTCCCGCTGCGACTTCCACTTGAAGTGGTAGACGCCGCGGGTGAGGTCCTGGAACACCCACTCGTTCGCTGCCAGAGGCCTGCTCGCGCCGATCGGCAGGCGCGTCGTGCAGTCGATCGGCGTCGTAACGGGGTAACCCGGGTCGAAGATGTCCGTGCCGGTGGCTCCGGCGAGCTCGAAGGACACGGGCATCGCCGAGCCCGGCTTCCGCTGCGCGAGCCCGGGCTGGGGGATGAGCGGCGACTTGAAGCCGCCGAACGTGTACACCGGCGCGCCGCGGCCGGTGCTGGTGTAGGTGATCGGGATGCAGGTGCCGCCGGCGACGGGGCACTGGAAGACGTTGGTGGAGCCGTTGAAAGTGCCGGTCGTGGTGGGCGTGAAGCGTTGCTTGACGGTGCAGGTGCCGGGGCCGGTGAAGCCGCCGCCGGCGCCGCAGGTGTCGAAGCTGAAGCCGAAGGGCGCGTTGATGCCGCTGCCGGAGGCGATCTCGGTCCGGTAGCCCGCATCGACGGTGATCGTCACATCACTAGTCACCGTCGTGTTGATCGGCACGTCGCCGAAGTCGACCGCGCTCGGGCTGGCGCTGGCGTTGCTGATGCCGCGGCCGGTGCTGGTGTAGGTGATCGGGATGCAGGTGCCGCCGGCGACGGGGCACTGGAAGACGTTGGTGGAGCCGTTGAAAGTGCCGGTCGTGGTGGGCGTGAAGCGTTGCTTGACGGTGCAGGTGCCGGGGCCGGTGAAGCCGCCGCCGGCGCCGCAGGTGTCGAAGCTGAAGCCGAAGGGCGCGTTGATGCCGCTGCCGGAGGCGATCTCGGTCCGGTAGCCCGCATCGACGGTGATCGTCACATCACTAGTCACCGTCGTGTTGATCGGCACGTCGCCGAAGTCGACGCTGGCCGGGCTGGCGCTGGCGTTGCTGATGCCGCGGCCGGTGCTGGTGTAGGTGATCGGGATGCAGGTGCCGCCGGCGACGGGGCACTGGAAGACGTTGGTGGAGCCGTTGAAAGTGCCGGTCGTGGTGGGCGTGAAGCGTTGCTTGACGGTGCAGGTGCCGGGGCCGGTGAAGCCGCCGCCGGCGCCGCAGGTGTCGAAGCTGAAGCCGAAGGGCGCGTTGATGCCGCTGCCGGAGGCGATCTCGGTCCGGTAGCCCGCATCGACGGTGATCGTCACATCACTAGTCACCGTCGTGTTGATCGGCACGTCGCCGAAGTCGACGCGCGCTCGGGCTGGCGCTGGCGTTGCTGATGCCGCGGCCGGTGCTGGTGTAGGTGATCGGGATGCAGGTGCCGCCGGCGACGGGGCACTGGAAGACGTTGGTGGAGCCGTTGAAAGTGCCGGTCGTGGTGGGCGTGAAGCGTTGCTTGACGGTGCAGGTGCCGGGGCCGGTGAAGCCGCCGCCGGCGCCGCAGGTGTCGAAGCTGAAGCCGAAGGGCGCGTTGATGCCGCTGCCGGAGGCGATCTCGGTCCGGTAGCCCGCATCGACGGTGATCGTCACATCACTAGTCACCGTCGTGTTGATCGGCACGTCGCCGAAGTCGACCGCGCTCGGGCTGGCGCCCGCCGCATGGGCAGTCGACGGCAGCGCGAATGCCGCCAGCAGTGCCCCCAGGACCATCACACGTCCGCCCATGATCGTGCGCCGCCTTTCCCTCTCCCCTTTGCCTTGCCTCCCAACCATGTTCGTGCGTGGCGGCGGCGGTGTCAACCTCAATGAGCGCGGCTGACCGAGCGGGCTGCGGCTGCGCCGGCGCGGAGAGCGATAGGCTCCCCCGAGGACTGCCGTGGTGACGAAGCCGCATCGGCCGGTTCACCCCTCGCCGTCTACCGAACGGATGAGGACGGGCGCGTCGTCGTCGAAGCGAGCGGAGGTCGTCTCCACGTCCGGACCGAGGGCCGGTAGTGCGGCCCCGAGGAGAAAGTCGCCGGGGCGGATAGGGTTGCGGGGTGGCGGCCGAACAGGATCTCGAGCCCGTCTACCTCCTCACGGGCAGCGATCGGCCGAAGATCGAGACCGCGCTCGGGCGGTTGCGTCGACGGTTCACGGAGGAAGCCGCGGAGGTGGTGAGCGCCTCGGACACGTCGGGCGAAGCCGCGGTTGCACTCTGCAACGCGGGAAGTCTCTTCGGCGACGGGAGGCTCGTTATCGTCGAGGAGGTCGACGGCCGCAAGGACTCCGAAGGTCGTCGCAAGGGGGGCTGGAAGGCCGCGGATGCGGAGGCTGTGACTGCCTATCTGAAGAGCCCTGCACCGGACACGGTTCTCTGCCTCGTCGGGGAGGACGTCAAGAAGACCTCCGCACTGGGGAAGGCGTGCGCGAAGGCCGGAGAGATCCTCGAGTACACGGTCGCGAAGAACAAGCTCCACGGCTGGGTCGCGGACCAGTTTCGCCAGCGAGGAGCCCGCGCCGAGCCGGAGGCGGTGACGGCGCTCGTGCAACTCGTCGGAGAAGACCTCTACGCGCTGGCTCTCGAGGTCGACAAGCTTGCGACCTGGGCAGGAGACGAGCCGATCGGCGAGCGGGAGGTACTCGAGCTCGCCGCACCCGCGACCGACGAGCCGACGTTTGCGCTCACTGACGCCTGGGCGGCCCGTGACTCGGCGCGCGCCCTGGGTGTCAGCGAGGTCATGTTCGAGCGGAGCGCGAAGGCCCGTCGCGACACTGCGAGCCGGCTTGCCGGTGCGCTCGGATCGCACTTCGGGCGACTGCGCTCGATCAAGAAGCTGGCCGCGGACGGTGTTAGGCCGCGCGATGCTGCGGGGCAGCTTCGAATGCATCCGTACTACGCGGAGAAGGTCTTCGCCCAGGCGGGCGGATTTTCGACCGAGGAGCTTCGGGCGGCCGTCATCCGATTGGCCGAGCTCGACGGCGCTCTCAAGGGTCAGAGCAGGCTGGCGCCCGATCTCGAGCTGCAGCGAGCGCTCGTCGACCTCACGTCGCCGACGACGCCTGGCTCCCGTCGAGGCTGACCCGGAGACGCGGCGGATCGTTCTCGCCGAGGCGCGCTACGCGGCCGTGCTGGTGACGATCTTCGCGGCCTGTGACTTCTTGCGCGCCGCCGTGTTGGCGTGCAGCGCACCGCGGCTCGCGGCGCGATCAATCGTGCGTACGAGCTCGAGATGCTCGGCTGCAATGCGTTCGGCGTCACCGTCGTGTGCGGCACTCTCGAGGCGCTTCGTGAGCGTCTTGACCGTCGAGCGATACCGGAGGTTCTCGAGGCGCTCCCGCTCCTGGGTGCGCACGCGCTTCTTTTGCTGCTTGATGTTGGCCATAACGAGCAAATGCCCGCCGTTGCCTCAACCGGGCACGCGAGCGACGCGATGGTAGCAGGATCCACTGAGAGAATCGGGCGTCGTGACGACTCCTCCTGAGCTTCCGGACACGCCGTTCGAGTCGGAGCGGGGGCACGACAGACGGCTCGCACGGTCGACTGCGGTCTTCTCCCTGGCCACGGCCGTCTCGCGCGGCCTCGGGCTCGTTCGGGAGATGGTGTCGGCGTACTACTTCGGCGTCTCCGGCCTCATCAACGCCTTCACGGTCGCCATCCAGATCCCGAATCTCGTGCGCGCGCTCGTCGCCGACGCCGCGCTTTCGGGCGCATTCGTTCCCGTTTTCAGCGACCTGCTCGAACGCGGCGAGAAGGCTCGCGCTTGGCGAGTCGCCTCGACGCTCTTCTGGCTGACGTTCCTGATCCTCGGTGGCGTGACGGCGCTCTTCATCCTGCTCGCCCCGTTACTCATGCGGCCGTTCGGCGATCCCGGAGGCGACTTCGAGCTCGCGGTCGGGCTCTCGCGCGTCCTGTTCCCGATCGTCGTCCTCCTCGGCCTCTCGGGGATCGTCGTTGGAGTTCTCAATACCTACCACCACTTCGCTCTTCCGGCGCTCGCACCGATCGCCTGGAACCTCGTGATCGTCCTCGGCCTCGTCATCGGTGTGCCGCGGATCGACGACGAGAGCGCCGAGCTCTATCTCTACGCGGGCGTGGTCGTTCTCGGAACGCTCGTGCAGTTTCTCCTTCCCATCCCGTGGCTGCGGCGGCTCGACGGTCGGCTGACGATGGTCATCGACTGGCGCGACCCGGCTGTGAGGCGTGTTCTCGCGCTGATGCTCCCGGTCACCCTGACGATCGGGCTCATCAACGTGAACTTCCTGGTCGACACGCTGTTCGCTTCGCGGCTGCTCGACCCGGAGCTCGCTCCGGCCGCGATCGACAAGGCGTTCCGCCTCTACATGCTCCCCCAGGGGATCTTCGCGGTCGCCGTGACGACGGTCCTGTTCCCGACGCTGGCTCGCCTTGCCGCGCGGGGAGACGAAGCGGGTTTGCGCCGATCGCTCGACGCGGGGTTCCGCCAGATCGCCTTCCTGCTCATCCCGGCGAGCCTCGTCACCATCGCACTTGCGGAACCGATCGTCCGACTCGTCTACCAGCGGGGCGAGTTCACGTCCGCGGACACGACGATCGTCGCCCAGTGCCTGCAGGCGTTCTCGATCGGGCTCGTCTTCAACGGCTGGATGCTGATCCTGAACCGGAGCTTCTACGCGGTGCAGACGAACTGGACACCGACGGCGATCGCCCTCGGAGCGGTCGGCCTCAACGCTGCGCTCGACACCGTCTTCTATCGCTTCGGGATCTGGGGAATCCCACTTGCAACGGCGCTCGTGAATGTCGTCGCTGCCACGACGCTCTTCGTGATGATGCGCCGTCGGATCGGGCTCGAGCATGTCGCCCGGACGATGGGTGTGGTGCTGCGCGTCACCGCGGCTGCAGTTCTCGCGGCCGCCGCCGCGTTTCTCACCTGGTATGGGCTGGAGAGCTGGCTCGGGAGCTCCCTGCTGGCGCAGCTTGTCTGCGTCGGCGCGGGACTCGTCGTCGCTGCTCTCGCGTACCTCGGAATCTCCCGGGTGCTCGGGCTTCGCGAGCTCGAGGCGCTGCTACTGTTGCGAGCCCGGCGCGATACGCCTCCCGAGTAGCGCCGGCAGCCCTATGGAGCAGGAGCGGATCCGCAATTTCGCGATCATCGCGCACATCGACCACGGCAAGTCGACGCTCGCCGATCGCATCCTCGAGCTCACGGACGCGGTCCCGGAACGCGAGATGCGAGAGCAGGTCCTCGACTCGATGGAGCTCGAGCGCGAGCGGGGGATCACGATCAAGGCCCAGGCTGTCCGCGTGCTCTGGCGCGGTCACCAGCTCAACCTGATCGACACCCCGGGTCACGTCGACTTCACGTACGAGGTCTCGCGCTCGCTGCAGGCGTGTGAAGGCGCGCTGCTCGTGGTCGACGCCGCGCAGGGGATCGAGGCCCAGACGCTCGCGAACGCGTACCTCGCGCTCGACAACGAGCTGGAGATCGTCCCGGTCGCGAACAAGATCGATCTTCCGCAGGCCGACCCGGATGGAGCTGCCGCGGAGCTCGCGGAGCTGCTCGGGGACGTTCCGGAGCACGTGCTGCGCATCTCGGCGAAGACGGGCGTTGGTGTCGAGGACGTTCTCGACGCCCTCGTCGAGCGAATTCCGGCGCCACGGGGCGACGTGGACGCACCGGCGCGTGCGCTGATCTTCGACTCCTCGTACGACCAGTACCGCGGAGTCGTCGCGTTCGTGCGGGTTGTCGACGGGCGCTTCGGAACCGGGGAGCCGCTCCGGGCGATGGCTCAAGGCACGTCGTTCGAGGCCGAGGAGGTCGGGGTGATGTCCCCCGCCCGCGTTCCCGTCGACTCTCTCTCCGCAGGTGAGGTCGGATACGTCATGACGGGCCTGAAGGACGTATCGCGGCTGCGCGCGGGCGACACGCTCACGTCTCGAGCGCGACCCGCAGCGGATCCCCTCCCGGGCTACCAGGACGTCAAGCCGATGGTGTTCGCGGGCATCTTCCCCACGGATTCCGACGACTACCCCGATCTGCGCGACGCGCTCGAGAGGCTCAAGCTCAACGACGGCTCGCTGTTCTACGAGCCGGAGACCTCGCAGGCGCTCGGATTTGGCTTCCGTTGCGGCTTCCTCGGATTGCTGCACATGGAGATCGTCCGCGAGCGACTGGAGCGCGAGTTCGACCTCGATCTGCTGATCACGGCCCCCACGGTCGCGTACCGGGCGACGAAGCGTGGGGGTGCAGTGGTCGAGGTCCACAACCCCGCCGAGATGCCGAGCGACATCGAGCTCGTCGAGGAGCCGTACGTGAAGGCGTCCGTGATCGTCCCGAAGGACTACGTCGGCCAGATCATGGAGCTCGCGACCGAACGGCGCGGCCAGTTCGACCACATGGAGTACCTGAGCGAGGGGCGCGTCCTGCTCTCGTACGAGCTCCCCCTGGGCGAGATCGTGCTCGACTTCTACGACCAGCTGAAGTCGCGGACGCGCGGCTACGCGAGCTTCGACTACGACATGGCGGGTTTTCGGCCAGGCCAGCTTGCGCGCGTCGACATTCTCGTCGGCGGCGAGCAGGTGGATGCGCTGTCGCTGATCGTCCATCGCGACGATGCGTACGACCGTGGACGGCAACTCGTCGAGCGGCTCAGGAAGGAGATCCCGCGCCAGTTCTTCGACGTTCCCGTGCAGGCAGCGATCGGGTCGCGCGTCATCGCCAGGGAGACCATCAAGGCGAAGCGGAAGGACGTGCTCGCCAAGTGCTACGGCGGCGACATAACGCGCAAGCGGAAGCTGCTCGAGAAGCAGAAGAAAGGCAAGAAGCGGATGAAGCGTGTCGGCGGTGTCGAGGTTCCGCAGGAGGCGTTCCTCGCGGTGCTCAACCTCGGCGACGAGAAGAAGCGTTGAGATGAGCGTCAGGCACCTGTACGTCCATCTCCCGTTCTGCGCACATCGCTGCGGGTACTGCGACTTCGTGACGGTCGTGGGGCGACAGGGCGAGCACGCGGCCTACGGGGATGCACTGCTCGCCGAGCTGGCGCTCGAGTCCGACGTGCTTGCCGATCGGCTGGACACGATCTTCGTCGGTGGCGGGACCCCGACGTTCACCGAGCACGAGCCCCTCCGGAGGACCTTGGAGGCGCTTCCGGAGGCGGATGAGCTCACGGTCGAGGCGAATCCGGAAACCGTGACGCCCGACCTCGCGGGGCTCTTGCGGTCGGCCGGTGTAACCCGTGTTTCGCTCGGGGCACAGAGCTTCCAACCACACCTTCTCTCCGTGCTCGAGCGGCGAGCGACCCCGCATCAGGTCCGCGGGGCGGTGGCGATCCTTCGAGACGCCGGCTTCGACAACGTCTCGCTCGACTTGCTCTACGGGATCCCGGGACAGAGCGTCTCGGATCTCGAGCGAGATCTGGCAGAAGCTCTGGCTCTCGGGCCGCAGCACCTGTCGTGCTACGAGCTCGAGGCGAAGCCGGGAACGCGATTTACCCATACCTACGGCGACGAGCTCGCGAGCCAGGCCGAGGCGATGGAGGACTACTACGAACGGGTGGTCGCGACGTTGACCGGCGCGGGTTACCGCTGGTACGAGACCGCGAACTTCTGTCTCGAGCCGGCCGGAGCAGGCGTGCGCGACCTGCGGGCCCGTCACAACCTCGCGTACTGGCACGGCTGCGACTACCTCGGCGTCGGGATGGGTGCGGTTTCCACGATCGCAGGGGTGCGGCGACGCAATCTGCCGGGGCTCGCGCGGTACGTCGAAGCGCTGGCTGCCGGCGACCGCCCGCCTTCCGAGAGCGAGATCATCGACGGCGCGACTCGCACACGGGAGCGGCTGCTCCTCGGCCTGCGACTGGACGAGCCCGTGCACCTCGACGGCGTTCGCGATGTGCTGGATCAGGAAGCGTTGGCGCGGTTGGCCACGGGCGGGCTCGTCGAGCTGGTCCACGGTGCAGATGACACAGGCGGGTATCTGACGCTGACGCGGCGAGGCCGGTTCCTGGCAGGCGGGGTCACGGCCGAGCTCATGACTCTCGCACCCGTCTGAGCGATCGACCCGCGGAGTCTGGAAACGACGGGGACGCGGGTACCATCGGACGAGGATGCAGCTCTCGCCCCGAAAGCGCGAAATCCTTCGCCACGTTGTCGAGGAGTACGTCGCCACCGGACAGCCGGTGGGTCGCGTGTGCTCGTGGAGCGCTCGGGTCTCCAGGTCTCGTCCTCGACGGTCCGCGGCGAGCTCGCGGAGCTCGAGACCTTGGGGCTCCTGACGCACCCGCACACGTCGGCGGGAAGGCTGCCGACCGAGAGCGGATATCGAACGTACGCAGACGAGCTCGTCGAAACCGTGGAAGGGCGTCCCGATGCCCTCGGTGTCGACCTGAGCGCGATGCGCGACGAGGTCGAGGACGCATTGCGCCTGACGACGGACATGCTCTCGCGGGCGACCAGGTTGCTCGCGCTGGTCTCTGCGCCTCGCTCAATTCGGCGACTATCCGTCACGTCGAGGTGCTGGCACTCCAGCCGACGAGCGTGATGGTCGTCGCGATCACGTCGACCGGGGTGTGACGAAGCGCGTGTTCCGGCTCGAAGAGCCGATCGACTCCGGCCTCGTCGCCTGGGCGTCCGATACCTCGAGAGCAGCTCACAGGGGTCAGGCTCGGCTCGAGCACCGTACGGCGTCGCCTCGAGGCGCCAGAGCTTGCTGCCACGCGAGCGCGCAGTTCCTGGGCGCTCATCGGCTCCGCGATTCTCGAGACTGCGGCCGACGACGGGTCGCAGGTCTTCGTGGGCGGCGCGACCGGGCTGCTCGAGGAGGCCGCGTGCAGACGAGCTCGACGCCACGCTCAGGCTGCTCGAGCTTCTCGAGCGACGCGCAGCCGTCCTCGCACTCGTGAGCGATGCGCTCGAGCCGCATCGTCCCGTCGTGCACGTCGGGCCGGAGCTCGCCGGTGGACAGATGCACGAGCTCTCTCTTGTCGGAGCGACGTATGGCCTTCGAACGAGGCCGCTCGGCGCGATTGGCCTGATCGGGCCGGTCGCATGGACTACGAGAAGGCGATTCGCACGGTGCGCGCCGCCGCGTTCGAGCTCTCTCGCTTCGTCGAAGACGTCTACGAGGACGAGTAGACGGAGTGGCGACGACGGAGCGCGACTACTACGAGGTCCTCGGCGTCTCACGCGACTCCGGAGACCCCGAGATCAAGAAGGCGTTTCGCGCTCTGGCGCGAGAACTGCACCCGGACGTCTCGAAGGCGCCTGAGACGGACGAGCGGTTTCGCGAGGTCGCGGAGGCCTACGAGGTCCTCTCCGATCCGGAACGGCGTGCGACCTACGACCGGTTCGGGCACGCAGGACTTCGACGCGGTGGCTTCGAGCCGACGTACGCGGACTTCGGAACCATCGCGGACGTCTTTGCGGCGTTTCTCGGCGACGATCTGTTCGGAGCCGCTGGACGGCGGGATCGCCAGTCGGCCAGAGGCGGGGATCTCCAGGCACTCGTGGAGATCGATCTCGAGGAGGCTTTCACCGGAGCCCAGTTCGCCGTGTCGGTCGACGTCGCCGAGCCGTGCGAACGGTGCGACGGCGCAGGCGCCGAGCCAGACACGGGATCGGTGACCTGCACCACCTGTGGCGGCTCCGGGATGATCCGAAGGATCTCGCGAAACGTCTTCGGCGAGTTCGTCAGCCAGCGGACATGCCCGCAGTGCGTCGGCGAGGGCCGTGTGCTCGAGAGCCCGTGCACGGGGTGCTCGGGCGAGGGTCGGATCGTCTCGCGTCGCCAGCTGGACGTCGACATCCCGGCCGGGATCCACGACGGACAGCACATTCGCCTGCGCGGGGCAGGACATGCGGCCGCGCGAGGCGGCGAGCGAGGCGACGCCTATGTCGCCGTCCGGGTGCGCCTGGATCCGCGCTTCGTACGCGATGGCGACGATCTGCATACGTCGGTCCGCCTCACCATGACCGACGCTGCCCTCGGGAGGTCATCCCCGTTCAGGGGCTCGGCCGCGAGCTCGACCTCCGCGTCAAGGCCGGTGCCCAGCCGGGTGAGGTGCGTGTGGTCGAGGGAGAGGGAATGCCGTCCTTGAATGGATCGCGGCGGGGAAACCTCTACGTGAGGCTCGACGTCGCGGTGCCGGCGCGGTTGACCGACGAGCAGCGGCAGCTGCTCGAGGAGTTCGATCGCCAGACGGAAGACGACGCGTACGCTGCCGACGAAGAGCGACGACGAAGGATTCTTCCGGCGCCTGAAGAGCGCTCTGCGATAGGCGAGCTCCGTCGCGTCTCGGTCCGTGTGCCGGCGGCCGAGGCGGAGATCGCGCGAGCGCGGATCCTGGAGCTCGCGCCGCACGGCTTCGAGGAGGTCGAAGGCGTGGGCGTGGGTCGAGCTCGCCGTGTACGTGGACGAAGCCTGGCGAGGCGGTGCTGCGAGATGCCTTGGAGGTCGTGACGTCGAGTGCGGTCGAGCCGGGATGGGGCGAGCGCTGGCGTGACTTCCATCGTCCGGTGCGGGTCGGGGGCTCTGGATCGGTCCGCCCTGGGAGGTCGCGCCGAGCGACGCGATCGCAGTGGTGATCGAGCCGGGCCAGGCGTTCGGAACGGGCGGCCACGCGACCACCCGTGCGTGCGTGGAGCTCCTCTCCGGCAGAAGCGCGGGAGCTTGCTCGATGCGGGCTGCGGCTCGGGCGTCCTCGCAATCGCGGCGGCGCAGCTCGGGTTCGGGCCGGTCCTCGCTCTCGACCTCGACCCGGTCGCGATCGAGGGGACGCGCGACAATGCGTCTCGCAACGGCGTCGAGCTCGACGCCAGGCGAGCAGATGTGCTTCGGGACGAGCTCCCCGCGAGCGACCTCGTCGTCGCCAACATCGAGCTGGCCGTGGTCGAGATGCTGCTCCCCCGGCTACACGCGCGTTGTGCGATCACTTCGGGCTATCTCGCGAATGAGGTGCCGAAAGTCTCGGGCTGGAGCGTGCGCGACGCCATCGAGCTGGACGGCTGGGCGGCGCACGTGCTCGCGGCCTCGTAAGCTAGGCGGCCCGATGGCCTCGTTCTCCATCCGGTTTCTGGGCTGCAAGGTGTCGTTCGCCGACGCACAGGCGACGCGCGAGCGCCTCGTCGTCGACGGGCATCTCGAGCGGGCCGCGGGGCGCGATGTCGCGGTCGTGAACACGTGCTGTGTCACGCACGAGGCGGTGTCGAAGTCTCGCCAGGCCGCAGCGCGAGCAGCGAGGACGCATCGGCGGGTCTATGTCACGGGTTGCGCAGCCAACCTCGCCGGTGCGTTCGAGGGACTCCCGGAGAACGTGCAGGTCGTCGCGCACACGGGGCGCGAGGCGGCTGCGGCTGTGGCCGCGGACGTCGGCGCCATCGGATGCACGCAGAGCGAGCCGCGTCTCGAGCGCACCCGCGCGTTCGTGAAGATCCAGGACGGTTGCTCGTTCTCGTGCGCCTTCTGCGTCATTCCGCTCGTTCGAGGCGGAACGCGCAGTCGCCGGGCGGAGAACGTGCTCGACGAGATTCGTCGCCGCGCGTCGCAGGGTCATCGGGAGATCGTGCTCACGGGTGTCAATCTGGGCTGCTTCCGGGATCGCGAGGCCGGGTACACGCTTGCGCGGCTCGTGCGAGAGGCCGGAGCGCTCCCCGGCGTCGAGCGACTGCGGCTCTCCTCGATCGAGGTCAATCATCTGAGCGCCGATCTCGTCGAAGCTCTCATGGAGACCGAGAGCGTGGCGACGCACCTGCACGTGCCACTCCAGTCCGGTGACGATGGCGTGCTGCGTGCGATGCGCCGCCGCTATACGTCAGCGCAGTACCTCGCGAAGATCGCGGCGCTTCCCGACCTCAACCTCACGACGGACGTGATTGTCGGGTTCCCCGGAGAGGACGACGCCGCCTTCGAGCGCACCCTCGACATCGTTCGCGAGGCAGGGATCACGAAAGTGCATGTCTTCCCGTACTCCCCACGTCCCGGCACGGTCACCGCGTCTGCCGACTCCGTTCCCGCTGCCGTCAAGAAGGACCGGAGCGCCCGGCTGCGCTCCCTCTCGGACGAGCTCTGCCGCGAGCGTTGGGCGTCGAAGCTCGGCACGACCGAGCGCGTTCTCGTCGATCGCCCCGGCCGTGGGTACGGGAGTGACTACTCGCCGTGGCTGGTCGACGCACCGGTCGGCGACTTCGTCCGAGCTCGCGCTGTCGCCCTGTCGAGAGAAGGAATCCGTGCCGTCGCAGCCTGACACGTCTTGCCTCTTCTGCCGGCTGGTCGCCGAGGGTGACCACGTCCACGCCGCCGACGGCTTCGTGGCCATCCGCGACATCAAGCCCGTGGCCGAGACGCACCTGCTCGTCCTCCCGGAGCGGCATGTCGACACCTTCAAGGACATCGGCGCCTTCCCGGACGAGGAGGCAGGACGCATGCTCCGCTTCGTGGCGTCCACTGCCGAGACAGCCGGGCTCGACGACTATCGGGTACTCGTCAACGTCGGCCCGGGTGCGGGCCAGACGGTGTTCCACCTCCACTGGCACGTGCTCGGTGGACGCGTCGACGCACGGCAGGTCGCCGACGCTCTCGCCGGGGAGGCGGCATGAGCCTCATCGTCCGGATCGAGTCGGATCTCAAGGCTGCCCGCCTTGCGCGCGAGGACGACCGCCGCGACGCGCTGAGCCTCATCCTGAACTCCCTGCAGCAGGCGCAGAAGGAGCTCCAGCGCCCACTGTCCGAGGAGGAAGAGCTCCAGGTTCTCCAGCGGGAGCGGAAGCGGCGGCGTCGAGGCTGCGGAGGGTTCCGCTCGGGCGGGCGGGAGGATCGGGCCGCAGCCGAAGAGCAGGAGCTGGTCGTGCTCCAGGAGTACATGCCCGAGCAGCTCTCCGAAGAGGAGATCGAGGAGATCATCGACGACGTCATCTCCGAGGTGGGAGCCACCAGCATCCGCGACATGGGTCGCGTCATGGCCGGCGTCATGCATCAGACGTCGGGTCGAGCGGACGGGTCGACCGTCAACCAGCTCGTCAAGGAAAAGCTGGCCTAGCTCCGCTGCCTCCACGCTTGCGCTGCCCACATACCCGCGCTGCCTCCACACATGCGCCGGGAAGGGACGAGCAGACCAGTCAGGTCGAGCTTGCGGCAAGTTACAACTTGCAACTTGCCGGCGATACCGTTGTACCCGCGCCAGCCCGCCCAAGTTACAAGTTGTAACTTGCGATCGCTGTAGCACCCGTGCGCACGGGTGCGCAGCAGGCGACCTTTCTAGACTGCGTTCGTGCACGAGGTGCTGGACGTCACGAACGAAGTCGCGGCCGAGCTCGCCGGCGTCGAGGACGGGGTTCTCGACGCGTTGCGCGAGCGGCTCCAGTGCTCGATCTCGCTCCGCGGGAACCGGCTGACCCTGGACGGAGACGGCGAGCACGTCGCTGCGGCGCTCGCCGTCGTCGACGAGCTGGTCGAGCTCGTCGAGGGCGGCCATCAGATCGGGCCGGACACGGTCGGAGCGGTGCTTACGGCGCTCGACCAGGCCGAGGATGTTCGCGACGTCTTCGAGGATGTCGTGTGGCGTCACCGCGGCAAGCAGATCACGCCGAAGACCGTGAACCAGAAGCGCTACGTCGACGCGATCCGGCAGGGAACGGTGACGTTCTCGGTCGGTCCAGCCGGAACCGGCAAGACGTACCTGGCCATGGCCCTCGCCGTCTCGGCGCTGACCGAGGGGGGAGTCGGGCGCATCATCCTGACCAGGCCCGCCGTCGAGGCCGGCGAGCGGCTCGGCTTTCTCCCCGGCGACATGCTGGCCAAGGTCGACCCGTACCTGCGGCCGCTGTACGACGCGCTCTACGACATGCTCGATCCGGAGCGGCTCGCCGGCTACATGGAGAGAGGGACGATCGAGGTCGCGCCCGCTCGCATTCATGCGCGGCCGCACGCTGAACGACTCGTTCATCGTGCTCGACGAGGCGCAGAACACCACACCGGAGCAGATGCAGATGTTCCTGACGCGACTCGGGTTCGGCTCGAAGATGGTCGTGACAGGCGACGTCACGCAGGTCGATCTCCCTCGCGAGCAGGCGTCGGGGCTGATTCAGGTACGTGAGATCCTCCGCGAGATCGAGGGGATCTCGTTCGTGGAGTTCGGGCACGAGGATGTCGTCCGGCACAAGCTCGTTCAGCGGATCGTCGAGGCGTACAAGCGGCACGCCGAGGAAACGGGCACCGCCCGGCGGCGCTAGCGCCGTGATCTCGGTCGAGACGTCAAATCGCAGCGGTACCGCAGTGGACGACGCGGCGGCGAACGAGCTCGCGCAACGCGTGCTCACGGCCGAGGGCGTCGTCGACGGCGAGCTCGGGATCGTCTTCGTGGCGCCGGACGAGATCCGCGCTCTGAAGCGGGACCATCTCGGAATCGACGAGGAGACGGACGGCCTGTCCTTCCCGCTCGACGGCAAGGATGATCTCCCCGAAGGCGTCCCCAGAGCACTCGGCGACGTCGTGCTGTGTCCCCAGGTCGCGGGTGAGAATTGGCGCACGCCTCTCGTGCACGGGCTCCTGCACCTGCTCGGGTACGAGCACGGCGCCGACATGGAGGCACGCGAGCTGGAGCACTCCGGATGACGCGTCAGCGCAGCCCCTCCCTCTTCCAGAGCTTCAACTACGCGACCGAAGGGGTCATCCACGCGCTGCGGACGCAGCGGAACCTCTGGATTCACTTCGCGATCGCTGCCGCGGTACTCGTTGCCGCACTGGCATTTGGTGTGGACAGGACCGAGCTGATGTTGCTCCTGATCGCGATCACGTTCGTGCTCGTCGCAGAGCTCGTGAATACCGCGATCGAAGCGACGGTCGACGTCGCCTCGACGTCGTTCGACCCGATGGCCAAGCTCGCAAAGGACATCGCAGCCGGCGCCGTGCTGATCGCCGCCCTGAACGCCGCCGCTGTCGGCTACCTCGTCTTCTCGGGCGCCGTCGCCGACAGGAGCTCGCGCTTCCTCGACCGCCTCGCAAACGTCCCCGAAGAGCTCACGCTCGTCGCGCTCGCGCTGACGATCATCGTGGTCATCGTGGTCAAGGCGGTCACAGGGCGGGGCACGCCGCTGCGCGGCGGGCTGCCCTCCGGGCATGCCGCAGTCGCGTTCGCAGGCTGGATGGCGGTTACGCTCGTGCTCGATGACTCGGCACACCACTTCCTCGTCTCGAGCTTGACCTTCATCATGGCCCTGCTCGTCGCCCAGACCCGCGTCGAGAGCGGCGTCCACACTGCCTCCGAGGTTGCGACCGGGGGCGCGCTCGGCGCGCTCATCACGCTGGCGCTCTTCCAGGCCTTCGGATGAGCGAGCGGTCGCTGAGCGACGCGGAGTTGCTCGAGCGGGCAGATGCTGTCGCCGCGCGGGCGTATGCGCCGTACTCGAGCTTCAACGTCGGCTGCGCTGTGCTCGCGCGCGACGGGCACGTGATCGAGGGCGTGAACGTCGAGAACGCCGCGTATCCGCTCGGCGTCTGCGCGGAGCGGACCGCGTTCTCGCGTGCAATGGCCGAGGGGTACCGCCCTGGCGACTTCGTTGCCGCCGCGATCACGGCGTCTCCGTGCGGGGGCTGCCGGCAGTGGCTGCTCGAGATGCGCGTTCCGCACATCGTCTTCCGAAACGGTGGCCGGGTCGTGACGATGACGCCCGACGAGCTGCTGCCCGAGTCGTTCGAGCTGCCCGCGATGAAGAGCGGGCTCGTCGCGGTCGCGGGTCGCCCGAACGTGGGCAAGTCCACGCTCGTCAACGCGCTCTGCGGCGAGAAGGTCGCGATCACCTCGAAGGTGCCGAACACGACGAGGCGGCGGGTCTTCGGCGTCGCCAACGGACCCGATTACCAGCTTGTGCTCGTCGACCTGCCCGGATTCCAGCGCCCGTTCGACACGTTGACCGAGCGCATGCAGACGAGCGTCGACGCATCCTTCGACGACGTCGACGCCGTCCTCCTCGTCGTCGACGCGCGCGAGCGCATCGGCGCGGGCGACCGCTTCGTCGCGCGCCGCGTGTTCGCGCTCGAGAAGCCGGTGATCATCGTGCTGAACAAGGTCGACCGGTTGAAGGAGAGCCACGTCTTCTCGCAGATGCAGGCCGCGGCTCAGCTGGGCGACTTCCACGCTCTCCACCCCGTGAGCGCGAAGACGAAGGACGGGATCGGCGAGCTCCGGGACGACATCGTGTCGCTCCTGCCCGACGGGCCTGCGTACTTCGGGCCGGAGCAGAAGACGGATCTGACCGTCGAGGAGCGGGTCGGGGAGGTGATCCGCGAGAAGGCGCTCCAGCTCACGCGCGAGGAGGTGCCTCACGCGGTGATGGTCGAGGTCGACGAGATCGCCGAGAAAGTCGTGCGCGCGTTCGTCTACGTCGAGACCGAGTCGCAGAAGGGAATCCTCGTCGGCAAGAAGGGCGCGATGATCCGCGAGATCGGCACGCGCGCACGCCCCGAGGTCGAGGCGCTCGTCGGACACCCGGTGTACCTCGAGCTCCAGGTCAAGGTGCGCGCGAAATGGCGTCGCGACAGAAAGCTGCTCGAGCGGCTCGGTCTCTAGCCGTCCACGGGGATGGTCCGGCGCTGTCGCCTTGGAGGGTGATGGATCACGCCGACTCCGTTTCGAGCCCGACCAGGCACAGGCTCTCTACACTCCGTGAGTGGCCCAGGCGCCCGCACTCCTAGGCGGGTTCGAGCTTCCGCTCGAGCCACGGCTGCCGCGTATCGGCTCTATCGACGCGGTTGCCCTCGAGGAGCGCGCCGCGACGCTGGCGAAGCGATCGATCAAGCGAGAGTCGAAGCTGCAGGCGCTCGAGCTCGCGATTCGGATGATGGACCTGACGACGCTCGAGGGGCAGGACACGCCGGGGAAGGTCGCCGCGCTCTGCTCGAAGGCCGTGCGTCCGGATCCCGTCGATCCGAGCATTCCTCCCGTCGCCGCGATCTGCGTCTACCCGAATCTCGTGGCGACGGCGAAGGAACGGCTCCACGGGAGCGGTGTCGAAGGTCGCGTCTGTGGCGACGGCGTTCCCGTCGGGTCAGTCTCCGACCGAGATCAAGGTGGCCGAGACACGCGCGGTGGTCGAGCTCGGGGCTGACGAGGTGGACATGGTCATCGACCGTGGGGCCTTTCTCTCCGGGCGGTACTCGAAGGTGTACGACGAGATCGTGCGCGTGAAGGAAGCCTGCGGCGACGCGCACCTCAAGGTGATCCTCGAGACCGGCGAGCTCGGGACGTACGACAACGTCAGGCGTGCGTCGCTGCTCGCGATGGCTGCCGGCGCGGACTTCGTCAAGACCTCGACCGGGAAGATCAGCCCGGCGGCGACACTGCCCGTGACGCTGTGCATGATGGAGGTGGTCCGCGACGTGTACACCGAGACAGGCCGCGTCGTCGGCATCAAGCCCGCGGGGGGAATCCGCGTCGCCAAGCAAGCGATCCAGTACCTCGTCGTCCTCTACGAGACACTCGGGCGCGACTGGATGACCCCCGACCTCTTCCGCTTCGGAGCCTCGTCGCTGCTGAACGACGTGCTGATGCAGATCCGCAAGGAGAAGACGGGTCGCTACCAGTCGCTGGACTACTTCACGATCGACTGAGGCTGCGCGTGAGATCCGGGACCGACGTCACGATTGGCTCCACATGAGCAAGCTCGAGAAGCGTCCCGACGTGACTCCGGCGACTCTCGAGTGGGAGTACGCCCCTGCGCCCGAGGCGCGTGACATCGTCCAGATCCGGGACCTGTATGGCCTCTTCATCGGCGGGGAGGAGGTCGAGCCGCGGGCGAGCGAGCGGCTGACGTCCATCTCTCCGTCGACCGAGGAGCCCCTTTTCGAATTCGCGCTCGCCGGGCCGGAGGATGTCGACCTGGCCGTCACGCAGGCACGCGCGGCGTTCGACAACGGCTGGTCCGAGATCGCACCGTCGGAGCGGGCGAAGTACCTGTTCCGAATCGCGCGCATCCTCCAGGAGCGCTCGCGAGAGTTCGCGGTCGCCGAGTCGCTCGACGGCGGAAAGCCGATCCGGGAGTCTCGAGACGTCGACCTGCCGCTCGCCGCCGCACACTTCTTCTACTACGCGGGCTGGGCGGACAAGCTCGAGTACGCCTTTCCGAACCGTACGCCGCGCCCGTTGGGAGTTGCGGCGCAGATCATCCCCTGGAACTTCCCGCTGCTCATGCTCGCGTGGAAGATCGCCCCGGCGCTCGCGTGCGGAAACACGGTCGTGCTCAAGCCCGCCGAGACGACGCCGCTGACCGCGCTCCTCTTCACGGAGGTGTGTCGCCAGGCCGAGCTCCCGGCCGGCGTCGTCAACATCGTCACCGGCGACGGTACGACCGGCGCGCACCTCGTGCGTCACTCGGGTATCGACAAGCTGGCATTCACCGGGTCGACCGAGGTGGGGAAGCTCATCATGCGCGAGCTCGCCGGGCGGGATGTTCGGCTGACGCTCGAGCTCGGCGGCAAGGCCGCGAACATCGTCTTCGACGACGCGGCGCTCGACCAGGCCGTCGAGGGGATCGTCAACGGGATCTACTTCAACCAGGGGCATGTCTGCTGCGCCGGCTCGCGGCTGCTCGTGCAGGAGTCGATCTACGAGCCCCTGATCGAAAAGCTCAAGCGCCGGCTCTCGACGCTTCGCGTAGGCGATCCTCTCGACAAGAACACCGACGTCGGCGCGATCAACTCCCGGGAGCAGCTCGAGCGGATCGCCGCGCTCGTCGCGAGCGGGGAGGAGGAGGGCGCGGAGATCTACCAGCCGGAGTGCCGCCTACCCGAGCGCGGCTACTGGTTCCGGCCCACCCTTTTCACGAACGTCGCGCAGAGCTATCGGATCGCCCAGGAGGAGATCTTCGGGCCGGTGCTCTCCACGCTGACGTTCCGCACTCCCGAGGAGGCTGTCGAGAAGGCGAACAACACGCCGTATGGGCTCTCGGCCGGGGTGTGGACGGACAAGGGGTCGCGGATCCTGTGGATGGTCGAGCGCCTGCGCGCCGGAGTGGTGTGGGCGAACACGTTCAACCGCTTCGATCCTGCGTCGCCGTTCGGCGGATACAAGGAGTCCGGCTTCGGACGCGAAGGTGGCCGCCACGGCCTCGCGCCCTACCTGAGGTTCGACTGACGATGAGCTCTCTGCCCGGGACGAGCTCCGCACCACTGGACGAGTTCCCCACGCTGGACGAGTTCCCCACGCGGGACGAGTTCCCCACCCTGGGTGGGGCTGTTGGCCACCCTCCACCCGGCGTCGATGCCTAACCGCGAAAGCCGCACACGTTCCGCGCGCGTCCGTGCCAAGTTCGGACCGATGTGTACACACCCTGGGCGGAAGCACTGGCTGGCGATGACGCGTCTCCCGGTCAAGAAGACGTACAAGCTCTACATCGGAGGAGCATTCCCACGCTCCGAGTCCGGGCGTACGTACGAGGCCGAGGGCCAGAACGTCGCTCGAGCGTCGCGAAAGGATGTCCGCGACGCCGTTCGCATCGCGCGCTCGGCAGTCGCGTCGTGGTCCGGGCTGACCGCGTACAACCGCGGTCAGGTGCTCTACCGCCTCGCGGAGATGATGGAGACGCGTGCGTCGGATCTCGCAGTCGTCTGCACGGGACGCGACGAGGTCGAAGCGGCGATCGATCGCGTCGTGTGGTACGCCGGCTGGGCGGACAAGCTCGCGCAGGTGCTCGGGAGCTCGAATCCCGTTGCCGGCCCCTATTTCGACTTCACGGTTCCGGAACCCACGGGCGTGGTCGCGATCCTCGCTCCTCCCGAGCCTCCGCTCGTCGGAATCGTCTCGCGGCTCATGCCGGCACTCGTCGGCGGCAACGCAGTCGTCGCGGTCGCAGCGGAGTCGCATCCCCTCGCCGCGATCGAGCTTGCAGAGGCTCTGGCGACGTCGGATGTCCCGGCCGGAGCCGTCAACATCCTCACGGGCGTACGGGATGAGCTCGCCCCTGGCTCGCCGCGCACATGGACGTGAACGCGATCGATCTCACGGGAGCCGACGGCGACTTTGCCGAGCTCCAGAGGCTCGCCGCGGACAACGTCAAGCGGGTCGTTCGCTCGACCGCCGACGCGCAGAGCCCGTGGGAGGTCGAGGCCTTCCTCGAGCTGAAGACCGTCTGGCATCCGATCGGCCTGTAGCTCGTAGGTCCAGCCCGCTGAGGGTGACTCGCGCGTCAGCCTCGCGTGGCGTACACGGCCTGGCGGTAGCTCGAGCCGACGCGCTCTGACGCAAGGATCCAGACGGCAAGGGGTCGCGCTCCCGCGTAGTGCACCGAGATGTAGTCGGCGAGCATGCGTCCCGACGTCGTGTTCGGCATCCACTCGAAGCGCATCGTCTGCGAGGAGAGCCGTCGTGGCGGGGTGAGGCGCTGGCCGGCCGGTCCGACCTCGACGAGCTCGACGTCGACTCCTCCCGGACGTACGACGTGGTAGACGAACGTCGCGCGTCCAGAAGTCGGGTGGATACCGATCGCGGGGAGCATCGCGTTCTTTCCGGAAGTGATCGCGCTCGGTGTCGTCCACGTGCGGCCGTCGGTCGACGTCGAGACGACGACGCTGTTTCGGGCGCACCCCGAGCTGAACCGGCAGTCGTGCCACGTCGCCCAGACGCGCCCGGAAGGATCGACGTCGGCTGCCGGCAGTGGGAAGAAGCGCAGGTCGCGGATGTTCCGAGCCTCGAGCTCGGCTACGAGCGCGGGCGCGCCGAACGATGCTCCTCCGTCTGCCGAAACAGATGAGCCGATGCGATTGCTACCCCAGAGGAAGACGACGACGAGCTCGCCGGTCGGGAGGGTCACCGGGAACGCACCGACGGCACCGGTCACCGGGATTCCCACGGGTGCCGACCACGTCAAGCCGCCATCTGGCGAGGTCAGGACCGCGAGCCGGTCTCCCCTCAACGTGTCCGTGTAGGCGAGATAGCACCGGCCATGGAATGGGCTCGAGGGCCCGTTGTCGCACGCGAGCCAATTCTTGTCGAACGTGATCCCGGAGGCTGACGTGTCCTCGATCGCGTTCACCGGCGCGCCCCACGTGAAGCCGTCGCTCGACCTGCTGACCGTGAGTCGCGTGACCGGGCCGGCGAGTGCGAGGGTTCCGATCAGCCAGGTGCGAGTGGTCGCGTCATACGCGACGACCGGGTCTGTTGCCCGGATGCTCGGCCCGGCTGGTCGACTCGAGAGCGTGAGGCTCGGCAGGAGGCCGCTCCGCCAGGTCCGGCCGTCGTCGTTGGAAACCGAGAAGCCGATATTGGTGGCCGCCCCGTCGACCCGCCGCCCCACCTGGAACGCCGCAACGGTCGTCCGACCGACGGTCAGGCTGTCCGGCTCGACCTGTGTCTCGTGTTGACCCTCCGCGTTCGTGTACGGATCGCGAGAGAGGCGCCGGCCGACGAGCTCGCAATCCGCGGCGACCGCGTCGAGGAGGTCGGCATTGACGACGTCGAGCCCGCTTCCGCAGAGGACGCGGTCGCGGCTTCCGTCGTACTGGGCGACGATCCGGTCGTTGCCGGACCCGCCCGCGATCATGTCTCGCCCCCGCCCACCGGAGAGAAAGTCGGTGCCCGAGCGACCCAGGAGCTCGTCGTTTCCGCCTCGACCGAGGATCGAGTCGGCACGCGTCGTCCCGAGCAGCCGTTCGCTTCGGCTCGTGCCCTCGATTGTGCTCGCGAGTCCCGTTCCGGTGAAGAGGATGCCGACGAGCACGAGGCCGCCGACGAATGACGTTCGCATGGTGTCAAGGTAGACGTCCACACGCGACCGGGTGTTTGCTCAGTAGCATCCCGCACGGTGAGCAGGTTGAGCCAGGCGATCGCCGAGGGTGACGGAATATCCGTGCTCGTGGAGGTCGCCGACGGTCAGGAGGCGGGTCGCGCGCAGCAGCAGGGCGCAGACGCCCTCGTAGTGAGGTCTGGCGCGATGGGAGTTCGCGACGCGTCCCATCTCCCACTCCTGCTGGTCGGCCAGGCGGCCGGCGCTCGGGCTGTCGCGGCCGACGCGGTCGTCGTCCCTGCAGACATGGAGATCTGGGACGAGGCTCTCGGCCTGGGCGTCGAGTGCGTCGTTCAGGTGTCCGACTCCGACGATCTCGAGCGTGCGCTCGAGGAGCTCGATCCCGAGGTCTTCCTGTTGAGCCCCGATCCCGAGGCGGACGCCGATGCCCTGGAGACGCTGCTCGCGTTGCTCCACGACGTGCCGGCCGGCAAGCTCGCGATCGCCGAGTTGAGGGATGCCTCCGCTGACGATGTCGCGGAGCTCGAGCGTGCGGGAGTCGATGCGGTGCTCGTGACGTCGACCAACATCACGGCCCTTACTCCGGCGACGCCTCCCGAGGTCGTGTCGACCGGAACGCCCGGACGCGGCGGCGCGCCAATCTCCGGTCAAGCATCTAGCGGGACGCCACTCAGGAGTTACGCGAGCACGCCGCTCGCGGCGATCCACTCGGGTGGGACCGTCCGTCGTCCAGTCGTCGCGTCGCCGAGCGACACTCGACGATCTCGTTCCCGCGCACAGCGGTCATCTGGCCCCACGAGCCAGCCGCGGCGAGCTCCGCGGCATGGAGGCCGAGCCGCGTGGCCAGGAAGCGGTCTCTCGCGGTCGGTGTCCCTCCGCGCTGCACGTGGCCGAGCACCGTGACCCGTGTCTCGTAGCCCGTTTCGCCGGTGATCTCGTCCGCGACGACGCGTCCGATCCCACCGAGCCGAACGTAGCCGTACGTGTCGACGTCCTGCACGACCGGCCCGTCTTGGGCGCCGGAGCGGCGGCACAACGGGTACCCCTCTGCGACGACGACGATGGAGAAGTCCCTGCCTTCCTGATGCCGCTTTCGAAGTCGGTCGCACACGTCCTCGATCGTCGTCGGCACCTCCGGAACGAGAATCACGTCCGCTCCACCGGAGATCCCGCTTGCCGCGGCGATCCAGCCGGCGTTGCGGCCCATCACCTCGACCACCATCACCCGGTCGTGCGACTCGGCGGTCGTGTGCAGGCGGTCGATTGCCTCGGTGCAGACGTGCACCGCTGTGTCGAAGCCGATGGTGACGTCCGTCCCGGCAAGGTCGTTGTCGATCGTCTTCGGTACGCCGACGACCGGATAGCCGAGGTCCGTGTGAAGTCTGTGAGCGACGCCGAGCGTGCCCTCACCGCCAATCGCGACGACGCCGTCGACTCGAAGCTTCTCGGAGTTCGCGATGACGGCCGCGATACCGCCGTCCTCTCGGAACGGGTCGTAGCCCGATGAGCCGAGAATCGTGCCGCCGCGGGGCAGGATTCCTGCGACGGTGCGCCGGTCGAGCGCGAGCACGTCGTCTTCAGCGAGCCCTCGCCACCCGTGACGCAGGCCGAGTGTCTCGTGGCCCTCCGCGATCGACCCGCGCACGATCGCGCGTATCGCTGCATTGAGACCGGGGCAGTCTCCGCCGCCCGTGAGCACACCGAGTCGCATCGCACGCCCAGACTAACCGCGTATCCGAAGTACCATCGCACCGAGGCCGGAGTGGCGGAATTGGCAGACGCGCGGGACTCAAAATCCCGTGTCCTTCGGGACGTGTGGGTTCGACCCCCACCTCCGGCATCGGCGTCGCCCGCGCCGTCCGGCACGGTGCCTTCCCGGTTGCGCATCCGAGCGCGAGAGCGGATACTGCCGAGACGCCGGCGGCGCCGGCGCGCATTGGGGTTATTCCGAGGTGAGGAGGAAGAGGTTGACTACGAGAAAGAGAAGCGCGCTCATCGTCCTCGGTCTGCTCGTGGCCGCGCTGGCGCTGGTGGCTGCGGGCTGCGGCGGCGGCGACGACGAAGATAGCGGGAGCCTCCCGGAGGGTGCGCCGACGGCATTGCCGTCGTCGTCCTGCGGAGCGCTCGAGTACGAGGGCGAAGGCGAGGCACAGCTCTTGCTCGCGTCAGACCTGCCGCTCCAGGGTTCTTCGCGCACCCAGACGGTGCAGATCAACGACGCAATCCGCTACACGCTCGCGCAGAACGACTGGAAGGCCGGCGACTTCAACGTCGCGTTCCAGGAGTGCGACGACGCAACTGCCCAGGCTGCCAAGTGGGACTCGGGCAAGTGCGCCACCAACGCGAAGCTCTACGCTGGCAACGAGCACGTGATCGGCGTCATCGGGACGTTCAACTCCGGTTGTGCCGAGATCATCATCCCGGAGCTCAACCAGGCTTCCGGCGGTGGCATCGCGATGCTCTCGCCCGCGAACACCCTGGTCTGCCTGACGACGACGGCCAGCAGCTGCTCGTCGGCCCAGCCCGACCAGTACTACCCGTCGGGAACCCGCAACTACGCCCGGGTCGTCGCACATGACGCCTTCCAGGGCGCGGCGGTTTCCGAGTTCGCCCAGACGCAGGGCGTCACGAGCGTCTACATCCTCAACGACAAGGAGTCGTACGGTCTCGGAATCGCTGAGAACTTCCGCGACTCGGCAGAGTCGCTGGGGATCAAGGTCGCGGGCTTCGAGGCGTGGGATCCCAAGGCGTCGAGCTACGAGGCGCTCTTCCAGAAGATCGGTCAGACCGATGCGAACGCCGTGTTCCTCGGCGGGCTCATCGACGAGAACGGCGCTCAGGTGATCAAGGACAAGGTCGCCGTGCTGGGGCCGAACGACGGCGATGTGCAGCTCTACGGGCCTGACGGCTTCGCCACCCAGCAAACGATCACCGAGGCCGGATCGGCGGCGGCCAACATGTGGATGTCCGTCGCGGGTACGCCGATCGATGCGTATTCGGGCACGGCGCAGGAGTTCGTCGCCGGCTTCCAGGACGAGTTCCTCGCCGCGGGCACGCCGATCGACCCGTACGCGATCTTCGGCGCCCAGGCCGCGGTCGCGATGCTGGACGCAATCGCCGCGTCGGACGGCACGCGTGGAGACGTGATCACGCAGCTGTTCGCCACGGACATCTCCGATGGCTACCTCGGCTCGTTCACGTTCGACGAGAACGGCGACCCGACGGGCGCAGAGGGGACGATCGTGCAGTTCACGATCTACAAGGCGACCGATGTGTTGACGACCGAAGAGGTCATCACCCCGCAGCAGTCGACCGTCGACGCTGCGCTGGGTACGACCGACTAGCACAGCCGGACGCATCGTCCGTCGACCGAGGGAGGGCGCAGCCCTCCCTCGGTCGTTCCAGAACCATTTACTCGGTTTGCCCGGCGGGCTAGAGTCGTCCTCCACGATGCCCGAGACCCCGGCGATGAAGCGGACCGTCGCGCTTCTCCACGTCATCCGCAATGCGAAGCTGATCGACTACATCGGTCTGGCGCTGGTCGGGCTCGTCGTCCTCTGGCTGGCGATCAACTTCATCAAGGAGCCGGTCAACTTCCTGAACGTCAGCTTCATCGGCCTGACGAACGGGTCCATCTACGGCGTCGTCGCGCTCGGATACACGCTCGTGTACGGAATTCTCCAGCTGATCAACTTCGCCCACGGCGACCTCTTCGCGCTCTCCGGGCTTGTCGCCAGCACCGTTCTGTTCACGGTTCTCGATGTGTCCGGCGACTCGAGCACCGCCGTGATCGTGGGGGCGATCGTGCTCACGCTCCTGATCACGATGCCGCTGTTCGCGGTCGTCAACGCCACGATCGAGCGCGTCGCATACAAGCCGCTGCGTCGAGCTCCGCGACTGGCCCCGTTGATCACGGCTGTCGGCGTCGCGTTCATCATCCAGAACGTCTCGCTCGCGCTCTACGGGGTCGACTACGAGAGCGGCTCCGAGCTGATCCCGCGAACTACGGTGTTCGACTTCCACGGGGTCGAGTTCAAGTGGAACCAGCTCACCGCGCTCCTGATCGTGGTTCCCGTGCTGGCGTTGTTGACGTGGTTCGTTCGAACGACGCGCCAGGGGAAGGCGATGCGCGCCGTGTCCCAGGACCGCGATGCGTCGGCGATGATGGGGATCGACGTGGACCGGACGATCCGGGTCACGTTCGTCATCGCCGGATCGCTGGCGGCCGCCGCAGGTCTCGTGTTCCTCCTCGAATACAACATGCGCTACGACACGGGCTTCGAGCTCGGGCTGATCGCATTCACCGCGGCCGTCCTCGGTGGGATCGGCAACCTGCCAGGAGCAGTGCTCGGCGCTCTCCTGATCGGCTACATCCAGGCCTTCAACGAGGGGCTCACCTGGGCCGCGCCGGGAAGCGACTGGACCCGCTCGATCGTGTTCGGGATCCTCATCGCCGTTCTCGTGTTCCGGCCCGAAGGCCTTCTGGGCGAACGCACCCCGGAGGGCGCATGAACGTTCGAAACGTCGAGCTCGATCCACGCGCCTGGTCCAGGAGCGCCCGCGCCGCGGTGGCCCTGATCGCGTTCACCGCCTTCTACCCATCGCTCGAGCCGATCCTCGGGGACTTGCCGCTGATCGGCGACTTCGTTCCCTCGGTCGACTCCGTCGTCGTGATGCTCGCCTTCACGATGATGGCGGTCGGGCTCAACATCGTCGTCGGCTATGCGGGGCTGCTGGACCTCGGTTACGTCGCGTTCTATGCGGTCGGGGCGTATACGGCGGGCTGGCTCGCCTCCGTCCACTTCGAGGATGTGACCTTCCACTTCGGGTCGGTCGGGGTTCGGGAGGACTTCCCGGGCATCCACCTCAACATGTGGCTCGTTCTCGTCCTCGCGGGGATGACGACCTTGATAGCAGGGATCCTGATCGGGCTGCCGACGCTCCGCCTCCGGGGCGACTACCTCGCCATCGTCACGCTCGGGTTCGGCGAGATCCTCCCGCAGGTCATCCGGAACGGCGACAGCTTCGGTGGGTTCAACTTGACGAACGGCGCCTTCGGGATCAAGCCGATCGACTCGCTCGGATTCGGCAGGCCCGGCGAGGCCGTCGGTTTGCCGGAGAGCTTCCGGCTCGCGCGAGACACCGCGATCTGGTGGTACTTCACCGCGATCGTGCTGCTGCTCATCACGGTCTTCGTCAGCGTTCGCATCCGCGACTCGCGTCTGGGTCGCGCCTGGATCGCCATTCGCGAGGACGAGACCGCTGCGGCGGCGATGGGCGTCCCGCTGATGCGCACGAAGACCTGGTCGTACGCGATGGGCGCGTTCTTCGGCGGCGTCGCAGGAGCGTTCTACGCCAGCTTCAAGGGGGGCGCGTTCGCGAGCGACTTCTACTTCAACATCTCCGTCTTCCTGCTCTGCATGGTGATCCTGGGCGGGATGGGCAGCGTCTGGGGCGTGGTCGTCGGGGCGATCCTCTTGACGTACCTGAACCAGCACGGCCTGGCCACGATCGGGGCGAAGATCCAGGAGGCCGGAGTCGACTTCGAGCCGACGAAGTACCAGTTCGGAATCTACGGCGTGATCATCGTGGCGATGATGCTGTTACGCCCGACGGGGCTGATACCCGAACGCCGTCACCGCGTCGAGTTCGAGGAAGGCGTTCACGACACGCCGCTCTACGACGTGACCCACGAGGGAACGCTCACCGACCGCGATCGGTCCAACGACTGATGTCGACCACGGCCTCGCCGCACTCCACTTCTCCTGGTTCGTCCGGACGCGACGATCTGCTCGTCACGACCGAGCTGCGCAAGGAGTTCGGTGGCCTCATCGCGACGAACGACGTCGACTTCTCGATCCCCCGCGGATCGATTGTCGCCCTGATCGGCCCGAACGGCGCCGGAAAGACGACCTTCTTCAACATGCTGACGGGCGTCTACACGCCGACCTCGGGGCACATCGTGTTCGACGGGGAGGAGATCGGCGATCTCCCGCCGCACACGATCACGAAGCTCGGCATCGGACGGACGTTCCAGAACATTCGACTCTTCGACAACATGACCGCGCTCGAGAACGTGCTCGTGGGCATGCACTGCCGGATGCATGCGCGGATCATCCCCTCGATCCTCCGCACGCGTGGCGTGCAGCGGGAGGAACGCGAGATACGCGAGAGAGGACGCGAGCTCTTGACCTACTGCGGGCTCGGCGGCAAGGGAGGCGAGCGCGCCGGCTCGCTCTCGTACGGCGACCAGCGCCGGCTCGAGGTGACGCGCGCACTGGCGACCGAGCCGAAGCTCCTCCTCCTCGACGAGCCGCGGCCGGCATGAACCCGCAGAGACCGACGAGTTCATGACGTTGATCCGCGACATGCGGGACGGCGGCGATCACCGTCCTGCTGATCGAGCACCACATGCGGGTCGTGATGGGGATCAGCGACCGCATCGCCGTCCTCGAATACGGCGGGCAGATCGCCGAAGGGACGCCGCCGAGATCCAGGCGGACCCGCGGGTGATCGAGGCGTATCTCGGGAAGGGCGAGGTCGGGTGAAGCACGGGCTGCAGCGCCGGCAGTCGGATGCTGAAGCTCGAGGACGTGCACGCGGGCTACGGCGCGATCCATGCCTTGAAGGGCATCTCGTTGCACGTGAAGAGGGCCAGATCGTCACGCTGATCGGCGCGAACGGCGCGGGCAAGACGACGACGCTGATGACGATCAACGGGCTCGATCAGCCCGGCAAGGGAACGATCCGGTTCGAGGGGCAGCGACATCACGAGCGCGCCTCTCACAAGATCGTGCGGTTGGCATCTCCCACTGCCCGGAGGGTCGCCGGCTCTTCCCGCGCATCTCCGTCCTCGAGAACCTCGAGATGGGCGCATTCAAGCGCTCCGCCGCAAGGCGAGCTGCAGGAGGACATGGACCGCGTCTTCGAGCTCTTTCCGCGCCTCCAGGAGAGGCGGATGCAGAAGGCGGGGACGATGTCGGGTGGCGAGCAGCAGATGTGCGCGATCGGCCGCGCGCTGATGGCGCGCCCCAAGGTGCTCCTCCTGGACGAGCCGTCGATCGGCCTTGCGCCCTCTTCGTCGAGCGGATCTTCGAGATCGTGATCGAGATCAACAAGCAGGGCACGCCCGTGCTCCTCGTGGAGCAGAACGCACTCATGGCACTCGATCTCGCAAAACGCGGCTACGTGATGGAGACGGGCACCATCGCGCTCGAGGGGCCGGCGGCCGAGCTGAAGACGAACGAGCAGGTTCGCAAGACCTACCTCGGCGAGACGTAGGTCCGCGGACTCGCGTTACGGCTATCCGGCCGGGTCGTCCACGACGAGCGGCGGATACGGCGGCGCGAGGAGGATGCCCACGCGCGCACGACCTCCGGAGACGCCGTGCGCCATCTCCAGCGCGCTCCCGATCCCGTGGCTCGGGACGAAGCCGAGGGTCCGTGCCGCGATCGCATCGCGGCAGCCGGCGACGACTACCCGCCCGAGGCGCGAGACCGCGGGGGCGCACCCGGCCCAATCGGCGAACGGGAGGAGGGGGTGGCAGGCCTTCCCGGCGCGATACGCGTCGAGCGCGCGCTCGTCGAACCCGGCAGCGCGCTCGGCCTTGGCGAGGGCGTCGGGGCTTCGAGCGTCTCGGACCGACTGGAACATCGAGCCGTACGGCGCCTGCGCCGCGTGGGCGAACGACCGGCGGAACGAGTGGACGAGGATGAGCGTGCCGTCGGCGCGAATCGGGAACGCGTCCTTTCGAAGACGGAGAGCCAGGCCGAGCGAGATCGCCGCCGCGGTCACGGGATTGATGTGTTCGCGCGGGACATGAGGTCCCTGCCACGGAACACCCACGACGAGCGCATCCACCGGAGCGTCGAGGTGCGTGCCTCGGAGCGCGGCGCCGCGAAGGAGAGCTTCGGCATGAGCGACCGAGGGAGGGCCAGCGAACGCTGCCGTCGTGGTCAGCTTTCGTCCCTGACGATCAAGGGCGGCGCGGCGCACCGGGCCGGGGAGGTGCGAATGAAGAGCACGAAACGGCGAGCGAGCCACGCGTTCCTGTGCCTCCGGGTCTTCGGGATAGCCGCGGTACGTCCCGGTGACACGCGGGAGGTCGAGGACGAGCGAGACGCCGAGGAGGGGAACGCTCGCAGCAACTGCGGACTCGACGTCCAAGGCAAGCTCCCACTCGGGCGAGCCGGCTGCTTGGAGGAGCGAGTCGGTCCCGGCCACCCGGCGCACGGTTGCGGCATCCGCCGCGGCGACGAGCGTTCCCGGCCCTCCGTGCAGGATGGTCTCTGCGGCGCCGAGGACGAGCGTGATGTCGGTCTCGACAAGCGCTCGATGCACCCGGATCGATTCGGTTTTCGCCAGGGGCACGAGCTGCGGGTCAGCGGCATCGTGGACGAGCAGGCTGCCGCGAAACACGCGCGCTCGAGCCGGCGGGAGGAGCATGCGAACCAGGTCGCGGGCCTCCTGTCGCCGTGCAAGCCCACCCGCGACGAGCAAGGTCTGACGCTCGTCGGGAATGCCGGAGCGCTCGAGCTCGTCGATGGCCGCGACGAGTGCGTCCTGGCGGGGATCCTGTGGCACGCCTGGGAGGGGCAGTGCCGATGGCTCGACAACGATCGTCGCGCGACCGTTGCGGGGTGCGAGTGCCGAAAGCGGCTGTCCCGACAGCGGGAATCGCATCGCGTCGCGTACCGCGGCTGCGGCGTCGACGACCTGGTCGGGAGGCGGTGGCGGTCGCAGGACGACGTCGTCGTCGGCCGCCGGCACGAGGATCACGCGCGAGCCTGACAGCAGGGGGACGCGGCGCACGCCCGTATCCAAGCGGAAGACTGGAATCGGCCGCTGCCGGATCGCGGTCTCCTGGGCGTTGACGTCACGCTTCGCGGCGGGGTCGCGAGCGATACCGTTGCGGGGTGAGCCCCAAGACGATCACGGGCGAGGAGCTCGAGCTAGACGACGGCCCGGTTCACGAGACGGAGCTCTTCCTCGTCGATGGCAACAACCTTGCGTATCGGGGGTTCTTCGCGCTCCCGGAAGAGCTCCAGACGACCGACGGGCAGCCGACGAATGCCCTCCTCGGGTTCACGAACATGCTCTTCAAGCTGCTCTCGGACTACAAGCCGCGGGGGGTTGCCGTTGCGTGGGACACGCGACCCGTGCACCGGACCGAGATCTCGGCCGAGTACAAGTCCGAACGCCGGCCGATGCCGGACCTCCTGCGCGAGCAGTTTCCCCACTTTCGCCCGATCGTCGAGGCGTTCGGGTATCAGAACCTCGAGTTCGAAGGGTGGGAGGCCGACGACGTTATCGCCACACTCGCGACGCGTGCCGACGAGGCTGGTGTCAAGACATGCGTTGTCTCGACCGATCGTGACGCGTTCCAGCTCGTCTCCGAGAACATCTGCCTGATGATGACTCCGCGTGGGGTCGCCGACGTCCACGTCTATACACCGGAGCGAGTTGAGGCGCGGTATGGCGTGCGGCCCGATCAGGTGCCGGACTTCATCGGCCTCAAGGGAGACACGAGCGACAACATCCCTGGCGTCCCGGGTATCGGTGACAAGACCGCCGGGCAGCTCATCGCCCAGTACGGCTCGCTCGAAGAGGTCATCGAGCACGCAGGCGAGCTCTCGCCCGCGCGGTCGCGCTCTATTACCGAGCACGCCGACCAGGCACGCTCGTCGAAGTTGCTGGCAACCATGCGACGCGATCTCGAGCTCGAGGTGGACCCGGCCGAGCTCGTCACGCGCCGCCCGACCGCTCGCAGCTGAAGGAGATCTTTCGCCGCTTCGAGTTCCGCGGGCTCTTGAACCGCGTTGACACCCTCGACGAGGCGCTGCCAGCCGCCGAGCGACCGAAGCTCGAGGCGCAGACGATCCCGTGGCACGAGGGCGAGTTGCCGGAGCTCAAGGGCCAGATCGGGCTCGCCGCCGACGACGAGCGCGCTGCCGTCGCGGCCGGAGACGCGGTCACCGTCGTGACACCGCCCCCGAGCAACGCGGTGTTCCAGCGCCCGGGGATACGGCTCGCCGTCTACGACGCGAAGGCGCTTCGGGTCGACGCGGCCGACGACGCGATGATCGCGGCGTATCTCATCGATCCGGGGCGGGCGGAGTACGTGCTCGACGATCTGGCAGCCGAATACGGCCTCGAGCTGCAGCCCGAGCCTGCGACCGAGGAGTCGACGGCGGGGCTCGTGCGCGACGCCGAGGTCGCACGCCGTCTGGCGCCGCAGCTCCGCGAACGTGTCCGTGAGCGCGGGCTCGAACGGCTCTACGACGAGGTCGAGCTTCCGCTCACCGGCGTGCTTGCTGCGATGGAGCAGGCGGGAGTCAGGATCGACACGTACCGCATGGGGGAGATCACCGCCCGGCTCCGGGACCGCGTCGAGGAGCTCGAGGCTCGGGCGTACGACCTCGCCGGCGAGGAGTTCGTGCTCGGCTCTCCGCAGCAGCTCGGGCGAATCCTCTTCGAGAAGCTGGAGCTCACGCCCGGTCGTAAGGGAAAGACGGGGTACTCGACAGACAGCAAGGTCCTCCGTGCGATCCGGTCAGACCACGAGATCGTTCCGGTGATCGAGGAGTGGCGCGAGCTCGCGAAGCTTCTCAACACGTATCTCGAGCCGCTGCCGACGCTCCTCGGGTCGGACGGGCGCCTGCACACGACCATCAACCAGGCCGTCGCGGCTACGGGTCGGCTCTCGACGTCGAACCCGAATCTCCAGGCGATCCCGATTCGCACAGAGCTCGGTCGCGAGATTCGCTCCGCGTTCGTCGCCGAACCCGGGCATCGCCTGCTGTCGGCCGACTACTCGCAGATCGAGCTCCGGATCCTCGCGCACGTCTCCGGCGAGCCGCGGCTCCGCGAGGCGTTCCTGCGAGGAGAGGACATCCACACGGCCACGGCCGCCGAGGTGCTCGGGAAGGACCCGGCGACCCTGACGAAGGACGAGCGCAACGTCGCGAAGATGATCAACTTCGGGATCGTCTACGGGATCTCGGCGTTCGGGCTCTCGGAAAACCTCGATATCCCGAAGGACGAGGCGCAGTCCTACATCGACGCGTACCTCGCGCGATTCCCGCTCGTGCAGGCGTTCATCGCGAGGACGATCACACAGGCCGGCGAGGACGGGTACGCGTCGAGCCTGCTTGGACGCCGGCGCCCGGTCCCGGAGCTTCGTGCGTCGAACCGCCAGACGCGTGGATTCGGCGAGCGCGTCGCGGTCAACTTCGTCATGCAGGGCTCGAACGCGGACCTGATCAAGGTCGCGATGGTCGCGATTCACCGCCGCCTTCGGGACGAAGGGCGAGGAGCGCGGCTCGTGCTCCAGGTGCATGACGAGCTCCTCCTCGAGGTGCCGGAAACGGAGGTCTCCGCCGTCCGAGAGCTCGTTCGCGAGGAGATGGTCGGCGCCTACCCCCTCGACCCACCGCTGGCAGTCGACATAGGCGTGGGCGACGACTGGGCCGAAGCCAAAGCGTGACGGGAGCGACCTGCGGCGTCGTAGAGAACGCAGAATGAGGCTTCACGCTTCGGTCTGGGCCGCGGTCGCAGTGGGAGTCGCAGTGGCCGTCGCGGCTGTTGCGACCGTCCTGCCCGCGGCCGGCGCCGCGAGCACCGCCGCGACGCCTGCTTCCTATCCGACGTGTGGCACCTACTGGAATCGCAATACGCCCGTCTCCGCGGCGGAGCGGCGCATCAACGCCTGCATCGTCAAGGCCTCGCGCGAGGGGAGACGTGCGCGTGCGGTCGCTGCGCTGACCACCATCGAGGGTGACCCGATCGTGAACTACGTGTTCGTCCGTGGCGCACGCGACATCCTCGTGATCGTCGACACGACCAGGGACGCCTTCGGAGCGAAGAACTGGAGCCGATTCCGCTGCACGAAGCTCGTCGTCGTCGACGGCCGCCTCGGCTGGACCGGTTGCGTGCCCCGAGGCACCGGCAAGCCCGCCTGGCTCAGGCCCGTCAAGCTCCGCGCCTGAAAGGACGCCGGTAGCGTCGCGGCGCGGGGCCCGCAGTGGCTGTCGCCCCCGATTCGGTCGATGCGCTTGCTCGCTCGAGTCTCGCTCCCAAGTCGTTCGAGCCGTTCAAAGCGGGGACGGGCCTAGGTTTTTCCACAACCTGGCTATACTCCGCGGCTCGAATGGCCAACGACATCGCCGAGAAGCCAACGCAGGTCGAAGAAGGGGTCTGGATCACCGGCCCCGACGGGGAGCTCGTACCGGACTACGACGCTGCGTTTCCCGAGATCAACGAGGGCGAAGTCGTCCACGGGACGGTGGTTCGCGTCGACAAGGACGAGGTGCTCGTGGACATCGGGTACAAGTCCGAGGGTGTCATCCCTGTCGCAGAGCTGACAATCCGGAGGTCCGTCAACCCGGCCGACGAGGTTGCGCTCGGTGAGGAGATCGACGCACTCGTCCTGACGAAGGAAGACGCCGACGGGCGTCTGATCCTCTCGAAGAAGCGTGCCCGCTTCGAGCTTGCCTGGAAGGCGATCGAGGCGGCCGCGGAGAGCGGGGAGCCTGTGAACGGCCGCGTCATCGAGGTCGTCAAGGGCGGGCTCATCCTCGATCTCGGCGTACGCGGGTTCCTGCCGGCGTCGCTCGTGGACATTCGCCGCGTCCAGGATCTGGACGAGTTCCTGAGCAAGGAGCTCCGATGCAAGGTCATCGAGCTCAACCGCTCTCGGAACAACGTCGTGCTCTCGCGACGCGCCGTCCTCGAGGACGAGCGCAAGGAGATGCGCCAGGCCATCCTCGACCGGCTGAACCCCGGCGACGTGATCGAGGGGCAGATTTCGAACATCGTCGACTTCGGCGCGTTCGTCGACCTCGACGGTATGGATGGTCTCATCCACATCTCGGAGCTCTCGTGGAGCCACGTCAACCATCCGTCGGAAGTCCTCGACATCGGGCAGACCGTCAAGGTCAAGGTGCTCGACATCGACCGCGACCGACAGCGGATCTCGCTCGGTCTCAAGCAGACGCAGAGCGATCCGTGGCAGCAGGTCCTCGACCACTATCACGAGGACGATGTCGTCGAGGGGCGTGTGGCCAAGGTCGTCACGTTCGGCGCCTTCGTGGAGATTCTCCCCGGGGTCGAAGGACTGGTGCACATCTCCGAGCTCGCAGCACACCATGTCGAGAACCCCCGCGAGGTCGTCCAGCAGGGTCAGGCCGTCAACGTCCGCGTTCTCGAGATCGACGGCGAGCGGCGTCGGCTCTCGCTCTCGCTCAAGCGCGTGGAAGAGGGTGAGCAGCCCGTCCCGCGTGCCGACGGTGCGGAGTCCGTGCACGAGACGCCAAATCTGATGTTGACCGAGGAGGCCTTCCCGACCGGCGCGGCGTCAGAGGAGGCGGACGAGATCGTCGAGGGAGCCGAGCTCGAAGTCGAACTCGAGGACGCCGAAACGTCAGGTGAAGCGGAGCTCGAAGGTGAGGCCGAGGCCAGCGTCGAAGCCGAGGTGGGCGCCGAGGCCGAGATCGAGGCAGAAGCCGAAGTGGACGCCGAGATCGAAGCCGAAGCGGAAGCAGAGATCGAAGCCGAAACGGACGCCGAGATCGAAGCGGAGCCTGAACCTGAACCCGAAGCCGAAGCGGAGCGGAGATCGAAGCCGAAGCCGAAGAGCCTCCGAGCGCGCCCGAGGGGGACGAGACGAGCGCCGAAGCCTCGGACGCCGAGGTCGTCGCCCAGGGTGAGCCCGGAGATGGTGAGCCTGCCGACGAGGCCGCTGCCGACGCTGATACGGCGCCCGAGTCCGACGAGTCACAGCCGGACGAGACCGACCCCGCGGCGTAGTTCACATCCCTTGAGCCGCCCGATCGCGGTTGCCATCACCGGCGGCATCGGCGCCGGCAAGAGCACAGCGCTCGCGTCGTTCCGGCGCCACGGCGCGGCGACGGTCTCGAGCGACGAGATCGTCCACCACCTGCTTCGAACCGACCCAGACGTCAAGGTCGCCCTCGTCGAACGCTTCGGTGACGAGATACTCGATCCTGACGGGGTGCCGGACCGCGAACGGATCGCTCTTCGCGTGTTCCGAGACCGCGACGCTCTCGACTGGCTCGAGAAGCTGCTGCATCCGCTCGTCTCGCGCGAGTACCTCGAGTGGCGCGAGCAGCTCGCAAAGCTCCCCACTCCGCCGAACGTGTGCGTCACCGAGGTTCCGCTGCTCTACGAGGTCGGCGGCGAGGCCCGGTTCGACAAGGTCGTCGTGATCACGGCGCCGCGCCAGCTCCGGGAGGCACGGCGAGGCGCCAAGACCGACGACCGCGAGTCTCGGCTCATGCCCGATCGCGAGAAAGCGAAGCGCGGGGATCTCGTGTACGTCAACACCGGAACGCCGGAGGAGCTCGATGCCTGGGTTGCAGGGGTGATGGCTACCCTGACCGAGGAGTAGCCGACAGAGGACTCGTCCGAAGGCGCCGCCGAGCAGGCAAGTTACAAGTTGTAACTTGCCTCGAAAGCGCCTGCATCGGCCGCTAAAACATGCGCCTTCTGACCATCTCAGCCGTTGTCGTCCTGGCCGTGGCCGGGGTCGGCGCCTGGGTTGTCGACGCGGAGCCGGATTGGTACCTGCGCGCTCGCTATCCACTCGAGTACGAGCACATCCTCGCGGTGCACGCGAGAAACCACGACCTGGACCCGGCGCTCCTCGCGGCCGTCGTCTACGTCGAGAGCCGCTTCGACCCCAACGCTCGCTCGGATGCGGGGGCTCGCGGGTTGATGCAGCTGCTTCCCGACACGGCCGAGGGAATCGCGCTGCGCACGGGGGGCGACGGCTTCGTCGTCTCGGATCTCGAGAACCCGGAGATCAACGTCCGCTACGGGTCGTGGTACCTCGACCACCTCCTCGATCGGTACGGACGGATGGATCTCGCCCTGGCCGCGTACCACGCTGGACCGGGGAACGTCGACGAGTGGCGCAGTGCAGGAACCGGAATCGCCTTCCCCGAGACGCGGGACTACGTTCGCAACGTCACCGAGCTCGAGCGGATCTACTCGCGCGCCTACCGGGAAGAGCTCGGTCGCTAACCCGCTCTTCTAGTCACTCTCACGGCTCGTGACCGCCGAGCGCACGAACTCGACCAGCGCATCGACTTCGCGAATCGGCTCGCCCAGAGCGATCTGAACCGAGATGCCATTGGCGACGAGGCTGATGAAGCCGGCGACGCGCTCGGCTGGCTGGTCGTCGCGGAGGTCACCGTGCTCTTGCTCGGCGCGGACGTGCGCCACCAGTGGGGGGGCGAGCTGCTCGTGGGTCCGGGCTTCGTGCTTTCGGCGGAACTCCGGGTCGGTACGAATCTTCCTGGCGATCTCGAGATAGACGCCGAGCCAGGCGGGCTCCTCCGTCGCGATCTCACGCAAGGTCGCCTCCCACCCCTTCTCCAGCCAGAGGGTCACGAGGCGAGCGTTGTCTCGATACGCGAGCTCGAGAAAGAGATCTTCCTTCGATGCGAAGTAGTTGAAGATCGCCCCGCGCGAGAGGGCCGTTGCGCTCTCGAGCCGTGCGACCGTCGCTCCCTCGTAGCCGAACTCGGCGAAGCAGCGACGGGCGGCCGCGAGTATCTGGTCGCGGCGCTCGGCCCTTCGTTCGTCGGAGATCTTGGGCATCTCGAGCTCTTATTTTACAAAACCGTACGGACGTTTTATTATCTTCGGGCATGGAAGCCGCGCCAGAAGCCATGAGCGTCAAGAAGACCGCCGTAGGTGCGCTCGTCGCTGCCGAGATCGTCTCGGTCCTCGGCACCCGCATGACGTACCTCGCGCTCCCGTGGTTCGTCCTCGTGACGACGGGCTCTCCGGGGAAGATGTCTCTCGTCCTCGCCGCCGAGATCCTGCCGATGGCGATCCTCGGCATCCCGAGCGGAGCGCTCGTGCATAAGATCGGCGCTCGGAACACGATGCTGCTTGCGGACTTCGCGCGGGGACCGATTCTCGTGTCCATCCCGGTGCTCCATGCCGCCGACGTCCTGAGCTTCGGACTGCTGCTGGGCCTCGTTGCCCTGCTCGGCTGCTTCATGCCTCCGTACTTCGCGTCTCAGCGGATCATCCTGCCCGAGCTCGTCGGCGAGAACGAGCGGCTCATGTCCCAGGGGAACAGCCTCATCGAGGGCGGTGCCGCCTTCTCGGCGCTGATAGGGCCAGCTCTAGCGGGCCTCCTCATCCCGATCATCGGCGCACCCAACGTGCTGTACGTCGACGCGGCGACGTACTTCATCGCGTTCGTGCTCGTGCTTGCGTTCGTGCCACGGCGCAAGGCGCTCACGCAGGCCGTCGAGCACGGCGTTCTCGCCGGAGTACGCTTCCTGCTGAGCGACAGGCTCCTTGCTCCACTGGCCGTGACGGTCATCGCATTCGGGTTCCTGGGAGCGGGGATGTCGGCCGGGCTTCCCTTCTACGCGTACGACGAGCTCGGTGGCAGCGCCCGCGTTGCCGGCCTCTTCTATGCGGCGCTCGGCGCTGGGGCGCTCGTCGGAAGCCTCGCTGCGGTCGCGCTGGTGCGGAAGTTTCCGCCACTCCGCCTTGCCGGGTTTGGAGCGATCGCATTCGTCGTGCCGATGTGGGTGCTGCCTTTCCTTCCCCCGTGGCCGGTGATGTTCGTCGCCCTCTTCGTCGCGACCTTCTTCACGCCGCTCATCAACGGGCCGATCATGGCCGTGCTCACCTCGCGGACGCCCGAGAACCTCCGCGCGAAGGTCATTACGGCCGTGATCGCAATCAACACCGTGGCCGCGCCGCTCGGCTTCATCCTGGCCGGCCAGGTGCTGGAGCACTGGGGGCTCGTGCCGCTCTTCACGCTGGTCGTCGCCGGCATGACGTGGGCCGTGATCGTGTTCGCCACAATCGTGCTGCGTCACCGGGAGCCGGAGCCAGTCGCCCAGCTCGCGCATTCGTGATCGCGCGCGCGACGCGAACCAGTCCCGATCACGGCGTCGACACCCTCACGAGTACGCGCCCGAACGCGCCTCGCTGCGTCACGCGTTGCCGCGACGAGAGCGAGTGTGGTCGTAGGTTGTTCGAGCATCTGTGCACCCCCTTGCGGCCCATCCTCGGGTGCCGTGCTCAAGAAGCGCTCAACGCCGTACGAGCTCGAGCGAGCGAACGCTCCCTACCGCGATCGCGGCCTGCAGAGGCGGTTGCGGGGCGTGCGGCCGTCCCAGGCGAAGCCGGCGGCGGTCGCACGCCGGATGGTCGTGCTCAGGCACCCCCCGCGCCGCGGGAGCGTGATCCGATAGGTCGTGCGACCGGCAGGACCGGTCACGGCCCGCGTCGAGACGTACGGACGTCCGTCACGCCTGACGAGGCCGAGGACCCTCGCGCGTGAGATGGCCTTCCCCGCTGCGTCTCGGGCCGCCACGCTCACAAGGACGTGGTTCCGCTGCACCCGGTACGTGATCGACGCGATGCGAAGCACCCCCGGCGTGACCTGCAACGCTGCCGACGCGGAAAGCGTGGACGCCGGTGCGGCGACCGTCGCCTTCACCGTCCCTCGCCCGACGGTGCGCCCGGCGGTGAACGACGTCGTGCTGCCGGTCCTCGACGTGAGCGTCCCGATCCCGCCCGGCGCCATCGACCAGGCCGCCGCGACCGGGAAGGCGTTGCCGAAGGCATCGACGCCCGCGGCCGCGAAGGCCTGCGAGGCACGCGCCTGCACGCGCACCGCTCGGGGCGTGATCGTGACCGCGCTCGGCGGCCCGTGCGTCACCGTCACCGTCTGGGTGCCGCTCGTCGCTCCCGTGGCCGCTGCCGTCAGCACGTGGCTGCCAGCGCTTGTGTCCAGGTAGTAGAACGCCGCGGTGGTGCGCGTCCCGGCTGCGATCGTGAGGGGGAGCGTGCTCGTCCACGGGCCCTCGAGACTCGTTGCGAACGTGCCCGACGAAGAGCTCGAGCTGACCGTGACCGCGAGGGGCACCGGCGTCGTCGCTGCGAGGCCGGAGCCAGTGACGAGCTCGAGGCTCAGCGGGGCCGACGGCGTGCCCGCCGGAATCGTCTGCGCCGGAGTCGCGAACGAGAGAGCGGGCTGCGTCCAGGTCCGGAACGACTTCCAGGCGTCGTTGAAGCGCGCTCCCTCGAGGTCGAGGACGCAGTGCACATTCTGTCCGGGCGGCCCGCAGGCGGCGCTTCCCGGATCGGCGGGGTCGGTCGTCGCCGCGGAGTCGCGGATGGCGGCGGCGAGGCGGTCGAGGACGAGGCCGCTCCGCGCCGCGAACTCCGCTGCCGGAATCGCGGCGGCGTTTCGTGGCGCCCAGACGAAGCCCCATCGGTCCTGCGGCTGACCGGTCGTCGCGCTGAAGTAGCGGAGCGCGTGCACCTGCGAGGAGACGTACGCCCCCATCTGCTCGGCGGAGACCATCGTCCAGCCGTATCCGGCCTCACGCGCCCAGGCCGCATTCGCGAGCGGGCTGAACGTCGCGTTGAGGTACGAGCGCGCGGTCTCGATCGTCGGTGGCCCGACGCCGGCGAGCACGAGCTTGTGCTGGAGGTACTCGTTCAGGTAGTCGCGGCGAACCTCCTCGGGCGCGCCGGGAACGGCGTGGCTGCGCACGTCGCCGTAGACCTCCTGTGACCAGTCGCTGACGTAGGTGTTCATGTCCGCCCAGAAGGCCGAGTCCGTGAACCAGTTCTGGAGGTTCGTCTGCAGGAGCGAGGTGTCGGTCGTGGACCGCTGGCCGACGCCGACCACGAGGACGGCTCCGCGCGTCGGGCGCCCACCGCCCTCGTATAGCCCCCGGAGGAGCTCGCGAACGTTCGCGCGCGCGTTGCCGGTGCCGCGCCGGACGGCCGACGAGAGCTCGTTCACGACCCAGATGTCACCCCTCGCGAAGTCGTAGCCCGCGGCAGCCATGCGCTCGCGTGCGGTGACACCGGCCGTGTACCAGCTCGAGCCGGTGCTCTGCACCCACCGGTTCCAGCTCGTGAAGTGGAACTCGGCCATCGCGTGGAAGTTCGGGCCGAGGGCGCGAATCCGCTGGGCCGCGTTCGGGCGCGGCCTCGTCTTGTCCCCGACGATCGGCGGCACGGACACGTAGTACTCGGCGCAGGGGGAGGGCGTGGTGGCGAGCTTCGTCGCGAGGCGCAGGTAGTCCGTCGCCGCCCAGAAGAGCGCCCGGAGCGGCACGGCAGCTCGTCGGGGCTTGCGACAGGCGCTTGCGCTGGGCGACGAGGCGCTGCCAGAGCTCCTCGGTCTTCGCCGGCTCGAGCGAGGCGACCGGAGCGGGCTCGACGGCCCGCGCGGCGAGCGCGCCGCCTGCCTGCGTGCTTCCCGTGCTCGTCGGCGCGACGGTGAGCACGAGTGCCAGCGCGAGCGACAGTCCGATCCCGAGTTTCACCGCCAACGTCCCATTTTCGCGACGTCAGAGTGCCCGCTCCAGATGCGGGATGTGTGAGGGCCGCGCTTCGCGGTTCAACAGACGCTCAGCGCTCCACGAACTCGATCGATCTGTCGCTCGTCAACACGAGCGCGCCCGCCTCGTACCAGCGAGTCGAGAAGCGATGCCATCCGAGCGGAAAGCCATACCGGAAGTCCGCGACGTCACGTGCGTCCATCGTCGATCCGGAGATCGGTGACGAGTGGACTGCATCACCGTCGACTTCGAGCTCGAATCTCGTCTCCCGGTCGAGCGCCGGCTGCCCGCGAGCGCTCCTGTGCCGGGCGCGCGGCTTCCACCGGCTATGTCGTCAGTCTCACCGTGTTCGAGCGCGGTACTCGTAGGCGCCGATGTCCGGCTGGCTGCCGCGCAGGCGTCCGGCGAAGTCGATGCGTGGCGCATGCCGACGATTCGCCAGGTCGATGAGCACGTTCGAGGCAGACGTCGGGCGGCCGTCCGCGTCGAGGTGCGCCGGGCCGAGACGATTGGAGCCGCGGCAGTCAGCTCCGCGAAGGATGACGTTGGAGACGGCCGCTCGCGCGACGCTGCACACGTGGTACGGGTCCTCGAGGAGGCCGATGACATTGTTGGCGAGGAGTCGGTCTCTTGCGTTGCTGGACTCCCCAGTACACGCCGCTCATCCGAATCGAGCCGGCGTAGCCGTCCACGCGGCGTGCTCCGGTCAGGATGGTGTTGTTGGCAACGACCACGCGCCTCGGCACGCGAGTCGAGCCGCGGCTGCCGATGACCATCGCCACCCGCGCGTGGTAACCCGGCACCCGGGGATCGGTGCCACGGAACACGTTGTTGGCGATCCGCACGCGATCGACCGCGCCGACCAGGTAGAGCTGTGCGCTGCCGAGCTTGTAGACGCCGAACGAGTTCTCTTCGACGCGCAACCGCTGTCCCGAGAACAGCTGGATCAGATCCTGATGTCCGCAACGATGGCGGTTCATGCCGCAGGGCAGAGAGCGTTCGAGGCGGTTTCTTCGCAGCGTGAGATCGAATCCGAAGCGGCCGTGGATGAAGTCGCATCCGCGACAGTCGTGGAACCAGCTGTCCACGACGGTGATGTGCCTGGCGCGCTGTTGGAGGTGCAGGCAGTTCGAAAAGAGCTCGGACCGGTCGCCGCAGTGGCGGAACTCGCTTCGGCGGATGACGACGTGACTCGAGTCGGGGATGTGGACGGTCGCCCGGTACCGCGTCCGCTCGGCCGTCACCAGGGTGTCGTGCACCTCGATGTGGCGCGAGCGGCTAACCCGGAGCCAGGCGTCCTGCCTGATCGGCGCGATCGTCAGTCGTCCGACGGAGACGTGCTGCGTTCGCTCGAGCAGCAGACTTTCGACCCGTACGCCGCGCTCCCCGACGATGCGCAGCGGCTTCGCCGAGCGCGCCCCGACGACCAGCTCGCCGCCGTAGTGGTTGCGGTGCAGCCTGATCGTTCCGCCGTGATCGCGTAGCGCCGACACAGCGGCGGCGAACTGCGCGCTGCTTCGGACGTGAATCGCCGCGACGTCGGCGTCGGCGCCGACGGGGAGAACGAGGCCGAGCGCAACCAAGACTGCGAACAGACGTGATGCCGAGATTCCCACTCTCCTCTCCGAGGCGCGACTCTATCCGGCTCACGAGCGCGCACGAGCGGCGACCCGCCACGGGTCGCCGCTGCGGAGCGAGGTGCGTACGACGATCAGGACTCGAGCGCGTCGATCACGTCGCCCGCGTGCTGACCCGGAAGCCGCGAGCCTTCGAGCTCGACACGCGAGCCGGTCTCCGAATGGATGAGCTCGAGAACGCGTACGTTGATCCGCTGGTGCACCTTCACGTCGAGCCCTGCTCGGTCGATCCTGAATACCAGACGCGCCGCCTCGTGATGCCCGCGGTGCTTCTCGAAGCCGTAGATCGTCCCGTCGGATACGCCGACGAGCATCCACTCCGGGAGCCCGGATGCGGCATCGTGGATGTGTTGCGCCGCTATCGCGCCGCCGACGGTTCCGACCGCTCCGGCCCCGAGCTCGTTACCGATGTCTCCGCCGATCACGCCACCCGCGAACATCGATCCGCTGTGGCCGCGCGGCTCGAAAATGCCTGCGGCTCGGATCTCGTCGTCGGCGCCGAGTCGGGTTACGGCGGTCTGGACGGACTGCACCATCTCCCGTTCCTTCATCGCCTGCTCCTTTCGGTCTGTGTCCGAGTATGGCAAGCACCGGCGTCAAGTGGGACATGGTTCTCGATGGACCTCGTCAGCGTGGGAGTACGATCGCGGCGACCATGCGTGTCGTCGCTCGCGTGCTCAAGTGGGCAGGGATCGTGCTCCTGGTGCTCCTCGCGGTGGCCCTCGCGATCGCGCTGTGGCCGGCGTCGACCTCGGGTCTCGCGTCGAATCCGAGCCCGGTCGCCTCGTACGCGCGCGCACAGGCCGAGCTCGAAGCCATCCGCACGGAGGAGCGAGAAATCGTGATCCCGGACTGCCTGAGCCGCGCGTACACGCACGGCGCGAAGACGGAGAACGCGGTGGTGCTCGTCCACGGCCTTACGAACTGTCCCAAGCAGTGGGAGCGCTTCGCTCGCGAGATCCACGCACGGGGGTGGAACGTGCTCGTGTTGCGCCTGCCGGACCACGGGATCGGGGACCCGGAGACCGGGAAGATCGGCTCGGTCTCGGCTCTGAAGGAGCTCAGCGCGAAGAAGCTCGCCCGCTACGCCGATCGCGCCGTCGATCTCGGTCGCGGCCTTGGCGAGAACACGCACGTCATGGGCCTCTCCCTCGGCGGCACGATCGCGGCGTGGATGGCGCAGGAGCGACGAGACGTCGACCGCGCCGTCGTCATCGCACCGGGGATCAGCTTGCCGTCAGGCCCCTATGCACTGACGTGGGGCGTCACCAACTTCTTCGACCACATCCCCGATCTCTCGATCGGCCACAGCGGAAAGCTCGCGCACGAGTACCAGGGCTGGTCGACCGGGGGGATCGCGGACACGTTCGTGCTCGGGAAGTACGTCCGCCAGCGGGCTTCCGACCAGGAGCCCTCGGCACGGTCGATCACGATGCTGCTGAACCCGAACGACGACACGATCTCGAATCCCCACGCCGAGGAGCTCGCACGGGCCTGGCGGGACCATGGTCGCCGGGTGCGTCTCGTGTGGCTCCCGAAGCAAGCCGTTGCTCGAGCACGACATCGTCGACCCAGGACAGTCCTGGGCGCGTCCCGGGTTCGTCTACCCGCGGCTGCTGCGGCTCCTCTCTGCGCAGGCTTCTTAGGCAACCGGTGCGGCTACGCTTGGCCGCGTGGAGCGGGCCTTCAAGACGACGGACATCTACGCGCCGACCGGCGACCAGCCGCGTGCGATCGGAGAGGTCACTGCTTCGGTCGAGGCCGGGAACCGCTTTCAGACGCTGCTCGGGGCGACCGGCACCGGCAAGACGGCGACGATGGCCTGGACGATCGAGAAGCTCCAGCGGCCCGCGCTCGTCATCGCTCACAACAAGACGCTCGCAGCGCAGCTCTGCAACGAGTTCCGGGAGTTCTTCCCGGACAACGCCGTCGAGTACTTCGTCTCGTACTACGACTACTACCAGCCTGAGGCGTACATACCGCAGGCCGATCTCTACATCGAGAAGGACTCGTCGCAGAACGACGACATCGCTCGCCTGCGGCTCTCGGCGACGGCGTCGCTCCTCACACGCCGCGACGTCGTGGTCGTTGCGTCCGTCTCGTGCATCTACGGGCTCGGTTCTCCGGAGGAGTGGCGCGATCGCCTGCTCGTTCTCGAGGTGGGGGAGGAGCACGACCGCGACGTGGTGCTCAGGAAGCTGATCGAAAGCCAGTACGTCCGCAACGACACGGTGCTCGGGCGGGGGCGCTTCCGGGTCAAGGGCGACGTCGTCGAGGTGCAGCCGGCGAACGGGGAGACCGCCTATCGCGTGTCGTTCTTCGGCGACGAGGTCGAGCAGATCACGCACTTCGACCCACTGACGGGCGAGGTCTACTCCCGGATGGAGAACCTCGCGATCTGGCCGGCGACCGAGTACATCACGTCCCGGCCGACGGTCGAGCGAGCGGTGGAAGACCTCCGGCGCGAGCTGGAGCAACAGGTCGCGAGCTTCGAGACCGAGGAGCGGATGCTCGAGGCGCACCGGATCCGGCAGCGCACCGAGTACGACATGGAGATGCTCCGAGAGCTCGGCTTCTGCAACGGGATCGAGAACTACTCGCGCATTCTCGAAGGGCGTCCAGCCGGCTCGCACCCGTTCACGCTGATCGACTACTTCCCGGACGATCTGGTCGTCTTCGTGGACGAGTCCCACCAGACGGTCCCACAGCTCGGCGGGATGTACGAGGGCGACCGCTCGCGCAAGCAGACGCTCATCGACTACGGGTTCCGCCTCCCCTCGGCGCTCGACAACCGGCCGCTCCGCTTCGACGAGTTCCTGGGCAAGGTGCCGCAGCTCGTCTTCCTCTCGGCGACGCCCGGAGCGTTCGAGCTCTCGCGCTCCACCGTCGTCGCCGAGCAGCTCATTCGCCCGACGGGCGTGGTCGACCCGGAAGTCGAGCTGCGGGCGACGCGCAACCAGATCGACGACCTGATGAACGAGATCCGGCGCCGCGAGGAGGTGGGAGAGCGCGTCCTCGTGACCACGCTGACGAAGAAGATGGCCGAGGACCTGACCGACTACCTGCTCGAGGCCGGGATCAAGGCGCGTTACCTCCACTCGGAGATCGACACGCTGGAGCGCATCCGGATCATCCGCGAGCTCCGGCTCGGCGACTACGACGTGCTCGTCGGCGTGAACCTTCTGCGCGAGGGCCTCGATCTACCCGAGGTCTCGCTCGTGGCCGTGCTCGACGCGGACAAGGAGGGCTTTCTGCGGGGCAAGACGTCACTCATCCAGACGATCGGACGGGCTGCCCGCAACGTGAACGGCCGGGTTCTGCTCTACGGCGACAAGGTCACGGAGGCGATCCAGGGGGCGCTCGAGGAGACGAACCGCCGCCGCGAGGTGCAGATTGCGTACAACATCGAGCACGGGATCACGCCGGAGTCGATCGTCAAGGGCGTCTCCGACATCAGCGAGCTGCTCTCGCTCGAGTCGCCGAACGTGCCGACCCGACGTCGTCGCGGCAAGGTCGAGGTCGAGGGACTTGCGCCGGACGAGCTCGAGAAGCTCGTCGTCACGCTCGAGGAGGAGATGTACCTCGCGGCGGAGGAGCTCCGCTTCGAGTACGCGGCGAAGCTCCGCGACGAGATCAAGGAGCTGCGGCGCGAGCTGCAGGCGGTCGTCGGAACTACGACGTAGCGGCTCGACAGACCGCGGCCGCCCACACCTGAACGGCCTTCGCGCGCCGGTAGTAGCGGTGCAGCCCGGCCTCGAGAGCGAAGCCGACGGCACCGTGCACCTGGTGCGCGGTTGCCGTGACGTCGCGGCACGCAGGCCCGGCCCAGAGCAGCGCGGACGCTCGCGAGTCGTCTCCGGCAGGCGTCGCTGCCTGCCACGCCGTGAGGAGGAGCCCGTCGACGGCGAGCGCGGCATCGGCGAGACGCGCCTGCACCGCCGGGAGGGCGGCGAGCGGGCGTCCGAACTGTTCGCGCGCGCGTGCGTGCGCGACCGCGGCGTCGAGCGCGGCGTCGGCGAGGCCGGCGAGGTAGGCAAGCGATGCTGCGGTCCACGCGTCCCAGCGGCACTTGGCTTCGGCTGGCGGCAGCGCAGTCGCGTCCGGGATCTCGACGAGCACCGTTCCCGAACCGTCGATCGTCGGCTCCCGCGTGCGCGGGCCGGTCGGCTGGGCGAGCGGAAGCCCCCAGCCGGGGAGCGGGACAGCGCAGGTCTTCGTGTCGGCGCCGTGGCGGATCCGTCCGTCGATCGAGAGCGGTGCACCGAGCGTCGCCTCGTCGAGCACGCAGACGGGTGCCACGGCACGTCCGAGCTCGAGACCGGCCGCGACCGCGACGCGCAGGTTGTCGCCTTTCCACAGCTCCTCCCAGCCGAGGACAACAGAGCCGCGCGGCGAGCGCGTCGTCCCGGTCGTCGAGCCATGCTGCAAGCTGCGGCTCGCGCGCCGGCTCCCACGAGCCCACCGCGGCGCGCACCGACTCGCCGAAGAGCCTGAGCTCGTGCGAGACGTCGAACCTCATCCGAGCTCCGCGAGCACGGTGTCGGTGTCGGCCCCGAGTTCGGGAGCGGGAGCCGGAGCGGGTCCGCCGACGAGCGACCTCAGCATCTGCACCGAGCCGAGGCCGGGCTGCACCACCTCCGCGACGAGGCCGGATGCTCGAACCTGCGCGTCCCCGGGAACGGACTCGCGAACGAGCACGGGACTGCTCGGCACACCCGCGGCGGCCAGTCGTTCGAGCCACACGGAGGCGAGCTCACCCGAGATCCGCCGCTCGATCTCCTTCGTCAGGAGCTGCTTGCCGGCGAGCACCTCGCGATCGGCGGGAACGACGTCGGGCGCGGATATCGTCGAATCGTCGAGGCCGAAGAGAGCGAGAAACGCCGTGCGTTGCGCGAGGTTGAGGCAGGCGATCGCGACGAACCCGTCGCTGGCCGAGTAGCAGCGGTAGTACGGGTTCATCGCAGTGTCACCCGCGATCTCGTCCGCCCGAGCGGCGAGGTCTGCAGACGTTGCCACCCTCGCGTCCTCGCTTCCTTCCCCTTCGAGCCAGACGAGGTCCTGCACCTGAACAGCCAGAGCGGCGGCGAGGAGAGACACGTCGACGAGAGCCCCGGCCCCGGTGTCCCTGGCAGCGACGAGCGACGCGAGAACGGAGGATGCGAGGAGGTAGCCGGCAGTGAGATCAGCCATGGGAATGCCCCCGGCCCGCACGGGAACCGTGTCGCCGGGGCCGGCATGGGCTGTGAGAAGCCCGGAGCGAGCTTGCGCAACGAGGTCGTACGCGGGCGTGCCGGCGAGTGGTCCAGCGGGCCCGAACGAGGAGATGACACCCACCACGAGCGCGGGATGCGCAGCAGTGACCGTCTGCCAGTCGAGGCCGAATGCCACTGCTCGCGGTTCCGGGTAGTTGTGGATGACGATGTCCGCAGTTCCGAGCAAGCTCGCGCTGTGCTCGCGGCCCTCGTCGGTCTTCAGGTCGATGACGACGGATCGCTTGCCACGGTTGAGCGGAATGAAGAAGCGGCCGAGGCCGGAGCTGACGGGCATCACGTAGCGGTAGGCGTCGCCGGCGGGTGGCTCGATCTTGAGCACCTCGGCTCCGAGGTCGCGGAGGACGACACCGCAGAGCGGCCCTGCGACGTATTGCGCGTACTCCAGGACGCGCACACCGGTGAGGGTCCGCTCACGGCTCGTGCCTCAGTTCCAGACCCCGTCGTGCGATGACGAGTTGCTGGACCTCGGCCGTCCCGCCCGAGATGGTGGAGCCGACCGCGGCGCGATAGAGCGCACCCACCCGCCCTTCGATCGCCGAGGACGGATCACCGTCGACCAGACCGTCGAGACCGAGGAGATCACAGGCGGCGTCGGCGACTCGTTGGGTGATCCGGGCTCCCGCGAGCTTGGCCATCGCCGATGCTGCGGCGGCCGGCTCGTTACGGTCGAGCAGCCAGGCGGCCCGGAAAGACAGCAACCGTGCGGCCTCCAGCTCTCCTCGAAGTCGAGCGACGAGCTCCCGAGCGCCCGCGATACGACCGGTTGCCTCGAGGTGGCGCTCCACGCCGTCGAGAACCCAGGCGACACCGCCGAGCTTCTCGGAGGTGATCCGCTCGAAGTCGAGCGTGTGCATGAGCACCTCCCAACCGCCGTGGAGCTCGCCGACGAGCTGAGCGCGCGGCACCTCGACCGCATCGAGGAAGACCTCGCAGAGCGATCCTCCGCCGAGGGTCGGGAACTGTCGAACGGTGATGCCCGGCGTCGCGATGTCCGCCACGAGCACCGAGATCCCGTGGTGCTTCGGACGCTCCGGATCGGTACGAACAGCGAGATAGATCCAGTCCGCGACGTGCGCGCTCGACGTCCAGATCTTGTGGCCGTCGACGACGAACCGATCGCCCTCGAGCACTGCCCGCGTCCGCAGCGAGCCGAGGTCGCTGCCGGCGTCCGGCTCCGAAAAGCCCTGGCAGAAGACGAGCTCTCCGCGTGCGACCTGCGGCAGGAGCCGCTCTTTCAGCTCGGTGCTCGCAAAGCGCTCGAGCGCTGCCCCGATGGTCTTCGAGGAAAGGAGGTAGAGCGAGAGCGGAAGCCAGTGATAGCCGAACACCTCCTCCGCAACAGCTGCGTCGAGATGACCCAGGCCGCGGCCGCCGAGCTCCACCGGCCACGGCAGGCCGATCCAACCTGAGCGTCCCGAGTGCCTCGGTTACCGAGCGCGAGTCACCGTCCGAGAGCAACCCCTGGCGACGCCACTCAAGATCGGCTTCGAGCAGAGGTCGGAGGCGTTCGCTGAACAGCCTCGCCTCTTCGCGCAGGGCGACCTGGTCTGGGGTGAGGCGCAGATCCACCGAGCGCCGATCCTAAGGCTCCGCGAAAATCCGGTGTCTGACACTGCGCTAGACAATCGGGACGTACACCGCACAGCAATGCGGACGTCTTGACACTCGGTGTCAGACACCGCTCGCAGCCGATCGGAGTCAGACGCCGACCCCAACGTCCTAGGATCTGCACGGTGGAGCACCGGCGTGCCTGGATTCCCCTCGCTGACGGCACGCGACTCGCGGCCCGGCTCTGGCTTCCCGACGAGCGGCCGGCGGCGGCCCTCCTCGAGGCGCTTCCCTATCGCATGGACGACCTCACGTCGTCCTACTCGTCGGAGTACGAGCGGCTCTGCCGAGAGGGTGGGCTCGCGGTCGCGCGAGTCGATCTCAGAGGCACCGGCTCCTCTGAAGGGATCGCGGTCGACGAGTACCCGCCACAGGAGCAAGCCGACCTCACCGAGGTGATCGCGTGGCTCGCCGCGCAGGAATGGTGCAACGGGCGGGTCGGGATGTACGGGACGTCGTACTCGGGGTTCAACTCGATCCAGATGGCGGTGGAGCGGCCGCCCGCGCTCGGCGCGATCTGCGCGATCTACGCAACGGACGACAGGTACACGGACGACGTCCACTACACGGGCGGCGCCCTGCGCGGGCTCGATCTTCTCGACTACGTCCTCTACATGGCGGCGATCACGGTGCTTCCTCCCGTTCCGTCGGTCTTCGGCGAGGGCTGGCGCGACGAGTGGCTGCGGAGGATCGAGCAGTCCGAGCCGTGGATTCTCCGCTGGCTCGAGGAACAGCTCGACGGGCCGTACTGGCGTCACGGATCGCTCCGTCCAGGGTACGAGCGAATCGACTGCCCGACGATGCTCGTCGGTGGCTGGGCCGACGGGTACCGGAACAACACGTTCCGCACCTTCGAGGCGCTCGCGTGCCCGAAGCGTCTCCTCGTCGGGCCCTGGAGTCACATGTCGACCGCAACCTCGCTTCCAGGGCCGCACATCGACCTGGTTCCAGAGCTCATCCGCTGGTTTCGCCGCTGGCTCTGCAACGAAGAGAACGGGATCGAGGACGAGCCCCCGATCCAGATCTTCGTGAGGCATTCGACCCGACCGGAGCCCGACCTCGCAGAGATGCGTGGTGTCTGGCGGTCCGAGCCGACGTGGCCGCTCGCGCGCGGGCGGTTCGAGGTGCTCCGGCCAGCTCCGGCCGACGGCTGGGACGAGCTGCCGATCACCGGCGATATCGGTGCGAGCGCGTGGATCTCCTGCGCGGGTCGGTTGCCGTGGGGACAACCGATCGACCAGCGCGAGGACGACGCGCGCTCTCTCGTCTACGAGTGGGGCCCATTCGAAGACGACGTCGAAGTGCTGGGCCACCCGACGCTGGCCGTGGCACCTAACCTCGTCCGTGCCCGTCGCATTCCTCTCGGCGAAGCTCTGCGACGTCTTCCCGGACGGAACGTCGGCGCTCGTGACCCGGGGGCTCCTGAACCTTGCGCACCGCGAGTCTTCTGTCGCTCCGACGGAGCTCGAGGTCGGGCAGCCGACGGAGATCGCGTTCGACCTCGAGGCGACGTCGTGGGTGTTCGAGGCCGGGCACCGGGTCCGGCTCTCGCTTGCGGCGTCGGACTGGCCGAACATCTGGCCTCCGCCCGCCGCGGGGACACTCGGACTCGATCGTGCGAGCCTCGAGCTCTCGCTCCCGGTCGTAACGGGCGAGCCGCCGATCGCGGAGCCACCCGACTTCGCTCCCTCGCCGGGCGAGGATGCACATGCGGCGGATCCCACCGGCGAGCAGCCGGAGACGATCTGGAGGGTCGAGCGAGACGTGCTCGCGCGAGAGGCGAGAGCCGTGATCTCCCACGGGGCCGACTACGAGGGCGAGGAGGGCGCCCGGATCCAGGAGCGCTACGAGGGCTCGATCGGCGTCTCGAGCGTCGATCCGGGAGCCGCGTGGGCGCGGGCGACGACCCGCTACGTCATCCGTTGGCCCGAGGCCGACTGCACGACCGAGGCCCGACTCGAGCTGCGCTCCGACGCCGACGCGTACCACGTCGTGGTCGACGTGATCGCCGAGGAGCAGGGCGAGGGAGAAGGCGTCGTCGGGATCGGCCGCCGCGAGCACCGCTTCGAGCGGACGATCCCCCGTCGGCTGCAGTAGCTCTGCAGCCCGAGCGCTTCTAGGACGTTTCGGCGAGGATGCACGCCGTCCGGTGGCCGTGTGCACCCCGCAGCTCCGGATCGGTCGTCGTGCACGCGTCGATCGCGATCGGGCAGCGCGGGTGGAACCGGCAGCCGGGCGGCACCTCGATCGGGTTCGGCGTCTCGCCGCGCACGATCTGAGCGTCCACGCGGTTGCGCGGGTCCCTCCGCGGCACGACCGAGAGGAGGGCCTTCGTGTACGGGTGCCGCGGCCGGTCGATGACTTCGCGGGCCGAGCCCTCCTCCACGATGCGGCCGAGATACATAACGCAGATGCGGTCCGCGAAGCGGGCGGCCGTCGAGAGGTCGTGAGTGATCATGAGCACGGCGAGGCCCCGCTGGCGGAGCTCGTCGAGGATGGCAAGGATGCCGGCCCGCACCGACACGTCGAGCATCGACACCGGCTCGTCGGCGACGAGCAGATCCGGCTCGAGAACGAGGCTCGCCGCGATCGCGACCCGCTGCCGCTGGCCCCCCGAGAGCTCGTGCGGGAAGCGATCCACGAAGAGCTCCGCAGGAGCGAGCCCTACGCGCTCGAGCGCATGGGCGACTGCGACGCTCCGATCGGAGCGCGCGCCGATCCCGTGGATCACCAGGGGCTCCGCCACCGTCGCCGACACCCGAAAGCGGGGGTCGAGCGACTCGTAGGGATCCTGGTAGATGATCTGCATCCGCCGGCGGAGACGGCGCAGGTCGTCGTGACCGAGCGTCGTGACGTCGGTCCCATCGAAGCGCACGCTGCCGCTCTCCGCCTGGACCAGCCGGAGGATCGCCTGCGCCGTCGACGTCTTACCGCAGCCCGATTCCCCGACGAGCGCGACCATCTCGCCCTTCGCGACGGTGAGCGACACGCCGGACACGGCATGAACGTGGTGCTGTGGGCGGCCGCAGCAGCGCACCCGAGAGCCCGCGCGGCACGCGATACCGGACGACGAGGTCCTCGACCTCGAGCAGCGCTCGGCCGTTCGTGTCTCGCGCCACTCACGCCGCGAGCGACTCGGCGAAGTGGCAGGCGCTGACGTGGCCTGCGCCCATGGTGCGCAGCTCCGGGCGCTCCTCGACGCAGCGGCCCTGAGCCCGGTCGCAGCGCGGTGCGAAGGGGCAGCCCTCGATGTCGTGGTCGAGACGAGGTGGAACGCCGGGGATCGACACGACGTCGTCGCGCAGACTCGAGGTCGGGCGTCGCGGCCCAGAGGAGGCGCGTGTATGGATGGCGCGTCTCGTGATAGAGCGCGTCCGTCGGGCCCTGCTCCACGATCCGGCCCGCGTACATGACCGCAGCGTGTGTGCAGGTCTGAGCGACGATCGGCAGGTCGTGCGTGACGAAGACGAGCGCGAGGCCGAGCTCGTCCGACAGGTGCGTGAGGAGCTCCAGGATCTGGGCCTGCACCATCACGTCGAGCGCGGTCGTCGGCTCGTCGGCGAGGAGAACACTGGGGTTGCAGGCGAGCGCCATTGCGATCGCGGCCCGCTGGCGCATCCCGCCGGAGAGCTCGTGCGGGTAGCTCTTCGCCCGATTCGGCGCGATGCCGACCGTCTCGAGGAGCTCGCGGACCCGCGCCGCCGCTTCCTTTCCGCTCGCGAGGCCGTGGAGCTCCATCGGCTCGGCGATCTGCTCGCCGACACGCCGAACCGGGTCGAACGCGTTCATCGCGCCCTGGAACACCATGGCGATGTCCCTCCAGCGGTGCGGCGAGATGGTCTGCTCGCCGCCGGCGAGCACGTCCGTGCCGTCGAGCAGGATCCGGCCGGAGACCGAGGCGGTGGACGGCAGCAGCCCCATCAGCGCGAGGACGGTCGTGGTCTTGCCGCAGCCGGACTCGCCGACCATGCCGAGCCTCATCCCCGGGTCGATCGAGAACGACACGCCTTGCACGGGGTGCAGCGTCCGCGCCGTTCGGCAGGTCGAACCAGACGTTGAGGTCCTCGACCTCGAGCAACGCCGGGTTCATGGCTCCTGCCGCCGCGCCGACGGGAGCACGCGGAAGCGCCGGACCGACACGTGCCCCGTGCGAAGACGCGGGTTGAGCGCGTCCTCCAGCGCCTGCCCGAGGATCGTGCACGCGAGCACGACGAACATGACGCACAGCCCGGGCGGGATGATCGCCCACCAGGCTTCGTTGATGATCGCATCGTCCGTGAACGCGTTCTCGATCAGGCGACCCCACGAGATGGCGGTCGGATCCCCGAGCCCGAGAAACGTGATGAACGTCTCAGCGAAGATCGCGTACGCAATCAGCAGCACCGTGTTGGCGATCAGGAGAGGCGTCACCTGCGGCAGGACGTGGCGGATGGACCAGGCGGGAATTGCGAGCGCCGAGCGCACGGGCTCGCTGTACGTACACGCGCTGCCGGACGCTCTTCGTCTGCGCGCGCAGCAGCCGCGCCGTGAACGTCCAGTAGATGATCCCGATGATGAGGACGATGTTCCACGTGCTGCGGCCGAAGAGGGCGGCGATCACGATCATCAGCGGGATGTCGGGAATCACGAGGAAGTAGTCCGTGGTCCGCATGAGCGCCGTGTCGGTTTTCCCGCCGAAGAAGCCGGCGAGGATGCCGACCGTGCCCCCGATCAACGCCGAGATGAAGGCCGCCGCGAAACCGACGAAAAGCGAGATCCGCGCTCCGGCGATCAGCATCGAGAGCATGTTCGCCCCGCCGCCGTCGGTGCCGAGCGGGAACTCCCGGCTCGGCGATTCGAAGACCTCCCCGACCTGAGCCTTCGGGTCGCCGTCGATGAGGAGCGGGCCGGCGACGGCGAGGAAGACGAACAACAGGAGCACCGCGAGGGCGACGAGAGCCGAGCGGTTGCGGAGGATCGGCGACGCGAGCGCTCGCAGGGCGAGCGAGCGCGTTGCGGGCGCCTCCTCGGCCGGCGGCGCGCCGGTCTGGACGGGGCTCACCTGCCGTCCTTCACTCGGAGACCCTTGGATCCAGCTTGAAGTACAGGAGGTCGGCCACGAGGTTGAACACGATCACGGACAGGGTGAGGAGGAGGAACGCCGCTTGGAGCACGGGGTAGTCTCGCTGGTCGATCGCCTCGACGATCAGGAGCCCGATCCCGGGATACGAGAAGACGTACTCGACGGTGATCGCGCCGCCGATGATGAACCCGAGCGACAGGGCGACCAGCGTGATCACGGGCAGCATCGCGTTGCGGAAGCCGTGCTTCCAGACCGTCGCCCAGTTCGAGAGGCCCTTCGCCCGCGACGTCAGGATGTAGTCCTCGCCGAGCGTCTCGAGCATGGCCGAGCGGACGATGAGCGTGTACTCGCCGAAGACCACGAGGCCGAGCGTGAGCGCCGGCAGGATCATGTGCTCCAGCCGATCCACGACGACCTCGATGGCAGTGGGGTCGCTGAGGATCCCGAGCGTCGGGTCCTTGACCCCCGCCGTTGGTAACCCGAGCCAGCCCGCGATGAAGAGGACGATCACGAGGCCGAGCCACTGCGGCGGCATCGAGTAGAAGCTGAGGCCGCCCCAGAGAACGCCCTTGTCCGCCGCCGTACCGCGCCGCCAGGCGGCGATCACCCCCGTCGCGATGCCGAACACGATCGCGAAGAGCGTCCCGAGCGCGACCATCGGGATCGTGGTCTTGAGCGGCTCCCACAGCACCGACGTGACCGGCTCTTCGGTGCGGAGCGACCGGCCCATGTCTCCATGGGCGAGGTCGACGAGATAGATCTGGTACTGCTCCCACTTCGACTTGTCGAGCCCCAGCTCCCGCCGCTGGAACTCCTTGAAGTCCTGCGTGCAGGTTCGGCAGCGAAGGGCGGAGACCGCGTCGCCCGAGAGCGAGCGGAAGAGGACGAAGTTGAGAGTGACGGCGACGAAAACGGTGCCGATCGCGAACAGCACCCGCTTGACGACGTAGTCGCTACCGCGCATCAGGGGTGCCGCTCGCGATCGATTCCGTCAGGCCTGGCTCAGCCCGCCTTCCGAGGACTCGTGTAGTACGTCTTCGAGAAGGCGCTCAGCGGGTTCTTGAAGCCCGTCCATTTCGCCGAGGTCGCATCCAGCGCGACGTGGTTCGTAAGCTGCGTGTACACGAATGCGTCGTAGACCATCTTCTGCATCTTGTAGATGATCGCCTTCCGCTTCGCGGGGTCGACCGTGACGCCCTGCTTCTGGTAGAGCCGGTCGTAGGCAGGGTTGTCCCAGCCGGTGTCGCTCCACGAGCACCACTGGTCCTTCGTCACCACGGAGAGCTGGAAGTCAGGCTCGGGACCGGCGATCCAGTCCCACATCGCGATGTCGAACTTCGAGTAGCCGATGCTCTTCGCCGCGTCGCACTTCTCGTCGGTCTCGAGGGCATAGCTCGCGGTCGCATCGCCACCGACCTTCAGCGTTGCCGTGACACCCAGCTTCGCGAAGCCCTCCTTGACGATCTCGAACATCCGCGTGCCGTTGAAGTCCAACGAGGTCGGAATGATGACCTCGTACTTCATCGGATGTTCTGACTGCGCGTACTTGCCACTCGTCGCCGGGGCGACACGAACCCCACCGGCGCCGCGCTTGTAGCCGAGCGTGTCTAGCGCCTTGTTCGCGGCGCCGCAGTTGTACCTCGTTGGTCCCAGATTCGGGTTCTCGAGGGGCGAGATGTGCCCGACGAGGCTCTCGACCTTCGTCGCGTAGCCGCTGAAGACGACCTCGATCATCTTGTCGCGGTTGACGCACATGGAGAGCGCCTTCTTCACCCGCGGGTCGAGGAGCTCGCGGTTCTTGAGCTTGCGCGAGTTCGAGTTCCAGGTGATGTTCGTGATCTCGCCGCCGGGCCACTGGTTCACCTTCGCGCCCTTGCTCTTCTTGACGGCGTTCACCGCGCCGAAGGGCACCTGGTCGATCCAGTCGAGACTGCCCTGCCGCAGCTCGGCGATCATCGAGTCGGAGTTCGTGTAGAAGGTGAGCGCGACCGCGTCGGCGTTCGACTTCGGCCCATAGAAGTTCGGGTCCGGGATGAAGACGGTCGTGCCCTTCTTCTCGTACTGCTTCACCGTGTAGGCACCGCCCGTAACCATGGGCAGCTTGCCTTCCGGCCTGTACGTCTTAATGGCCTTGCCGCCCGACTGCTTCTTCTCGTACGGCTCCCAGACGTGCCTCGGCACGATCGGCATGCCCGCGATGAGCCAGAGCGCGTTGCCGACCGGCGCCTCGTAGTTGACCACGAGCGTCGTTGAGTTGGGGGCTGTCGCGTTCTTCGCATGGTTTAGCGCCGTCGCCTGCACGGCTGTGGCGCCGGACGCGTACTTGATCGTCGTGTTGACCGTCCATGCCGCATCGGCCGCCGTCATGGGCCGGCCGTCCGACCACTTCGCGTTCGGACGGAGCTTGAACGTCCAGGTCTTGCCCCCCTTCGAGGGCTTCCAGGATCTCGCCCAGTCGCCGGCGATGTAATAGCCCTTCGCTTTCGTGTAGTCGACCTGGACGAGCAGCGGATAGACCATGATCATCGCGTTCAGGCCCTGTCCCTCGATGTAGTTCCAGGGGTTGAACGAGTCGACGTAGCTCGTCGTGCCGATTCGCAGGATCCCGCTTCCGCCAGCCGCGGTCCCGTCGACGGCCGCGCCGGCGTTCTGTGTCGCACCTCGGAAGCCGCCCCCTGCTACCGCGCTCGCCACGGTGACCGCGGTGACCGCGAGTACGACGAGCATGAGACGTCTCGGCTGCCCTCTCTTCATGTTTCCTCCAGTGTCCAGAGTCGTTCCCCTGGACGCTTTGACGACATCAACGTCATCGAAGTTGCTGTAAAGCGGCGATTATCCCTGAGGCTCGGCGACGATGCCAGTCTCGGGCACTACGCGGACGCTCCTTCCTCGATACCCGAGAGAGCCGCGAGAACGAGGTCGCCGAGCGTCGCGAGGTCGTAGCCGCCCTCCTGCACGACGACCGTCGGCAGGCTGAGCTCGCCGAGCATGCGACCTCCGGCGCGGAATCCGTCGACGGTTACCTGCAGCGGGCTCGCGGGATCTCCCTCCGCGGCGTCGACTCCGAGAGCGACGACGAGTGCGTCGGCACCCTGCGCCCAGCCGGCGAGCTCCGCGACCGCCGCTGTCCACTGAGCGTCACCCGCGCCCGGCGGAAGCGGAACGTTCAGGTTCGCATCGGTGCTCTCGTCAGCGAAGCCGACGAAGTGTGGAAACCAGCCGGCACGAGGGTCGACGTGCACGGAGCCGGTCAGTACATCCTCGCGGTCCCAGAAGATCGCCTGCGCGCCGTTTCCCTGATGTGCGTCGACGTCCAAGATCGCCACTTTGGCGACCCCTCGGTCGCGCAGGTGTTGCGCCGCGATCGCTGTCGAGTTCAAGTAGCAGCTGCCGCCGTACGCGCTTCGCGTGACGTGGTGTCCCGGGGGACGGGTGCAGGCGTATGCGACCGGCGCGCCCGTCGAGGACGAGATCGGCGGCGGTCAGCGCGACGTCCACGGCCGCGCGAGCGGCTTCCCACGTCGTCTCCCCGATGGGCGTCATCGTGTCGAAGGCGTAGAGCCCGGCTCGAGCGGACATCGCGGCGGGCACCGTTGGCTCGTGCCCCGCGAGCAGGCCGGGGTGGGGGAACAGGTACGGCACGACGCGATCCTGGCCGGGATCGTCCGGGATACCCGGCGTCCTGCCAGAGCCCCCATGCCTCGCGGAGGAACGCGACGAGCCCTGCGTCGTGCACTGCGAGAATCGCGTCGTCCGGATGCTCCTCGGCCTGCACGAGCGTCGCGCCGGCTCGCGACGAGCACGTCCCGGATCGACCTCGCGCGGGCCGGACTTCGTTGCCCGGATCGGGCAACCCGATCCAGATCTCGCCGCCCGGCTCGTGGAGAAGACACCGGTCGCTCCACACGACGGGAATCGACAGACCCTTGCTGCCAGGCGGCACGGGCGCGAGCCTAAAGGACGAGCTGTAGGCTCGCCGGCGTGACCGCCCCGGCGACTCTCCGTCTTCCCGGGCCCGCGCCTGCGCCAGCTCGGGCTGCGCATCGGCGACTACGAGCCTGGGCCCGAGAACGCGATCACGGATGTCCCCGGAGTGGCCGTCGGCCACGTGACGGTCTGGCGTGACGAGCCCGAGCCGCCGGAAGGGCGCGGCGTCGGGCGGAGCGGCGTGACCGTGATCGTGCCGGCCGATCCGCGGACACTGGTTGCCGAGCCGATTCCCGCTGGTACCGACGTCCTGAACGGCGCGGGCGAGCTGACGAGCTCGCTCGCGATCAGGGAGTGGGGGGTCATCGAGACGCCGGTGTACCTCACTGCGACCATGGCCGTCGGCCGCGTCTACGACGGCGCCGTGCGCGCCGCGATTGCCGCCGATCCCACGATCGGCGTCGAGAACTTCGTGATCCCCGTCGTGGGCGAGTGCGACGACGGCTGGCTGTCGGAGGCTCGCGTCGTGCAGGTCGAGGTGGAGGACGTCGTACGGGCTCTGGCCGGCGCGAGCACGGGAGCGGTCGCCGAGGGCGCCGTCGGCGCGGGAACCGGGATGGTCGCGTTCGGCTACAAGGCCGGCATCGGGACCGCGAGTCGCGTCTCTCCCGCAACTCGGCGCGACGCTCGGCGTTCTTGTCCTCGCGAACTTTGGTGTCCGCCACGATCTCGTCGTGGACGGCGTCCCGGTCGGGAAGCTGCTCGGTGGCGAGGGCGCGAGGGAGCATGGCGACGGGAGCTGCATCGCCGTCGTCGTCACCGATGCCCCGCTCGGCCCGCACGAGCTGACACGCGTTGCCCGCCGCTGCGGCCTCGGGCTCGCGCGAACCGGCTCCGTCGCGTACGACGGCAGCGGCGAGATCTTCCTCGCGCTCTCGACAGGCGGTCGCGTCGAACGCGAGGCTGGCGGCATGCGCGCGGTCGCGTCTCCTCGCGCGCTCAACGAGCTCTTCTCTGCGACGGTCGAGGCGACCGAGGAAGCGGTGCTGAACGCCCTCTGGGCAGCCCCGGATGTCGTCGGCCGCGAAGGGCGCCTGGCGCCCGGGATTCCGCATGAGGATGTGCTCGAGCTCCTTGCGCGACACCATCGCATCACCTGACAGCTAGCGTTTCGGCCATGTGTCGGAACATACGCACCCTCCACAACTTCGAGCCGCCGGCAACACGGGACGAGGTGAACGCCGCCGCGCTTCAGTACGTCCGCAAGGTGAGCGGGTCGGCGAAGCCGTCTCAGGCGAACGAGCAGGCGTTCGCACGCGCCGTCGACGAGATTGCGTCGGCGACGACGAAGCTGCTCGCGTCGCTCGTGACGACAGCCTCGCCGCGAGACCGTGAGCGCGAGGCGGAGCGAGCCCGGGCCCGCGCCGCTCAGCGCTTCGGCACCGCCGCCTGACGCGCCGCCCGCCGAACGCCGCCGGGCTCAAGCGCGGTTATGCACGAGCCGATATCGCTTGGCGTGAAGGATCGGCTCGTTCCGATGCTTGCCCTGGCGGCATTCGTCGCCTGTGTTCCGCCTGCAATCCTGCACTTCGTCGGCCGCGAGAAGGTCTACTTCGGAGGCGGCGTCCACTTCTGGGGTGTCGCGCTCGGAGCCCTCGTCGCGACCCTCTCCGCGGTCGCGCTGACCGTCGTCGGCGCTCGACGCCGCGACGGCCGGGCGGTGCTCGTGGGGAGCGCGTTCTGTGTCATGGCCGCGCTGCTGGTGCTACACGGGCTGACCACTCCGGGAGTCCTGGTCGAGATGAACGGCGTCGTCGCCTTCACGGGCGGCGCGACGCTTCCCGTCGGTGGCGCGATCCTCGCGTTGAGCGTACTGCCGGTGCTGCGTCGGCCCGAGGTCGTCAAACCGATCCTGGCTCTCCTTGCCGTTGCGGTCGTGATCATCGCCGGCCTCGGCGCTGCTGCGATTCTCGAGCCGGGGCTCGTCCCGGAGGTGCCGGAGGCAGGAAGCCCGCTTGCCTGGACGTTGCTCGTCATCGGGCTCGCGTTCTACGCGCTGCTCGCCGTTCGCGCCCTTCGCACCTATCTCCTCACGCACCGCGTTGCCGATCTCGTCGTCGTCGTCGGTCTCCTCTGGCTCGCCAGCGCTCTCGCGGCGTCTCTTCTGCTCGGCTACCTGGATCTCGGCTGGTGGCTGGGGCACGGATTCGAGATTGCGGGAATCGCGCTCGTCGGCATCCCGGTTGCCGCAGATCTCCTCAGGACCGTCCCGTCTCGACCGCTCGTCGGCGACCTCCGCGGAGCCGACCTCGTGGCTGCCGAGGAGGCATTCCTCGGGTCGCAGGTGCGCTCGCTGATGGTCGCTCTCGCGAGCAAGGACGAGTACACCGAGGAGCACACGCGCCGCGTTGCCCTGCGCGCCGTGCAGGTCGGCGACGAGCTCGGCCTTCCCTCGCCGCAACTTCGGAGCCTCGCGGTCGGCGGACTCCTGCACGACATCGGCAAGCTTCGCTGCCCGGATGAGATCCTGAAGAAGCCGGGGCCGCTGACGGATGCGGAGTACGCCGTCGTCCGCGAGCACGCGGACGCGGGGCGCAAGCTACTCAAGGAGCTCGGAGGTTTCGGAGAAACCGTCTTGCGCCTCGTGCGGAACCATCACGAGCGCCTGGACGGGAGCGGCTACCCGCAGGGGCTCACGGATGCCGAGATCGACCTCGACACGCGCATCCTTGCCGTCTGCGACGTCTACGACGCGCTGCGGTCGGCTCGCGTCTACCGCGAAGCGTGGTCGCACGAGCGGGCGCTGACCCTCCTCCGCGGAAGCGCTACGAGCGAGTTCGACACCCGCTGCGTCGAGGCGCTGGAGCGCGTGCTCGCCCGCGAGCATTCGGCCGGCCTCGCCGTCGCGGTCTAGCCCGCCGCGAGGGAGCCGAGCTTGTCGCGCAGGTAGCGCAGGTACGGCTCCGGGTCGATCGGGCCGCCGACCACGCGCTCGATGGTCTCCGCGGGGGTGAACTTGCGGCCGAGCGCGTAGAGATTCTCGCGGAGCCAGCCGTGGAGCTCCCCGAACTCTCCGCGCTCGATCTGCTCGTCGACGTTCGGTAAGGCCTCGCGCGCCTTCTCCCAGATCTGCGCCGAGAGGACGCTTCCGAGGAGGTACGTCGGGAAGTAGCCGAACGCACCACCTGACCAGTGAGAGTCCTGGAGGACGCCCAGGCGGTCGTTCGGCACGGAGAGCCCCACGAGCTCCTCGAACCGGCTGTTCCAAGCGTCCGGAAGGTCCTTCACCGCGAGGCTCCCCGAGAAGAGCTGCTGCTCGAGCTCGAAGCGAAGGATCAGGTGCAGCCCGTACGACGTCTCGTCGGCGTCGACCCTGACGAACGTCCGTCTCGCGCGGTTCACGGCGCGGTGGAAGCGTTCGAGCGTCACCTTGCCCAGGACGTCCGGGAAGGTCTCCTGGACACGCGGGTAGTACCAGCGCCAGAACGGCAGTGACCGGCCGACGACGTTCTCCCAGAGGCGGCTCTGCGACTCGTGCAGCGAGGACGAGCACCCGGCTGCGAGTGGCGTCCGGTCGAGGAGTGGGCTCACCCCGTGCTCGTAGACGCCGTGGCCCACCTCATGCGTGGCCGTGAACAGGGACGTGAGCTCGTCGTCCGCGTACCGGGTCGTGAGGCGGATGTCGTTGAGCCCGAAGGTGATCTGGAACGGATGCACGGTCGTGTCGAGCCGGAACTCCTCCGGAGCCGCGGCGATGGCCGCGACGAGCTCGCGCGAGAGCTCATGCTGGGCGGCGACCGGGAACGGTCCGTTCATGAACTCGTCCACTTCGTCGGTCGCGTACTCGTCTACGAGTGCGACGAGCTCGGGCTGGAGGGCCGCGAACACGCTGCGAACCTCCTCGGTCCGCATTCCGGGCTCGAAGTCGTCGAGGAGGACGTCGTACGGGTCGTCGTACGGCGCGAAGCACTCGACGTAGCGCAGGCGAAGCTCGAGCATGTGCTCGAGCGAAGGGCGGAAGAGCTCGAAATCGGACTCCTCCCGGGCCTTCACCCACACCGCGTAGGAGTCGGCGTACGCCTTCGTCAGCTCGGCGGTCAGCTCGGTGGGGATCCGCCGCGCCTTGTCCCAGTCGCGCTTCGTGACGCGGATGAGGCACGCGTCGTCGGCGTCCGGCGGTAGCGAGTCCGCGTACGGCTCGAGCTCGTCGAGAAGCTCGCCGATCCGGTCGACGACGAACCGCTCCTGCAGCAGGCTCTCGAGCGTCGCGAGCTGGGTGCCGCGGCCCGCGTTCCCCGAGTCGGGCATCGTCACGAGCTGGTCCCAGTACAGGACGTTCGTCGCCCGGCGCAGGTCGACGATCTCGCCAACACGCTCTCTGAGCTCGGCGAGGGCGGGCTCCACGGCCGAAGACTCTAGCCGCGTGGACGCGGCGGGGGTAGCGGTCACCTCCGGGGCAAGCTATACACTCGAAACGTGGCGAACGAAGCGCCCGAGCTCTTCGATGACGTCTATCTCGGCCTTCGCGCAGGCGGTGCCGTGCGCAAGCAGCGGCGGGGCGAGCCGCTCTCCGCGGAAGAGGAAGAGGCGCTCGGCCACTGGCAGCGTCTCTCGCTCTGGCGGAAGTTCATCGCGGTAGGCGCCTTCGCTCTCGGGACGTTCGGGCTCGGCTTCACGGTCGGCGGCCTGATCTTCGGCCGCTGGCGCGCCGCGCGTCGTTAGGGCAGGACGGGCGAGATGTATCTCGCCCCTACGTACAGGGCTCAGGAGTGAAAGCCTGGTGTCCGCGCCCAGGCTGGCAGCGCTGCGCCCACCGCGCCTCCGTCAGTGCGTAGCGCTCACCCTCGGGGGTGAAGGAGAGCGTCCAGCGTTGAGCGCGCACGGAGTCGTCGAGCAGGCCGTCGAGCGTGACGACGACGGTCTCCGGACCGGTCCCCTCCGCCGATGCGATCCCGTCGATCGTCGTCCGCGTTGCAGTCTGCTGGTCGAGCCGCAAGAACTCGCCGGCCGCCATGGCAGCCGAGCCTTCCCAGTCCTCCTCGACGGCGGCGGTGAAATCGGCGAACCCGTCTACCGCGACCGTGCCGTCCGCAGCCGGGTCGGGCGGGCCGGCCCACGTCGCCTCGTCGTCGTCCCCGTCGTTCCCGCACGCCGTCAGGCCCACGGCGAGCACGAGGGCGGAGAGCAAGAGAGCGGCGCACGCGAGAAAACGCACGCCGCCCTTGTAGCTGAAACTTGTTAGGCGAATGCGCCGATCTGCTCGGTGTAGTACTCCATCTGCCGCTGGATCCGGCCGGCGAGGTCTGCACCGACGACGCCGAGTCCGTCGACGATCAGGCCCGCTCGAAGCATCAGTCGCGTGAACTCTTCGCTCACGCGCAGGCTGGCGAGCTTCTCGGCGTCTCCGCGGATGATGACGAACCCGTAGAGGTCGCCCCCGTGGGGTTCGAGAAACACGGGCTCGAAGCTCTCGATCGTGCCCTCCTCCTGAAGCCGGGCGTAGTACGCGATCGTCTCGTTGAAGACCTCGACCGCTTCGCCCTCACGGCCTCGTACGACCTCGCCCCAACCGATGAATAGTCCGCCATCTGCCATGTCCCACCTCCGTTCGTTGCTCGTCGAGCAGCATCGCAGGTCGCGCCGGCTGTGACAAAGCACGCCGAGCGCTACGTCGTGCGCGCAGAGGCAACGACGTGCGATCGGGTGAGCCAGACGGCGGTCACCGCGGCCAACTCGATACCCAGAGCGATAGCGACGAGCTTTCCGTCACTGTGGTCCGACGCCTCGAGCGCGTACGCGAGGACGCCCAGGCTGAGCGTCGTCTGCAGGCCGAGTGCCAACGCCGCCCAGCCCGGCCAGCTCAGCGTCACGGCCAAGAGCAGTGCGGCTGCCGACGCGGCGAGCACGACGGCCGCGGGCACGAGCCAGTCGTTTGCGGTTCTCTCCTCCGGGGTCGTGTTCTCCCAGGGGAACAGCGCGACGAACCACATCATGAATGCGACGAACCCGATCGCAACCAGATTCGCGAGCGCGCAGAGGATTGCGAGCGCCTTCACCTGAGCCGTATCGGCAGCGGAGGAGCGGCCGCGGAGGCAAGGCGAACGTCTGTTCGACTCGGTAGAATGGCGGCCGCATGACTGCCGAGCAACTCGTCGTTCACGGCGCCCGCGAGCACAACCTGAAGAACGTCACGGTAAGCCTCCCGCGGAGCGCGCTGGTCTGCATCACCGGGCTCTCCGGCTCGGGGAAGTCGTCGCTCGCATTCGACACGATCTACGCCGAGGGCCAGCGACGCTACGTGGAGTCGCTCAGCGCGTACGCACGGCAGTTTCTCCAGATGATGGAGAAGCCGGATGTGGACTCGATCGACGGGCTCTCGCCGGCGATCTCGATCGACCAGAAGACGACCTCGCGCAACCCGCGCTCGACGGTGGGCACCGTGACCGAGATCTACGACTACCTCCGGTTGCTGTACGCGCGCGTCGGCCGTCCTCACTGCCCGGTGTGCGGTCGCCCGATCGCCGGTCAGTCACTCGATCAGATCGTCGAGCACGTACTCCGTCTCCCGGAGGGCACGAAGTTCACCGTGAACGCGCCGGTCGTCCGGGACCGGAAGGGCGAGTACAAGGACGTCATCGAGGAGCTGCGTCGCGACGGGTTCACGCGCGTGAAGGTCGACGGCGAGCAGCGACTGCTCGAGGAGCCGATCGCGCTCGACAAGAAGTACAAGCACACGATCGAGGTGGTCGTCGATCGGCTCGTGATGAAGGCGGACCTGCGCCATCGGCTCACGCAGTCGATCGAGACCGCGACGTCGCTCGCAGCAGGGCTCGTCGTGATCGACACGGTCGACGGCGAGGAGCTCACCTTCTCCGAGAATCTCGCCTGTCCGGACCACGGCGTCTCGCTCCCCGAGCTCGAGCCCCGCATCTTCTCGTTCAACTCTCCTCACGGCGCGTGCCCGCGCTGCACCGGCCTCGGCTCGCAGCTCGAGATCGATCCGGACCTGCTGGTGCCCGACACGTCGCTCACGATCAACGACGGTGCGCTCGTGCCGTGGACGATCGGGAGCCAGAGCTTCTACGACAGCGTCATCCAGTCGATCGCCGAGCGGTACGAGATCTCGCTCGACACCCCGTGGCGCGACCTCTCGCGTGACGACCAGGACAAGTTCCTCTACGGCACCGACGGGGACAAGATCTTCGTGACGTACCGCAATCGCATGGGGCGAAAGCGGCAGTACACGATGGCGTTCGAAGGGCTCGTGAACAACCTCCAGCGGCGCTACAAGGAGACCGACTCGTCCCAGCAGCGAGAGCGGATCGAGGAGTACATGAGCTTCCGTCCATGCCCGGAGTGCGGCGGCGCGCGGCTCAAGCCCGAGGTGCTCGCGGTGACGATCGGCGAGAAGTCGATCCACGAGTTCGCGCGGATGTCGGTTGCGCGGGCGCTCGAGTTCGTCGATGAGCTCGAGCTGACGAAGACCGAGGAGCTCATCGGACGGCGGATCCTGAAGGAGGTCCGTGAGCGGCTCACGTTCCTCGAGAACGTGGGTGTGGGCTACCTGCAGCTCGACCGTGCTGCAAAGACGCTGTCCGGTGGTGAGGCGCAGCGGTTGCGCCTTGCGACCCAGATCGGCTCCCAGCTCGTCGGCGTCCTCTACATCCTCGACGAGCCGTCGATCGGGCTCCACCAGCGCGACAACGGAAAGCTCATCGGCACGCTGGAGCGGCTGCGGGACCTCGGCAACACCGTGCTCGTCGTCGAGCACGACGAGCAGATGATGCGCTCGGCCGACTGGATCATCGACATGGGCCTGGGGGCGGGAGAGCATGGCGGCGAGGTCGTCGCGGAGGGTCACGCGGACGCGATCGAGAAGAGTCAGACGTCGATCACGGGGAAGTTTCTCTCGGGCGAGCGCCGGATAGCGATCCCGCCACGTCGCGAAGAGGACGGGCGCGGTTCGTTCGTCGTCCGTGGTGCTGCAATGCACAACCTGAAGGGAATCGACGTCGAGTTCCCCGTCGGTCGGCTCACCGCCGTCACCGGCGTTTCGGGCTCGGGCAAGTCGACTCTCGTGAACGAGATCGTCTACAAGGCGCTCGCGAACCGGCTGAACAAGATGCGTACGAAGCCTGGCGCCCATGAGGCAGTCGAGGGGATCGAGTGCTTCGACAAGGTCATCGACATCGACCAGACGCCCATCGGGCGCACGCCTCGCTCGAACCCCGCTACCTACACCGATCTCTTCACGCACGTCCGCGAGCTCTACTCGCTGACGCCCGAGGCCAAGGTGCGCGGCTACAAGCCCGGGCGCTTCTCGTTCAACGTCCGAGGTGGGCGTTGTGAGGCTTGCAAGGGGGACGGGCAGATCAAGATCGAGATGCACTTCCTCCCCGACGTCTACGTCCCGTGCGAAACCTGTCACGGACGCCGCTACAACCGCGAGACGCTCGAGGTCAGGTTCAAGGGCAAGTCGATCGCCGACATCCTCGAGATGTCGGTCGAGGAAGCGCTCGAATTCTTCGCGAAGATCCCCAAGATCCGTCGTCGCCTGCAGACGCTGCACGACGTCGGGCTCGACTACATCTCACTCGGCCAGCCTGCGACGACGCTGTCGGGGGGCGAGGCGCAACGTGTGAAGCTCGCGGCGGAGCTGTCGAAGGTCGCGACCGGGAAGACGCTGTACATCCTGGACGAGCCGACGACGGGGCTCCACTTCGCGGACATCGAGAAGCTGCTCGAGGTCCTGCAACGCCTCGTGGATGCAGGAAACACGGTCGTCGTGATCGAGCACAATCTCGACGTCATCAAGCAGGCGGACTGGATCGTGGATCTCGGACCCGAAGGCGGGGAGGCGGGCGGCGAGGTAATCGCAGTCGGCACACCCGAGGAAGTGGCGGCGATCGACGACTCCTACACGGGTCGCTTCCTTCGCGAGGTGCTGGCAGAGCTCGCCGCCGCGGCTGCCTGAGCGGACCGCCGGGCTCTTCCCGCGTCCCGAGCACGGTCGAGCGGCATTCGACGGACCTTCCGCAGGGCCGGCGTTCCCTCTCGCGCCGATCGAATCCAGCGTTCGCGGACCGCCCGCCAACCCGGCATGGCGGACATCCCTCGATCGAGGCTGCTCATGCCCCACAGGAGGGATGGAGCGGCAGCCCTCCAGCGAGGACGGTTTGTGGGCACTGCGGCCCTGCCGGGAAGACAGGAGGAAGACACACGTGGCGTCAGTCAGAACCGAGGGGTCTCTGCGACCGACCTCCCGCCTGCGCGATCTCGGCCGTGCTCGAATGATGGGCCGACCAGGTCTCCTCGCCCTCGCGATCTCCGTTGCCGCCGTGGTCGTCTACAACCTCGGTGTTCGTGCCATGCCGGGGGCGCTCGATCCGAAGATGGCGCAGCTCTGGATCCTCTTCCTCGTCTTCGTCGTGGCCGAGCTCTATGTCGCGGACGCCCGCGACCGTTCGGAGCTCGTCGCGCTCTCACCACACGAGGCCGGGCTCGTGCTCGGTCTCTTCATGCTCTCTCCGAACGAGCTGCTTCTTGCCCAGCTAGCCGGTGCGGCCGTCGCCTTGTGCGGAGTGAGCTTCGGTCGCCTGCGCCCGAGTGTCGTGATCCTCCGAATTGCCACCCTGGCTCTCGGGACCTGCCTTGCGATCGTGGCGTTCCACGCGATCCTGCACGGCTCGGATCACACCGGGCCGCTCGGGTGGGTCGCGGCCATCGTCGCCGCATCGGTGGCGGCCGCAACGAGCCTGGCCGTCGGCTACGTGAGCCGACCGCGAGACCGTCTCGACGAGCCCATCTTCGTGACGGCGGCCATCACGGCCGGAGCGGCGCTTGCGAGCTCGAGTATCGCGCTCGCCGCTGTCGCGCTGGCCCGCAACTACGACGTGGCGACCATCCTGCTCATCGTGCCGTTCGCGGCCTGTGCGGTGATCCTTCGCGCGTACGCGTCCGAGCGGATGCGCCTGAAGCATCTCCAGACGCTGTACGAGTCCATGCGCACCGCGCAGCGAACGACCGGGCTCGACGATGGGGTAGCGGAGCTGCTCGGGACGACGAGGCGCCTCGTACGCGCCGAGGTGGCGCGCCTGGTGCTCTTCCCGCGGAACGGGTCGGCGACGCTCGTCGCGTCCATGACTCCGGCACGGCTCGAACCGCTCAGCCCGACAACGCTCACGCCGTCTGAAAGCCGTGCCGTGAAAGCGGTGGCCGAGGCTGCGACCGCGTTCCTCGTGTCGACGACGCGTGCACCGGACCCGGCGTTCGAAAACTTGCTCGAGGAGCTCGGGCTCCGAGAAGTGATGCTGACACCGGTACGTGTCGAGTCGGAGATCCGCGGCGTGCTCATCGTCGGCGACCGCACGAACTCCGAGCGGTTCCGGGTCGAGCACCTGCGGCTTCTCGAGACATACGCGGGACATGCGGGGGTGCTGATCGAGAACGACCGGCTGGAGGAGTCGCTGACGGAGCTCACCGAGCTCAAGGATCAGCTCCGACACCAGGCTTTCCACGATGCGCTCACCGGACTTCCGAACAGGATGCTCTTCGCGGAGCGAGTCGGCCGGTCGCTCGCCGACTCCGAGCTCGGCGGGACGGCAGTTCTCTTCCTCGACCTCGACGACTTCAAGACGATCAACGACAGCCTGGGCCACTACGTCGGCGATCAGCTGCTGATTGCGGTTGCTCGGCGCGTCGAGACCTGCATCCGTCCGATCGACCTGCCGGCCAGGCTGGGCGGAGACGAGTTCGCAGTTCTCCTGCGTCATGCCGGAGTCGAGGAGGCTCAGCAGATCGCGGAGCGCCTCGTGAAAGCGATCGAGCAGCCGTTCGTCATCGATCGGCGCGACATCTCGATCCACGCGAGCGTCGGCATCGCCCTCGGAGGGCCCGATGTGGGGGCTGCCGAGGAGCTGCTGCGCAATGCGGACGTGGCCATGTACGACGCGAAGCGCGAGGGCAAGCGCGGCTTCGTCACGTACGAGCCCGAGATGCATACGCGCGTCAAGGAGCGCCAGGAGCTCGCGTTCGCAATCGAGCGGGCCGTCGAGCGCGGCGAGATCGGAGTGCACTACCAGCCGATCGTCCACCTGAAGGAGCAGACCCTCGTCGCATTCGAGGCCTTGGCTCGGTGGAATCGTCCCGGGCACGGCGTGATCGGCCCCGGAGCGTTCATCCCCCTCGCAGACGAGCTCGGGTACATGGTCGAGATCGGGCGCGCGGTCCTGCGCGAGGCATGTCGTCAGGCTCGTTCGTGGCAGCTCGCGTATCCGAATCACGAGCAGCTCACGGTGAACGTGAACCTGGCACCGAGCGAGCTCCAGAATCCCGACCTCTCACGTGAGGTGGCCGAGGTCCTCGCGGAATCGGGGTTGCCACCCGAGCGGCTCGCGTTCGAGATCACGGAGAGCGGAGTCATGCGCAACCCGGAGATCGCACTCCAGACGATGCGCGAGCTGCGGGAGCTCGGTGTCGCCCTCGGGCTCGACGACTTCGGAACCGGGCACTCCTCGCTCGCGTATCTGCGTGAGTTCCCGCTCGACAGCCTCAAGATCGCACGACCGTTCATCACCGGCCTTCCGGATGCGGAGCTCGACGCCGTCTTCGTGGACGCGATCGTCCGCCTGGCGACGTCGCTCGGGTTGGACGTGGTCGCCGAGGGCATCGAGTTTCCCGCCCAGTGCCAGGCTGTCTCGGCGCTCGGCTGCACGCATGCCCAGGGGTTCTACTTCGGTGAGCCTCTCGCGGGGCTCGGCGTGTCGGCATACCTGTGGACGCCGACGCTTCCGGCAAGCGACGCCGTGCCCCTCGTCAACGTCGCCTAGGAACGAGGGCCGAGGACTGCCTGCGTCTGGGTGACGCGGGCGACGTGCTTGCCGGCCGCGTCGTGGAGGTCCGTCTCGACGACGATCGTCGTTCGCCCGCGGTGGAGGGGGCGCGACCGTGCCTCGACGTACCCCTCGCTCACCGCCCGGAAGAAGTTCGTCTTCGACTCGATCGTGGCGGTGCCCGTTGAGCCCTCGGGCAGGTTGAGGAACGCGCAGTAGGCACCGGACGCATCGGCAAGGCTCATCAGCGCCCCTCCGTGCAGGATGCCGCCGGCGGTACAGAGGCGTTCCTCCCAAGGAAGGCGTGTGAGCACCTCCTCCGACGACGCCGACACGACGTCGATACCGAGGACGTCGGCGAACGGCATCGCTGCACGAGCGGCGTGGCGTCAGCGACGGATCGTTGCCGGTCACGGGCGCACTCTAGTTCCGTCTACTCTCGTCCCGTGCCGCTCGAGTTGACCGATGTGGAGGATCACGAGCTCTCTCCCGACCGCGCGTGGTGGCTGCGGGTGCCTGCGGTTCTCCTGAGCCCGAAGTCCGTCTTCTTCGCGTTGCGCGAGGACGACTCTGAGGACGTCGCCGCTCGCTCCGAGCCGATCCTTCTCATCGTCCTACTTGCCGGAGTGGCGACCGTGCTGGCGAGCCCAACGGCTGCAGGGCTCCTCGACGACCCTGACTACGATCCACTGCTCCTCGCGGTCTGGGCGTTCATCGCAGGCGGAATCTACGGAGCCGTCGGCTACTTCCTGCTGGGATTCGCCGTGTTCTTCGGAGCACGCCTGCTCGGAAGCCTCGGCATGTTCCGTCGCGAGCGGCAGATCGTCGGGTTCGCCCTCGTTCCCCTCGCGCTGTCGCTGCTCGTTCTGCTCCCCCTGCGGCTAGCGCTCTACGGGGGCGACACCTTTCGGGAGAGCGGAGCGGACGAGGGAGCAGGGGAGAAGGTGCTGCTCACGGCCCAGCTCGGGTTCGTCGTCTGGTCACTCGCGCTGCTCCTGGTCGGTGTACGCGTTGTCCACGGCTGGGACTGGTTGCGCTCGGCCGCCGTCGTCCTGGCAGGCGCGGGCCTGCTCGTCGCGATCGTCGGCGTGTTCGCGCTCGTGTAGTCCGTCTAGAGCCAGACCTCCGCGTCGCGTTTGGTGCGGGCTCCCTGTTCGAAGATCTCGAGCTCGTCTGCAGGCATGGAGTACGTGTGCTGCTCCTCCGGGAACCGGCGCTCGCGAACGTCCGAAGCGTAGGCCTCGAGTGCGGTCCTGATGACGTCGGCAACGTCGGCATAGCGCTTCACGAAGCGGGCGGCTCGGCCGTCGTAGAGTCCCAGCAGGTCGTGCCAGACGAGCACCTGCCCGTCGCAGTCGGCGCCGGCGCCGATGCCGATCGTCGGAATCGTGAGCTCGGCCGAGACGCGAGCGGCGACCCGTGCGGGCACCGCTTCGAGCACGACCGAGAAGCAGCCGGCAGCCTCGAGCGCCCGTGCCTCGGCGAGCAGGGCGAGCGCCTTCTCGGCACTGCGTCCCTGAGCCTTGTAGCCGCCGAGCATCGTCGCCGACTGAGGAGTCAGTCCGATGTGACCCATGACCGGAATCCCGGCCCCGACGATCGCCCGGACGCGCGAGAGCATCGGGCCGGCGCCTTCGAGCTTCACGGCGTCCGCACCCGCCTCCTTGACGAAGCGGATCGCGTTCCGAACGGTCTCCTCGTCGGAGACCTGGAACGTGCCGAACGGCATGTCCGCGATGACGAGCGGGCGGCGCGAGCCTCGCGCGACCGCACCGGTGAGGATGAGCATCTCCTCGATCGTTGCCGGAACGGTCGAGTCGTATCCGAGGACGGTCATCGCGGCCGAGTCGCCCACGAGGACGAGATCGGCGCCCGCCTCATCGGCGAGACGGCCTCCGGGCGCGTCGTACGCGGTCACCATGACGATCGGCTGCCGTCGCGCCTTCATGTCGGCAAGCTCGGTGATCGGGAGCCTGCCGGGCGCAGGAGTGGCGGGGGAGGGTTGCTGCGGTCGGATGCTCACTCGGGCTCTCCTTCCAGGATGACGTTGTCGATCAGTCGCGTGGAGCCGACGCGCACTGCGCCGGCAAGGACGGGTGGATCGAAGTCGGCACGTTCGACGTAGTCGATCTCGAGGCCGTTCGAGGCGGCGAGCAGCGCGCGCGCGGCCGCCCGATCCTTCGTCGCGAGTGCCCGTGGAAGGGCGAGAGCACGCTGCCGTTCCTCGTCGGACAGCAGGGCGTTCCGGGACGAGAGCGCAAGGCCGTCGTCGTCGCGTACGGTCGGCAGAACGCGGAGCTCGAGCTCGAGGGCGAGATCCCTGACCAGCTGACGGATCACCTCGACCTGCTGTGCGTCCTTCTGGCCGAAGTACGCACGATCCGGTCGCACGATCACGAAGAGCTTGAGGACGACCGTGGCCACCCCCCGAAAGTGACCCGGTCGGAACTCTCCCTCGAGCACCGACCCGAGCGGTGTCACGTCGACCCAGGTCTGGTACCCGGGCGGGTACATCTCGTCGCTCCCGGGCATGAACACGACGTCGACACCCGCCTCTCGCGCGAGGCGCAGATCGCGCTCCTCGTCGTGTGGGTACTCGGCGACGTCGTGGTCGCCGAACTGCGCCGGGTTGACGAACAGGCTCATCACGACGGTTTCGCATTCAGCCCGAGCCGCCCGGAGGAGGGAGAGGTGACCCTCGTGCAGAGCGCCCATCGTCGGCACGAGGCCGATCGTTCCCGAACGACGGGCGACCAGCTCACCACGTGCCTCGGCGATCGTGCGGACGACGTTCACGACGTTCCTCCGATGCCCAGCGGAACCGTCTCGCTCGGCAACGTCCGGCCGGCAAGGGCTGCGGTTGACCGAGCGAGCACGACGTAGAGCTCCTCGAGCTCGGGTCGCTCTCGGCGGATGACGTCGAGATGGCGCTCGACCGTCTCCCAGTCGCCCCGGGCGATCGGGCCCGTGAGCTCGAAACCGCCTTCGATGACGCCGCGCATCAGCGGGTCGAGCGCCTCGGCGGGCGCATCGGCAGCCTTGAGCAGCGAGCCTGCTGCGGCGCGGAGCGTCACGAGGTAGTTCGAGGCCATGGCTGCGCCCGCGTGATACGCGGCACGGTGCGCGTCGTCCAGCTCGAACGGCCGGAGGCCGAGCGTCTCCGCCAGCCAGAATCCGACCGCGCGAGCCTCGTCGTTCGGAGCGGTGACCGCACCCCAGGAGCCGTCCAGTTGCTCCGGGCCACGGGCCTTCGCGAACGACTGCAGAGGATGCATCCCGAAACGGCGTTCGTGCGGGTCCAGTGCGGAGAGGGGGGTAGCGCCGCTGACGTGCGCAACCCAGGGGCCGGTCGCGATGTCGGCGGCAACCTCGGCGATCGCACGATCGGGAACGCAGAGCAGGACGAGCGCAGGCTGGTCGTCCTCGAGTCGCATGCCACGTTCGCCGAGGCGTGCGCTCATCGCCGAGCCGACGCGGCCACCCGCGCCGATGATCCGAATGCTGTCGATCATGGTCGCTCCAGTTCCGCGAGCGGATACCGGGCAGCCCGGAGGGTAGCACCGTGCATCTCGCTCACGGCTATCTGGTCTCGAGCCGGCTCTCGATGTGCTCACGAGCGGCAGGCCAGTCGTCGTCGAGGACGGCATACCAGGCGCTGTCGCGGCTCTCGCCGTCACGCACGAGCATGTGCTTGCGGTGGATCCCCTCGAACGTTGCTCCAAGGGCTTCGAGCGCTGCCCTGGAGCGCTCGTTCAGGGCGTCCGTCTTGAACTCGACGCGACGGCAGCCGAGCCGCTCGAACGCATGCTCGAGCTGAAGGAGCTTCGCCTCGGCGTTCGCGCCGGTTCCCCAGGCGGAAGGGTGCAGCCACGTCCAGCCGATCTCGAGCGACCGGTGCTCGGGCCGGAGGGCGAGGAACCGTGTCGAGCCGACGATCCCATCCTGGTAGCTCACCGTGACCAGGGGAATCTCGTTGCACGCAGCGCCTGCCGCCAGCGCCTGCTCCGTCCACGACCGCCATTCCTCCCGTGTGGACGGCTGGACGACGCTCAGCCAGCGCCAGGTTCGAGGGTCCCGTGAAGCGAGCCAGAGCCCTTCGTCGTGTTCCGGCGACAGCGGTTCGAGCCGCACGATGCGGCCCTCGAGAACGGGAACCGTCCACCGCTGCACGGCCGCGACAGTATCTCGGATCGCTCGGGTATTGACATGGCTTGTGTGATTTGAGACGGTCGTCCCGACTTGCGGGCATCCTGCCCGTCAAGCTGAGGACAGGGGATAGGGGACCACATGGAAGCGCAAAAGCGTTTGGTAGAGAGGCGCACCGCGCGCCGGAGATCCGTTCTGGGACTCGTGGCGTTGGCGCTGGTCGGCGCTGGCCTGGCCGTTTTCAGCGGCATGGCCGCTTTCAGCGCCGCTCCGGCGGTGGCGGCGACCGGCGAGGTGCTGATGCTCGATACGACCCTGACAGGCGGGGCAGGCAGCACGCTGGCGCAAAAGTTCGTAGCCGCGGGCAAGACGCCGGTGGTCGTGAACGGCGCGACGTGGGCGTCGATGACGGCGGCACAGTTCAACGACTACGACGCGATCGTGCTGGGCGACAACGACGTGCTCCGGGCCCGGGACGGCGCGGTAGCGCCCGCGGCGGCCAACGCGGCCGTGTGGTCGTCGGTGGTCGACGGCAACGTCATCATGATCGGCACGGACGAGACGTTCCACCAGTCCCAGGGCGGGTCGCTGCTGATGGAGAAGGCTGCTGCGTTCACCGTCGCCCAGACGGGCAAGACCGGGGCCTACATCTCGTTGAGCTGCTACTACCACGGCACCGCGGCGATGACGCCGGTGCCGCTGCTCGACGGCTTCGGAACCTTCACCGTGACCGGGGTGGGCTGCTTCAACGACGCACACATCGTCGCCACGCACCCGGCGCTGGACGGCCTGACGGACGCGACGCTGTCCAACTGGTCCTGCTCGGTGCACGAGGCGTTCGACTCGTGGCCCGTGTCGTTCGAGGTGCTGGCGATCGCAGAAGGCATCGGCACTTCCTTCACGGCGCCGGATGGATCGGTCGGCACTCCGTACATCCTTGCGCGCGGCGTCGAGGTCATCTCCGACATCGACCTGGCACCGGCCGAGGACACCAACCCGATCGGAACCAGCCACACGCTGACCGCGACGGTCACGACCGACGACCCCGCCCCCGGCACACCGGTGGTTGGCACGACGGTCACCTTCACCGTGGTCGTCGGGCCCCATGCGGGCACGACCGGCTCGGGCGTCACCGACAGCACCGGCAAGGCGACGTTCTCCTACACCGGCACGTTGCTGGGCGATGACACCATCGAGGCCACGTTCGTCGACAGCCTGGGCCGCACTCAGCGTTCGAACCGCGTGCTCAAGCACTGGGTCGAGGGGACCGAGCCCGAAGGCGAGGTCGTGGGCAAGGGCACTGTCGCGAAGACGAGCATCAACAAGCTCAGCTTCCAGGTGGATGCGGACGGGACCGGGGGGTTCTTGAACTTCAACGGGACCAAGGTGAGGTTCAACTCCACTTCGGTCGCGAACTTCAGCCAGGTCGGCAACCAGGCCAGCTTCGACGGCACTGGGACCTGGAACGGAACTGCCGGCTACACGTATGTGGTCAGCTTCGTCGACAACGGCTTCCCCGGGAGGAACGACACCATCGACTTGGTGGTGCGTAACCCGGCAGCCGCTGTGGTCTTCACGACGGGCGGCCCCAAGAAGCTCGGCACCGGCAACATCACCGTCAGCTAGGTAAGACACGCAAGGATGGGGCGGGCCAGCAGGCCCGCCCCATCCTTCACGTGTTCCTCGGGTCTCCGGGCGGGAAACCGCTGATACGCTCCTGCTCTGTCATGCCGATCTACGAGTACGCGTGCATGGAGTGCGAATCACACTTCGACGAGCTCGTCCGGAGCTCGGACCAGGCGGTTGCCTGTCCGGAGTGCGGTGCCGGCAAGGTCCTGAAGCAGCTCTCGACGTTCGCGGTCCACGGGACGTCGTCCAAGCCGAGCTTCGCGGGATCGACAGGCGCGGGCGGCGGCTGCTGCGGCGGGTCCTGCGGCTGCGGCCACTGAGCTTCGTTCGCGCTTTCGCGTCTCCGGCGCATCCGGAGGGAGACGTAAACTGGCGTGCCGATGACTGGGTCGACGACTGAGGCGATGACCGGCACCGTCGAGCGGGCAGCCGGGCTCAGGGAGTACGCGGAGCAGACAGCGGAGTGCACGACGTGCGCGCTGGCCGAGGGTCGCACACAGGTCGTGTTCGGCTCGGGGAATCCCGACGCCGACCTCATGTTCGTCGGAGAGGCGCCGGGGTTCCACGAGGACCAGCAGGGCGTCCCGTTCGTCGGTCAGGCGGGCAAGCTGCTCGACCGCCTGCTCGAAGGAATCGGGCTCACCCGGGCCGACGTGTTCGTCGCGAACGTCCTCAAATGCAGGCCACCCGGGAACCGGGATCCGCTTCCGGAGGAGATCGCCGCGTGCGAGCCGCATCTCTTTCGTCAGATCGAGCTGATCGAGCCCGTGCTCGTGGCGACGCTCGGAAACTTTGCAACCAAGCTGCTCTCGGGCCGCCCGGCGGGAATCACCAGAGTCCACGGTCAGGAACAGGAGGTCGTGCTTGGCGCGCGTCGCGTCACGCTCTATCCGATCTACCACCCTGCGGCCGCGCTCTATACGCCGTCGATGCTCAAGGTCCTCGAGGAGGACTTTGCTCGAATCCCCGGCCTTCTCGAGCGCTCTCACGCCGAAGACGTCGAGCCCGACGAGGTTCCCCCGGCGCTCGTCGCAGAGCCGGACTCGGTTCAGCTGGGCCTCTTCTAGCCGGGTCTCGTCGGGCATGCGGGTAACCGTGGCCACGGAGTCGGCCGAAAAGACCGAAGCCGTCGCGGCCCGGCTGGCCGAACGGCTGCAACCGGGAGACATCGTCGCCGTCTCGGGCGAGCTCGGCGCAGGCAAGACGACGTTCGTGCGCGGTGCGTGCCGGGCGCTCGGCGTCACCTCCCTCGTGACGAGCCCGACCTTCACGATCGGGCATCGCTATGGCGGGAGCGTGGATGTCTCGCATCTGGATCTGTACCGCTTCAGCGGGATGTCGCCTGCCGAGTGGGGGGACATCGAGCCGTACTTCGACGACGCAGTCGTGTTCATCGAATGGCCCGATGCAGGTCGTGGCGTGCTACCGCCGGAGCGTGTTTCGGTCTTGCTCGAGCACGCCGGTGGCGACCGACGGTTGATCCAACTCGCGGCGAGCTCCGCGGCGCTGCTAGAAGAGCTGGTCTAGTGCTCATCCTCGCTTTCGACACCGCCACCGACGTAGCCACGAGCGCACTCGTCGACGACGGCGATGTTCTGGGCGAGCGAGCGTCCCTTCCGCGAACCGTGCTCGAGGACGCGGACATGCTCCTTCGGGAGGCAGGGCGATTGCCGTCCGATCTCGACGCGGTCGTCGTCGGGACCGGGCCCGGGAGCTTCACGAGCACGCGCATCGGGCTCGCTGTCGCGCGCGGGCTCGCCCTGTCGCTCGACATCCCCGTCGCAGGCGTGTCGACACTCGCTGCGCTCGCTGCCGGTGCGCCGGGCGCAACTCCGGTCGTCGATGCTCGGAGAGGAGAGGTGTTCGTTCCCGGGGTTCGACCAGTGGACGCTCGGGCGCTGGCACCCACCGATCTCGACCTCGAGCCCGGTGCGACGTGTGTCGGGAGCGGCGCGATGCGGTACCGAGCGACGGTCGAGGCGCTCGGTGCGGTCGTACCGCCCGACGACGCCGAGGTTCATCTCCCGCGCGCTTGGCTCCATGTCCAGCTCGCGGTGGACTTCGGCGCGCCGGATGAGGTCGAGCCGATCTACGTTCGCGTCCCGGACGTCGAGGTGAACGCGTGAGGGTCGACCTCCGCGCGCTCGACCCGCACGATCTCGACGAGCTCGAGGAGATCGAGCGACTGTCGTACCCGTCACCGTGGTCCCGCCCGATGTTCGCCGCCGAGCTCCAGAAGCCGGGTGCCCTGGCTCTGGGTGCCTACCGCGAGTCCGGTGAGCTCGTCGGCTACGCGATCGTCTCCCGCTACGTCGACGCCTGGCATGTGATGAACATCGCCGTCACGCCCGAGTTCCGCCGTCGCGGCATTGCCCAGGAGCTCCTGGAGCGGATGTTCGAAGTCACGGCGACCGACCCTCGGCGGGGCTACACGCTCGAGGTGCGCGTCTCGAATGCCGACGCGATCCGGCTGTACGAGCGACTCGGCTTCGAGGCTCGCGGGATCCGGCGCGGCTACTACACCGACAACCGCGAGGACGCGCTGATCATGTGGCGCGAGGCGACCCCGTCCGAGCTGGTGTCGTGATCCTCGGGATCGAGACCTCGTGCGACGAAACCGCCGCCGCGATCGTGAGCGAGCGACGGCGACGCGCTCTCCTCGGTCGTCTCGTCCCAGGCGGCGCTCCACGCCCGCTACGGCGGCGTCGTGCCCGAAGTCGCGTCCAGACAGCATCTCGAGCTCGTGCTTCCGGTCGTGCGCGAGGCGCTGACTACCGCCGACACGTCGCTGGACGACGTAGATCGCATCGCTGTCACCCAGGGCCCGGGCTCGTCGGCGCGCTGCTCGTCGGCCTCTCGGCGGCGAAGGCGATCGCCTGGTCGCGAGCGCTGCCGCTGGTACCAGTCGATCACCTCGAAGGTCATGTGGCATCGCTCTATCTCGGTCCGGATCCGGTCGAGCCGCCCTTTCTCTGCCTGCTCGCGAGCGGTGGCCACACCCTGCTGCTCGCGGTGCGAGAGCGAGGGAGCTCCGAACGCCTCGGGACGACGCTCGACGACGCAGCCGGCGAGGCGTTCGACAAGGGAGCACGTCTGCTCGGGCTCGGCTACCCGGGAGGCGCAGCGATCGACGCGCTGGCGCAAGGTGGAGATCACGAGGCATTCGCGTTCCCGGTCGCGCGGGTCCCGGGTCTCGACTTCTCGTTCTCCGGGCTCAAGACCGCGCTCCTCTACACGGTGCGGGAGCTCGGAGAGCTCGAGGTCGAGCGGCGGAAACCCGATCTCGCGGCCTCGTACCAGCACGCGATCATCCGGGCGCTTGACCCGATCGCGCGTCCGAAGCGGCGAAGCAGACGGGGCTCGAGCGCCTCGCCGTCGTTGGCGGCGTCGCCGCGAACTCGGCCCTGCGCGCGGCGCTTCCCGACGCGCGTTTTGCTCCGCTCGAGCTCTGCACGGACAATGCGGCGATGATCGCGTCCGCGGCTCGCTACACGGAGCCTCTGCACTCTCCCCACTATCTCGGCCTGGATGTGTATGCGTCGATCGCGTAACGCCTTTGCCTGCGCGCTGTGCACCGTCGCGCTCGCTCTCCTCCTCGGGGGTGCGGGCACCCGCGCGGCGACAACGCCGGTCATCTCGATCGACGAGGCGGGCTGGCAGGGAGTGCTCGGCGTGCGCGCGGCCATCTCGACGGCGCAGCGGCACATCGTCGTCCTCCGCTCGCCGTCGCTTGCCTCGCGCGTGCAAGCAGCGGGCGGTCGGGCCACGGAGTCCCAGATGCGCACGTGGACGGCAGCTGCCGTCGGCGCGCAGGAGCAGTTCCTCAGGCGGGTCGCGGCGAGTGGAGCCCAGGTGACGCCCGAGCATCGCTACGTCCGCGTCCTGAACGCGTTTTCCGCTCGACTGGATCCGACCTCGCTCGCGCTCCTCGACCGCGACCGCGAGGTCGTGGGCGTCTATCCCGTACGGGTTGCGTACCCGGCGGCCGACGACACGACGCTCGGGTTCCCCGCTCCGCTGCCCGCATCGGTCTCTGGCCTCGAGGTCCCGGGTCTCGACGGAAGCGGCGTCGTCGTCGCGTTGCTCGATACGGGCGTCGACCGGTCGCACCCATTCCTCCGGGACAGCGTGCTGCCGGGAATCGACGTCATCGCGCCCGGAAGCGGAGGATCGCCCAGCCCCATCCCGACGATCTCCGGGTCGACCGGAGCGTCATGGCACCGAGCTCGCGGGGATCGTCGTCGGCGCGGACGGCCCGGGAGGACTGCACGGAATCGCTCCTGGAGCCTCCATCCTCCCGATTCGGGTGGCCGGCTGGCAGCCCGATGCGGAGGGTGGCTACGCCGTGTACTCCCGAACCGATCAGCTGCTCGCAGGCCTCGAGGCAGCGGTCGACCCCGACGACGACGGAGATGCGCATGACGCCGCACGGATCGCGCTCGTCGGGTTGGCCGAGCCGTACGCCTCCTTCGTCGACGGCCCCCTGGCGCGGGCGGTGGCGGGTGCCACGGCGCTCGACGTGCTCGTCGTCGCACCGGCCGGGAACGACGGTCGTGCAGGCCCGGCGTTCGGGAGCGTCGCCGGACCGGGCGGCGCGCCCGCCGCGCTCACGGTTGCCGCTGCCGACGGCCGGCTCGCGACGCCGACGGTTCGTGTGCATGTTCGCGCGGGTTTGCGCGTGCTCTTCGACGGCGTCCTCCAGCTCGGCGGAGCGCCGTCCCGAGACCGTGACCGCCGACCTGGTTCCCGTCTCGCGCACAGTACCTCGCGAGGGATCGCAGGGCTACTTCGACGAGGGCGGTGAGAGCACGATCGCGGGCGGCGCAGTGCTGTTCCTCGCGGCGCGACTCTCCGACGAGGCTGTCGAGGAGGCAGCTCTCGGCAGGCGCACGCTCGGTGCTGGTCGACGGGCCCTTACCGGCGGGTGCGTTCAGCCTTGCGGTGCCGTCAGGAGTGCCGGTCGTCGGCCTCGCCCGGCGATCTCGCGCGGTGCGCGCGGGCTCTCCACGCTGCCGGAATCCCCGTGACGGTGGCCGTCGGCGCCGTGCACGTGGCACCAACAGCGACGGCGGGTCGGTTGCCGCATTCTCCTCGCGAGGCCTCGCTTTCGGGGGAGTCTTCAAGCCTGAGCTCGTTGCCCCGGGGTGGCGGTTCCGACCTCGGAGCCCGGACGAACCGACGAGGGCGAAGTGCGCTACGGCACCATGAGCGGCACGAGCGTCTCCGCTGCCGTCGCGGCGCGGCGCGGCAGCAGTTCTGGCCGAGGCCAGACCCACGGCGGGTGCCACCGGTCTGCTCGGCCTCCTCGTGGGATCCGCGCGGAGGCCGAGAGCACGGCCGACCCGACAGCCCGCCTGCTCGATCTCCAGGCGGCGGTACAGCAAGAGATCGCGGTCGAGCCGGCGGCCGTTTCGTTCGGCTCGGTCTCCGGCGGCTCGCTCGCGATCGAACAACGGTGAGCGTCACAACCTCAGCAACCGGAGGGTGGTAGTCACGTTCGAGGCCGAGCTCGGCGGTCGAAGGGCTGGAGGTGGCGCCGCTGGCCGAGCGGCTCCTGGCTCGCGCGCAGGCGGGACGTCCGAGCTCGTCGTGGGCGCAGGCATGGCAGGAGATGCCCGGAGTCAGCGCGGTCGTCGGCGAGCTCATCCTCCATGTTCGCGGTTCGCAGGATGTTCGTCTCCCGTGGGCCGTTGCCTTTCCTGACGCAGACGTCGACTTGCTGTCACCGTCTCACTACGTGCGACGGGTGAGCGAATCTCGGACGCGACGCCGACTGTCATCAGCTTCGTCGTCGGTGCTGTCGTCCGCGGCGAGGACCCCGAGGTGCGGCCGGTTGACGTGCTCGAGATCCAGCTCTGGCGCAACGGCGAGTTTCGCGGTGTCCTCTCCAGGCGGCGGGAGTTGCTTCCCGGGCGCTACTCGTTCGGCCTGACCGGGCGCGGGCCGCGAGGCGAGCGTCTCGCGAGAGGCAACTACACGATCCGTATCGTCGCGCGGCCGGGTGACGGAACACGGCGGCAGACCGAGTCGGTCGACTACGCGGTTCGCTAGATGTTCGCGCGAGACGGACGGGTGTATTCTCGCGCCGTCGAGTCCCGCTCGACTCTCCGCTACCGGAGAGAGGGCGAACCCAGGAGGCGTTCGATGTCTGAAGCTCTAGTGGCCTCTCATCTTCGCGAGAACCCCTACGAGCTGGCGAAGGCGCAGCTTCGGAGGGTGGAGAGGTCTTCGCCATCGACCCGAATCTGATTCGCGTCCTCTCGCATTGCAAGAAGGCGGTCGAGGTCTCGATCCCCGTCGTCGATGGACGACGGGTCGATCGAGGTGTTCACCGGCTACCGGGTGACACACAACATCGCGCGCAGGCCCGTCGAAGGGCGGAATCCGGTACCACCCCGATGTCACTGTCGACGAGGTCAAGTCACTCTCGATGTGGATGACGTGGAAGTGTGCGCTCATGGCGCTGCCGTTCGGTGGCGCGAAGGGCGGCGTGATCTGCGATCCGAAGGCTCTCTCTTCATCCGAGCTCGAGCGGATGACCCGGCGCTACACGAGCGAGATCATCAACGACATCGGCCCCGAGCGCGACATCCCCGCGCCCGATGTGGGCACCGACGGGCGTGTCATGGCCTGGATCTTCGACACGTACTCGATGAACAAGGGCCACTCGGTGCTCGGCGTCGTGACCGGGAAGCCACTCTCGATCGGCGGTTCGCTGGGGCGCGAAGAGGCGACCGCGCGCGGATCGCTCTATTGCATTCAGGCGCTCGCGACCAAGGTCGGACAGCAGTGTCGCCGACCAGTCCGTGGCGATCCAGGGCTTCGGGAACGTCGGCGCACATCTCGCCAGGTTGCTGCACGCGGAGGGAGCCAAGGTCGTCGCCGTCTCGGACTCGACGGGGAGGCGTCTACAACGCCAACGGAATCGACGTGCCCGCGGCACTCGCCCACAAGCAGGAGCATGGGGCGCTCGAAGGGCTCGGAAACGCGGAGCACGTGACGAACGACGAGCTCGTCGAGCTTCCCTGCGACATCCTCGCGCCGTGCGCCCTCGAGCAGGTGATCAACGAGGAGAACGCCGACCGAGTCAAGGCGAGCTACATCTGCGAGGGTGCCAACGGCCCGGTGACGCCGGCCGCCGACGCCATCCTCGAGGAGCGCGGGATCCTCGTCCTGCCCGACGTGCTGGCGAACGCGGGCGGTGTCGTCGTGTCCTACTTCGAGTGGGTGCAGGGCCTCCAGGAGTACTTCTGGCGCGAGGACGAGGTCAACGCGAAGCTGCACGACATCGTCGCCCGAGCGTTCGAGGAGACCTGGCAGACGCGGGAGAGCCTGGGCACGAGCATGCGCATGGCGGCGTACGGGATCGCAGTGCGGCGCGTGGCAGAGGCGACGACGACGCGAGGTCTGTACCCGTAGCCAGGGTCGTCCTCTATCACGCGGAGGGTTGCCACCTCTGCGAGCGTGCGCTCGAGGTGCTCCGCGACACCCAGACCGAGGTCGACTTCGAGCTCGTTCTCGTCGACATCGGCGGCGATCCCGCCCTCGAGGCCACGTATCGGGAGCTCTTGCCCGTCGTCGAGATCGACGGCCGGCGCGCGTTCACGTACTTCGTCGACCCCGCGGCGCTGAGATCCCAGCTCGCGGCCGAGCCTCGCGCTTCCTGAGAGTCGTCGCTGCGGAGCGAGGAACGGTTGTCTCGGCAGCGTCGGCTGGGCCGCAGGCAGAATCGTGACGATTTGTCACAAACCGAATTGAGAGGGGCGCCTTGACCGATCGCTTGACAGTTGGAGTCGCGGCCCGTCTGAGCAGATACCTGCAGGTTCTGACGCAGGCACGGAAGATGGGCAAGGACCGGATCTCGTCGCAGGAGATCGCGGAGTACACGAACATCAACGCGACGCAGATCAGGCGCGACCTCTCGGCGTTCGGCAAGTTCGGAAAGCGCGGAGTCGGGTATCGCACCGACGCCCTGCTCGACGAGATCCGCAAGATCCTCCGCACCCAGGGCCAGCACAACATCGCGCTCGTCGGCGCTGGGCGCCTCGGCAGCGCGATCGCGAGCTCGCCCATCTTCGCCGAGCACGGGATCACGATCGCCGCCATTCTCGAGAACGACCCGGAGAAGGTCGGACAGCGCGTCGGCGACTTCATCGTGAGCTCGATGGACGACCTCGCCGAGATCAGCCGAGAGCGAAACATCATCGTGGGCGTGATCGCGGTGCCGGCCGAAAGCGCGCAGCAGGCCGCGGACGCACTCGTCGGTGCGGGCGTGAAGATCGTCTTCAACTACTCGGAAGCGCTCATCGACACCCCGGCGGACGTTCAGGTGCACACGTCGAATCCTGCGATCGAGCTGCTCTACGCCTTGTACTTCCACCTGACCTAGCAGGGCTGCTCTGGCCCTCGAGGCGGCCAACGCTCGCTTCCGGGGCAGCTTCCACGCTCGCTCGAGCAACAGGTTGTTGCCTGGCCGCGCTTCGGCAGCGGAGAGCGGTTCGGGCAGCAACCTACAAGTTGTGGCTTGATGCTTCCGTTCGGCCCTCCGACGGGCGGAGCACGATGACGGCATGAGGATTCTGCTCTGGCACGGGTACCTGCTCGGGGGACGGGCTCCAACGTCTATACGCGGCAGCTCGCGCGCGAATGGAGCAACGCGGGACACGACGTCACGGTCTTCTGCCAGGAGCCGCACCCCGAGCTGCACGACGTCGGGCGGGCCGAGGTCGTGAGGCCGGATGTCGGCGGACTGCTCCCGGTCTTCGTGCTCGATCGCTACGAGGGGTACGAGGTCAAGCTCCTCCAGGACTGCACGCGCGACGAGCTCGACCACTGGGTGGAAGCGAACGCCGCGGCGATGCGTCAACGGCTGCCCGCCGATCTCGTCTTCTGCAATCACGTGCTCCTCGGCGGTGCCGTGGGGGCGGCGACGGGTGGCCCCTATGTCGTCAAGGCCCACGGGTCCGAGCTCGAGTACTCGATGCGCGGACGACCCGAGCTCGAGGAGTTCGGGCGACAGGTGCTCGATCGTGCCCACGCCGTGTTCGTGGGCTCCGGGCACATCCGCCAGGTTCTGGCGGACGTCTGCGGCCATGTCGATCGCGTCCACGAGGTTCCGCCGGGAGTCGACATCGACGAGTGGCTGCCCGAGGACCGGGATGAAGCGCGTGCTGCACTGGTCGCCGAGGCTCGGCGAGATCCGCCGAATCCCGGCAATGCGAACGAGCGGCTGCCCGACGAGGGAAATGCCGAGCGGCTGGCAGCATTCCTCGAGGGAGACAGCCCGACCGTCGTGTACTTCGGGAAGCTCCTCTACAACAAGGGCGTCCACGTCCTTCTCGAGGCCATGCGCAATGTCGGCGCGCGGGCTGTGATCGTCGGGTTCGGGGACTATCGCGAGGAGCTCGAGCGAAGCGCGGATCCCGAACGAACGCTCTTCACCGGACCGCTCGAGCACCGGCACCTCGTGCACCTGCTCGCGTTCGCCGACGCATGCGTCGTTCCGTCGATCTTTCCCGAGGCTTTCGGGATGGTCGCGGCAGAGGCGGCTGCTGCCGGCTGCCCGCCGCTCGTCGCGCGTCATTCCGGCCTCGCGGAGGTCGCCGAGGGGCTCGAGGCGGTCTACCCGCCCGAGTTCCGCACGCTCGCGTCGTTCTCGAACGGCGACGCCACGGAGCTGCGGGCGAAGCTGAACGCGCTTCTCGGCCTCGCCGCCGAGCAGCGAGCGCGGATCTCCGCCGCCGCTCGCGAGGCAGCGGTCGAGCGCTGGAGCTGGGCGAGCGTGGCGGACCGGCTCGTCCGCCTTGGAGTCGTCGCGCACTAACGGTGACTGCGGTGTTGCGCCCGTCGGTCTCAGGTCGTCATGATCGACGCAGGAGGTAGAGATGCCTTCGAGGCGGGTCGCCGTGATCGTGGGTGGGGTGCGCCAGCACTTCGCCGACGGCCCTTACAGCGTCGCCTGGAGCCCCGACGGGCGCATGATCGCGTTCGAGACCTCGTCGACGATCGGGTGCACTTCGATCTCCGTGGTCGACGTCGACGGTGGCGCTCCGCGTGCGCTGACGACGTGCACGAGACCCGTCGAGTCGACTGTCTCTCCCGCGTGGCAGCCCGCCGCAGACGCGGGCGCACGCTGATGCTTCAACTACTGTAGTGCGCCCATGGGTGACCAGCAGAGGCTCTCTCCGGACGGAGCAGATCGCGCTGGCGCGCGAGCAATTCGAGAACGCGACGGACTTCACGACGGCGGTCGAGGAGGAGTTCGCGATCGTCGACCGGGACACCCTCGACCTCTCGAACCGCTTCGAGGAGGTGCAGGGCGCGGCGGTCGGGACCGCCTCTCGAGGAGCACCTCGTCGGAGAGCTGATCGCGTCCGAGGTCGAGATCAGAACCGGGCGTTGCGAGACCTTTGCCGACGTCCCGGGAGCGATGGCCGAGCGTCGCGTGCAGCTGCAGGCCCTCGTCGAGCCGATGGGCATCCTCCTCGGCGCCACCGGCACCCATCCGTGGGCGGACTGGAAGGCGCAGCGGATCATCGACACGCCGCACTACCGCCGGAACGACGAGCTGCTCCGGTACGTCGTCTGGCGCAACAACACCTTCGGTCTCCACGTCCACGTCGCCATCAGGGGAGCCGACCGTGCGATCGCCGTGCTGAACGCAATGCGCAACTTCCTTCCGGAGATCCTCGCGCTGTCGGCCAGCTCGCCCTTCGTCGAGGGCGTCAACACCGGTCTGCACACGGCGCGTACCCAGATCTTCACGCGCTTCTTCCCGCGCTGCGGCGTGCCGGACGCGTTCTCGTCGTGGTCGGAGTACGAGAGCTTCGTTCGCTTCCTCTACGACACCGGCTCGATCACCGAGCACACGCAGATCTGGTGGAGCGTGCGGCCGCATCTCGCATTCCCGACGATCGAGATCCGGATCGGCGATGGACAGCCCGAGCTCGCGGAGGCGCAGTCGCTCGCAGCCTTTGCTGCGTCCCTCACGGCGCGTGTCGCGCGTGCGTACGACGAGGGGAACCCCGTCGAGCCGCTCCCGCACCGGCTGATCGAGGAGAACTTCTGGCGCGCGATCCGCTACGGCCTCTCCGGCGAGCTGCTCGACTTCGAGCGCGGCGAGCCGATTCCGGCTCGTCAGCGCCTCGAGGAGCTGATCGAGTGGGCGCTGCCCGCCGCCGAGGAGATCGGTGCAGCACCGTATCTGGCCGCTCCCGAGCGGAACGCCGCCGAACGACAGATCGAGCGTTTCGAGGAAGGCGCGTCGCTCGAGCAGATCTACGCCGAGCAGGTTCGAGCGACGGTGCGCATCGGTGGCTGAGGGGCCGGCCGACGAGACGACGAGCCTCCCCAGCGAGGAAGAGCTGCGCGACGCGCTCGACCGAGTTGGCGTCGCGGATGTCCTCCTGAACGCGCTCTCGGCGAGCACCTCGCTCGGCTTTCGGCGCGTGTCGTCCGACGCCCGAGACCTGCCGCAGGTCCGGCTCGCGATCGAGGCGTTGCGTGCGCTCGAGCCGGTGCTCAGGGAGAACGGCGTCGACGACGCGCATGTCCGCGATCTCGAGCAAGCGCGAATGAATCTCCAGCTTGCGTACGCGACCGCGGTCGAGGAGTCGACGCGAACGGAGTGATGAGCGGCCTGCGATCGACTGGATGTGGTGCTCCAGCCGCCTGATCCTCGACTGACCGACGGCGTCGTGACGCTGCGACCGCCCGAAGATCGCGATCTCGGCGCGATCGAGCAAGGCATTGCGGATCCCGACGTGATTCGCTCGTTCGGCCGTCAGACACTGCCGGCTGCGCAGGTGCTCGAGCTGAACCGAGGGCGCTGGGCCGACGGCGCCGGGGTAACGTTCGCGATCTGCGACGAAGGAGATACGTGCGTGGGTCACGTGTTCGTAAATCTCAGCGACACGCGACGAGGAACCGGAAGCGTTGGCGTATTGGCTTCTCCCCGAGGCACGAGGGAGGGGTCTGGCAACGCGAGCCGTCCTGTTGGTCTCGCGCTGGGCGCTTCGTGACCTCGACCTCGCGCGCCTCGGCCTGTCAGCCGAACCGTGGAACTCACGGTCGCTGCGGGTTGCCGAACGGGCTGGTTTCCAACACGAAGGCACGCTCCGTGCGTACGCCGAGATCGACGGCCGGCGCGTCGATTACGTCTCGTATTCGTTGCTCCCGAGCGACCTGGAGACGTTCTCCTGAGGGGCGACGACGCACGGTGCTCCGCGCGCGCACATCGGTACGGCGCGTAGGTCTCTTGGCGGTTGATCCCGGGGCGCTTGCGAGCCTTGTGATACATAATCCGCCGCGCCGGGGGGACTCGGCGCTGACTTTGTAACGGACGGGCTGGAGACCGGAGGGCCATGGAATTCTTCGTTGACCACGCCGTCGGGTTCGCGCTTGCGTGCGCGGCCGTGGCGGTCTTGTACGGGCTGTATCTCACCTGGTGGCTGCTGAAGCAGCCTGCAGGGAACGAGAAGATGCAGGAGATCGGGCGCGCGATCCAGGAGGGCGCTGCTGCGTATCTCCGCAAGCAGTACACGACGATCGCCGTGGTTGCGATCGCACCGTTCTTCCTGCTCGGTTTCTACAACCAGCTCGGGTGGGGCACCGCGTTCGGGTTCCTGATCGGCGCGATCTTCTCGGCACTGGCGGGCTTCATCGGGATGAACGTCGCGGTGCGCTCGAACGTCCGCACGGCCGAGGCCGCGCGTGAGGGCCTGCAGCCGGCGTTCAAGGTCGCCTTCCGCGCAGGTTCGGTGACGGGTCTGCTCGTCGTCGGACTCGGTCTCCTCGGAGTCGCCGGCTACTACTGGGTGCTCACCGACTGGATCGGTAACAGCCCTGAATCGGCTGTGCGCGATCTCATCGGCCTTGCGTTCGGAGGCTCGCTCATCTCCGTGTTCGCGCGTCTCGGCGGCGGCATCTACACGAAGGCAGCCGACGTGGGCGCCGACCTCGTCGGGAAGCTCGAAGCGGGGATCCCGGAGGACGACCCGCGCAACCCGGCCGTCATCGCGGACAACGTGGGGGACAACGTCGGCGACTGTGCCGGTATGGCTGCCGATCTCTTCGAGACCTATGCGGTCACCGCCGTCGCGGTGATGCTCCTCGGGGTCGGGTTCGGGCAGGCAGACCTGTGGCTCTACCCACTGGCGCTCGGCGGCATCTCGATTCTCTCGTCCGTGATCGGGACGTTCTTCACGCGGGTCGGCAGCGGACCGAACGCGATCATCAACGCCCTCTACCGCGGAGTGATCGTCGCCACGATCCTCTCTGCGATCGGGTTCATCCCGGTCACGATGGCCTACGACACAGGTGCGTTCAGCTTCTGGAACCTGTATGGCTCGGCGCTCATCGGCCTCGCGGTGACGTTCCTGCTCGTCGCGATCACCGAGTACTACACGGGCACGCGCTGGAAGCCGGTGAAGGACATTGCCAGCGCCTCCCAGACGGGCCACGCAACCAACATCATCTCGGGCCTCGCCGTCGGCATGCAGGCGACGGCGCTCCCCGTCATCGTCATCGCAGTCGGTGTCGTCGGCGCCTACTACGCCGCAGGCGAAAGTCTCTACGGCATCGGGGTCGCGGTCATGGCTCAGCTCTCCATGGCCGGGCTCATCGTCGCCCTCGACGCGTACGGCCCGGTGACGGACAACGCAGGCGGGATCGCGGAGATGGCAGACCTTCCCGAGTCCGTGCGTGGGATCACCGATCCGCTCGACGCAGTGGGCAACACGACAAAGGCCGTGACCAAGGGCTACGCGATCGGCTCGGCTGGTCTCGCCGCGCTGATCCTGTTCGACGAGTACGGTCGCGGGCTCAGGGAAGACGGGCTCGAGACGTTCTTCTCGCTCGACAACCCGTGGGTGATCGCCGGTTTGTTCATCGGCGGGCTCATGCCGTTCCTCTTTGCGTCGCTGGCGATGCAGGCTGTCGGCCGCGTCGGCGGCCAGGTCGTCGAGGAGGTGCGCCGCCAGTTCCGTGAGAACCCGGGGATCATGGATTACACCGCCCGACCGGACTACTCGAACGCGATCGGCATCGTCACCGGCTCCGCGATCAGGGAGATGATGGCTCCGGCTCTCATCCCGGTGCTGATCCCGATCGTCGTGGGAATCATCAGCGTGGAGATGCTCGGCGGCCTCCTGATCGGAACGATCGTGACCGGGCTCTTCCTCGCGATCGCCATGACCTCAGGTGGCGGCGCGTGGGACAACGCGAAGAAGACGATCGAGGACGGGCTCTACGGCGGCAAGGGCTCGGATGCCCACGCCGCGGCGATCACGGGCGACACGGTCGGCGATCCGTACAAGGACACCGCCGGCCCTGCCATCAACCCGATGATCAAGATCGCGAATATCGTCGCGATCCTGATCATCCCCCTGCTCGTCTCGATCCACGGCTAGCAGCGCGTCAAACGGAGGGCTGCGCGCTCGGGCAGCCCTCCGTGAGGCCCGACCGCCCGGTGTCGCTTGTATCGGCCCGGCAATCGGACTAGGATGCGGCCCGTTTCCGGAGACGGCTGTTCAATTTGCCGGTTGTGCAGCCACAACCAGGGGAGAGAGGCTCAATGCACAAGCAGTCAGTGCCACGTGGGCGCTTGCTTGCACTCTTCGGAGTGCTCGCCGCGGTCTTCTTCGTACCCGTCGCCCTCACGGCCGGCGGTGTCGCGAAAGTTGGCTCGTCGCCCGACGTAGGTAGCGGCTCGATGACCCAGGACGCGCTCGGCGCGTGGTTCGTCGAGCTTTCGGGCGCTCCGACCGCAGACGGCGGCAACGCCGGCGCCCTCACAGCCAAGCGGCAGAAGTTCTTTGCCGATGCGAAGAATGCGGGCATCACCTTCAAGACGCGTTACGAGTTCCAGAAGCTCTGGAACGGCGTCTCGCTAGAGATCAACGCGGGTCAGCTCGAGAGCGTGCTCGCGCTTCCGAACGTGAACGCGATCTATCCCGTCGGAACGTACTCGATCCCGGAGACCACTCCGGCGTCGATTCCGGATCTCGAGACGGCGCTCAAGATGACGGGCGCGGACATCGCGCAGAACGATCTCGGGTACACGGGCGCAGGTGTCAAGGTGGCTGTCATGGACACCGGCACGGACTACGACCACCCGGATCTGGGTGGCTGCTTCGGACCCGGTTGCCGGGTTGCGAAGGGCTATGACTTCGTCGGCGACACCTACAACGCCGATCCGTCTAGCGCGCTCTACCAGCCGGTTCCGAACCCGGATCCGAACCCGGACGACTGCAACGGACACGGAACGCACGTCTCCGGCATCGTCGGGGCGGACGGAGAGGTGACTGGCGTCGCTCCTGGAGTGACGTTCGGCGCCTACCGCGTCTTCGGATGCGAGGGCTCCACGACCGACGAGATCATGATCGCGGCGATGGAGCGGGCACTCGACGACGACATGGATGTCCTGAACATGTCGATCGGTGATGCGTTCAACAACTGGCACCAGTCGCCGACCGGCAAGGCCTCCACGAATCTCGTGAAGCAGGGCATGGTCGTCGTCGCGTCGATCGGGAACTCCGGCACCAGCGGCGTGTGGAGTGGTGGTGTGCCGGGCATGGGCACCAAGGTGATCGGCGTCGCGTCATTCGACAACTCGCACGTCGCGCTGAACACGTTCACCATCTCCCCGGACGACACGGCGATCGGCTACGGGCCGGCGACCGGTGCCCCGCTTCCTCCGACCTCGGGCAGCCTGCCGATGGCTCGGACGGGTACGTCCACTTCCCCGGCCGACGCCTGCGCTGCGCTTCCTCCTGGAAGCCTCACCGGCCAGGCCGTGCTGATTCGCCGAGGTACGTGCAGCTTCTTCATCAAGACGTCCAACGCGATGGCTGCAGGTGCCGCCGCCGCGGTCCTCTACAACAACGTCGCCGGTCGGTTCAGCCCGACCGTCGCAGGTACGCCACCGATCACGATCCCGGTTGTCGCGATCTCCGACGCGGAAGGCGTGCTGATCGACAGTCGTCTTGCGTCGGGGCCAGTGACGATGACGTGGACCGATGACACGGGTACCTTCACCAACCCGACCGGCGGGCTCATCTCGTCGTTCAGCTCGTACGGGCTCGAGGCCGAGCTCGACGTCAAGCCGGACATCGGTGCTCCCGGTGGTCTGATCCGCTCGACGTATCCGCTCGAAGAGGGCGGCTACGCGACGATCAGCGGAACGTCGATGGCGTCGCCGCACGTCGCGGGCGCAGCTGCGCTGCTCCTGCAGGCGAAGCCGAACACCAATCCAGGCTCGGTTCGGGACATCTTCCAGAACAGTGCGGACCCGGCTCCGTGGGGGCTCGCCCCCAGCCTCGGGTTCCTCGACAATGTGCATCGGCAGGGCGCCGGCATGATCGACATCGACGACGCGATCGTTGCGACGACGACCGTCGAGCCCGGCAAGCTCGCTCTCGGTGAGAGCGAGGGAGCCCCTGTCACGCGCAAGATCACCATCTGGAACCGGAGCAAGTCGGCGGTCACGTACGACTTGTCGTACGAGAACGCGCTGTCGACGGACGGGACGAACGTCGTCGACTTCTGGACGTCGGACGCAACGGTCTCGTTCAGCTCGAGCACCGTGAACGTGCCGGCCCAGAGCAAGGTCGACGTCGACGTGACGGTCACGCCTCCGATCGAGCCGATCAACGGCCTGTACGGCGGCTATGTCAGGCTGACGCCGCCGACTGGCGGTCAGTCGTTCAGCGTGCCGTACGCAGGCTTCTTCGGCGACTACCAGTCGATCGTCGCGATGACGCCGACGGCGTTCGGCTTCCCGTGGGTCTCGAAGCTGACGGGTTGCACTATCGTCAGGGGTCTCGAGTGCACCGCAGGGGGCAACTTCACGAACGCTCCGGGTGGAACCTTCACGATGGTGGACGCGTTCAACGTGCCGCAGCTGCTGGTTCACCTGGACCATCAGGCACGCCGGATGAAGGTAGAGGTCAAGAATGCGGCGACGGGTCGTACCTGGCACCTCGCGTTCGACCTCGAGCACATGGCGCGGAACTCGACGTCTACGAGCTTCTTCGCCTTCCCGTTCAGCGGACAGACCACGGGAGCCAACGGAAAGAAGACGTACACGGTTCCCGACGGTACGTACGTCATGCAGATCCGCTTGCTGAAGGCGCTCGGCTCGAGCGCGAACGCCGCGGACTGGGAGACGGCAACGACCACGCAGTTCACGATCGACCGTCCGTAACGGCCGATCGATACGATTGGACGAGGGGCCGGCGAATGCCGGCCCCTCGCTCTTCCCACCGGAGTAGGCTTGCCGCCGTGCCCGGTAGGCGACGCAAGCGGCAGGTGGAGATGGAGCGCGTCCTCGGGACACCCGCGCTCTTCGCGACTGCGTACGGCAACGTCGGCTCGTCGATCTACTACGCGCTCGGGCTGACGGCGTTCTACGCCCTCGGCCTGACACCGCTCGTCTTCGTCGTCGCGGGGGTGATCTTCGCCGCGACCGCGGCGACGTACGCGGAAGGCACTGCTCGGTTTCCCGAGGCAGGCGGCTCGGCCAGCTTCTCGCGCCGCGCCTTCGACGAGGTCGTCAGCTTCACCGCGGGCTGGGCGCAGATGCTCGTGTACGTGGTCACGGTCGCCGTGTCCGCGTTCTTCGTCCCGCATTACCTGTCGATCTTCTGGGAGCCGCTCCGGACGAACCCGTGGGACATCGTCGGTGGCATCGTCGTCATCGTCGTCCTGGTCGCGCTCAACGTGGTCGGCGTCCAGGAAGCGGCGAAGCTGTCGATCTCCCTCGCGGTCGTCGACTTCGCCACCCAGATCCTGCTCGTCATCGTCGGCTTCGCACTCGTGCTCAGTCCGGAGGTGCTGGTCGACAACATCCACTGGGGCGTGGCACCGACATGGTCGAACCTGGCGATCTCGATCCCGGTGGCGATGCTCGCGTACACGGGGGTCGAGACGGTCTCGAACCTCGCGGAGGAGGCGCGTGACCCCGTGCGGACGGTTCCCGCCGCGTACAAGCTCGTCGCCGGAGCCGTGTTCGCGATCTACTTCACGCTCCCTCTGGTCGCGCTCTCCGCGCTGCCGGTGCGAGAGATCGACGGTGAGCTCACGACGTTGCTCGCGCTCCCTCCGGAGGAGGGCGGCTACGCAAACGATCCCATCCTCGGTGTGGTCGAGAACCTCGGTCTCGAAGGGCTCGTCCTCGATGGTGCGGAGATCTACGTCGGGGTGCTGGCGGCGACCATCCTCTTCATCGCGACGAACGCGGGCGTGATCGGTGCCTCGCGGATCACGTACTCGATGGCGAGCTACCGGCAGCTGCCCGAGGCGCTACGGCGATTGCACCCGCGCTTCAAGACACCGTGGCTCTCGCTCGTGCTGTTCGCGGGCATTGCGCCGATCATCCTGATCCTGCCGGGAGACGTGAACTTCATCGGCACGCTCTACTCGCTCGGCGCGACGCTCTCCTTCACGATCGCCCACGCGTCGCTGGTTCGGCTCCGGATACTCGATCGCGGCGCTTCCGAGGTCGTCTACCGAGCTCGTCCCAACCTGCGAGTCGGCCGGACCGACTGGCCGCTCTTCGCGATCGCCGGGGGCGTTGCGACCGGGATCTCGTTTCTCGTGCTCGTCGTCCAGAACCCCCTGACGCGGTGGGTGGGTCTCGGCTGGATGGTGGCCGGACTCGTCGGTGTACGCCGTCTACCGGCGCCGCTGGGTTCGAGCGCCGGTGCGGGAGCTGGTCAAGGCGCCGCCGGCTTTCGGGGCTGCCCTCGCGCTCGAGTACCGCCGGATCCTGGTGCCGGTCGTCCCTGGTGGGCCGTCGGACCGGGCGCTCGACGTCGCCTGCCGGTTGGCGGCAGAACGCGGTTCGAGGATCGTCGCGTTGAACGTGCTCGAGGTGCCGCTCGACCGCCCGCTCGCCGAAAGGCTTCCGGCACTCGAGGCAGAGGCCAACGTCGAGCTCGACGAAGCGATGGCTATCGGCGACTCCTACGGCGTGCCCGTGCTCGGACGACTGGAGCGCGCACGCGCGGCGGGACCTGCCATCGTCGACGAGGCCGAGGCTCGGCAGTCGGAGATCATCGTCATCGGCTCGCCGAGGCGAGACCTGACCGCTCGTCAATCCGCCGTATTCGGTAAGACCGTCGACTACGTGCTCAAGCATGCGCCGTGCCGGGTTCTGACCGTCGCGTCGGAGGCGGCGTGAGGCTCTACCGGGTCGCTGTGATCGGATTCTCGATCGCGTTCGTCGGCATCGGAATCGCGTTGCTCGTGAGGACGGCGGCTGAAGGCGGGGGCGTGCTCGGATTTGTTCTCGGCGGTCTGTTCATCGCCCTCGGAGTCGGAAGACTGGCCGTCGAGCGCCAGAGAGCGGGCTAGTCGTGGCGAGGAAGCTCCGCGGATTCGAGCGAGTTCTCGATGCACCAGCGCTCTTCGCCGTCGCGTACGGAGAGATCGCATCGTCGCTGTACATCGCCCTCGGTATCGTCGCGGCGCAGGCGCTCGGCCTGACGCCACTCGTGCTCCTCCTCACTGGAGCCCTCTTCCTCGTCGTGTCTCTCTCGTACGCCGAAGGCACTGCGGCGATTCCGGAGGCGGGCGGTGCGGCCACCTTCGTCCGCAGGGCATTCAACGACCTTGCGGGGTTCGTGACCGGTTGGGCGCTCTTCCTCGACTTCCTGATCGTGATGGCGCTCTCTGCGCTCTTCGTACCCCACTACCTCGCAGCGGCGATCGCGGCGCCGTCGCTGCGGGACTCACCGTGGGACACGCTCATCGGGTGCGGGCTCATCGCCGCGATCGCGCTGATCAGGCTGTTCCGCCACTCGAGGCTGCACGTCGGGGCGCTCGGCGTCGCACTCCTCGACCTCGTCGTCCAGGGGCTGCTGGTCGTGCTCGGGATCGCCTTCGTCCTCTCCCCGGACGCGCTCGGTGAGGGCTTGGGCCTGGCCTCGAGCCAGGACTGGGGCGATCTCGCGTTTGCCCTACCCCTGGCGATGCTCGCCTACACCGGTCTCGAGACTGCGGCCAACCTCGCCGAGGAGACGAGAGAGCCCGGCCGCACGTTCCCGCGCTCCCTCTTCTCCGCAATCGGTCTCGTGGTGCTCGTCACCGTCTTGATCGCGGCAATCGGACTGTCCGCGTACCCGGCGGCGGGGGGCGAGACCGCGCTCGGGGACGAGTGGCTCGAGGCTCCGCTCGTCGGGATTGCGGCGGCTTTCGAGGGGCAGTTGCCAGGCGTGCTCGTGGACATGCTCCGCATCGCGGTCGGTGTGTCTGGCGTTCTGATCCTGATCGGTGCCGTCACGACGTCGGTCTCCGGGATCACCCGCCTCACGTACTCGCTTGCGGAGCACGGGTCGCTCCCGCGGAAGTTCGCTCGTCTCGAACGCCGCGCGCTCGTGTCGAGCGAAGCAATCGTGATTGCGTCCGGTCTTGCGATCGGGGCGATCGTGTTGACCGAGGTTGCCGCCGACGGAGATCCGACGTTCCTGGCGAGCGCGTACTCGTTCGGCGTGTTGCTCGCCTTCACCGCAGCGCAGCTGGCTGTCATTCGCCTGCGGGTGAGCGAGCCGGAGCTGACGCGGCCGTATCGCGCCCGTCCGGATGTGTCGCATCCGCGGACACCAGATTCCCGTGCCCGCTCTTGTCGGCGCTCCGCTCACGTTCGTCATCTGGGTGCTCGCGCTCACGACGCACGCGGGCGCCCGATATGCAGGCCCGCTCTGGCTTGCGTGTGGCGTCGCGCTGTTCGTGCTGGTGCGGCGCTCGGGGCGCCGTGGGCTCCTCGAGCCCGTGCTGCCCGTCGCGCTGCCTCCGACGGGTGCCGAGTTCAAGCGCATCCTCGTTCCCATGAAGCTCGGGGACATCGGCGAGGAGATGGTTGCGACCGCGATGGCGCTCGCCAAGGAGGGCGGCGCCGAGATCGAGGCGATCACTGTCGTCCGGGTGCCGCGTCGGTTCGAGCTCACGGGGGAGCTCCCGACCGACGTCGCCGCGAAGGTCGAGGCCTCTCTCGACGAGGCTCGGCTGCTCGGCGAGGATCACGGAGTCGAGGTCCGGCACGGACGTCGTGCACGCGCGTTCGATCGGCCACGCGATCGTCGAGGAAGCTCATGCGCGCGGCGTGGATCTCATCGTCCTCGGCTCGTCGCCCCGCTGGCGACGTCAATCGCGGTTCTTCTCGCCCACCGTCGACTTCGTCCTGCGGCGTGCTCCTTGCGAGGTTCTCGTGGTCGCGTTCCCCGACGGAGTCTTCGAGGAGTAGTCTGACCGCGCCGTGAAGGCGGTCGTGATCGGATGTGGGCGCGTCGGCTCGGCGGTCGCCAGAGGGCTGGTCGGCGATGGCTGGGACGTGACCGTGATCGACGAGAACGAGGACGCCCTGATCCGTCTCGGGCCAAGCTGGCGCGGGGGCTTCGTCATCGGTCACGGCATGGACACGACGGTGCTGGACGGCGCGGGCGCAGGTGACGCCGACGCAGCCGTCGTCGCGACGGACGGCGACAACACGAACGTCGTGATTGGCCAGGTGCTCCAGAAGCGATACGGGATCGGCACCGTCGTCGTCCGTGTGCTCGATCCCGCGCGTGCGGAGTTCTACGCCGAGCGCGGTCTCCGGACGGTCTGCCCGACGCAGACAGCCATCTCGGTGCTTCTGGACACCGTGCGCACTGCGACACCCAAACCTGCAGAGGCGTCCTGATGTACGTCATCGTCGCCGGAGGAGGAAAGGTCGGAGCCAACGTCACGCGCTCGCTCCTCGAGATGGGACACGAAGTCACGCTCGTCGAGCAGCGTCCGGATCGCTTCGCCTCGCTCGAGGAGGAATTCGGGCCTGTCGTCCTGCGCGGGGACGCGACCGAGATCAGCGTCCTCGAACGAGCCGGGATCGCGAGACCACCCGAGCTGCTCCTCGCAGTGACGGGAGACGACGAGGACAACCTCGTGATCTCGCAGCTCGGCAAGGAGGGCTACGGCGTTCCCAAGGCAATCGCTCGGGTGAACGATCCGCGCAACCAGGCTCACTTCGACCTGCTCGGAATCACGCAGACCGTGTGTGCGACCACGGGAATCCTCGGGCTCGTCGAGCACGAGCTTCCGGAGCACGGGCTCGTTCGGCTCCTCGCGCTTCAGCGTGAGGGTCTCGAGATCGTCGAAGTCCAGATCGAGAGCAACTCGCCTGCTGCCGGAACGCGAGTCGGCGGGCTCTCGCTCCCGGTCGGCTCACGCCTGATCTCCGTCTTTCGGCATGGCCGCACCGAGCTCGTGGAGCAGGGCACCGTGATGCGCCCCGGAGATCAGGTCCTCGCGGTCGTCACGAACGACTCCGCACCCGAGCTGCGCAAGGCCCTTCTCGGCGCGAAGTAGGGGCGAGGCTTGCCTCGCCCTCCTACAGCCGCCAGTAGTGCCGGGTGAGCAAGACCACGACGGGCACGATCTCGAGTCGCCCGAGCCACATGAGCAGGATCATCGTGACCTTGGACACGTCGCCGAGCGGGGCGAACGATCCCATCGGGCCGGTGATCCCGAACCCGGGGCCACCGTTGCCGAGCGCGCTCGCCGAGACCGCGAGCGTGTCGAGCGCGCTGAGCGGGACGTTGCTGATCGCCGAGTCGACGGCGATCACGGAAGCCCCCACGGCCCAGAGACCGACGTAGAGGAGAATGAATGCCGCGATCGCGCGGAGCGTGCGTTCGTCGACCGAGGCGCCGTTCAACCGGACGGGCATCACGACCTCCGGGCTGACGGTCTGGTCGAGCTCGCGGCGCAGCACCTTGCCGAGCAGGAGATGGCGAACGATCTTGACCGATCCCGTCGTCGAGCCCGCCGACCCGCCCGCGAACATGAGTGCGAAGAGCGTCAGGAGCGAGATCACCGGCCACAGAGCGAAGTCGGTCGTCGCAAAGCCCGTCGTCGTGACGATCGAGATCGTCTGGAAGACGCCGGCTCTGACGGCGTCTTCACCCTCGGCGATCCCGTAGGCCCACAGCTGGATCGTGAGCGCGACCGATGCAACGAGGAGCAGCGCGAGATACAGCCTGAACTCCTCGTCCCGCACGAACACGCGTGGCCGCCGCCTGACGATCCCCCGGTACATGAGCACGAAGTTCGCTCCGGCGATGAGCATGAAGAGGGCGATGATCCACTGGGCGGCGGCAGAGAACGCCTCGATCGAGTTCGCCTTGGTGGAGAAGCCGCCGGTCGGCATCGTCGAGAAGGCATGGGCGAGCGCTTCGTACGGCGTCATCGCGTCGTCGATGCCGAGCCAGCCCAGGGCTGCGAGCAAGAGCGTGAGCACCGCGGTCAGGCCGATGTAGAGCACCCAGAGCATCCGCGCGGTCTGACGAATGCGGTCGGGGAGCTGCGCGACCTCGGGGCCTGGAAGCTCGGACTCCATCATCTGGCGACCACCGACGCGCAAGCGCGGCAGCACTGCGACCGCCAGGACGATGATTCCCATTCCGCCGAGCCACTGCGTGAACTGACGCCACATGGAGAGCGATCGAGACAGCTCGCTGTAGTCCGTCACGACGCTGGCTCCGGTGGTCGTGGCGGCGGACATGCCCTCGAGGTACGCGTCGATCGGATGGTCGAGCTGCTCCCCGCCGACGAAGAGGTACGGGAGCGAGGCGAACGCCGCTGTCATGAGCAGCATGGCCGAGACGGCCAGGAAGCCTTCGCGCACACCGACGCGCTGGGTCGTTCCTGCGGTCAAGCGCTCCACCGCGAGTCCGAGACCGCTCGTGACCGCCCCCGTCACCAGGAACGGCCACATCGGTTCCTCGTACCAGAGCGCCACAGCCGCCGGGAACACCACGACGATGCCCAGATACTTCGCGAGCATCCCGACGAGATTCGCGGTCGCCGCGAACGTCGACGGCAAAGCGCCGCCTCGATCGTGCCCGCGCGGCCTCGCCCGACGTGGTCGTCACAGCGCGCTGACGACCCGAGGCGCATCTGCCGCCTCGGTGAAGACGATCACGCGATCGCCGGCCTGAAGCACGTCGTCGCCGTGAGGGAAGATCGCGCCGCCATTCCGCACGATCGCGCCGATGAGCGCGCCGCGGACCGGCATCCCCTTGAACGCCTTCCCGATGTAGTCGCTCGTGTCTCGCAGCGTGACGTCCAGGACCTCGTAGCGATTGCCTTCGAGCATTGCCACCTGTTGGGTCCTGGGGTCGTGGGCGAAGCGGACGATCTCCTCCGCCGTCACGGCTCGGGGATTCACGGAGACGTCGATCCCCGCCTGCTCGAATGCAGCCACGGACACGGCGTCATGCGCGATGGCGATCGTGAAGGGAATCCCGTGCACGCGTGCCAGCGAGGCGGCGTACTGGTTCTTCGCGTCGTCTCGCATTGCGAAGATGCCTGCCTGAGACTGGCCGATCCGCTCGCGCTCGAGGAAGTCCGGCTCGACTCCCGTTGCGTTGTAGACACGCGCCTTGGGAAACGCCTCCGCGGCTCGACGTGCCTGGTCGCCCGACGCTTCGATCATGCGGACGCTCATCCCCTGGTCGAGGAGCACGCGCGCAATTGCGGACCCCACTCGACCCGCTCCGAAGATGACGACGTCGGTCACCGTTGCGCCTGCGGGCCACAGGAGGTTGCTCCACTCCTTGGCCGCCTGTGGGGACCCGATGATGACGATCCGGTCGCCGTGAAGGATCGCATCGCCGCCGCCGGGAAGAATCGTCGTGTCACCCCGGATGATCGCCGCCACCTTCGAGTCGTCCGGAATCGTCGCCTCGCGGAGTGGCATGCCGATCACCTCGGAGGAAGCGTCCTCGTCGACGTCGAACTCCCCGACCTGCACCTGCCCTTCGGCGAACACATCCGTCTGCCTGGCGGCGGGCACGCCGATGATCCGGCTGATCGCATGAGCCGTCTCGAGCTCCGAGCACACCACGAAGTCGACGTCGAGCTGGCCGGCGCGCCAGAGCTCGACGTACTCGACGTTCGAGGTCCGGATCACCGTGGTGGCACCTTGCGCCTCCCGGCGCGCGAACATCCCTGCGACGAGGTTCACCTCGTCTCGCGACGTACAGGCGATGACGAGGTCCGCGCTGCCGACACCAGCCCGCGCGAGGTCCTTCCGGCTCGTCCCGTCGCCTTCGAAGATGACGACGTCGAATCGACCCGCAATCGCCTGCAGACGAGACGGGTCGCTGTCCAGCACGGTCACCTCGTGATCGTCGTGTAGCGCCTCGACGGCTGTTGATCCGACCTGGCCGGCTCCGATGACGAAGATCCTCACGAGCGCGAAGCGTACTCTCGCCAATCTCGGCCTTACAGACGGCAGCTACCTTGAGCGCGTGCGCGTGTTGTGGACGGCCGGGTGCGTGCTGGTAATGGGGTTCACGCTCGCCGTCGCCGGCTCGGCGTCAGCTGCGGAGAGCGCGTTTCGCGCAGCGGTCTTCGCTCGCGGCTTCGACGCGCCAGTACTCGTGACCTCCGCCCCTGGAGAGCCCAAGAACCTCTATGTCGTCGAGCAGAGTGGGAAGGTCATCCGCGTCAGATCCGGTCGCCGGACGACCTTCCTCGACGTCACGCGCCAGATCGACTTCGGAGGTGAGCGTGGTCTCCTCGGGCTTGCCTTCGATCCGGGCTACGCCCGCAACCGACTGCTCTACATCGCGTACACGACGGCCGACCAGAACATCGTCGCCCGTTATCGGTCGAACGGGAGGACTGCGGTCGGGTCGAGCCGAAGGATTCTGCTATCCGTCGAGGATCCGTACTCGAACCACAACGGCGGGCATCTGGCGTTCGGCCGGGACGGGATGCTCTATACGACGATCGGCGACGGCGGTTCCGGTGGAGACCCCGAGAATCGCTCGCAGGACCCAAGCTCGCTGTTCGGCAAGCTCCTTCGGCTCGACGTGGCCAAGGCGGCGGTGCGCTGGTCGGTTGCGGGTCTCGGGCTCCGAAACGGCTGGCGCTTCTCGTTCGATCGCTCGACGGGCGATCTGTACATCGGCGACGTCGGGCAGAACGCGGTCGAGGAGGTCGACTACACGCCCGCTTCGAGCCCCGGGCTGGAGAACTACGGGTGGAACGTGTACGAGGGCACACGTCGGTACTCGGAGAACGATCCCGGCCCGGGAAAGCTCGTCTTCCCGGTGTTCGAGTACGCGCAGGATGCGGGAGGCTGCTCCGTGATCGGCGGGTATGTCTATCGCGGCCGTGCTCGACCCGGGGAGCGCGGCAGGTACGTGTTCGGCGACTACTGCACCGGGATCGTCTGGAGCATGAGAGTCATCTCGGGTGTGGCAAGCGGGGTCCGCCGGGAGCCGGTCCGCATCCCCGGGCTGACCTCGTTCGGCGAAGGCGCCGGGGGCGAGATCTACGCCACGCGCGCCGACGGCGTGATCCTCAGGGTCTCCTAGTCGAGGTCGGTCAGCGGGACTTGCGCCGAACCTGCGGCGCCTGACCGAGTGCCGCGTACGCGAGCGCGTTCAGCGACTCCGAGAGCTCGCGAAGCTCGCGCGCGACGAGCACGAAGCCTTCCTGCTGCTCGGTCTTACGGTTCAGCCGCTCGAGCTCGGCCGCGATCCGATCCAGACGCTCGAGCAGCGCATCGAGCTGGCGGTCGTCGACGTTCTTCGAATCCACGCTCGCGATCCTACGCGGCGAGCTCCAGCAGCTCGGTCCGCTGTCGCACGACGATCGTCTCCGTGCCGAGCCGTCGCAGAAGCGGTCGAAAGCGCCAGAACCGGTCTCGACGACGGCGACGCGTCTCGTGGCTCCGAGCTGCCCGAGCGCGACCACGGCGAGCGCCTCGGGGGCGTCGGTGAACACACCGATCTCGCGACCTGATGCGTGCAGCGCCCGAAGGGCGGCGCTCACGGCGGGATCGCGTCGCAGGTACACGGGCGCGCGCTCCTCGCCGAAACGCTCGAGCAGCGTGCGCCAGTTTCCTGCCCCTCGGTGATCGAGCTCGGTCGCGGCCTCACCGCGATCCGCTGGCAGCGTCTCGACGTCGAGCCCGAAAAGCCCGCTCACCGACCCGAGCCAGTCGAGCCAGAGCACACGCGTGTCGACGAGCGCGCCGTCGAGGTCGAGCGCAACGGGATGCGGGGTGGTCACGCCGGCCTTCTCGAGCGGACGAGCTGCCAGATCGCGACTCCGCATGCCACACCGACCGCGTCGATCGCGACATCGAGGGGAGCGCCGTGTCGCCCGTGACGAACGACTGGTGGATCTCGTCGCTCACCGCATAGAGCACGCCGAGGGCGAGCGCGAAACCCGCGCGTCCCGTCGCACGGACGAGGAGTGCGCCGAGCACGGCGTACTCGCCCGCATGGGCGAGCTTCCGCAGCACCGTGTCCCAGCCGCCGAGCCCGGTTCCGAGGTCGGGCACCGACGAGAACGCGAAGATCAGCGCGGCCCAGGCGACGACCGGGAGCCACAGGAGCGCAGAGCCCCGGTGTCTGACACCGAACGCCCGCAAACCCGCATGATTGCGTGGGTCGGTGTCGGACACCGTCCGATGATAGGCTCGCCCGACAAAGGGAGCACGGTGAGGGAACCCGGTGCAAGTCCGGGACGGTCCCGCCGCTGTAAGGGGAGACGCTCTCCCGCCACGATGCCACTGGCCGCTATCGCTCGTCGAGCGAGGCCGGGAAGGCGGCGGAAGAGGGAGCCCCGAGTCAGAAGACCTGCCGCGACTCCTCACATAGCCGAACCCCTCGCGGAAGGAGGATTCAGGTGCTTCGCACGTCAGCTCTCGCCGCCGGTCTGGTCATGGCGGCTCTTGCGGTGTTCGTCTCCGGCGCGACCGGAAGCCAGGCGGCACCAACTGCATTCCCGGTCACGATCGTCACGCCCAGCGGCAAGGTCACGATCGCCAAGAAGCCACGCCGCATCGTCTCGCTCTCACCGACTGCGACCGAGACGCTCTTCGCGATTGGCGCCGGGTCGCAGGTGGTCGCCGTCGACGACCAGTCTGACTACCCGAAGAGCGCGCCGAAGACCTCGCTCTCGGGTTTCACGCCCAACGTCGAGGCTATCGCCGGCTATCGTCCGGACCTCGTCGTCATCTCGTACGACACCAAGGGTCTCGCGGCCGCGCTCACGAGCCTCGGGATCAAGGTGATCCACCACGACGGCGCGAAGAGCTTCCAGGGTGCATACCAACAGGTTCGCCAGCTCGGGATGGTCACCGGCACCGAGGCGCAGGCGAATCGGCTCGTCGCGCGTATGAAGGCGACGATCGGCCGGATCGTGAAGGCGTCGCGCGCGGGCGGCGCCGAGCTGTCGGTTTACCACGAGCTGGGACCGGATCTCTACTCGGCTTCCTCCAAGACGTTCGTCGGGAAGGTCTATGCGGCCCTCGGGCTCCGGAACATCGCGGATGCGGCGGACTCCGTGGGCACGGGTTACCCGCAGCTCTCGGCCGAGTACGTGGTCTCGGCGAATCCCGACGTGATCGTGCTCGCCGACACGGTCTGCTGCGGCCAGAAGGCCTCGACGGTCGCTGCGCGCCCGGGGTGGGACAGGATCAACGCCGTGCGTACGGGCTCGATCGTTCGCATCGACGACTCCATCGCCTCGCGCTGGGGGCCGCGGCTCATGAACTACTTCCGCGCGATGTCCTCGGCGCTCGCTCGCCTGCGCCAGTAGGTCGATGAGCGTCGCTCGGCCGTTGCTCGCTTGCATGGGGGACACCGCGTTTCCCCCATGCAAGCTCGTCGCGAGGAAGCACGGGAGCCTCGCGACTCGGAGACACCACGTCTCCGGCCACGGGCCGGGCGAGGGCCGGTGAGCGTCGCCGCCACGCCGGAGCCGGAGGTCAGGGCACGAGGACTCTCCGTGCGCTGGGCGTGCGCGGCGGTCGCGTTCCTCCTCTTCTCGCTCGTCGTCGGAGTCCTGGTCGGCCCGATCGACCTCGGCGTCGGGAGCGTCCTCGAATCGGCCCTGGCAAGGCTCAATGTCCCAGGTGCGTCGTCCCCACTCACCGCGACCGAGGAGGCGATCCTCTGGGAGATCCGGGTCCCGCGCGTCGTGCTGGCGGCGCTCGTCGGAGCGATGCTCGCCGTCGCAGGTGCGACGTACCAGGGCGTCTTCAGGAATCCGCTCGCCGACCCGTATCTGCTCGGCGTCGCCGCCGGTGCGGGCCTCGGCGCGACGATCGCGATCGCGTACCTCCCTGAAGGACTACGCGGCCAGCGCGCGCTGCCGGTCGCGGCGTTCTTGGGTGGGTCCGTCGCGGTCGTCCTCACGTATGCGGTCGGTCGCTCGGCGAAGCGGGAGCGCGACGCAGCCACGCTCGTCCTCGCGGGCGTGACCGTCGCCGCGTTCTTCACGGCCTGGCAGACGTTCATCCAGCAGCAGAACTCGGAGACGCTGCAGCAGGTCTACAGCTGGATCCTCGGGAACATCCCGAGCACGGGCTGGTCGGACGTCGTGTTGATCCTTCCGTACGTCGCCGTCGCGCTCGTGGTCATCGTCGGGCTTCGCCGAGTCGTCGACGTGCTCAGCCTGGGAGACGACGAGGCGGCGAGCCTCGGCATCCGGGTCGGTCGCATCCGCCTGGCGCTCGTGGTTGCGGCGACGCTCGGAACTGCGGCCGCAGTCGCCGTCAGCGGGCTGATCGGATTCGTCGGGATCATCGTCCCGCACGCCATCCGACTGGTCTCGGGCGTCGGCTACCGGGCGCTCCTGCCGCTCTCGGCCATCGTCGGCGCGGGGTTCCTTGTTCTCGCCGATGTGATCGCACGCACGGCGCTCTCACCTGCGGAGATCCCCCTCGGGGTCGTCACGGCGTTCTTCGGCGCCCCGTTCTTCGCGCTCGTCCTGCGTTCGACACGAGGAGGCACGGGATGAGCAAAGTCCCGGGCGTCGGCCCATGAGCGCGATCGAGCTCCGGGACGTCGTCGTGACGTTGGGTGGACGTCCGGTCGTCGACGGCGTCGTCGGAGCGGTGGCGGAGGGGGAGTGGCTGGCGTTGATCGGTCCGAACGGTGCGGGGAAGACGACGCTTCTACGGGCCATTGCTGGCCTGGTGCCTTTCGCCGGCTCGATTCGGATCGACGGCCGCGAGACGTCAGGGCTGTCTCGAAAGGAGCTCGCGCAGCTGCTCGCCGTCGTGCCCCAGGAGCCCTCCACTCCGCCGTGGATGACGGTCGGGGAGTACGTGCTGCTCGGCCGTACGCCGCATCTCGGCCCGCTTGCGAAGGAGGGAAAGCGAGATCGCGAGGCGGCCGGTCGAGCGATTGCCCGTCTCGATCTGCTCGGGTTCGGCGAGCGTCGCCTCGGAACGCTGTCGGGGGGAGAGAAGCAGCGCGTTGTGGTTGCACGCGCGCTGGCCCAGGAAGCGCGGATCGTCCTCCTCGACGAGCCCACCGCAGCCCTCGACATCGGGCACCAGCAACAGGCGCTCGACTTGCTCGACATGCTGCGCGCGGAGTCGGGGCTCACCCTCGTCGCCGCGATGCATGACCTCACGCTCGCCGCTCAGTACGCCGACCGGATGGTGCTCCTCGATCGCGGTCGAGTGGCCGTCGACGGTCTCCCGCACGACGTGCTGACGGAGGAGACCATCGCACGGCACTACGGCGCGACGATCGACGTCGTCCCCGTCGGCACGCGGGTCGCGGTGATCCCGCGTCGAGGGCAGTCGCACCCCGGAGCATAGGATCGAGCCGTGCGCGTGCTCCTCGTCGTCGCGGTCCTGGCTGCGGTCGTGCTGCCTGCGACAGCTGTCGCGAAAGGCCAGGTCTTCTTCGAGGACACGGTGCCCGCGGGCAAGTCTTCGTACGTGCGGTTCAACACGCACAGGGCTGCGTCGTTTCGCGTCGTTCTGAGGGTTCCCACCCAGGGCCGCGCACAGCTCTTCCTCCTGGGGAAGAAGGCTCCGAAGTCGGACCGGCCGCTGATCGACACGAAGACGCACGCCTGCGAGGGAGCGGCGGGCTCGTTCTTCTGCCGATCGGCATTCGAGCCGCTTCCGAAGGGAACCTACGCCTGGCGGATTCGCTGGCTCGGCAAGGCGCCCGCGCACGTCGAGCTGACCGTTCGCTGGTAATCGGTTCGTGGTCGCTTGCGGCTAGCATCGCCGCATGGCCGTGACCGCGTCACAGAGGTATCTCGAAGGCCTGAACGACGCGCAGCTCGAGGCCGTTCGAACCACTGAGGGGCCGCTCCTCGTCGTCGCGGGAGCCGGATCGGGCAAGACCCGCGTGCTCACGCATCGTGTGGCGCATCTCGTGCACGACCACAAGGTCTCGCCGAGCGAGATCCTCGCGATCACGTTCACGAACAAGGCGGCCGGTGAGATGCGCGAGCGACTCACGCGGATGCTCGGAGGGACGGCGCGCGCGATCTGGATTCTGACCTTCCACGCCGCGTGCGGCCGGATCCTTCGTCGCGAGGCGGAGCGCCTCGGCTACCGGTCGACCTTCACGATCTACGACGACCAGGATCAGGTCCGGCTCACGAAGGCGTGCCTCGAGGAGCTCGGGAAGGATCCGAAGCGGTTCTCGCCTCGGGGGATCCATCACCAGATCTCTCAGGCGAAGAACCAGCTCGTCTCGCCTGCGGAGTACCGGAACCGCGTTGCGTCGTTCTGGGACCAGACCGTCGCGGAGACGTACGAGCTCTACCAGCGGAGGCTCCACGGGTCGAATGCGGTCGACTTCGACGACCTGATCATGCTCACGGTCGAGGTGCTCGAGCGCTTCCCTGAAGCGCTCACGCGCTGGCGAAAGGCGTTCCGCTACATCCTCGTCGACGAGTACCAGGACACGAACCACGCGCAGTATCGCCTGCTCCAGCTGCTCGGAGGCGAGCACGGCAACGTCTGCGCCGTCGGTGACCCGGACCAGTCGATCTATGCCTTTCGGGGCGCGGACATCCGCAACATCATGGAGTTCGAGCGCGACTTCCCGGGAACGAGGATCATCCCGCTCGAGCAGAACTACCGCTCGACGAACCGGATCCTGCGCGCGGCGAACGCCGTCATCGAGCAGAACCGCGAGCGCAAGCCCAAGCGGCTCTTCTCCGATCTCGGCGAGGGGGACCCCGTTCGCGTCATCGAGGTCGAGGACGAGCACGCCGAGGCGCGGTTCGTCGCCGGCGAGATCGCGTCGCTGATCGACGGCGGATACTCGGCGAGCGAGATCGCGGTCTTCTACCGGACGAACGCGCAGTCCCGCGTGCTCGAGGACGTGCTCGTGCGTCAGGACGTCCCGTACCAGGTGATCGGTGGCCCTCGCTTCTACGAGCGTGCGGAGATCCGCGACGCGACGGCGTATCTGAGCGTTCTCTCGAACCCGAGCGACGCGGGCTCGCTGCTGCGGATCGCGAACCGGCCGCGGCGGGGGATCGGCGACACATCGCTCCAGCGACTCGTGGCCCACGCCGAGGCAACCGGCCGCACGCTCTTCGAAGCGCTGGCCGACCCCGAAGCGGCCGGACTGGCAGCGGCGTCAGCGCGTGCCGTGCGCGGCTTCCGCTCGATGATGGAGTCGCTGATGGCCGTGTCCCACGAGCTCGAGGTCGACGAGCTCGTCGAGCGCGTGCTCGAACGGTCGGGCACGATCGAAGCGCTCGAGGCCGAGCGGACGATCGAGGCCCGGGGCCGCATCGAGAACCTCCAGGAGCTCGTGGGGGTCGCGCGCGAGTACCGGCACCAGGCGGAGGAGCCGACGCTCGCCGGATTCCTCCAGGACATCTCCCTGGTGTCCGACCAGGACACGATCCGCGACGAGACCGGGCTCGTCACGCTCATGACGCTCCACAACGCGAAGGGGCTCGAGTTCAGAGCGGTCTACGCGATCGGGATGGAGGAGGGAATCTTCCCGCACATCCGCTCGATCGAGGAGCAGGGCATCGAGGAGGAGCGCCGCCTCTGCTACGTCGGCATGACGCGTGCGATGGAGCGGCTGACCCTCACGCACACGCTCGCGCGCTCGCTCTGGGGGCGGCGGACGCAGAACCTCGCCTCGCGGTTCATCGACGAGCTACCTTCCGACGTCGAGCGCGAGCGGCTGCAACCTGCGTCCTGGAGCGGGTATCGACCGGCTGGCGGCATCGAGCCCCGCACGAACGTGCCGAGCCTCTCCACCGGCGACTCGGTTCGCCATGCCTCGCTCGGCGAGGGCGTCGTCACTGCGATCGAAGCCGGCGGCGTGGTGACGGTCCGGTTCGGTTCCGACGGCTCCGAGCGCCGGCTCATGGTGGACTACGCACCGTTGGAGAAGATCGACCGTGAGCTTCCGAGTCAAACCATGCGCAGATCTGCAGGAGTTCTCCGACGCGGTCTTCGCCATCGGCCAGTACTTCGGTCTCGAGCCGACCGAGGAGCGCATGGAGCGCTTCTCCCGGAACCTGCCGATCGAGCGGATGCACGCCGCGCGCGACGGCGGGCAGATCGTGGGCGGCGCGGGAGTGTTTCCGTTCGAGCTGACCGTGCCGGGCGCGATCGTGCCGACGGCGGGAGTGACCGTGGTCGGCACGTACCCGACGCATCGTCGGCGCGGAGTCCTGCGGGCGATGATGCGCGCCCAGCTCGACGACGTGCACGAGCGCGCAGAGCCGCTCGCTCTCCTCTGGGCGTCGGAAGAGACGATCTACGGTCGCTTCGGCTACGGGATGTCCTCGCTCACGGGTGCGATCTCCCTTCCCCGCGAGCACAACGCGTTCGCTCGCCGCGGTCGAGAGCGAGGGCACGTTGCGCTTCGTCGACCAGGAAGAGGCGCTCGAGCTGTTCCCACGCGTCTGGAACAAGGTGCGCAGGGCGATCCCCGGGATGCTCGGCCGCACACGCGACTGGTGGGAGTTCCGTGCCATCTTCGACACGGGAGGCCAGGACGGCGCCGGACCGAAGCGGCTCGTCGTGCTCGAGCGAGGCGGGCGACCGGAGGGCTACGCGATCTACCGGCACAAGCCGAAATGGAGCGAAGGAGACTTCGACTCGGAGCTCACGGTGATCGAGGCGATCGCGCTCGACGGCCGGCCGACCGCCGAGCTCTGGCGTTACCTGCTCGACATCGACTGGGCGGCACGGCTGACCGCGAACCTCCTGCCGGTCGACCATCAGCTGTTCCAGCTCCTCGCGATGCCGAGGCGCATGAAGTTCCGCGTCGGCGACGGTCTCTGGGCCCGGCTCGTCGACGTCGGCGCAGCGCTGTCTGCCCGTGGCTACGCGGCTGACGGAGCGGTGGTCTTCGACGTCGTCGACGAGTTCTGCCGGTGGAATGAGGGGCGCTGGCGCCTTGCCGACGGCACAGCGAAGCGCTCGACCGCATCACCGCACCTCCGCTGCGACGTCACGGCGCTCGGCTCCGTGTACCTCGGCGGCTTCACGTTTGCCCAGCTCCAGCGTGGTGGGCGCGTCGAGGAGCTCCGCAGGGGCGCGGCAGCACGGGCAGACGCGATGTTCGCCTCCGGCCGCGCACCCTGGTGTCCCGAGATCTTCTGACCTCGCCGATCGTCGAGGCGCTCGTCCCGCCTCCCGCGCGCGGCCGGACGTTCTCGTCTCGGCGCCGCATTCGCCTCTCGGACATGGACGCGACCGGGCGTCTGCGGCTCGATTCGGTCGCGCGCTATCTCCAGGACGCCGCGATCGAGGACGTGGAGGAGACGGGCTGGGGGCTTCCCGATCATCTGTGGTTCATCCGGCACATCCGGATCGACGTGCTCGTGCCTTTTCTCGAGGACCGGGATGCTGCCATCGTGACGTGGTCGAGCGGGCGTGCCGCGGTCGCGGCGGGAAGGCGCTGGTCGGTCACGGGCGATCGCGGCGGCAGGATCGAGGTCGACGAGTGTCTGGATCCACCTCGGCCCCGACGAACGGCCGGCACGACTGGACGACTTCGACGTCTACGCCGAGTCGGCGGGCGACCGGGTCGTGACGACGAAGCTCGAGTTGCCCGGTCCGCCGCCGGGCGCGTCACACCGGCCGTGGCCGGTGCGCGTGACCGACATCGACCTCCACGGCCATCTCAACAACGCTGCCTACTGGCATGCGATCGAGGAGCACCTGGCACCACAGGGTGTGCCTGGTGGCCTCGATCCCGCGCGGCCGCTCCGAGCCTTGCTCGACTACCGGCAGCCGATCGGCGTGGACGACGACGTGCAGCTCGTGGACTGGCCGGCAGGTGACGACTCCGCATACGTGGCGTTCGTGGTGCAAGGCGACGTGAAGGCCGTCGCCCGGCTCGAGCTCTTGGCATCCTGAGCCGAGGGACACGCAGATCGCCCTTTAGGTCGTCGCGCGCGCCTGTGATAAGGGATGAACATCCCAGTCCTGGCACGTTCGTCAGCTGGTGCGCTGGACGCCGACCCCGGGGAGGCATCGTGGACAGACACGGTTCGGAGAGCTATTTCGTGCTCGGCGAGGGCTTGCTCGGAGAGAGTGTGGGCGGCCGCGACGCTCGCTCTCGCGACCGTCGCCGCGCGCCGCCATTTCGCTTCTCGCGGATGGGGCCAAGCGGGATCAACCGCCAGCTCGGCGAGCCGAACCAGAGGAAGATCGGACAGGCAATGGTCGCCGGCGCCGGCGCCGCGTCACCGATTCCGGCCGGCTTCACGTACCTCGGGCAGTTCGTCGACCACGACCTGACGTTCGACAAGACGAACGTCATGCTCGGCCAGAACGTCTCGCCGGCGCAGCTTCTGCAGGCGAGGTCGCCGAGTCTCGACCTCGACTCGCTCTACGGCGCAGGTCCATCCGATCCCGCGTCGGCCAAGTTCTACGAGGCCGACGGCATCCACTTGAAGAAAGGCAGGACGGACGCGATCGGCGGCATCTCCGCGAAGCAGGGCTTCGACCTGCCGCGCGGCGCAGGCTCTACTGCGGCTGCGAAGCGGAAGGCGATCATCCCGGACCCGCGGAACGACGAGAACCTTGCCGTCGCCCAGACGCACGCTCGCGTTCATCCGCTTCCACAACCGGGTCGTAGACACGCTTCCCAGCTCGGTACCTCCGGCGCAGCGCTTCGCCAGGGCCCGGGAGAAGGTCGTCAAGCACTACCAGTGGATGCTCCGGACCGACTACCTGCCCCGGATCTGTGCGCCGGGCGTCGTCACCGCCGTGTTCACCAACGGACGGAAGGCGTTCGAGGTGGGGGTGACGCCGACCGACGTCCCGACGATGCCGATCGAGTTCTCGGTCGCCGCCTTCCGCCTCGGGCACTCGATGATCCGCGGCGCCTACAACTGGAACCGCATCTTCGATGCCGGGAGCGGCAGCCTCGAGCTGCTGTTCGTGTTCTCCGCGGGCAGCGGAGACCTGGGTGGTGGCCCGCGGCTTCCGAGCAACTGGATCGCGGACTTCCGGCGGCTCTACGACTTCACGGAGGCCGGCCGCGCCGACCTCGCTGTTCCGGCTGCCAAGTTCAACCGCGCGATGCGGATCGACACGGCGCTCGTCGATCCACTCGCAACGCTTCCCGGGTTCCCCGCGGCGGAGGCGAACCTCGCGTTCCGCAACCTGGCACGGGCGAAGATGGTGCGGCTCGCGACCGGCGGGCAGATGGTCACGTTCCTGAAGAGCAAGGGCGTGACGCCGCTGAACAAGCTCACGAACGCGCAGATACGAGACGGGTCGGGCGGAGCAGATCTGGCGGAATCTCACGCAGCCTCAGCGCGCTGCGCTCCTCCAGAACACGCCCCTCTGGTTCTACATCCTGCGCGAGGCCGAGTTCAACGGCGGCAAGTTGAAGGGCGTCGGCGCGCGCATCGTCGCGGAGACGTTCCACCGCGCGATGGAGGGCAGCTCCGTGTCGATCGTTCGCGACCCGGCGTTCAAGCCCTCGCTCGGGCCGAACAACCAGACCTTCCGCATGGTCGATCTTCTCCTCTTTGCCTTCGAAGGAAAGAAGACGCTGCTCGCCCCGCTCGGAGACTGATCCCGCCACCAAGCCGGGGCTGTCCGCCACCGCGGTGAGACTGCCGCGGTGCCGTTCGTCGCGGTCGACTTTCCGCCGGAGTCTGCCGAATGGACGTTCTTCGTGGCGGCGCTCGTCCTGCTCGCGGGGCCTGCCATCGCCGAGAGACTCGGGCTCCCCGGTCTGGTCGGGATCGTCATCGGCGGGACGCTCGTCGGGCCGTTCGTGCTCGACTGGATCGCGCGTGAGGGGATCGTCGAGGCACTCGGATCCCTCGGGCTCCTCTACCTCATGTTCCTCGCGGGGCTCGAGCTCGACCTGGACGAGTTCCAGCGCAACCGCCGCCCGGCTCTGACCTTCGGGGCCCTGACCTTCACGCTCCCGTTCGTCCTCGGGCTCGTCCTCGTCCTTCCGTTCGGATATGGGCTCGCCACCGCTGCTCTGTACGGGTCGTTGTGGGCATCGCACACCCTCGTCTCGTACCCGATAGTCCAGGAGCATCGCCTCACGCGACACCGTGCGGTCGGGATGGCGACGGGAGGAACGGTGATCACCGACACGCTGGCGCTCTTCGTCCTCGCGGTCGTCGTCGGCTCGGTCGAGAGCGACGACCGCTCCGCGGTGATCGTCCTGAGCCTCGTCCTCGGGCTCGCGGTACTCGCCGTCTACTGCGTGTTCGTCTTGCCGTTTCTCGGTCGGTGGGTGTTTGCGCATCTCGGCGAGGGACGCACGCCGCGGTTCTTGTTCCTGCTCGCGGCTCTGACCTCGTCGGCGCTCGTCGCCGACCGGATGGGTCTCGAGGGGATCATCGGTGCCTTCTTCGCCGGGCTTGCACTGAATCGCCTCGTTGCCCCGCACGGCGAGCTCAAGGGTAGCGTGGAGTTTGTCGGAGCCGTGCTCCTCGTCCCGTTCTTCCTGCTCTCGACCGGGATGCTGCTCGACCCGAGGCAGTTCACCGACCCGAAGGTGCTCGTGCTCGCCGGCGCGTCGCTTCTGATCGTGTTGGTGGGCAAGGCGGCAGCGTCGTACCTGAGCGGGCGACTCTCGGGGTTCGGCGCAACCGAGATCCGGCTCGTGTTCGGTCTCACGATCGCTCAGGCGGCGGCGACGCTCGCGGCCGTCACCATCGGCACCGAGGTCGGCATCTTCGACCAGAACCTGCTCAGCGCGACGCTCGTGGTCGTGCTCGTGACCGTGATCGTCGCGGGCATCGTCACGAGAATCGCGGCGCGGCGCGCTCGACCCGGCTCCTGCCCAAGCGGCCGAAGCAGGCGCTCATTCCCCGATCTAGGGCACTGGGGCGATATTCGGATTGCATCAGTCGCTACAAGGTCGTACACTCGAGAGTGCGACGAGGGAGAGCTCTCGACGCGCTTTCGGTTTTGACGCTCGGCACGTGAACGCGATCTCTGCGGCAGAGAGGAGGCGAAATCCTTGATGCCGCCGCCAAGCTCCGGACCGCTCGGGCACCGGTCTTGCACGACGGTCATCTTCAGTGCCGACGACGGGGTCGTGGGGAGGGAGCTCTGGTCGCTCGGTTGATCCGCGGACGGGGGGCACGGATGTCACGCGGCGAGCGAGTCGCTGAACCCGGGCGACCCGAGCACTACGAACGGGCGCCAGCGTCCGCTGGCGCCCGTTCGGACGTCAGGTCGGCGTCTGCTGCCATGCCGTTCGAACCTCGCTAGACTCCCTGCGCCGACCTCGACCAAGTGGTTAGGAGAGCGTCAGCGCCAGAAGTACAATGAAGTGCCTGCAAAGAGGCACAATCGGGGCGGTTAGCTCAGTTGGGAGAGCACCAGCTCGACAAGACGGCGCGACGCTCCCCGCAGCACCCCTCGATGGCTCAGTTGAGCGGAATCTCGGAAGGACGGGGCATCCCGTTCCCTCGATTCCCCGGTAGCTGTAGCCACGCTGTAGCCACGGCAGCGGCCCTGGGAAAGATCGCGCCGACGGGGTCTTTTCGCTGAACCCGGAAACGAAGAAGGCCCGCCGAAGCGGGCCTGCCGGTACTGCGTCGAGTGTTGCGAGGCTAGCCGCCGAAGCCATCCGCGACGAGTTCGCTGCCGAGATCCTCGACCGGCGACCCCTTCGGCCCTGGGTACTCGGATCTCACCGAGTGCTTCGGCTGTGGCCGAGCGGCACGAACTGATCCCTCCCCGGCGCGCCTGACCTCCAGCTAGCGGAGTAGGTGGTCCACGGCGTAAAGCCGCATCAGCACAGGGCTGGCGAGGTCCGTGGCTACAGCGTGGCTACACCGCTCCCGACCGGCATCCCCCCGAGCGCGGTTGTGCGTGTCGAGCCTCCACCTGGGACAGCCCGTCACCGCCACCCGCCCTCAAAAAGACGCGCCAACTCTCGGCGGCGCTCTCGTCGCTCGGGATTGACCTAATCGTGTCAACGACATCCAGCCCGTCGCGGCTTACCGTTGGTCTTGTCACGGTTCCACTACTTAGAAGGCAAGGCAAACATGGAAGACATTGTTGTCATCGGACTTTGGATCGTCTTCTTCGGTGCGATTCTCGCGCTCAACATCTGGCTCTTCAGCCTGGCATGGCAGAAGGGCAGGCGTCTGAGCTTCTGGTGTGGCATCGCCGGCATCCTCGTCCCGTTCGTCGGACTGCCCATGTTGTGGGCGCCATTCCGGATCGGTCGACCCGACTCGCCATACGCTCTCAAGCACTACGGGCCGGAGAAGATGACCCGCTCGCTGGCTCGCTTCGGAACACCAGCCGACAAGCTCGTCGAGGTTAGGGGGAAGATGGCCGAGATCACGGCAATTCTTCGAGAAAGACGTGGCCCCCGCCTAACTGCGGAACCGTGACAAGTCTCGCCTCCGGGCAGGCGGCACACGGCCGAACCGCCCCTTCGGGGGCCGTTCGTGTCTTCTGCGCGACGGCGGCTTGAGTGTCGGCCGACCAAGATCATTCCGCTCACACGATTGGGTCTATTCGTCGGCGGCGGCTTGTGACCACGCGCTGATCAGCCACACTTCCGTGATGAGCACTGGCCTCGCAGTCGGCGCTGACGTCGAGAAGGCTCTGGAGAACGTCAACGTCCCGAGCTACGTCGTCGACGAAGCGGGAATCGTCCGGTGGATGAATCCTGCAGCCGAGAAGCTTCTCGGCAACATTCGCGGTCGCCACTTCACCTCCGTCATAGCGCCCGAGGACAGACCCCGTGCCCGCGAGCGATTCGCTCAGAAGATGCTCGGCACCTCCGTGGCCACCGATGCGACCGGCCACCTCGTCTCATCCGCCGGGGCACGGGTGCCCGTGGAGGTCAGTTCGGTGGCGCTCACGAACGGTGAGACGGTTGTCGGCGTCTTCGGGCTGATCGAGGAACGCCCCGACGACAGCCCCACCGCGCCGCCTCCGCATCTCACGCCCCGCCAGGTCGAGGTGCTCCGTCTTCTGGAGCAGGGTCGCTCGACGAAGCAGATCGCCGCCGAACTCCACCTGAGCACCGAGACGGTCAGGAACCACGTCCGCCGTCTCTTTCAGGCCCTCGGCGTCAACTCCCGACTGGAAGCCGTCGCTGCTGCGCGGGCGCAGTCGGTCGGCTCCGTCAAGAGTTGACCACCGACTTTGGCGACGTGGTGGGTGGACGCAGATCGTCTGACAGGCCCTCAGTCACGCAGTCGCGCGCTCGTCGGATGAGGTACGCGACGATCAACGCGGCGGGAAGAAGATCAGGCTGAAGATGAAGTAGCCGATGAAGCTGTGGCCCTTCCGTGACGCGACTCTGGCTGGCCAGAACGCGATAGCGATCCAGACGATGACAGCGAGAAGCGTCCAGAGCCACCATCCATTTGCGGCGAGAAGCATGGAACCTCCTTTTGTAGAGCGCGACTCTTACACGTCGCCTGCCTGCACGCCGCAGCTTCAGTCTCAAGACGGCCACAAGGTCATGTTCTTCGCGGAGTTCGACGCGCTCAAGCAGAAGGCACTCGCATAGACCGATCCCAGCGGGCGGGACTTCCGCGAGTCGTGTCGCAATGCACTACGATCGACCAGCGCGGCCTCATGCGAAGGGGAAGGTTATGAAGAAGTACGTTATGCTTGTCGCAGCCATTTCCGTCGTCGCCGCGGTGGTGGTGTTCTTGCGGAAGAAACAGGCGGCGGAGCTGCTCGACGCCGCAAAGGACAGAGCATCCTCCTGGGGCGAGGCAGCGGCTACCAAGGCTGATGAAGTCGCTAGCTCGGTCGCCGAGGCAGCCGAGAGTGCCACAAGCGCCGCTGCCAAAGAGGCAAAGGACACCGCCGAGTAGTTGTCGAGGCCGTCGCAGAGCGCACCCGCGACGAGCAGTGCGATAACCAAGTACGTCACGACGCGGGAGTCTGCGTCATCCTCGGCTAGCCCATGAACGACGAAGCCCGCCGAAGCGGGCCACGTCGATGACACTCAAGGGAGGCGGTCAAGAAGGAGGACTGCCCAACGGCCTCGTCAACCTGACTCGTGGGCGTTTTAGCGAACCACGCGCAGGGTGAACCTCGCCGCTCGGACCGAACAGTACACATCAATGGGCCACCGTCCGAGCTTCGTGTTCGAGCCGACCTTCCAGCGCCACGTGATCAGGCCGCCGGTCTTCTCCCTCAGGTCGCCAAGCCGAAGAACCTTCCCAAGTAGCCTCTCGCCCGCTGTGCTCGAGGGGCCGGTCAAGTAGCCGACCGTGATCCTGCACCCGGCGCGGGGCCGGACATTCACCTTGAGCGTCGCGTAGTCGTTCCTGGACACGACCTCCGTGAACGACACCAATCCGATGGGGCAGAACGGATTACACGCTTGCCGTAGCGGGGACGCGGGCGCGGTTGCGACGACGACGAGCGTGAGCGCGGCCGAGCAGGCGATCGTGATCAGCACCCTCACGGGTAAGACGATAGACCATAACCATGGGGTCTGAACCGACGCTCCAGGCAAGAACGGCGGCGAAGAGGTAAGCGCGGATTACACGCGATTACCGGGGATTTGGGCACAAGCGGCCACGTAGTGCCCAATGGGCGACTGAGTAGTGCCCCAACACTCCCGCGAGTCTACGCCGTCACCGCTCCCACGGGACGCAGGGCGTGTCGACCTCCGAGTTCGTGCGCGACACGGTGAACCGCGCCGCTGGGCAGGCGCTCGCCGCCGCCTACGCCACGACCGAGTAGCCGCGCTCCGAGATCGCGTCGAGCAGGCGGGTGAACAGTGCCTTGTCGCGCAGCACCGCTTCGCGCTCGTCGGGTGCGAGCGCAGCAAGCTCGACCTCCCGCGTTTCCTCCAGCCCGATGGCGACGAGACGGGCGTGCCGCTCAAGGTCGCGTGCCAGTTCGCAGTCAGGGCAGGGCATACCGAAATGGTGCCTCCGTGAGAGGTCGGCGGCGGTGGGTGTAGCCATTCCGTAGCCACGACCCTCTTCGGAGGGGTGCGGACGCCGCTAAGATCCAGCACCGGGGCGGTTAGCTCAGTTGGGAGAGCACCAGCTCGACAAGCTGGGGGTCACTGGTTCGAGCCCAGTACCGCCCACTTCGGAAAGCCCCGCTTACGCGGGGTTTTCGGTTTCCAGGTGGCAACGACGACAGCTCCGTGTCCGGTTTGTGTCCGGTTCGAGGGCTGGAACACGCCCACGTTCGACTCGAGGGGCCGCCTAACGACCGGCCACCGCCGACAAGGCCCGAGAGAGCCGAGCCGACGAGCAAGGCTCCTGATTCGGCACCGGGGACGCGGAGTCCAGGGACTGCATGTGCCGGTGGGCGGTGGCCGATCGAGCGTGAGGTTACGCCACGATGACTGCTTGGGTGTTTCGGGAGCCGTATGCGAACGGGGCGCTGGTCCTCTAGACCTCGGACTCGGGTCGTAGCGGGGACTCCATCCTCCGGGGAGTTCGCGGCTGGTCCAGCGGGCTCGCCGAGAAGCCTCTGAACACACACCCGCCGCGCCTCAGATGCCCACGCAGCGGGGTGTTACCGTCCGCGCATGGGCACCCTGATGGTGGACGGCTACCGGATCGAACCCCTGAGCATGCGGACGTGGGATGCGTTCGCGGATCTGGCCGAGCGGCACAACGGTGTGTGGGGCGGTTGCTGGTGCACGTACTTCCACCGCCACCCGGATTCCGATGAGGAGCGCAGGGCGCTCGGCCATCGCGAGTTCAAGCGGCGTCTCGTCGAGGCCGGCCGTGCGCACGCCGCGCTGGTATTCGACGGTGATATCGCGGTCGCCTGGGCCCAGTTCGGGACGGTCCCAGAGCTATGGAACATCCACCACCGCAAGGAGTGGGAGAAGGGCGTCGCCCGGATGCCGGACTACCGGATCACGTGCCTGTTCGTGGACAGCGGATACCGGCGCGCGGGAATGGCCGCGGTCGCAGTACGGGGTGCGCTGGCGCTGATCGCCGCAGCGGGAGGCGGCCTCGTCGAGGCGTACCCGCACGACCTGCCCGAGGGCAAGAAGACCTCGGCATCGTTCCTCTACAACGCCACCCGGACCATGTACGAGCGGCTCGGGTTCAGCTACGAGCGCTCCAAGGGCAAGGGCAACTGCGTGATGAGCGCGGTCGTCCCGGCCGCCACGTAGTACCGCCCGCTTCGCATCTTCCGAACGATCGCGCTCGCGATCGGCCTCGTCTGCGTCACCCTCGCGACCTTCCTCGCCTGACGCGAGGGGGCGGGGCCCCCCTGCGCGCGAAGCCGAGAACCCTGGAGCGCACACCCGTCGCGTAAAAAGTTGGTGAGCCGTTTTTCCGTAACGGCTACGGTCGAAGTCGATGCGCCGGTGCGAGACGTGCCGCGAGCCGCTCGAAGGTAGAGCCGATCAGAGGTTCTGCGGGGCCGCCTGCCGCGTCGCCGCCCATCGCGAGCGACGACGATCCGTTACACCTGACTGGCGGGTCGCAGCCGCGCTGCTCGAACTCGGTTGGCCGGACGAGTGGGGCGCGTCCGTCGAGCGAGACGACGATCCCTTCGGCGGTTCTCTAAGTCAGTTCCTCGTCGAGCAGAAGCTCATAGATCTCGACCGAGGTCTGAGTTCCTGAATCCGGCGGAGGCGTCTGACGCTGGAGAAACTCGTCGACGCGACGAATGTCTTCTTCGGTGTCAGCGAACTGCACACCCGCCCAGCGACCGCCCTCGCGATCAGCGAGCATCAACACCCTCTTCGCCCGGGGCATCTCCTCGCCGCCGCTCGTACCAGCGTCGCCTCTCAATCGGCCTCTGATCATCTCGGCGCGGGGGTCGTGACTACCCTGGCTCGCCCCCTCAAACCGCGCGATGCGTACCCACATGACTGCGACCTCCTCTCGTCTGCGTTACGCCTCCGAGGATCGTACGCCCGAACGAACCGCTGGTAGTGAAAGCGAGCCGAGCGGCGTACCGTGGAAGCCGTCCCCGTCCAGCCCGGTCCGGCTCACCAGGGCGGTTCAGGAGGTGCTCAGCCAGCGCGCGAGGCAGTGCGGCCTGCCGCGCGTCAGCCAGTAACCGGTAAAGAAGGTCCCATGACTCACATATCAACCACTACCGTGGCGGTCGGTACACGATGAACGCCCCTACCCCGATCACCATCACGCCAGTCTTCGTTGCCGACCTTTCCGTCGAGGGCGAGCGGATGCCGGTCTACGTGCACGTCATCGACCATCCCGATGCGCGCGTGCTGGTCGACACCGGCATGACGGAGCTGCACCCGGCGATGGCCGACATGGATCCCCACCTCCAGCCGCTGAGCGAGCAGGACTTCGATCTCGCCGGCATCGACATCGTCGTCAACACACACCTGCACGCCGACCACTGCGGCGGCAACCACCTCTTCGCCGGCAAGCCGATCTATGTCCAGCGTCGGGAGCTCGACGACGCGCGCAGCGAGGACGACTACACCATTCGCGAGTGGGTCGAGGCGCCCGGTGTGCGGTACGTGCCGGTCGACGGCGAGCACGAGCTGCTGCCCGGGCTCCGACTCGTCCCGGCGCCGGGCCACACACCCGGCATGCAGATGGTCGTCGTCGAGACTGGCGGGCGCCCGGTCATCGTCGGCGGCGACGTGGCGGTGTGGTTCGGCGAGTTCGACGAGCCGCCCACCGAAGGCCGGCAGCGGGTCCTTGCGCTCGACCCCGAGCTCGTCTGGCTCACGCACGAGCACGAGCCGTGGCGACCCCACACCGTCTAAGGCATCACGCCGGCGCTCTCTGGGCCTCCCGGGTTCCGCGCCCGACGCGGTATCCGAGACCCTCGCCCTAACGGCGTACTCGTGACGCTTGCACACCCGCGCGTTGGAGCGCCGGTCGGTTCAGCCCGTGCGCAGGGCGTCGATCGTTGCTGTCTCGACGAGGTCGGAGACCGCCCGGGCCAGATCGCCGTCGGATGTGACGAACATGTCCGCCTGCAGCTGCGTCAGCGCAACGTACTCGGCGTCGTACGTTGTCTCCCACCCCAGCTGGTCTGCGACCTTCCACGCCTGCCGTTGGAGCACCTTGTCCCCAAGGAACCGAACCTTCAGCGAGTTGATCCGCGTCACCCGCTCGATCCCCTCGGAGGCCGAGATCTCACCTCGGCGGGCCGCCTCGTACAGTGCGGCCAGTGCCTGCGAGCGAACGAGCGTCGGCGCGACGAGTTGGTGCTCAGCGGCGAGCTCGATCTCGCCAGCAGCAATCCGGATCAGCGTCTCGCAGTCGACGACGAACCGCGTCACGTCGCAGACGCTACACGCTCGCCGACGACGCGCCTTCCTCGTGCAGGACGAGTTGTCGCGTGCATTGTGGTATGAGAGGGCTGTCGTGGCGACGAGCGGTCCACAAGATTCCGCGTCCCCATCTGAGTTGATAGACGCGAGGATCAGGGAGCTGGACGACTGGCGGGGTGAGACGCTCTCCCGGCTCCGTGCTCTCATCAAGCAAGCCGACCCCGAGGTCGTCGAGGAGTGGAAGTGGCGAGGGACTCCCGTCTGGTCACACGATGGGATCATCTGCACGGGCGAGACCTACAAGAGCGTGGTGAAGACGACCTTCGCCAAGGGCGCGTCGCTCGAACGACCCTTCGGGCCTGTTCAACTCGAGTCTGGAAGGCAACACCAGGCGCGCCATCGATTTTCACGAAGGGGACACGATTGACGAGAAGGCTCTCAAGGCTCTCGTTCGCGCCGCCGTCGCCCTGAATACAGCACGCGGAACCTAACGTCTAGGAGCCGCGCGGCATGCTGCTCCGAGGCAGCTCGATCGCGGGCGAGACGGCGCCACGAGGCCCCGGGTTTGAAAGCTGCCCCGTCCTGACGGTTGGTCTTGCCCTAGACGGCTGCCAGAACGGTTGCGAGATCGAGTGTCGAGATGACGCCCACCGGCCTTCGCAGCGAAGGATCGACGACGACTAAGTGCGAGACGTCGTGCTTGATCATCAGGTAGCCGGCCCGCTGCAGCGAGTCGCTCGGCCCGATGGTGATTGCGGGCGTCGCCGCGGTGACTCCAGCGGTCTGTTCGTCGAGCTCGCGCACACTGGCCGCTGCGACCAGGTCGAGATCGGAGACGACGCCCCACAAGGCGAGCGCATCCGACGGGTCGTCCGTAACCACCACGCAGTGCACCCGCCGGCCGGCCATGAGCTCTGCGACGCTCTTCAGGGACGCATTCCGCGCACAGCTCACAAGGCTCGGATGCATTACGTCCGCCACCTGTGGTGCGGCACTCCTGCTCGCGGCAGCCATGGCGGTGAAGGCGCTCACCGGTGAAGGATCGTCCCACGCGCCAATCGCCGCATCGGCGCCCGCCCGAACGCGGCCTGCGGGGAACTACGCGTCTCCACCCACGGGTGGCCGTAGGATCTCGGCGGACTCACCCACCCCGGAGGATGATGCCCCAACAGTCCGCGCTCGATCGCCTACGCCTCCTGGTGGATGCAGGCATCGCCCTGAGCTCGGAGCTCTCGCTCGACGTCCTTCTCCAGCAGCTCGTGGAGACGGCCGCTGAGCTGACCAGCGCGCGGTACGCCGCACTCGGCGTTGTCGACCGCGCAGGAGAAGAGCTCGAACGCTTCCTCACGACGGGGATCGATGCCGAGACGCACGCCGCGATTGGCGACCTTCCGCGTGGGCGCGGGATTCTCGGAGTGCTGATCAGGGATGCGACCCCGCTACGGCTGCACGACCTTGCGGAAGACCCTCGCTCCGTCGGCTTTCCGGCGAATCATCCGCCGATGCGCAGCTTCCTCGGGGTGCCGATCATGCTGCGAGGTGTCGCGTACGGGAACCTCTACCTGACGGAAAAGCACGGTGGAGAGGACTTCTCCGAAGAGGACGAGGAGTTGATGCAGCTTCTCGCCGGTCAGGCAGCCGTCGCGATCGAGAACGCGCGTCTGTACGAGAACTCCACGCGTTGGTTCCGCCAGCTCGAGTCGTTGCACGAGATCGGTGACGCGCTCGCCGGAGAGTTGGAGCTCGAGCCCCTGCTCGACCTCGTCGCCCGCAGGCTCCGCAGTTTGGTCGAGGCGCGGCTGGTCATGATCGCGCTTCCGGTTTCCGGAGGCGGGCAGCTGCGGGTCGCAGCTGCCGACGGTGAGGACCTGGATGCATACGGTGTGGTTGGAATGGCGCTCGAGATCAGCCGCTCGAAGACCGGGCGAGTTCTCCAGCGCGGGAGAAGCGAGCGGGTCGACTCGGTGCTGGACGATCCGGAGATCGACCAGCACGCGGCCCGCCGTCTGGGTGTGCGATCCGCGCTGTTCGTCCCGCTGCTGGTCAACGGTCGCCCGATCGGTGTCGTCATCGCGCACGACAAGCTCGCCACGACCTCGACGTTCACCGATGACGACGTTCGGCTCGCCGAGTCTCTCGCCGCGCGGGCGGGAATTGCGGTAGACCTTTCCGAGCGCGTGAGCCGCGACGCGCTTCGCCGCGTGGTGGAGGCGCAGGAGCTCGAACGGACGAGACTCGCGCGGGAGCTCCACGACGAGACCGGCCAGGCGCTCACCTCGATGCTCCTCGGGCTGAAGTCCCTGGAGGACCGCATCGACACCGACGAAGGGCGCGTCGCCGCGGCGGAGTTGCGTGAGCTGGTGGCCACGACGTTGCGCGAGGTCCGCCGCCTCGCGGTGGAGCTGCGCCCGTCTGCCCTCGACGACTTCGGTCTCGTTCCGGCGCTCGAGCGACTCCGCGACACGGTTGCGGAGCAGAGTGGGATGGTGATCGACGTACAGTCACAACTCGATGCCGAGCGCCTGCCGCCAGAGCTGGAGACTGCTCTCTACCGAATCGCGCAGGAGGCACTCACGAACGTCGTCAACCATGCTGTCGCGGGTCGGGTGAGCATCGTGCTGAGCCGCCGGGAACGCGCGGTGGAGCTCGTCGTCTCCGATGACGGCCAGGGTTTCGAGACCGCGCGCGCCCGAGACGAGGGTCTCGGCTTGATCGGCATGCGCGAGCGTGTTGCTCTGCTGGGCGGCCACCTGACCGTGGATTCGACCCAAGGAGCGGGAACGATGCTCACCGCGAAGCTACCGATTCCATGATCCGCGTTCTCGTGGTCGACGATCACGCTGTCGTGCGGGCAGGCCTGCGGCGCCTCCTCGACGCCGAGGACGACATCGAGACCGTCGGCGAGGCCCCGAATGCCGATCGTGCGGTCTTCGAGGCCATCGACACACTTCCCGACGTCGTGCTCATGGACCTCGTGATGCCCGAGAAGGGCGGCATCGAGGGAACGCCGGCCGTTCTGCAAGCCGTACCCGGCGCCAAGGTGCTCGTGCTGTCGATGCAGGACGACCCGAGGTACGTGCGAGCGGCATTCGAGGCCGGGGCGAGTGGCTACGTCCTGAAGGAGGCGGCGGACACCGAGGTCGTGTCAGCCATTCGCGCGGTCGCTCGAGGGGAGCGCTATGTCCACCCCGCACTCGGCGCCAGGCTGGTCGCAGCCGACGTGGAGGACCGTCGCCGGGCAGAGCAGGACCCTCTGTCGGAGCGCGAGCGCGAGGTTCTTCGTCTGCTGGCGCTCGGCCACACGAACCAGGAGATCGCCAAGCAGCTCTACATCTCCGTTCGCACTGCGGAGACGCATCGAGCGCACATCATGCAGAAGCTAGGCCTGTCGAGCCGAGCGGAGCTCGTCCGCTATGCGCTCTCGGAGGGATTGCTCGAAGGAGAGTAGTGCGGGCGTCGGTTCAGAGAGAGAGGGCGGCCCAGGCCGCCCTCTCTCTCTTGCTCCGGGAGGTCGGAGCCTCCGCTGATCCGGGCCTTGCCTCCAGTGCTCCCGGATCAGCCTGTTGCTGGTTGCGTCGTAACGGACGTCCTCTTGACCTCCACTGCCGGCTCACGGCCGAATACCGCGAGCGCCAGGATCACGAGCCCGATGCCAGTGAGCAGCAGCGCCACTCCGACGACCGTGCCGAAGAGAGAGAGCTGCTCTGCCATGTAGCTCGTATTGAGGGCGGTCGTGATGGCGACGGCAGTCACCCAGCTCTGACGAGCCGGGTTCGAGACCGCATTGCCTTCCTCGTCCTTGAGCGCGGCCTCCTCATCGCTCGTCCCGGCTGGGTTGTCGGGGTCGGCGGCCGAGATGAAGCGACCCATCTCCGCGTACGTCAGACCCTCGGTTCGCTCGAGCTGATGCTCGCGCATGATGTTGGCGAACGCGCGGGCCTGCTCGCCGGTCGTGACCTGCTCGCCGTACCACGCGGCCCCGTACTTGTCGGTGGCCGGATCTTCGTCGGCCGCCGTGCTGAAGAAGACCTGCTCGTCCTTGAGGCTGTCGCGGACGGTTGCGCGTCCGTCGACGCCCATGTAGATCGCGACGGCGCCGAAGACGATCAACACCGCGCCGGCGAGGAATCCACCGATCTCCCAGAACCTCTTGCCTCTCATCGCTCCACCTCCCGGGTGAGCTTTCCTTGACCTTGTCGTGCTTCAGTGTCGATCGCGCGTCGCGTACGGGCATCGGGACAAGCACACCGGTGTCGTGCGTTCAAGCCGCGTGGCGCGTACGGAGAAGTACGTACGCCCCACACGCCTTGAGTTCCGTGACGCCGTCCGTTTACCCACGGCCTCACAGGCGAAAGACGATCCGGGCGGGGACGCGACCCGCTTCGACATCCTCGATCGACTCGTTGATGTCGGTCAGGGGCCGGATCTCGCGGATCACTCTCGTCCGCCCTGCGGCTTGCAACTCGAACACCTCGCGGAGGTCGACTCTCGTACCCACGATCGATCCCACGACGGTGATGCCATTGAGAACGGTCTCGAAGATCGGAAGCTCGATCGTGTTCTCGGCGGGGAGCCCGACGAAGACGAGTGTGCCGCCTCGACGAAGCGACCGGTACGCCTGCTCGAAGGCCTTCGGCGACACCGCGAGCGCAATTGCCTGATCGGCCCCTCCGAGTTTCTGGATGGCCAGAGCGGCGTCCTCGCGGGCCGCGTTGACGGTGAACTCCGCGCCGAGCTCCCTGGCGAGCTCGAGCTTCTCGTCGACGAGATCGACGGCGATTACCCGAGCGCCCGCGATCGCGGCGTACTGCACGGCGAGATGTCCCAGGCCGCCAATTCCGAACACCGCCACGAGATCGCTCGGCCGGTCCCGGCAACCTTGACCGCCTTGTACGTCGTAACGCCAGCGCAGGTCAGGGGCGCCGCGTCGAAGGGGTCGATCTCGTCGGGCACCTTGACGACGTACCGGGCGTACGCCTTCGCATACTCGGCGAAGCCGCCGTCCATCGAGTACCCCATGTTCCTCTGCTCCAGGCAGAGCGTCTCCCAGCCCGAGACGCAGTAGTCGCACGTTCCGCACGCGTAGCCGAGCCACGGCATGGCGACGCGTTCCCCGACCGCGACCTCGCTGACTCCCTTGCCAATGGACTCGACGATGCCCACACCCTCGTGTCCCGGTGTGAACGGCGGCTGCGGCTAGACGGGCCAGTCGCCGTGCGCGGCATGGATGTCGGTATGGCAGAGGCCGGAGGCCTCGACCTTCACCACGATTTCGCCGGCACCCGGTACAGGCTTCGGTACGTCCTCGATCGAGAGCGACTGACCGAGCTCGTGGACGACCGCCGCGCTCATCGTGGTGGACGCTGATCCGGCTCGTGCGTGCTGCTGAGCCGTTGCAGACATGGCTCCTCCTCGTATTGGTGACATCCAAGGCTCGTCTCACGCGTGCCTTCGGGCATCGGCGGAGTCCCGTAGCGCCGCGCGGCATTCCCGCAGATCGGCTCTCGCGCTAGAGAAACAGCGCCTGCAGGGCGAGCATCGCCGCGGCCGAGCCCAGGCCGACGAGAGCGACAGAGCGCGCTGGCGCAACCTGCGAGCGCCTCGGGTACGAGCTCAGCAGCGACCATCCACAGCATCGCCCCGGCGGCAAACCCGAGCCCAACCGAGAGAAACGGCTCGAACGTCTCGACGAAGAGGTACGCGGGCACCGCCATCAAGGGTTGCGGCAGGCTCGAGAAGATGCTCCACGCTCCGGCTCTGCCCACGGAGACACCGCGGGGGACGAGGACGAGGCTGATCGCAAGCCCTTCGGGAATGTTGTGAATCGCGATCGCGATCGCGATGACGATGCCCAGTGCCTCGTCGCCGCCGAACGACACACCGATCCCGATGCCCTCCGTGAAGGAGTGGACGGTCATGAGCCCGACGATGAGCAGCATGCGTCGTGCATCTGCTCCCGAGAACGCCCCGACGTGGAACTCCGGCCGGCGGCCCAGCATCCGCCGCGTCAGGACGATGATGCAGACGCCGGCAACCGCACCGGCAACCGTCCGACCGGATCCGCGCGTCCAGCCTTCCCAGAGCAGCACGATGCTTGCGCCGACCATGAAGCCGGCGGCAAGAGCGTTCGCGAGCCCGAGCCACGACCGGCCCGGGCTTCGCACGAGCAGGAACGGCAGCGCACCGAGACCGGTCGCGAGGGCGGTGAGGGTTGCCGCCAGGAAAACCGTGGCAACGCTCACGCTGATCTCACGAGACCACGCGGATGGCCGACGGTGCGGATCTCACGCCGTCCTCGCGAGGCTCAGTGCGTCATCGTGCCCGGGGGATTGCCGACCTTCAGCAGCCCGACCTGGCCGAGATCGACGTCGGCAAACGCGTGGCTGACGAACGGATACAGGCCCTCGTCGTCGACCTTGACGTCGAAGACCGCACCCCCGCCGGCCGGCACGACGACCGTCTGGACGCCCTGCTGAGGCGGATTCGTCAGATCGCTGTTGACCCAGGCGCGGTCGAAGATCGTGCCGACGATGTGGAAGTTGACGTTGTTCGTCGGGCCCGCGGCAACGACCCAGAAGCGCGTCGTCTCTCCCTGCTTCGCGGTGAGCGGATGCGTGACGTACTGATTGGCGTAGCCGTTGAACGTCACCCAGTCGGGCATCCTGGCCCGTGCCTTGGCCATGTCGAGCGATGCCGGCTCTGCGATCCCATCGCTTGTCATGTACCACTCGCTGCCGACGAGGACGTACTCGTTGTCGACTGCGGGCAGGGCCTCCCGTGGCTGCACGACGATCGCGCCGTACATGCCGTTCGCGATGTGCGCCAGCACCGGCTTCGTCCCGCAGTGGTACATGTAGACGCCGGGATCGCTCGCGACGAAGCGGAACGTGAACGACTCGCCCGGAGCAACGTCCTTGAAAGCGATGTTCGGCGCGATGCGAGCGGCGTGGAAGTCGATCGAATGGGGAATCGAACCGCCGTTTGTCAGCGTCATCTCGACCGTCTGGCCCTCGCGCACGTGAACGACAGGCCCCGGAGCGCCGTGGCCGTCGAAGGCCCAGGTGTTGTACTTCACCCCTGGCGCGATCTCGACGGTCATGTCCTTGAGCGTCATCTGCACCTTCATGAGGTCCCCCGGGACGAGCGGGGGCATGGCTGCGTCGACGGCCTTGTGCGCTTCGGCCAGATCCAGCGCGTTCTCCGGAACCTGCCCGGCAAAGCTGTTCAGCGGCAGCGCGGTGTTGTGATCCTCATGCGTCGCCGAGGCGGCACCCGCACCCGCTTCGTTCCGTGCATCGCGCGCGTCGAGCCACATCAAGAGCGCGGCGATCCCCAGCACCGCGACCATGAGGCCGAGGAACAGGGCAACGACCTTCGCCAGAACGCCGGAGTCGCTCTCCGGCTCGCGGTGGTGGGCAGGGCTGGAAGCGCGGTATGACGCCATCGTTCGTCTCCTCGATGTCGGGTGCTTCGACGATACGAGACCTGACAGGCGATGTCCTCGCTGCGAGCCCGCATCGTCGATGTGACATCCCGCAGACCGCGATGCGTACATTTCCGCATCGCTGGCGCTGCGGCCGAGGCGCTGGAGTCTGTCGTCAGGCGACGATCACGTCGCAGCCGGCTTCGCGCTTCACCTCGGCAGCGACGTCGGCGCCGAACAGCGCGCCGAGAAACCCGTGGTGGTGCTCGCCGACGATGATCACGTCAGCCCGGACCGCCTTGGCCGCGTCGACGATCGCGCGACCGGGCTCTCCCGCCGCCCAGCTGAGGTCAGCGTCGATGCCGGCCCTTGCAAGAGTCTCCCGGGCCTCCTCCAGATGTGCGACGACCTCGGGTGGTGCATCCAGCGGGCGGCCCTCCCGAGCCGAGATGTCACCTGGCGTGCCGAAATAGCGCGAGACGGTGGGGTCGAGCGGCATCTCCGCTACCGCGACGACGGTCACCTTGCTGTGGCCCCCGGCCTGGACCTCTGCCCTCGCGCGCTCGAGCGCCCGGCGCGCGCCGTCGGAGGAGTCGTAGCCGACGAGGATTCTCCGCATGTCCGCAGTCTCGCACTCGTTCGACGGAGACGGCTCTCCCTGTCGATAATCGACGCGTGCATCGACCGAAGGGAGCCGAATGAAGATCCGCGCCGCAGTTCTCGAGCAGTTCGGGCAGCCGCTCGTCGTGCAGGACGTCGAACTGGCGGAGCCCAGATCCGGCGAGGTGCTCGTGCGTCTCGTCGCCTGCGGTGTCTGCCACACCGACCTCTACACGGCGTCGGGCGCGGATCCGAGCGGCTACGCACCGTGTGTGCTCGGGCACGAGGGCGCGGGGGTGGTCGAGGCGATCGGCGACGAGCGTGACCTCGCTCGCACCCGGTGACCACGTCGTGACGTTGTTCGCGCCGGAGTGCGGCGAATGCGTCCACTGTCGGAGCACGCGGACGAATCGGTGCGTCGCCATCCGCGACCAGCAGGGCCTCGGCCATCTCCCCGACGGAACCACGCGCCTCTCGCTCGGCGGCGAGCCGTTGCGCCACTTCATGGGGACGTCGACGTTCGCCGAGTACACGGTGATGCCCGAGATCGCGCTGGCGAAGGTCTCGCCCGAGGCGCCGCTCGAGGGCTGCGCTCCATTTGCGTGCGGCCTGTCCACCGGAATCGGTGCCGTCCTCTACACGGCGCGCGTCGAGCCCGGGGCGACCTGCGTCGTCTTCGGCTGCGGCCTCGTCGGGCTCGGTGCGGTCATCGGCTGCCGGCTGGCAGGCGCCGAGCGCATCATCGCGGTCGATCTCTCCGAGGAACGCCTCGCGCAAGCCCGGCACCATGGCGCGACCGATACGCGCCTGGCGGGAGACGACGATGTCGATTGGATCCGGTCCGAGACGGGAGGATTCGGCGCCGACTACACGTTCGAGGCGACCGGCAACGTGGGCGTCATGCAGCGGGCGGTGGAAGCTGCGCGTGAGGCATGGGGTCTCGCCACGATGATCGGCGTCGCGGGCAAGGGAGAGACCCTCGACATCGTCCCGCGCTTCCTCATCACCGGGAGACGAGTCACCGGCTCGTCGTTCGGCGGCGTCAAGGGGCGAACGCAGGTACCAGAGCTCGTGGACCGCTGGCTCGGCGGTGAGATCGACGTGGAGTCGCTCCTGAGCCACCGGCTGACGCTGGACGAGGTCAACCGCGGCTTCGAGCTGATGGAAGCCCAAGACGGCATCCGCAGCGTGATCGTGTTCGAGTGAGCGCGACCGCTCACCGACTGCCGAGCACCGCCCAGAGGCTTCGCCCGGAGTGTTCGCGGGAGCACGCTGGGGCCGGTGACCGCCGCCTCCTGAGAGACAGCGGTCACCGTTGGTGCGATTCCGCTATTCGCCCTCTTCTTCGGGGGGCGGAGGAGGCGGAGGTGGAGCTGGCGGTGGTGGGGGAGGTGGAGGCGGAGATCCGACCGCACACCTGTGCCTGCCGCGCCTGGAGTCGAGACACCATTCCGTCGACGAGCCTGAGGCCGACGCCGAGCAACGCGAGCTGTGCGCGTGCGAGGGCGCGTTGCCTTGCCGTCAGACCGGTGCCTGCCAGACGCTGTTGAAGCGTGGTCATCGAGGCCACGACCTGCTGTCGTGTCTGCTGGAGCTGTGCGACCGCAGAGGCGAGTGCGTTGCACGCCGTCGGTGTGCCCGGCGCCGTCTGCATCGGCCGCATCTGTGGACTCGCTGCCAGTGCTGCCCCGGCGCTACCGAAGACGAGCGCCGTGACCGCCACTGCGAGAGCGATTGTCCTATTTGCCGTTCTCAAGAGTTGCTCTCCTCTCGTGCGTCGTGGCGGCTTTCTCTTCATCGGCACGAAGAGTGGCGAGCACACACCTTGATGAAGTGACGTGAGACGGGGTACCCCGACCGGAGTGCGGTTCCGTCCGTGGCCCCGTTTGGTCTTGCGAGAGACAGGGGCTGTGGGTAGCCTCACGACCGGTGGGTCGACTCAGGTCTACGGGGCTCTTCGCGCTCATCGCCGCGGCGTGTGTTGCGCTACCCGCTGTTGCCGTTGGAGCGGTGCCCTTCGGAACCGCCTCGCCTGCAGCAATCGCGGCGAACTCCGTCACGTTCAACGACTCGACCGGTGAGGACCCGGCCGCGCCGGACATCACGACTGTCGTCGTCTCGAACAACGACGCAGGGATCGTCTCGTTCCGGATCAACGTCCCGAATCGTCCGACGCTCGGCGCCGACATGGCGGTGGACGTGTTCGTCGATACGGACAACAACACCGCGACCGGCGATCCGGATCTCGCCGGCGTCGACTACGTGATCGAGCTGCTCCAGAACGAGATCAACCTGTTCAAGTGGGACGGCTCGAACTTCTCGAGGCGCTTCGGCGACCCGTCGGCGGTAACGCTTTCGTTCTCGTACCAGGGCGGTATCACGATCCGGATCTCGGCCTCCGAGCTGGGCGAGACCGAAGCGGCTCAAGTTCTTCACCATCGTGGAGTCGGGAATCGTCTTCGATCCGGTGACCGGTGAGCGCGACGACAGCCAGGCACGCGTCGACGTCGCACCAAGTGGTGGCGCGGGCCTGTACCCGTTCGAGGTGAAGCTCGCGCCCGCGACGCTCGTCGTTCGCAAGTTCGTGGCGACGCCGGCGAAGCCCGCTGCGGGCAAGCCGTTCACGCTGCGACTCCAGGCGGCGCGATCGGATACGGGAGCATTGCTTCGCGGCGGACGGGTCACGTGCGTCGGGCGGGTCGGCAACGCCACGCTCCGCGCGAAGCCGGGCAGGTTCGTGGGGAGCCAGGCCGTCTGCAGCTGGCTCATCCCGTCAAGTCGCGACGGGCAAGACTTTCCGGGGGTCCGTGACAATCCTGTTCGAGGGCCTCAGGAGCACGAAAAGCTTCTCGGGGCGCATCGGCTAGCCCCGTTCGTGCGCCGTCTCGCGCTTCTCTCTCTCGCAGTCGTCATCGCCTCCACGGGAACAGCCTCGGGGGCAATCGACCCGATCGAGAAGAGATTTCGCGACTTCGACGACACCTGCCGTCACCACCGGGTCGCAGATTGCGCCGTTGACGCGTCGGGACGCGGCGCTACGCACGCGAGTGATCGTCACGCTCGACGAGCCGCCGCTCGCCGCCGCGGCACCTCGGAGCGCATATCTCGAGAGTCGGCTCTCGGCGAAAGCTGAACCTCTCGAGCGGGTTCGCAAGCTCGTATCTCGCACGGCTCGAAGCCTCCCAGCGGCGCGCTATCTCGGAGCTGCACACGATGATTCCGGAGGCGAAGGTGTCGCGTCGGTTCCAGGTGCTGCTCAACGGCTTCACGGTCAGCCTCCCGTACGAGCAGCTTCCGAAGCTGCTTTCGCTCGGGCGTCGCCGAGACCGTGTACCCGAGCCTTCGCTACACGATGTCGCTCAACAAGGGGCCTGCCGTGATCGGCGCGTCACAGTTCATCGGCCTGACCGGCGCCAGAGGCGACGGCGTCAAGGTCGCCGTGGTGGACGACGGTGTCGACTTCGAGCACCCCTTCCTCGATCCGACCGGGTTCTCGTATCCGCCCGGGTTTCCCAAGGGGCCTGCAGGATCGACTACGCCGAAGGTGATCGTCGCTCGTGGGTTCGCCGGGACCGGCGCGAGCTGGCTCGGTGCTCGACCGCGAGCAGTCGTTCCACGGGACGTTCGTCGCCGGGATCATCGCGGGCAAGGCCGACACGGACGTGACGGCTGGGGTCCGCGGTCTCTGCCAGGAAGGCGCCGGAGGATGTCATCCGGCCGTCTCCGACCTGAGCGGGGTCGCGCCGCGCGCGCAGATCGGCAACTACCGGGTGTTCAACACGCCGTTGCCGCTCGGCGGCTGCTGCTCCGGAACGACGCCGGAGATCGTCGCTGCGTTCGAGGCCGCCGTCGAGGACGGCATGGACATCATCAACTTCTCCGGAGGCGGGCCGCAGTCCGACCCACGGACGGATGCGCTGATCCCGGCGGTCGCGAACGTCGTCCGCGCCGGCGTGGTGCCGATCTTCTCCGCAGGCAACGACCGTGACTACTTCGGTCTGGGCACGGCCGGATCGCCCGCGACCTCGCCCGACGCGATCAGCGTCGGCGCGGTCGCCAACGCGCACGTCTTCGGGACGTCGCTCAATGTTGTGTCGCCCGCGAGCTCGATCGGGAGGATCCCGTTCGCGCCTACGGACAACGTTCCCGTCACCTGGACGACGGCGAACCAGCGTCTCGTCGACGTCGGGACGATCGCCGGCACGAACGGGCAGCCCGTCAGCCGGTTGCTCTGCCAGGCGGGCCTGCCCGTCGGATCGCTGCGAGGAGCGATCGCACTCGTCTCTCGTGGCGGCTGTCAGTACGACGCGAAAGCCGCCCGTGCCGCCGCGGCCGGGGCCATCGGGCTCGTCATCGTCGAGAACCGCCCGGGGGATCCGACGTTCGCGCTCTTCTCGTCGCCTCTCCGGCGGCACCGTCTCCGACCTGGACGGCGCCAGATTGCGTGCGGCGATGGCCGGATCCGGCGGTGCCGCGAGCGTTCGCTTCAGCCGGGAGACGCTGGAGGTCGGAACGTCCTGGGCCGGGGTTCCGGCCAGCTTCTCGGCCGGTGGCCTCACCCCGTTCGGACATGCGCTCAAGCCTGACGTCACAGCGCCGGGCTCGCAGATCCTCTCGTCGACGCTCCCGGAGCACGCAGGCGACCCGTTCGCCATCTCCGACGGAACGAGCTTCTCCGCGCCGCACGTCGCCGGGCGCAGCCGCTCTCCTGGTCCAGCGCCACCCGGGTTGGACTGCGAAGCAGATGAAGTCGGCACTCATGTCGACGGCCGGGCCGGCGTTCGCCAACTCACAGCTGACCGAGGAGGCGTCGGTTCTCGTGCAGGGCGCGGGCCTCGTCAACGTGCGAGCCGCCGACCGGCCGCTCGTGTTCACGGAACCACAGTCGCTGTCATTCGGCTACCTCGACGTGAACGCAGGTGGGGCAAGCCGTTCCATTCCGGTCTCGGTGTCCGACGCCGGCGACGGGGCAGGTGCATGGTCGGTCGAGGTCAGACCGCAGGTGGCCTCGAGCGGGGCAACCGTGGCGGCCGCGCCGTTCGCGCTTCCGACGGGCGGCGCCGCGATCGTCCAGATCGTCGCGCGCGCGGCGGCGGGAGCGCCGCAGGGCGACAACTTCGGGTTCGTCGTACTGCGCCGCGGCGATGTTGCACGCCGCATCCCCTACGCGTTCTCGGTGACGCGACCGCAGCTGACGGGCGCGCCGACCGTCCCGCTTCGAAAGACGCAGAGCGGCGACACGCGCAACGGGCAAGATCGAGCCCAGGTCTACCGCTGGCCGACCTCCCCGTTCAGCATCCTCGGGATCTTCGGCGTCGATCCGGCAGTGAACGACGACGGGAAAGAGGTCGTCTACTCGCTCGACCTGCCTCGACAGGCCGTCAACGCGGGTGTGGTCGTCACCCGGCCTGCGGTCAAGGTCAACGCGCCGATCAGGGCGCTTCTGAGCTCCAACGCTCCGATCCATCCGTGGTTCCTCGGCTCGCTCGACGAGAACGACGTGCTCGGGTACGCGGGAATCCCGGTGAACGCGAACGGCTCGATGCCCGACTTCCTGTACAGCGTCGGCTCGGCCGGCGGAGTCTTCCTCCCCGCGGGGCGCTACTACGTCTCGATCGACTCGGGGCGCGACCTGTTCACGGGCCGCTCTCTCGCCGGTCCCTACGTGCTCCGCTCGTGGGTCAACGACGTCAGGCCCCCGAACATCTCACTCGTCACGCGCCAGGTTTCCGCCGGACGGCCCACGATCGTCGCGCGGATCCGCGATGCCGCTTCGGGCGTCGATCCGATGTCGCTGCTCCTGATCGGGAGGAACTTCCAGGTGGGCGCCACGAGCTTCGACGCCGAAACCGGCATCGCCGTGTTCTCGTACCCGCGCGAGCCGCGCGCGCTGGAGCCGAGCGACGGAGAGTTCATGCGTTTCTTCGCGTCCGATTTCCAGGAGACGAAGAACATCAACACCGAGGGCACGAATCCGATGCCGAACTCGCGCTTCCGAGGTATTCGCTTGGAAGTCCTGAACCGGCCCGCGGTCAGTTGGATCAATCCTTCCGCGGGAGCCTGCCTGCCGGCGCGAACCCGGCTCCAGGTCGTCGCGAGCTCGCGCTCCCCGATCTCCTCGGTCGGCTTCTTCAACGGCAATCGGCGGATCGGCCGAGTTCGCAAGGGCGTCTCCGGTATCTACTCCCTGAACTGGCGGCCGCGCGGCAAGCAGGGACCGCACGTCCTTCGAGCCGTGGCTTCCGACATCTCCGGTCGTGAGTCCGAGTCGGCCCTGCCCGTCAAGATCTGCCGCTGAGACCGGATCGTTGACCGCTGCAACGAGGTTCGGCAAGCCGCTCCCCGACGGTGGGACGATCGGCGTGGCCGCTCCCGCGAGCCCGTACGACAGCCGATCCGAAGTGCTGCGCGGCGTCGAGTGGTGGGAGGCTCTGGGATACCGCGTGAAGCTCGCGCCCGGAGTCTGGGAGCGCGACGACTACGTGGCTGGCGACGCGAAGCAGCGAGCAGCGGATCTGAACAGCCTCTTCGCGGATCCCGAGGTCGACGTCGTCCAGGCGTTGCAGGGCGGCTTCGGCTCCGCACAGGCGATCCCGTACCTCGACTTCGACTCGATCGCAGCCAACCCGAAGCCTCTCGTCGGATTCTCGGATATCACGGCTCTCCACGTCGCGATCAGGCAGCGCACGGGGATTGCCACGATCTACGCGAACGGGCTCGCCGGGGTCGGAAGCGCCGAGACCACGTCGTTCACGAAGGACCGCCTGCTCGAGGTCCTCCGCGGCGGAGGGGCGGGAGCCGTGCCACCCAATCCCGGACGACCCCTGGGTCCGGACGATTCGAGGTGGCAGCGTGACGGCTCCACTCGTCGGCGGCTGCCTCTGGCTCCTGATGCAGACGATGGGAACGCCGTGGGAGATCGAGCTCGACGGCACGATTCTCTTCTTCGAGGACACGCACTGCCCGCCGTACTACATCGACGGGAACCTCGTGCAGCTGGCCCATGCAGGAAAGCTCGACAAGGTCGCGGGCGTCGTCGTCGGGCAGATGGAGAAGTGCGACTGGGGCGATCTGCGCCCGGTCTCGGACTGGGCGCGCTCGCGCTCGATCGAGGACGTGTTCGAAGAGCGGCTCGAGCCGCTCGGCGTGCCGGTCCTCTACGGCCTTCCCCTCGGCCACGGCAAGCATCTGGCCGCACTCCCGCTCGGAGTCACCTGCACGCTCGACGCCGATGCGCGAACGCTCACGGTCGACGAGCCGGCCCTACGCCTGCGCGAAGCGGAGGCGCTCTAGGGGGTCTCGCGATCAGAGTCCGCGTTGGCGGACTCTGATCTGCGCAGTGCTTGCGCGCTGACGTCGTCGGCGCGACGCTCGGCGTCCAGCGGATCTGGATGGACGACGAGCCCGAGGAGAAAGTTCTTCAGCTGTGTGCGGAGCGGGGGCCCGGGCGGGCCGGGAGGTTGTGACCACGCGTACGCGAACTCCGCGCCGAGCAGCAGGATCAGCGAAACGACGTAGACGAAGAACAGGAACGTCATCACGCCTGCGAGCGACCCGTAGATGACGTTGTAGCGGGTGAAGTCGAGCAGGATCGCGAGGAGCTTCGACGCGCCCCAGATGCCGACGGCGGTGAAGGTCGCCCCGACGAGCACGGCCCGCCGGCGCAGTCTTCCGGCCGGCACGAAGCGATAGAGCATCACCGTCATCACGCGCGATGAGAACGAGCTGGAGGCCGTCGCGCACGAGCGCACCCGACCGGTTCGTGACGACCTCCGACGCCGATCTGGTCGGCGAGGTATTCGACCGAGCGGCTGAAGAACGCGGCGAACGTCGAGATCCCGATGACCGCGAGGACCAGCAGCCCGGCCGCGCCGACGAGGACGAAGTCGACGAGCTTCGCGTGGGCCGCGGGTCGCCCACGCTCGACCTTGAGGGCCGCCTCGAGGCCGATGCGGATCGAGGCCATCATCCCGGACGCTCCCCAGAGGAGCGCGACGAGCGAGACGAGACCGATCGCCGAGAGCGGCGACGCGATCTGCTCGATCGAGCTCTCAACGTTCCGCCTGGCCCGACTCGGACACCGGGAGGCACGTCGAGCAGCTCGCGATGACCACCCGCGCCCGGAGCTCGTCGTCCTGAAGGACGAGCCCGAAGATCGAGACGAGCAGGATCGTCAGCGGGAAGAGCGAGAAGAGGACGCGAAAGGCGATCGCGGCGGCGTACTGCGGGCAGCGGTCGCTGAAGAGATCGTCGAGCGCCCGCGGGAGCGCGCGCGCGACCCCGAGGACGACGTCGTGGGGCCACCGGACGAGGCGGGCAAGCCGCCCGCGGCGGCTCTGCGGTACGCGGTATGCCCATCGCTCGGAGTCTACGGAGCGGTCGGCTGCCGCTGCCGGGGCCGCCGACGCGCGGCGGCAGACTCCCGTGCGTGAGCGAGAGCGGGCCGTCCTCCGAGGCGAACGTGGCAGCCCGGTTCGTCGGCTCGAGCGTCTTCACCGTCTTCGTCGTGGCGACGATCGCGGTCAACGCGGTCGTGCTCGGCCTGCAGACGTACGAGGGCGTCGAGGACCGCTGGGGTCGTGCGCTCGACCTGCTCAACGCCGCGTGCCTCGGGATCTTCATCGTCGAGCTCGGCTGTGCGCATCGCGTCCTACTGGCCGCGGCCGTGGATGTTCTTCCGCAACGGCTGGAACATCTTCGACTTCGTCATCATCATGGCGCGCGTTCGTCCCGGGGATCCGCCAGAACTCGACCTTGCTCCGGCTCGTGCGCCTGCTGCGGGTCGTTCGCCTCGTGCGCGTGCTGCCCGGACCTGCGCGTGCTCCTCCTCGGCGTCTGGCGGAGTGTCCCGCCGCTCGCATCGATCGGTGCGGTCACCGGCGATGATCCTCTTCGTCTACGGGATGGTCGGGTGGATCCTCTTCGGAGACGAGCTTCCCGAGCAGTGGGGCAACATCGGCCGCGCGATGCTGACGCTCTTCGTGATGCTGACGCTCGAGAACTTTCCCGTCTACATGGACGAGGCCATGGAGATCGAGCCGTGGGCCTGGATCTACTTCGTCAGCTTCATTCTCGTGGCCGCGTTCATCGTCCTGAACGTCCTGATCGGCGTCGTGCTCAACTCGATGGAGGAGGCCCGCGAGATCGAGCGCCGCCGGGTGCTCCGCGAGCGGTACGGCGCGACGCCGCCCCTCGCCGATCGATCCGGAGGCGCACGCCCCGGTCGCAGAGAGGATCCAGATCCTGCGTAGCGCGCTCGACGAGCTCGAGCTGGAGCTCGCCGTCGGCCCGGCGAGCGACGATCCGCGGTCCGCCGCCCTAGCGGCTTACGCCTCGCTCCGGCGGAGGCGTGGAGCACGTATGCCGGGACCGGCTGCTCCTTGCCCTTCACGCCGACGGCGGGACGCGCCTCGACGACTGCGCCGGACGCCGAGCTGCCGAAACGTCTCCTCGCCGATCAGGACGCCGCCGACCGGCGCCTCCGCCTGCAGCCGCGCGGCGACGTTGACGACGTCGCCGACGATGCCGTGCTTCCGGTGCCCGCTCGCGCCGCCGAGCGACGCCGGCGAGAACCTCGCCGCTGTTGACCCCGACGCGGAAGCGCGGCCAATCCTCGTGGTCGCGGCGCGACCCGCGGCCGCGGCGCGCTGGAGGAGGAGCGCCGCACGCGCCGCCCGCCTCGCGTGATCGGGCGTTCGTCCCGCCTTTCCGAAGACGACCATCAGCTCGTCGCCGACGATCTGGTGCACCTCGCCTCCGGCGCGCTCCATGAGCGGGACGAGGCGCTCGAAGTACGCGTTCAGCATCGAGGCGACCTCGGCCGGGTCGTGCCGCTCCGAGAAGCTCGTGAACCCCTGCGAGGTCGGCGAGGACGATGCTGACCTCCTTGGCGCCGGCGAGCGTCTCGTCGAGGTAGAGGGCGCTGAAGCGCTCCTCGTGCCACTCCGCCCGCGCCGCGAGCCCGATGACGAGGAACGCGCCGAGCATCAGCATGTGCCACTCCCACCAGCGAGAGCTGCCAGTTCCGCGCCCAGGCGATGACGACCATCGCCTCCGCGAGCAACGCGAACGCGAGCATGAACGCGAAGACGAAGCGCGCGCCGCGCCGTCGGTAGAGGCGCACGAACCCGACCGCCGCGAGGCCGTACAGCGCGACGCCGATCGCCGCGAGCACGAGCTGCCAGCCGTCCAGCTGCTCCGCCGCGAGCGCGTCGTCGAGCGGAGGCCGCTCGGCGAGCGAGACGAACGCCCAGGCCGCCATCAGCGCGACGAGCGCCGCCGAGCAGGAGCGGGCATGGCGCATGACCCACTCGAGCCCGCTCGGGCGGAGCTCGACGGCAGACGCCGCGGCGAACACCCCCGCGACGACGAGCCCGACGGGCGTCGCGAGCTCGAACCCGCGTTCTTCCCGAGCAGGACCCCCGGCGTCGCGAGGGCATGGAGGCCGAGGAACCCCGAGCTCGCGATGAACGCCAGGGAGATGAGGAAGCAGCCGCGCGTCCCGCCGCCTGCGCGCGGCGACGCTGACGCCGTAGCCGAGGGCCGTCGCGAGCGCGGCCGCGCGAGCACGAGCCAGAAGTGCGCGGGATGGTTCTCCCACTTCGCGTCGGTCGCGGGCCGCGCGAGAAGAACCGCGAGCAAAGGAGCGGCGCAGCGACCACGCCGGCCCAGGCGGCGCGGGACGCATCGCCGATCCTTCTAGCAGCCCGCGGGGCCTGCCAGCGCCGCCTATCCTCCGCGCGATGAAGGTCGTCCTGCCCGATTCCTCCGAGCTCGAGCTGCCCGACGGCGCATCGGGCCTCGACGCCGCGCGCGCGATCGGCCCGAAGCTCGCCGAGCAGGCTGTGCTCGTTCGCGCGAACGGCGACGCCCGCGACCTGCGCCTGCCGCTCGCGGACGGCGAGCGGATCCAGATCCTGACGACGCGGGACACCGCAGGACGCGGATGCGCTCGCCGTGCTCCGCCACTCGACCGCGCACCTTCTCGCCGAGGCTGTGTCTGCGGCTCCACCCGGGGTCAAGATCGCGATCGGGCCCCCGATCGCGGACGGCTTCTACTACGACTTCGAGTTCCCGGAGCCGATCTCCGAGGCCGACCTGGAAGCGATCGAGGACGAGATGCGCCGCGAGATCGCCGAGGGCCGGTCTGGACGCGCGAGGAGATCCCGCGAGAGGACGCGATGCGAGCGCTTCCGCGCGGAGGCACAGCCGTACAAGGTCGAGCTCGCCGAGGAGGCGGAGGGTGCCGATCTCGCTCTACACGCAGGGCGACTTCACGGACCTCTGCCGCGGGCCGCACCTGCAGGACGCCTCGCCGATCAAGGCGCTCAGGCTGACGTCCCTCGCCGGCGCCTACTGGCGCGGGCGACGAGAAGAACACCGCAGCTGACGCGGATCTACGGGACCGCGTTCTACTCCCAGGCCGACCTCGACGCGCACCTCGAGCGCCTCGAGCAGGCGCGGGCCCGCGATCACCGACGGCTCGGCCGCGACCTCGACCTCTTCCATTTCGACGAGCACTCGCCGGGCTCGCCGCTCTGGCACCCGAAGGGGATGGTGCTCTGGAACGCGCTCGAGGACGCTCCGCCGCCGGGAGAACGCGCGGCGCGGCTACCTCGGAGGTGAAGACGCCGCTCATCTACGACCGAGCGCTGTACGTCACCTCGGGCCACTGGGAGAAGTTCAGGGACAACATGTTCCTCATCCCGGGCGACACGAGACGACCAGACGTACGGGATCAAGCCGATGAACTGCCCCGGGCACATGCTCCTCTTCGGCAGCCAGCTGCGGAGCTACCGCGACCTGCCGATCCGCTACGCGGAGGCGCCGCGCTGCACCGCGACGAGCTCGCCGGGACGCTGCACGGCCTGCCGCGCGTCCGGTACGTCACCCAGGACGACGCGCACGTCTTCTGCACGGAGGAGCAGATCGCAGGACGAGATCGACGCGATGCATCGACTACGTCGGCTACCTGTACGACCTGCTTCGGCGTGGAGCCGCACGCCGAGCTGTCGACGCGACCCGGACGAACAAGGCTCGGGACCGACGAGCAGTGGGACCGCGCCGGAGGGGGCGCTCGCAGCAGGCGCTCGAGCGGCACGGGCTCCGTCTACGCGTCGCCGAAGGCGAGGGCACGTTCTACGGGCCGAAGATCGACCTCCACATGACCGACGTCCTCGGTCGGTCGTGGCAGATGGGGACGATCCAGCTCGACTGCCAGATGCCGGCCCGGTTCGGCCTCACGTACATGGGCGCCGACAACCGCGAGCACATGCCGTCGTGCATCCATCGGGCGCTCTTCGGCTCGTTCGAGCGCTTCATCGGCATCCTCGTGGAGCACTACGGCGGCGACTTCCCGTTCTGGCTCGCGCCGGTGCAGGTGCGCGTCCTGCCGGTCGGCGAGGCGCATCGAGAGGCTGCCGCGTCGCTCTGCCGAGCGGCTCGCGCGGAGGCGGCTTCCGGGTCGAGGTCGACGAGCGCGACGAGACGCTCGGCAAGCGGATCCGCGACGCCGAGCTCGAGAAGGTCCCCTTCGTCGTCGTCTACGGCGACCGGGAGTCCGACGACGCGCTCGCGGTGAGAGAGCGTGGGGGGGAGCAGTCGACGCTCGCTCCTGGCGAGCTCCTCGAAACGTTCCGCGGCCTCGCTCGCAGAAGCCGACCCTCCGTAGGGCGGTAGGTCTCGCCCCTCTGTAGGATCCCGCGTCTGCAAGCAGGAGCGGACAGCTTCCTCACCTCGCCGGCGCGAGCTGCGGGGGTTCAACCGAGAAGGTCGGAGGAATCGTGCCGCTGCCTGCAGCGGTTTTTTGTCGTTTGCGAAGGAGGGAACTGAGAGCTTGGTGAAGAGCCTTTGAGACCACGGCGCCGCCGGCCCTCGATGAACGACGGGTCGCCCCGCGCGAGCCAGGCCCGAGCGCATCAACGAGGAGATCCGCGCCCGCGCGTGCGACTCGTGGACGAGGACGGGGGGCAGGTCGGGATCACGGCCACGACGCGAAGCGCTCGAGTTCGCGTTCAAGAAGGGCCTCGACCTCGTCGAGGTCGCGGCCGGCGCGGATCCGCCGGTCGCCCGGGTCATGGACTACTCGAAGTACCGCTACGAGCAGGAACAGCGCGCCAAGCAAGCCCGAAAGCACCAGCTCCAGATCCACATCAAGGAGATCAAGCTCAGACCGAAGATCGGAATCCACGACTACGAGACCAAGAAGGGCCACGTCGTCCGCTTTCTTGAACAGCGGGCCAAGGTGAAGGTCACGATCATGTTCCGGGGGCGCGAGACGCTCCACCCGGAGCGCGGGCGGAACCTCCTCATGCGGCTCGCCGAGGACGTCAAGGAGATCGGCGCGATCGAGCAGCAGCCGCTCCTCGACGGTCGCAACATGGTCATGGTTCTGGGGCCGACGAAGAACGCAGGAGTGAAACTGATGCCGAAGATGAAGACGTCAAGCGGAGCGCGAAGAAGCGCTTCAAGCTGAGCGGGACGGGGAAGCTCCTGCGCCGGCACGCGATGAAGAGCCACAACCTCGAGAAGAAGTCGTCGAAGCGTAGGCGCGGCTTTCGCAAGACGCTACGGCGTCGCCCGCGAGCGACGTGAAGGGGGTCAAGAAGCTCTTGAGGGGTGGTTGAGCCATGCCTCGGGTGAAGCGAGCGGTTCATGCGCGCAAGAAGCGCGCGAAGGTCCTCGAGCAGGCGAAGGGCTACTACGGGCGCAAGAAGTCGAGCTACCGCTTCGCGAAGGAGCAGGTCGAGCACTCGCTCGCGCTACGCCTACCGCGACCGCAAGGCGAAGAAGCGGACGTTCCGCTCGCTCTGGATCATCGCGGATCAACGCGGCGGCGCGCGTGAACGGCCTCTCGTACAACCGGTTCATGGCCGGCGTGAAGAAGGCGGGGATCGAGCTCGACCGCAAGTCGCTCGCCGACCTCGCCGTCTCCGACCCGCAAGGCGTTCGCGGTCGTCGCCGAGCGGCCAAGGCCGCGCTCGCCGCTGACGGCGACGGCGACCAAGCCGCCGCGGCCTGATCACCTCCCGCCAGAACGAGAAGCTCCGGCTCGTCCGGAAGCTTCTCTCTGCGCGGAAGCATCGCGAGGAGACGGGCCTCTTCGCCGCCGAGGGCGAGGATCTCGTCGAGGCTGCGCTCGGCCAGGGGATCGAGCCCGTCGAGCTCCTCGTCGCCGGCGAGAACGTCGCTGCCGGAGCTTCTCGGCGAGGTCTCCACGCTCGGCCACGCGCCGCGGGTCATCGGGGTCTATCGGCGCGCGCGACCTCCCGCAGGGCACGCGCGACGTGACGCTCGCGCTCTGGCAGGTCGCCGATCCCGGGAACGTCGGGACGCTGCTTCGCACCGCCGACGCCTTCGGCGCCTGCGTCGCGCTCTCCGAGGATGCGCCGACCCGCTCGGCCCGAGGGCGCTCCGGGCCTCGGCGGGCGCGATCTTCCGCGTACCGCTGCTCGCTGGGACGACTCCCCGAGCACTCGACGTCGTGTCGCGCTCGTCGCGCACGGCGGCCGACCGCTCGTCCGAGCTCGACCTCGAGCCGCCGCTGACCTTCGTGCTCGGATCCGAGCGCGAGGGCGCTACCCGAGGGGCTGTGCTCCGATCGCGACAAGGCGACGATCCCGCTGCCCGGGGCCGCCGAGTCGCTGAACGTCGCAGCCGCCGGCGCGATCGCGCTCTACGAGCTCTCCCGGCGCTCGGAGGCTGCAGCGTCGGCGAAGCTGCTCGATACGCTCGATCATCCGACGCGTGACGATCGTCGTAGCGAGCCTGGTCGGCTCGGACGCTCCTCACGAATCCTCCTCTTCGTCTCCTTGCGCCATCGTCGTCCTCCGAGCAGCTGCCGCAGATCGCCGGAGCTCGGTCCGGATGTCGAAGAGTGCTTCGATGATGAGCGCTGACGTCGTCGGCCGTGACCACCTGCCCAGGGTGCGCCGCACGTCCGTTGATACGCAGATGGCTGCGCAGGCCGCGTCCCTCTAGCCGAACCCGCCGCCGCCGCCGCCGCCGCCGCCTCCGCCGCCGCCGGAGAAGCCGCCGCCGCCGCCGCCGCGAGCCCGAGTCCGGGGGCGCGAGCGCGTCTGCCGAAGCCGGACGCGAGATCGCCGATCGCGAGGTGCGTCGCGCCCGGAGCCGAGGTCGCCGGTCGCCCGGCGAGATCCAGTAGACCGAGCTCGCCTGTGCAGCGCCTCCGGCATGTGGAGCTGCGCGCCCTGGAGCACGCGCTCGGCGATCCCGAAGGCGATCCCGTAGACGAGGTAGCGCTCCCACAGCTCGAGTGTCGCGGGCGGCGCCTCGTGCAGGCGGGGGAAGTCGGTGAGGTAGCGGCGGAACGCCTCCCAGCGCTCGGCCTCGGCCTGCGCCGTCGGCGTGCGCCGGCGCCAGAGGCGCCGCGCGAAGATGCGAGCGTCGCGAGCAGCGAGCGCCGCGCTCGACGAGCAGGCACGACGCCCGAGCGCGACGAGCACGACGTCCGACCAACGCGGGTAGACGGTTCGCCAGCCGTCGAGGGCGAGCCAGACGAGGAGCGCGCCCGACGCCGCCGAACAGCGACGAGCGGCCGACGAGCGCAGACGCGCCGACCGACCGGAACCAGCCGCGGCGTCGACCTCGCCGCCGACCGCCCCCTTGAACGACGTGAACCGCTCGGTCATCGACCGCGCGCTCGTCCTCGATCCGGTCGCGGAAGCGCGAGAGCCGCTCGGAGCCGCCGTCGAGCACGCCGTCGACGACTCCGCGACGTCGTCCTCCCAGCGGCGTGGCTCGTGCGTCCTCGCCGGCCGAGAGCTCGAGGTCGCGACATCGTCTCCGTGCGCAGCCCCGCCCAGATCGACCGCTCGGTCGTCGTCGGCTCGGCCTTGTAGACGCCGCGCCGGATCAGGTCGAAGAGCGTCGCCGTGAACTCGTACGACCCGGCCCGCCGCCCTGGCGCAGGAGCGTGGGGACGAGCGCCGGCTGCGTGTCGGTCGGCGGCTCCTGCTCGTACTCGCGGTCGTACCCGGTCCGCCGCTCGCGGCCGAAGATCCAGAAGACGAGCGCGACGATCGACGAGGAGCGCGGGAGGATCGCGAGCGCGAGCGAGCACGCAGCGCCGTGCGCAGCGGGTGCGCCTTCAGCTCGTCGATGCGCTCGCGGTCGCGCTCGTAGCGCTCGGCGTCCGCCAGCTCCTCGGCGACGATCCGCTCGAGCCCGTCGCCCGGACGCACCCGCATGCCCGCCGTCGAGGTGAACGCCGCCGCGGGGGATAGAGGGTCGCGCAGCTCGACGAACTGATGCGGCGGGACGTCGACGGCCCGGAGCGAGGCCCGCGTCGCCGGCGAGCTCGACGTCGCCGCGCACCCAGACCGGGTGGCCCCAGGCGCGCAGGACTCGCCCGGGCCGGTCATCGATCGCCGTGAGGCTGCCGAGCGGCTCGGCCCACTGGTCGCCCCAGACCTTCAGGTTCACGTCGACGACGTCGTCGTACGCGACCGCGAGCCCGCGAAGCGGTACGAGATCGTGAACGTGCGCGTCTCGTCGCGTGGCGTCGAAGCGCCAGACGACGCGCAGCCGTCCCCGTGGTCGCGTCACGCCGAACGTCCCGGGCGGTCCGCCCGGCTCGAGCTCGGTCGACGCACCCGGGTGCGAACGCGACGCCCGTTCTCGAGCGACGGACGACGCTCGAGAGCGTTCGCCGTTCGCGGTACGGGATGTCGCGGTAGCCCGCAAGTGAAGGAAGTCGCCCGAGAAGGCGACCGTCGATGTCGCTCGCTCGACGCACGAGCGATCCGTCCGCGCTGGACGTCGACGCCCGAACGTCGGCCGTGACGAGCGTCGTAGACGACCGCGCGAGCGCCGCCGGAGCAAGCGCGAGCGCGGCGAGTGCCGCGGCGACGCCTGCAGAGCAGCGCGCGCAGCTCGAGAAGTCGACGACCGGGCGCCTCCCGTTGTGCCTCCTCCTCGACCTCGAAGAACTCCCGGATGGAGAAGCCGAACGGGCCGGCGAGCACGACGCCGGGAACGTCTGGATCGCGTTGTTGTACGTCAGCACCGAGTCGTTGTAGACCTGGCGGCTGACGGCGACGCGGTTCTCCGTCTCGGCGAGCTCGGTCTGGAGCTGGCGGAAGTTCTCGTCGGCCTGGAGCTCGGGATACGCCTCGGCGACCGCGAACAGGCGGCCGAGCGCCTGCCCCGAGGATGCCCTCCGCCTGCGCGGTCTCGGCCGGCGTCCGCGCCTGCTGGGCGCGCGTGCGCGCCTCGGTCACGGCCTCGAAGGTGCTCGCGCTCGTGCGCCGCGTAGCCCTTGACCGATCTCGACGAGGTTCGGGATCAGGTCCCAGCGCCGCTTGAGCTGCACCTCGATCTGCGCCCACGCGTTGTCGACGCGGTTCCGGAGCCGGACGAGCCGGTTGTAGAGAACGACGAGAGCGAGGACGATCGCGAGGACGATCGCGAGCAGGACGATGAGCCAGATCACGCGCCCGACTCTATGGGTACGCTGCGCGCATGGCAACCGTCGCTCGGTCTCTTCGTCTCCCCGGCGCGCGGCAGCGGGCGCTCCGAGTCGCGCGAGCGCGTCGCTCGCGATCGAGAGCCAGGGTCTCGAGGGCTGCGCGCACGGGAACCCGCCGCGGCGCGAGGTGCTGCTCGTCTCGAAGGAGCACCTCGACGCGCTCGGCGTCGAGCCGGGCGCGATCCGCGAGAACGTCACCGTTGAGGGCGCCGACGTCCAGTCCTGGCCGGTCGGGCAGCGCGTGCAGGTCGGCGAGGCGCGTCGCTCGAGATCACGATGGTCTGCGATCCGTGCCACCGCATGGACGAGCTGCGGCCCGGGCTGCGGGCCGAGCTCGACGGCAAGCGCGGGATGCTGGCGCACGTCGTCGAGGGCGGCGAGATCGCGCTCGGCGACGCCATCGAGTCCCGCCTAGCGCCGCGGCAGACGAAGATCATGTCCTCCTCGCCGTCGAACGGCCGCAGGTCGAACCAGCCGTAGAGCGCCTCGACCTCGAAGCCGGCCTCGTCGAGCAGCCGCAGCCACTCCGGCGACGAGAGCCAGTGGAGACCGAAGGTCGCCTCTGCGCCGTCCGCGCGGACGGAGAGCGAGAGCGTGCGCGTGCTCTCGTCCCACGACCGCGCGCTCGAAGATGCCCGGGCTCGCGCTCGAGCCAGCGGTCGTGCGTCTCCTCGATGTCCTCGGCGGCTCGGAGCGAAGACGTCGAACACGAAACGGCCCTCCGGCTCGAGCAGCGCGTGCGCGGCGCGCAGCGCTCGGAGCTTCTCCGTCCTCCGTCTCCATGTGCAGGAGCGAGCGGAACGGGCAGATGACGAGCGGCACGCGCTCGGCGACCGGAGGCTCGCGGAGGTCGCCGAGGCGGAGGTCGAGCAGGGCTGCGACGCCCGCCGCTTCGGCGGCCGCGCGCGCGACCGCGAGCATCTCGGGCGAGGAGTCGACGCCGATCACCGCGATCCCGGCCTCGCGCGATCGGGACGGCGATGCGCCCCGTCCCGACCGCGAGCTCGACCACAGGGCCGCCCGACGCGAGCGCCTGGTCGACGTAGAAGCCGACGTCCTCGGTCACCGACCGGCTCCACGGGTCGTAGATACGCGCGATCGGTCGTAGAGGGTCATCGCCGGCTTCCGGGCGACCCAGACGAACTCGCGGCTCTCCTCGTCGAACGGCCGCCGGTCGAACCAGCCGTAGAGCGCCTCCGTCTCGAGGCCCGAGACGTCGAGCAAGGCCTCCCACTCGCCGCGCGACGACCCACCAGAGCGAGATCTGTCGGGCCCGTCTCGAGCGTGATGTCGATGCGGTTGTCGGCCGGGGACTAATCGTTGCGGTGCGGAGATCGGCTCGTCCTGTCCCAGCGCCGTCGAGGCTGCGGCGGCGATCGTGTGGATCGAAGACGAACGCGTTCCAGGCGAACCGCCCGCCGGGCCGAAGGCTTGCCGCACTCGCTCGAACACGCGCCTCCGGTCGCGCCCACGTCGGGAGGTGCGAGGAGCGCGCGGTAGCGGGCAGATGACCAGGCGCCGCGGGCTCGTCGAGCGCGAGGTCGCGCATGTCACCGTGCCGGAGATCGAGGTCGACACCGCGCGGCCGCGCGCTCGCGCGCGACCGCGAGCATCGCCGGCGACGAGTCGATCCCGATGACGCGCTTCCCGGTCGCGCTCCGCGACCGGAACCGCGACCCGGCCCGTGCCGACGGCGAGCTCGACGACAGGGCCGTCCGCCTCCGCGCGCGAGTCGACGTAGAAGTCGATGTCCTCGGTCATGTCCGCCGCCAAGGCGTCGTAGATAGGTGCGAATCCGTCGTAGGCGCTCACGCTGGAGCCCAAGTTACAAGTTGTAACATGGAACGGCGACGCTGATGGCTGGCCACCTGGCGGGGCAAGTTACAACTTGTAACTTGGGAATTAGGACGTTGGTAACCTCGCTCACCCGCCATGGATCCCGAGGCGCTCGAGCAGGACGCCCTCGCCGCGGTCGCGGCCGCCGCCACCGCGGACGACGTCGAGCGCGTCCGGGTCGAGTACCTGGGCCGGAAGAGCGAGCTCAAGCTCGCGCTCCGCGAGGTCCGCGACCGCGAGACGGGCATGGCGCTGAACGCGGTCCGCGAGCGCATCGAGGCGGCGGTCGACGGCGCGCGAGGAGGAGCTCGCAGCGCGCCGAGCTCGACCGCCGGCTGACCGAGGACGTGGTCGACGTCACGCTGCCGGGCGAGGAGCGCCACCTCGGGACGCTGCATCCGACGACGCTCACCCGGCGCATCATCGAAGACGCGTTCCTCGGGCTCGGCTACGAGATCATCGACGACCGCGAGGTCGAGACCGTCCACTACAACTTCGACCAGCTCGCGTTCGCGCCGGCGCACCCGTCGCGCTCGCCGCGCGACACGTTCTTCCTCGACGCCGAGCGGCTGCTGCGCACCGAGACCTCGCCCGTCGCAGATCCACGTCATGGAGGCGAAGAAGCCGCCGATCTACATGGTCTCGCTCGGCCGCGTGTACCGGCGCGACGAGATCACCGCGACCCGCTTCCCGATCTTCCACCAGTTCGAGGGGCTCGCCGTCGACCGCACGATCACGCTCGCGGACCTGAAGGGGACGCTGCTGCACGTGATGCGCGCGCTCTTCGGCGACGAGCGGCGGGTCCGCTTCCGCACGCACTTCTTCCCGTTCACGGAGCCGTCGATCGAGCCGGACGTCTCCTGCCCGATCTGCGAGATGCAGGGCTGCCGCACGTGCAAGTTCACGGGCTGGATCGAGCTCGGCGGCGCGGGGATGGTCGACCCGCAGGTGTTCGCGAACGTCGGGCTCGACCCCGGAGGAGTGGACGCGGCTTCGCGTTCGGCTGCGGGATCGAGCGCGCGGCGCAGCTCCGGCACGGGATCTCCGAGATCAGGCCGTTCTGGGAGAACGACCTCCGCGTCCTGAGGCAGTTCTGATGCGCGTCCCGCTCTCCTGGCTCCGCGACTACGTCGCGCTCGAGATGCCGGTCGAGGAGCTGCGCGACGCGGCTCGACATGGCCACGCGCGGTCGTCGCCGCGATCGAGCGGCGCGGCGTCCCGGACGAGGACGGCAACCTCGGCCTCTTCCGCGTCGGCAAGGTGCTCGAGGCCGGCGAAGCACCCGAACGCCGACCGGCTCCAGCTCTGCGTGGTCGACGTGGGGGAGAGCGAGCCGTACCAGATCGTGTGCGGCGCCTGGAACTTCGGCGCGGGCGCGACGGTCGCGGTCGCGCTTCCGGGCGCCACGCTCCCCGGCGGCCTCGTGCTCGAGCGCCGCAAGCTCCGCGGCGAGGAGTCCGCAGGGGATGATCCTGTCCGAGCGCGAGCTCGAGCTCGGGCAGGACCACGCGGGGATCATCGTGCTCGACGACGGCGAGCCGGGCACGCCGCTCGCGGACGTGCTTCCGCTCCAGCGACGTCGTCCTCGACCTCGAGATCACGGGCAACCGGCCGGACCTGCTCTCGGTCTACGGCATCGCGCGCGAGGTCGCGGCGCTCTACCGGCCTCGACCTCGCGCCGCCGCCGGGCCGCGACCCGGAGCCGCGCCGGCGACGAGCCCGTCGACGTCACGATCGAGGACTTCGAGGGTTGCCCGCGCTACATCGGGCGGCTCTTCCGGGACGTCCGCATCGGCCCCTCGCCGCTCTGGCTGCGCGCGCGGCTGGACGCCGCGGGCATGCGGCCGATCTCGAACGTCGTCGACGTGACGAACTACGTGATGCTCGGGCTCGGCAACCCGCTGCACGCGTTCGACCACGCGAACGCTCGCGGGCGGCAAGATCGTCGTCCGCCGCGCGCAGCCGGGCGAGAAGCTCCGCACGCTCGACGGCGTCGAGCGCGAGCTCGACCCCTCGGACCTGATGATCGCGGACGCGGAGCGCGTCGATCGCGCTCGCCGGGATCATGGGCGGCGAGGAGACCGAGATCTCCGAGAGCGACGAGCGACGTCCTGCTCGAGGCCGCGAACTTCGAGCCGACCGGGCTCTGGCGGACGTCCGAGCGGCTCCGGCTCCGGACCGAGGGCTCGAACCGCTGGGAGAAGGGTGTCGATCCGTACCTCGCAGAGCAGGCGGCGGCCTGGGCGACCGAGCTGATCGTCGAGCTCGCCGGTGCGCCGCTGGGTCGGGCACACGGACGCGAAGGCCGAGCTTGCCGGAGCGCCCGGTCGTCCGCTTCCGACCCGGAGCGGGCGAGCGCGTTCATCGGGCTCGAGGTCGCTGCCGACGAGCAGCACGACCTCCTCGACGCGGCTCGGGCTCGAGCGCGCGCGACGGCGAGTACGTCGTCCCGACCTGGCGGGCGCGCGACCTCACGCGCGAGGTCGACCTGATCGAGGAGATCGCGCGCTTCCGGCTCGCCGACGTCCCGTTCACGCTTCCGCGTGCGGCGCGAGATGAGCGGGCGCCTGACCGCGCTCGCAGCGCGTGCGCCGCCGCGTCGAGGACACGCTCGTCGCGCTCGGGTTCTCCGAGGTCTACACGCCTTCGCTCGTCGAGGACGACGCGACGATCCGGACGCGCTCCGGCTGCCGGAGCCGATCACGGTCGAGCTCGCCGTCCTGCGGACGGAGCTCCTCCCGTCGCTGCTCGAGACCGCGCGACGGAACGTCGAGGTCGGGAACGAGCGGGTCGCGCTCTTCGAGATCGCGCGGGTGTATCTGCCCCGCAGCGCCGGGCGAGCTGCCCGAGGAGCGGACGTCGGGTCGCCGGCGATCGCGGAGGGCGGCTTCCTGCGGGTGAAGGGCGTCGTCGAGGCGCTGCTCGCGGTCGCTCCACGCCGAGCCGACGTGGGCGCGGGCCGACGCGACCGCCTCCTGCATCCGGGGAAGGCGGCGCAGATCGAGGCAGGCGTCGTCGGCGAGCTCCATCCCGCGCTGCTCGAGGGCACGTGGGGCGCGTTCGAGCTCGATCTCGAGACGCTCGCGAGCGCGGCGCGAGACCCCGTGCGCGTACGAGGACGTGATCACGTACCCGCGCGGTCCACCAGGACATCGCGGTTGCGGTCGACGAGGAGGTCGAGGTCGGCGCGCTCGTCGACGCGGCGCGCGAGGCCGCCGGGCCGCTGCTGCGCGAGGTCGCGCGTCTTCGACGTCTACCGCGGCGAGCAGGTGGGCGAGGGGCGCAAGTCGGTCGCGATGCACCTCTCGTTCCAGTCCCCCGAGCGGACGCTCACCGACGACGAGGCCGCCGAGCTCCGGAGCGCGATCGTCGACGCGCTCGCCGACCGGTTCGGCGCCGAGCTCCGCGCCTGAGTCGCTCCCTCGTGCAACCGGCCGCCCAGAGGCGGCCGGTCTGAACGCGGTCGCACTTCCAATCTCTACGGATACGGGTCGTACGTCGTCGTGGTCGTGTCGCTCGTCGTCGTGTCGGTGGTCGTGCCGACCTGAGGAGGCGCCTTACCGCCCTTCCGGATCTGTCCCCTGATCTCCCCGGCCGGATTCATTGTCGTGTGGACGTTGACATAGGCGCCTCCGCCGAGCAGCGCCGCAAACGTGCGTCCGTTGACCTTGGCCGTGCCTCGCGCACCCGAGCGGCAGGGACCGCACAGCGGAACTGCAACCGGGCCCGCCTTCCCCGGCTTGGCAAGATGAACATGTGCCGCTCGGGCCTTGCCCGTGAGGCCGCGGTACGTGATGCGCCACGACATGGTCCCGCCGGAGCCCTGGCGAGTCAGGCCGACGGCAAAGGTTCCTCCTGCGCTCGCGCTCACGCCTTTCGGCTTCGGAACCTCCTTGGCGGTGCCGAGTGTGGCCTTCAACGCAACCGCCTTTGCGTCCGTGCTCAGCCACCCCGCGCTGCCGATCCCCGACCACAATCCCATCGCGAACACCGCGACCGAGAGCGCACCCACTTCAAGCCTTCGCAGATTCATTTGAGCCTCCCGGACCGAGTCGACTGACAACCTATTCCCGTTTCGCTGCCGATCGGTTTGAAGCTCGACTTGCGGGCGGTGCGCCGCCGGGCATTGTCGGGAAACGCACTCCGAACGCAATCCGACCCCGACGAGTCGGCGTAGTGTGGAGACGATGAACCGCGCCGCTGCCGTCGTTGCCGCACTCGCTGCCGCCGCCCTGCTCGGGACGGCGGACGGTGGGGCCGCCCCCACCCAGGGCACGAAGCTGTTCGGCACGGTCGGGCCCGACTTCGAGATCAGCCTCGTGAACGCGCAGGGGGCAAAGGTGACGAAGCTCGATCCCGGGCACCTACGACATCGAGGTGCGGGACCGCTCCGACTTCCACACGTTCCATCTCGAAGGCCCCGGCGTCGACGAGCGGACCGAGGTCGCGTTCACGGGCACCGTGAACTGGACGGTCACCTTCAGGGACGGCAACTACGTCTACCACTGCGACCCGCACCCGACGCTGCGCGGCACCTTCGTTGCCGGGACACCGTCCCAGTCGCCCCCACCTCCGCCGCCTCCGCCGTCCGTGATCACCGCGAAGACGAAGCTGGTCGTCACCGCCGGCCCGGGCCAGGTAATCACGCTCAAGACGGCGGCCGGCAAGGCGGTCAAACAGCTCCGGCGAGGGACCTACACAGTCACGATCCGCGACCGCTCGCGGATCCACAACGTGCACCTGAGCGCGCCGGGCTACGACAGGAAGACGACCCCGCTCACGTTCACCGGCACCCAGAAGTGGAAGGTGAAGTTGTCGAAAGTCGGTGTGCTGCGCTACCGCTGCGACCCGCACGCGAGCTTCGGCATGCGCGGATCCGCCAAGATCGTCGCGTAGGCAACGGAAGCAGTCCGATCCAGGCTCGAGAGTGCCGCTGCTCAGACCGAGCGGCCGGCGATGCGCCAGACAGGCCCTTGTGTCCCGACGTAGTCGGCGTCCGAGAGCCCGTTCAGCACGGAGAGCCTGCCCGTGACTCCCTCGTCGTCCATGCGCTCGAAGCAGCGTCGGGCCATGGACGCCGACGCCCCGTATCCCCTCCGGGAGATCCGGAAGCGCAGCGCGAGCTTGTCTGGATTCCGCGTCGGGTTGAGCGGCGCGCCGAGCAGAGCAGCGCGCGGGACATAGTCGCTCGAGTCGACGTCGAGCTCGCAAAGGAGATCGCTCCAATCGGACGGCACCGTCTCGAGGAGCGCATCCCACGCATCGGCGAGCCGGGCTGCCCTCGACTGCTCCTCGGATCCTTCACGGTCGAGAGCCGGAGTTGTGTGGCCTCTGCGGGACGCGAACCTCGGTGAGGGCCAGATCGCCCCAGAGTCGCTTGCGGTCGAGACGCGCGAGGAGGTTCCTCACCGACTCCGCTCCGGACGGCCCGGACCGGCTCACGTGGAACTGCAACTCGTTGCCCGAGCGACCGGGCCCGAGCGGTGCAAGTGCCGCTGCAGCGGACTGTGCGGCGGCGGGATCCTCGACCGTGTAGGAGAGGCGAGCCTCGACCCACCCGTCGGGGAGACCCGCTTCGATCCGCTTCCATTGATCGACGGCCCGCATCGGCCGATCAGCATAATGGCCGGTCCATGGCCACCGTCGAAGAGAAGGCCGGATCGGGAGGGCGACGCCCGTCGGGAGACGTGCTTCGCGCCTTCTTCCGGGAGATGCTGCTCGTCCGGCGTTTCGAGGAGAAGGTCGAGGAACGCTTCCGCGCCGGTGAGCTTCCGGGCTTCCTGCACGTCGCGATCGGCCAGGAGGCGACAGCCACGGGAGTCTGTGCCGCCCTCGAGCGCGAGGACGTGATCGCGTCGACGCACAGGGCGCACGGGCACGCGATCGCCAAGGGAACCTCGGTCGCGAAGGTCATGGCCGAGCTGTACGGGAAGCTCGAAGGGTGCTCTCACGGTTACGGCGGCTCGATGCACCTCTACGACCTCGAGGTCGGCAACCTCGGGGCGAACGCCGTGGTGGCAGGCGGCATTCCGGGAATCGTCGGTGCTGCATTCGCGTTCCAGGTGCGATCGGAGCAACGTGTCGCGGTCGCATTCTTTGGCGACGGCGCCACGAACACGGGCACCTTCCACGAGTCGATGAACCTCGGTCAGCTCTGGAAGGTTCCGGCCATCTTCGTGCTCGAGAACAACGGCTGGGCCGAGTCGACTCCGGCGAAGCAGCACCTTCCGCTGCCGGTCGACGAGCTCGGCAAGCGAGCCCAGGCGTACGGCATGAAGCTGATCGAGGCCGACGGCCAGGACGTCGAAGCCGTGTACCTCGCAGCGCTCGCTGCGCGCGAGCACGCGGTCTCCGGCAAGGGCCCGGTGCTGCTCCACCTCCGTACGTACCGGCTCACCGGGCACTACGTCGGCGACCCGCAGGTGTACCGGGACAAGGAAGAGCTCAAGCAGGCACGCGAGACGAAGGACCCGATCGAGCTCCTGCGCTCCCGCCTCGAGCTCTCGGACGACGAGCTCGCCGGGATCGATGCCGAGGTGACCGCGGAAGTCGAGGCGGCGGTCGAGTTCGCGAAGGCGGGAACGGATCCGAAACCAGAAGACGCGCTCAAGTACGTCTATGGCTGAGGTGACCTACCGCGAAGCTGTCCGCGACGCGCTGGCGAGGGCGTTGCGCGAGGACGAACGCGTCTTCCTGATGGGGAGGACATCGCGGAGATGGGTGGGTCGATGGCCGTGACTCAGGGTCTCCTGGAGGAGTTCGGCCCGAAGCGCATCCGGAACACACCGATCTCGGAGATGGCGATCGTCGGCGCGGGAATCGGGGCCGCGATCCAGGGTCTGCGCCCGATCGTGGAGATCATGTACGAGGACTTTCTGACGCTCTCCATGGAGCAGCTCGTGAACCAGGCCGCCAAGCATCGGACGATGTCCGGAGGCCAGATGACGGTGCCCCTGACGATCCGGACCCAGGGAGGAGCAGGCTGGTCGCCGGGCGCGCAGCACGCCCAGCAGCTCGAGGCCTGGTTCGTCCATGTGCCGGGGCTCAAGGTCGTCTTCGCGTCGACTCCGGAGGACGTTCGCGGCCTGCTCTGGTCAGCGATCCACGACGACAATCCGGTGGTGTTCTTCGAGCACCGCACGCTCTACCCGCTGAAGGGCGAGGTTCCCGAGGAGCTCGAACCGATTCCACTCGGAAAGGCTCGAGTCCACCGCGAGGGCGAGGATGTCACGGTCGTCGCGACCGGCCGGCTCGTTCACGACGCACTCCGGGCCGCGGAGGAGGCCGAGAAGGAGGGCATCTCGGTCGAGGTCGTCGACCCTCGAACGCTCCTTCCACTCGACGAGGAGACCATCCTCGCATCGGTTCGCAAGACGACCCGGGCGGTGACGGCGCACGAAGCCGTCACGCGAGGTGGATTCGGTGCGGAGCTCACTGCCGTGATCCAGCACGGCGCCTTCGACTACCTCGACGCTCCGATCGAGCGCGTTGGCGCGAAGTTCGCGCCGCTGCCGTTCGCGCCCGTCATGGAGGAGTACGTCGTCCCGCACTCAGGCGACGTTCTCGAGGCGATCCGCCGCACCGTCGCGAGGGCCTAGCCGTGGCCGTCGAGGTCAAGCTTCCGCGTCTCGGCCAGGGGATGGAGGCCGGGACGATCGTGCGCTGGCTCAAGGCGGAGGGCGATCAGGTCAAGAAGGGCGAGCCTCTCTACGAGCTCGACACGGACAAGGTCACGCAGGAGGTCGAAGCCGAGGCGGACGGCGTCCTGCTCAGGATCAACGTGGCGGAAGGCGAGGTCGACGTCGGCACGACGGTGGGAGTCATCGGAGCCGAGGGCGAGGAGATTTCCGTTTCGTTGCCGCCGGAGCGACATCCAGCTCTATCCGAGCCGACGGCGAACGAATCCGCTGCCCCGGCGACCGAGAAAGGGCCAGAGCGCGACCAGGCGGCCGTCTCCGAGAGCAACGGCGGCCGGGTCAAGGCGAGCCCGCTTGCCCGCAGGATCGCTCGGGAGCGGGGCATCGAGCTCTCCGCGCTCACGGGAACGGGACCGGACGGCCGCATCATCGCCGAAGACGTCGAGAACGCGAGTGCGGGTGACTCCGTCACGCCCGCCGCGGTTGCCTCCGCACCCGCGCCGCAGGCCGACGTCGAGGTGGTGAAGCTGACCTCGATTCGAACGACGATCGCACGCCGCCTGACCGAGGCCTGGGAGGCTCCGGTCTTCCAACTCACCGTCGTCGTCGACGCGTCCGAGCTCGTCGCGACGCGCGAGCAGATGGTCGAGCACCTGCGCGAGGGCGAGACGAAGCCGACGGTCTCCGACCTCCTCACGCGGCTCGTCGCCGGAGCGCTCATGCGCCATCGGGCGGTGAATGCGCAGTTCGTCGACGGTGCGATCCATCGCTATCCCGCAGCAAACCTCGGAATCGCCGTCGCGACGCCGAACGGGCTCGTCGTTCCCGTGATCCGCGACGCCGACCGCAAGTCGGTCCAGCAGATCGCGGCAATGCGCTCCGACCTCGTCACGCGTGCGCGCGATGGGAAGCTCCAGCTCCAGGATCTCGCCGACGGCACCTTCACCATCTCGAATCTCGGCATGTACGGCGTGGATCAGTTCGTCGCCGTTCTCAACCCGCCTCAGGTCGCGATCCTCGCCGTCGGTTCGATCGAGGAACGGGCACTCGTCGTGGACGGTGACCTAATCGTGGCACCAGCGCTCACGTTGACGCTGACGTGCGACCACCGAGCAATCGACGGGTCCGAGGGCGCCGAGTTCCTTCGTACGCTCAAGGCCTTCGTCGAGTCCCCGGCGCTGGCGCTCTGATCTTGCCGCAGCATCGGAATCCGGTCGTGCGGATTCGGATTGCGAAGACCGTTGAGCGCGACCGCTTCGCGGCCGCTGCGTTCCTGCCTTCGCATCCGACCGCTGGACGGGAGCGGTAGGCTCGGGCGATGGTCATCCGCCGTGGCGGACGTCAGGACGTCCGGTTTCTCCGGGACATGCTCCACCACGCCTACTACTGGCGGGAGCGGGAGCCGGGTGAGGGGCCGGGCCGGTAGCGCTTTACGTCAAGGGCTGGGGAAGGCCCGGAGACACGGCGCTCATCGCGGTCGACGACGGGTTTCCCGTCGGTGCAGCGTGGTACCGCCTCTTTCGTCGCGACCACCAGGGATACGGGTTCGTCGACGAGGAGACTCCCGAGCTTGCGATCGCGGTCGTGCCGAGCCGGCGGGGGCGACGGCTGGGAGAGTCGCTCCTCGAAGCACTCGTCGATCGTGCGCGAGCGGAGGGGTATCGCGCGTTGAGCCTGAGCGTCCCGAGCAACGACGACGCACTCCTCTCGTTCTACGAGAAGCACGGGTTCTCGCGCGTGCACGAAGACGGAGGAGCCAGCGTGACGATGCGCCGGGAGCTGTAGTGGTGGGGCCTGCCCGGCCGCTACGACTAGGATCGGCGGCCTATGGAATGTGACGTCGCCGTCCTCGGCGGGGGACCAGCCGGGTACACGGCCGCCATCCGCGCGGCGCAGCTCGGGGCCCGTGTCGCCTGCATCGAGAAGGAGTCCGAGCTCGGGGGTACGTGCCTCCGGGTCGGCTGCGTTCCGACGAAGGCCTGGGTGCAGACAGCGCACGCCTTGCACGCAGCGCGTGAGATCGACCCGAAGCTCGGCGTCGTGACCGGCGAGCCGACCCTCGACTTCGCGAAGGCGAACGAGTGGAAGGCGGCGGTCGTCAAGCAGATGACGAGCGGTGTCGCCGTGCTCTTCAAGGCCATCGGCGTCACGGCGGTGCACGGCTCCGGTCGCTTCTCCGACGCGCACACGATTGCAATCGACGGCGCCGAAAGCGTCTCGTTCGCAAGCGCAATCGTCGCGACGGGCTCGTTCCCGCTCCGCCCTCCGATCCCGGGGCTCGACTCGGCGCGCTGCGTCGACTCGACGGGCCTCCTGGCCCTGACCCAGGTCCCCCGGCGACTGGCCGTGCTCGGTGGCGGGATCATCGGCTGCGAGTTCGCGTCCATCTTCGAGCGCTTCGGCACCGAGGTCACCATCGTCGAGATGCTCGATCGACTGATTCCGCAGGAGGACGCCGAGGCAGCGAACGAGCTCCGCAAGGCACTCGCGCGGCGTGGGATCGTGGTTCAGCTCGGAAAGCAATGCACGCAGGTCGACGACACCGGCTCCGGGCTCATCGTCCACTTCGGCGAGGGCGAGACCGTCGAGTGCGATCTCATGCTCGTCTCGGTGGGGAGGGCGCCGCTCGTGGAAGGGCTCGGCCTCGAGCAAGCAGGAGTCGCATTCGACAAGCGCGCTGGCATCCAGACGGACGACCATCGCCGGACCTCCGTTCCGCACATCTATGCGGGAGGGGACGTCGCGGGCTACTGGCAACTCGCGCACACCGGCTTTCGCGAAGGTGAGATCGCCGCTGAAAATGCAACCGGTCACGAGGCCGCGTTCGGTGATCCGGCAGTGCCGCGGCCCATCTACACGGACCCGGAGATCGCAGGTGTCGGGTTGACGGAGGAGCAGGCGCGCGAGCAGTACGGCGACAACGTCGCCGTCGGGCGATTCCCGTGGGCCGCGAACGCGCGCGCTGTCATGTCCGGTGACGCCGCCGGTTGGGTGAAGACGATCCACGAGACGCACTACGGGGAGCTACTGGGCGTCGTCATCGTCGGTCCTCATGCCACCGACCTGATCGGAGCGGCCGTCATCGCGCTCGACAGCGAGGCGACCATCGAGACGGTCGCCGACGGAATCGCGCCTCACCCCACGCTCTCCGAAGCGATGAAGGAAGCGGGGCTCGTCGCTCTCGAGCGGCCGATCCACATGCCGCTGCGCCGGAAGTAGGCCTCGGCAGGGAATCGGGGCGAAGTGGCCGGCCTCCGCTTTGCGGGCTCTGAGTTGGCGGAGGTCCGAGGTCGGGCCGAGATTCGTTACCCTCAGGGTGTGAGCATCTTCACCAAGAGAAACGCACTCGTCGGCTTCTTCGTCCTGAAGGCGCTACAGCATGGGCGAAGTCGTCGCGACCTGCGAGCGATCAAGCTCGTCTCGTTCGTCGTTCTCGGCCTTGTCTCTGCGGGCCTTCTGGCCGCGCTCGCTGCAGTTGTGCTCCGTCGCCAGCGCGAGATCGGGGAGCCCGAGGCGGGCCAGCGGCTCGAAGGGTTTGCGTCCGCGGACGACGACCTGGCTGAGCTCGGCGCGGGAATGCCCGAGCCGGGCTTCGCTGCGTGAGCCAACCCTTCCGGCGACGTCGATCCGAGTTTGATCCGCCCCGCTCTCGCGGGCCTCGTCCCGTATGAGCCGGGCAAGCCGGTGGAGGAGGTCCAGCGCGAGCTCGGGCTCGAGCGAGTCGTCAAGCTCGCCTCGAACGAGGGGCCGTACGGGCCGTTCCCCGCTGCGCTCGAGGCCCTCGAGCGAGCCTTGCTCGAGCTGAACCGCTATCCGGACGGCGGCGCCTATCGCCTGCGCCAGGCGCTCGCCGAGCGCCACGGCGTCCGCTTCGAGGAGGTCACGGTGTGCGCCGGGGCGGATGCGGTAATCGGTTACATCGCCCAGAGCGCGCTCGAGCCGGGCGACGAGGTGGTCACCGCGTGGCCGTCGTTCCCGAGCTACGTCATCGATCCGCTCAAGCTCGGCGCGACGCCCGTACGAGTGCCGCTTCGCGATCACCGGCTCGATCTCGAGGCGATGGTCGCTGCAATCACACCGCGCACGAAGCTCGTCTTCATCGCCGCACCGAACAACCCGACGGGCACCACCAACTCGCGCGCGGAGCTCGATGCGTACTTCGACACCGTTCCGCCACATGTGCTCACCGTCGTCGACCAGGCGTACTTCGAGTACGTCGAAGATTCCGCGTACCCAGACGCGATCGAGGAGTACGCAAAGGCGGGTCGCCGTGTGCTCGTGCTGCGTACGTTCTCGAAGATCTACGGCCTCGCCGGGCTCCGGGTCGGCTACGGGATCGGTCCCGAGGAGATCATCAGAGCGATCGGCAAGGTTCGCCGCGCGTTCGACGTGAGCTCCGCGGGCCAGGAGGCCGCGCTCGCGAGTCTCGGCGAGATCCACGAGCTCGACCGCCGCCGTGCGGCGAACCGTGAAGCGAGAGCCGTGCTCGTCGAGACACTCCACCGAGCAGGTCTCGAGCCGGTGGAGCGAGCGGTCGCGAACTTCGTCTTCGTGGAGGTCGCGGACGCGGCTGCGCTCAATGACGCGCTCCTTCGAAGAGGCGTGATAGTGCGTCCGTTAAGCTCGTTCGGCGCGGCGAACGCGCTCCGCATCACAGCAGGGACTCCGGAGGAGATCGCGTACTTGGGAGAAGCGCTCCACGACGGTCGTATCGGCGCCTCCGGTAGTCCAGCTATCCTCAAACCCGGGCGCCCGTGGGGGCGCTCGTTGACTGTATGCGAACGACTCTGAAGAGAGGCCTGGGGCGCTCGGAGGCGCCGAACGGAAACGGAAAGCCGGTGCTCCCGCCCGGCTCGATCTCGCCCGTCACCGTCTACCGGCAATCCGGCCCCGCGGCGCTCCCGGATTGGTCTGCTCGGCCCGATCCTCATGTGGGTCGGGATTGCTGCGCTCGTGCTCGCAGTCGGAGCATCGGGAGGGACGTACCTCTATTTCCACGAGTCTGTCTCGGCGCTCGCGCCCGAAACTCCCGGCGTCAAGCGCGCACAGGGCCAACTGGACGCGCCGCTCCCAGGTGAGCCCGCGGTCGCGCTCGTCATCGGCTACGACCATCGTCTCGCGGACGGCGACGGCGCGCCCTCACGCTCGGACACGCTGATGCTCGTCCGCGCGGACCCGGAGACCGACTCGATCTCGCTTCTGTCCTTTCCGCGGGACATGCGGGTCGAGATCCATTGTCCGGGTCGGACGCCGTTCTCCGACAAGATCGCGCACGCGTACTCCATCTGCGCGCCGAACGGCCCCCAGGGGTCGCTGCTGACGGTCAAGGCGCTGACGAAGCTCGACATCAACTACCTGATCACGGTCAACTTCCGCGGGTTCGTCCAGATCGTCGACAAGCTCGGAGGCGCGTGGCTCGATGTCGACCGCCGCTACTTCAACGACCAGAGCGGCCCGTCCGGCTACGCGACGATCGATCTCCAGCCGGGATACCAGCAGCTCGCGGGCCGGCAGGCGCTCGACTACGTCCGCTACCGGCATACGGACTCGGATCTCTACCGCGTCGCTCGCCAGCAGCAGTTCGTGCGCGCGTTCAAGGGACAGGTCCAGGAAGACTCCCGGCTGACCGACCTCCTGAAGGTCGTGAACACCGTCACCTCGAACGTCGAGGTCGCACAGGGTGGTGGAGGAAACGTCGACGGCAGGACCGTCCTCTCGTACGCACGCTTCGCGTACGAGCTCCCGCGCGGCCGCGTGTTCCAGAACCGGATCGAGGGACTCGAAGGCTTTGCGGACCTGACCACCGACTCGACGAACGTCTCCCGGGCAGTCCGAACGTTCACTCATCCTGACGTGCAGTCGTCCGAAGAAGCGACGGCTGTGGCGCTCGGCGAGAAGCTCAAGCGCACGGCCCCACCGCCGCGTGACACGAACATCACGGTCCTGAACGGCAACGGGCGCACGGGCTCCGCGTCGACTGCGGGCTTCCAGCTCGGCGAGCGTGGCTACCAGATCCTCACGCCTCCGAACGGCCTGCCCGCGAACGCGCCGTCATTCGACTACTTCCGGACGCAGGTCTACTTCGATCCCGGTCAACGAGGTGCTCGGGCCGCTGCGGACAAGGTCGCGAATCTGTTCGGATCGGCAGAGACCAAGAGCCTGCCGGCGTCGATCTCGCAGCTAGCGAACGGAGCCATGTTGACCGTGGTCGTCGGCCAGACCTTCCACGAGACTCTGGCGTCGGCACCGATCGACCAGACCCCGAAGCGCGAGCGCCCGAACGTGGTCTCCGGCGCGAGCGCCGCGCGCGACCTCCTGCGCGACAAGCGTACGCGCGTGTCGTTTCCGTTGATGCTGCCGACGGTGATCGAACGGAGTTCGTGGACGGACGGCGACAACCCGATCCGCCTGTACTGGATCGACCCGGCCAAGAAGCACAAGGCAGTTCGGCTCGTCTACCGCATGGGCTCGAACGAGTACTGGGGCATCCAGATGAGCGATTGGGAGGACGCACCTGCTCTCGGCGACCGCAGCCTGACGCGGCGCATCGGCGGCCGCGTCTACGACCTCTACTACAACGGCCCGAAGCTGCACATGGTCGTCCTGAACACTCCCAAGGGGAGGTACTGGGTGGTCAACACGTTGCTCGATCGGCTTTCGAACGAGACGATGATCGCGATTGCCAAGGGCCTCAGGCCTCTCGGCAGGAGTCGATAGGCGCGTGAGAGTAGCGGTCTTCGGCGCCGGCTACGTCGGCCTCGTGACCGGAGCCTGCTTCGCGGATCTCGGTCACGACGTCGTCATCCGCGACATCGCGGCCGACAAGATCGAGGCTCTTCGTCGCGGCGACGTGCCGATCCACGAGGAAGGACTCGACGAGCTTCTCGAGCGCAACGGCGAGCGGCTCCTGTTCACTACCGAGGTCGACGACGCCCTCGCCAATGCCGAGGTGGTGTACGTCGCGGTGGGAACGCCACCGACGCATTCGGGTGACGCCGACCTCTCGGCGGTGTGGACGGTCGTCGACGAGCTCCCTTCCGTCGATCGCAGGATCGTCCTGGCGATGAAGAGCACCGTCCCGGTGGGGACGGGCCGGACCGTGCGACATCGCCTCGACGAGCGAGGGCTTCAGAACGTCGGGTACGTGTCGAACCCCGAGTTCACCGCAGAGGGAACCGCTATTCGCGACTTCATGCACCCAGACCGAGTCGTCATCGGTGCGTTCGAATCCGCCGATGCCGACGTCGTCGAGCGACTTCACGAGGGAATAGAGGCCCCGATCGTGCGCTGTGACATCGCGTCGGCGGAGATGATCAAGCTCGCCGCGAACGCGGCGCTCGTCACACGCATCTCGTTCATCAACGAGATCGCCAACGTCTGCGAGGCCACCGGAGCCGACGTCCTCACCGTTGCCGAGGGCATCGGCCTCGACCGCCGGATCGGACCCTCCTTCCTCCGCGCGGGGATCGGGTACGGCGGAAGTTGCTTCCCGAAGGACTCGCTGGCGCTCAAGCAGCTCGCGGCGAACTCGGGGTACAGCTTCCAGCTCCTGAACGCCGTGATCGAGGTGAACGAGCTCCAGAAGCGACGCGTCGTCGGCAAGCTCGAGCGGCGTCTCGGCTCGCTGCGCGGCAAGAAGGTCGCCCTCCTCGGGCTCGCATTCAAACCCGGCACGGACGACATGCGCGACGCACCGAGCCTCGTGCTCGCCGGGCGTCTGCTCGCGGAGGGAGCCGAGGTCACCGCGTGGGATCCAGTTGCAGATGGTCACGCGCGCCTGGAAGGCGTCGGGATCGCGGCCTCCGCCCTCGACGCACTCGACGGCGCGGATGCTGCAGTCCTCGTGACCGAGTGGCCCGAGCTTCGCGATCTCGACTGGGCCGAGGCCGGCGCTCGCATGCGCCGTCCGTTCCTGATCGACGGCCGGAACATGCTCGATGCGGACGAGATGCGGGCGTTCGGATTCGAGTACGAGGGGATCGGGCGCGCTGTCGGAGCCCCGGCATGAGAGTCGGGCGGGAGTGAGTCTTCCGGCAGTGATCCTGGTGGGCGGCCAGGGAACGCGCCTGCGCCCCCTGACCGAGCGCATCCGCAAGGACATGCTGTCGCTCGTCGACCGACCGCTCCTCGCATTCACGTTCGAGCATCTGCGCGGGCACGGCGTTCGGCGCGGGATCGTCTCGTGCGGCTATCTGCCGACGCAGATCAAGGAGCATTTCGGGTCGGCGTACGGCGATCTCGACCTCACGTACCGGGTCGAGAGCGAGCCGCTCGGCACCGCCGGAGGAATCGCGTACGCGGCGGGCGAGATTGGCGAGACCTTCTTCGCGCTCAACGGCGACTCGCTTCGCGGAGCCGATCTCGGTGAGATGGTTCGCTTCCACCGCGAGACCGGGGCGAAGGCCACGATCCTGCTCACGCCGGTGGCCGATCCGACCCGCTACGGCCTCGTTCGGCTCGCTCCTGACGGCCGTGTGTCCACCTTCCTCGAGAAGCCGAGACCCGAGGAGATCGACACGAACCTCATCAACGCCGGCCTGTACGTGCTCGAACCGGAAGTACTCGAGCTCGTCGCGCCCGGTGGGGCGGTCTCGATCGAGCGGGACGTCTTCCCGAAGCTCGCGAGCGAGGGCAGCGTGTACGGGATTGCGCTCGACGGCTACTGGCTCGATGTCGGGACTCCGGAGTCGTACCTCCAGGCGCATCGCGACGTTCTCGAGCGTTCGTTCTCGAGCGAAATCGGGGAAGCCCTCGGGCCCGACTTCACGCTCGTCGATCCCGGCCGCCAAGGTCCATCCCGGCGCACGCCTCGTACCTCCGGTCTACGTCGGCCCCGGAGCCGTCGTGGAGGACGGTGCGCGCGCGGGGAGCCTTGCTGTGCTCGGCGCCGGCTCGCATCTCGCTCGCGGCGCGCTCGTCGAGAACGCTGTGATCGGAGCCCGCGCGCGCATCGGTGCTGCGACCGCGGTCGTCGGATCCGTCGTCGGGGACGATGCCGAGATAGGCGAAGGTTGCGAGGTGCGAAGCCTCGCCGTCGTTGGCCCGGGCGTGAAGCTCGGTCGCGGCAATGCGCTCGATCACGGGCTGCGGATCGGAGCTGATCAGAAGATCCCGGACCTGGCGCTGCGGTTCTCGTGACCGGCGTGCGGGCTCGTTACGGGTTGTCCCCCGAAAGGTCGAGAAGCCCTGGGGCTGGGAGCTGATCTGGGCGGAGACCGAGACGTATGTCGGCAAGCTGCTCTTCATCAAGAAGGGAGAGGCGCTGAGCCTCCAGTACCACGAGGCGAAGGACGAGTCGTGGCTCGTGCACGAGGGCCGTGCCCGTCTCGACCTCGGTGGAGTCGGCGACGAGCTCGAGACGATGGAGGTCGAGCCCGGTGCGGCGTTCCGGTATCGCCCCGGCACGGTCCATCGCCTGACGGCCCTCGAGGACACGCTCGTCCTCGAGGTCTCGACGCCGCACCTCGGCGACGTCGTGCGACTCGAAGATCGGTACGGGCGGGAAGGAACGACCGCGTCCTGACCAACCTTTACACGATCGTGATAAGGTTCGCCGCATGCAGGAGAGCTACACGATCGGGGAGGCGAGTCGGCGCTCCGGCTGGTCTCCGCGCATGCTCCGCTATCTCGAGGACGATGCTCTCGTCGTCCCGGGCCGCACGCCGGCCGGTTATCGACGCTACGGCGTCCGTGAGCTGAATCAGCTGAGAACGCTTACGGAGCTCCGACGCGGCTTCGGGGTCGAGCTCAGCGAGCTCGCGTTCGCGGTGCGGATGCGGCGTGAGCCCGACCTTCGTGCTGCAGTCGAGACCTGGCTCGCCGGCACGAGCGTTCCCGCATTCGCGGACGTAAGCCCGGCCTGGGTCGAATGGGAGCAGCGCAAGCACGAGCGCTTGCTTGCGTCACAACAGGCTGCCTGAACGCCAAACCACCTGACAACGAACGAAAAGAGGATCGATGGCAACCACCCAGCGATATGACGTGAAGGACCTTGCGCTCGCCGCGGAAGGCGTGCGACGGATCGCGTGGGCGGACCGGCAGATGCCGGTGCTTGCCGCGATCCGCGAGCGCTTCGAGCGTGAGCAACCCCTCGCCGGGCACAGGATCTCCGCCTGTCTCCACGTGACGACCGAGACGGCGAATCTCGCTCGGACACTTCGGGCGGGCGGCGCGGATGTCGTTCTCTGTGCGTCGAATCCGCTCTCGACCCAGGACGACGTCGCGGCAGCGCTCGTCGACGAGTACGGCGTGGCCGTCTATGCGATCAAGGGTGAGGACAACGACACCTACTACCGTCACATCGAAGCGGCGGTCGACCACCGTCCGCACGTGACCATGGACGACGGCGCCGACGTGATCGGCGTCCTCCACTCCCATCGTCGCGAGCAGCTCGGAGACGTCATCGCAGGGACGGAGGAGACGACGACCGGGGTGATCCGCCTGAAGGCGCTCGAGCGCGACGGCAAGCTCGGGTTTCCCGTCATCGCCGTCAACGAAGCCCGGACCAAGCACCTGTTCGACAACCGGTACGGCACCGGCCAGTCCACGATCGACGGGATCATCCGTGCAACGAACGTCCTCCTCGCGGGCAAGCGCTTCGTGGTTGCGGGCTACGGCTGGACCGGGCGCGGCGTCGCATTGCGCGCGCGCGGGATGGGGGCGCATGTCATCGTCACCGAGGTCGATCCCTTGCGGGCGCTCGAGGCTGTGATGGACGGGTACGAGGTTCTCCCGATGGAGCGTGCGGCTGAGATCGGTGACCTCTTCTGCACTGCCACAGGCGACAAGAACGTCATCGCCCGCGCGCACCTGGAGCGGATGAAGGACGGTGCGATCCTGTCCAACACCGGGCACTTCAACGTCGAGATCGAGATCGGAGCGCTGCGCGAGCTCGCTGTCGAGACGCGTGAGGCCCGCAACCTCGTCGACGAGTTCACGCTTGCCGACGGGCGCAGGCTGTACCTCATCGCGGAAGGACGACTCGTCAATCTCGCCGCCGCCGAGGGGCATCCCGCCCTCGTGATGGACATGTCGTTCGCGAACCAGGCGCTCGGAGCCGAATGGGTGGTTGCAAACGCGGCCACGCTCGAGCGACGTGTCTATGACGTCCCGAGGCACATCGACGACGAGATCGCCCGACTGAAGCTCGAGACGATGGGCATCGCGATCGACGTGCTCACCGACGAGCAGGCGCGTTACCTCGCCTCGTGGGACGAGGGAACCGAGTAGCCGGCTCACTCGATCCCGGCCGGATCGTCCGGCTCGAGCCGGACGCGGTTGTGATCCTCGACCAGCGGCGCCTCCCCGACGAGGAGGTCGAGCTTCGCCTCCGAGATGCAGGCGAGGTCGCGGGCGCGATCCGCTCGCTGGCGATTCGCGGCGCACCGGCGATCGGGGTCGCAGCGGCGTACGGCCTCGCCCTGGCGGCGGCGCGAGACGATGACCTGGACGAGGCTCTCGAAGAGCTTGCCGCGGCGAGGCCCACCGCGGTGAACCTCCGCTGGGCGCTCGAGAAGATGCGCGACGACCCGACGCCCGAGAACGCGCGCGCGATTCACGAAGCCGAGGTCGACCGCTGCCGCCGAATGGCCGAGCACGCAGCCGAGCTGTTCCCCTCGGGCTCGCAGGTGCTGACGCACTGCAACACGGGTGGTCTCGCGACGGGTGGCTATGGAACCGCGCTCGGCGCGATCCGCGCGGCCTGGGAGCGGGGGCTCGTGGAGCGAGTTTGGGTCGACGAGACCCGCCCGCTCCTCCAGGGATCCCGTCTGACGGCCTGGGAGCTCGAGTCGCTCGGCATCCCCTACGCAGTCATCGCCGACTCCGCCGCTGCCTCGTTGATGGCGAGCAGCCAGGTCGACTGTGTCGTCACCGGCGCCGACCGGATCGCTGCAAACGGAGACACGGCGAACAAGATCGGCACCTACTCCCTTGCGGTCGCGGCTCGTCATCACGACGTCCCGCTCTATGTCGTCGCCCCGACCTCGACGCTCGATCACGCGACGCCCACCGGCGCCGAGATCCCCATCGAGCACCGTGACGGCGCCGAGCTCACTTCGCACTTCCACGCCTGGAATCCGGCCTTCGACGTCACTCCCGCCGAGCTCGTCACGGCGATCGTGACCGAGGAGGGTGTCCATCGAGCGCCGTTCGGGGAAACTCTCCCGAGAATGGTGCACGCGTGAAAGCGCTGGTCCTCGCCGCGGGGTACGCCACTCGGCTGTACCCGCTCACCCTGGACCGGCCGAAGGCTCTGCTCGAGGTTGGCGGGGAACCGATGCTGAGCCGGCTGCTCGAGCGGATCGAGGCGATGGGTGTCGACGAGACCATCGTCGTGACGAACGCGAAGTTCACACCGCACTTCGAGGAGTGGGCGAGCGGCAAGAGCGGCGTCACGATCGTGAACGACGGGACGACGTCGAACGAGGACCGGCTCGGGGCAATCGGTGACATCGCGTTCGTGCTCGACGAGCTGCAGGTCGACGACCACCTGGTCGTGGTGGCCGGGGACAACCTCTTCGGCGAGGACATCTCCGGCTTCGCCAGATACGGGCTCGAGGTCGATGCGCCCGTGCTCGCGGTCCACGACGTCGGTGACCTGAACAACATGCGCGAGTACAACCAGGTCGAGGTGGACTCGGACGGCCGCGTCGTCTTCATGGAGGAAAAGCCGGAGCACGCGCGGACGACGCTTGCCGGGATCGCGCTCTACTACTACCCGCGGCGAGCGCTACCCCTCATACATCAGTACCTGGCGGAAGGGAACAATCCCGACCAGCCAGGACGACTTCCCGAGTGGCTCCACTCGCGAACGCCCGTCTACACGTGGCAGCTTCCAGGCGAGTGGTACGACATCGGCTCCGCGGAAACGCTGCGGGAAGCCGACGCGATCTTTTCGCAGAGTCGTAACGACTAGCCGCCGACACTGGCTGTGTGCTCGAGCTGCTGCTTCCCGAGCGGTGCGCGGTCTGCGCTCGTCCCGGAAGGGCGCTCTGCCCCGAGTGCCGTGATGCCTTGGTTCGCTTGGGCGAGCCGCTCTGCGAGCGGTGCGGCTCACCGGGGCCGTGGCCGGTTCGCCGGTGCGCGGAGTGCGCCGGCCGCAGGCTCGCGTTTGCGCGAGCTCGCGGAGCGATCGTCTACGACGAGCGAGCTCGAACGTTCGTGCGCGAGTGGAAGGAGCACGGGCGGCGTCGACTCGCCGAGGAGGCGGCTACGGTCGTCGCCGACGTGCTCGCCGTACCCGAGGTGGATGCGCTCGCGTACGTTCCGGGCGATCCGGAGCGTGCCTGGAAGCGCGGAGATGTCGCTTCGCGCGGACTGGCGCTCGCGCTCGGCCGGCTCTGGTCACTGCCCGTTCACGACCTCACGCAGCGGGTGCGCTCGCAGCCTCGTCAGCGCGGTCTTTCCCTCGTCGAGCGGCGCAGAAATGTCCGTGGCAGCGTGGAGGCGCTAGGACGGTCCCCGCGGAGCGTGTGCCTGGTCGACGACATCTACACATCGGGCGCGACGGCGGACGCCTGCGCGTCGGCGCTCCGGAAAGCCGGCGCCGTGCGGGTCGAGGTCGTAACTCTCGCGAGGGCCGTTCGCTAGATTGAGGACGAGGTCCTTTCAACGCAGCCCACCCGGAAGGAGAGGCATGCGCCTTCAGGTCAAGGCCCGCCATGGTCACGTATCGGATTCGACCCGCGCATACGCCGAGAAGCGGCTCGGAAAGCTCGACAAGCGGCTGCACGATCTGACACTCGTCGAGGTGACGCTGTCCCAGGAGCACAACCCGTCCATCTCGCAGGACCATTCGGCCGAGGCGGTCGTGTACACGAAGGGCCCGACGATCGTCGCCCACGAGTTCGCCGAGACCTACGAGGCTGCCATCGACCAGCTCGTCGACAAGCTCGAGCGCCAGATCGAGCGCTACCGAGACAAGCGCACCCATGAGCCCCGCCGTGCTGCGGCCCGCCAGAAGGAAGCCGTGCAGCTCGAATCGGCGACCGACGCCGGGGACGAGCGCCCTGCGGACGACGACGAAGCGGCGGCCTGAGTGTCCGCGCGCCGATGAGCCTCGGACCGCTCGATCCCGGCCAGCACTGGCTCGAGGCCGGCATCACCGGCCTCTCGCGTCAGCGCGAATGGGACGCCATGGTCACCGTGGAAGCACCCGGCAATGCGGGTGACGAAGCCGAGTTCGTAGCGCTCGACGACGGCCGCATCGTCCTCGACGACGCAGGCTCGGGTGTCGATCCGGGGCCGTTCGCAGCCGCGCTCGAAGGCGCGCTCGACCGCCCGTACCGCGCGGTTGCCGTGCGTCGTCCCGAGCTCTGGGTCGTCGGCGCCAGCGCAACCGAGGTCGTTCGACTCGATCCGAACCCGGGCGGCGACGACCTCGAGCTCACGTGGGACGGCACCTCGCTCACGCTGTCCTGCGACGGCGTACCCACGGATCCAGCGCGCGCCGGCGCGCTCGAGGAGATCGCGGGCGCACGAGAGAGCGGCGCGTACTCCGCGGCGGCGCACCGAGTTGCCGACGACCTCTGGGAGCTTCTGATCCTGCCGCTCTAGCGGCCGAGACAGTCCGCGATCGTTGCTCTCAGCGACGCTCCGACTTCGGGAAGGTCCCGCTCTAGGCGCCAGACGTCACGGTTCATCACCGTGATCAGCCGCATCGAGGTCGTCGCCACGACCGTCGCAGTGCGGCGGCCGCCCGACAGGACGGCGATCTCACCGAACACGTCGCCCGGCCCCAGTGTGCGGATCACCTCTCCGTCCTTGATCACGTCCGCGGTTCCCTCGCTGACCACGAACATCGCATATCCGAAGTCGCCTTCCACGACGAGCGACGTTCCGGCGCTTGACCCCGAGGTTCGTGCAGACGCTCCGCGACCTGATCTCGCTTCTCCGCGGGCAGCTCGGCGAAGAGCGGAATCGTCTCGAGGGTCGCTCCGTCCACGGGGCGAAGCTACCACTGCTCCTCGTGTCCGTCCGGTATGCGAGCGGTGACGATCCGGCAGTCAGATCGGCCCCCGCCGAACGGGAAGGACGGCCAGTCGAGCCGGTACCCTAGTCCCCGTGTCGACCCAGAACATCGGCGGCAGATTCGAGCGCGTTCTCCGCATGGGGGAGGGGCGTCGTCTCAAGCGCCTCCAGGACCAAGCGGCGTATATCAGCACGCTCGAGCCGGAGTTCGAGGCGCTCACCGACGAGCAGCTCGCCGGCAAGACCGTCGAGTTCAAGGAGCGCTTTGCGAATGGAGAGTCCCTCGAGGATCTGATCTTCGAGGCATATGCAGCGGTTCGCGAGGGGTTCAAGCGCACGCTCAGTGTCCGGCTCTTCGACGTTCAGCTGATGGGCGGGATCGCGCTGCACGAGGGCGACATCGCCGAGATGAAGACCGGTGAGGGCAAGACGTTCGTCGCCGTGCAGGCGCTCTACCTCAACGGGCTGACGGGGCGCGGCGTCCACCTCGTCACGACCAACGACTATCTGGCCAAGCGAGACGCCGAGTGGACGCGGCCGGTGTACGAGTTGCTCGGCTCTTCGGTCGGATCCATCCAGAACATGATGGCGTTCACCGAGCGCCGCGAGGCGTATGCGAACGACGTCACCTACGGCACGAACTCCGAGTTCGGCTTCGACTACCTCCGCGACAACATGGCTGTCGCGCTCGCCGGCACCGTCCAGCGAAGCCACGCGTTCGCGATCGTGGACGAGGTCGACTCGATCCTGATCGACGAAGCCAGGACTCCGCTCATCATCTCGGGTGAGCCCGAGACCGCCGCCTCGACGTACCACCAGTTCGCGAAGGTCGTCAAGGTTCTCGAGGGCCAGCCGGCGACCCGGAAGTCGGCGAAGGGCGAGGACGAGACGGAGCTCTCCGGTGCCGACTACCTCTACGACGAGAAGTTCAAGACAGTCTCGCCGTCACAGTCGGCCATCGCCGAGGTCGAACGGGCGCTCGGGATCGACAACCTCTACGAACCTCGCCACGTTCTCCTCGTCAACCACCTGATCCAGGCTCTGAAGGCAGAGTCGCTGTACAAGCGGGATGTCGACTACGTCGTGCAGGAGGGCGAGGTCAAGATCGTCGACGAGTTCACCGGCCGGATCATGGAGGGACGCCGCTGGAGCGAGGGCCTCCACCAGGCGGTCGAGGCGAAGGAGGGCATGCGGATCCGCGAGGAGAACGTCACGCTCGCGACGATCACGCTCCAGAACTACTTCCGCCTGTACGAGAAGCTCGCAGGGATGACGGGTACCGCGAAGACGGAGGAGAAGGAGTTCGTCGAGATCTACGACCTGCATGTGGTCGAGATCCCGACGAACGAGCGGATCGCACGGCTCGATGAGAACGACTACATCTTCAAGACACCCGAGGCCAAGTTCGCAGCGGTGCTCGAGGATCTTGTCGAGCGCCACGAGGCCGGGCAGCCGGTCCTTGTCGGCACGATCGCGGTCGAGACCTCCGAGTACCTGTCGGAGCTGCTCAAGCGGAAGGGCATCGCGCACAACGTCCTGAACGCCAAGGAGCACGAGCGTGAGGGCGAGATCATCAAGGATGCCGGGCAGCCAGGCGCCGTGACCATCGCAACGAACATGGCCGGTCGCGGTGTCGACATCAAGCTCGGAGAAGGCGTCGTCGAGCTGGGCGGCCTCTATGTGCTCGGCACCGAGCGGCATGAAGCGCGCCGCATCGACAACCAGCTTCGCGGCCGCTCAGGCCGCCAGGGCGATCCGGGCGAGTCGCGGTTCTACCTCTCGGGGCAGGACGACCTCGTGCGCCTGTTCGCAGGGGACCGGATCCACAACATCATGAATCGCTTCAAGATCCCGGACGATCAGCCCATGGAGTCGGGGATCCTCTCGAAGCAGATCGAGAACGCCCAGAAGAAGGTCGAGGAGCAGAACTTCGTCGCGCGCAAGAACGTCCTCAAGTACGACGACGTCATGAACACGCAGCGGATGGTGATCTACGAGCAGCGCCGCCGGGTGCTCGAGGGCGAGGATCTGTCCGACGAGGTCAAGGGCTGGATCGAGGAGTCCGTCGAGGCCGGTGTGACGCAGTTCACGGACGCCGAGTTCGCCGAGGAGTGGGACATCCCCGGGCTCATCACGCACATGCAGTCGCTCTACGGAACGGACATCACGGTCGAGGAGCTTGCCGAGGAAGGTGTGAACGTCGCCGACCGAGAGGCGTTGGTCGAGGAGTTCGTCGGCGATGCCCTCGACACGTACGAGCAGCGCGAGAAGGAGCTCAGCCCCGAGCTCACCCGTGACATCGAGCGCTACGTGATCCTCCAGATCGTCGATCAGCGCTGGCGCGACCACCTCGAGGCGATGGACTATCTCCGAGAGGGCGTCCACCTGCGCGCGTTCGCGCAGAAGGATCCGCTCGTCGAGTATCGCGGCGAGGGTCACATCCTGTTCGAGGAGCTCAGTCAGACTATTCGCCAGGAAGTCGTCTTCACGCTCTTCCACGTCGCCGTCGAGCTCGAGCCGTCGGCTCTCGAGCCTGTCGGGGCTCCGGGCGGAGAGCTTCATTACGAGCACGAGACGACCGCGGGCGCCGACGCCATCGCGGCCGCCGGGAGCTCGGCGACCACCGCGCTCGCGTCGCCACCAGCTTCGCCTTTGGCGATACAGCCGCAAGCGGTCAACGAGCATCGCGACATCGGCCGTAACGACCCCTGCTGGTGCGGCTCCGGCAAGAAGTACAAGCGCTGCCACGGCGCCTGAGCCCGCGCGCTCGTCGCCTGCTGTGGATCGGCCTCGTTGTCGGTGCTCTGGGGTTCGGCCTCATCGCGCTTGCCTACCGAACCGATCCGCTGGGCTCGCTCGATCGGGAGGTCTCCGAATGGGTGGCGAGTGATCTTCCGACGTGGGTCGAATGGCTCGCGAGACCGTTCTCGTGGCTCGGCGGCTGGATCGGGCTGACCGCACTCGGCGTCGTCGTGGGCGCTCTGCTGATCCGCGAGCGCGCCTGGCTCGACCTCGCCTTCTTTCTGACGGCGTTTCTGGGCTCGCAGCTCGTCGCCTTGCTCTTGAAGGACGGCTTCGATCGCGCCCGGCCCGACGCCGGATCGGCAGTGCCGCTGCCAGACTCGGCCTCGTTCCCGAGCGGCCACGCGTCCGCCGGTGCAGCGAGTCTCGGCGCGGTGGCCGTGCTCGTCGCCGAGCGGCTCCCCACGCGCAGAGCGCGGGTCTGGCTCTGGGTCGTCACTCTCGTCCTCGGCGTCGCGGTTGGCTCGAGCCGGATCGCCCTGAACGTCCATTACGTGAGCGACGTCGTCGCCGGCTGGTGCTTCGGGCTCGCCTGGCTCGCCGGATGCCTGCTGGCCCGCGACGGTGTCCGGGCGTCGGATTCGTAGGGACTGACCTAGGAACCTCGGTACCATCGCCGCTGGCCGACGCCGACGGCAAGCCGCTCGATCAGCGGCTCGAGGAGATCGGGGCCCAGCTTGCCTGGGTCCGTGATTACCTTTGACCCGGATCGTCTCGCACGGCGTCGCAGCGAGCTCGAAGAGGCCATGGGTGCTCCCGGTTTCTGGGACGACCAGGCCGGTGCCGCACGCATTTCCACCGAGCATGCCCGCCTGACCCGGCGACTCGACCGGTACGACCGGCTCCAGCGGGAGTTCGAGGACGCGAGAGAGCTCTTCGTGCTCGAGCCGTCGCTCGAGTCAGAGGTCGCAGACCAGCTCGGCCCGCTCGAGGACGAGCTCGCGAGGCTGCAAGAGGACGCCCTGTTCACCGGGCAGTACGACCAGGGCGACGCCCTCCTGGGGATCCACGCGGGAACCGGGGGAACGGATGCGCAGGACTGGGCGGACATGCTCCTCCGCATGTACTTGCGCTGGGCTGCGGATCGCGGGTTCGAGACGGAGATACTCGAAGCGAGCCCTGGGGAGGAAGCGGGCCTCAAGTCGGCGACTGTCGCCGTGCGCGGCGAAAACGCCTACGGAACGTCGAAAGCCGAGCGCGGGGTGCACCGGCTCGTCCGCCTCTCGCCGTTCGATTCCGCCCACCGCAGGCATACGGCTTTCGCGCAAGTTGTCGTCGCGCCCTTGCTCCCAGCAGACGCGCCGATCGAGATCGACGACGCAGACCTCCGCGTCGACACGTACCGCTCGAGCGGTGCGGGTGGCCAGCACGTCAACAAGACGGACTCGGCCGTTCGCATCACGCACATCCCGACCGGGATCGTCGTCCAGTGCCAGAACGAGCGCTCGCAGACCTCGAACAAGCAGACGGCACTCCGGATGCTCACGTCTCGCCTTGCGGAGCTCGAGGAGGAGAAGCGCGAGGCGGAGCTTGCGCGCGAGCGAGGCGCTGCGCAGGACATCGGGTTCGGAAGTCAAATCCGCTCGTACGTGCTCCACCCGTATCAGCTCGTCAAGGATCACCGGACCGACTTCGAGGTCGGGAACACGCAATCCGTCCTCGACGGCGGGCTCGACGGCTTCGTGCACTCCTACTTGCTCGCGAAGGCTGCGGGCAAGGTGCTGTAGGGAGCTGCGCCGAAGTGTCAGCTAGAATCGACGCTTCCCCGAACCGGAGCAACCTGTCGGCGATGTGGTCGCCAGGGTTGCCTCAGAGCTGGGCCCTCAACCGGGCCCTCAGCTAGGCCCGGTACTGGATGCCACCTCTCCGACCGAAACTCCCATGACCGCGCTCGCCGAGCCAGAACCGCAGCAGATCGCCGAGTCGCGCGAGTCCTCGGCGGACCCGAGCGGATCGACGATGATCGTGTTCGAGGACGTCCGGAAGGTGTACGAGCCCGGCGTCGTCGCGCTCGACGGTGTGTCCTTCTCAATCGAGAAGGGCGAGTTCGTGTTCGTGGTCGGCGCCTCAGGCTCCGGGAAGTCGACCGTGATCCGCCTCATCCTCAAGGAGCTCGAGGCGACCGCGGGCAGGATCGTCGTCGGTGGACGCGATCTCATGCGCCTGAAGCACTCGAAGGTTCCACTCCTCAGGCGGAACGTCGGCTGCGTCTTCCAGGATTTTAAGCTCCTCCCGAATCGAACCGCCTCGGAGAACATCGCGTACGCGCTTCGCGTGCAGGGCGAGTCGAGCTCGCAGATTCGCAAGAAGGTGCCCGAGGTTCTGAACATGGTCGGCCTCGCCCACAAGATGGGCTCGCGCCCGGAGGAGCTCTCCGGCGGCGAACAGCAGCGCGTCTCCATCGCGCGCGCATTCGTCAACCACCCGCCGTTGCTCGTCTGCGACGAGCCGACCGGAAATCTCGACCCCGATACCTCGGTCGGGATCATGCAGCTCCTCTACCAGATCAACCGCACGGGAACGACCATCCTGATGGTCACCCACGATCGTGAGATGGTCGACAAGATGAGGAAGCGCGTGATCGCGCTCGAGGAAGGCAAGCTCGTCCGTGATGAGCGCCGTGGCGGGTACGGCTCCGAATGACGCGGTTCAAGCTGCTCATGTCAGAGGCGCTCCGCTCAATCGGGGCGAACAAGTCCACGACCCTCGCGGCTGCAGTCACCGTGCTCGTCGGGATGTTCCTTCTGGGCGTGTTCATCGGACTCGGCACCTGGCTCGTGTCCTGGTCGGAGGCGAAGAAGGACGAGCTCGCCGTCCACGTCTTCATCAAGGACGAGGCGACGACGAAGGACATCAACGTGCTGCGGATCCACCTCGAGTCCGACCCCAGGGTCACACCAGGCGGCGTCGACTTCATCAGCAAGGACGAGGCGCTCGCGATCATGAAGAAGCGGGCGCCGGAGCTCACCGAGAACCTGGCCTCGAACCCGCTTCCCGCGTCCTTCGATGTCGTGCCGAATCGCGGCGAGGATACGGAGGGGATCGCTCTTGGTGTTCAGAAGGCCAAGCTCGCTGCGGTCGAGGACGTGACGTGGGGCAAGGAGGTCTCGAAGCGCATCCTCCAACTCGCGCGTGGCATCCAGATCGTGTTCCTGATCGCGATCATCATCCTCCTCGTTGCCTCGACGATCGACATTGCCAACACCATTCGCCTCTCGATCTTCGCCAGGCGACGCGAGGTCGAGGTGATGAAGCTCGTGGGCGCGACGAACTGGTTCGTGCGTGGCCCGTTCATGCTCGAGGGCGTGCTGACGGGCGTCGTGGGCTCGCTTGCGGCAATCCTCCTGCTCTTCCTCGGACGTGAGCTCGCGGTGCCCTCGATCCTTCCGAACGACCGCACAAGTGCTGAGGTGCAGGCGCTGCCGTTCATGTGGACGGCGATCATCCTGCTCACCGTCGGGCTCGCGATCGGCGCACTCGGCTCCGGCCTCACGCTCCGCCGGTTCTTGCGGGTCTAGCGGACTCCGCGGCTCGCGAGGAGAGGCCTGGCGATGCACCGCAGACGCGGCCCGAAAGCACGGACGAAACGACCCAGCCGTGCCGCGCGGTCACGCAAGCCCGCGCAGGCAGTCAGACGGGCGGAGCGCTCGATCGAGATCGTGCTGCCGTCCCGTACGGCTCAACCTGAGCGCGTCGTCGCCCACCTCGGGCCGACCAATTCGGGGAAGACCCACGCGGCGCTCGAGGAGCTCATCGCCGCCGGAAGCGGTGTCTACGCAGGTCCGTTGCGGATGCTGGCGCAGGAGGCCCATCGCCGCCTCGGAGATCGTCTGGGCGCCGACAACGTCGGTCTGATCACGGGAGAGGAGCGGATCAACGAGCGTGCGCCCATCGTGGCGTCGACCGTCGAGATGGCGCCGCAAACCGGAGAGCTCCTCGTTCTCGATGAGGTGCAGTGGGCCGATGACGAGGAGCGCGGGTCCGCCTGGACGCGTCTGTTGCTCGCAGGCGAGTACCGGCAGATCCTGCTCCTCGGTGCGCTCGATGCACTCCCGCTCGTCGAGCGCGCGTTTCCGCAGGTCGAGCTCCGGGTTTTCGAGCGCATGCTCCCGCTCGACTTCGTCGGCGAGAGGACGCTCGCCGGACTCACGACGGGCACCGTGCTCGTGGCCTTCAGCCGCCGCGCGGTGTTGGCTCTCGCGGGCGAGGTGAACAGGCGACACCCCGGCCGTGTCGCTGTCCTCTACGGAGCGATGCCGCTCTCGTCGCGACGAGAGGAGATCGACCGCTTCCTCGCCGGCACCGCCGACGTGTGCGTTGCGACCGACGTGCTGGGGCACGGCGTGAACCTTCCGTGCGAGACGCTCCTCTTCGCGGAGACGACGAAGTTCGACGGCCAGGCGCGACGCCCGCTCCTCCACTGGGAGCTCGCGCAGATCGCCGGACGCGCCGGCCGGTTCGGCCTCGTCGAGCGCGGCCATGTCGGCGTGCTCGCCGGTCTCGGCTGGGGCGAGACGGATGCCGAGCTCGTTCAGTCAGCGCTCGAGCCGCACGTCGAGCTTCCGGGCGGGTTCCGCGGCTACCGGATAGTCGACGAAGCTCGAATCCGTCCGCGACTCTCCGATCTCGGCGTGAGCGATCCGGCCGACCTCGACGCGGCACTCGCTGCCTGGCATCGCGTGGCGACCCGCGAGTGGGCATCCGAGAGCTGGTTGGCCGTCGAGTCGCTCCAGCCGATCCGACTCCGACTGGACGCGGTGCGGAGACGCTTGGCAGAACGCGGGCGGCGGGTCTCCCTGGACGACATGTGGAAGCTCGCAAACGCGCCTGTCGACGACGACAATCTCGAGCTTCTCGCGACGCTCGCGCTCGCGATCGCGGGCGACCGCGTGGCGCGTCCACACCTGTCGTTCCTCCTCGATACGGCCCGACTACGGGGCGCTGCGCTCGAGGACGCGGAGCAAGCCGGTCGTCAGGCAAGCATCCTGCGCTGGTTCGCGCTCCAGTACCCGGGCGTGGGCGGCGTGACGATCGAACGGGCCGCGGCCCTGGAAGAGGCGGCCGCCGAACGCGTGGTGGCACGTCTTCGCGTCGAAGTCGAGTCGCCGACGATCGGCCGCTGTCGATCGTGCGGGAGCTCGTGCGCTCCCTGGTTTCCGCTCTGCGAGCGCTGCTTCGGTCGCGACTCCGCGTCGAGGCGCTCGTGATATGAACTCGGCGTGACTCCCGACGAGCTACGCGAGCTTCCTCTCTTCCAGGGGGTCTCCGACGCAGGCCTCGAACGCATTGCCCGGAGCGTCGGCGAGATCGTGTGCGCGCCGGGACAGGTGCTCGCCCTTCCGGGGGATCCGGGGTCGGGGATGTTCGTGATCCTGGAGGGAGAGGTGAGCATCGATGCGAGAGGTGGTCGCTTCGAGCTGGGACCCGGAGACTTCTTCGGTGAGCTCGCCCTGCTCAATCCCGCCACCGAACGCGTCGCCCGCGTGCGAGCGACGACTGAGGTTCGCTGTCTCGGGCTCCCGCGTGGGGATGCACTCGCGCTCGTCGAGTCGGAGCCCGCTCTCGCTCTCACGATGCTGCGAGAGCTCGCGCGCCGCCTGGCCGACGCGGTCGACGAATAGCGCGAGCGCTGTCGACCACTCGTACGACCCAACGCCGTCGAGCGCCCCTACACTCCGCCGGTGTCTGACGGGACGAAACTCATTGCCGACAATCGCCGCGCGCGCTTCGAGTACGAGCTGCTCGAGCGGGTCGAGGCTGGCGTCGCCCTCACCGGCTCCGAGGTGAAGTCCGCGCGGGCTGGCCAGGTGCAGCTGGGACAGGCGTACGCGGACATCCGCGGCGGCGAGGCATGGCTGGTCGGTGCCTCGATCGCCGAGTACGCGGAAGGCGGCGCGGTACATCAGGCGGACCGCGATCGGAAGCTGCTCATGCATCGGCACGAGATCGATTCCCTGTACGGGAAGGTGCGCGAGAAGGGGCTCACGCTCATCCCGACGCGGATGTACTTCAAGGACGGACGCGTCAAGGTCGAGCTGGCCCTTGCCCGCGGCCGCGAACGCGCGGACAAGCGTCGTGTGATCGCCGACCGCGACGCGAAGCGACAGATGGAACGCGCGCTCCGGCGGCGTCGCTGACGGGGTTACGAAAGGAGTGGACGTGGCCGACTACACGATCAAGAACCTGAAAGAGGTCGAAGACTCGGCGCCGAAGTTCGGCATGCCAGCAGGAATCGAGGCGCGCTTTGCACGCACGGACCTAGAGTTCGAGGGCTCCGGTCTGAGCTACCAACGGTTCGAGCCCGGCTTCCGCATGCCCTTCGGGCACAGGCACGAACAGCAGGAAGAGGTGTACGTGCTCATCAGTGGGAACGGACGAATGAAGCTCGACGACGAGATCGTCGAGCTGGAGCAATGGGATGCCGTGCGCGTGGCCCGGGCGACGATGCGGGCGTTCGAAGCCGGTTCGGAGGGTGCCGAGCTGCTCGCGTTCGGCGCACCCGCGAGCGGGCCGAGTGACGCAAAGATGATCCCCGGATGGTGGTCTGACTAGCGAAGCGACCCCGCCCGGGGCACGCCTGCTTGGCAGGCCGGTGAGGACGCGTTAGGCTCGAGTCGCCCCTACGAGGAGAGGAGGGCGCGTTGCGACGCGTAGCTCTGACCGTCAACGGCGAGCGTCACGAGCTCCAGCTGGAGCCCCGCGAGCTTCTCGTGTACGTGCTCCGCGAGCGCCTCGACCTGACCGGAACGAACGTCGGCTGTGACACGTCGTCGTGCGGATCCTGCACCGTGCTCGTGAACGGAGAGTCGGTCAAGTCCTGCACGATGCTCGGCGTCCAGGCAGACGGTCTCGAGATCACGACGATCGAGGGGCTGGCGGCGAACGGCGACCTGCACGCGGTGCAGCAGGCGTTCCACGAGCACCATGCGCTCCAGTGCGGGTACTGCACCCCGGGCATGGTCCTGGCCGCCGTCAGCCTCATCGAGAGCGGCGAGGCGACAGACGAGGCAGCGATCCGTCTCGGGCTCGAGGGCAACCTCTGCCGCTGTACCGGCTACCACAACATCGTCCAGGCGGTTCAGGCCGCGGCGGGGGTGAGCTGACGTGGCCGTCGTAGAGAGCACCGGCACCGTCCTCGGCACTTCGGTCAAGCGCAAGGAAGACGCATCACTCCTGCGCGGTCAGGGGACGTATGTCGACAACATGAAGCTTCCGGGGATGGTCGCCATGGTGGTCGTCCGCAGCCCGTACCCCCATGCCCGGATCAAGAGCGTGAACCTCGATGCCGCACGTGCGGCAGAAGGCGTCGTCGCCGCGTTCTCGGGCGCCGAGCTCGCGGGCGACTGGACCGGCGGCATGCCCTGCGCGTGGCCGGTCACCGAGGACATCAAGATGCCGCCCCATTATCCGCTCGCAGCGGAGATCGCTCGCTACCAGGGCGACGGCGTCGCGGTGGTCGTCGCGGAGACACGGGCGCTCGCCAAGGACGCGGCGGAGCTCGTCGAGGTCGACTACGAGCCGCTCGACTCGGTCGCAGACGTCGAGAAGGCGCTCGCCGACGGCGCGCCGATCGTGCACGCCGACGCCGGGACGAACGAGTGCTACGTGTGGAACCTCGACTCGGGCGACGTCCAGGCCGCGATCGACGCGGCGGATGTCGTCGTCACGCGCCGCTACGTCCAGCCTCGCCTGATCCCGAACGCAATCGAGCCACGCGCGGTCCTGGCGCAAGCCGGGCCGACCGGCGACGTGACGCTCTGGTCGGCGACGCAGATCCCGCACATCCTCCGCTTCACGATGCAGCTCGTCCTCGGCATCCCCGAGTCCAAGGTGCGCGTGATCGCACCTGACGTCGGCGGGGCGTTCGGCTCCAAGCTCGACGCTTACGCGGAGGAGTACCTGGCCGTCGCCCTCGCCAAGCGCCTGGGCCGGCCGGTGAAGTGGACCGAGGAGCGGGCGGAGAACTACGTCGCGACGATCCATGGCCGCGACGTCGTCCACGAGCTGACGTTCGCCGCCACGAAGGACGGTGACATCACAGCAGTCAAGTCGGAGGCGATCTGCGCGATGGGCGCGTATCTCCAGCTCGTGACGCCCGGAATCCCGCTGCTCGGCGCCTGGATCTACTCCGGGCCGTACGAGATCCCGAACTACAGCGTCACGTTCACCGGCGTCTTCACGAACACGACGCCCACCGACGCGTACCGCGGCGCCGGGCGGCCCGAGGCGACCTACGTCATCGAGCGGACGATGGATGCGCTCGCGGCCGAGCTGGGGATCGACCCGATCGAGCTCCGCCGCCGGAACTTCGTCAAGGAGTTTCCGCACACGATGGCGTCAGGCCTCACCATCGACTCCGGCGACTACCACGCGACGCTCGACCGTCTGCTCGAGCTGCTCGACCTCGACGCGATACGGGAGGATCAGGAGTCGCGCCGTTCGAGGAGTGATGCAAAGCAGATCGGCGTCGGCTTCTCGACGTACAACGAGATGTGCGGGCTCGCACCGTCGCGCATCCTCGGAGCCATCCGCTACGCCGTGGGCGGCTGGGAGAGCGCGACGATCCGCTTCCAGCCCCTCGGCTCGGTTCAGGTGGTAACGGGAACGTCGCCGCACGGCCAGAGTCATGAGACGACCTGGGCCCAGATCGTCGCCGACCAGCTCGGCGTCGCCATCGAAAGCGTGGAGGTGCTCCACGGCGACACCGACGTCTCCCAGCGGGGGATGGACTCCTACGGGAGCCGCTCGCTCACCGTCGGCGGGATCGCCCTCTGGCATGCGGGCGAGAAGGTGATCGCGAAGGCGAGAAGCATCGTCGCGCATCAGCTCGAGGTCTCCGAGGGCGACCTCGAGTTCGCTGACGGCACTTTCAGCGTCAAGGGGTCGCCGGACCGGAACATGACGATCCAGGCTGCCGCCTTCGCGGCGCACTCGGCGCACAACCTCCCGGACGGCATGGAGCCCGGGCTCGCCGAGACAGCGGTCTTCGACCCGCCGAACTTCTCGTGGCCGGCCGGCGCTCACGCCGCGGTCGTGGAGGTGGACACGGAGACCGGCGACGCGCGGCTCATCCGCTACGTCGCGGTCGACGACGTCGGCGTCCCGGTCAACCCGATGATCATCGACGGGCAGGTGCACGGTGGCATCACGCAGGGCATTGCGGCCGCGCTCTACGAAGAGGGTGTCTACGACGAGGACGGCAACCTGCAGACGACGACGATGGTGAACTACCTCGTGCCGTCGGCAGCGGAGCTTCCGTCCTACGAGACCGACCGCATCGAGACTCGCGCCGACAATCCGCTCGGCGTCAAGGGCGTGGGGGAGACCGGCACGATCGCGGCCGCACCTGCGGTCATCAACGCCGTCGTCGACGCACTGTCGCACCTCGGCGTCACCGACATCCGGCTCCCGGCCACGCCCGAACGAGTCTGGACGGCGATCGAGGAGGCGAAGCGATGATTCCCGCAGGGTTCGACTACGAGGTCGCCGAGAGCCCCGAGCACGCCCTTGCTCTCCTGGGCGAGCGAGAGGACGCGAAGCTCCTTGCCGGCGGTCACTCACTCTTGCCGGCGATGAAGCTGCGGATCGCGCGGCCGTCGCTCCTCATCGACATCGGGCGCCTCGACGAGCTCAGCTACGTCCGTGATGCCGGCGAACAGATCGCGATCGGCGCCACGACGCGACACAAGGACGTGCGGGATGCCCCGCTCCTCCAGGAGCACTGTCCGATCGTGTCGTTCACCGCCGGACAAGTCGGCGACCCGCAGGTTCGACACCGCGGGACGATCGGCGGTTCCATCTCGCACAGTGATCCCGCCTCCGACCTCCCCGCGGTCCTCTTCGCGCTGGATGCGGAGATGGTCGTGCGCGGCAAGGGCGAGCGGATCGTCCCGGCGGTGGACTTTTGCACCGGCGTGTTCCAGACGGCGCTCAGCGAAGGCGAGATGGTCGTTGAGATACGGGTACCGAAGCTCGGAGGCTCGACGGGCTGGTCGTACGTGAAGATGGCTCGCCGAGCCCAGGACTGGGCGACTGTCGGCGTCGCGGCGGTCGTGGAACGCTCCAACGGGTCGATCTCCAAAGCTGCGATCGCCCTCACCAACATGGGCGCGACGCCCGTCCGAGCGCGTGCGGCCGAAGAGGCGATCGCCGGTGGCGCGTCCATCGATGACGCGGCCGGTCTCGTCTCGGAGGGACGGAACCCGCCCTCGGATCAAGCGGCGAGCGCCGAGTTCCGGAAGCACCTCGCGACCATCCTGGGGAAGCGTGCCCTCACCGAGGCGCTCGGGGACTAGCTCCCCGGGCGCTTTGCAGCGCTATGCAGTGGTGAGCGCGGTCTCGGGCACCGGGACGGAGTCGAACGCCTCGCGCAGCACATCGTCGGGATCCATGCTCGGCTCGACGATGAGCCGATGCCGGAGAACGTACGGTGCAATCTCCTGCACGTCCTCGACCGCGACCGCATTGCGTCCGTCGAGCCGCGCGATCGCCTTCGCAGCGCTCGCGAGGTGGATCAGCGAGCGCGAGCTCGCGCCGAGCTCCACCCCCGGTAGCTCGCGGGTGCGCCGACCCAGCGCAACGATATAGCGGCCAACCGGCGTCGGCAGAATCGTCGAGTTGAGCTCGTAGCGCGCTTTCTCGAGCCCGATCACCCCGAGCAGCGGCCGGATCTCGCCGAGCATGTCCGGCCTGAGCGCGTCGTGCGGAAGCCGGACATGCCGTTCTCCGAGCCCTCGTCCGCGTACTCGAGCGCGATCTTGAAGAGGAAGCGGTCGAGTTGGGACTCGGGGAGCGGGAAGACGCCCACGCTCTCGTACGAGTTCTGGGTCGCGATCACGAGGAACGGATCCTTGAGCTTGCGGCTCTGACCGTCGACAGTCACCTGGCGCTCCTGCATGGCCTCGAGCAATGCGGCCTGCATCCTGGGCGGCGTACGGTTGATCTCGTCTGCGAGCAGCACGTTCGTGAACAGGGCTCCCGGCACGAAGACCTGCTCGCCGAAGACCACGACCATCTTCCCGACGAGCTCGGTGGCGTGTGTGTCGGCCGTGAACTGGATGCGTTTGAACGACGCGCCGAGCACGTAGGCGATCGCTCGTCCCAGGAGCGTCTTCGCACTCCCGGAAGGCCCCTCGAGGAGCACGTGCCCGCGTGTCAGGGCGGCGACGATCATGAGCTCGACGGCTCGATCCTGCCCGAGCACGACCTTCCCGACCTCGGCTTTGGCCTTGTCTCGGAGGTCGGTCAGATTGTTGCGGCGCATCCCCGCGCTCATCGAGTCATACATCGGCGCTGCAACCCTCATACCCAAGGCCCAGATGGGCAGGCCGCACGTGAAGGTGGCGGCCCGAGGCCGCCCTCTGCGGCGAGCGGCCCCGGGTCCTTGTTAGACGCCGGCCGTCTCGACCGGTGCAGGCACCGAGTCGAGCGCCTTGCGTAGAGCATCTTCCTGCGTGATTCCCTCGCGCACCATGAGGCGGTGGCGGAGAACGAAGGGCGCCATTTCGCGGACGTCCGCGATGGTGACGTGGCTGCGACCGTTGAGCCGCGCGCACGCCTTTGTGGCGCTCATCAGGTGGATCAGCGAGCGCGAGCTCGCTCCGAGCTCGACCTCGGGCATCTCACGCGTTCGCCGGCCGACCGCGACGATGTAGCGGCCCACCATGTCGGAGACCACGGTTTCGTCGAGCTCCTGACGCGCCCGATCCAAGCCGACGACACCGAGCAGCGGGCGAACCTCGCCGAGCATGTCCGGGGCGATGCCGTTGTGCGGGAGGTTGAGCATCGAAAGCTCGGCGTCGGCGTCGCAGTAGTCGAGTTGGAGCTTGAAGAGGAACCTGTCGAGCTGTGACTCGGGGAGCGGGAAGACTCCCTCGTGCTCGTACGGGTTCTGTGTGGCGATGACGAGGAACGGGTCGGGCAGCTTGTGGAACTTCCCGTCGATCGTCACCTGCCGCTCCTGCATCGGCTCGAACAGCGCAGCTTGCGTACGCGGCGGTGTGCGGTTGATCTCGTCGGCGAGCATCACGTTCGTGAAGACGACGCCCTGCACGAACGTCGGCTCGCCACCTCTCATGACCGTATGCCCGACGAGCTCCGCTGGAGTCGTGTCGGGCGTGAACTGCATGCGCTTGAAGGACGCGCCGAGCATGTGCGCGACGGCCCGGGCGAGCAACGTCTTGGCGCTTCCGGGAGGGCCCTCGAGGAGAACGTGCCCGTGGGCAAGGGCGGCGACGAGCATGAGCTCGACCGTCCGGTCCTGGCCGACGACGACCTTCGAAACCTCCGCCTGCGCACGCTCGCGCAGGTCTGCAAGTCCCTCGAAACGCTCTTCCATGAGCAACGCCAAGTGCTTTCCTTTCCTCGATTGCCCCACGCACGGACAGGAATCGCGTCCGCAGACAGGGCAAACCGCTTATCGGCAGCTATCCTGCGGGCTTGAATCACACATACGGGGGCGACCAGGTTTCGACGTGGTCGGTTCTCCGGCAGAGCTGCGAGCCGAGGTCGCCGGTTGGCCTCGTAAATCAACCGGCACCAAAAGCAAGTGCGAACAAGAACGAACTCGCACTCGCCGCCTAGCACTAGCTAGGTAAGGCGACGTCGACCCGGGTTGGGCCCGAGACCCGGAGTTCGGCGCCAACGATCGGGCTCGGCGCCAAGGGAGAGCCAATCGCCCGCGGTGCGACATTTCAGGATGGCTGGCCCGTCGGTTGGTCGTTCGCGAACCGGCCGCCGGGCGAGATCAAGCGCGAACTACGCTCGTAGACGTTCTGTCCGGTGCGACTGCGGACGGGGGTTCGATTCCCCCCGCCTCCATCCGCTCGTTGTCAAAGACACAACGAATCCCCTGCAAATCGGGCATGGCTGCTAGTCCGATCGCTCGGCCAGGAAATCGTTCTTACTCAAACCATCGAGCCCCGAGCTAACAAGCCGTCGGGCTACGTGAGAGCCTCGATACACGCGTCGTGACCAATTGAACTGGCTGGCGTCGCCCGACGACCGGGTCGCGCGCGCCCTCCGACGAATCGTCTGCACGAAGCAACAGCCGAGTCGCGCTTTCGTCCGAAACCGTGATCGATCACACCCTCGGCTACGCCTGGTAGTGCGGGAGGACTTTGCCTTCTTCGAAGAGCGAGGGCGCGGCGGCGTTCTTGCTTCGCCACTCAGGTGAGCGGATCTTCTACGTGGCTCCGTGGCTCAGTCGGCTCTCTGGTGTGACGATGACGGTTGCCCGCCTCTCGCGACGCGTGTGGGCTGCGCGGAAGGGCTTCTGTCCGATGCCGAAAATGACGGCCGAGCAGGAGGAGCTCGTGACTCTCCTACTCGATCCGGTGGTCTGCGCTCCGAACGCGCCGTAAACGCCCGCCCGCCCGCGGCATCCCCCGGCGGACGGCCCGGCTTGGGGGCCACGCGGGAGCGACGCGGTCGCGGGGGCCGGGACGGACGACGCGCGGGCGGGCGCCGAGCCAGCACACTCGCGCACCGCGGCGTGCTTCTTCTCGACGAGCTTCCGGAGTTCCAGCGGTCCGTCCTCGAGTCGTTGAGGCAGCCACTCGAGGACGGTGTCGTGGCCGTCGCCCGCGTCGGCGGCCACGCCCTGTTTCCCGCGCGGTCCCAGCTGATCGGAACGATCAACCTTTCATTCCGCCGCGCTGCTGTTCGCCCCGATCCCGGTGGCAGTCACCGGCTGAATCCCTGCGAATGACGCGCTCGGTCGAGGAGGCTGCCGGGCCTGCTCTCTCGTTGCGGCCGGTTAGCGCTCGATTGCGGCCTTGATTTGAGCGAGTCGCTTGGCCCAGGTGCGCGTTCCAACGAGGTTGATGACGGGCGAGGCCACCTTGAGTGCGCCGACTGGATTGGGCGCGACCCTAATCGTCAGTTTGGAACCACCTTCGGTCGGCTCGATGATGAATGCCCCCACGGGCTTCAGCGGTGCTACGTCGCCATCGAACTCGATCTTCCGATTCGGCTCCAGCGATGTGAATCGCATCGTGGTCTCGCGGCCCTTGCCGTTACCGAAGCGGAATACGGTGCCCGCTGAGGTAGGGCCTTCCGGCTCTTTCACGACGGATTCGACGCGTTCCTCCCCGTACTTGTCGAAGTCAAGGAAGAAGGCAAAGACGTCCTCCGGTGGTCTCGCGACTGTCGATGTCGACTCGACCCTGCCCACGGGCACCCCCGGCCACCCCCTTCGTCGATTTTGCGGCGCATCGTACAAGCAGACCCACCCGGCAGCCAGTTCGTGGGAACGATCAACCTTTCATTCCGCCGCGCTGCTCTTCGCCCCGATCCGGGTCGCAGTCACATGCTGAACAAGGGACATTCCCACGCTGGCCTCTGCTAGCGAGCACTGGGCTGCTCGGAGCTGCCGGCGACGCTCTGCTCGGCGCGGGCAGTGACCCCGCATCGAGGTATCCTCGCACCCAGCCCATGCCCGGGGACCTCCCATTCTCCCCGACGGTGATCGCAACTACGGGCGAGCGGTTCAGCGGCTTCGCGCCGTACGCGGCCTCCGTGAACGATGCTGGGACGGTGGCGTTCCAGGCGACGCTGCGGGAGGGGGGCAGTGGAGTCTTCACGGGCAGCGGCGGGGCGGTTGTGGAGGTCGCCGGGCCAGCTCTCCTGGCCAGTGTTACGAGCCATCCCGACGTGAACGACGGGGGGGCGACGAGTTTTTATGGCGACTTGCCGGACGGCGGCCAGGGCGTGTTTCTGCTCCGCGACGGGCGTCTGCGGACGATCGCTGACACTCGTGGTCGGTTCGCGCTCGTTGGCCCGCTGGGTCCCACGATGAACGAAGCCGGCGAGGTTGCCTTCCGCGCGGATCATGTGGCCGGGGTGAGCGGCATCTTCGCGGGGGACGGTGGCGCCGTCGCCACCGTCGCTGACACCGAGGGCGGCTGGAGCCGGTTCCACGGCCTGCCTGTGATCGACAAGGGCGGCACCGTGGTGTTCCGGGCTGACCGCGAGGATGGCGTCGAGGGCATCTACGCCGGACGCGGAGGGTCGATCCGGACCGTCGCCGAGACCGGGGACATGTTCGAGACACTTGCGGCCTTTCCCTCTGTCAACGACCTCGGGACCGTGGCGTTTGCGGCCACGCTGCGGGGTCAGGGCGCTGCGATCGTCACCGTGGACAACGGCCGTACTACGATCATCGACACAGAGGGCGCGTTCGAGGCGTTTCGCGGGGCCCTTATCGGCGGCGCCGGCCCGGTGGTGCGCATCGCCACGCCGCGGGGCGGGAGCCTCGGCCTCTTTTCGGGCCCGGACCCGGGGCCTGACAAAATCTTGGCGATCGGAGACCCCCTGCTCGGGTCAACCGTCGCCGAGCTCGCATCGAACCCGGTATCGGTCAATGCCACCGGCCAGGTGGCCATTCGCGTGAGCCTCACGGACGGCAGGCAGCTCATTCTGAGAGCCGATCCAGTCGACTGATCGGGCGCCGGCGGTCCGACGGGCCAAGGATCCGGGAGAGACATTCCCGCAACGCGCTCGAATGAGACTTGAAAGGTCTTTAGGCACCCGAGGCTGATCCCAGTGCATCACGCCTGGCGGCCACTTTGTGTCAGATCAGGCTGACCGCCGTCGTCTGCTCCCGGGTGCTCGGCTCGTTCGCAAGGCCGCATCCGTCGCGTTCCGACCTACCCTGACCAAGCTCGACCTCTGTCAATCCGAGCTTGCAAGCCGGTGGTCACGGGTTCGTGTCCTGCCGCTCCCCTGGAACAGAACCTCAGCCCCCGCCGGCCGGCGTAGCGGAAGACCCGATCGGGTCGCGGTTCTGGCCGAAACCGGACCGATTTCGCGCGCCGTCGCTCCGACAACCCAGAAACGTAGCTCCCCCGCCCCAACTGTCTGTTAAGCGGGCCGCCGACGATTAGCTGCCCAGCTGGACGACCTTTCGCTGTCGCGCACCGCTGCGTCGCCGCGCCCAAGACCCACCCTTTGCCGTGGCCGGCCGCGCCAAATTCCCTCTCGAAAGCGGAATGCCCCGAACGTCGGTTCCGGGGCGGCGGAGGCCTCCTCTATTGTCGCCACCGCACGTTCGTGAGATCCTGGAGACGGCCTACGCTACGAGCAACTCCTTCAGCGGTGCCCGGAGGTTTGAAAGCTGTCCGGTTAGGGCCGGCGAACGGCGCCTGAATCACCGACTCCAGCCCGTTCCGAGGAGTCGCCGGAGCGACTCCGGAGGGTTTGAGAGAACTCCCCTGAGTCACTCCCGGCTCGTCCGAGCCGGGAACTAGCGGAAAGACAAGCGCCTGGGCGGCCAATACGTGAGCATCACTGGGCCAATCAGGTTGTTGCGGGGCACAGTTCCCCACGTGCGCGAGTCACAGGAGAGAGTCCGGTTGTCGCCGAGGACGAAATACTGCCCCGGCGCAACGCGTGGCCAGGTGCCGTCGCTCATACCGCGGAGAGACGGATCGACGTAGGGCTCGATGAGAGGCTTGCCATCTACGAAGATCGTCCCCTTCCGCTCCGAGATCAGCTCGCCCGGGAGCCCTACGATGCGCTTGATGAACGTCGAACCTCCGTCACCGAGTCCACAGCGCTCGGCTCGTCGGGGAGTGTTGAAGACGACGACTGTCCACGCTTGGGGTCACCGAACCGGTACGCAAGTCGATTGGCGATCACGCGGTCGCTGAATCGGCCTTGACAGAAGGCGGTGGGTTTGGCGCAGTCGAGCGTCGGTTCCATCGACGGCGTTGGGACGACGTACGGCTTGGCCACTTGCGCCTGGAACGCGAGGACGAAGGCAATCGCGACCGCGATGGTGATGAACCAGTCGACGATCGTCCGCCACGGCTGCGGTATCCGGCTCTGGGCTCGATCGAAAACCTTCATGGCTACGCATGCATTGTGCGCGCGTCAGCGGCTGCGTGCGACAGGCCCATAGTGCCGCCGTCGATTGGGATGCAAGCGGGTCGCACAGCGGCCTGATAATGGCTCTGTTGCGCGGATCTTCGTGCCTTTCGAACCCATCGCCTCCATCATCGGCTCAACTAGGCCGTTTGCAGAGCCGGTCGATTGACTCTTCAGTCGGCCGGCTCTTCTCGTCGTCGAGCCCGCGCGAGGGCGTCCCGTCCGTTCAAGGTCGCTCAGGTCGTCGTGGCCGTAGATCGAAGCGGTCCGTGACAAGTCGGCGTGGCCGAGCGTCTGAGACGCAGCTTCTAGGTCCGCGACCCTGCGATTCGGTCAAGGTGTGCCTCACGCGATGCACGTTCAGCCCGCTGGTCAT